>NZ_MIER01000002.1:0-2050301 GCF_003590315.1 Reichenbachiella sp. MSK19-1 | reverse complement strand
ATACCGTTGTTTAGGTTTTGGATATTCTCAGTAATTGCTCCAGCAACATTAACCGCCGTTATGCCTGTGATACCTTTTTGTGCAAAAATGCTAGTACCATCTGTGATTACTTTAGCTGCATCAACTGAGGAGCCATAGTACCAAGTGTACTCGAGGTTCGTGGTAGCAGCGGCACCCGCTACAGTGATGTTGTTCAATTCGATAGCACCGTTAGGATATCCAGTACCACCTTCACAAACAGTGAGGTGTGTTTTGGTAACATCAGCGGCTACATCATTGTTGACTTCAACTGTAGTTTCTTCATCGGTGATTTCGAAGGACTGTAGGTTAGAACAACCTGTTACCGTATTTGTGATTCTGACAGTGTAGTCCCCACCAGGGATTTCGCTTAGCACGCCTTTGACAGTCGCATCAGCTCCAGGTACAGTAGTAGCGATTTCTTGCCCTGTGTTATCGTTTAGTCCAGTGAACCATTCGAAGGTGTAATCAGTGAAAGGATCACCATTGTCAAGCGTGATGGTAATCTGACCATTGTATTTACCAGAGATAGTTTCTGCGAGATTACAGACGGAGTTGTTGATCGTAGCACCTGGGGTTGCATCCTCTGTCGCAGTATAAGCCGCCGGAGGGTTGTTGTTGATGGTGACGGAAATAGGATCCGCTTCACATCCTGAGTTTTGATCCAATACCACTACGGTATATATACCGTTGTTTAGGTTTTGGATATTCTCAGTAATTGCTCCAGCAACATTAACCGCCGTTATGCCTGTGATACCTTTTTGTGCAAAAATGCTAGTACCATCTGTGATTACTTTAGCTGCATCAACTGAGGAGCCATAGTACCAAGTGTACTCGAGGTTCGTGGTAGCAGCGGCACCCGCTACAGTGATGTTGTTCAATTCGATAGCACCGTTAGGATATCCAGTACCACCTTCACAAACAGTGAGGTGTGTTTTGGTAACATCAGCGGCTACATCATTGTTGACTTCAACTGTAGTTTCTTCATCGGTGATTTCGAAGGACTGTAGGTTAGAACATCCTGTTACCGTATTTGTGATTCTGACAGTGTAGTCCCCACCAGGGATATTGCTTAGTACGCCTTTGACAGTCGCGTCAGCTCCAGGTACAGTGGTAGCGATTTCTTGACCAGTATTGTCATTCAATCCAGAGAACCACTCTAGTGTATAGTTTGTGAAAGGATCACCATTGTCCAGCGTGATGGTAATCTGACCATTGTATTTACCAGAGATAGTTTCTGCGAGATTACAGACGGAGTTGTTGATCGTAGCACCTGGGGTTGCATCCTCTGTAGCTGTATAAGCAGCCGGAGGGTTGTTGTTGATGGTGACGGAAATAGGATCAGACACACAGCCAGAGGCTAAATCAGTCATTACGACCGTGTAAATACCGTTGTTGAGATTTTGGATATGCTCCGTTGTAGCGCCTGTGACTGTTACAGAAGCCGTATTAGTCAAACCTTTGGTGACAAAGATGTCATCACCATCTTCGATTTCTTTGGTGTCATCCACATTAGAACCATAGAACCAAGTAAAGGATACATCTCCAGATGCGGCTGGTGAACCGTCTACTTCGATGTTGTTCAATTCTATTGCCCCATTTGGATACGTCGCAGCACCCTCGCAGACTGTAAGAGGAGTAGAGGTAACATCTCCCCCAACGGAGTTATCTATATTAACAGATGTCACATCGTCTGCTATGCTATAAGTCTCGACTGCTACACAACCTGTGGTAGTATTTGTGACACGTACCGCATAGTCCCCACCTGGGATGTCTTCTAGTACATTGTCTGATTCGGTAGCTGATGTGAGTACTGTGGCAATTTCTTGTCCCGCAGTGGCATCCGTCCCTGAGAACCATTCCCATGTGTAGTCACTTATTGCTGTGCCCGTAGGGAGTGAAGTAGGGTCAATCGTGATTTTACCGTCATGTGCTGACGTGGTGTTGACTGTGATGTCACAGACACTGTTCGTTAAAGTGTTGGCTGCATCCAATGTTGCATTGAATGTGATAGGGGTAGCTTCTACCTCTATCGTGACTGGATCAGACGCACAACCTGTAGCAGTTCTACTAGCTATCACGGTGTAAAAGCCGTCATCTAGCCCTGTGATGTGATGGGTAGTAGCACCTGAGATCACTTGAGCAGCTGCAGGGCTGTTGCCTTTCAAGGTCGCTATGTCATCACCGTTAGAGATGAGTTTAGTTGCATCTACCGAAGAACCGAAATACCAAGTATAAACGAAATCAGCAGGGGCAGAACTAACCGCATCGCTCACCGTCACTAACTCAATCTCTCCATCTGCGAAATTGGCACTGCCTTCACAAACTGACAAGTTTGTCACGTTAGCAGTGGTTTCGTCTATCGTAGGATCCGTAGGGTTATTCGTTAAGGTAATGGTTGCGGTATTGACACAACCGCCATCATCTGTTATACGAACGGTATAAGTTGCGTTTGATACAGGAGCATTGAGTCCTGTGATAGTTTGATTGTTTGTGCCTGAGAAAGCTACAATAGACCCGTTGCCTGCATCGTCACCTGCTGTGAGAGCAGTGCCTGAGTCATCGGTACCGATGAACCATTCAAAAGTCGTGTCATCTGTAGTATAGGTGTCTGTTGCTGCTACATATCTACTAGCAGTCAATGAACCATTGGCTATCGTACAGCCAGTATTTGAGGCAACTTCTTCGAGCTTGATTTGCGGTGATGCAGGTTGGTTAGGAATGGTTACACTAAGTGAACCAGGGCTACAGCCTGTCAGTGTATGTACGGCTATTACAGAATAGTCTCCTGCTGGATAATCAATAAGATTGTTGGCAGTACTATGAACATTTCCGTCCAAGTCTTCTTTGTCATCAATAGGGGTTCCACTGGCGTCAAACCATGTCCAAGTATATTCGGTTTTCGAATCGCCAAATACGTTGATAGACACAAAACCATTAGGCGTGCCACTACATGTAGTATTGGGTGAAATGATCGGGCCTGCATAACTAGGAGAGTCCGAATTGTCAGTAATTGTGACAGGTGTAGTACTTGAACACAGGTTATCAAGGTTGATAACTTCTACGGTGTAAGTGCCATTTTCTAATCCTGTGAAAGTATAATCTCCATCAGCGTCAATATAAGGGCCATCGTATGGTGTAGCCCCTGTATTAGTACCAGTGTAGATATTGTACTCATAACCAGCTGCGGGTTCTCCCAAAGTGGTGTTAGTAGATGAAGCGACTCTTTGTGAGCCATTTCCGTTCACACAGAAATCATCAGAGGTCTTAAGTTGTCTGATAACCACTGGCTGCTGATCGGCTTCTTGGACTACTACAGTGATGTCATCGGTAGGACAACCCGTGATGTTGTTGACTATAGAAATGGTATATGTGCCAGCTGGTAGATCATCAAATACAGCGGTAGTGTTTTCTGCTACTAATTTGCTTGGGTCGCTGGTGTTGCTACCTTCATAGAGTTGATAGTAGTATTGAGCTACTTCGAACACGATCCCATCAAGTAGATTACCTACTACGTTACTTCCGTTTTCTGAAGAAACAGCTTCAAATGCAAAACGAGTAGCAGTTTGTCCCGCAGGGATTACATAATCTCCTTCATAATATGCCCAACCGTTTAGTCCAGAGTTGTTGAGTTCAGAACATTGGTTACTAATGACTAGTCCATTTTCCCCTTCAGAAATATCGTCTATTTTGAGTGCAATACAGTCGGTACCATTTACACGTGATCTGTGAGCAAAGCCCCATTTCATACGAATACCAGGCTTGGTTACCACGTCAAAGTACAGCGTACTAGGGTAGTGAGCATTGAGTTCTGCCCACTGATATCCTTCATACGGTTGCTTGCCTTCGAATCCCGCTGGGTGGATTTCGATTACGTTGCTATAGGTTTCTCCCGCATGGTCATTGTAGGTGCTCCATCCATCGGTGTTACTTTGATCGATATAGAACCATCTGTTAGAACCAATAGGTCCTCCAGCGACTACATAAGGTGCATTGCTGGCTAATCTCGTGTCAGGAACTTCAAAGCTACCATTCTCTACTACTTCATACTCATCGGTGTCTACAACGTCTAGTGCCAGACCAGAGGCATCTATAGAACCAGAAGCCACAGAAGTACCATTACATGAGGTAGCATGCTCAATGACAATATGATCTAATGGATTACTAGGGCTTGTAGGGTTGGTAATGTTATCTACGATAGTGAATTGTTGTCTTCCCGTACAACCTGTTGATATTTCTTTGGCTGTTACCAAATATTGACCGGCACTTAGTAGGAGAGCACTTTGTCCATTTCCTCCTGATACGGTGGTGATTTTGTTCGCTGCGATGACGCTAGAACCGCTATAATAAGTGAATAGATAGTCTGAACTGACACCTCCTACGACGGTTGAGGTTGCACTGCCACTACCATTGTCACTACAGGACTGGTTGTCACGAGTATCGACACTTACGACAGGAGAAGCAGAGAGATCCTCAACTTCGAGCGTGATAAAATCCGAAATACAGCCTGTAGCGTTCACTTCAGCCTCTACTGTGTAGAACCCTGGTTCTAATCCACTATAGATATGCCCATTATTGGTACCAGTTTCACTCCAGTCAGGACTGGCTTTGATACCTGTGCCATTATACCAGTTAAAGGTGAAATCCGATTCGTCTGCACCCGCAGTGACAGTAATGACTCCTGATGAGGTATCCGTACAGTCTGTTACGTCAACAGTGCTTACTTCAGAGACGGTAGGTCTAGTGATAGAAGTACTCACATCTTCTGACAAGGTTTCTTCACAACCCGATAGGTTGTCGGTTACTACTACTGTATAGGTACGTGCTTGTAGGTTAGAAGCTACTGCTCCTGTACTTTGTACTGTGGTTAGATCATTACCAATGTACCATTTGAAATCATAGCCTGCAGTGATGTGGTCTGTTCCGTCAATGACGTAGGCTGTCAATACCCCATCAGGTGAAGAACAGTTGGTGAGGTCTTGAGTCTTGTCTATACCTACGACAGGTCTGTCCTCGATTCTATCGATGATGATTTCTTCTGGTGCTGACTGACAGGAGTTGCTTTGTGAACTCGCGATGACTTGATAGGTACCGTCTTCGAGTGTTGCGATTCTGTTACCTGTGTAGATTGTATCTGAATAGTTGTTGTTTTGAAACCAGTGAAAATCAAACCCAGCAGTGATTTCACCCGTTTGCGCGTCAGTTACACCTTCTACCAAAATATTATCTAGATAGTAGAATTCATCATCTTCTGTAGTATTAACTCTAGCGATAATTTGTAACGTATTACCCACTTCTGATGCAGTAGCAGTGATTGATCCGAAGTTTCCTGAATGTATACCGTTAGTAAATCCGATTTCTGACCCACCATCAAGCGAATAGTAGAGTCGGAGGTAGTCATTACTGTTGTCCGTTTTAGGGCTAGAGCGTAGGTCTACAGATACACGTACTGACTGATGAGCCGAAATATCAATGGATTCTGATTTCCAAACCGCCTCACCATCAGTATCTGCAAAGAATAGTTCGTTGGTAGCTCCTGTGAAGGATACTTTAAGGTCATCTGCGCCTGAAGGGGTTGTCGTAAATGACCATGCGGTTGCACCATTGTCTACTTCTACACCTGCTGTTAGATCATCAAAATCTTCGTCCCATACCTCTTCGATTGTTTCGTTGATTGTACCAAAATAATATACTCTGGCATCACCATTGTCTGGTAGGGCAGGGTTACATAGTTCGTTATGACTGACAATCTCATGTTCCAGATCAAAAGCCTCAGAAGTAACTGCGGAGAATTCTATATTGTTGTCATCATTACACTCAGGGATGGGTCTAATGAAGTTCGTGACGGCTGGGTTTTGGGTTCCATCGTCGTTGACGGATACATAGAGATCAAAATCTCCACCACCACCGATAACTTCAGCAGTGATAGCCATGCTACTACCGACATTGAAGCCTGACATAGAGGTAGTAACGGTGTTTAGTTTGGTAGATCCATCTTCTAGCGGAGAACCATCGTAGAAGGTGATTGGTAGAATACCAGAAAGGACTACATCCCCAGAATTTTGGATGTTGACGGTGACACTGAACGATACGTCGGGACATGCCGCCATACCGATATTGGTAATACTCACGATATCGATGTCTGGCGTTACATAGGATGGGCAGCCATCTTCGTTGAGGTAAGGCGCTTGGTTCAAGAATCCATTGAGAGGACGGTTGGGGCCAGAGGTACATACATTACTAGAAAACACTTTGGTTGGGTCTTGTTGTATTGCAGGGATAGTCAAATCATCATTGACGTTGACGTTAAAGTAACCATGCTGATTCCATACAGCTCTAGAGGGTTGCCAGTTTTCACCGCCATCTGCTTCGAAGACTCTGATTTGACTCCATTTACCATTTGAGTATGGAGAGAAAGGCGTGTTGTCATCGGTAGAACAGGCTACACATATTTCACTCGCGCCATCACCATCTACATCCGCCACGACGGGATATTCTTCAAAGGTTCTTGAGGTACATTTGATTTGTTTCAATGAGACCGCAGTTTTACCATCTATGATATGGACGTACTTCTCCCCACGGTAGATGATTTCAGCGGCTTTGTCATCGTTAAAGTCAAATACGGTACACCCGGTAAAGCCAGATGACCCTTCATTGATGTCCTTGTACCATAGCTCATCCATGTTTTCGTCTAGCGCATAGAGTCTTTGTTTGGATACGAACGTACAGTTGAGTTTTCCGTCTCCATCGATATCCGCGATGTTGATACGTCCAGTTGCATTTTTATGGTTTTGCGGGACATTGAAAGTCAGTGTGTTGTTGTTTGTAGGATCCCAGAAAAAGGCCGTCGTGACCAATGAACCACTTACATATTGTCCACCACTGAAGAGTACATCGATGTTTCCATCTAGGTTGTAATCGGCTACTGCAGCGGCATTGAAGTTCCAGCTATCATATTTGATGTCATATTGACCATCCGAAGGTAGGATGTCATTGATGTCCATCTCTAAATTTCTTGTTCCCGTTACGGTTACGTTAGGGTCACTTTGTGCAGGGATGTCTACGCTATAGATTTTACCTCCCGTTACAATCTCTAAACCAGAACAAGCGGCACAGGCCGCATCAGGTAAAATATCTACAGCTAGCGTACCGTGAGGTACTTCTGTTCGGAAATTACCCGTACCTGCTATGATTACATCTCCTGTATGTGCATTTCTAATTTCATTACCATGCAATAGTTCAACCACTCCATCTCCGTTGAAATCTGCAAGGGATATGATCCCGACTTTGTCTCCTGTGTTTGTCTGCTTACTCCATATTTGATTCAACTCACAGTCGTACATTTTGATGTTTTTGTTCTTGAATCCTCGAACAAATATTTCGCCACAGTCGTCATCGTTTAGGTTGGCAATCGCTACGGTTTTGGCTATATCAAAACCTACATTGAGAGGTCCTTCTTGAGTGGCACCTGTAGCACCATCTAGGATAGTGACCGTATTGAGCTCACGATTGGTAGAGACTACCTCTGGTGTGCCATCACCATCTATATCTCCTATGGCTGGGGTGACAGAGTTAAATGCCGTTTCGTCTGCTGATGCCCACTGTAGCTTGACCGTGAACGCAGGGTTCTGCGTAGCGGCATCACTACATTTGACTGAGTTTCCAAAATAAAACTCGAGACACTGTGCATCCCCAGAGCACTGACCATCGTAACAGTCAATGAATCCGTCATTGTCATTGTCGATTCCATCATCACAGATCTCTTGTGCAGAGACCATGAAAGAGGTCAACAATGCAGTTAACAAAAAAGGAAGGATAAAGATTATCTTTCTATAGCTATTCATAGGAGTTGAAAAAAGTTATACTTTTTATGCGTGAGCAAGGCATAAAGTAACCAGCTCGGTTTTGTTCTAATTCTACTAGAGAATCACCATTATATGTATAATGTAAGACTATCACTAGGCTAAAGTAAGCATTGTGTACTTTTTTTATATAGAATATGACAAATAGAAGGTGTGTTTTCGATGAATTTACGGTTTTTGCGTACCAACTAGGTGATTTGCGTAATTAACTTATCGAGCCATAAAAATCGCTCCTCCACTCTCATTTTCACTGTCTGAACAGGACATTCTAAAATAGTAAGTTCCGTTAGGCATTTCCTGTCCATTGGCTCTGCCATCCCATACACAATCATCGAAACTGTTGTCGGGAGAGAAGCTAATGTCCTTTACTTTTCGGCCTTTAGCATCAAATATAGTGATCTCACAGTCTGTTCCGCTGACGTTAGATATTTGCCAGCAGTCATTGATGCCGTCACCATTGGGTGTGAAGCTCTTGTCTGCTCTCACTCCTGGGGTGATGAGTAATACACTGTCTGTAGCTTGGCAGTCTTGTAGATCGATACCTGATAAAAAAACTTGCTCACGGGCACTGCTTGGTGTCACCAATACATCGATGGCGGTAGGGTTGTCTATTATGTCTTCAGGCGTCCACATGGGAGAGGTCGCGTCAGTACTCAGGTTGATTGTGTATTGATCTTCTTCTAGATTAATAATCTGTCCTAAAGTCGGGTCGCTCACGATTTGGTTGCTACCTGTTGGTAAAATTGAAATACCACCATTGATGTAGTTACTCACTTGTACTTCACTAGCATAGAAAGAGCATTGAAGGTCATCTCTGAGTAGAACTGTGGTTCGTGACTCACCACTGATCTGTGCAGTAGAGGTTTGTGATACAGTGGTAGTGTCTGTCCCGCTTATTGTTTTCCAATTGTAACTCGTATAAGGGTCTTGTACTCTGAGAAGCAGGTTAGACTCTTTACATTTTTCATAGTTGACGGGGTCTGAGTTGTCTGACCGAATCAAATTTAATGCTGAACCGCTAGGGGTCGCTGTGATTGTAATCTCTTGGGTAGTTGGTGTATAGGTACAGTTGGTTACACCAGCATAGCTGGTTGTGAGGCTGACGGTGTAAGTACCTGCCGATGCATGTGCATGACTAACGGTATTACCAGTAGCAGTACTGCCGTCTCCGAAATCCCAAGTATTGACCAGAGTCAATCCTGTATCACCAGTAGAAGTCGCTGTATAGCTGATGTCAGCTCCTTCGCAAAGTGTTGTAGCTGAAGGAGTGAAAGAAGCCACAGGTGGAGTGTTTTTGGTGATGGTTCGCTCTTCGCTCGTTTCAGCACATCCAGATTTCAAGATCGTGACACTGTAGTCTCCTTCGTCAGTAATAGTGAGTCCAGCTGGATCCGTTTGCGCGGGGGTAAAGCTCGATCCATTTAATTTCCAGTCGTAGGTGTACCCCGAAAAAGTACTTGTGGTAAGGGTGAGACTAGATCCATCGCAGATTTGGTCCGCTTCTTCGTTGTTAACGGTGACAGTAGGGAGTACGACAACTTCTAAAGTGACAGGTGCAGAATTAATCTCGCAACCACTACTGCTAGAAGTGGTAGTGAGTACGTATGAACCCGAACTGTTGATGTCAACTGAAGATACAGTGATCGCAGTGACGTCAGTACCTTCTACTTCAAAATTATTTGGTCCAGTGAGTTTAAAGTTAGATGTGCTAGGATCTGAGATGATGTTGACACTCAAGTCTTCTCCTACACATGGTGTGTTGGTGTTAAAGGTGAAAGATGGGGTCGTATAGCTGGCACTTAGTGACTGGACTGTGATAGCTGGTGAATCATTAGAGCAGGCATCTGCTATGGCAACTGTGTAGTTGCCTGCATCTGATTCCGTTACAGTAAGGGTGCTGCTAGTCGCAGCGATGATTGTACCGTTTTTCTTCCAGATATAGGATAAACCTGTTTCTGGAGCGATCAGGTCTACGGTTTCACCTGTACAGAGTTTAGTGCTCCCATCTACGGTGATTTCAGGATCAAAACAAACTTCGTTATACTTGATACCCATGGCACCTTGAGCAGCTGCTGTAGAATTGTTAGTAAAGACGAAATCGGGTCTACCATCATTGTCTAGGTCTGCAATTTTTATATTTCTACTATTGTTGGTGAGCGGTACATTGCTCACGCTATAGCTGGCTGCAGCGATACTGGTAGGGTTGTCATTGGTTAGCACGTAAAAGTTGTTAGTACCTACGGATGCAAAGACGATATCCAGATCACCATCTCCGTCTATGTCTCCTAGATCTAAACCCCAGCTTCGTTGGATGTCTTGGATTTCAAAAGAGTTGGCAAAAGTAGGCGTGGATCCCACAGTCGTAGAAGTGTTAGCAATAATTTCGACGAGGTGAATACTGACATCCGAGTTACTCAAGACGATATCTGCAAAGCCATTTTGATCTAGGTCACCTACTTTGATCGTTCGTATACTAGCACCTGAATCAACGAACTGAGGACTGTTAAAACTAAAGTTGCCTGGGTTGCTATGGTTTTCGAATACATATAATCCCCTGTCTGTAAAATTGGAAGTGATAATTTCGGGGAAACCATCGTTGTTCATGTCTGCTATTTCTAGTCCTCCTAATCCAGCAGTCCCTGAATTTTCCGAAGCTGTCAAGATGACTGGGGTAGCATTAAGAGTGATCGTTCCTGGCGTACTGCTGTTTTGATAGATGAATACGCTGTTGTCATCTTCTGCCAACGCGACCAATTCTGGATGACCATCTAAATCTAAATCTGCAATGGCTATTTTACCTGGTTTTCTAATGTCTCCATTAGAGAGGTTTGGGATTTGTACGGTCTGCTTTGCGGCAAAAACAGGTGCGTCCACACTGCCATCTGCTGCAGTTGTATTTCTATAGATATATAATAGTCCTGATCCTCCTAACTCGTTAGCAACTAGATCCGCATAGCCATCTCCATCGAGATCACCACAGATTACATTGGTGACTTTTTGCGTATTACTGATGGACGATTTTACGAAGGATGCATTACTACTACCTGGTGCTGTACTCGTATTGGTGAATACCGTAATGTTATTGCTACCGACATTCGAAAGGATAATGTCCAAATCACCATCTTTGTCCAAGTCACAGGTGCATAAGTCTTGGGTTTGGAATTCATTGGTGTTGTTAGTGACTTGACTACTGAGATGGTCATTGATTTCATCGGTCCCTAAGTCAGCTGCTTCAAAAGTATTGAAGAACTTTTGATTAGAGTAGGCGATATCTCCAGTGAGCGTATTGACTACTGAGATTTGCTCAAAAGTAGCACCATAAGGCACTGTTGCGATGAGTAGGGATGCACTGGCGTCTACGGTAGTCGCTGCTACGCCTCCAAAGAATACGGTCACATTACTAGTAGGGAAATCACTACCAATGATATTGATAGTTTCTCCTACTGCTGCTGAGTTAGGACTGATTTTGTTGATATAGGGAACTTGAGCCACAGCGGAAGAACTGATCAGGCTGATGGCGATTATAACAAGGTGCTTGAGTTTCATTATCGTTTGCTTCAACATAGCTGATTAGTTCAATACATTTAAGATATATACGTGATCTAGGTTGTGTCTAGAACTCCATACTTTCTGCTCTTCTTCGGCTTGTCTCATAGTGGCTCCTTTGTGTACCACGACTACATATTGCTTCATCTTAGAGACATACCCTACGATTGCGCCATGATAGCCCATTTCGAATATTTCATCACTGTAGTCTTCTGCGGCCTGGAAGTCATCGAACTCACCTGCTACGACGTGGTGACCTGCTGGTAATTCTAAGAAGTGGCCGCCTTTTCTCACTGTACTAGGAGGGAGTTCGGCAGATGTAGCTGGTGTAGCGGTCAATGCGTCTGTCCATTTTACGGTTGAGATTTTTGAGCTGTCTACACGAACCTGTGTGTAAGTCGCTCCGATTTCCCATTCTCCCGCGGTGTTGGTGCGATGTTTTAAGGGGATAGAATGATCAATGGTCTCACTAACTATAGCGATTTCTGCCGCAGGAGTTGCCTCTTCTGCTTCGGTCTGTACAGGCGTTTCTACAGGTTCTTCTGTGGCTGGCGTAGGAGCAGGGGTTGTAACGGCTACAGCCTCTTCTTCACGCTGTTGTTGTGCTCGTTGCTGAGCGAGTTGCTGTCGTCGCTGTGCAGCACGGTCTTCTTGTGCTTTGGTTCTTCTGAAATTCTGTATGAAAGATTGTGCTTGCTTTTGCGACTTCTTTTTGTCTCCTAGGTTGTACCCAATACTTACCTCGGCAGTTCCTGAAGAGTAGCCTGCCAGTTCTGTGTTGCCGTATTCATAGGAGAAACCTATAGCCCATTGTTCTTGGATTTTGAAACCAGCCAGTGCTGCAATTCCATATTCTTGTCGGTAATTTAACCCTGCCCAGACTACGTGACCGATATGAGCAATGGCTGCTACTTCAAATTGTGGCATGTTCACTGTAGAGAACCTATAGAGGACATGTGGTTCGATCGCTAGATTCTTGTTGAGCAAATAACGATAGCTCGCTTGTATCAATAGATTTTCATAAGGCTTGAGTTGTATTTCGCTGAAGCCATCAGGGCTGACCATGTCTCTTCCGATTAAGTTGGGAACGGACAGTCCGATATTCAAGTCGTTGTAATAGTAAACAACTCCTAAATCTGCCGTGACATATGAAGTACCTGTACCTGCATACTTGGCTAGGGTAGGGTCATTGCCAGCTTCTACGTCATAGCCCGTGTAGCCTCCCCCCAGAGAGAGTCCAAATCGAATAAATTGTTTTCTCTCTAGTTGTAATAAATAACCTCCCGTTACTTTTGCACCAGAGGTAGTAATGGCGCCAACTTGATCGTTGTAGGCCATCCCTCCGATAGATAGGTTGTTTTGTAGAGGCGTGTGAAAACTTACGTGAGCATAAGCGGGGGCTCCATCGAGTCCTATCCATTGCTGGCGGTAAGAACCAAATAATGTACTGTAGCCTGTCGATCCGACATAGCCTGAGTTTAGTACATATGGGTTCATGAAAAACTGGCTGTAAACGCGTTGATCTTGGGCACTGATTTTACCAACTACTAAAAAGGAGAGTAGTAAAAATGATAATGTTATTTTTTTCATACAAATCCACCTATCAATAATTTCATAACATAACGGGATATGTTAGGCTCTTATATACTTATGCCAAAACTATATTAAAATTGCGAAAGAACAGAAGTTGTTCCTTGATACAATAAATCGAAAGTCTTGAAATTATTATTAATATTACAAAAGTAATGACTCATAGATGAAATATGAGATATTATATATTTTTTTGTACTTTACTTTGAATTAGATTGATCTGATAAGAATGAAAGAGAAACTGGTGTTAGTGGTTTGGGTGATGTTGTGTGCTGTGTCTGCCAAAGCGCAGTTTTGGGTAGGACCTAAAGTGGGAGGGCAGTTGATGACGCCTAGGTATCATAATGAGGCGAGGTTAGATAGTTTTAATACTTCGTCCAAAGTAAATTGGCATGCTGGGATAGCGTTTGATTACTCTACCAAAAGTAATTTTGAAGTGCATACGGAGCTAGTGTACATGCGGGTCAATAACAGAAGCCGTAGTACAGAAGCCTATGAAACACCTTTAAGCGAAGGGGGATATGGTGGACAGTTTGTAGATAGCAGAACAATTAATCATTACATATCGGCTCCACTGATGGCACGACTCGTGTTTTTTAAGGATAGTAAAATTAAGTTGCTGGCACAGCTCGGGCCACGACTGAGTTATTGGTTAGGAGGTACAGGTACGTTGCGTACCGATGAGATATATGGGTTTGGGGATGAGGAAGCTAATTATAATGTGAAGTTTATGGACCTCACTGAAGAAGAATTAGCCAATACAGATATTCCAGGGAAGTTTATCGTGTCTAAACCCAATAGACTACAGTATGCACTGGATTTTGGTTTTGGAGCTATTTTTGAATTTTCTCCTACCAGTAGAGCTATCGTAGATCTCAAATATAGCTTTGGTCACTCATTCTTGGCTTTCAATGAGGGAAACGTACTGTCGGATGCTTTTATCTACGAAGAGGATACAGAGTACCATACCAATATGCTGGTACTGTCCGTGTCATATATGTATGGTTATGATGTGATGCTAAGAAGAAAAGGAAGAAGTACTTCTAAAGTGAAAACCAAAAGGAGATAGCCTTTTGGTTTTCTATACAAACTAGTTTTATTGGTCAGAGTTGGAGTTGAAAACTATGGACTTTAGTGCATCTCGCTTTAGTTTCTACCAACCTCAATAGGAAAACTAGTATTTAGATAGAGATTTGATACTTTTTTGTCTACAATCTAGTTTCTAGCGATCTAAGGTCTTGATTCGGAATGTAGAGAATTTCATTCTCCTATAAACCGATGGTGCTTTCAGCCCATAATGTTTTAGTTGCCCCTCATAGGGACTAGGTGTTCGTCGGCGATGCTTCTTAAGAAATCTCTGTTGGTACTGATGTTGGGGTCACTGTAGATGTAGGCTGATAGATCAGCGATTACACTTGGTTTGTAACCCAGTTTCATAGCGATTTTCTCGCAGAAGTCTATTTCGGATTGGAAGACTTTGCCGTCTACCTTCATCAATTGCACGACATTAAAGAGGTATTCAAACTTAGTCTCAGGTTGTAGGTCATGTAGATCGGCAATAGGGAGTGGGTTGTCTATGATTAGCTCGATTTCGTTGCTCTCCATTCCGTGTAGAGAACCGATGTAGTGTATCATCTTCGCTTCGGGCTCTGCTATGAAATTGTCTACTTTTGATAGACGAACGAGCAGGCTGAGATGTTCAGTGACTTTGGACATGGGTTTCGGTTTAGCGTTTGGTTATCTCGAACTATGCTGCTGCAAAAGTATAGATAAGGCATGGATAGAGTATGGATAGTGTATGAAATCAACATCCTATGCCTTTACGAATTTATACAACTTCTTAAAAATCTAGTGTATTGTGGATGAAATAAATTAGATGATCCATGAATGGCAGTATGGGATAATCGTATTTAAATAATGTTTTAACTTTCCATAGCTGCTATTTCTAGTGGTTTATAAAGGGTTGGGTCTCTCAGGTTTTGAGAGGGAGTACTTTGGAAAAGCTAGACCTATTAAGATGAGGTTTAATGAATGTTGAGCTAGATGATTGAACTTGATCTATAAAAATTTAGACGAAAGTTTTGCACTTTCGTCGGACTAGGATATAATTGCAACAATGAAAATGATAAACAAAAATATGACTTGGTGGTGGTGCATTTCTAATCAGAAGTGAACACGACCTGTGTGTATTTTATAAAAATATAACATTAGCCTTGACGTTCACAGTCAGGGCTTTTTTTTTGCTAAAAATCAATGAAAGAAGTTAAAATATATTCTAAGACCAAGGAGATACTAGGGGATTTAATCACTCCAGTCAGTATCTACCTAAGAGTAAGAGAAAAGTATCCGAATTCTTTTCTGCTAGAGAGTTCTGACTATCATGCCAAAGAAGGAAGTATATCCTATATAGGTTTTCAGCCTGTTGCGGAATTTAGAGTCGAGGAGGATAGGTTGTTTAAGAGGTTTCCAGAGGAAGAAGAGACGAGTGAAGCCTTGGCGGGGGTAGATCTTCGAGAGCAGTTTGTGTCTTTTTCGGAGTGTTTCAAGCCACAGGATGATAAACAGTACTATACCAAATCTGGCTTATTTGGCTTTACGAGTTATGAAGCAGTACAGTATTTTGAGGATATCACTTTTAACCCTTCCAAGCCAAAGAATTTTGAGATACCGCTGATGCAGTACTTTTGCTTCAAGTACGTCATCGCTTTTGATCACTTCCGTAACAAGATATTTATCACTGAAAATAGTGGTGATCCAGTGGAGAGTTATCAGGGAATCGAAAACGTGGAAGATCTCATCTTTTCGTCTAAAACTCCTCAGTTTGACTTTTCGTCTGATGGAGAGATCGAGTCGGATATGACAGATGGTGAATTTAGGGAAAACGTGCTCAAAGCCATCAAGCATAGTCAGTTGGGGGATACCTTTCAGATGGTGTTGTCGCGCAGTTTTAAGACAAGTTATGAGGGGGACGATTTCTTCCTCTATCGGGCACTTCGTAGTGTCAATCCTTCGCCTTATTTGTTCTATTTCGATTATGGTAAGTTTCGCATCTTTGGCTCTTCGCCAGAGGCTCAGCTAGAGGTCAATGAGGGCAAAGCAGCTATCTTTCCTATCGCGGGGACCTACAGACGTACAGGTAGTGACGAAGAAGATACCAAAGCAGCTAAGGCACTCTCCGAAGATGAGAAAGAAACTGCTGAGCATGTGATGCTCGTCGATCTAGCCCGCAATGACTTGAGTATCTCTGGGGATCAAGTCACGGTAGAGAAGTTCAAAGAGATTCAGTTTTTCTCTCACGTGATTCATCTTGTATCTAAGGTGACTACTATTCTGAGAGGAGGTAAATCAGCCATTGATTTAGCAGCGGATACGTTTCCGGCGGGGACCTTGTCTGGAGCACCGAAATACAAAGCCATGGGGCTGATCGATCAATATGATGCAACCGTGCGTGGCTATTATGGTGGGATGATAGGGTTGATGGATTTCTATGGTAATTTTAACCATGCCATTCTGATCCGTTCGTTTTTGAGTCAAGATAATCAGTTGCACTTCAGAGCTGGTGCGGGAGTGGTAGCCAAATCTGACCCAGATAGCGAGGTGCAGGAAGTGTACAACAAAATAGGGGCATTGAAGACCGCTATAGAGAAAGCCAATAGTTTGAATCAAGCCCAAAGAAAAGCGAAATGAAGACCTTAGTATTAGATAATTACGATTCGTTCACCTATAATCTGGTTCATATCATCCGTGAACTCGAAGGAGATGAAAACCTCGATGTATTTAGAAATGACCAGATAGCCTTGGCTGAGGTGGCCAAATATGACCGGATACTACTATCTCCTGGGCCAGGGTTGCCCAAAGACAGCGGTATACTCATGGATACGATCCGTACCTATGCACCAGATAAGAATATTTTGGGCGTATGCCTAGGACACCAAGCGATTGCGGAGTGCTTTGGTGGTGCGCTCTATAATCTGCCTGACGTACTGCACGGTATTGCGACCAATGTCCATGTCAAAGCTGAGGATGCGCTTTTCAAGGGGTTGCCTGAGCAGTTCAAGATTTGCCGTTACCACAGTTGGGCAGTAGACCCTAATCAGACAGGGGATATTATGGTCACGGCTGTCGATGATAATAATGAGGTGATGGCACTGGCGCACAAAGAATATAGTCTTCGTGGCGTACAATTTCACCCAGAGTCGATACTTACAGAGCATGGTATCCAGATGATGGATAATTGGATGAAACTATAAGAGGTCTTAGAGATGAAAGAATTATTAGAGAAACTAACAGGAGGCTATGTCTTGCCCAAGGCAGAAGCACAAGAGACACTGATGAAGCTGGCGCAGGGAGAGTATAATCCTAGCCAGTTGGCAGCCTTTCTGACGATCTATCGCATGCGAGGGATTCAAGCACATGAGTTGTCGGGCTTCAAAGATGCGATGTTGGCGCTATGTGATGCGATCGATTTGAGTGCCTATGACGCCATGGATATGTGTGGTACAGGAGGTGACGGTAAGGATACTTTTAATATATCGACCACTTCGTCTTTTGTGGTGGCTGGGGCAGGGCAGATGGTGTCCAAGCATGGCAATAATAGTGTGTCTTCTAACTGTGGTTCATCTAACTTGTTGAGCCATTTTGGGTACGAGTTTACTGCGGAGGAGTCCGTTTTGCAGAGGAGTATGGAGACAGCAGGGATATGCTTCTTGCATGCGCCACTTTTCCATCCCGCGATGAAAAATGTAGCTCCAGTGCGTAGAGATTTAGGAATCAAGACATTTTTTAATATGCTAGGCCCTTTGGTTAACCCGAGCATGCCAGCCAAGCAGTTGATGGGAGTGTACAGTCTAGAGGTTGCACAGCTGTACCAAGATCTGCACCGCGAAGAAGGTCGTGATTGTGCTATCGTACATGCCGTGGATGGGTATGATGAGATTTCCTTGACTGGTGGTTTTAAGGTGTACACCAAAGACGAAATACTGACTTTTTCTCCAGAAGATGTTGGATTGAAGCGAATCTCTCCAGCCGCGATTTATGGGGGAGAGACCGTAGCGGATTCAGCCAAGATATTTGAACAAGTGCTCAAAGGTGAGGCTACAGCAGCTCAAACAGACGTGGTGCTTGCCAATGCAGGCCTAGCGCTCTATATGGGGCAAGGATTAGGGAGTTTTGAAGAAGGGATAGCGAAAGCCAAAGAGTCTATCGACTCGGGTGCAGCGTATCAGTGTTTTAAGAAGTTTATCCAAGTAGGAAAATGAATGTTTTAGATAAAATAGTAGCTGAAAAGCGAAAGGAAGTTGCAGCGCAAAAGGCTTTGTTCTCCATCGATCAATTGACTAAGATGCCAGATTTTGATAGGTCAGGTATCTCTACGGCTCAGCGGTTGAAAAGCTCAGTATTGCCGGGGATTATCTCGGAGTTTAAACGCCAGTCTCCATCCAAAGGGGTGATTAACGACCGTGTGGATGTGATGAAAGTGGCTAAGGGCTACTGTGAAGCAGGTGCTTCTGCGGTCTCTATCCTTACCGATGAGCCTTTCTTTGGTGGGACGATAGAGGATTTGCAACGAGCGAGACCGCATGTTACTTGCCCGATACTCCGAAAGGATTTTATCATCGATGAGTATCAGATCTATAAAACCAAGGCGATTGGAGCGGACTTGATGCTGCTGATTGCTGCTATTCTGACCAAAGAGGAGATAGCGCACTTTACCAAAGTGGCACATGATCTGGGGTTAGAGGTGTTGTTAGAGATTCACAACGAAGAGGAGTTTCGTCAGGGGTATATTCCAGAAGTAGACATTTTGGGAGTGAATAATAGGGATTTGAAACGATTCAAAACGACGATTCAGAACTCTATCGATCTGTCGGAGGTTCTACCCAAGGAGCAACTCAAAATATCCGAAAGTGGCATCTCCACGACGAAGGATATGGCCGAACTCATAGCAGTAGGGTATAAGGGCTTTTTGATCGGTGAGCAGTTCATGAAGCACGATGATCCAGCCGCAGAGCTTAAGAAATTCATGACAGAAGAGCTTGTGTGATGCAGATCAAAGTATGTGGTATACGACACAAGGAGAATTTGGATCAATTGATCGATTCATCGGTGGATTACATTGGTTTTATTTTCTACCCTAAGTCCAAACGTTTCTTTTTGGATGGTAGCTTGTCGTCGAATGACCTGCGAGCTTTGGACAAGGAAAAGGTAGGCGTGTTTGTTAACGAGCAGGTAGAAGAGGTTCTGACCATCGCCAAGGAATATCACTTAGACGTATTACAGTTGCATGGAGACGAATCCTCCCGTGACTGTGCAGTGCTCAGAGCGGCTGGATATCAGGTCTGGAAGGCTTTTCCAGTCTATGATCATTTGCCAAAGAAATTGGACGAATATACCGAGTATGTGGATGCGTTTTTGTTCGATACCAAAGGGGTAGACCATGGCGGGAATGGCGTCAAGTTTGACTGGTCTGTGCTAGAACAATACCAAATGACTGTGCCACTGATTCTTAGTGGAGGGATTGGCCCAGAGGATGTAGAAAGAGTCCGTGCCTTGGGTATAGAACAGTTGATAGCCATTGATGTCAATAGCCGTTTCGAGATCGAACCAGGGCTAAAAGACGTGGATGTGCTCAAGAAATTTATAAGCGAAACGAAGAAGTAGTAGAAGATATGAAAACTAGTCTGAACCCCGACGAACGTGGGTATTATGGGAGTTTTGGCGGGGCGTTTATCCCCGAGATGATGCAAGCCAATGTAGCTGAGCTGCAAGAGAAATATTTGGATATTATCGGGACTCAGGAGTTTAAGGATGAGTTCGATGTTTTACTCAGAGACTACGTCGGTAGACCGAGTCCTTTGTATTTGGCGACTCGCCTGTCAGAGAAGTATGAAACCAATGTTTATCTCAAAAGGGAGGATTTGAACCATACTGGAGCGCACAAAATTAACAACTCACTGGGTCAGATTATCTTGGCGAAAAAGCTAGGGAAGAAGCGTATTATCGCCGAGACGGGTGCAGGACAACATGGGGTAGCGACTGCTACGGCTTGTGCTTTGATGGGCTTGGAATGTACGGTCTTTATGGGGGAGTTAGATGTGAAACGCCAAGCTCCGAATGTCGGTAGAATGAAGATGCTCGGTGCGCAGGTAGTACCGGTGTCTTCGGGATCGAAAACACTCAAGGATGCGACCAACGAAGCGATGCGGTATTGGATTGCAAATCCTTTCGATACACACTACATCATAGGCTCTGTCGTGGGGCCTCATCCGTACCCAGATATGGTTGCTAAGTTCCAGTCTGTGATCAGCGAAGAAATTAGAAAACAGCTCAAAGAAAAGACAGGCTCAGAACTGCCTGATGTGGTGATTGCATGTGTCGGCGGAGGGAGCAATGCAACGGGTGCATTCTACCATTTCCTGGAGGAAGAAAAGGTACGACTGATCGCCGCAGAGGCAGCTGGTAAAGGGCTCGAATCGGGCTTCACTGCAGCAGCAACCTTCAAGGGAGTGAGTGGGATATTGCATGGTAGCAAGACCTTGTTTATGCAGACCGATGATGGTCAAGTGGTAGAGCCACATTCGATATCTGCGGGCTTGGATTACCCAGGTATTGGTCCAGCGCTGGCACACTGGTTTGAGACGGGACGTGTGGAGTATCAAGCAATCACAGATGAAGATGCTATGCAGTCTGGCTTGGAATTGTGCAAATTGGAAGGGATTATTCCTGCAGTAGAATCCTCACATGCCTTGGCAGTTTTGGACAAGACGAAGTTTGGTGAAGATGAACATGTCGTTGTGAATTTGTCAGGTCGAGGGGACAAAGATTTAGAGACCTATTTGAAATATTTGTAATCGATCATAAGCTTAGAGAAGATGAGTAATAGAATAAATACAGTACTGGAATCACAGGATAATATCTTATCTATCTACTTTACCGCAGGATATCCAAAATTGGATGATACCGTGAAAGTACTGGTAGAGTTGGAGCGTAGTGGAGCGGATATGATCGAAGTAGGGGTGCCGTTTTCAGACCCGATCGCAGATGGGCCAACGATACAACATAGTAATACGGTAGCTTTAGATAATGGCATGTCGGTTCAGTTGCTTTTTGATCAGTTGTCAGGCGTGAGAGATAAGGTGTCTTTGCCGTTGATTATGATGAGTTCCTTGAATCCGATTATTCAATATGGCTTTGAACAGTTTTGTCAGAAATGCCAAGAAGTAGGAGCGGATGGGTTGATCATTCCTGATCTCCCAGTGGAGGAGTATATCAGCGAGTATAAGGATGTCGTGGAGCGCTATGGTTTGCGTAATATTATCCTGATCACTCCTTCATCTACAGATGCCAGGATCAGGTTGATTGACGAACATACGGATAGCTTTATTTACATGGTTTCGTCCGCTGCTACGACAGGTGTGAATAAGAATTTTAGCCAAGATTTTGAAGCCTTTGCTAAACGACTCCAAGCGATGAATTTGAAGAATCCTCTGGTGACTGGTTTCGGGATCAAGGATAAGGAATCCTTTGATCAAGTGACGAAATTTTCGAAAGGAGGGATCATAGGGAGTGCTTTTGTAAAGGCTGTAGCAGAGGGAGATGATGCTGTCGCTTCGACGGCTAAATTTATGCGTGAATTCGCATGATTATTCAATTTAGCCTAATCTAAAAATTATGATTTTAAAATCTATTATTCAGATAGTTATAAGTATCTATTGGTATAATAGGTTTTAGATGCTGTGTCTCTTCGGGAAGTGTTGTGAAATAAGCTAAAAATGAAGCGTTTTTGTAAATATCTAGAGAGGATTTCGATCATGGATCTACGGTCTTTGGCCGTATTTAGGATGTTGCTAGGCGTTTTTGTGTTACTAGATCTTTGGGTGAGATTCGAGGATTTAGAGATGTTTTATACAGACGATGGAGTGTTGCAGTCGGCCGATGTTTTGAAAATGTATGGGTCTATTCATGCATGGTATGGTACTGCTGATTGGCAGTACTTTTTGTTTGGGCTTACTGCACTTTTTTCTTTGATGATTGCACTGGGTTTTTTTACCAAGTGGGCGACTGTTGCTACTTATGTTTTGATAGTGTCATTGCAGCTGCGAAATCCAGCGGTTAACAATGCTGGAGATTTGCTCTTGGCTTGCGTGCTTTGCTTGTCTATCTTTCTTCCTATCGCCAAGGTTTGGTCTATGGATGCTCGCAGAAAACCGACTGACTTAGAATCTCAATTCGGCTTTAGTTCTCCATGGACTTTTTTGTTTCTCCTTCAGTTGATTTTGATGTACTCGATGGCGGGAATGTCCAAGAATAATGGAACTTGGAATTTCGATGGGCTTGGAATTTTTTATAGTATGAATCTTCATACCTATGCCAAGAAGAGTGCTTTATTTTTATTGGATTATTCATGGTTGATGTGGTTGTTGAATTATGCCACCCTTTTTCTTGAACGCTTCCTCTGGTGGGGACTTTTGATTCCCAAGTATCGTGGTGTTATGAGGGCTGTATTGGTGATCTCTTATGTGCTTTTTCATTTTGGTTTGTTCTGGTTTATGGAGCTTGGAATGTTTCCTTGGCTAGGGATGATCTTATGGGTGGCGGTTATTCCTTCTGAATTTTGGGAGTGGTTTACTCGAAGAGATAGATCGAGTAAAATATGGGGTAAGTACAATATTGGATTTCAGTCTCACTGGAGGGGACGCTGGAGTTTGATCGCGGCAAGCCTGTTTTTGTTTGTGATGATCTATAGTGGGATGAGGTCTAAAAAGGTCATTCCGTATCAGACACATTTGTCTCAATTTGTTCGCCAATCTCGTCTTAACCAAAGCTGGAATTTGTTTGGTGGTCCTAAGAAATCTGACGGATGGCTAGTGATCGAAGCACAACTTTCGGATGGGACTTGGGTTGATTTCTTGCAGGGTGGAGATTCGGTCACTTGGAAAAAACCAGCAGTCTGTTCGGCTATGTATCCTAATCACAGACAGAGAAAGTTCTATAAGAATCTACGAACTGGAAGAGGCGTTTCTCGCACGAAATATTTGGACTGGGCGATGCAGTCATGGAACGAAAATCATAGAGAAAATCCTGTTAAAGATGCTGCGATATATTACATGAGTGAGGAGATACTGCCTGGCGGTAATTTTACACCAGTACAGAAGAAACGCCTAGCATATCGAAAGGTCAAAAGCGTTGATTGACCGATTATAAAAAGCTTTTATTATTTCAGGTAAATTCTTACTATTTTGGCGATCGATTACAACCCAAAAAGATAAGATGGAAGATTTGAGAGAAAAGAAATTGTTTGGTCACCCGAGGGGATTGACTGTATTGTTCTTTACGGAAATGTGGGAGCGTTTCAGTTACTACGGAATGCGCGGATTGCTCGTGCTCTACTTGGTAGATGATATAGCCAACGGAGGGTTTGGGTGGAGCCAAGTAGAGGCGCTGTCTCTTTATGGTACATATACAATGATGGTCTACATCATGGGGATTCCAGGAGGAATACTCGCCGATAAATTTGTAGGTCAAAAGAAAGCCGTCATGATAGGTGGTGGACTATTGGTGCTCGGTCATGGTGTCATGGCGCTGCCTGGTGAGATGGTGTTCTATGCCGCGATCACATTGATAGTTCTGGGAGTCGGCGCACTCAAGGCCAATATCTCGACTATGGTGGGACAATTGTATAAGCAAGGGGATCCACGCCGTGACAAAGGCTTTACGATATTTTATATGGGGATCAATCTAGGTTCAGCGTTGTCTTCGCTGATCGTCGGATATGTAGGTCAGGTATATGGTTGGCACTGGGGATTTGGATTGGCTGGTATAGGGATGCTTTTTGGTCAAATTCAATTTATGTTGGGTGGAAAATATCTCGAAGGTATAGGAGAGTTGAAAAAATCAGAATCAATAGAGGAGGCTTTGCCCGATCAATCGGTTCACCTTGCACGGCTTAAACAAAACCCTTTGTCTATAATCGTGATTGCATTGGTCGCAATGCTCGGAGCTTATATTTTTGTGGATGTGAGTTATCTCTTTGGGGTGATGATTATTATCGCATCGGTGTTTTTGGGTGTTGGGATCAATATTTATAAATATGAGCTCAATAAGGTAGAGAGAGATAGAGTAGTGGTGTTATTGATATCCTTTCTCATGGTGATTGCATTTTTTGGTGCATTTGAACAAGCAGGTGGTTTGATGAATCTCTACACAGATCAAAAGACGGACAAAAGTGTGTTTGGGTGGTTTGAGATGACAGCTGCGCAGTTCCAGTTTTTCAATCCAGGCTTTATTCTTTTGTTTGGTATTCCTGTGGCTGGTTTTTGGGCATGGATGAGTAACAAAGGCAAGGAAGATTCTGCACTATTCAAAATGGCTACTGGCAACATGATCATGGGGTTAGGTTTTGTACTCATGGTCGGCGCTACGATCCAAGCGTCGGGAGGGAGTCTGGCGAGTATGTGGTGGATCGTAGGGGCTTACTTACTTCATACAGTAGGCGAATTATGTTTGTCTCCAGTATCGCTTTCTTTTGTGACGAAGTTGGCTCCTGTCAAATATGGGTCGATCATGATGGGCCTTTATTTTGCGATGACAGGTCTAGGTAACAAGGTTGCAGGTCTACTGGGAGAATCAGCTTCACACTTTGGGGAGTATGAGGTTTTTGCTGGGATTGGAATCTTCTCGGTAGTGTTTGGTCTGCTATTGGTCGTCTTCTTGAGGAAACTCAAAAAACTCACTCATGGGGCTGAAGATATTGCCTTAGAATCCTAATTTCTATTGGATTGTTTATAGTTTAATCCTGTGAGATGACTAGTTTTGCTACTAATTAATTCACTTAATAAAATTCAATCATGAAAAAAATATTAGTAGCAATAGCTTTAATAATAACGACAGGAGCAGGCTTACGAGCACAAGAGATAGGTGGTAGAGTAGGTGATGTTGGAGGGAATAATGTTGCAGTTGATGCGATATTCTCTTTAGGCGAATTTAGCAGACTACATGGTAATGTTTCTTTTGGAGTAGACAGACACCCTGGCTACAATGATAGTTTTGGTTTTGGTGCAGATTTACTTTGGGACTTCTTTTATAAGCCATTGACTATTGGTGGAGAGGATGGATTTAATTGGTACATTGGTGCTGGACCATCTATGTTTGCTGGTGGTAATGGTGGTTTCTATCACTATGATGATTATGATGATAGTGTATTCTTATTTGGTGTTAGTGCTGAGTTTGGATTAGAGTATCATTTTGATTTTCCATTGGCAGTAGGTGTAGATGTTAGACCCACTTTTTGGATAGTAGAAGATACATTCATTGAGCCGTTTGGTGCTGGAGTAATGGCGAGATATGTATTCGGACAGAACTAAGAATGACAAGTACCTACTGAACTCATTCAGTAGATGCAAATATTGATAAAACAAAAAGAGGCTCCCCTTCAGGGAAGCCTCTTTTTGTTTTACTGTGAAATAGGAGTTTTAGAATCCAAACTCTACTTCGCCAGTCGATAGGCTGTAGTAGCCAGAGACTAATTCCAAGCCATCATTTTTTACCGCATTTTTGATAATGTCTGATTTTTCAAGCAAAGTCGCGATCGAGTGATTTGCATTTTCTTTGATTATATCCGTTACAGGAGCATCTTTGCCGAGTTTGTCAACCGAAGGCTGGATGTAACTCACGAGTTTGTTTAAGTTGGGGCCATTGTCTCCGCCAGCAACTGCTGCACCGACTGCACCACAACTTTCATGTCCCATAGATACGATTAGTTTAGTCCCCAAATGCGCTACTGCGTATTCTATACTAGCAATAGTCGAAGTGTTGGCTACATTACCAGCTACTCTGAGGACGAAGAGTTCTCCTAGTCCTGTATCGAATGCGAGCTCTGGTGCAACACGGCTGTCTGCGCATGACAGGATGATTGCATAAGGGCTTTGACCTTGAGTCAGGGGCTGTCTTGCATCTTGGTTTTGTGTGGTGGCCGTTGGTTTACCTGATACGAATCTGGTGTTACCGTCTTTTAGTCTACTAAGTGCTTCTTGTGAATTCATTGGTCTAATATTTTATTTGCTGTTAACTACGTAGGAAATTAACTCAAAGGTCGCAAAAAATTTGTCTGTTTGAGTTAATTAATTGAAGTCTAATGATATTCTAATATTGTGAGACTCATGACAGTGTAGTTCTAATCTTGTCTTAACGCTTCGACTGGATTTTTCAATGAAGCACGGATGGTTTGAAAACTAATGGCAACCGAACCGATCAAGAAGACGACTAGAGTGGCGAGTATATAGGTCCAAGGACTGACGCTGAGACGACTCGCAAAATTCTGTAGCCAGTAGTCTGTAGCAAAGTAGGCCAAAGGCCAAGCGATCAGTGTGGAAACCGCAATCAGTTTAATGATTTCCGTAGATAGTAGTTGAACGAGAGATTGGGTGCTTGCTCCTAGGACTTTGCGGATACCTATCTCTTTTTTGCGAATCGCCAAGGTGTAGGTGATGAGACCTATTAACCCCAAACATGCAATGAATATTGATAGCACAGCAAATACCAAAAAGACTTGGCCTGTGGTAGATTCAGATTTATATAGTTTTTGATAGTCCTCATCAAAGAAAAAATACTGAAAGGGCTTGCCATAACTGTGGTCATACCAAGTCGATTCTATGTAACTAATTGTCTCATTTACGTTGTTTGTCGTGTTGATTTTGACAATAGCATAACCTTCGAGGTTGCCAGGCATCAGTGTCAGTATAGTAGGAGGAATCTGTCGATGTAGTGATTCAATGTGGTAGTCTTCTACGACTCCAATTATCGTCAAGTAGTCTATGCTACCATCCCGGTTTTTGTTGATAAAACGTTTGCCAAGTGGCTCATCATATCCTAGTGATTTGACAGTCGCTTCGTTGATCACTACTGCATTCGAGTCGCTGGGATAGTCTCTAGAGAAGAACCGCCCCTGTGTCAATTTCAGCCCCATCAATTCCCCATAGCCATAACTCACATTGTTTTGATATAAAATATAGGGTAGCTCAGGCTCTTCTTCTTTGATGAATGCATTGTTGTTGTAGCGATCCTTGCCTGGTATAGAGACGGAGTTGGCTACTGCACTGACGTTTGGGTTTTGGAGTATACGCGTTTTAAAGAGTTCGAGATTGGCTCGTAGCACATCTGGACGCCTGATGACGACTACTTGTTCTTTATCAAAACCAAGGTTTTTAGTCATCATATAGTTGGTTTGGCTGTAGACGACCACCGTACCGATGATAATCACGATGGATGCTGTGAACTGCACGATCACCAACAGGTTTCTCAGCCAGCCTGATTTGACTCCTGAACGGTAGCTGCCTTTGAGTACTTGTGCTGGTTTGAATGCTGCCAATACAAATGCTGGATAGAATCCTGCCAGTATACCGATGACAACTGCCAATCCGAACATGATGAGCCATGCGATATAGTTAGTCGTCATGTCTATCGACAGCTCTTTGCCAATGAGGGCTGTAAAGTAGGGCATGAGGAACACGATCAATATATAAGCTACAGCAGTTGAGAGTAAGGATAGGATGATGGACTCGAAAATAAATTGAAAAATTAACCCTTGTCTAGACGAACCCGATACTTTGCGAACCCCGACTTCCTTGGCACGCGAGGAGGACTGTGCTGTGGCTAGGTTGACGAAGTTAATCACAGCAATGAATAGTAGAATGATAGCGATCAGGCTATAGATGTAGATATATGAGATGTCACTGTTGGCCTCCAACTCACTGTCTGAGTCAGAGTAAAGGTGAATGTCTTCTAGGGGCATGAGGTAATAACGAAACGAATTGCCTGACGCGCCGAACTCATCCATCGTGATTCCTAAGAACTGTTCTATTTGAGGCCCCATGTATTTGGTGACCATAGTTTGCATTTTGGATTCAAAGTGCGCTCGATCTGCATTCGGGTTCAGTGTGAGGTATGTGTAGAAGTTATGTGATACCCATTGATTGTTGTCCCAAAATTTATAGGTGCTAATCGAGCCTAGCATGTCAAAATGCATATGAGAGTGATCAGGAATGTCTGCTAGGACACCTGTGACGGTATAGAAGATAGTGTCTTGTTCTACGGTGATTTTTTTACCCATGGGGTTTTCATCCCCAAAGTACTTTTTCGCATAGGATTCGGTTAGTATCATGGACCTGGGATGAACCAAAGCCGTTTTTTGGTCTCCCGCTAGTAAGTTGAAATCAAATACATCGAAAAAGCTGGAGTCCGCAAATAGTACGCCGTCTTCGTTGAATTTTTTGTCTCCATAGCCGATATACCAGGCACCACTTTCTTTGACCCGAGTTACTTTGTCGACTTCTGGGTAGTCGTTGACGAGCGCCTTTGACATAGGAGAGGCGGAGACAGCCATGTCCATGCTTTGTCCCATGGCTTGTCCAGCGACATGCACACGGTAGGTGTTTTGAGCGTTGCTATGGAAGGTGTCATAGCTTAGTTCATTGTATATGTACAAGGATATAAAAATGAAACTGGCGATACCGATGGCAAGACCACTGATGTTGAGGATGAAGTAGCTCTGGTGCTTCTGGAGGTTTCTTATCGCGGTGATGTAGTAGTTTTTGAGCATGTTGTTTGCGTTTTAGCTGGATAGCCAGTTCTTCGTTGCTGGCGTTTAAAATCCTATTTTGTTCATTGGACGAAGTTGACCTAGCTTTTATTACAAGAGGAGTTAAAAATTAATGGAAGGGATTCTATCTTAGCGATTAGATGAGCAAAACAAAACACTGGAATATCTTAGTTCCGAATGGAGCAGGGAAAGAAGAGTTGATCAAGAAACTGAGCAGTCAGTCAGTGATCTTACCTGATGTCAATGGCAAAGAGACCGTACTTTATTCTGCCATAGCACTTGCCAAATATATCAGGGAGGAAGAAGTGCATGATATATATGAAGTAACCAATGATAGAGGGCAGACGCTCAAGTCTATGTCTAGCGGTGAGCGAAAGCGTGCTTTGTTGGCACATATCCTCAAAAGTAAGCCTAAGGCTATCGTACTGGACAACCCGCTAGATAGTCTTGACATAGCAGGAAGAGAAGCGTTGATGGTGCAGATAGAGGTGCAGTCTGATACTGTATCTATGATCAATGTTGTCAGTCGTAGGCGTGATTTTCTAACCTTTGCTGATGAGAGTTTGTGTTATGAGAATGGGCAACTGATTCCTCTCGTCGCTAATACGGAGGGTAGCGTAGAAGTTAATTTTGACCAAGAAATCCCTGCGCCGATCAGTCCAGTGGTATTGAACGAAGAGGTGCTTATCTACATGAAAGATGTGAAAGTCTCCTATGGTGACCGTTGTATTTTGAAACATATCAGTTGGGAGATCAAGAGAGGAGAGTTTTGGCAACTCAAAGGTCCCAATGGCGCAGGTAAGACGACGTTACTTACGATGATCACGGGCGATAACCCAAAAGCATTTGGTCAGGATATTCGTTTGTTTGGCTATCAGAAGGGAAGCGGGGAGTCTGTTTGGGATATCAAACGAAATATTGGATACTATACTTCTACGATGACCTATGAGTTTTGGCGAAACCAGAGTATCGAGTATATGATCATATCAGGGTACTATGATTCTGTGGGACTCTATGATAGACCTACAGAGCTGCAGCGCAAACGCACAGAGGCTTGGCTGGATTTGATCGGTCTCAAAGAAAAGAAAGATAAGCCATTCGTAGATTTACCGATAGGATGGAGGCGACTCGTACTCATCGTTCGGGCGATGGTCAAGCACCCGCCACTGTTGATATTAGATGAACCGACCTCTGATTTGGATGATGCCAATACAGGGCTAATGACTGCTCTGATCAATAAGATCGCTAAAGAGAGTAATACGGCCATTCTCTACGTATCGCATCAGGATGAGCTAGGACTCACTCCTGACAAAGTCTATCATTTGCTCCCGAGTGAGACCGGTTCTGTTGGTAGCGAGGAGGCTTGATGGGTGTTGTTCAGGTTTTACTTAAAGAGCCGAATCACATACGAGTATTTAGACAAAAACGTGATGCTCTTATGTCTAAAACCTAGTGTCTAGTCATCTAAGGTCTTGATTCGGTGATGTAGAGATTTTTATGTCCCATTAAGCCTATCGAATTTTCAGTCCATAGTATGGTAGAGTTTAATTTTGAATTGTACAATTTCGGATAAAATTTGATTTATGCAGACTTCATTTACTACACGACTGTTTTTAGGGATACTCTTTTTTGTGGGGATCATCATGGGGATTGGCGTGTACCAAGATGCTTTGGGTATCGTTTGGTTCTTGGTCGTATTAGGTATGATGGCTGGCTTGCTCTTTCGGTCTTACCGTATAGCACGTAGTGCAGCCGTTGCTTTCAATCCCCAGTGGCGTGAGGTATTAGCTTACAAAGTTAGTTTTTATCAAGATTTGGATCGTTCAGATCAGGCGGTTTTCGAAGAGCGAGTTGCTGTTTTTTTCTCTACTATTAAAATCACGGCTGTAGATTTTGAGTTGGATGATGAGTGTCGCCTTTTGGTGGCGGCTAGTTCTATTGTGCCTTTTTGGGATTTGCCCCGGTGGCAGTATGGGGCGTTACAGGAAGTGATTGTGTACTCGGGGCACTTTGATGAGAACTATCAGATCAGTGAAGATCATCATATATTAGGTATGGTTGGTAGTGGGGGCAATATGGATCATGTGATGCTGCTGTCCAAACCTGCTTTGTATTCAGGCTTTGACAATAAAACCAACAAAAATCATGTCGGCTTTCATGAGTTTGCACACTTGCTTGACAAGTCGGATGGTGATGTAGATGGAATCCCAGAGCTCTTTCTGCCAAAGGAAATGGTGAATCCGTGGACTAAACTGGTGCATCGTGAGATTGGCCGGATCAAGGCCGATGAATCAGATATTAATCCCTATGGAGCCACCTCGGATGCTGAATTTTTTGCAGTGATCTCAGAGTACTATCATAAGCGTCCTCATCTGTTAGAGAAAAAACACCCTGATCTATTCAAGATGCTTCAGATGATCTATCACCCGCAGATTGTTGAGGGGTAAACTCGGTAGACAGGTTCGATGCTTTATTCCAATCATTCAAATTAACCTCAAGGGCTTATAAGAGATGGTTATTCACGAAAAACAATCATGAATTTCGAACAATGAATAATGAATCTTGAATCACGAAGTAATCCTCGATCTCTCACCAGAAATACGGATTGATCCGTGAAGTCCGGGTTTACTAAATAACAGCGAGAAACAAAAAAGCCATTTATCAGTGATAAATGGCTTTTTATTTTTTGTATCAACAGGAACGTTAATTCCTGCGGTTGAGTTCGTCTCTTATTTTAGCGGCTTTTTCATAATCCTCTTCACTCAGGGATTGATCTAGCAACTTTTGGAGACCATCTATGCTTTGGTTTTTGAGATACTCTGGAGATCCTATAGGCGCATCCTCTTCCTCCTCGTCGGTAGTGACCATCGTGTCGAGTTCTTCTTCGAACTCATCTGTCACGACGATTCCGGCTTCTTCTATGACCGATACGTGGGTATAGATTTCAGCATTGAACCGTATGCCTATCGCGATGGCGTCAGAGGGACGAGAGTCGATTTCTACGGTTTTCCCTTGGGCATCTTCGCAGATGATCCGTGCAAAAAAGACTCCTTCGCGTAAGTCAGAAATTAAAATTTGTTTGATGCTGATATTAAAATTCCCCGCAAATGACTTAAACAAGTCATGGGTCATGGGTCTGTTGGGTGTGATCTTTTCTATTTCGATGGCAATGGCCTGTGCCTCGAACATCCCTATAATTATCGGCAACCTTCTTTTTCCATGGCTCTCGCCTAGCACGAGCGCAAACGAACCCGATTGCGCGTGACTAGATGAGAGGCCGATGATATCTAACTTAATTTTCTCCAAACTGTATTAACTATTTATCGCTTTTAATGCTTCCGTCAATTTTGGTACTACTTCAAAAGCATCTCCTACTATACCGTAGTCTGCCGCTTTAAAAAACGGTGCTTCTTCGTCTTTGTTGATCACAACGATGACCTTCGAAGCATTGACTCCAGCGAGATGTTGGATCGCCCCTGAAATTCCGACCGCAATGTACAAAGAAGGAGCCACTTTAATACCCGTTTGACCAACATGTTCGTGATGAGGTCTCCAATCCATGTCCGAGACAGGCTTGCTGCATGCAGTAGCCGCACCGAGTGTCTTGGCTAGGTCTTCGATCATGCCCCAGTTTTCGGGGCCTTTGAGGCCTCTACCTCCTGATACTACGATCTCTGCTTCTGGCAGTAGTACATCTCCTGTTGCCTTTTCCTGCGAGAGGATTTTGACTTTGAAATCACCCGCTTGATCATCTGGCGTGAAGGCTTCTATCGTAGCTGTACCACCATCTTCTTTGATGCTTGCTGCATTTTTTTTGATACCTATCACACGTTTACCTTCTGTGAGGTCGACATGAGCAAAAGCCTTACCTGTATAGATGCTTCTCTTTACCGTGAATCCATTGGAGGTATCAGGCAACTCTACCACTTGACTCGCTAGGGAGGCGTTCATTTTGATGGCGAGTCTAGCTGCTACTGGATCACCCAGTGAGGAGTTGGCCAGCACGACTGTGTCTGCTGATTCGTTGGCTGCTGCTTTGGCGATTGCAGAGGCATAGGCTTGGATATTGCCTTCGTTGTATTTGGCATCACTGACATGCAAAATCTTCGTTGCGCCTGCTGCACCTGCAGACTGTAGTGCTGCTTCGTCTGCTTGTCCAAACGCAATGGCCGTCACTGCTGAGTCTATGCCTGAGGCATAACTGACTGCTTCGAGTGAAGTTTTCTTAACGGCTCCTTCTGATATTTCTATAAATACTAATACTGACATTTCTTTTTTGGTTCTATGTTTAACAATGATTCTAAAGGATGGATCAAATGACCTTCGCCTCGTTTTTTAGTAGATCAACGAGTTCGGATACCTTGTTCGCATCGATCATTTTTACCGCACCTTTAGCAGCGGGTAGTTCATAGTTATTCAGTTTCGTTCGTGCGCTATCGTCAGAAGGCTCGACTACATGGAGTGGTTTGGACCTGGCCGTCATGATACCGCGCATGTTTGGGATTTTCCACTCAGCTATAGGCTCTTGACACCCCAGTACAAGCGGTAGTTCTGCCTCTAGGGATTCCTTACCTCCTTCGATTTCACGGGTCATTTTAGCAGTAGTTCCGTCTATATCCAGTGTCATCACAGGCGATAGACACGGGATACCCAAAAGCTCCGCGACCATGCCGTGTACTACGCCACTGTTGAAATCTATGGATTCTCTCCCCATCATGATTAGGTCGTAATTCCCTTCTTTGGCAATCGCAGCGATTTGGTTCGCTACAAAGAATGAATCCTTCGGGGCTGCATTGACACGAATGGCGTCATCTGCTCCTATCGCTAGTGCTTTGCGAAGCGTTGGTTCTGTTTCGGCTTCTCCTACGTTGATGACAGTGATGGTGCCACTGCTCTGCTCTTTGAGCTCCACGGCGCGAGCCAGTGCATAGTCGTCATAAGGTCCGATGATGTATTGTACACCTGTTTTGTCAAACTGGGTGTTGTTGTCCGTGAATGCGATTTTGGAAGTCGTATCAGGTACGTGTGTGATGCAAACCAGTATTTTCATGCTATTTTGTTTTGATGTTATTGTTGTTGAATAATTTAGTTTTCAAGAATCAAAAGTTCCTTTACAGTCTGCGTATTGATTCCATCTCTCTATACCTCTAATATAGTAATTCTAAGAAAAATCTAGTCCAATTGGTCAGAGACAAATGCTTAGAATGGCTAGGATACTCGAAGTATACGGAAAGCAAAAGGGTGTGATCACTTTCGAAGGATCACTTGGTCTTCGAATAGACTGTTGACGATTCGTTTTGAGTATTCACTTACCTCAAAGGTCGCTCTGTACTCAGGGTCGATCTGATAGTGAGATATCCAAACTAGACCACTACCATCGAACTCGTTATAGTCCATGATGTAGTAGAAGTTGGCTTCCAGTACACCATATATGTCATGGGAGGGCTTTTGGGATTCTTCGTATCTGATTTGAAAGTACTGCCCGAATTTGTAAATGCCCTCTGTATATTGCTGGAGCTCGTCATCACTGATGTCTTCATTATCTGTGGAGATATTGTCTATCAGTGCGGTAGTAAGGATACCATCAAACCCCAAAGAAAATAAGTATCTCTTGAGGTGATCTGGGTCTATAGGACCTTCTAGCGCTATGTTGTATACCTCATGTCCGGCTATTGCTCTTATGCCTTTGCTTTTGAAGTTACGAACGGCATTTTCTTCAAATCGGATGTTAGCGCGTGTAGAGTCTGTGAGGCCAAATACGGCTATTTTCCGAAATTTTCTGGATTCAAATTGATCTTGCTCCCATACTGCATCTAGCACGAGTTCTTTCGAACTCGTACACCCGTACATGGAGAGACAAATGAGCAACGAGAGTTGAATGATGGTTGAGTCTTTTGACAAAGTCTTAGGGTTTGATTATTCAGATTCAATATATGACGAGGAGCTTTAATTTAAAAGAAACCTTATTTATTATAAAGTTGTTTTTTTGAGAAGGAGCCTTGTTTATTGGTCAGAGTTGGCGTTAAAGCTATGTGCTTTAGAGCATCTCGCTTTAGCTTCTAGAAGCTAGTGTCTAGCGATCTAAGGTCTTGATTCGGGATGTAGAGAATTTCACTCTCTCCTAAACCTATGGTACTTTCAACCCATAGTGGTTTAGTTTTTAGCTAGAATATGCAAAGGAGAATGGCAGTTTTATGTGCTGATTTGTTAACTTCATTCTTCATATCTTTTTTTATTAAACGCAGTACAATGGCAGAACACTATTCTCGTAGAAATCTTGAGTTTTTATTGACAGAAGTCTTTGACATTGAGGGTGTACTCAAGTTGGGGGTTTACAAAAAACATGATTTGGATAGTATCCGAATGATGCTGGATGCTGCTGATCAGTTGGCTCAAAATGAATTACACCCTTACTTTAAGGAAATGGACCAACAGGAACCTAGGCTCGAAGGAGGGAAGGTGAAGGTACACCCTCAAGTGCGCAGCATGATGAAAAAATTCGGAGAAGGTGGGTGGATTTCTGCCAGTTCAGGACCTGCGTTTGGAGGGATGGATTTACCCATAATGATTAGCTCAGCGGCGAATTATATTTTTGGGGCGGCTAATTTTTCTGCGAGTGTCTTTCCACAGTTGTCGACTGGTGTAGCTAGGTTGATAGAGCATTATGGCTCTGACTTCCTAAAGCATACCTATGTGCCCAACCTCTACAACGGTGCATGGCAAGGGACCATGGCGATGACCGAGCCGGATGCTGGCAGTTCGCTGTCTGATCTGAAAACGAAGGCTGTGCCGATCAATGAAGAGAATGAGATTTTTAGGATCAAAGGTCAAAAGATATTTATCTCTGCTGGAGATCACGATGGCGTAGGGAACGTCATCCATCTCGTGTTAGCACGAATACAGGATGCTCCAGAGGGTACCAAAGGCTTGTCTTTGTTTTTGGTGCCGCAGAAGATGACCAACGAAGAGGATAAAATTGTACTTAACGACATCAAGACATCTGGTATCTATCACAAGATGGGCTATAAGGGTACCCCGATAGTTCATTTGTCGTTTGGTGACGAAGATAGATGCTATGGCTATCTGTTAGGTGAAGCGAATCAAGGACTAGCGCAGATGTTTCAGATGATGAATGAAGCTAGGATAGGTGTAGGGCTGAGTGCCGCTGCGATAGCTTCAGCTGCCTATTATACTTCTCTCAACTATGCGAAGGAAAGACTGCAAGGCCGTCTCCCTGATGAAAAAGATGTATCCAAACCCCAAGTGCCCATTATCAAACACGCCGATGTGAAGCGCATGCTGCTACAGCAAAAAGCGATCTCGGAAGGCTCTTTGTCACTATTGATGAATTGTGCGAGATATGCTGATATCATCAAAGGAGGGGGGGTAGAAAGCAAAGAAATTTATCAATTGACGCTGGATCTTTTGACGCCTGTAGCTAAAACCTTTCCGAGTGAGTATGGGGTACAATGTACCGCCAATGCAATTCAGATTTTTGGAGGGGCAGGGTACTGCAAGGATTTTCCAGTAGAGCAATATTACAGAGATATCAAAATTCACACACTGCATGAGGGAACTACAGGGATCCATGGATTGGACTTGTTAGGTCGTAAAATTATCATGGGAGGAGGGATCGCCTTTAGGGCATTTACCGAAGAGGTGACGAAGACGATCAAGAAGGTAAAACTGGAGATTCTGGAGTTGAATAAGTATGGGGAAAGACTAGGAGATGCTTTGTTTAGGTTGCAGAACGTAACGATGCGTCTCTCGACCATGGCGATGAAGGAGAAAAAGGAAGTCTTTATGGCCGACGCTACACTCTACTTGGAACTATTTGGTTTGGTAGCAGTGGGTTGGCAGTGGCTGTTACAAGCGATCCCTAGTCAGATAGCTGTCAACGAAAACCGTGGAGACGAATTCTACGAGAGCAAGCTCTACACCATGCGTTACTACTTCGAATACGAATTACCCAAAACAGAATCGATTATTACCAGACTCAACAGTTCTGATAACCTTTTGGTAGAGGTGCAAGATGAACATTTGATTTAGCCGTTGTGATTGGTTAACGAATTGGTATTTTTAACAGCTCCGCGCGCATAGTGGTTTCGACAAAGACGGTTGTGATTGGTTAACGAATTGGTATTTTTAACAGCTTGATGAGAATGTAGACGGTTTAACACGTCGTTGTGATTGGCTAACAGATTGGTATTTTTAACAGCACAGGTAGGTGTAACTATCTGTGCTGTTGTGTTTTAAGGGGTAGTTGGGCGGTGAAAAAGGCTGCTAAAACCCGACAGATTTTCAAAAGCCTGTCGGGTTTTTTATTGATTTGTGTCCCTTGTTCTCGCTCGCAGCGAGGACAAGGGATCAATCCGTGTCAAAGCTGTCTGCCGAATTTAGGGAGGCATTGAATATCTCTCAATCTGATCGATTGACCTAGGACAATGATCAAAAAAGGGACAGTTGCTGCGGTACGGCAGGCAATTCCTTTTCCTTTTTGCCAAAGTAGAGTTCCATGTTGCCGAACTGTTTGTCGGTGATCACCATAATGCCCACATAGCCATCGGGAGGCAGGTTCATCTTGACACGTTTGATGTGTACTGCTGCGTTTTCTCTACTGGGACAGTGGCGCAGGTAGATCGAAAACTGAAACATCCTAAATCCGTCTTTCAATAACTTTTTTCGGAAGCTGGCCGCATTGCGTCTGTCCTTTTTGGTATCGGTCGGGAGATCAAAAAACACCATTACCCACATGATTCTGTATTGATTTAGACGATGGGTTTGTATCTCTCGGGGAGTTTGAGCTTGTCTCGTTTGCCCATCAGGCAGTCCGCCAGGCTGGCAGTCGTGTACTGCATGGCGATCATAAGTGGGCGTCTTTCTTTGCCCAGCATCACATCGATGGTGGGGAGCTGGAGCAGGTGTTTTTTGAGATCGTGATGCCATAGTGGTCGAGTATCGCTACGCCTACGTCTTCTATAGGGATGGTGACGTTCTCTTTTTCCCCTTCGGGAAACCGTATGACCAGCTGCTGGTCTTTGGTGCTGAGGTAGGCGGGATTGCCAAAGTATAGGGTTCGTTTGATCATGGGTTTAGGGTCTTGGTTATTGTTTTATATAGTAACCCTCCAAGGGTTCTAAACCCTTGGAGGGTTAGGGGTTTTCGTTGACGATTCTAATTTGATCTGGTCGGGATAGATGATGTTTTGTTGATGAAAAGATCTGAAAGCTTCTGTGCTACCAAACCATTCGATAATCTCCTGTCGCTGTAGGCGTGTGGGCTGGTTACTAATTAGTGCGTTATAGGAGGAGTGAGGCCAGTCGTCGTACTGCTTGCCAAATCGATGGTGAATAGGATTGTGATGGATGCCCGCCTTCCGGACGGACAGGTAGTGAATGACCTTGGTGAGGTAGTCGTTGCTGGTGATTTCTATTCTTTTGAAATTGGGTATGAACAAGCTGCCTCGGCGGTTGTACATTTTATTATAGGCTTGCGTATAGCTGTTGAATAGGTGAGAGAACTGTCTGCTGATGGTGTTAGAGAACCCTCCAAGGGTTTCAACCCTTGGAGGGTTGGGTTGGCTGCTTGGTATGGATAAGGTGTAGCACCTTATTCTCATCATAAACCCGAACCAAAGCATGAAAATGATTGGGCATCAGGCAATAGCTGTAGGTGCTAGCGATGGGTTCTATATACTTGACCCACTGGCGCAGAAAGTAACGATAGTTTTCGTCTGAGCGGAAGAGGTTTTCCGAGCCGTTGGCGTGGTTGTAGACATGGTAGTAGGTTTCGGGTTGCATGGATCGGACAGTTAAACTAATGCTAAAAGTGGTGAATCAAAAATTGTAAAGCCATTTTAGACAGGATAGGCGTGTGTTTTGATGTTGTGACTTTTCTAAAGTCCGATCATCTGTCTCTCGAGATCTTGAGTCTTTTGGGTTGGCTGCTATGGACTACTTTGTAAAAGATGGTGGGCGATTTAGGACGACTAACTGAGAAACTATTTCTGAGTCTTGTCTTGTCTTTGGTTTTTTTCAGCAGCATTTTTGCGGCGATGCATATCATCAAACACATATTGATCTATCTACTGGCGCTCAATACGCTGGCGAGTACACTGGCTGTGCCGTTGATCTATATGGATTTTGGGATGCGTCAGGACTACATCGCAGAGGTGCTCTGTATCAATCGAGACAAGCCTATGCTCAACTGTGATGGAAAATGCTACCTCGCCAAAAAACTACAAGCTGCGCAGGAGCAACAGGAGCAAGAGAACGAAACGATCAACATCAAGTCTGCGCCTGTTTTCTTTGCTCAGATACAGGAGGCAATTGCTTTTGACAAGCACATCGGCCTACTCCAGAACACTTATCAAGTGCTGCCCGGCATCTTGAACTATACGGCTTATCTACAGCAAATCTTTACTCCACCTCGGGGTTGAATTGATTATTTATTTTTTGTGGGAAGGATTGTTGGCTTAGTGATAACGGCTGACGGTTTTAGTTTGGTTCTTTAGTCACATTGTATGATCTGTGTGTCACAGACCACGGGCTTGAACTACAGTTATTGTCTAAAGTCTAACATCTAGATCTAATGTCTTGTTTCTTAAAGTCTAGGCTCTAGCATCGTCCCACCCGAGTCATTTGGCTCAATTAGTTTATTAATAGATTTTAATCAATTCGAAATAATGAAATATTACAATATGGTGATTGCACTTGCTGCGATCGTGTTTTTTAGTGCGTGTGACGATGAGGACGAAGGTGGCGAAATGGACATGCCTGGTACTGTCACACTGATGTTTGACAATGTCGCAGGAGATGCTGATTTGGTATTGGAAGCAGACGCATCGACCAACTATAACTTGACCAACGAATTAGATCAGGCGTTCAACGTGGATCTGCTGGGATATTATATCTCTGAGATCAAACTGACAGGCATGGAAGGAACAGCAGACTATGCCGACGAAGTTGTGTATAGTGCGGAAGAGCCCTTAGGGTTTTATCTCGTGGAGGAGACCGTAGATGGTATTTCTGGGCACATGATCACACTCAAAGACGTGCCTATGGGACACTACACATCGGTGACTTTCACGCTGGGAGTCAGTATGGATTACCTTTCTGAGGGCGCACAAGGTGGTGCATTGAGTGAGTCCAACGGGTATGTATGGAGCTGGAACTCTGGCTACATTGGATACAAACTCGAAGGAGCCGCAGAACACGGTGCAGCCAGCGAACACCACGGAAGACAAAACGAAGCAGCGTCACTCGCCTATCACCTCGGTGGAGAAGGGGAGGATTTTAGTAACATCAAGACGATCACGTTGGATCTAGGTACACATGTGATGATCAGCAGTGCATCTACATCCATGGTGACGATCACGTCGGATGTGTTGAAAGCTCTGACAGGAGAGACGGACATTGATTTTACGACTTTGGCGACTGCTCACGCTCCCGCTCAGAGCCAGCCAATAGGAAACAATTTGATGAGTGCTTTTGCTGTCGAATCAGTTGAAAACGACGCAGAATGCACACACGAACATGAATAGCAACCGAATGAAAAAAGCAGTGTATACGCTTTTATTATCCACTATCATCCTCTTCAGCCAATGTACTGAAGAGGACAATGGTGTGAGCACTGGGACAGTAGAGATCAAATTTGACAATGTCGTCGGAGACATACAAGCAGGGCTACTGGCCAACCCTGGTAACGAGGACTATCCTTACACGACTGTCTTGGGGCAGCAGTACAATTTGACTTTGGTCAAATACATCGTCAGTGAAATCGTACTGGAAGGCCCTGATGGAGCCTACTATGCGGATGAGCTGTCTATAGCAGGCGATGATGTCAATGGCTACTACTTGATAGATGAGTCTAACCTGAGTAGTCAGACCTTGACGGTGGATCAGATCGCTCCGGGGGTGTATGATCAGATATCGTTTAAGATAGGGATAGAAGAAGAAGGGGTAGATCAAGGTGCCAGTATCATCTTGGATGGGATGTTTTGGGCGTGGAGCTCAGGATACATCGGGATGAAAGTAGAGGGGCAGTCTTCGTCCTCTGCAGGAGAGTCCTTTGGTGATACGATCGAGGAGACTAATCCACATGGATTTGGCTATCACATCGGAGGATGGAAGTCTCCTAATAATGTCAGAGAGGTGACGATCGCGATGGATGAGATACGCATCACGCCAGATTACAAACCAGAGATTCATCTGGTGATAGATATAGCGAAGTTTTTGGATGGAGGGTTGACCTTTGATTTTTCGAAGCGCAACAGCATCCATGACGCAGCAACAGGCGCAGACTATGCGGACAATATTCCCGGTATGTTTCGCTTTGATCATGTGCACAACAACCCCTTGTGATGAGAAAGAAATTAGGGTTTCTACTGGTCATGGGATGGCTATTGATGGCCTGTGAGGGAGACAAAGGTGAGATTCCCTTTGGCTTTGTACAGCCGGAGCATTTTCCAGCAGCGACTTATACATTTGACAACAACCCTATATCAAAAGAGGGATTCGAACTGGGTAAGTTCATCTTCAATGATCCTCTTTTGTCAAGAGACAGTACCGTGTCCTGCGCTTCGTGCCATGACCAACGGGTCGCCTTTGCAGACCCTCAGCATAGACTGAGTATCGGGATAGACGCACAGGTCGGTGCGCGAAACGCACCTCCAATATTCAATTTGGCCTTTGTCAATGCGTTCTTTTGGGACGGGGGCGTGACACACGTGGATTTTATTCCGCTCAATCCCATCGCCAATCCCGTCGAGATGGATCAGGACATAGCAGTTGTCATCGAGAAGATGCGGGCTAGTGCTTTGTATCAGCAGAAGTTTGCCACTGCATTCGGTGAGGGAACAGAGATCAACAGTGCGCGTATGCTGCATGCACTCTCTCAGTTCATGGTGATGATGGTATCTGCTAATTCTAGTTACGATCAGTACTTGCTCGAAGGGGCGGCACTGAGCGAGTCTGCGTTGCGGGGTTTGGCGTTGTTCGAGGAGAACTGTGCCACCTGTCATGAGGGTAACCTCTTCACAGACGGTAGTTTTAGAAACAACGGTTTGGATGCTGAGGTGACTGACATAGGTCGCTACTTGATCACAGAGGAGGACGGGGACTTGGCGAAGTTCAAAGTGCCGAGCCTTCGAAATATCGCTTTGACGGCTCCCTACATGCATGACGGACGATTCGAGACGCTGGATGAGGTGCTGATCCACTACAGCAGTGGGGTACAACAGTCTGCTACACTCGATCCATTACTGCAAGCAGGGGGGATTTTGGGAATCCCACTGAGTGACGCACAGCAGTCAGACATTATTACATTTTTAGAGACATTGACCGACGAGGAGTTCGTGTCCAATCCATTATTTTTTGCTCCATGAGAAAACTAAGCATCATACTTTTCCTGTCTCTATTCGCATCCAGTGCATGGGCCTGTGATATCTGCGGATGCCAATTGGGCGGGTATTCGTTTGGGATATTGTCCCAGAACCCGACACATTTTATAGGGATACGCTACAACCAATCGCATTTCGAAGCGCACATAGATAATCAATCTATACCCGATGAATACTCGGATGATACCTATCGGACGATGGAGTTGATGGGACGCTATGTGATTAGCAAACGGTGGCAGCTTTCGGCGATTGTCCCCTATAGCATCAACAGTATGGATGGAAATAGTCAAAAGACCGAAGTGAATGGCATAGGTGATCCGATCTTGATGGGATATTTCAATGTACTCAACACTTCGTCGGAGAATTTTCGTGATTTGAACCATTCGTTGCTAGTGGGGGCGGGGCTCAAGTTTCCAGTAGGGACTTATGACGCTGCGGAGAATGATGTGTTGATCAACAGAAACTTTCAGTTGGGGTCGGGTAGTCTGGACTATATCCTCTCAGGGATTTATACGGTGAAGTATAAAAGTTTTGGACTGAATCTCGAAGGGTCATATAAGATGAATACGGAAAACGACCTTCACTATCGTTTTGGAAATCAGCTCGGTGTATCCGCTAAGGCATACTATGCACTGATCCAACCCAGCTACAGTCTGTTGCCCTACGTTGGTATGACCTATGAGCAGTCCGAGATACATACGGACGAGGGGTTCAAACAAGTTAATACTGGTGGAAATGCATTATTGGGGACTTTGGGCATGCAAGCTTTCGTATCACGCATCATGTTGATGGCCAGCTACTCCATACCGATCACACAGGATTACAATACAGATCAGCGTAGTACGATCGAGTCGCAGCAGCGTTTTCAGTTAGGTGTGGTTTTTAACATCCCATCCAAAAGTAGCCGTGAGATCATGCTTTAAGAGTCCTAAAAATCTGGTGTGCCACCATTGACCTCAGTGAGTTCGCATCGGGCATTCCCAAAGGCTAGTTTGCACTGGATGGCCAAGGGGATGTTGCGACCATCACTAGATACCCAAGCGTGTACAGGCCTCCCGTAGGTGTACTCTGTATCTGCGGGTAGGTATATCTGTGTGAGGTAAGTGTCGACTTTCTCATCGTTGTATTTGATTTTGTCTTTGCCTTTATAAATCAGTGATACAGGGTAGACCTTCTTTTTGTAGTGAGTCATCACGGTGACGGTATCATTTTTTTTATGCTTGGACCAGTCTACATCCATGAAATACACGAAGGTACTGACGATATCATAGCTGTCTGGGGTCATGTTGACCACCCAGTTGCGGTCTGATTTTTCTCCTTTCTTGGTTTTTTTAGCCTTGACAGTGATCTCATTCTTGTCATAGTCAAACGAGTTCCATTGATCCCAAAATCCGTTTTTGATCGTAACGTGTTTCTCTGAGAGGTAGGGGTGTAGTGTACGGCTATTGATGACTGACATATAGTTGTCATCCATCTCAGTGAAAAAGGCAGCCATGCCATCGGTATAGGCGTAAGCCTTTACGACATGGTGGTATTGATCCTGGATTATCATGTTGTTTTCTTCAAATACGAGATCACCACCCCCGAGCGTGAACCAGCCTATTTTGAATTTATAACTGAGTTTGTTGACCTTCATTTTGGTCAGTTCACCGTCTGGGTGCACATGAGATTGCGCCATGATGGAGCCACCGAAAATAAAGAGAAGTATGATAAATGACTTGAGTATATTCGACTTCATATTGCTATTAAATTACCATTCAAAATAATCAAATTGCTTCGGATACCTTAAACTTGTTTTGAATCTAAATGTTCCAAATCTTTAATCCAAATTGACAGAGAAAGATCAAATACCAGACCATAAATTTTGTCCTATGCCTTGGGTGCATCTACATGCCGATACGACGGGTAAGGTAAAGGCATGCTGTAGCACGTCTGTCACCTATGGGGATTTGGCGCATCAGTCTGTGTCTGATATATGGGAGGGCGAATCAATTAAGGCTTTTCGTCAGCAGGTATTAGTCCAGGGAGTGGATAGGAGGTGTTCGAGTTGTCTACATAGGGAGCAAGCGGGCAAGGAGAGTATGCGTACCGAAACGATCGCCAAGTATCCCGAGTTGTCTAGACAAATCGTGAATGAGCAGACTGTTGCCAGTCAGTTAAAGCCTGTGTATCTGGATATTCGGTTTTCTAACGTGTGCAACCTCAGGTGCCGGACGTGCTGGCATGGTGCCAGTTCGAGTTGGTTCGAAGAGGGCAAACAGCTGAATAATACGGCAGGTAATCAGGCTATTATTCGTGCTACGACCAACAATCGTCAATTGGTCACCGACGTGATGAACTACTGTGAGGCAATCGACGAGGTGTATTTTGCTGGAGGTGAGCCACTCATGATGGAGGAGCATTATCAACTGTTGGATAGCTTGCTGGCTACAAAGCAACAGCCGCTGATTCGATACAATACCAACCTAAGCCTGCTCCAGCGCAAAGCCTATGATGCCTGTGACTATTGGCGGCAGTTTGATCGCGTGAAAGTGTCGGTGAGTATCGATGAACTGGAGGAGCGAGGAGAGTATGTCCGCAAAGGGCTGAAGTGGGAGCTGTTGCTGAAGAATATCGAACAGATTCAGGTTAAGTGTCCACACGTAGCGATCGAAATAGCCCCAACTGTGAGTGTCTTCAATGTAGCGAGACTGGGAGAGGTGCATCGATATTTTGTGGATCGCCAGATCATAGCTGTATCCAATATCTACCTCAATGTCCTAGATCGACCCAGTGCCTACAACATTGTACATTTGGATGAAGAGGCTAAAAGAGAAGCCAAAGAACACCTGACGGCACATATCGCTTGGTTAGCGTCTGTGGATGCAGATGTGACACTGATAGACGAGTTTAAATCTCTGATCGAATACATGTACGCCCGCGTCGCTAACCCAAAGTTTCAGCAGCACTTTGCCCAGATGACGCAGCAGTTGGACGGGATGCGAAAGGAGGATTATACTGCCATTTTTGAAAAAAGCTTCCAGAAATAGCAACCAACACCCAATGATTCTGTATATATGTTGTAACATATAATTTGAATAGTCAAGATCATGTCTGATAAGATTCTAAACATCGAGCCGATGGTTTTTCCATGGCGAACCCAAGATCCATTTTTGTTTTGTGCACATCATAGAGACCTCTACCCAAAAGGGAATGAGCAGTTCGGTCCAGCGACGAGTCTATCAGGGCGCAATATGGGGTCAGATTTTACGATCAAGGATGGGTTTAGAATGTATCATGGCATGACCGTGCCAGGTTTTCCGTCCCACCCACATCGTGGTTTTGAGACCGTTACCATCGCCAAAGAGGGCATGGTAGACCATTCAGATTCTTTGGGTGCAGCTGGACGATTTGGAGAGGGAGATGTGCAGTGGATGACTGCTGGCAAAGGCGTACAGCATTCGGAGATGTTTCCGTTGCTCAATCAGGACAAAGAAAATACACTGGAGATTTTTCAGATCTGGCTCAACCTACCTGCGAAGAGCAAAATGGTGGAGCCCTACTTCTCCATGCTATGGCATGAAAAAATCCCTGTCGTCGAACAAAGCACAGATGGAGCAAAGAGCAAAGTGAGTGTGATCGCGGGTGCATTTGGGGAGCAGCAAGCATTGCGCCCTGCGCCAGATTCTTGGGCTGCGGACGATGCTCATGAGGTAGCGATCTGGACGATCAAACTAGAGCCGGGTGCGAAGGTGTCCATTCCTGCTGCCAAAAGTACCGAAGCGAACCGCACCTTGTATTTCTACCAAGGAACGGGGCTGAAAGTGGAAGGTCAAGAGATCAGCGACTATCACCTCATGGATGTGGATAGTACTGCCGAACTCTCACTAGTGGGAGGAGGTACGGACTGTTATGTGTTGGTGCTGCAAGGCAAACCACTCAATGAACCCGTCGTACAACATGGCCCCTTCGTGATGAATACCCATGAGCAAATCCATCAAACGATGCAGGAGTATGGTCGTACGCAGTTTGGTGGATGGCCATGGCCTAAGTCCGAACAAGTACACGATCCAAAACGTGGTAGATTCGCACTACATGCTGATGGGAGAGAGGAGAGTCCTTCGTAGAAATCTCTACCAGAACAGCGTGTTATGGCTTTCCAAAGATTCTAGGTTGGTCGGATTGCTTTTGAGAGGCTTATCTGCGTTGATAATGAGGATTCACAATTGTATTCACTCTCTTTCTATCTAAAACCCAAGCCAATGGACTTATTTTCAAAAGATTCAGAACATAGGAAAAGCAATAAAACGATAGAACGAAAAAAGAGATAACAACTGGGATGATCAAGCCGGAGAAGGAAAAAGCAAAATTTTCTAAAAGTATTGCTCAGAACCAATGCATAGATTCATTGAGTGTAATTGAACAAAGTACACCAAAGGTAAGAGCTAAAGCAATTAGCCCCCAGATATATCTGTGGGTTATTCCTTGTTTTAGTTTATTAAGACCACCCGAAAGTTTAGCGGGAAATGGTTTCCCTCTCTAGTATTTACTCTCTCAAAGAGCCCCATAAAAGCAAGTCAAATGCCCCTCAAAACAAACACGTGTGTTCGGTCTTCCAAACACGTGTGTTCGACCTTTCAAACACGTGTGTTTCAAGCCCCAAACACACGTGTTTCAGGCTCCAAACACACGTGTTTGAAAAAGGGGGAGTGAAAACCGCCTTCAGGCTTTGTAAAGGGGGTTTTTGCTGAGCTGGGATTCTCGTCCGGGGCTTACCAATAGGATAATTATGCTTTGTCTAAGTGACGAGACTGGTCAAGCAAAAAAATCTGGTCTTAGGTTAAGCGTTCGCGATCCTAAGAACCAAAATGTAGAAGTGTTGGTGTTTTGCAGGAGGTGTAACAGCTGTACAGCTCGTAGCGGAGGACTGCGCTGATCTGCGTCCTCGTACCTCGTCCTAGTCGGGCAATGACGGTACTATTGGTTTGCTAGGCTTGGGTCTATATGCAACGCGCTTATTTCAACCACCCTATTCTGACCGGTCGCATTTCCCAATGCGACTGAAATCTTCTTGGTATTTGTAATGCCAAAGAAGGACGTCTGCCCAGTGTGATAGGTAATGCCTATTCGATCACCTTGTAGAGAAGTTAGTAAATAAAGTGTGCCTCTCCGTAGATAGATCGGCTATTGCTTGCTAATTTCCACCCATTATAACTATACCTATCACAAACAACCTATAGCAGTGAGAGAAAAACTTAGAGAATATTTTGAACAGGACCTATCCTTGTCTAAAGATGTGGAGGAGGTAGTCAATGCTTTTGAGCATGTTGTCATTGACAAGAACGATTACCTCTTCAATGCCGGTTCGACCATTGACCACTATTACATTTTAGAAGAAGGGTTTGTGAGGTCCTTTGCCATCGATACAAAGGGCAATGATATTACCACTCACTTTTTTTCGAAGGGAGAAATAGTCATAGACTGGCCTGCTTTCTTCATGCATCAAAAGACCTCAGAGTACTACCAAGCGATGACAAAATGCTCTGCTTGGCGACTAGGCTTTGACAGGTTTCAAGAGCTCTTTCATTCGATCGCTGACTTTAGAGAAGCGGGGCGTACGCGGTTGGTAGGGAGCTACTTTGTGATGAAAAATCGCAACATTGAAATGATTACTAAATCTGCTAAAGAAAGGTATGAAGCACTTTTTAGACAGCATCCTGAGGTTATCAAAAATGCATCGCTCAAACATATCGCAACTTTGCTGGGCATTACAGATACTTCTTTGAGTAGGATTAGAAAAGAAATGGCCAGCGGTTCTGTTTCTTGACATATGACAAGATTTGGAAGCGAACGAATGCCCAATTTTGTTTCATCATTTAATTAACCATTGAATCATGAAAACAATCTTTGATCAAAACGTCTTGAGCGAACTACAGCTCAGAATCGACAATCTCTCACCACAAGCAACAGCGGCGTGGGGCAAAATGAATACTTATCAGATGCTAAGGCATTGTATTTTGAGTGAGCGAATGTTTCTAGGGGACAATCAATACAAGAGACTTTTTATAGGTAGGCTTTTTGGGAAAGTAGCCTTGAAAGGGGTTCTTAAAAATGACAATCCTCTGAAAGAAAATCAACCTACTCATCCAGCGTTCAAAATAACGGGCGAAGGAGACATAGTGCCTTTGAAGAACAACTGGAAGACACTACTGGAGAGATACTCGACGATCAGTCCCGACGAACTCGCTGGGTTTTTGCATCCGTTTTTTGGAGTGATGACACGCGACCAAATCGGGCAGTATGTCTATAAGCATACAGATCATCATCTCCGACAGTTTAAGGCCTAGTGATACAAATTCCCTCTTACTGGTCTAGGTAATTTCTCTGGTCTTAGGTTAAGCGCGAGCGATCCTAAGACCAAAAATGTAGAAGTGTTGGTGTTTTGCAGGAGGTGTAACGGCTGTGCAGCTTGTAGTGGGGGATTGCGCCGATCTGCGTCCTCGTACCTCGTCCTAGTCGGGCAATGACGGTACGTTTGGTTTGGTAGACTTGGGTCTATATGCAAAGCGTTCAACCGCTCTATTTTAACCGTCATAGCCTGGCGATAGACCAGGTTATCCCCATCGGAGAGCGGAGAAGTAGGCTAATCAATCATTGAGCAGAGACAGATACCATTTGGCACTTGCTCAGATAGAAGGATTTCCGCCCGTTGTTGGTGTTTTGCAGGAAGTGTAACGGCTGTGCAGCTCGTAGTGGGGGAATGCGCCGATCTGCGTCCTCGTACCTCGTCCTTGTCGGGCAATGACGGTACGTTTGGTTTGCTAGGTTTGGCTCAAATGCAAAGGGCTTCTTTCACACTACTCTATGTTTACCCGTCATAGCCTGGCGATAGACCAGGCTATCCCCATCGGAGAGCGGAGAAGTAGCCTAATCAATCATTGAGCAGAGACAGATACCATTTGGCACTTGATCAGATAGAAGGATGTCCGCCCGTTGTTGGTGTTTTGCAGGAGGTGTAATAGCTGTACAGCTCGTAGTGGGGGATTGCACCGATCTGCGTCCTCGTACCTCGTCCTAGTCGGGCAATGACGGCACGTTTGGTTTGGTAGGCTTGGGTCTATATGCAACGCACTTATTTCAACCACTCTATTCTGCCCGGTCGCATTAGATAAGCACACGTGATCCTAAGACGGGTAGGGAGAGACTAAGACTCACTATTTATCAATCCTGTAGGATGTTGCTGATGAAGGTGGACTTGAGGAGCATCCAAAGGAGGAAGAGGACGATGGCCCATTTGAGGTAGATGGGGTAGAAGTCTGTCGTGTCCTTGAATCGGTTTTCTTTGATCTCCGCTTTTTCATATTTGTCTATCAGCATGAACACATCCTCCAGTGCTTGGTTGTCGGAGACGCGGTAGAACTTGCCGTTTCCGATTTTGGCGATCTCACGGAGGGTTGTTTCATTGAGCGTGTTCTCGACGTAGCGCGTACGACCAAAGAAGTCCTTTCCGAAGGGTACTTTGCCTTCCTTGCCGATGGCGATTGTATAGATTTTGATGTCGTAGGCATCTGCCAGCTCTGCTGCGATGATGGGGTCGATGTTTCCGGCGGTGTTGTCTCCGTCACTGATCAGGATCATGACCTTTGACTTGCTCTCGGACTCTCTCATGCGGTTGGTTCCCACTGCAAGTGCACTCCCGATGGCTGTCCCACTTTTCTCTATCAGATTGAAATCTATGTCATCGATGTAGGTATTGAGTAGGTCGTAATCCGTCGTGAGCGGAGAGCGAGAATAGGCTTCACCAGAGAAAACCACTAATCCGATTCGGTCTTGAAATCTACCTAAGACGAACTTGCGCGCTACATCTTTGGCTGCCTCTAGCCTGTTGGGTTTGAAGTCTTCGATTTGCATGGATTCGGAGATATCAATGAGCATCATGATATCTATTCCTTCGGTCCATTGCTCTACTTTTTCGTTGGTCTTTTGTGGTCTGGCCAGAGCGAGTAGCAGTAGACTTAGGATCAAGAGCATGATCAGGTGCGGGATCAGACGCAGTAGGCTAGTGGGGCTCCATTTGATGTCACGATCCGTCAGGGCGATGGAGAGGCTCTGCTTTTTCATGATATCGATGGCGAACCATATCAATATCACGAGCGGGAGTACATAGAATGCGTACAGCACCACGGATAGCTCCCAGTTGAAGCTTTGCAAGGTCTCCCACTGAAACCAATGCGACGAAAGCCATTGTGAAGAATTAGCTACCTGATCACCCATTGTTTGTCTCCTGTTTTTTGATTTCCTGCTTTTTTATTTCGAACTGATTGCTTGTGAATTGGCTCAGTGCACTTAGGTTTTGGTGCATATCCTCTATGGCGACCTTGCCGTAGATGGATTGATCAATTTTTCGCAAAGTTCCATTTAGTTCTTCACCGCCATAGCCCGCAGCGATGATTTCACGTGTGGTGTATTTGGTGAAGGGACGGTTTTCCATTCGCTCCATGAAGGTCTTCCAGCTCAGTACGAGTCCTTCGATGGCTGCTGTGTTGTCTTTACCGTTTTGGATGCGCTGCATGTCTGCTTCGTATTGCTGCACGAAACGTCGGTAGTCTCGCTGTAGGAAGTAGAGTTGGTACTTGGCGTGGATGGTTTTCCTGAATAGGAAATAGCCGCCTACGAGTATCAGTAATATGACAGCTGTCCCGATTCCTATGTATAGATAATTGTACGAATAGATGAGTTCGCGAAATGCCACGTTGTTTTTGAGCACAATGCTATCGGGTAGCTGCGTGATCATGTCATGGAAGTAGACAGAGTCTGGATCAGACAAGATTTCTATACTGTCATTTTTTTGAAGAACGTATATAGGCAGCTGTAGCTGCTGTATGGGGTCGATCTCAAAACTGCTCAGTACATAGGTCACACTATCAAAGGCCCATGTACTATCTGATACCGTAGAGATGTAGGTTTTTCTATTGAACTCGAACGGTGCATAGTCGTAGGTCGAGTCTGGGAATACGATTTGCCAGCCTTTGGGGTACTTCACCGATAGCGTATAGGAGATCTCTTCCCCGATCATGATGCTGTCGGTTAGGAATACGCCTTTGGGTGCGATGTCTTGCGCCCAAAGGGGCTGATACATAGCGATTGATACTAAGATGAATACGAATTTTTTAACCACTTTTTCCAGCTTTATTTCTGACCTTGAACATTTTGATGAGCTTGGGTACATAGTCTTCATCCGTTTGTATCTTGATGTAGTCGGTTTGGTTTCGTTTGCAGAATTGCTCCAAATCGGCTTGTTTTTGTCCATGGGTTTGGTCTAGTATCTTTCTGAATTCTCGCGAAGAGGTGTTTCTCCATAGTGTACGGCCTGATTCTTTGTCTTCTATCGGGATGATGCCCAGGTTAGGGAATCTCGTCTCACGGATGTCTGAGATATGTATGGCTATTAGGTCGTGTTTGTGTGCCAGTCCCTTGAGATCATGCTGGTAATCTTCATCTATGAAATCTGAGATCAAGATGACGATACTTTTCTTTTTTAGCAGTTGATTCGTGAAACGAAACGCCTTGCTGAGAGCTGTTTTTTTGGATTGAGGGACGAGTTTGAATATCTCGTTGACTAGGCTAAAGGAGTGCTTCATGCCTTTGCCTGGTTTTACATACTTTTCTTTTTGATCTGAAAAACAGATAAGTCCGACTTGGCTGTTTTCTTTGATAGCAGACATGGCGAGTAGGGCAGAGATCTCTTTGCTGATATCCATTTTTTGACGTCCCTTAGTGCCGATCTCTTGGGAGGCACTGACGTCTAGAATCAAAAAGACATTTTGCTCTTTTTCCTCTCTAAAGGTCTTGACAAACGTACCGTGTCCCTTAGCTGAGACGTTCCAGTCGATGGTACGCACATCATCTCCATATTGGTAGGCGCGAACGTCATCATACTCTAATCCCGATCCTTTGAAGATGGAGTGATAGTCCCCTTGCATGTGGGAGTTTAAGGCCTTCCTAATTCTAATCTCGTATTTCCTAAGCTTCTTGAGGATGTCCTTCATTCATTGTACTTTTGGGAGCTTAAAATTAAGAGAATCTTAAAATTTATATGAGACACAAATTTATTTTTTTGCTCGCAGTGCTAACATTAACATTTCTTAACGCTTGTAAGCGGGATAGACCAGAAGATGTGATCTCAAAAAGCAAGATGACCGAGATATTGATAGAACAACATCTCTTAGAAGCGAAAGTATTGTTGTTGAAAGTCAGAACAGACTCTACCAATAAGGTCTACAATTCGCTGGAGCAAGAGATTTTCGAAAAGTATGGGGTAGACAAAGCGATGTATGAAAAGAGCTACCAGTATTATATATCAAAACCTGAGTTGCTGGACGAGATCTATGAGGTCGTAGTAGATAGCCTCAATGTCAACGATCAACATGCAGCGGTGTTAGAAGAGGAAGAGGAGAAAGAGAAAAAGAGACTGGCGGAGGAAAAGAAGAAAAGGAAGCAAGCCATCAAGGATTCCATAGCCAACATAGGGAAAGATTCGCTGACGGTTAGTTTGAGCGACTCTTTGGCTCTAGAGGTGAAAGAAGATTCGGTAGCAGAAGAGCAGGAAAAGCCGCTGACCCGTACCGACTCACTCAGAGACCCAAAGCTTCGTAAGATTGCTGCGCCCAAACAGAATAAGTTATAAGTTGCCTAATTCATATATTCATTGAATTTATACCCGAAAGAAATAGAAGTCAAACTGAGCTTTGACAAAGTAAAAGAAATCATCTCTGACAATTGTCTCGGTCCACTGGGTCAAGATTTTGTGGATCGATTGGTGTTTTCTACCCGTGTAGACAAAGTAAACGAATGGCTGGGACAGACCCGTGAATTCATGTCTATCTTGACAAGTGGTGGTGGTTTTCCTGCTGCTGCTTATACAGACATATTTCCCTATCTCAAACAAGCGCAAGTACCAGGTAGTTTTCTAGACGAGGAGCAGCTGCATGAGATCAAAGCGGTGGTCGATACACTAGGGAAGGTTCATTTGTTCTTTACTACGCACGAAATCGAATACCCGGTCTTGTTCGACAGGTTAGGCGCTATCGCAGTGGATGCATTGTTGCTTCATGCTTTGGAGTCCAAAATTGATGAGAAAGGGCAGCTCCGTGATGATGCCAGTAAGGAATTGATGCGCATACGTTCGGCGATATCTAAGAGTCAAGTGCGTGCGCGTACAGCTGTTAATAAGATACTAAAGCAAGCTGATCAGCATGGCTATACGCCTGATGGAGCATCGCTCACGGTGCGAGATGGTCGACTGGTGATCCCCGTACTAGCGGAGCACAAAAGGCACGTGCGTGGATTTGTCCATGATGAGTCAGCGACTGGCCAGACCGTGTATCTGGAGCCAGCTGAGGCGTTAGAAATCAACAATGAACTGCGTGAACTGAAATATGCAGAGCGTCGTGAAATCATCCGTATCCTGACCGAACTCACCGATATGGTCAGGATGCATCAGGGAGATATTGAGCGTGGATTACGGATGCTAGGCGTGTTGGACTTTATCCAAGCCAAGGCACGTTTTGCGATTACTTTCGAGTGTATCTGTCCCGTGGTAGAAAAGACACAAAAGATAGCGTGGAAGCAAGCACGCCATCCCATCCTCGAACATGCTCTCCATGAACAGGGACGAGAGATTAAGGCGTTGGATATTGTGCTCTCGCCTTCTGAACGCATATTGCTTGTGTCTGGCCCAAATGCTGGAGGTAAATCTGTGTGTCTCAAAACCATTGGTTTGATTCAGTATATGGTGCAGTGTGGGGTACCAGTGGCGGTAGATGAGGAGTCTAAGTTTGGGATGTTCTCGTCCATATTCATGGATATAGGTGATGAACAGTCTATCGAAAATGACCTCAGTACCTACAGTTCGCATTTGACGAATATGAAGTTCTTTTTAGAGCATACCGATAGCAAGACTTTGTTTCTGATCGATGAGTTCGGGACAGGGACAGAGCCGCAGTTTGGCGGAGCGATCGCAGAGGTGGTACTGTACGAATTGGCTAAGTCCAAAGCCTATGGTGCAATCACCACGCACTATGGTAATCTCAAGAAAATGGCAGATCAGGTCAACGGGATCGTCAATGCAGCGATGAAGTATGATGTCAAGAAACTGGAACCGCTCTATGAGTTGGAAATCGGCAAACCGGGTAGTTCGTTTGCGTTAGAGATCGCGGGTAAGATAGGTTTGGATCCCAAAATGCTCGAAAGAGCCAAGAAGAAGGCTGGTGTGTCTCATGTGCAGTTCGACCGCATGCTCAGCGAACTGGAAGCAGAGAAGAATAATCTTGATAAACAAAAAAAGGAGATAGAGGCAAAAAATAAGCGTCTCAGCGACTCGATCAAGGATTATCAAGACCTCAAGAAGTTTTTAGATAAGAAAAAGGATGAAGTACTCAAAGATGCCAAGCGTGAGGCGGCTCGCGTGATCGAGTCTTCGAACAAGCGCGTGGAATCGACCATCAAGCAAATCCAAGAAGCTAAAGCAGATAAGAAACGGGTACAGCTCGCTAGGGAGCAACTCCACACGCACCGAGACCAGCTTGCCAAGGAGGCTGTGACTAAAGTCGCCAAGCCATTGAGTGCTAAAGAGCAAAAGATAGAAGTAGGAGATAAAGTGAAAATGGTGAGCTCAGGGGCTGCAGGTGAGGTCGTTGCGATCAAAGGCAATCAGGTGGAACTGACATTGGGAGGCTTGACCTCTCGTGTCAAACTAAAGGATTTGGAAAAGATATCCAGTAAGCAATTTAAACAGACCACTGATGATCGTGTCAAGCAAATGACAGGTATAGATCTGAACTTCAAAATGGCCAATTTTAATATGACGCTGGATATCCGTGGTGTCAGAGCAGAAGAGGCTATTGGCAAAGTAGAGGACTATATAGATGAAGCTTTGCTACTGGGGCATCCAGAGGTCAAGATTCTACATGGCAAAGGTCATGGGATATTGAGAGATTTGGTCAGGAATGTCCTACGAGAGAATCGCAAAGTGATTAAAACTGCAGATGAACATGTCGAAAGAGGAGGGATGGGGATCACTGTCGTGACTTTGGAAGATTGATTATAATTAGGAGACTAGAACCAAGAACCAAGATGAAAAAGGACGTTAGATCAATACGACATGGTTCAGTACTTCTGTCAACTTTATAACTTTTCACTTTCTAATTAAACGCTTTAACATTGAATCTAAAACCATACACCAGACAACAACTAGCGCTTCGCAATGGACAGGATCGTGAAGAAATCTGGGTGGCCTATGATGGTAAAATCTACGATGTGGGCAGTTCGCGGCTGTGGCGTGATGGCAAACACTACGAACATTGGGCAGGACAGGATTTGACAGAGGAACTGCGCGATGCACCACATACCGACAAGGTGTTTGACAAGTTCGAAGTAGTGGGTATATTATCCTAAATAAAATTCAAAGCATGATACTAATAGCAGATAGTGGATCGACCAAGACAGCTTGGAGATTGATTGACGAACAAGGGAATATCTCTCAAGCCAAATCGGGAGGGATCAATCCTTATTATATGAAAAAGGAGGAAATTCAATCTGCCATTAGTGAGGGACTCATCGAGCATCAGGACACAAAGATGACCGCTATACATTTTTATGGTTCGGGTTGTTCTTCGGATAAGAACAAGGCGCTTATTGCTGATGCGCTCTCTGGGCTGTATCCAGAGACGGTAGTGTCAGTGGACCATGACCTGATGGCAGCTGCTCGTGCTTTGTGTGGTAGAGAACAGGGGATTGCTTGCATCCTTGGTACAGGCTCTAATTCTTGTCTATATGATGGGAAATCCATCGTAGAGAATGTCACTTCATTGGGGTATTTGCTAGGTGATGAAGGGAGTGGTAATATGCTTGGACGTATGTTGATCAAACGCTATTTTAAGCACGAACTTCCAGAGGATTTAAAAGCGAAGTTCGATGCTAGGTTTCAGTTGACGAGAGATCAAGTCTTAGAGCAGATTTATCAATCTGAGATGCCGATTCGCTTTTTAGCAAGCTTTGCTAAATTTATTTTTCAGCATATCCAGCATCCGTACTTTTATCAGATGGCGTACGATTGTTTTCAAGATTTTTTTGAGCAGAATGTATGTAAGTACACGGGGTATCAAGAGGTGCCAGTGCATTTTACGGGTTCGGTGGCTTTCTATTTTAGCAATATTCTTCGAAAGGTAGGGACAGATATGGGAGTAGCTGTAGGAGTGATTAGCGAAGATCCTGTGGCAGGATTGGCTTTGTATCACAGGGCAGAGGGTTAGTATGGTTTTTGTAGGGTTGTACTATGTTCTTGTTTGAACCCTAAAACATTGAAAGTTATGAAATACAGATTAGTTGTTTTGTCGTTGCTCGCTGCGCTGAATGTACAAGCGCAATCCACTCAGGTAGATACAGACATGATTGTCGCCTTGTACCAAAAGGATATGACTTATGCAGAAGCACTGAATGATGAAGTGCTTCTAGTGGTGCTAGAGGATTCGCTAGAGCAGATGGGCTATGATGGAGAGTCTTCGTTTGTGCCTCGATATGATACATTGATGGTGGCTGGAGCTAGAGAGAATCAAAACCTACAAGGTGATTTTTATGCTTTTCGGTCGTCCGATGAGCGAGAATACTTACCGGTAGATGATGGTTTTGGGCATGTGGAGTTAAAATATGAGGTGATCAATAGTGCGGGTAGAGATTGGATCATTAAGGAGTCTGCTTTTATGATCCCAATGCCGGATATGCCAAAGAGTAAGCCTACTTTAATTTGGACCAATGAAGGGCGGATTTCGAATGGTTTTCGTCAGGGGAAATGGAGACACAGAGGTACTGGCGAAGATACCACGCAGGTGTACGATAGGGGCTATGTCTCCGTTGACGGCAGTGTGGATCGTAGCAGCCAGCGGGATTATTTCGTGCGCGAGGAGGGTAAGGTTCGAGTATTTGCGATTCCTTACGAATTGAAGTTTGATAAAGGAAAGCTAACTGCAGGCAGGATATTTAACCCGTATTTGGACGAGTCCGGGATAGTGGTTTTTCGGATGGATGGAGCAGAGATGCTGATCCAAAGTGATAGCGAGACTGAACCGCCAGTTTGGAAGACTACTTTTCAGGGCAGGGTGTTTTATGATCCCGAAGATTTGTGGAGTCAGTTTCATGATGTGATTGGGCTAGGGACGCTGAAGCGAAACGAGAGACATGGGCAGTGGGTCTATTACGCACAGTGCTGTGAGGCTAATTTATCTGATAAAGTTCAGCGTACCGATACAGTCAAGATCGAGCACTACAAGAAAGGAATCCTGCATGGAGAATACCAAGAACTTAAGGGGATCTACAACGGAGAGTTGGCTTTTGAACAAGGAAGTTACAAGCGAGGGAATAAAGATGGAGCGTGGATGGAGTTTGAATATTATACGGATCAAAAGCGGCTGCTTCTATCGGTAGGAGGTTATAAAAAGGGGAAACGCATTGGGGAGTGGAAGACTTATGACAAGGGACTCATGCAGTCCTCTGAGCGTTACAGTCAGTAGCGGATATTTTGAATTTGAGGGGGAAATTCATTTAAAACCGTTTCGTGCTAAATTCTTAACAAGAATTTAATTCAAAAATTTCTTAAAATGATGGATATAACAAACCTTTGAACCATGACTACAACCGAAGCAACCTCAAACTACGATGACCTCCAAGAAATGACAGTGGAGGCACTTCTTTGTTCGATGAACAAAGAAGACCAAAGTGTACCACAAGCAGTGGCAAAGGCGATACCCGCCATAGTGCCACTGGTAGAAGAGATCGCTCAAAAAATGAATCTTGGTGGACGACTGTTCTATATTGGAGCAGGAACGAGCGGTCGATTGGGCGTGGTAGATGCTTCGGAGATTCCTCCGACCTATGGGTTGCCACATGATCGAGTGATCGGTATCATGGCTGGTGGAGATGATGCTATTCGAAAATCAGTAGAGAATGCTGAGGATGACAAGTTTCAGGCGTGGAAGGATTTAGAAAAACACGGCGCTACTGAGGGAGATGTATTAATAGGAGTGGCAGCTTCAGGTAGAACTCCTTATGTATTAGGTGGCGTGCAAAAAGCCATGACCCAAGGTTTAACCACCGCATGTGTCGTATGTAACCAAGCGTCTCCAATTGCTCATGCTGTCAAGTACCCAATAGAGGTAGTGGTAGGCCCTGAGTTCGTCACAGGCAGTACGCGGATGAAAGCCGGTACAGCGACCAAACTCGTTCTCAACATGATTTCTACATCGGTGATGATCAAATTAGGTCATGTCAAAGGAAACAAAATGGTAGATATGCAACTCAGTAATGCCAAGTTGATCGATCGAGCAATCAATATGCTCATGGGTGAGATAGAGGTAGATAGAAAAATTGCAGAACGTCTCATCGGAGATCACGGGTCTGTACGAGAAGCAATAGATCAATACAAAGGGTGATATATGCATGTAATTGAGCCATTTTATGGTTGGTTGAAATATTACGATTCTAGCAAAGATGAGTATTCGCCATTTCATGGCAAGGAGTATAATTACGATACTTATTCAGATACAATTTATGGATACTATATAGATCCCGGATGGGATTTTATGGGGTCAGAAACTCTCTATGTAAAGATTCTGTACTTAGATTATGATCAGGGCTATGCAGTGATTGAGTTTATAGGCGAGTGGAATGATGCCCTAAATAATGATATCATGCATCTCAAACGAAACATTGTCGATGAGTTGCTGGCCGCTGAGATTACCAAGTTTGTTCTAGTGGGGGAAAATATTCTCAATTTCCATGGGTCTGATGATAGCTACTACGAAGAGTGGTTCGAGGATGTGGAAGAAGGGTGGGTGACAGCCATAGGTTTTAGAGATTTTGTTCTAGCTGAAATGAACCAATTTAATATCGATACTTATATCAACTCTGGAGGAAATCTTGAGGTAATCAACTGGCGCACGATGAAGCCCCAACTTCTTTGTCAGCTCATCGATGGTTTGATCCAAAAGCGTCTAGGCGTATAGCTTTTTCTTTGCTCCCACATCAGAGTGTCTACTGGACAAACAAGGAGAAAAAGTTAGAATTAAATAGTTTTGCGGTATGCAAGAAACCTATACCGTATTAGGAAATGAATCGTCACCTTATCTGAATGTGTTGGCACCTGAGGTGTTTCAATGGATAGCCTCTAAGGCAAAGGCTCGCAAGTCCATACAGTCTGGGGCACTTAGGGTTAATGGAAAAACGGTGTCTACCGATGTGCGGGTAGTAGTCGGAGATGTGATTAGCTATGTGGCTAGTCAGGTGGAAGTTCGTGCACCACGTAGAAAGGTATTCAAGCAAACTATTCCTGTTGTCTATGAAGATGATCATTTAGCCGTACTCAATAAGCCAGGGGGACTACCTGTCAATGGTAATATGTTCAAAACGCTAGAAAACACCCTGACGATCAATCTCAAGCCGTCACATGAGCCTGATGCATTGGAGATCATGCGTCCGCTTCATAGATTGGATAGCCCCACCTGTGGATTGGTTATGGTTGCCAAAACCGAAAGAGCACAAGTAGCGATGGGACATCAGTTTGAGTACAAAGAAATTCGGAAGCGCTATCAAGCAGTAGTGGTTGGACAGGTGGCCGAGTCATCAGGGATACTGACGGATATAGTGGATGATAAGCCCTCGAGGAGTGATTATGAGGTGATACGTGTTTCACCTTCCCAAAAGTATGATTATTTGTCATTGGTTCATTTGTACCCTGTGACAGGCAGGACGCATCAGCTGCGTATCCACATGGCTAATTTGGGGCATCCCATAGTGGGGGACAAGTTGTATTCTGGGCAGATAGATGTACTGTATGGCAAGGGGTTGTTATTGTGTTCAGACCGCTTAGTGTTTGTGCATCCTATAACTAACAAAGAGGTTAAGGTAGAAATACCTATCCCTAACAAATTTACAGGGATTATGGATCGTGAGGCAAGACGTGCTGCCAGTTAAGGTAGGCGTGATTTAAATCCTATTCTTCCAGAATGTGTTTGACACGACCCACCTGACCATCATCGAGCATGACTTTGATGCCATGCGGGTGATTGGAAGATTTGGTGAGTAGTTTTTGTACGATACCTCGGGTGAGTGTGCCGTTGCGTTGGTCCTGTTTGAGAACTATATCTACAGCTAGTCCTACTTGTACATCTTTTCTGTTTCTACCGTCAGGCATATCTTGATTGTATGTTGAGAGATCAAAATTAGACTATATTCGCTGGATAAGCTATCGTTATTGAACTTGGGTAAACTCGATATGGAAAGTGGTACCTTCTCCATACGTACTTTCTACCCAGATTGCTCCTTCCATTTGCTCTACATATTGCTTGGCAATAGAGAGCCCTAGTCCTGTGGATTGTTCATCCCCTGTTGGTTTAGCACTTAGGGTTTGAAACTTCTTGAATATTTTACTCTTGTCTTCATCCGTGAGGCCAGGTCCTTGATCTTTAAAAGAGATACGCAACTTTTTATCATTCTCAAATGACGTGATTTGAACGTGAATTGTCGTGTTTTTTGGAGAAAATTTGATCGCATTGGACATCAAGTTTTCCATGGTTTGGTGCAGCTTTAGCTGATCACCTAGTATATGGCGAGCTTTTTTGCCTAGGTCATATGTGAACTGAATGTTTTTTTGTTTGCCGGCTGAACGATAGTTGTCTATCACCTGCTCCGCTACAAAAGCGACATTGATTTTGTCCGAACGATAGTTTTTGGTTTCTTCTTCGAGGGCTTCTACATTCAGAATTTTTGTGATCATATTCAATAATCGATCTGATTCGGTGACGATATGATCTAGCATGTCACGGTCTTCTTTGTCAAAGTTGTGATTGGCCATGTGTACCATCGTTAGTCCTTTGATATTGTTGATAGGTGCTCTCAGGTCATGTGACAGAATCCGAATGAGGTTGTTTTTTTCATGATTGAGATCGATGAGGCTGTTGTTGTGCTTGAAGGCATCTTCTTTTTGTTTTTCGATCTGAAAAGTCATTTTCTTCCTGTCCTTTGCTGCTTTGAGTGCAGTGATTGCTAGGCCGAGAAACAATATCGATATGATGACGGCTAGCCATATAATGATCTTTTGTCTGTGGATGACGAGTAGATTGAGCTCTGTTTGCTGCTTGAGAAACTTGGTCTCCGCTTCTTTCTTTTCTGCTGCGTAGCTGGCATGCAGCGACTCTATTTTTCGAGTACTCTCTTCGTTGAATATGGAGTCTTTTTGGATAATGAACTGCTGTAGATAGTAAAGGGATTGTGTAGCATTGCCATCTGCCTCATAGATCGAAGAGAGTAGATTCAGTATATCACTTTCTACTTTTTTTATGCGGTTGGCTTCACAAACACTGAGACTTTGTTTTGCGTACTTTTTGGCTTTGTTCAAATCGTTTTTGTGCAAAGCGATCTTGGCTAAGTTTAGATACGAATAAGCCAGCGTAGTTTGATGAGATAGCGATTTGACATTTTTTAGATTTTGTAGTAGCAGGGATTCCGCTCGGTCATATTTTTCATCCAAAATATATAAGTTGGCCAGGTCTACCCGAGTGATTGTTATGCCTTCATCGTTTTTTTGTTTTCTACGAAGCTCGAGCGCATGCTTTAGGTGTATTTCGCCATCTATGTAATTCTTTAGTCCTACGTAGGATCTTCCTAAGTTGACGTGGCAATAGGCAATTAGGTCTATGTCCTCTAGTTTGTTGGCATTGATGAGCGCTTTTTCGAAGTAGTCGATAGCTCCTTCGTAGTTGGTCTGGAAGACATAGATGTTACCGATGTTAATCAGCGTATAACTTATCTGAACAAGATTTCTGCTTTGCTCTGCATGTTTGAGTGCGTCGAAGAAGCAGGAGAGTGCCTTGAGGAAATTGCTTTGATTTCGGTAAGCCACTCCTTTGAAATTTAAGCTTTTGCTGAGGCCCAGCGGATAGTTTAGGGAGGTAGATAGCTCATAAGCTTTGTCTGCATAATAGATCGTGGAGTCTATGTGGATATTGCGATAGTTCCAGCTAACCTCGTTGTATATATCGACGAGATCCTTATGAGACGAAGACTGAAGGAGAACATGCAGACTGTCAATTTTTTCTAAAGGAGAACTCCCTTGTCCAAAAAGTGACTGGCTAGCGATGACCATCCATAGAACTAATGCAAGTTTTGTCATGTGTATATATCTCTCCTTAATCATGTTGATCATGATCTTATTTAGCTGCAAAATACCAAAAAACTCCCTTTTGAAGGAATAAATAGTTTTTGAAAATAACTCAAATATATACAGGTGAAACCGCGAGTGTAAAAACAGTACTGATGTATGGTTCTTAACACGCACTTGACCAAATTTGCTTGACAACAACTTTAACACAAATGATATTCGATGAAATAAGGAAAAACATCGTCGGTTGGGATCAATGCTTCGATACGGCCTATGGTCGCCAGCAGATGATCTATGCCGACTGGGTGGCAGGAGGTAGGCTCTATCGTCCGATCGAGGACATCATGGTGGAGCAGGTAGGGCCGTGGGTTGCCAATACACATTCCTATTCTAACAGGACTGGTAGTCAGATGACTGCCGCCTATCAAGACGCGCGAAAACACATCAAGAGTCATGTAGGTGCTAAGGATACAGACATGCTCGTCACGACGGGTAGTGGGATGACTGGGGCTGTTCACCGCTTGATACAGATTATGAAGTTGGATCAGCTCGATGAGCAGCCAGTCATACTGATGTCGCACATGGAGCATCATTCGCATCAGGTGGCGTGGATCGCTGCAGGTGCTGAGGTGGTGATCGTAGCACCTAATGATCAAGCAGAGATAGATCTGATACAATGGGAGTCTGCCCTCAAAAATTATGAAGGCTGCAAGACACTCATCGGTGCATTTACTGCTGGATCGAATGTCACGGGGATACTGACTCCAGTACATGCGTTGGCTAGACTGATACATCGGTATGGAGGACAGTGTTTTGTGGACTATGCAGCTACTGCGCCTTATGTTGAGATGAATATGCATCCGAGCCATGAGGAAGAGAAATTGGATGCAATCTATTTTTCTCCTCACAAGTTCCTTGGTGGTCCCGGTGCATGTGGAGTCTTGCTAATGGATGAAAAACTATATCACGGTGTGTCTAGTGTGCCAGGAGGAGGGAATGTCACTTGGACTAAACCTGCAGGAGGGTATGGTATTAGTACCGATCCTGAAACCAAAGAAGATGGAGGTACGCCAGCATTTCTCCAAACCATCCGAGCTGCACTAGCCATTCGTCTCAAGGAAAAAATGGATGTGAAACGAATAGAAGCGAGAGAGAAAGAGCTGTTGAAAGATGCTATCTCAGGACTCCAAGCCATAACAGGAGTACAGATCATAGGTGGACTGACTGCAGAGCGGATAGGGGTGGTTTCGTTTAATTTATTAGGGATTCACTACAATGCAGTCGTACGTATGCTCAATGATCGATTTGGGGTGCAAGTCAGAGGCGGCTGGGCATGTGCCAGTACTTATGTGCATTACTTGTTTGGGATAGACCAAAAGCAATCTGATGTGATGACTGGACAGATAGATCAGCGCAACCTCACGGATAAGCCGGGTTTCGTACGATTGTCACTGCACCCTACGATGACTGATCAGGAGCTGGCAAAGGTGCTCGAAGGAGTCGCCTATATCGCGACACACAAAGAAACGCTCATTCAGGACTATGTCTACGATCAAAAGACGAATGATTTTGCACTGAAGGGGAGTGAGGCAGTAGATCAGCAGCAGGTAGATTCATGGTTTGAATTGTAGTGATGAAATGCAATACTACCTTGGCGTTACAAGTATTATGGGTAAAATTGAAGATTAATAAAAGTATAATAAATAGCTAAAGAATGGCATCTGGATTATTTGCACTATTAGACGATATCGCTACACTCATGGATGACATGGCTGTGATGAGCAAAGTAGCAGCCAAAAAAACTGCAGGTATATTGGGTGATGACCTTGCTGTCAATGCTGAGAAAGCATCAGGCTTTGTCTCTGATAGGGAAATTCCTGTCCTTTGGGCGATTGCAAAAGGTTCCTTGCTCAATAAGGTGATCATTCTCCCCTTTGCTTTTTTGCTGAGTGCATTTGTTCCCAAGGCGATTACCATCATACTGGTTCTTGGAGGGCTGTACTTGGCATACGAAGCGGCGGAAAAGATTTATGAGTTTTTTGTTCCACATGCTCATGACGATACGCTGGAAGTGTTAGAGCAGCTGAACGAAGTGGAGGTCTTGTCGCTGGAGAAGCAAAAGATAAAGTCCGCTATCGTGACCGATTTCATCCTCTCAGTGGAGATTGTCATTATTGCACTGGGGGCTGTCGTGGAGTCATCACTTTTGACTCAGATAGTGATCGTATCTTTCATTGCACTCTTAGCTACAGTAGGAGTGTATGGTATTGTGGCATTGATTGTGCGAATGGACGAATTTGGTTACAAGCTGATTGCGCTCAATACGCAGGACGATAGTTTCTCTGATAAAGTAGGTCGCGTACTTGTGAAGTCACTCCCCGTGATTGTCAAAAGCATGGGTGTCATTGGTACGATTGCGTTGATCACTGTATCAGGCGGTATTTTCGTTCACAATATTGATTTCTTCCATCATTTATTTCCAATACTCCCCGGTATCGTTCGAGAGATATTAGTTGGTTTGGTGTTGGGTTTTGTAGTGTTTCTGATCGTTTCGCTCGTGAAGAAACTATGGGTAGGTATGAAAGGAGAGGCAGATGCTTGATGAAAGTGTTTTTGATAAAGTACTATCAAATACCTATCACCCTAAGCACAGTCTTTGCAAGTCCCTACCAAGACACAATTGAGACGGTCTACTTGATAGCCTGCTGGTAAAGAAAAATTTACTATTGATGGGAGACATTCTATGGTTTGACAGTTAATGCAGCGGAAGTGAAAGTGGTTGTCAGGCATTTTTTCACTATCATCACATTTGACACAGAGGGCAAAATACTGTTTGCCATCATCTGCGATTATCTTATGGATTACCCCATCATCACAAAATCGATTTAATATTCTGTAGATCGTAGCTCTGTCTACGTTTACCGTCATTTTCTTTTCGATAGCATCTTGGCTCATGGCTTTACTAGAATTAGCCAATGCAGAGAGTACAGCTTCTTTGGATTGTGTGTTTCTTCTTTTCATTTATTAATGCGACAATGTTGCAATATTGTAAAAAGATCATACATTTGCAAACACTTGCTAATGCGACTTTGTTGCGATAGTGAGTTGTAGAAAAACCATAAAGATTGAAGAATAGTATGACTGACAATATGAATTTTGATGTGATCATCATTGGAGGAAGTTACGCAGGACTCTCTGCTGCAATGGCCTTGGGGCGTTCGCTTCGTGAGGTTCTCATTATTGATAGTGGGCTGCCCTGTAATCGTCAGACACCTCATTCGCATAACTTTATCACGCAAGATGGGGTAGCACCGAGTGCAATAGCTACAGAGGCTAAAGCGCAGGTGTTGAAATACGAGACGGTACAGTTCGTAAATGATCTAGCTGTCAGTGGTGAGAAAGTTGAAAATGGATTCGTAATTGCGACACAATCGGACAGGAAATATCAAGCGAAGAAGCTCATTTTTTCGACAGGGGTATCGGATACTATGCCTGACATCAAAGGCTTTGCAGCGTGCTGGGGGATTTCGATGGTGCACTGTCCGTATTGTCATGGCTATGAATTCAGAAAACAGAAAACGGGCATCATTGCCAATGGAGAAAGAGCTTTTCATCTTGCATCATTGGTCAGTAACTTGACGGACCAACTTACCATTCTCACATCAGGGAAAGCCGATTTTGAACCTGATCAAATCGAGAAGTTCAAGAGTAGAAATATTGAAGTCATCGAAACTGAAATATCTGAAATAATACACGATGAAGGCTATGTCAAGCATGTAGTCTTCGAGAATGGGGACAAGATGCCTTTTGATGGTGTATATGCTGCACTTCCGTTTACGCAGCATTCGGATATTCCTGCTTCGCTGGGATGTACGATTACTGAGTCAGGATTTATAGAGGTAGATGGTTTTCAAAAAACTACGGTTGATGGCGTGTTTGCAAGCGGTGATAACTCCTCGATGATGCGTTCGGTGGCGACCGCTGTTTACAGTGGAAATGTGGCTGGAGCGATGGTCAATAAAGAATTCGTGGAAGAACAGTTTTAGCACTGGTAACTATGAGAACAGAGATTTTTAAAACAAATGTTCAAGAGCTAAGTGATGCAAAAGTTCTCTTGGCGCATCTGGCTGATTTCTATCCTGATGCGGAGATCAATTTTGATCTGAATGATTGCGATAAAATACTTCGTTTTGAGGCGAGCGTTATTGATGTCGACGAAATCATATCGATGATTGGTAGTCATGGTTTTAGCTGTAGACTGATACCCGATAGAGTTTGCCCATAGGCGAAAGCAAAACTATTCGAATCTACTAAACAAGAAAGCAACACAAGCTTTCGCCTGCGTTGCTAAACATTAACTACATCATGTCATTGTCTGACTCGCTTAGAAGCTGATCGAGTAGGAGATGGTCGGGAATAGTGCCAGTTGGGGTACTTTGTATATCTCGTTGGTGGCTTGAATGAAGTACTCGTTGACGACTGCTTGACTGTTGGTGACGTTTTGCACGTCAAATTGTTCTAGCGTCATTTCTAGACCTTTTGACCAGTTCCCTCGTTGACCAGGTCGAACTAGGTGTATAAGTTACTGATATTGATCATGGAGATCGTGCTATTGGGGTCGTTCACAATACTGATTTCTTTCATCATTTATTTCCAATACTCTCTGATATCGTTCTAGAGCTTTGTATACGGTTTCGTAGTAATTCGTTATACCCGCCTCCACCAAATGATGAAGCCTGTGACAGGTAGTGAGCATCCAATCAAACTGGCTATGAAGTAGAATATGATACTGGGCAGTCCCATGATCTCTCCCGTGTGGAGGGGTTTGGCGATGGCCTTGAATTGCTCATGTAGAGGCAGATCGCTAAAATGGACAAGCTTCCTCAAGTCCCCACTTGGGGAAAATTCTAACACATCAGGTGTGTAAAAGCCCAATACCCCCTCCGCACTCAGGTGTGTGAGGGTATAGTTGTTGATGTTTTCGTTGGGGAGGTTGATAGTGAGTAGACCTGTACTGGAGAAGTGGCTCTGGGCTTGGGTGAGTACATAAGACAGCGAGGCTACTGAGTCCCCGGCGGATTGCTGTTCGGTGACGAGTGACCCCATCACGGATTCAAAAGATTGCGCCAGTTGTGCTTTGATAGCCAGGTTGCTCTCAGAGATAATGATAGAATCACCTCCCAACCCCACTATCACTGCATTTTTCACCCATGTGAAAGACACATACAGCCCTGTAATCGCCATGAACAACAGCAATAGCGCGGCATAGAATCCTAATACCTTGTGAAGATCATAGTTGACACGCAGTAGCTTTGCACGCCACTTGATCAGCAGGCTTTTCTTGAGTTGTTTGAGGTTTTTGGGTATCCAAAGCACCAAGCCAGACACCAACATGAGCACCATCATCAGTACCGCTGTACCGTTGACGAACTTGCCAACATCCCCTGCCAATAAGAAGCGGTGCAGATCCAATACCCAAGCAAAGAAAGCCGATGCGTTTTGGTTTTTCACTCCCACGAGATTGCCCGTATAGGGGTCGAAATAGGCTGATACTCCTGCGCCCTCTCGACTCAAAGAGGAGATGAGGACGGTTCGGTCTGACTCAGGATAGACCCACATAGTCGTCGGACGACCAAAGCGCTTCTCGAACCTGAGCAGTAGTGTATCGCTGCTGATGACCCGGTCCTCATACGGATGGGCAACATGGAGAGACTCGCTATTGATCCAATCTTCGATCTGTTGTTTGAATGCGTAGATACTGCCCGATAGACAAACGATAAAAACCACGACAGAAGACAAAAGCCCCAACCACAGGTGCAGTAGTGCCATGCTGTACTTGAAAACGCTCTCCTTTTTTCTTCGTTTCCTCAGTAGTGGATTTCTTTTTTGAATCATTTGTTTCCCAGATGGGCAAAACGTTTTACCGGTATTGGGTTAATAGCCCTGAGGTTTGGGATGAAAAAGAACACCTTTTTCGTCCCAAACCTCAGGGCTTGTATTGCAACAGGTGGACCTGGTTCTTTTAATGTTCGGACTTGCCGATGTTGTATTCGGTCGCCAATTCCACATACTGCGTGTATTGGGCAGGAGACATGAAGCCCTCAAAGGCTTGTCTTCTGCTCAGGTCTAGCTCCTGATAGTATTGTAGGTATACATCGGGCTTGCCATGGTAGTTGTCATGGTTGTCAATCAGTGTCTTGTAGAAAGCCTCATTGGCGAGATCATATTGTACGCTTTGGGCACTGTCTAGGGCCAGCTCAGACTTGATCAATTGCATGTTGTGTTTTTCGCGTCCATCGCGCTCGATTTTCATCTCCGCCACGTAGATATCGAATTGCTCAGGAGATAGGATGTCCTGCATCGCTGCGTCTTGCTGAGCAAATACTTCCCCTACAGCCTCTTTTACTTTTTGACGGTCTGGCTTGCTGGCTTCATAGGCCGCTCTGGCTTTGGTGCTGTACTCATCTTTGATGAGGTCAAACTGACGGGTTTGCTCCTCTGTCAAGCTTAGTTTTGACTTGACCAAAGTATAATTGAACCGCTCCTCTTGATGACCACAGCTCGCAAGCAGCGACAGCACGAGTGCCAACACGAATACCGATAGGATATTTACTTTCATAGTTGTTTGGGTTTTGTATGTAAACAGACCTTGTTTTCTTCTGGTCGAAAATAACAAGGTCTGTTTCCGTATTTTGATTGATCTGGATTAGTGATAGATACCTTCTACGTGGATGTTGTTGCCATCCAAGCCAAGCCCCTCAGTCACTGCGTCAGCAGCAGCAGAGGTCGCGTCAAACTCGTAAACAGCTGCATCACCACCCGTTGGACTGATAGCCATGTAGAAATTGTCGTCTACTGTGATGCCGTTTTCGTAGGTGAATAGCTGAGATAGCGGTACATCAAGCTTGACAGCCGTTTGGTTGTAGATGTCGATTCTGGCTACACTCCATGAGTTGTCTGTATAGTAGTTGCCCTCGTCTTCGAGCTGGATAGGCATGTATCCGATCCCATTGCCTACATAGAACCAACCTACTGCAGCGACATTGCTTTCCAGCCCTAAAGCTGCCGACACGTCAAACTCGTAGCTCGAATCATACGCTCCATCTCTCAACCTCATGATGACTGTTTTATCCCCATTCGATAGATCAAATCCAGTGGCACTCATGAACCAGTTGTTTTGGTATACGTCACCGTTTTCGTCCACATGCATCGCAGGTGCGCGGTATCCACCCGTGTGTCCCGTCGCAGCACTCGATTCGGTGATTGTCCCATTGGTCATCGATGGGTAGTCAAACACCAAAGTCTCTAAACCAGACTGCTTAGGTGCTCTGAATGGAGGAGGTACAGTCGGATCAAAAATATCTGTGTGCATCAAACCAAAATAGATCTTGTCTCCTGAAATCACCGGAGAACTCGCTCTCATAGGATGGTACCCAATGGTTGCTCCTTTTTTGGCATTCTCTGTTTGTGGGATCACAAACTCCGTCAAATTGCCAATGGTCATCTCTGGAATAGCCACAGAAGACAACCTCAGTGTACAAATGTAGTCTGTCACGTCACCTGCATCATCAGTCACGGGAGTCGTCTCCACGTTCATCACGATGATGGTGCTTTCGTCTGCTAGTGCATAGCGTGGCGTATTGGTCCCGACTGACAGCCCTGCGTTGATTTCTTTGATCTTGACATACTCCCCTGTAGCTGTAGGCTGCAACTGAGACAACAACCCCGTCCCGTAATCCAACGAATACAAGTAATCACCAGAAGCGATGATACGGGCCGCTTGGTCTGCATCGATCTGCGTACCATTGTTGACAAAAGTCAGGCTACCTTCGGTGAGCGTTTCGGAGGCTGCTAGGTAGTAAGCACCGTCGATAGTTCCTAGGAAGTTGTAGATACCATCTGCAGCGATGACATCTTCATTAGAGTCATCGTCTTCGCTACAAGCGATCAAGAACATCGCCATGTACATGGCCATTGCTATTTTAAAAATCTGTTTCATATACTTCTTATTTTGTATGATTTTGAATGTTAAATGGTTTTATAATAATCGATAGGTAGCTTTGATATAGGCCGCTCTACCGGGTTTTTGAATCGCATAATTGTCGAATATCTGCTCATCGAACAGGTTGCTCACGTCCACGCTGAGGCTGAGTTTTTCTTTGGGAAACGTATAACCTATCCCGCAGCTATTGACCAACTGAGCAGGAATCACGTCCTTGTTGTACCGACCTATGATCTCTGAGTGACGATGAAACTCACCCACATACGATACACTCCAATAGAAGAAGGTAGCAGCACCTTCCTGGATCAGATTCTTGAATTGAGTTCGTAGCTCGGTATTGGTTTGGAAAAAGGGCGTATTGGCTAGTCGCGAATTTTTTGTCACATTGTTGTTGCCCAACTCATCGGTATCCGACTTGACGATAGGACTCAAATAGGACACCGTCTGATTGACGGTCAACCAATGACTATGCGCGAATTTGATTTTGCCATCCACTCCCTGCATTCTTACCTGGTCAAAATTGATGTTGACAAAGGCTCCAGGATCGTACGAGTACTGCTGGATCAAATCTGTGACATCCCGATAGAAGACATTGCCTGAAAAGGTGAATCGGTTTTTGCGCTCCGTCGCAGTAGTGACCCTAAAACCCAAATTGGCATTGAGACTGGACTCAGAACGAAGCGCAGTAGTGCTGACAACATTGAGACCATCCCCTAGCACTTCGTTGGCGGCTGGTAGTCGATAGGCTTGCTCTACCGACAGACTCAACATCACGCTAGGTCTGAGCTGATATGAACCCGCCACCCCATAGCCCCAATCCGATGCACTGGCTTGTTCGGTCTGGTAACTGGTGACGCTGTTTTCGGTGGTAGCTGTTTTGATCGCAGCACGGTAGCCAAACCATTTGACAAACAGCGAAGTATGGAGTCTTTGCTCCAAGAACTGACTCTGCAACACCCATCCCATGCTGTGCCTTCGAAACGTCTGTGGTGCCCAATAGCCGTCGGTCTTTTGTGTCACGACTGGATCACTATCTGTTCGTGTCAGGTCACTGAAGACATAGTTGTAGCCCAGTTTGTGGTGAGGATTGAGCTGATAGACGAGGTTGAGGCGGTTGAGCCAGACTTTCTGATCCAGCGTATTCAACGTCCAAAGCTGCTCCCCTCGATCTGAATTTGCATCCAGAATACTTCCATCCCAATTGTACATGTTGGTTGTCGTGTCGATGCGGTCACGCACTAGGTACGAGTACGATGCAAACCAATTCACATCCAGCCCTTTGACTAAGAAATCAAACTTCTGATAAGTCATGTTGGGCATCACCACACGTTGGTGATATCGAGCTTCCCCAAACACCACTTCCATCGTAGGGCCGTGCTGGATATCTTTGTCCATCTCAGAGTACAGAACACCAAGGAGTAACTTATCTGCCCATTTTTTTTGCGTAAAGCCAAAGTCAGCTTTGACAGACTTGGATTCATACCCGTCATGAAAACGCCTGACTTTCTTCCCACGGGTGACATTGGCGGTATTCACATCGGTGACGGGTACATCTTCGCCCCATACGTAGTAGTTGTTGTCCGAGTAATTGTAGAATGCAGACAGCTTCATCGTCAAGCCGGATTGTTTCGCTCGCCAGCTGCCTTGTATCGCTGCTCGATGGGTATTGAATGATCCGTAGGAGTAAGAAGCCTCTACGAACTCGTTGAAACTGGATTTGGTCACGAGGTTGATTGCGCCACCTAATGCATCATTGCCTAGTTCGACAGGCACTACACCCTTGTAGACTTCCACACGGTCTACGAGCGAAATAGGGATGGTATTGATCGAGTAGGACGACCCAAAATAATCCATGGGCACCCCATCCATAAAGAAACGAATGGATTGACCACTCAGGCCGTTCATGCTATAGTTGACTCTAGAGCCCAGTCCTCCGGATTGACGTACTTTGACCCCCGCAGTTTGATCCAATACTTGATTGATTTCGATCGATTGGGCTTGAAACTGCTTGGTTCCCACAGCCTCTACCGCAAACCCTTGGGTTTGCTGTTCCTTTTCTGCATCGTGAGAGATCGTCACCTCCTCTAGCATTTCGCTATCGTGAGTCAAGGTAAGGTTTAGCGATACGTGAGGGTGTTGGTCATCCAGTGTGACGGTAATTTGGCGATCCTCAAACCCGAGGAAGGTAACACTGAGCCGATACTCCCCAAAAGGCAAGTCTGAAAACACAAAATGTCCTTGATCATCGGCTACTACTCCTACGCCTGTCTCTAGAATCCGAATAGGCACCATAGGGAGGGCTTCTCCATCCGAGGACGATACTGCACCAGAAATCCCCCCAGTCTCCTGTCGCTGTGACATAGCGAGTGTTGCGCTGAGGCACAGGCATAGTGCTAGAGACAAGGATAGAATATGGAAGTAGATTATTCTCAAGAGAAAAAAAGCTGCATTTATTAAGACCAGTTCTAAATAGTGTATTTTTGTGCAAATGTGCTATAGAAGCCATCATTTGCACCAACGCAAAAGGTTTTTTAAATGCCGCAAAAAGATGAAATGAAAACAATTCTCAAAAGCCAGATATTCGAAGGTGGTACGCAAACCAAGCAGTACTCTAAAAACTTCACCACACAATCCATCAAGGAGGAGAACACGAGTATTGATCAAAATGGCGTGACGGGACAAGTACATGAGGTACAAGTAGATGGGATCATTTTGGTCAATCGAAACGTCACCGTCAAGTCACCCTATGAGGTGGAGGTGTCTCATGATTTCCCTTTGTTCAAACTGCATTTTGAGATCGAAGGCTACAATCACTATGAACCCCAAGACGAATACAGCATGCCTGTCGAAATTCAATCTGGTCAGTTCAATTTGTTTTATTTCCCCAGAGTCAATGGTATTTTGCATTTCACCCCACCCCATCGTCAGACCCTAGAGATACAGTTTACCAAGGCTTTTATCAAGAAAGCTATTGGTCAAAACTTCAAGGAGGTACTGAAAGAATTTGGGACGGCTATTGAGAGCAAGCGACCTTTCCTGTTTTGGAATAGAAGTCAGAAAATCACCCCTGTCCTCAAACGCCACATCCAGGACATCCTCGACTGTCAATATGCCGACTCACTCAAAAAGCCTTTTTTGGAAGCCAAGGTATTGGAACTCTTGGTGATGATTTTCGCCTCCTGGGACCAACGTTCGTCTCGCTCCACCACTACTCAGCTATCCCCTAGCACCCACGAAAAGCTGGAACGAGTCGTTCAGCACATCTCAACTCATCTTAACGACCCGCTATCCATTGCGTCCTTGGCAGCATTGGTAGGAATGAACGCCTCCAAACTCAAAGAGAGTTTCAAGGTGACTCATGGCACGACGCTATTCAAGTACATCACCGAACAACGGATGAAATCCGCCAAATCCCTCATCGAGGGGCGTATCTGCAACATCACCGAGGCATCTTATCGTGTAGGTTACAAGAACCCACAGCACTTCACCGTTGCCTTCAAAAAAATATACGGTCTACTGCCCAGCGAACTGATCAAATAATCTCATGTGCAGTCGAGTGTACTACATTTAACCTTTTGTTTTTGTGTAGGTCTTTTATTGTCGTGCTCTATTATTATAGTAATAGTTGTCAATAGAGCTTCTATTGTTTTATGTAAATATTTATTAACTGATGAGTCAGATGAAATTTTTACCGCTATACACCACCGTTATTTATCTACTCGGCGCAATGACCCTTTCTGGTCAGGCACCGAAGAATCAATCGAGTAATACGTCGTATCAGAAAGTCATGAACGAACAATATATATTGTATTATCCGCTAAAGGGTGTAGACACCTTGTTGATTCTATTTGGTGGGTTTCCCGAAGATGCTGAAAGTATTGAAAGAGAGTTTTCTATCCTAGAAGTCGCTAAGGCTAATGAGATCGCGGTGCTCTATATGAACTCTAACCGAAAACTATGGTTAGAGACAGAGGATAAAGTGCAGCTGACCCTGTTATTGGAAACTGTTCTCGATAACTATGATTTGGTGCCTGATCAAATCTTCTTTGGTGGGTTTTCTAGTGGTGGAAATGTCACTTTGCTCTTAGCAGATTATTTGCGGTCTGTGAATTCTGTAGTGGCGCCTGCGGGACTGTTTGTTGTAGATTCGCCAGTGGATTTGTTGGCACTTTATCAAGTGTCTCAAAAGAATATTGGGCGCAATTTTTCAGAGGTATCTGTAAGGGAGGCGATCTGGTTGACTGATTTATTAGAACGTTCTTTGGGTGATCCCGAAGAGGGGATAGCTGGATTTGAGTCCCAGTCTCCCTATACCGCTGAGACTCATGATATGCATAATTTGATCCATCTGGATGGACTGAAAATTAGACTCTATGCAGAGCCTGATATCATTTGGTGGAAGGAGAATAGACAAAATGACCCTATGGATTTGAATGCTTATGGACTAGAAAAGCTTGCGAGTCAGATCCAAGACGAATTGCCTCGCGCCACGGTACAGTATATCACGTCTGAAAATAAGGGATATCGATCCAATGGCGAACGACACCCACATAGTTGGTCGATTGTAGATAAGCCTGACTTGATCGAGTGGATGTTAAATCAATAAATTACAAATTCGTCAGTACATTTTGTTACGCTTTCAAAGTAATAGATATTTCCAGAACTCGACAGTTCTATATGAATATTTTGGACTGAGCGGAGGGGGGCGAAACGTGGATTGACTTTAATTTTTTTGGATATCAATTATCTGTTTATTTGAGTGATGATATACCACCATTGGATTATTGTGGAAACGTGGATGGGGGCAGTGTGCCGATTCTACATTCTGGATGTTTGCTAGATAGGGATGCAAAAATTCTCTTGGCGCATCTGGCTGATTCGTATCCTGAAGCGGAGATCAATTTTGATCTGAGCGATTGTGATAAGATTCTTCGCTTTGAGGCAAGCGTTATTGATGTCGACGAAATCATATCGATGATTGGTAGTCATGGTTTTAGCTGTAGACTGATACCCGATAGAGTTTGGCCATAGACGAAAGCAAAACTATTCGAATCTACTAAACAAGAAAGCAGCACAAGCTTTCGCCTGCGCTGCTAAACATTAATACATCATATCATTGCCTGACTAGTTTAGAAGCTGATCGAGTAGGAGATGGTCGGGAATAGTGCCAGTTGGGTCACTTTGTATATCTCATTGGTGGCTTGGACGAAGTATTCATTGACGACTGCTTGACTGTTGGTAACGTTTTGCACATCAAATTTCAGCTCACGTGTCGTTCGGCCTTTGTTGCGTCTCGTACCTATGGCAATGTTCGCGATGAAGAGATCATCAGAACGCTCAGAAAAGGGTTTGTCATCCATACGCACTTCTTCACCTGTGGCTATAGAAGCCGCCAGATCGATGGGCGTATAGCGTTTGCCTCCCATGAGTGTAACCTTGCCATTGACGAAAAGCACACGCTTCTTGTTGGCTTGTCCGATTTTAAACTCTTTCCCGGCTAGGACATTAAAAATGTATTGATTCGCAAAAGCAGTCTCACGCTCCACGCCATCCATTGGAGTGTATAGTGACTGAAATATCGACGCAGAGCTCAGGTAGTAAAAACCCTGATGCAGATACTGCTCGAGCGTCATTTCTAGACCATAGTTTTGACCAGTCCCCTCGTTGACTAGGTCGAACTGGGTGTATAAGTCACTGATATTGATCATGGAGATTGTGCTATTGGGATCGTTTTCTACAGGGGTATCATAGAGGTATTGGTAGTAGAGTTCCGTTTTGAAGTGAGTGCGCTGACCGATGAGTTGATCATATCCGAGTACCAAGTGTGCTGCTTTTGATACTTCTAAGGATTTGTTGGGCTGGGTGTAGCTGCCATCGCTTTGCTGAAACTTCCACAGGTAGACAGCTGCACTCTCCATGCGGCTATGAATACCTGCTCCGATACTGACGGAGTTGCGTGGTGAGGTTTCCCATTTTAGCGCAGCACGTGGTTCTATGCTGTAGCTGTTGTTGAGTGCGAAATGTTGCCCATGGAGTCCGCTCGTCATGGTGAGGTCTTCGGTGATGCGGTATTTCCATGTGAGGAACCCCTGTGTGCGGTTGGTGTTGCCATCGTCATCTAGTACATTTTCGAGTCTATCCTGATCATAGTTATAGGCATTTTGTGTCATGTTGTAGTAGTGACTGTTGTTGATCACACCGATCTCAAATTTGTGCTGCGCATTCCATTTGAAACCATAGGTGACTGCCGAACGGATAAATGTCTTGCTGTAGTCCGTGTCATAGACGCGGTAAAAATCCGTCGGATCGTTGTTTTCAGGAATGTCATAGGTGTTTTGGAGTAGTGTCCCAGATACGGATACACTGGCACGCAGATAGGAGCGTGGATCGATTAGGTAGTTGTAGATCACACCTATAGTCCCCATGTTGCTCTGCATGATGGCTTTGCCTACGATCTCGTCACTGTCGTCTATGGTTTCTTCGGTACTAATCGAGCTGATGCCTCCGAGCCCAAACACAGAGAAACTATGCTTTTGATTCACGGGTAGGTTGATGTTGAAAGACATATCTTGGTATTTTGGGACTCCCCCAAAATCAATCAACCCAGTCTTGTCAATCAGCGCCAGCGATGAGTAGCGGTAGTTCATGAGGTAGGATCCATTATAGTTTGGTTTGAAAGGTCCCTCCAATGTAAAGTCCAGTCCAAGCGTACTGATACCAGCGGTATATTCCCGCTGCTCATTGTTTCCTTTTTTAAGTTTCATATCAAAGACACCAGAGAGGGCATTGCCATACTCAGGCGCAAAAGCACCACTCATGAAATCCGAATCACTGAGCATATTGCTGTTCAGGGCATTGATAGGGCCACCAGTAGCGCCATCATTGGCAAAGTGGTTAGGATTGGGTATTTCAATCCCTTCGAGTCGCCAAAGGATGCCTTTGGGGGAGTTGCCACGGACGATGATGTCGTTGTTGCCATCGGGCGAGTTGGTCACTCCTGCGAATCCTGATACCATTCGGGCAGGGTCACCAAATGAGCCTGCAAAGCGACCGGTCTCTTCCACCGAAAAAGTACGCGCACTGACGAGTGACATCTCGTTGAGTACTTCTGATTTATCCTTTTTGGCGGTGACAACTACTTCATCGAGTTTTTCGAAGGACTCTTCCATAGGGATGTCAAGGATCAGTTCTTTCGCAGAACTCACCAGTAGGTTAGGGATCGTTTTGGTTTCATATCCTATCATGGTGATGCGGAGGTTTATGCGTCCGATTGCCACGCCATCGATACGAAACTGTCCTTCTACATCAGTAACGGCTCCCTTGATAGGGTCTGTACCGAGTATAACGATATTGGCGCCTATAGCGGGAGATTTAGAGTCCTGATCTATGATCGTGCCTCTGATCGTTTGAGTAATTGGTTGGCCTAGAACTGTAGTGCTGATCATGAATAGTACGATCAATACTAGATATATAGTGTGGTGTTTGGTTGTCATTATTTTGTTTGTTTTTTGAAGGATTAGTGGTTGGTCATCGCTGGTTTTATAGGCGATGACCTATTGTGTTTTGAGAATTAAAACCTGATACCAACTGAGTAACCTACCCAAGCTTGGATTTTGTAGTTGCCTTCTTGCTCCTCATAGAAAGGGCTTTTGGCGATATCTATCGTGGGCTGATCCGAAGGTGTTAGCTCTGTTTGCGCGACGTAGATATTGAGGACTGGACCAGCAGTCACCGACAGATGTTTGAACAATTGGTATCCCATATTGATCTGGAACCTGTTGAGTAGGTTGAGTGATTCTACATTGTCTTGGTGTTTTCTGAGTTGGTGTGTGGAGAGCTCTACATTGGCGAATAGTTTGTCTTTGATATACATTTTTGATCCGAAACCGATACCGTATGACCAGATTTTGTCCTCGTTGGACTGTTCGAACTGTGTGCCTACTGTAAGAATGGAGTAGAAGTGATCTCGCCCCGTACGAAGGTTGAGGTTCCAAAGAGTCACACCCCCATATTCCACTCCTAATTCGAAGAGACCGTTCTTTTTGACGATATTGATTAACCCAACCTGCATGCCGCTAGAGACCGAATCTGCGATGTTGACCAAACCAATTTGAATACCATTGAGCTCGCTTGTCTGGTTATATATGCCAGATAGTTGTAGCCCTTGGTTTTGTACAGAGACGTTGGCAATAGCACTGATCTGCGTTCCTTGTAGTAGCGTAGATTGATTAGATAGTCCTGCGAGTTGCAGACCTTTGGTACGGAGGGAGTGGTTGTGTAGCCCACTGAGTTGCATACCGATAGTCTCTTGACTAAGGTTGCTGAGCCCAGCAACTTGAACGCCTTGTACTACTTCGGTACTGTAGTTGAGTAGTCCACCGATCTGAACACCAGTGACCGATCCTTGCACTGTATTGATCATTCCTGCTAACTGTAAGCCTTGTATATGGTTTCGGTTGAGGTTGATTAGTCCACTGACCTGTGCACCGATTGTCTGACCGCCGGTGTAGTTTAACAATCCTGCTAGTTGTGCGCCAGATACGTTCTGGCGGTTGAGGTTAAACAATGAACCAATTTCTGCACCTTTTAGTGCGTATTGATATCCTCCTAGGATATTGAGAGAGATAATGTTGGTTCTCTCAGATGACCCGATGCTGGTACTGAATCCAGGAATAAATGAGACCTGGCCGATACGTGTGTTGCCTTGTGCTCGCAGGAGGTAGTTGCTACCGATGAGGAAGAAAACTATGATGCTGATGATTTTGATATTCCTTTTCATAACTAATAACTAAGGTGTTGTTCTTTGGTTATGAGAAAGGCGAGGAGGGTTTTACCCTGACAGACTTTATAAAGTTTTTTTGATTTTTTTTAAAAAAGGGGAGTTGGCGTTCTCGCTCTGAGCGAAGAGGTCAATTCTTTTTAGAAATTGTCCTTTTCAAGTTTCCTGATGTAAAAGCTCACAGTGAAAACTTACGTCTTTGTTAACCCGCCAAATAGAGAACTCTCACATTACTGAGACAAAAACGTCAGCGTCGAACCCAATCCCCAAATGGGGCTGAGTCAATAGGCAATTAATAGTAATCAGACAGAGTTTAATTTATACTCCTTCGTCAGAGATAACTTTTAATTTGGAAGTTAGTTAATGGCGATATGTTCGCAAAGTTCGGGGATATCTGGAGTGTCATTGAAGCACTTTCACTTGCTCTTGATTGGCTTCATTTATAGATAGAGAAGTATGGGGTACTGACACATGGGGTTATTAGTATGATTTGTTAGTAATTGTTACTCTTGCCATATTTCAATGACTTTCTATTTTTGAACTCTTGTTTTTTTATCTTGCTGTTTTTGTTCCACATATCTAGAAGGAGCAATACCATAGAACTCCTTGAAGCTCGTGGAGAATTTGGCAGGGGATGAAAAGCCAGTAGCATATGCGACTTCTGAGATGCTGATCTGCTTTTGGTTGAGAAGGTCACCTGCTTGTTTTAATCGAGTATTTTTGATCAAATCTCTCGCGGATTGGCTTGTGATTTCTTTGAGTTTTCGATGAAGGTGTACGCGGCTAAAGCCGATTTCAGAAGCGATCATCTCTACATTGAGTTCGGAGTTAGCAATGTTTTCATTGATCACCGTCATGATTTTTTGCATCAGGATGTCGTCGGTAGATTGTACTTCTATTTTCTTGATTTTATCATTCTGCAGCTGATTACCGTTGTAGTTGTTTTTGAGTAGCTGACGGTTTTTTATCAGGTTTGCTACGGTTTTCTTCAGAATATCAATATTAAAGGGTTTGGCTATGTAAGCATCTGCACCTGTGTCCAGCCCTCGAAGTTTGTCTTCTTCGGTGGTTTTTGCGGTGAGAAGAATAACTGGGATATGATTAACATTGACGTTGTGTTTAATTTTTTTACATAGCGTAACCCCATCCATTTTGGGCATGACTACATCACTGATGATGAGGTCAGGTGATTTTTTAAGGATTTCAGCGTAAGCCTTTTCACCATTCATACTTGCAGCTGTATGGTAGTCTTCGGAAAATTCGCTAACGAGATAGTTTCTGATCTCATCATCGTCATCTACTATCAAGACATTGAGTTTGCTTTTGGATTTTGCTTGTTCTACTATGGGCACTATAGGTATATAGTATCTCGGAGTATTACCGTTTGATTTATTGCTGTCGGGTTCTGTTATTTCTTCTTCATTTAAGTGTTGCCGCCCCAGCGGCAGGTGGATCAGGAAGCTAGTCCCTTGCCCAGACGGGTTGAGCCCTGCTCTGATCGTACCATGATGGAGTTCTACAATTGATCGAGTGAGGTGTAGACCAATTCCAGTTCCTTCTGGGTTAGACGACTTGTCGTCGGAGGATTGGTAAAAACGATCAAAAATCCGTTCTATTTCTTCTTCATTGATCCCAGATCCTGTGTCATAAACTTCGATGGATATGTAGGAGGGTTTGTGCGTTTCATCTGTTCCTTGTTTGACATAAATATCTATCTCACCCTGATGTGGCGTATATTTGATGGCGTTAGAAAGAATGTTTTGGATTACTTTATCAAAATGGTTTGGGTCGAGATATACCAAAGTGTTTTTTGAAGCATTGATACTAAACTTAATGTCCTTTCCATGTATTTGCTCATCAAATATCAAACTGGTCTCTTGTAAAAATTGAATAATATCTGTTTCCTGAAATTTCATTTTCAGTTGCCCTTTGTCAATTTTTCTGATATCTAACAACTGGTTAACGAGCTTCAGGATTCGTTCGGCACTGCGCTGCATTATAAAATAATCACGGTGTCTTTTCTCATCGGTATCTTGTTTAATGAGTTTTCGGAGAGGATTGATAATTAGAGTAATAGGGGTTCTGATCTCGTGTGATATATTGATGAAAAACTCTAGCTTGGCTTGGTTTATTTTTTGATCCTGTTGTTGAGCTTTCATTTTTTTTCGTATTTCCAGCCGTTGGCGAAGCAAGAAATAGATAATCCAGAGTATCAAAGCTGTGGTAATAGAATATAGGATTTTGGCCCATCCAGACAGGTACCAGGCAGGGTGGATTTGGATACTTAGTGTCTTCGGCTCTGATAAGGTATTGTAGTCTTTAGATCTAACTCTAAACTGGTAGGAGCCGGGACTCAGATTACTAAAGGTAACTGTGTTGGTGCCTGGTTGAAGCCCGATCCATTTGCTGTTGTCCATGGAGTAATAGTAGTTGATCCTTTGAGGGTTACTGAATTCCATGGCAGTAAATTCGATAGTGAAGGAATTGTCGTCATGAGATAGATCGATGTGATTTGTTTCTAGTATAGACTGTTGAGTTACCTGATAGCTGCCTGATTTAGTGTTTGTATTGACAGGTTGATTGCCAAGGTAAAGGGCGGTTATATTAATTTCTGGTTCTCTGACTTTAGTTTTTATCTCATTTGGCTTAAATATGGTGATCCCATTGATACCTCCGTAATAAATATTGCCTTTTTTATCCTTGAATGAGCAGCTTTTTGCAAATTCGTTGCCCTGTAGGCCATCGTTATAGTAGTAATTGAAAAAGATGCCTGTCGAGGTGTCAAATTGAGATATTCCGTAATTAGTACTGATCCAAAGTTTATCCCCATTAGCTCTAATACCACATATTACGTTGCTTGGCAGACCATCTTCTATAGTATAACTAACCAGTTCATTAGTCGTTGGGTTAAATGATATCAAACCTTGAGACGTGCCAAACCACATTTGGCCAAACGAGTCTTCGTGCAGGGAATAAATAATCTTTCCTTTGAATTCGTCTCGAATATTGTTCAATAGCGAGAAATGACCAGAGTTTAAATCCAGGCAGCTAACACCGTCATAGGTGCCAATGTAGAGCTTGTCATCTCGGGAGGTATATAGCGAACTAACCCAATTATTGTGCAGCACACTGTTGTCATTGTTCGTAGGGTTTGGAGTAAAGGAGCTCAGTTGTGTCACTTTCATTGAATTGAGTTGGATAGAAAATATTCCTCCACCAAGTGTTCCTAGCCATAGCTTTCCGTGATTATCTTCTGTTATGAAGGTGACATTTTCTATTGGCTTGGACAAGTGATCTAAAAGTAGTTTGAACTTTTCAAATACTTTGCTTTTTCTGTTGTATAGATACAAGCCTTCTCCGTATGATCCCAACCATAAATTGTGATTAGAGTCTTCGAAAACGCTCAATACTGTAGAGGGAGAACTGTCGTACGTTTTAGAGACTGTGTATTGTTCGTTATTATCTTTACTAAGTTTATAAACACCATCACCGTCACTTCCAACCCAGAGATCTCCTGCATGGTCTTTCCACAAGGACATGATATACTTGGTTCCGATTAAATTACTTTTGATGGATTGATTACCTATGTAGTCAAAATTATTTTCGTTTGAAGGAATCAGTGCGACTCCTTTTTGAAATAAGCCAAGCCAAGTATTTCCTGACATATCTTCTAATATAGAATGTACTTTAGATTTGGATAAATCTAGGTTAGAGATTTCGAAATTGAGATTGGATATTTTTCGGGTTATTGGGTCAAAGTACTTTATTCCGTAACCATCCGTCCCTATCAGTATTTTGTCGTCTTGTTTTCGGATATTAAGCGTGACTATGGGCATGTTTGAAGGCATGCTGTTGATATGATTAAAACTATCTGATTGAGAAAGGTATTCATAAAAACCATTGTAAGTCGTACCAATGAATATTTGCCTCTTGTTGTTTTGAACAATAGCAGAAACTTCTTTGAAATCTCTAGAGTCACTGGCAAAGTAGTTGAAAGACCGTCCATCCATAGTGACTTTATAAAGACCTTCGTCATTGGTAGCAATCCATAAGTTTTGGTTTTGGTCTTCGAAAAGGTATCGGATCAGGTTGCCCGAAATTAGGTTAGGCATTTGCTTGCCTACCAATTGCGTGCTGTCCTCGTTTAGTTTGAAAATGCCAAGCCCTGAACTGCCTATCAATATATCTCCATTTTTTCGCTCTAGTATGGCCATAGTGTGGGCGTAAAAAGGAGTGCCGTTTTCAAGCAACAAGGGGATAGTAGTAAATCTATCCGTATTGTGATCATAAACTTGTAGACCATTGAAAAAGCCAAAAAATAAGTGACCCTTGCTGTCTTCAAAAATGAATTTTGAATAGTTGTTAAGTATGTTGCTATTGTTGGTCTTGTAGGTGGTGATTTTTGCACCATCATACCTGCATAGCCCATCTTCGGTTGCCATCCATATTTGACCTTTATTGTCTTGATGAAGATCAAAAATCAAACTACTAGGCAACTCAGAATCTGTAGTAAAAAGCTGGGCACGTTGGCTGTAGGTAGGACTGATTACTAAAAACAAAAAGAGAGTAACGAATAGTCTGGTGATATGAGAAAAAATCCTGTTCATTACTGTCTGGCTAATCATGCACGGGCAAATTTAACGCTAAATTAATGAGTGAGTAATATAATTTGGTAGTTAAGCATAGTGATGCGTGACGTGAACCCGAAGTGAGTTGCCTCTGACGTATGTAGAAAGACTAAAGATTGTTCTAGTGCCCCTATTCAACTAATAAATTCTAATTGAGCATGAAATGAAACGGAAAGGAACTTTTTTATAAACTTCAGAAATCTATGAATAGTACAGATACAAGATGAAATCTGTATGTAATATTTGAATGGTGGGAATAATGAATATAGAAGTATTGATTTTTAACCCCAGAAATACCGACTGATCCAAAAAAAACTTTATAGACTGATTTTAAATATGTGTGTGTTTTACGGATTTATTCCAAAAAAAGAAGGGGCTGCCCTTGCGGTGCAACCCCTAAACCAACCTAACCTAAACTTACCTTTATAATCTTAACTTTTAATTGTTAATGTTATTGCTAACACCGTGCCAAACTGAAATTAAGATCAAATATTTTTTATCTCTTTGTTTCTCTGTTATTGTTTGACAAAAGTATGACATGCATACCAAATTGCAAACTTATGACTTCTATATTATCTCTTTTTAACAAAATTTAAGGGAATCCCCTAATTTTAGGTGATAGCTTTATGTTATGGTTTACTGTAGATATTACCTAATTATACAGCAAAACTCTCACCGCATCCGCACGTACGTGTGGCATTTGGGTTTACGAACTGAAATCCTTTGCCGTTCAATCCATCTGAGAAGTCCAAAGTGGTGTCTAGTAAATAGAAGAGACTTTTTTTGTCTACGATCACTTTTACACCTTTATCTTCAAACACGTCATCTTTGTCCGTGATTTGATCATCAAACGAAAGATCGTACATCAATCCGGAACAACCGCCTCCTTTTACTGCCACACGTAGATTGTGTGACTCAGGGTGACCTTCTGTCTTTTTCAATTCTACAATTCTCGTCAACGCTTTTTCTGATACCTTTAGCATAAATTTTACTATTCAATATTATTTAGATAGAACTCTTCAGCTTGATGAAAAGTTTCATTCTCTTTGCAAAAGTAAGGATTTAATTAGAATTAATTTAAATAATTAACCTCTCAACTCGGATGAAATTAGAACATGTAGGTATTGCTGTTAAGAATCTGGAACAGAGTAATCTTCTTTTTAAGAAGCTGTTTGGACAGGCAGTATACAAGTCTGAGTTCGTTGCATCGGAGGGGGTGGAAACTTCATTTTTTCAATTGGGAGAGACGAAGGTAGAGCTACTCGAAGGGAATGACCCACAAGGGGCGATTGCTAAGTTTATAAATAAGCGGGGAGAAGGAATACATCACTTGGCGTTTGAGGTAGAGGATATACAATACGAGATTGAGCGTCTTCAGTCAGAGGGTTTTGAGTTTGTTCAAGAGAGACCCAAGGAGGGCGCTGATAACAAACGTATCTGCTTTTTACATCCAAAATCTACCAACGGGGTGTTGATAGAGCTATGTCAAGAAATCAAAGAATAACATGTCACAGGAGAAAGAAAAAAGAACAGAAATAGGAGAGATTGGTGAGTTTGGTCTAATAGATCGTATCAGTAAGTCTTTTGGACACAAGAACCCTGAGACTTTGGTAGGGATAGGTGATGATGCGGCTGTGATAGAGAGTGGGGCAAAGGTGAAACTGGTGACCACCGATATGCTAGTGGAAGGGGTGCATTTTGACTTATCATATATCCCGCTGCAACATCTCGGATACAAGTCCGTGGCTGTCAATGTCTCTGATATCGCCGCGATGAACGGCAAGCCTAAACAAATAACGGTGAGCCTGGGGCTTAGCAATCGTTTTTCGGTAGAAGCGGTGGAGTCGTTTTATGAAGGAGTAAAGTTCGCCTGTGAAGATTATGCTGTGGATTTGATCGGAGGTGATACAACATCGTCTCCGACAGGGTTGATCATATCGGTCACGGCGATAGGAGAGGCCAGTAAGGAGCAAGTTTCTTATAGAAAAAATGCTGAGGAGAATGATATTATCTGTGTTACGGGTGATTTGGGAGGTGCACTGATGGGACTGACAGTGCTAGAGCGAGAGAAGGAAGTCTTCAAAACGAATCCTGAGATGCAGCCTGATATCTCTGCTTATGAGTATATTGTCAAAAGGCAGCTCAAACCGAGTGCAAGAATGGATGTGATTTTCGAATTAGAAGAGGCAGGAGTCGTACCTACGTCGATGATTGATGTTTCGGACGGATTGGCTTCCGAGTTGTTTCATATCGCTAAACAGTCTGAAGTGGGAATTACCATTTATGAGGATAAGCTACCAATAGATGAGGTAACGTATAATACAGCTGTGGAATTTAAAATGGATCCTGTGACCTGTGTACTCAATGGAGGTGAAGATTATGAACTTCTGTTTACGATCAGTCAGACAGATTTTGAAAAGATCAAAAACTTGCCAGATGTATCAGCTATAGGCTATATCGATAAGAAAGAAAATGGCCATAAACTAGTCACCAAAGGTGGGAATACAGTGCCTCTACAGGCGCAAGGATGGAAACATTTTTAGGAAAAATGCTTATTTATTTATGCGTTTTTACTCTGTTTTTTTAAAGGATTAAAAATTACTTTTGAGTATCATTTTGAAACTATTTGATATTCTATGGATTCAGAGCCAGTCATTTCTAACAAGTCAAGAGTCTATTTAGACAAACCCTACGTAAAGGTTTTTTGGAGCCCAGAGGATAGTATATTGATGAGTAAATGGTCGGGTTTTTGTACTTTCGAAGAGATCAAAGCAGTGGGAGATCGCATCTTAGATGCAGTAACCTTTGAAGGTGCACAAAAAGTCCTCTATGATGCTAGACAGATAGAAGTACTGGATGACAATTCTCAACGATACATTTCTGGTACTTTTACTCAGGAAATGATCAGTTCGGGGGTGAAATTCGCTGCAGCGGTTTTTCCTGATGATATTTTTGCCAAATTTTCAATTGATGATATACAAAGAGATATTCAAGAACGAAGAATATCAAATGTGACCTATTTCCAGTCTATATCTAATGCCTTTAACTGGTTAAAACACAAATAGACTTTTAACAACGCATTTTCCCAATTATATTGCTTTCAAGTATACAACCAGCATTGTAATACTAATGGCATGATGTGATCAGTCCATACAACTGCATGTCATCTGATATAATTATATATGCGTAGAATTATTCTTTTCTGCTTATTACTGGTTTCTATTTCTTTTAAGTCCCTTGCTGACTCTTGGCAGGAGGCGCAACGTACGGGTGTAGCTACACTGGATTTACACTGGTATGTTTCTAAACCTTTTATCTATCAAGATGAAAAGGGGAAATTCCATGGTTTAGAGTGTGAGGTTTTAGAGGGATTTCAATCTTATGTAAAGGAGAAACATGGTATTGAGTTGAAACTAAACTGGATAGAGGCCAAGGATTTTAGCAGTATTATCGTCCAAACTAGAGATGCGAAAAATCCAAGTACCTTAGGTGTTTCGGCTTTTTCGATTACAGAGGAGAGAAAGCAGTTTTTGAAGTTCTCAGAGTCCTATCTGACCGATATCACTGTATTGGTGTCTAGTAAAGGAACTCCTATCATACATGGCTATGACGAGATATTTGAGATGATGAGTCAGATGGAAGCTGTAACGATCAAAGGTACGGTGTATGAAAATATGCTAGCGGACTTGAAACGGCGTCTTAATATTGATTTCAAAACACACTTTATCCCAAGCGATCAAAATATTTTGGATGAGATTAGTAGTCACGACAATCGTTTTGGTTTTATCGATTTACCGATTTATCTCATGTTATTGAAAAACGGAGGGGAGTTGACTCGCCAAAATTTTTTCACAGTTAAAGGAACGGGATATGGATATATCATGCCACTCCAGAGTGATTGGGATGAGCCACTAAATGAGTTTTTGACAGATTCTCTAGCTACTTCATTGATTGCTGAACTGACCTCTAAGTACATGGGGCAGGAGGTGTTTCAATTCATAGACAACTTGTACGAATATGATCAATTGGGAACTATCATTCTCACCAAAGAGAAGGAGATGCAGTTAGCTATGGTTAAAAATGCAAATATTAGATTGGAAGAGGAGAAAAACTATCGCAAGATTTTGGTGCTAGGTTTCGTAATTGTCGTACTGTTTTTGATAGTGATTGTTGTACTATACTATAATAACAACAAGAGCACCAAGACCTTGATGGTTCAAAAAGTGCAGATAGAGAAACAACAGACTGATATTAGTCGAAAGAATGAACAACTACTGAATAGAAATGTTCAGTTGCTGGCATTGAATGAGGAGAAGAATAATCTGGTGAGCATACTGGCGCATGATCTGAGATCACCGCTGAATCATATCATCGGGATATCAAATCTCCTTAGAGTGAGTGACTCTAAAATGACCGAGGAAGACCGAGAGTTTGTCACGCTCATGGATAGTTCAGCTCAGCGTATGAGTGATATGATCACCAAAATACTGGATGTAAATGCGCTGGAACAAAACCAGAGTGTTGTACTCAAAGAGCAGGTGGATGTGAGTAATCTATTGCAGGAGGTCAGTAGTCGCTACCAACCGACAGCTGCTATGAAATCGATAAGTCTAAATGTAAATGAAACAGGTATTCCTCGTTCACTTCAAACAGATCACCTACTACTCTTTCTTGTTTTGGAAAATCTATTGTCGAATGCTTTGAAGTTTTCTAGTCATGAAACTACTGTGAGCTTAAATGTTGCTTATGACGAAAAAGTCATTGTCTTTTCGGTACAGGATGAAGGGCCTGGCTTTACAGAAGAAGACAAAGAAGTAATGTTTGGAAGATTCCAAAAACTCAGTGCGCAACCTACAGGAGGAGAGACTTCCACGGGGCTTGGACTATCTATCGTTAAGAAATACGTAACTGATTTAGGCGGGAAGATGTGGTTGGAATCTACAATAGGACAGGGGAGCATATTTCATGTTAGTTTGCCTGTTTAGCCCTAAAAATAGTAACCAAAATTGATGTTGAAACGAGCCTCCCATTGGTTCGTGACGCTGGATCCTTCTGCTAATGAGTGATCAAAATCAGGGTTGAGCCATGGTTGGTTCTTACCAGCTGCAAAATCAAAATAGGAATATATATTCCCCGCAGTGACGAGTACACCAGTAACATTCATGAAGGTGTCTTCGAATCTTGTGACGGTCTTGTCTAAAAAACCAAAATCATTGTATAACTGTAAGTTGGAGACAGGCCCCCAAGAAACGGGAATGTCGTAGCTGATCCCCAAGGTGTAGGAGGTAGCTGCTGCTGCTACGAAATACGGATAACCATAGGCAGTCATCGCGATGATGTCTGTCGGTTCGCCAATTAGACCATCTGTCGTGATTTTGTAGGTGGATATTTGGGCTTTGAGATTGAGTGGTCCTGCGGTGAGTTCATAGTGAATAGCGAAGGCATACCTAGGGCTAATCGACTCGGTATCGAGGTTGTAAACTCCTCCGTATTCTGCTGAGATACCTAATTTGTTTTTTCGGGTCTCTGAACCAAATTTGTAACTTAGCTTTCCATTGACTTGATTGATTTCTTTGTTGCGAAGGTCTAATTCGCCATCTCCGTCCCAGTCTTTGGAAGCTATGTCGTAGGAGTATCTGCCATCGTCTATGTCGCTATTGTTGCCAAAGCGCAGCTCTTCTGCATTTTTGAAAAAGGCCAGTGCGTATTCCCACTGTTCGCCGATATGAGTGTATTTGAGGCCCATGTCATGGTCGTCTTCCAGCCCGACGTAGTAGTTGATGCTAAAAAACCAAGTGTGAGAGTTGTATTGCGTGATGCCAAAAGGAACCTGCGTCAAGCCCAATTGTAGATTGTTTTTATCGTTGAAGTCATAGCCAAACCATCCTTGTTTGAGCATGCCACCACCGAAATCGGGTGAATAGAGCCTGTATTCGGCGTTCAGTTTTACGCCTTTGTATTTGGCCTTGGCGTTGATACGGAATACGTCATACCCGAAATCTCCGCCACGCTTCTTTTGGGCATCTTTCCAAGTCGAGAGGTTGTAGTTGAATCGTAGCGCTCCACCGACATGGAGTTCAGGCTTGTCTTGGGCATAGCTGACAGTAGTCAAGGTCAGCAATAGACAGACCCATGCGTATGTTTTGAGCATTCTAGTGATAGCGTTAGTTGGAATCGGCAACTAAGATAATCACAGGATTCAAAATATAAACTGATTTAGCTTTTGATTTTATATTGATGAAAAGTAGAAGCTGCAGCGATGAGTAATCCGATAAACTCTCTGGTTTCTTCTATGTATGGTTTTTTGTAGACCATTTCGCCGACGATCTCATTTTTGTTGGGCTGGACTAGGTACTCGACGAACCCCGGAATGTAAAAACAAGCGATCCCGACCAACAAGATAGTGATACCTAGGAATACCCTCGGGTGAGAAAACCCGAACAGCCGCATTGCAGACACTACGGCTACTAGACCATAGATTGCGACCCAAAATAAAGGATCGGGATCATTGAGCTGCAGGTAAGCGAACGCTCCGAAAATAAGGAAGTAGAGTATGCTGATTAGTTTTGTTTTCATCAGAATTCGATTCTATAAGTGAGTATGGGGAGTAGACCGAGTTGGTAGTTCATTTCTATCTGACCTGTAACCGAATCATAGTATTGGAAGGCTTCATTTTGTCGGTTGGTTAGGTTTTGGATATCCAAAGACCATGTTCGAACAGTGTTTTTCTTGTTCTTTGCCCAAGAGATTCTTATATCAATTCGTCCATAAGGAGATAGTCTGTCGTTTTCGGGTTGATACATGCCTCCTTGATACATTCCTTTCAAGTTTGCTGAAAGTACTCTGTTTTCACCCTCGCGATTGAAAAACCATTTCTCTCCAACTGATGCGCTGAAAGAGTGTCCAAGGTTGTAGGGTAAGTCTTCTCCTTCGTAAGTGGAGTTGAACAAGGATCCTCCTATGTCATAGTAAAACAGAGGTGTCATTCCCTGAAGTCTAAGGCTGACGCCAGAGGTTTGTGCCTGAGATTGTTTGTCTGTATAGATGATGTAATCTGGAGGAGTCATACGTTTGATGACACTCACCGATGGGAAATAGTAATAGAACCCCTCTACTTGTATATTTACCTTTTTGATGGTAGTCTCGGTCGAGGCTAGGTAGCGATAGCTTTCGATGAAACCATTGGTGTAGAAGTTGTATTGAGCTTCTGCTTGCCGTGGAGTGAAATTGCTATAAGCTTGTTTGACTTGTGAGTATTTGCCTGCAGAAACACTCATTTTCATCATTCCTAATTTATAACTCACAGCTGCTCGGTAGTCATAATTGTACATTGTGGAGTTGGCGTTAAGTAGATAGTAAGTGCCACCAGTAGTGATTGACAAAATGGTAGTTGGCTGATACTCCCATAGTAGGTAAGGCGCTAGGAGCGACTGCTGATTCGAAAAATCGATAACCTGAGTACCTGTCGATTGGTATTGATGGTCATAGTGATTGAAATTGCTACCTAATTGAAAGGTGTTGTGACCAAGATTACGCTTGACTTCTACTCTGTTGGACCAGATAGCGACTTGGTTTTCGGTATTGTAGCGACTTTCTACATTGACCAAGTCTCTGAAAGTTGTTTGGTTTCTGGTTTGAGAATTGGACGAGAATAGAGAGGTGAGTTGTATGCTGTACCCATTGGAGAGGGGTAAGTTGTATTTACTTCCTATACCTCCCATTTTTTCGCGATAGGAGATGTCGGATTTATCTTTTTCGATTTCAACATCTGCAGGGCTTTTTGCCTTAAATTCATTAGAACTCAATCCTCCAAGGGCAAAGACGTTTAAAGATGCTTTGTTTTTGAGAGGTAGGTGTACGTTGAAACTTAAATCTTGAAACCCAATGACCTCTCCACCGAAATCTACGCCCATGAGTCCGAGTAGTCCAGTGAACGAATAGCGGTAGTTGGCGAGATAACTGGCTTGACTACCTTTTTTGAGTGGCCCTTCGGCGCTGAAGTCTAGTCCGATCAACGAGGCTTGTGCGGTGAACTGATGATCTCCTGCATAGCCATCTCTAAAATCCATGTCGAATAGCCCTGCTACGGCGTTGTTGTTGCTGTTGTCCATCGCTCCGATGTGGAACTGGGATCTGTCGAGCATCTGAGCACTAAGGATGTTGACGCCACCTCCAGTCGCAGCGGGTTGGTCGTTGAAGGTCCCTGCATTGGATAGATGGTTAGGATTGACGATTTCTACGCCTTCTAGTCGCCAGACGTTGAGTTCAGGAGAGAGTCCACGTACGGAGATCTGGTTGTTTTGATCGTTGGTGACCATCACGTCTGGGCTACTGAGTACTAGTCGTGCTGGGTCGTAATAGGTCGCGGCGTAGCGATTGATTTTCTCTTCTGTGATGGAAATGTTACCTGTTTCGTCACGCAAAGGCTCGGTGTTCGCCGTGACGACTACTTCATCCATTTCGTTGTTGCTACGAGCGAGCTGAATATTAAGGTAGACAGTTTTTCCAGTTTTTACCCAGATGTTTTTTTCGATATAGCGCTCGTACCCGAGGTAGCTAACCTGGATTTCGTAGAGTCCAGGGACGAGGTTCTGAAACTGAAATAGCCCTTTTTCGGTCGTGATACTACCTTTTGTCTGATGATTGAGTTCGATGGCAGCACCGATCAGAACTTCTCCGCTGATCTGATCGGTAACCTTGCCTTCGATATTTTGCCCATAAATTAATGTAGTACATAGTAGTACCAAAACTGCCGCCCCTAATGCCCTCATCTTCTAAATTCTATTCTGCTAGTAATACTTCTTTGACGTATCTAATGGATGTTTCTATACTCTTGAATGGATCGTCAGATTGATCTTGTTCGACGAAGAAATAATCAATTGGCGAAGTTTCACGAAGTGCGAAGATCGCTTTGTAATCTATGGTGCCATTACCGACTTCTGCGAAATTTTGATCAGCTGTGTCGTCCATGTCTTTGACATGCCACATGGTAAACCTTTCAGGATATTTCTGAAGGTAAGCCACGGGATCAAAGCCTGCTTTGGAAATCCAATAGAGGTCTAGCTCCATTTTGACATGTGCAGGGTCTGTACCTTTCATGATGATGTCCATGGGGATCTGTCCGTCGATCTCTTTGAATTCAAAAGCATGGTTGTGATAGGCGAATTTTAGACCTTGGTCAGTACACATTCGTCCTACCTGATTCATCAATTCTACATGGTCTTGGTATTGCGCGATGGTTTTCCTTTGATCGTCACTGAGCCAAGGTAGTACGATATAGCTCAAGCCTGCCGCTTTCGATGATGCGATGGCCAACTGTGGGTTGTCACGTAGTGCATCGATGCTGATGTGTGCACTGACTGGTGAGAGTCCATAGCCTTTGGCGATCTCTGCAAATTCTTTCGGTTCAAAACCATAAAAATGCCCTTGATCATACCCAGCCAATTCGATTTGGGTATAGCCCAGCTGAGCGACTCGCTCTAGCGTTTCTTTGGGTCTGACTGCCATAGAATCACGAACTGTGTAGAGTTGAAGACCTATTTGAACAGTTTCGACTGGTGTTTCGTCTAATGGTGAATCTTGTTTTTTTGTTTCCTGACTTTCTGATTTGGGTGAGCAAAAAGTAAGTCCAACACAGACCCATGTTAAGATCATCAATGTTGAGATTCGATATGTCTTATTTTTCATTTGAATTGAATTTAACTGTTTTGACTTGTGCCAAGTTGATGTCTTTAGTTTCGCTAGAGAATACAAAATAGAGATTCTGAATACCCTGTGTAGGGTTTATATCTACTACTGTAGGTGTAAAATCATGGTTGTCTCCCTCTACAGTGAATGAGCCTATTTCTGTTCCTTTTGGACTTTCTGTTCGGATAGAAAGTGCTACTGGGACATCTGCTACATGTTTGATCATCAATGAGATGGATGAGATATCAGTTAAGTCTATTTGTTCATATTTAATCCATGCTCCTCCGTACACTCGGTTGATACTGCCATTTCGATTGATTTCAGCATTGAATATGCTGTCAGCCAATCCCGCATCTATCATGTTGGGTTTTAATGCTAAGGATTTGATCTCTGAGATAGGCGTGAGACCATTAGACCCTTTGTCTGTATACTGCGCACTGAATACTAATTGCTTGGAGTCCTCAACTGGATCAGCTGAGTAAATTCCTTTTAAAGCTTTGAGAACTGGTTTTTCCTCGCTGAGGGAGAGAATATACTCTACCATACTTTTGACTTCTCCCTGTGTGAAATCAGGATGGGCCGACATGGAGTGGTCTCCCCATGCACCACTACCTCCTTTGATGATTTTGATACTGAGGTACTCCATAGCCGATTTGTCATTTTTGTAGCGTTTGGCTACTTCGGTGAACGAAGGACCTACGGACTTGTCATTGACCTTGTGGCAAGACATGCAATCCGATTTACTGATCAGGGCTTCTCCAGAGGTGACTGGCATTTGATGCCCTAGTATCTGTGACTGGTCAAAACCATCCATATATAGGATGTCGAAATTGACCTCATCCCGGTTGATACCCTTGCCTATCGTCCCGTCTTGCGCATCGTTGATGGCTACTTCGTATGTGATGTTGCGTCCTGGCCAGTAGAAGCTCGTGTTGCCTTGGATGTTGATATCTATCTTAGGCGCATCATTACCTACTTCTATTTTGAACTGCTCCATGAGTGTGTGCCCTGCTTCATCTCGTAGCGTTAGCCTAGGGTAAAACACACCTGTTTCATTGAAAGTGTAAGTCACCGCTGCACCTTCGAAGGTTTCGTTTCCTATTTTCCAAGTGTAACTCAGTTCATCTTCGTCATAGTCACGAGATTTGCTAGCATCTAGCGTGACGGTTAGTGGACTGCTACCGAAGGATTGAGAGATGTCTACTTTCATCTCAGGGACACGGTTGCCTCGGTCAAATACGATGCGGCTTAGCTTTGCATCTTCATTTTGTTTGAACCATGCCGTGCCATATTCTAACATATATAATGTGCCATCTGGGCCAAAGTCCATGTCTATAATATTGCGATAGTCTGCGGATGGCGTGAAAGGCTCGAAATCTGACGGAGTACCTGTAGAGTCTACTTTGATCGTGAATATCCAGTCTCGCATCCAGTCATAGATGAAAAGTCGTCCATCGAAATAGTCGGGGAAACCATGTTTTTTGTCCATCCCTTTCTCTTGATAGAAAACGGGACCTGTCATCGCAGTCCGTCCCCCGTTGGTGAGTTGGGGAAACTCTTCACTAGGAGAGTAGGGGTAGTAGATCATCGCAGGCACAGGGAGAGGTAGTTTCTCTATACCTGTGTTATACCTAGAGGTGTTGATTGGGTTTTTTGGATCGAAAGTTCCTTCACTCTCGTTCGTGACAAAATTCCAATCGGCATAGGGTTTGTTGTCTCCGATAAACATCGGCCAGCCGTAGTAGCCAGCACGCATGGCGACATTCATTTCGTCGTGTCCTCTAGGTCCTCGTACGGCATGATTGTTTCCCGCATCAGGCCCTACATCTCCCCAAAATAGCCATCCTCTTTTTTGGTCGACAGTGATTCTGTAGGGGTTTCTACACCCCATGACATATATCTCTGGTCTGGTTTTAGGGTCATCGTCTTCGAATAGGTTGCCTTCTGGGATGGAATAGCTGCCATCAGCTTCGGGTTTGATTCTGAGGATTTTTCCTCTTAGGTCATTGGTGTTGGAAGAGGTTCTGCGTGCATCGAAAGGTTTGAAACCTTCTCGATCATCGTCGATAGGAGCATAGCCATTCGATTTGAAAGGGTTGGTGTCGTCTCCAGTTGATAGATATAGTAGCCCGTCAGCACTAAATTCGATTGATCCACCTGTATGGCAGCATTCGTCACGCTGTGTAGGTACTACGAGCATGATCTTCTCATCAGAGATGCCATTTTGATCAAAGGTAAAGCGTGATAGATGTTGTTTGGGTTCGTCTCCAATAGGGGAGTAGTATAGATAGATCCATTTGTTCTGGCTAAAATTAGGGTCTAGTGCCATACCCATGAGCCCATCTTCCATTCCGTAAAATACAGAGAGACTATCGGTAAGTACCATGCTCATCTTTTTGGGATCATAAAGTTTGATCCCTCCTTTTCGTTCTATGTAGAGTATTTGTCCATTGGGCAGGACTTCTAGTTCTACAGGTTCATTGAGATAGTTGAGAAACACTTCTTGGGTGAATCGGTGTTCGTCAGGGATGGAGTTTTCATCGTATTGGGTAGCGTCACATGCTACGATCCACGCACCTAAGAGTACGAGTATGAATGGGTACTTTAACATAATTTATCTTTCAGATTTCCTATCCCAAACATAAACCAATACCTAGGTAATTCAGAGCTTCTTGGCGGTTTTGTCTGGCTCTGAACGAAAAATGGGGGAATTACCATTAGTGATGTTACATGTCTCTATGTATGATATAAAGGTGACGTGGTAATGATGTAGGTAGTTCTTGTAGGTGAAACAGGAAGAAATAAAAGGTCATTGGTTTTCAAAAATCAATGACCTTTTAAAATGAGTCGTTTGACTACTTAGTCGGCTTCTTTTGTTTGATCTCAAAGAGATCTTTGCGACGGTCTCGGAGGTTGTTGACACTGCCGAACTGATTGAGCTCTCGGAGCAGATCAATATCTACATCTGCGATGAGGATCATCTCGGAGTTGGCTGTGGCTTCTGCTTTGATACCATTGGCGGGAAAAGAGAAGTCACATGGCGTGAAAACCATTGACTGGGCAAACTGAATGTCCATGTTGTGTACCTTGGGTAAGTTGCCCACACTACCTGCGATGGCTACATAGCATTCATTCTCGATGGCGCGAGCCTGTGCACAGTGTCTCACACGAGAGTAGCCATTTTGGGTATCGGTCAGGAAAGGAACGAACAGGATGTCCATCCCCTGATCCGCCAATACGCGACCCAGTTCGGGGAACTCTGTGTCATAACAAATCAAGATGCCGATCTTGCCACAGTCGGTATCAAAGGTCTTGAGCTCTGACCCTCCCTGCATTCCCCATACTTTGGCCTCATCAGGGGTGACGTGTAGCTTCTCATAACGCTCTGCCGTTCCGTCACGCTTGCATAGATAGCCCACGTTATAGAGTAGATCGTTTTTGATCTCTGGCATACTGCCTGTGATCACGTTGATGTTGTAACTGATGGCGAGCTCTGAGAAACGCTGTACGATTTCTTCGGTGTGTTTGGCGAGTTCTCTGATCGCAGCGGACTCAGAGAGATGGTTGTTTTCGGCCATCAACGGTGCGTTGAAGAACTCTGGGAATAGCGCAAAGTCAGACCTATAGCCAGATACCGCATCGATGAAGTATTCGGCCTGTTGCATCACTTCGTCCAGGGATTTGTATAGACGCATCTGCCACTGGATCAGTCCTAGACGCACGATCTTCTTTTTGTTGACTGCCGTTTGGGTTTCCTTCTCATAGTAGATGTTGTCCCACTTGAGCAGTACGGCAAATTCATTGGACGCTGCGTCTCCTTCTAGATAGCCTTTGAGTATTTTCGATGGGTGAAAATCATTGGATATCTGGAAGTTGAAAACAGGGTCGTGTATTTCCTTTCGTTTGACTTTCTCGATATATTCTTTTGGGCTGAGTTTATCAGCATGCAGGTGGTAGTTAGGGATACGCCCACCGAAGGCGATACCGCGAAGATTGAGTCGTTCGCAGAGTTCCTTGCGGTAGTCATAGAGTCTACGTCCTAGTCTGAGTCCGCGGTATTCGGATTTGACAAATACATCGATCCCGTAGAGGATGTCTCCATCATCGGTATGGGTGTCGAACGAGAAATTCCCAGTGATACTCTTATAAGTATGGGAGTTGTCAGACTTGTGATGATCTACGACGATAGACAAGGCACACCCAGCCAACTGACCGTTGACTTTGATGACTACTTGTCCTTCTTGAAATTTTTCTATCAAGGTCTTGATATGAATCTCGTCCCAATAGGAATTAGGGAGGTTCGAATAAGCCTCAATCATGGCAGATTTTAACTCCTGATAATCACTCAGCGTCAGGTACTGTAACTCAATATTTTCTATGCTCTCTAACATATATGTATGATGGCTAATGGTTAGAGTCATGGCATGAACCATAACTCAGTTTTGTGGGGATGAAGTTAGTGAAAAGGGTAAAGAAATAATGAATAAAAACTAGGATGAATGCGTGGTAAATAGAGAAAATTTGAGTCTATGTGATTGATAGTGGAAACCTGCCTTAGGCTGAAAAGGTTGATTATTTTTCATGTATATGTCTACAAGCCAGACAGACTCTTACTTTTTCATTGATGAAAAGCAAGCGAAAATCTAGAACTGTGAAGAAAATGTACATCCTGAACACTTATCATTTTCTTAGTTTCCACTCAATTCCATGTAGAACCAAAAAATTAGAGGGGTGTGATTTAGGTATTGTCTGATTTTTTTAATGTTCGGCGTGGAAGGAAATACAGGATCAATATGGGCAGCAGCGTCAAGTCGGCAATCAATGCTACGATGAACGAGACGCTGACGAATAACCCTGTATTGAAGGTCGCGGCAAACTGAGAAAAGCAGAAGATGATAAAACCAGAGGTCAAAATGATCGTCGTGACGATAATAGGTTCTCCTGTCGCGAAGAGGGTGCGTTTGATCGCATAGGGCATGGATCGCCCTGCGAGTCGCTCTTCGCGCATTTTGCTGAGAAAGTGTATCGTGTCATCCACCACGATTCCAAAGGAGATCGCAAAAATGATAGACGTCCCTAGATTGATAGGGATACCAAAGAAGCCCATCACTGCAGCTATGGCTAGGATAGGGAATAGGTTAGGAATCAGTGTGATTAAGATCATTCGCCATGATTTGAACATATAGCCAGCGATGATGCTGACGATGATCACTGCGGCGAAGAGCCCTTTCATTAGGTTCATGGATAGGGTCTCGTGGCTCTTTTCGATTAGTTGGGTAGAGCCTGTGATGCGATAGTCTAGGACGGATTTGTCTAGCCATTGATCTAGATCAGCCTTGAATGCCTTGGCGCGATCGGTTCCATCTTTGGATCCGAAATCTTTAGAAAACCCACTGATGCGGGCTAAGTTGCCACTGGTGACTTTGAAGAATCGCTCTTCTATTTTTCCTTTCTGGATGGTCGAAAAGACCTGACGCCATTCTCGGTCTGTCTCTGGTAGTTTGTAGTTTTTGGCCAAACCACTGTGCTGCATCTGATACACGGATTTGACGAGGGAGGCAGGAGATACGAGGTTGTTGGCATTGAGGGTTTGATGTGCGAGGGTAGCGATGGAGTCGATCAGCGTGATGATTTCCTTCGAGTATAGCTCTGCACTATCGGGTGTCCATACCGTCATCGTAAAGGGTTTTGAGCCACCATACTGCGTATCAAAATAAGTGAAATCTTCTTTGACGGGATCGTCCTTGGGCAGGTCATCGATCAGGTAGGCATTGATTTCTAGTTTGGTGATCCCAATCCCAATGAGTACTGACGCGATGGCGAATAGGGTGAGTATGAGTTTTTGCCTTTGGATCACGGCATGGTAGAGGGTATCAAGAAATCGCTTGAGTATGGGGTTGCTTCTCTTTCTTTTGAGTCTGGGTTCGACGAGGAACATGAGTTGAGGGAACAGCAAGTAGGTCAGCCCGAAAGCAAACATGATCCCCACGGCACTGTATAGCCCCAGATCGATGATAGGTTGTACACGGATGGAGATCAAAGTAATGAAGCCTACTGCGGTAGTGATGGAGGTGAGTAGGGTAGCTAAACCCACTTTCTTCACGGCCTGATTGATGGCATCTGACATGCTGGCTCCCTTCGAATACTCGTCCTGTGCATGGGCGTAGAGGTGGATAATGTCCGACATGGAGACGACCAATAGGATGGAGGGGATCAGTGTAGAGAGTATGTCGATCTCCTTGCCGACGATGGTCATGAAACTGAGTGTCATCACCACAGAGAGCACCGAGACCAGTAACGAAGCGATCACCATAGAAGGCCTTCGGATGAAAATGATCAGCATGATCAGTATCGTGAGACCGCTGAAGATTACAAAAAAGGTAAAATCCTGCTGTACGGCCCAGACATAGGCACGTTCGCCGATAGGGCGTCCCGCGAGTCGAACTTTGTCAAACGGATAGTTGGCTAAGGTCTGATCGATTTGGGAGACAAATGCATCTGCCAGCTTCTTGTCTTTGAACTTACTGTGTGTGATGATCAGTTTGGTAGATCGGTGGTCTGAGGATAGAAACTGATCCTGCACGTGCGGTTCTTTGGTGATCTTGAGGCTATCCTTCGTTAGCTGACTGGGATCGGTTAGGTGGAGGTAGGGGAGTTCGATGTAACCCATCGGGCTCTTGACCAGCTTTTTGAGATTGATCAGTGAGATCACACTTTTGACACCATCGATGGCTTCTAGGTCTGACAGTACAGAATCGCTGCGGAGTAGAAAATCCTGTTCGAATACGCCAGCATTGTTTTCCAGTCCGACGAGGATGTAGTCATTGTCATGACCGAACTTTTCGGTGAAGGATTTGTAGTAGATCAGGTCTGGATCGTCGAGAGGGAAAAAGGCATCCAGATCATTGTTGAACCGCAGGTGAACCAGCTGACTACCCATCCCGAGTATCACCGCAAAAGTGATGACGAGCGATAGAATGGAGGACTTCTTATTGATCATAGGGCAAGCGATATGTCATGCCGCAATATTAATGTAGATTGGTTAATCTCAGCACCCGAAAACCCATAAGTCTTCAGCATAACATGAAGAGTCTAGCGAGGCTGATTTGTCCCGACCTACCCTCAGCTGATTTCTTTCTCTATCATATAAGGAGGTAGTCTCTTTGAGTCTGTTGAGTGCGCTCTGTCAATTGAGGCCATTTATGCCTGTATCTATCGTCCATTTTGCATAAATCGACTACTTTTGGAAAACCATTTTTTTAAGACAAAAGACCAAATAAGATGAAGCAATACCACGAACTGATGCAGCGAATTTTAGACGAAGGCGTTCAAAAAGGTGACCGTACTGGCACTGGGACGAAAAGTGTCTTTGGTCATCAGATGCGGTTTGATTTGTCTCAAGGTTTTCCTGTCGTGACGACTAAGAAACTGCATCTCAGGTCGATCATCCATGAGTTACTGTGGTTCTTGAGAGGGGATGACAATATCCAGTACCTCAAAGAAAATGGCGTCTCTATCTGGGACGAATGGGCGGACGAGGATGGAAAGCTGGGGCCTGTCTATGGGGTACAATGGCGAAGCTGGCCGACTGCCGATGGACAGACGATCGATCAGATCGCACAGCTGATCCATGATATCAAGACCAATCCTAACTCTCGACGACTGATCGTGAGTGCGTGGAATGTCGCCGATGTGCCCAATATGGCTTTGCCTCCCTGTCATGCATTTTTTCAGTTTTATGTCGCAGAGGGCAAACTGAGCTGCCAGCTCTATCAGCGTAGTGCTGATGTGTTTTTAGGTGTGCCGTTCAATATAGCGTCTTATGCACTACTCACCATGATGGTGGCGCAGGTCTGCGGATTAGAGGCGGGCGATTTTGTGCATACACTGGGCGATGCGCACCTGTATTCTAACCACATGGAGCAGACCGAATTGCAGCTGTCTCGTGAGTGCAGATCCTTGCCAACCTTGAAGATCAATCCAGAGGTAAAGGATATCTTCGACTTCAAGTTCGAGGATTTTGAACTCGTCGGCTATGACCCACATCCGCACATCAAAGGGGCAGTAGCGGTATAAGGGAGAGAACCAAGATCGCTAGAGCCAAGAATCAAGATGCTTAGAACCAAGACTGACTCTTTGAATAGGGAGCTGTATATAGGTTTTGAAAGTGATTGCCATGGCTATCCGTTAGATGGATGGAATTGTCCTAAATATTCGCTTCCTTAGTGTGCAACAACAACCCCCAATAAATAGATGGAAAGAAGTAGTGTCTTTGATATGATAGGGCCTGTGATGATAGGTCCTTCGAGTTCGCATACTGCTGGTGTCGTACGTATAGGACGTGTCGGCGTGAAGCTGTTAGGTGGTGTCCCGGACGAGGCTGAGATTATCTTTTACAATTCATTTGCCCAGACCTATGAAGGACACGGTAGTGACCGGGCGATTGTAGCTGGGCTAATGGATTTTGATACCGACGATGCGCGTATCAAAGACGCATTTGATCATGCCAAAGACAAACTGACCTACAAGTTTCGTTCTGTCGGCAATGCCTCCACCAAACATCCCAACACGGTTTTTTTGCGACTCAAAAAGGGAGATAAGAAAATCGAGCTCGAAGGAGAGAGTCGAGGAGGTGGAGTGATCCGAATCTCCAATTTCAATGGTTTTGCATCAGGATTTACTGCCAACCTACATACTCTGGTAGTGACTACTGACGATGCTCAAGGCAGCATCGCATTCATTTCTGACATCATCTCACACGACGATTGCAACATCGCCACGATGACCGTTTCCCGAAAGGGAAAGAATGATGTTGCCTGTCAGATCATTGAGATGGATTCGGGTATCAACGACATCACCCTCCAGTACATCCGCCATATCAAGTGGGTGCATGACGTGATTTATATACCTGTGATTTAGGTAATAACCTGAGTTCGATTTCAACTTTCATTAAACCCTTGTCGGAAATGCATCAATCACACTTTGTCTTCAAGCCGGATAGAGCATGATTCATTTTTAATCGAACTCAGGTTAAAAGGTAGATGAGCATGAGACATAAGCACAAAGTGTATCAAACCTCGTTAGCTTGTAGCGTTTTGATATATATCTAAACCATTTTTGATATATATCTTATTAAGTTTAGATATATACCATTTTACATTTAGATATATATCTTTTTGTTGTATGATGCTGTGGAGTCATACAGCATCACCTTAGATCTATACCCTCTTGTGCCCTATTGCTAACCTGAGTTAGATTCTAAATAACAGTTTCCTTGAAGGTCAAGGCTATCTTAGTAAATTCTCCAAGAGTTTATCTGCCGTAGGCATGGCCTGGCTGGCTTGAAGACGATGGATAGGGATTTGCGAGATTTAAACGAACGCATATAAGCTTCTTACTCTCGCCAAAACCCAAACAATAGACCATTTTAGTAGTTGTAATCTTATAGATGGCGTGATTAGAGGGCGATATCTGACCGATATTACTTAATTTTAGTTTTTTGAGACATCCCAAAAAAGATAATGAAATAGCCTAAGCTTGCTTGACGATCAAGTAGTGAATGCTAGCCCTAGTCTCACATACCATGCAAACAATGAATCAAGAGGAAATACCCAAGATCTTTAGTATCTACCGTGCCTCGGCGGGATCGGGCAAGACTTATACGCTGACCTATAATTACCTACGATTAGCACTCAAATACCCAGATTATTTCAAGTCTATCTTAGCGGTGACCTTCACCAACAAAGCGACCCAGGAGATGAAGTCACGTATCGTCGAGACCCTGACGGAACTGAGCAAGGGTGCACATAGTATGTCCTCAGATCTCATGCGGGATTTGGCGATGACTGATGTGCAGTTGCAGAACAGAGCCGCTTTGGTGCTCAATACCATCCTGCACAATTATTCCTTTTTTGCGATCACGACGATCGACGCATTTTTTCAGCGTGTGGTGCGTTCCTTTGCGAAGGAAATCGGAATGCATACTGGTTTCAAGATCGAACTGAACCAAGGCAAGGTACTCACAGAAGTGATCAATGAGATGATACAGGGTATCTCAGAGGATCCGCAGCTGCTGCGCTGGCTTACCGATTTTGCGATTAGCGAGATCAATGAAGGCAAGTCATGGGATACCAACAAGAGCATACTGTCGCTATCAGGAGAATTGTTCAAGGATGAGCTGGTAGCCAAGAAAACCGAGGTGTTTGAGAAACTGGAGGATGCGACTTTTATGGACCAGGTACTGAGTCGTGTGCGGGAGCAATTGCACGCTTTTGAAAAAGAGTACCGTCAATTGGGAGAAGAGGCAGTGTTTTTGTGCAAGCAGTATGGACTGGAGATGACGAGTTTTACCTATGGAGCGGCGGGTGTTGGCGGGTATTTTTATAAAGTAGCCGAAGGAGAGATCAAAGAACCCGGTACCCGCGTCAAGAAGGCGGTATCTGATGATGCCTGGGTTGCTAAGACATCAAAGGAAAAAGAGGTGGTGATGCAGGCTGTGGAAGGAGGTCTGCGAGGCTTGGTGGCTTCTATGGTGACTTTTTATGAAGAGAACATCAGAACCTACCGTTCATTCGAGCAAGTGTCTAAACGGCTGTATGCTTTTGGGCTATTGTCTAGGGTTTCACAGGAGATCGCTCGCTACAAAGAAGAAAATGACATGCTGTTGATCTCTGATTTTCAGTTGTTCTTGCATGATATTATCAGCGATAGTGACTCGCCGTATGTCTACGAAAAAATAGGTACACGCTACAATCATTATTTGATAGACGAGTTTCAGGATACGAGTAGTCTGCATTGGGACAACTTCAGACCATTGGTACAGGATAGTTTGGCGAGTGGCAATTTCAACATGATCGTGGGGGATGTCAAGCAGTCTATCTACCGATGGCGTGGTGGAGATTGGGATATCTTGCTTTCGAAGGTGAAGCAAGGCGTGGATCCAGCACTGCTAGATGAGCAAAGCCTCAAAACCAACCGCAGAAGCAAACAAAATATAGTCGAGTTCAATAACCTGTTTTTTGAGCATGCTCCGGTTTTGTTAGAGTCTACATTGGAGTCAAAAATAGGGGCAAAACAGCTACGGATACAAGAGGCCTATCAAGCGAGTAGTCAAGAATTGTTCGACGAGTCGGCGACTGGTTTGATACAGCTCCAGTTCTATGACAAGTCCGAAGAGGAAGAGGATTTTCCTCTCACGAAGTTGATTTCAGACGTGCAGTCACTACAGGATGCCAAATATGGTTTGAGCGATATCGCGATCCTAGTGCGAAAAAACAATGAAGGGCGTCAAGTAGCGGAGGCACTGATGAATCATCAGCGCGCCAACCCTAAAGATGGCTATCGCTACGATGTGTTGTCCAACGAATCGCTGTTTATCAAGAACAATAAGTCTGTGCATTTGATTTTGCAGGTCTTACACTATTTGCAGTATCCAAGCGAGCGTCTGGCCGAAAAACAGGTAGAGTATGCACTGTCTTCGTGTTATGCTGCGGAGGATGTGGCGATGCACATGCAACAGATCGAAGCGCAACGTTTGTACTGGAAGTCTCTTCGCCTATCCGAGCTGGTCAATACGATGGTGAGGCAGTTTGATCTGATGGATGTAGAAGAAGATTTGCCTTATGTGCTGGCGATACAGGATGCGGTAGAGGATTTTTTGGAGTATGAACCAGATACGATTTTAGATTTTATGAACTGGTGGAGTGACCATGACAAACGGTCGATCCAAGTATCGGGAGACCAAGACGCCATCACCATCATGACCATACACCAGTCCAAGGGGCTACAGTTCAAGGCGGTGTTGCTGCCCTATTGTAGTTGGTCACTGGATCACTCTGGTGGTTTTAGGGAGCAGTTGATCTGGAGTGAGCAAGCCAAGAGTACTGAGATGCTGGGAATGCCTCTCGTACCGGTGAAGTATTCAGCGGCATTGGGTGGTACAGTTTTCTCAGAAGACTATCAAGCGGAGATGCACGATATTCATCTGGATAATCTCAATATGCTCTATGTGGCGATGACACGGGCAGAGGAGGCCTTGTTGATCACTGCTCCGGTAGATGGTTACAAGCCTGCCTTACTCAAGACCGCAGGACATCTGATATATCATTTTGCATTAGAGCAGAGGTGGATTACAGAGGAGGAATCTCTTCATCGGATAGGAGAGTTGCCAGCGTTGAGCGAGTACCAGCATGATCTCATGCCCGCATTTACTATCCATCCGCGAAAGATTACGACTGATCTAGGAGAACATGTTGCACTCCGGTACAAATCAAGAATTCTCGAAGAGACCCAGATCGAATCGATCAACTATGGAGATATTGTGCACTGGATTTTCTCTAAGATAACGAAGCGAAGTGAGTTTGGCGAGGCGATAGATTTGGCCGTCATGAAGTTTGGGCTCAATCCAGATGAAGTGCAGGAAATCAAAGATAGACTCAGGCAGATTTGGGATTTGCCAGGCGTATCGCAGTGGTTTACCGATGACTGGGAGGTCAAGAATGAAGCGTCTATTTTGCTTTCTGATGGAAAAATGAAACGCCCAGATCGGGTAGTGATCCGTGACAACAAGGCACTCATTATTGATTACAAAACCGGTGCTAAATCAGCAGGACACATCCGACAGGTAGAAGAATATAAATTTATTCTATCCAAGATGGGCTATGGTGAGGTTGCTGGCTATTTGATATATTTTTCAGAACCAGAACTAGTAGCCGTATGAAAGCAATACTATGTAGCACCCATGGTGGGGCAGAGTTGTTGAAGCTGGTGGAAGTGCCGTCTCCCATGCCAGAAGCCAATGAGGTGATTATATCTGTGAAAGCCTGTGGACTTAATTTTCCAGACAATCTGATTATCCGTGGCAAGTATCAGTTTCAGCCAGATTTCCCTTTCTCACCAGGAGGTGAAGTCTCTGGGGTAGTCAAGTCGGTGGGTGCGAAAGTGACCAGTTTACAGGTAGGTGATCGTGTCATGGCTGGGACGAGCTGGGGTGGATTGGCTGAGGAAGTGCGATCCTTGGCGACCAATGCTTTTAAAATTCCTAAAGAGATGGCTTTTGAATCCGCAGCAGCTTCTCTGATGACCTATGGCACATCCTATCATGCGTTATTTGACCGAGCGCAGTTGCAGCCTGGAGAGACTGTTTTGGTGTTAGGTGCTGCGGGGGGTATAGGAGTCTCTGCTATCCAACTGGCTAAGTTACATGGAGCGACAGTGATCGCCTGTGCATCTACAGACGAAAAACTAGAACTGTGCAAAGCAGTAGGGGCAGATCATGTCATCAACTACACATCCACAGATATAAAAGCGACTGTCAAAGAAATCACCAAAGGAACGGGTGTGGATGTAGTAGTTGATCCAGTAGGAGGAGACTTTGCCGAGCCCGCTTTTCGTTCGATAGCTCGTTTTGGTAGGTATCTAGTCGTAGGCTTTGCAGCAGGTGAAATTCCCAAACTACCGCTTAACTTACCTCTTCTCAAAAGTGCATCTATAGTGGGCGTGTTTTGGGGTTCGTTTTTTAGAAATAATCCAGAACGAAATGCGCAGAATGTAGATCAACTCATAAAGTGGTTCGCTTCGGGACAGTTGAAACCTGTAATTGATCGAGTTTTCGAACTGAAAGATTATGAACAAGCTTTAAATCTACTTCGTGATAAGGTAGTGAAGGGGAAGATTGTTTTGGTGACTTGATTTTATTCTATATTTTTATTGAATCTTACAAAGTATAAACAATCAACAGATATGAAAAGAATCCTCCTAATCGTGACTTTGTTTGCGCTTGTCGCACAAGAACGAGCATTTGCTCAAGGAAGTAATATTGATACCAAAAAGTACAAGTTTGATATGGTGATCCCTGAGGGGTACGGGTTTAAGCAGTCTGAGAAAGATGGCTTTACTAAGATCGAAGGTTACAATTTGGAGTCGGATACTAAAATCAATGCTTATGCTTACGTAGGTAATATTGAGAAAGCTAAAATCTATCAGTTTGGAGCTAAAGAATCAGGTATCGCTAAGGAAAGTTGGATAGCCATAGATAATGGCGAAACTGAAAATGGTTTTGCGTGGTGGGAAGTGTACGAAGCTGAAGTTGGAAAGAAAATTATGTATGCCGTAGTGGCTAAAAATGCCTACAACGAAGTGTACTACATGTTCTATGCTTTGGCAACTCCTGCGAGTTATGAAAAATATCAAGATCAATATTTAGAATGGGCGATGAGCTGCACAGGTATTGAGTAGAAAATCCGTAATTTTGGATTGTGAAAACCTCTGATAGTTTCTGTCAGAGGTTTTTTTATAGACAAGGAATTATATGACGATAGATTACGGTGCGACGATAGCTGAGATAGCGCAGGAGTTAGCAGAAAAGACCAATCATGGGAAGGTGCCTAGTTACATTCCTGAACTGGCCAAAGTGGATAGGAATAGGTTTGGGATATGTCTCACGACGATAGAAGGAGATAGGTATATGTATGGGGATTCTAATGTTAAATTTTCGATACAAAGTATCTCGAAAGTGCTTTCACTGACGATGGCGATTAGTTTACAAGGGCAGGAAAGTCTCTGGAAAAGAGTAGGGGTAGAACCCTCTGGCAACCCTTTCAACTCTATTGTTCAGTTGGAATATGAAAATGGGATTCCACGCAATCCTTTTATCAACGCAGGAGCTATTGTGATCGCAGATATACTGGTGAGTCAACTACAGCATCCTAAGCAAGAGTTTCTCGCCTATGTCAGAGGGTTGTGTAATAACCCTGATATCAATTACAACCGTCAAGTGGCACAGTCTGAAAAAAGCGTAGGGTATATGAATGCCTCTCTTGCCTACATGATGAAAGATAAGGGGAACCTAATCAATGAAGTGGATGAGGTGCTGGATTTTTATTATCTGCAGTGCTCGCTAGAGATGACCTGCGTAGAGCTAGTGGATGCTTTTAGAAACTTCGGAGATACGGGTGTTCCATTTGGTCATGGAGCTTATTTTTTAACATCGAGTCAGGCCAGACGAGTCAATGCTTTGATGATGACATGCGGATTCTATGATGAGTCTGGTGAGTTTGCTTTTGAGGTAGGGTTGCCGGGTAAAAGTGGGGTGGGAGGTGCTATTGTAGCATTGCTGCCAGAGAAGTACTGTGTTAGCGTATGGAGTCCACCGCTCAATAAGAAGGGGAACTCTTACATGGGTATGATGGCATTAGAGCGGCTCACTACCAAAATTGAAGGTTCTATATTCTAGTATACCTCTTCTATATCTACCAAAGAAAAAGGCTATCGTTAGATAGCCTTCATTTTAAATTTCTTTTTGAGCTCGGTGAAGGATGACCTAAACCGTGCATCTGTATCGAGCATGTCGTTGACCGACTGTAGCGCGTGTATCACCGTACTGTGATCTCTACCTCCAAAATGGCTCCCAATGCTTTTTAGCGAATGGTTGGTGTAGTCTTTTGAAAAGTACATGGCTAGCTGTCTCGCTATTACGATTTCTTTTTTTCTAGTCTTTGCTTTTAAATCGTCTGAGGATACATTGAAGTATTCTGAAACGGTTTTCTGGATGTAGTCAATACCTACTTCAGACTCGATATTTTTTACTATCGATTTGAGTGTCTGCTTGGCGAGCTCTAGATCAATTTCTGATCGTGTGAGCGAAGCATGTGCGACGAGTGAAATCAGTACGCCTTCCAGCTCTCTGATATTCGTATCGACACTGTAGGCAAGGTATTCTAGTACTTTGTCATCGATCTCTAGCCCATCATCTTGTAGCTTGCGCTGTATGATTGCGAGTCTAGTTTCGAAATCGGGCTGCTGTAGATCTGCAGTCAGCCCCCACTTGAACCTAGAGACCAATCTTTCTTGCAACCCCTTCAATTCCGTAGGTGGACGATCACTAGACATGATGATCTGCTTACCGTTTTGATGTAGATGATTGAAAATATGGAAGAAAATCTCTTGCGTTTTCACCTTGTCTTTGAAGAACTGAACATCATCGATAATCAAGGTATCTACGTTCAAGTAGAAATTTTGAAATTCTTGTAAGCTATTGTTCTTGAGTGCCTCGATAAATTGGCTGGCGAATTTTTCAGAAGCCACATACAGCACAAATTGCTCTGGATGTTCTCTTTTGATTCGATTACCAATAGCTTGTGCTAAATGTGTTTTACCTAGACCAACACCACCATATATCATGAGCGGATTGAACGAAGTGATACCAGGCTTGGAAGCCACTGCGAGTCCTGCTGATCTAGCAAGCCTGTTACAGTCACCTTCTATATATGTATCAAATGTATTTTCAGAATTTAGATTTGACCTTTGCTGTGCATTTTCAACTTCACGCAGAGCAAAGGGACTGGTGGATGCTTGGTTGTTATAGCCTCCGTTTTGTCCATATCTAGCAAACTCTTTCTTTTGAGCTAGATTGACCGTATAGGGTTGGTTTTTGGCATTGCCTTTATCTACAATGACTGAATATTCTAATTTGCCCTCAGAGCCGATTTCGGATTGAATAGCCTCCTTAAGTAACTGTACATAATTGTCCTCTAGCCATTCGTAGAAAAACTGAGAAGGAACCTGTATTGTTAAAACTGGAGCTGAGAATTTTAACGGAATAATAGGAGTAAACCAAGTTTTGAAGCTTTGTTCAGGAATTCTATTCCCAATGTATTTCAGACAGTTATCCCATATTCGTGTATGCATTGGAATCTTGGCAATTGGAGGTTTATAATTAAAAAAGGCAATTTTTCTCTTTTCAGAATTTCAAATTTGATCAAAAAAAAATGAATTAAAAAATCAAAAACGTGTTGACTTTTTAAATAGTTCTTCCATCCTGTATAATGGAAATCATTTATTTTAAATTCTTTGAATAGTACAATTGGTCTTTTGTACCTTTTGATTGAAGTTCTTTTGGCAAAGCTAAACAAGATTGTTGGGCTTTGCATAGGGTATCTGATTCTGTTTTTATTCTTGTCAAGAAGAATTTATATTACTAGTAACAACCCAAAAGAATGATTATGGAAAACTATCACTTCAGTGAGTTTTCGTCTATGACTAAGGAGGACTGGATCAATACCAGTTTAGCCACCTTGGGAGAGGAGACTTTTACTGCATTGTATCACCCCCAGCTTATACCACATTTAGGTGTATTTAGTTACTATGACAAATCAGATATAGCCTCCGAGCCTAGTTGGTTTACGAATAGGGTGTCTGCTGATTGGTGCTATCACGAACGAATCAGAGACGATGAAAGTATGTCACCGCTAGAACTTGAAGCATTGGCTCAATCGGGAGTCCAGGGCTTGATTTTGACAGAAGAGCAATTGTTGAAATATTCTGCGCAAAGCACGAAGGTGTTTAAAAAACTGTCTTTTGACAGTTTTAAGGTAGGTTTTGAGAAAAACCTACCTGATAGTAAGAAATGTGGAGGCTTTGTTTTTGGTGGTAAATATTCTGAAATACAAAAGGAGGGTACTTCCTTAGTTTATGATTTAGAGATAGATGTTAGTGGGTACGGCGCTAAACAAGATCCTGTTTTTGAAGTCGTGATGGTGCTGCTTTATTTGGACGAAATGCTGACCAGTGTTTCTGAAGGGGAAGCTTTGGATGAGCTATGTTCTCGGTTATTTGTTAGGATGCAGTTATCTGTACATTTCTTGTCAGAGGTCGTCAAGTTGCGGAGTGTTTCGTTGCTGTTACAATCTGTGATTTCGCTCGTTAGAGAAGAAAGACAGCCAAGTATAAATATTCCAATCTATGTAGCTATTGGTTCAGGTTTAGAAGCGATGGCTTTGGATCAACAGTTGATTCGCTTGACTTCTGTGTTTTTGTCTGCCGTTTTGGGTGGTGCGAGTGATATTGAGGTGGTTTTGGAATCTAATAATAAGTCAATATCTCGTTATCGAGACATTTCCAATTTATTGCGTGAAGAAGCCATGCTTTCTATGGTGGTAGACCCTCTCAGCGGGAGCTATTTTATAGAGAAGATAACGCATGAGATGATGCGAAAATCTTGGTTGTTTTTTCAGCGTATTAAAGATAAAGGTGGTTTAGTCTGGCTTCAGGGGGATTATGATCGGTTCATTCAAATCACTCAGTCATGAAGAGAATTGATCTGTCAACAATAGCATTTGAAAGGCTGATTGAAACCAAGCGAGTTTTAGAGGTAGAGGATAGAGGGCGTTCTGTCGAAGGAATATCCTTGCAGTCGAGGTATCGATCCATTGATATACAGTCAGTTACTCATTTGAGCTTTGGTCCGGGGAAACCTCCCTATCTACGAGGACCCTATAGTACCATGTATGTCAATCGACCATGGACGGTACGTCAGTATGCGGGATTCTCTACGGCCGAGGAATCGAACCACTTTTACAAGGAGAATTTAAAATCAGGGCAGACAGGGTTGTCAGTTGCGTTTGATTTGGCAACACACAGAGGGTATGACTCAGATCACCCAAGAGTGTCTGGAGATGTGGGAAAAGCGGGTGTAGCGATAGATTCTGTAGAGGATATGAAGATACTGTTTGATCAAATTCCTTTGGGTGAAATGTCAGTGTCCATGACGATGAATGGTGCCGTATTGCCAGTTATGGCGTTTTATATAGTCGCTGCGGAGGAGCAAGGGTTTGCTCCAGAACTATTGACTGGAACGATTCAGAATGATATCTTAAAGGAGTATATGGTCCGAAATACTTATATCTACCCACCAAAGGAGTCTATGCGAATAGTAGGAGATATCATGGAGTATGCTTCACGACGAATGCCGAAGTTCAACGCGATTAGCATCAGTGGTTATCACATGCACGAAGCGGGGGCTAGTGCTGATCTGGAATTGGCTTATACATTAGCGGATGGTTTGGAATACTTACGGACGGGCGTAAAGGCGGGGATAGCGATCGATGATTTTGCTCCTAGAATTTCTTTTTTCTGGGGTATCGGGATGAATCACTTCATGGAAGTGGCTAAGATGCGTGCTGCCCGTCTCTTATGGGCTAAACTAGTGAAGTCGTTTGACCCTAAGAACGCTAAGTCTATGGCATTGCGTGCGCATTGCCAAACGTCAGGATGGAGTCTGACGGCTCAAAACCCTCGAAACAATATAGTAAGAACCTGTGTGGAGGCTATGTCGGCAGTGATGGGACATACTCAATCATTGCATACGAATTCTATGGATGAGGCATTGGCTCTACCGAGTACCTATGCCGCAGGAGTAGCTCGAGATACGCAGTTGTTTTTGCAGACGGAGAGTAAAATTACGTCTGTTGTTGATCCGTATGGTGGATCCTATTATGTAGAGTATCTCACGGATCAGCTAGCACGAAAAGCTTGGGCTGAAATTCAATCTATCGAGAAGATGGGAGGGATGGCCAAAGCGATCGAGCTGGGACTGCCCAAATTGAAAATCGAAGCTTCTGCCACTCAAAAGCAGGCAAGGATAGATGCCAGAGAAGATGTGATTGTCGGTGTGAACCGTTATCAGTCTGATGAGGATATAGATATAGATCTATTAGAAGTAGATAACCATCAGGTTCGTTCGCAGCAAATAGAGCGACTGAAGAGAGTACGAGAAGAACGTAGCAGTGAAGAGGTAAGGCAAGCATTGATTGAGCTCAAAAAAGTAGCTGAAAGTAAGTCTAGCAACTTGTTGGAGTGCTGTGTGGTGGCAGCAAGAGTACGTGCCACTTTAGGTGAAATTTCCTCCGTGTTAGAGGAGGTTTTTGGTAGATATACTGCGAAGACTACTGCGGTGTCTGGGGTTTATTCGAAAGCGTATATGAAAAAGAATGAAATGAAGGAGGTAATGAACCTTGTAGAGGAGGTACGCCAATTGGATGGTCGAAACCCTCGTATTTTAGTCACTAAAATGGGGCAAGATGGGCACGACCGTGGAGCCAAAATTATCGCTACCAGTTTTGCAGATTTAGGCTTTGATGTAGACATAGGGCCATTGTTTCGAGTACCGTATGAAGTAGCTCGTCAGGCCGCAGACAATGATGTTCACATGGTAGGAGTGTCTAGTTTGGCTGGCGGACATAAAACGTTAATTCCTGAGCTAATAGCGGCTTTGAAGGACGTTGGTCGAGGAGATGTGTTGGTTGTGGTTGGTGGAGTGATTCCACCTCAGGACTATGATTTCTTGTATGAAGCTGGCGTCTCAGGTGTTTTTGGGCCTGGAACAAAAATCCCCGAAGCTGCTTCGGGGATTTTAGAAATATTGATATCGAAATTACGTGAGGAGTAGATTACTTCTGCACGTACATGATTTCTTTGACTGCTTTGACGGTACGCTCTACGTTAGGTAGAATCTCTTGAATCAAAGTAGGCGCATAAGGTAGCGGCACATCTCTGTTGGTGATTCTATGGATAGGAGCATCTAGATAGTCAAAAGCAACTCTTTGTACGTAGTGACTGATTTCAGAAGAGATAGACGCTAGTGGCCATGCTTCTTCTACGATTACCAGTCTGTTTGTTTTTTTGACAGATTCGATGACTGTAGCGTAATCGATAGGTCTCACAGTTCTTAGGTCTATGACCTCAGCATTGATTCCTTCTTTTGCTAGTTCGTCAGCGGACTCATTAGCGACTTTCATAAATTTACCGAAAGATACGATGGTTACATCTGATCCTTTTCTGACAACATCAGCTACGCCGATTGGGATGATGTATTCACCTTCTGGTACCTCACCTTTGTCTCCATACATCAATTCTGACTCCATGAATATAGTAGGGTCATTGTCTCTAATAGAAGCTTTCAATAGACCTTTGGCATCAGCAGGATTAGAAGGTACCACTACTTTTAATCCTGGGACGTTAGCATACCAGTTTTCGAAATTTTGAGAGTGCTGAGAGCTAAGCTGTCCAGCGTTACCTGTTGGACCTCTAAATACGATAGGTACAGTAAATTGTCCCCCAGACATAGACATCACTTTAGCAGCTCCGTTGATTACCTGATCGATAGCTACCAATGAAAAATTGAAAGTCATGAATTCAATGATAGGACGTAGACCGTTCATAGCAGACCCTACACCTACACCCGCAAAACCAAGCTCAGCAATAGGCGTATCGATTACTCTTTTTGCGCCGAATTCGTCAAGCATGCCTTGGCTTACTTTATATGCGCCATTGTATTCTGCAACTTCTTCACCCATGAGATAAACAGATTCGTCTCTACGCATCTCTTCGTTCATCGCTTCTCTGAGGGCTTCTCTAAATTGTAAAACTTTCATTCTTTTCTTATTTAATAATTACTTCCAAAGGGAGGGTGTATTGTCCTATGATTTTAAAGCTGCTAAATTATGTCATGACTGCCAATATCCCAATCTATTTCACATAAATAGATACTTAGTTCTATGCGGCAGGACATAAAAAAAACCCTGACTTACTAAGTCAGGGTCTCTTTTCAAATGTGATTTTTTCTTAGTTCAAAGCTTCTGTTACCTGAGTAGCGAAAGTTCTGAATTCTAGGTCTGCTAATGCTTTCTCCTTCAATGAAGGATCTTTCTCAACAGCAGTTTTCAAGTTAGACAATACATCGTCAGCATTACCTTGTCTAGCTGCAGTTATAGCTAAAGCGTAGTGAGCTTTAGCAAAATCCGCATCTAGCTCGATCGCGCTATCGAAACCAGTTTCTGCATTTTCGAATTCTTTTAGAAGCAATAGAGATAAACCTTTATCGAAAGCTACAGCAGTAGTTTCGTCAGCAGATCCTAAGCTAGCAACAGCAGCCTCATAATCGCCTTTCTTTACTTCAATAGCTCCTTTTACACCGTAGATTCCACCTTTATGGTTTCCAGGGTTGTTAGCCAAGGCAGCTGTGGCAGCATCAAATGCTTGAGCAGCGTTTCCTTGCAATGCATAAGCAGTAGCCATGTTTGCTTGTACTTCAGCAGCATTTTTCTTGTTTGCTGCGATTTCCAATTGCGTTAGTGCCAATTCAATTTTTTGGTTTTTCGCATCACCTTCAGCTTCGATTGCTTGTGCCAAATAAGTTGCACCCAAGTTGTTGTGTGCTTGCCAGATACCTTCTTGCTTAGTAGCAGCGAGATAAATCGCTTCTTTTTCTTCCAAAGAAGGAGTTAATGTAGCAGCAAATAATAGTTCATTGATAGACAATGAATCTGTTGCAGTAGAATCTTGATCTACAATTTGCTTAGCAATGACAGTGATTTCTGCGTTTGATTTTTTCTCTTTCACAGTAAGTGCTTCAGTTCTAGCAGCTCTTAAACCTGGATAGATATCTTTGAAGATGGCACTGTATGAATCTAGCTTCTGTAGCGCTTTCTCTTTGTCTTCGAAAGTACCAGCTCCGTTTACGATCTTTAGAATCTCTGACTTTTGATCAGCAGTTACGCCTTCGTATACATCTAGAGAGTCTTTGAACTCAGTCCAATCTTCTACAACTGGCTTCAAGATGAACTTGATTGAGTCAGCCATGTCCTTGTAGTCGTACTTTCTCATTTGACCTCTGTAGAAATCTTCGATCGCTTTGGCTCTGTTCTCTGATAATTTAGAGTTTACAGTTTCCAAACCTTCTGGTGAGTGAGTACCAGTGATTGTTACAGTTTTGGTTACGTTTTTGTCCGCGATGAAAGCAGAGAATTCTTTTCCTTTAGAACTTCTAGTTTCTGATCTTTTCAATACAGAGCTACCTCTATCGAAAAAGATACTCACATTAGTAGGAGTCAATTCTTCTTCATCTGTGTACCCTGGATCTGCGAATGCAGTGTAGTATACGTCCTCTACCAATGTAGAAGTTGTGATAAGACCTTGCGCCACTGCTACTCTTGGAGTTGACTTGTTTTCACCTTTCTCATCTACTGCAGTACCTATTACTTCTAGGTTGCCTTGATCCATTGATGGATCATAAAGGAATGCAAAAGATTCTGATTTTCTTGATGTAGTTGTTTTGCTATCTGGGAAGTCAGCCGCATCAAAAGTCATTGTACCGACTTCAACATCTGATTCACCAGCTTTATAAAATGAAGTCATTTTATACTGATACTTTTCTGGGAGCATTTTGGCAGGCAATACTACCGCCATGTCATACTTTACTGAATCACCGTGTAATTCTAATGGATTGGGAACTATATCCACTTGTTGGTTTTCTGCAAGTTTGACCATGTTGTTCAATGAACTACATGCTGAAAATACAGTCAAGCCTAAAACAAGGGCTATCACAATATTCGATTTTCTCATTTGAAAAATTGTTTTTTTGAAAATTGATATAACTTTTTGTACTTATCTTCGAAATAAGTGCAATAATACGGAAAAAATAAATATATCCTAAGATTAATAAAAACAATTAAATTGGTTGAATTCGCTTAAATTTGCGATGCTATGAAAGGAATACAGGATTATTTTGAGAAACATGCATTTGGCGTTTGTGCTAGGCTAGGGGAGAAGCTGAGGTTGCCTTCTTCGAGCATTCGTTTGTTTTTTATATATGCGTCTTTTTTGGCCTTTGGCAGTCCTTTGATTGTTTATCTTAGTCTGGCTTTTGTGATGAATTTTAGGAAGCACCTCCGGAGGCGCCATTCTCTTTGGTACTATTAGGTGATTGTAGGCTGTAGTAGTTGCCTGAGATATCTCTACTTTTTTTTCTATTCTAAATCATTTTTATTCTTAGGTTTGCAGTTCAATTCACATAAGATTTATGCTATTAGAATTCGAAAAACCTATTGCTGAGCTGGAAGAAAAGTTGCACGATATGAAGCAACTTGCTCAGACCAATGACGTGGACGTATCTGAAACTGTAAAATCATTGCAGCAGAAAATCGAAAAATTAAAAAAAGAAACTTTCCAGAATCTGACGAGGTGGCAGAGGGTACAGCTCTCACGTCATCCAGAGAGACCTTATACGCTCGATTATATTTACGAGATCACAGATGAGTTTATCGAAATTCACGGAGATCGAAATGTAAAGGACGATAAAGCTATGGTGGGTGGTTTTGCATCTATAGATGGGCAAACTGTCATGATGATCGGTCAACAGAAGGGTCGTAATACGAAACAACGCCAAACACGAAACTTCGGAATGGCCAATCCAGAAGGATACCGAAAAGCCCTACGTTTGATGAGAATGGCCGAAAAGTTTAATAAGCCTATCGTTTGTCTGATAGATACACCAGGTGCTTATCCAGGGCTAGAAGCTGAAGAGAGAGGTCAAGGTGAAGCGATTGCGCGAAATATCAAAGAGATGTTTATGTTGAAAGTACCTGTGATCTGTGTGATCATTGGTGAAGGTGCTTCAGGAGGTGCGATCGGTATTGGTATTGGAGATAGGGTGTTGATGATGGAGAATACTTGGTATTCTGTGATTTCACCAGAATCTTGTTCGTCTATTCTGTGGAGAAGCTGGGAGTATAAGGAGCAAGCTGCAGAGGCACTCAAACTTACGGCTAACGATATGATAGGGAACAAGTTGATCGACGGGATCATCAAAGAACCTTTGGGTGGTGCGCATACTGACATGAAAGGAGCGTCCAAGGAATTGAAAAAGGAGATACTTAAATATATCAAGGACTTGAATAAAGTCTCTGTTGAAGATCGTATAGATCAGCGTATTGAGAAGTTTAGTGCTATGGGTGCATACGCCTCTTAGATTATGCTTCGTGTCTTATTTATATTTGTTTTCAAGTTGTTGGACTGGCGGATAGAAGGTAATATATCCGAAGGTCTAAAGAAATGTGTGCTGATTATCGCGCCACATACCAGTAACTGGGACTTTGTAATAGGAGTAGTTTCTAGAAGGATTTGTGGCTTTCAAGCCAACTATCTCATTAAGAAAGAGTTTTTTAAGAACCGAGCTTTGGCTTGGTTCTTTGATTTTACGGGAGGTATCCCCGTTGATCGTAAGAGTAAAAAAATCGATGTGGTTGGTGGAGTGGTAGAGAAGTTCAATTCTCGTGACTCACTGGTGCTCACGATTACTCCAGAGGGGACACGGTCTCATGTAAAAGAATGGAAAACAGGTTTTTACAGAATAGCACTCCGAGCTAAAGTTCCGATCGTTATTGTAGGGTTTGATTACTCGAAGAGACTAGTCAAGTTCATAGAGGAATTTGCCCCTACTGGGCAGATGGAGGAGGATATTGCATACATAAAGTCTCTCTATAAGGATGTGAAAGGCAAGTACCCCGAAAAAGGCGTGTACTAGATTTTGTGGCCAGTTTATGGGAATTAGTTTTTTGATTTCATTGTTACCATGATCAGCCTATGAAGAAGTTTTTAAAGAAAATTGCCATATTTCCAATCCTGATTTATCAATACAGTATTTCTCCGATGTTTCCATCTTCATGTCGCTATTCGCCGACATGCTCGCAGTATATGAAAGAGGCCATTATGAAACATGGAGTTTGGCGAGGGGTGAGATTGGGATTGAAAAGAATAGGGAAATGTCACCCATGGGGAGGTAGTGGCTATGATCCTGTCCCCTAGGCAATAATTGCCTTACCCCTTTTCGTAAGCTGCCATTTACAACCTATCTTTGCGGCTGAATAAAACGGGAAATACTGTGGAAAAGAAAAACGGTTTTTATTGGTCTGACGAGCGTGAACCGCATTTTAATAGACGGAAGGATATACTGGCTAAATACCCTCAGGTACGAGACTTGTTTGGTATTGATAAGGGGTTGAAATTTAAGACTTTGGCTCTGGTTGTGTTTCAATTGGCTACTGCGCCATTTATCGCTGAACTGGCTTGGTATTGGTATATACCTTTGGCTTACATTTTTGGAGCTTCTGTGAGTCATACCTTGTTTTTGGCTATCCATGAGATTAGTCATGATTTGGCATTTAAGAACCGCGTGTCGAACAACTGGTTGGCACTGGTGGCGAATATTCCAATTTTGTTCCCATATGCTATGTCTTTTCGGACCTATCACCTCAAGCACCACTGGGAGCAAGGTGATGTGAAACACGATACTGACCTACCTACTGATGGAGAGCGTCGCATATTCCAAGGCTTTCTTGGTAAGCTGCTTTGGGCTACTAACCAAATCTTGTTTTACGCATTGAGACCCATGTTTGTCTATCCTATCAAGTATGAGAAGTGGCACAAGATTAATATCGTATTTCAACTGTCTGCATTAGCTATCTATTGGTATTTTGTAGGTACAGGAGCTGTTTTGTATTTGCTTTTGAGCGTGTTTTTAGCGGGTAGTTTGCATCCATTGGCAGGACACTTCATTGCAGAGCACTATGTGTTTAAGGAAGGACAGGAGACTTATTCTTATTATGGGCCGCTCAATGTACTTGCTCTGAATGTAGGCTATCACAACGAACACCATGATTTTCCTAATGTACCAGGGACACGACTACCTGAACTAAAGAAAACTGCACCTGATTTTTATGACCATTTGTTTACACATAAGTCCTGGTCAAAGGTTATTATTCAGTTCATCGCCAACCCTAAGATTAGTTTAGGGAGTCGAGTGAAAAGACACAGATAATCCTCCGAATAGATATGAAGATAATTTTTATGGGTACACCAGAGTTTGCGGTGCCTAGTTTGCAAATATTGGTGGAGAATGGCTGGGATGTCGTCGGAGTAGTTACAGCACCTGATAAGCCTAAGGGACGTGGTAAGAAGCTTCAAGGCACTCCTATCAAGGATTATGCGGTGAGCGTAGGCTTGAATGTGCTTCAACCTACCAATCTGAAATCTACAGAATTCATCACAGAGCTACAGGCGCTACAGGCAGATCTACAGATCGTGGTAGCCTTTCGTATGCTGCCAGAGATCGTGTGGAATATGCCGGCTGGAGGAACCTTTAATCTCCATGCATCTCTTTTGCCACAATATAGAGGTGCAGCGCCAATCAACTGGGCGATTATGAACGGAGAGACCGAGACGGGTGCTACCACTTTTTTTTTACAGCATGAAATCGATACAGGTCATATCATCGATCAAATTCATGAACCGATACATACTGATGATAATGTAGGAGATGTCTATGGTAGACTGATGAACAACGGTGCTCAGTTGGTTTTGGATACGGTGAAGAAAATCGATGCAGATACGGTAGTTACTAAACCGCAAGAGGACTCTTCTGAGTTGAAATCAGCTCCCAAAATTCATAAGGAAACGTGTCAGATCAACTGGAGTCAATCAGCGGAATCAGTACGCAATTTTATTAGAGGGCTCTCTCCATATCCAGCTGCCTGGACGATGTGGAATGATAAAGTGTTTAAGATCTATAAAACGGTTCATGCAGAAGAGCGTGAGCATGGAGATGTAGAGGTTGGGGCGTACATAACGGATGGTAAGAAGTATTTAAGCGTCAAAACACAAGATGGATTTTTGGATATAGTGGAATTGCAAATGGAGGGTAAGAAGCGAATGGAAACTGCAGATTTACTCCGAGGATATAAATTCGAATAGTATGAAGATTTCGATGATAGCAGCCATGTCGAGAAATCGAGTGATTGGCATCAACAATGATTTACCTTGGTATCTACCAGATGATATGAAATATTTTATGGAGACGACTAAGCATCATTGTGTCATCATGGGACGAAAAAATTATGAGTCTTTGCCTCCAAAATTTCGTCCATTGCCAGACCGTACCAATCTCGTCGTGACCCGACAAGATGAATACAGTGCACCAGGTTGTGAGCGATTTGATAGTATAGAGGCTGCTGTGGAGTATGCCCGAAAGGCAGGCGAAGAAGAGTTGTTCATCATCGGAGGTGGACAGATCTATGAATTGGGTCAGCCACTGGCCGATAAGATATATCTGACGGAGATAGATGCACATATCGAGGGGGGAGAGGTATTCTTTCCTGAATTGACTAAGGACTGGGTGGAGCAATCTCGAACACATCATGCAGCAGATGAGCGACACAAATACGCTTTTGATTTTGTAACCTACGAAAGAGGCTGATTGAGCACTATAATAACTGGTTCACATGAAATACTTTGAAGGAAAACATATCTGGATCGTAGGAGCATCTAGCGGCTTAGGTGAAGGATTAACTCATTTTTTGAGTGATGTAGATTGTACTTTGGTGTTGTCAGCACGGAGAGAAGAAGAGTTGATCCGTGTGCGGGAGGCCAACAAAGATAAAAAGGCGAAGTTCGTCATAGCTCCGTTAGATCTGGCCCAACCAGAAAGGATTGATCAGTGCGTTGCAGAAGTAGAAGAACAGATTGGCTACATTGATATCATGATTCAGAGTGGCGGGATTAGTCAGCGTGATACGGTACTCAATACATCGATGGAGGTACAGCGCCAGATCATGGAGGTCAACTACTTTGGTGCGATACACCTATCCAGAGCTGTCTTGCCTAAGATGGTCGAGCGCCAGTCAGGGATGCATGTCGTCGTGACTAGTGCTGTCGGGATCATTAGCACGCCGTTCCGGTCAGGGTATTCTGCTTCTAAACACGCCCTCCATGGATTCTATGATGCACTACGAGCAGAACAACATCAAAATAATGTTAAAGTTACATTGCTCTGCCCTGGGTATGTGCACACCAATATTTCTTATAATGCGCTTATGGGTGATGGATCTCAGCAGCAGAAACTGGATAATGCGCAAGCCAATGGTCTGTCGGTAGAGCAGTTTTGTGAGATCGCTACCAAGGCCATTGCAGCTGAAAAGGAAGAGGTCTATATAGGAGGATTCAAAGAAGTGATGGGTATCTACGTCAAGCGTTTTTTTCCAGGTTTATTTTCTCGCATCGTAAGAAAGATTGCAGTGACTTAATTTGGGGCAAAGTAGATACATTGGGTAATGATTTATACCCTCAGTTGAACTGTCCAGTGAAAGGTTAGATATACCCTAGTAGTTTATACGAACCCAATCCAACCCATTCTTTGATGAGCATAGACCAAGTTTGAATACTTTCGGTTTTTGGGATGAAAAGCGCATCAGGAGTCCAATGAATCTCCCCACCGTAATAGTCTGTAGGGAAGGTATCTGCGGTGATACCTAATTTTTGAAAGCATCCTTTTGCTCGTCTGATATGAAAGGCTGAGGTGAAGAGTATTGCGGTTTCGTTTGTAGTTATTTGTTGGGTCGAGTAGAGTGCATTTTCATGGGTGTTTCGAGATTGATCCTCGATGAAAATGGCCGTACTATCTACACCGCACATCTGAGCAAAACCTGCCAGAGCATGACTTTCCTTTTTACCATCATAGCCCACCACTCCTGAGCCACCAGATATTAAAATCTTTTTTACTTTTCCAAGTTTGTAGAGTTGGATCGCATGTACGATACGGTCAGCACCTTTGTTGAACTGCACTCGATCATAGGGCGGACGATTGGGCTCGGTGATGCCTGCCAGTACGATAGCCCAGTCGTAGTGCTCCGTAATTTCGGTGTACAACACTGGGTTGGGTTCCCAGAGATTGATCATCCATTTGGAGAGGAGTGGATTAGAGAAGAATAGTAAAGAGACTATCCCTAACAGGAACAGTCTCTTTTTTATTTTTGTATTCCTAACGCACCATGAGCTAAGCAAGAGTATCATGCTAATACTCAAGGGCATGATGAGCCAGTACACGATTTTGGATAAGACAAAAAGCATACGAGCTTATCTACCGAAACTGTTGACGATTTTCTTCAATACATCGAAATATAGCGTCAAAAAGAGAATAAGTGACATAATCCAGATGATAATTACATTGAAAGGTAATGTGTCGTAGTACTGTCCCATAAAGTGCTTTTCAGGTGCGTAAAAGTGAGATCTGAAATCCAATGGCCCATTGGCGGAAGGGCGTTTGTAGATAGGGTAGATTTTTTGGATGAGTGCATCGTCAGTGACCAAGAGTCTATTTTTAGTCGTGGTGTTTTTGAGAAAGAAACTGATAGACTCATTTTCATTTTCGCTACGCAGTTTGATCAAAGCTTTGGCTTTCTCTGGCGTATCGGACATGGATTGAGACAGTCCATCTCTCTCTTGTGACGCTGTTTTCATATGTTGGTTATGCACTTTTTTCATGATTTTGATGAAGTGTATCGTTTCGTCATATACGTCTTGATCAAACCTGTCTATGGTCAAACCATCAATGGCTTTGAATTTTCCATCAGGGACGTTAAAGGCTTTCATTTCTTGAGAAAGCTCTTTTTGAGCGAGAGCTAGTTGTTGACTGACTTTGTTCTGTATGTCTTTGTCTTCAGTTTTGTGATTTTTCAGTGCATAGTCCACAGCATTTTCGATGGCAGGGTAGAAATACACACTCTTAAATTCTGAATTGGCAATAGTTTGATCGTATTCGAAAAAGTGTTTTTCGAAAGCATTGTCTTTGAACTGGCTCACTACGAGTGCTTCATAGCCCCATTTAGAAGCCATCATTTCTCCGATGATCGGTACTTTGTTGTCATTGCTCAGTAGAGGGTTGAGTTTGTCGAAGTTGACTACCACACCACTCAGAATCAACTGAGGAATCAATAATAAGGGGATCAAAATATAGATCGTGACGGCAGAGTTGAAGGCAGACGATATATTGAGTCCTAGTATGTTGGCAAAGCATGAAATGGAGAATAATACTAGCCAAAATGAGATGGACATGCTTTGTATCTCTAATACCCAGTCACCTATAATGACAAACATCAAAGTCTGCACAGCGGATAGTACAAAGAGTATGGACATCTTAGAAACTAGATAACTGCTGCGACTGAGGTTGAGGAAGGATTCTCGTTTCAGAATTTTTCTGTCCTTGAATATCTCCTCAGCACTGACGGTTAGTCCCATGAACAGTGCCACGATGATGGACATGAAAAAGAACGCAGGAATGTTTGGATTTTGCGCAAAGGAGTAATCTTGGCCTTTGGCAGAATACCGAATGATGAATGCCAATAGAAGCGCAAGTATAGGTGCTTCTAAAAGGTTGATAATCAGATATTGTTTGTTGCTCAATTTAGCGGCTAGATCTCGTTTGGAGAAGATCATCAGCTGCTTAATCTTGTTCGGAATATTGAGTGTTTTTTCTGGCTTTTCTGTAGCTTCTTCTGCCTTTGGTACTTTGATCTTCACGTTGAAGAGCATGTTCCAGTCCTTTGGACTTAGTTTTCGGGTGTCCGTGAGCTGACCGTATTCATCGACGACTTTGGTTTCGATGATGTTGAAAATCTGCTCGGAGTTGACATTGCCACATTCCACGCAGGACCCATCATCTTTGTCCATGAGTTTTACGATCTTCTTGAAATAGATGACTCCCTCTACAGGATTACCATAGTAGATTTGATAACCGCCGACATCCAGAATGACCAGTTTGTCAAACATCTTGAAGATATCCGATGAGGGCTGGTGGATCACGACGAAGATCATTTTTCCACGGAGGGAAAGCTCTTTGAGCAGATCCATGATGTTTTCTGAGTCTCGTGATGATAGGCCAGAAGTAGGTTCATCTACGAACATGACCGAAGGTTCACGAAGGAGTTCTAGTCCAATGTTGAGTCTTTTGCGCTGTCCGCCACTGATGGTTTTTTCTAGGACAGAGCCTACTTTGAGGTTGCGAGTAGCCAAGAGGCCGAGAGAGGATAGTGTCCCTTCTACGAGTTCATTTAGTTCTTCTGGGCTTCTATCCTTGAAGCATAGTTGTGCAGCGTAGTGTAGATTGTCATAGACGGTGAGTTCCTCGATGAGTAGGTCATCCTGTGGGACATAACCGATGATTCCTTCTATTTTTTCGTGTTCTCGATGGATATCAATTCCGTTGATACGGACAGAGCCAGAAGAGGGGGCGTCATTGCCATTGAGGACATTGAGTAGGGTGGATTTTCCTGCACCACTGCCTCCCATGAGCCCGATGAGCTTGCCTGATGATTCGGCTATGTCTATGCCTCTTAGTCCCTTGTGTCCATTGGGGAATTCGAATTCTACTTTTTCAGCAACGAATGAGATTTTTGTCTCGTTGGTTTCCTTTCGGTAGTGTGAGATGATGTCACTGTAGAAAATTGGAGTGATTTTCGTACCTCTAATAGAGCTGCCTGCTGAGAATACTATGGTTTTGTTGGTTCGGATAGGGACACCATTGTTGGTCAAAGGGTCGTCTCCTAGTGCCTTGGCAAAATAGATGTCTAATTTTGGTATCCTATAGAATGCTATGGGGGCGCTCAGGTTCTCTCTGTAGAGGTGCTTGGCATGCGTGAGATCGTCTTTGGTTTCATGGTCGATGAGTAGGATGTTGTCACGATCTAGGTCTGCCCGTTCACGACTCATCACGTAAGATTTGATGTCGTCGATTTCTTCATGTGTAAAATGAAAGGCTATACCGATTTGATTGAGCAGGATTGTCTCTCTTTCTGAGACTTCTCCATCTGCTACGATTAGCTCGATTACTTTGAGTACTACTACGATCTTTTGTTGCTGGGTGAACTCCTGATTAACCTGCTTGGCAAGGATGCTTATTTCTTTCTCTTCACTGAATGATACATTTCGACCATTGGCCATGTTAGTAGTCATTTCATCGAATAATCTCAAAAAGCGAAGGCTATCTTTCTGGTTGAGATTTTCTAATAGAAAGTCTTCGATGGCTTTTCGCTCATCAGCCGTTACATCGTCTTCTTTTGCTACTATAGCTAATAGGTGGATGATGGCTCTTAGTAGTTGTTCACTCATAATCTAGGCGTAGTATTGGTGTAGGATATTAAGGCTAAAGATAAGTTATTATGATCTGCATATAAAAAAAGCATTGAATAAGAATCCAATGCTTTTTTAGGACGAAAATGATGTGGCTTATTTCACCATGTCACCTCTAATTCTTTTTACTTCTGTAATGATGTCTATAAGTAGTGCTTTGTCAAGCTTTAAGGTAGGATCTTGATCTGCAATTCTTTGATCGATATCACCTACGTCTTCTTTATAAAGTTCCTTTAAGATGTCAAACTCAGCGATTACATCTGCAATGATCGGGTCACTTTCTAGGTCTTTGAGCAAGTGAATGATATCATCCAAAGATTTCTTTTGATCTATAATCACTCTTACGATGGGCTCTAGGATCAAATCTCTTTGTGCTGCAGGTAGTAGGTCTTCAGGATAAGTGTCTAGCACCATCACAGAAAGGTATAGGCCTTCGATGTAGCTACCAGACAATACCAAAGCAACCATTTGCAATCTATCGGTTTCTTCTAGTTTTTTCTCAGCGACTTCCATAGAGTAGTTGATGAGGTTCGCTAGTGAATCCTTGTTGCCAAGATTTTTTTCAAACCTTTCCATTAGGTCCAATTCGAACGCTGAAGAAATACCAATTTGATCTGCTAGTTTTTGGCTAGTTTCCATGTAGGTCAATGCATCCTGAACCTGATCATAAGAAGAAAGGTACCCAATGTCTGTTGCATAAGCACCTAGGTTCATTGCCGCTTTGTCAGCGGAGTTAAAGTATTTAGAGGCATTGTCAGTAGAGTTGATGATGTCTCCGTTGAAATCTGCACCTGTTGCCATGAGTAAATAAGGCACTTCAGATGGAGGTGGCATATCGTGCACTACTTTGTCGATCTCTTCGATGAGTTCGTGCTCTGCTTTTTCGAAAACCTCAGCTTGTGCGTCTAGCTCTCCTTGTGATTTTTTCTTTTCACCTCCACAGGCAGTAGCTAATATAGCGATAGCGCCTACTGCAGAAATGTTCAGTATGTGTCTTATGTTGATCATTGTTAGTTATGAATTTTCCTAGCTCCAATTTTAACGCATTTTTGTAAAGTAATAAAGTACTGGCATGTTTTATTTGGTGGAGTTCTTACGCTTTTTTGTGGATGAATAGTGGGATTTCTTCTTTGGACAACTAGTGATTGATATGATACAAAATATATGGAGTAGGAGTGTTTGGTTGATTGTGTTAGGCGTGTGTTTTTTGGTAACTGAGGAGGGGACCGCTCAGATGCAAAAGGTTTATTATTCCAATAATCAATTGAAGTCTCAAGGGGATTGGAATGATCAGAAAAAACAAGGAGAGTGGCGTTTTTACTATCCCGATGGACAATTAAATGCTGTGGAAAATTACAAAGACGGAATGCTAGATGGAGAGGTGATCCTCTATTACCCGTCGGGTGAAATGTTAAGTCAAGAGAGGTATGAACGAGACGTCCCAGTAGATAGTGGCTATTACTATTATGATAATGGACAACTCAGAAGAAAGGGGCGGTTTGAATCAGGGTTGTACGAAGGAGAGTGGTTGACCTATCATGAGAATGCTAACCTCAAAAGTAGCGGTATGTATCATTTGGGACTCCCACATGGCTACTGGGAAGTCTATGAAGACGATGGGTCTTTGCTACAGACGGGTTATTATCGTCAAGGCAAGGAAGACGGGTTTTGGCAGTTTTATGACGGGGAGGGTAATCTTAGTTTTGAGGGAAACTACCAATCAGGAAAGGAAACGGGCGTGTGGTATCAATACAACAGGAGGGGTAAGAAAAAGCAATACAAAGGTTATCAGTAGGGGATAATGACTTTGAAAGTAGTGCCGATATTAAGGAAGCTTTCAAAGGAGATTTTACCACCTAGTTTTTCTACGGCTGATTTCAAAAGGTAGAGTCCGAGACCGGTGCCTTTGGTTTCGTTATTGGCTCGGAAGAACATATCGAATATTTTGGCTTGATTTCTTTCTTCGATTCCTATTCCTGTGTCATGTACCTGGATGACCATGTCACGCTTTCTGCCATAGATTTTGATATTGACTCGACCGCTTTCTTGTGGTTTGGAGTACTTGATGGCATTTTCTATCAGGTTTTGGATGATGGTTGTGATTGTACTTACATCAGAGTACATATCTAAGTTTTCATCGATTTTGATTTGAACATCTAACTCAGAGAAGTTCTCCATGTAGCGATACGAATCAATTACATCTGCTAGGATTGCTTCGAAATTGATTCTAATCTTTTCCAGTCTTTTTTCCTTGATCTGTGTGACATTGATAAAGTCCAGTACGATGTTATTGAGGCGATTGATTTCTTTATTGTAGATTTCAAAGTACTCCAGTGGTTTGGGGTCTTTGATGTCATGCTCTACGATAGTAAATAGCCCCATCAGCGAAGAAATAGGCCCCCTCAGGTCATGTGCTACCTTATAAACAAAGGTGTCTAGTTCCTGATTCTTCTTTTCTATATTTTCATTGATAGCTTTTTGCCAACCAGCTTCTTTTTCAAGGAGTTCCATTTCGGATAGTGACTTGATGCTGCTGATTACATTTTGGGTCTCTTTGCTCTCAACTAAATTTTTGAACTCGGTGTAGGATTCCAAATAGGAGAGTGCATCTTCAGGTTTTCCTTCAGATTTAGCGATCTGATAGAGGACATTGTAGGCTTTGTATAGTAGGAGGTAGTGTTTGTGAGATTTTCCGATTTGCAAGCTTTCTTGCAGTATAGATTTGGCTTGTTCATTGTTGCCGAGACGAAAGTACAATATACCCAACTTGTTGAGCGTCATCATCTGCCCTAGCTGATCGCCTATCTCAATATGAATCTCCTTGCTTTGTAGGAGCAATGTCTCCGTACGTTCATATTCATTTTTGGCTAGAGCGACTTTTCCTTCTCCGTAGTAGGCAAATGCCAGTCCTCGCTTGTCCTTTGTTTTCTTTTTAAGACGGATGCTTTTAAGGATCGTTTTTTCTGCTAAACCAATATCACCTCTTTTGAGATAAATCCCCGACAGTGGATTGTAGGCATTTGACATGCCATTATCATCTTTGTTGAGTTTAGAGATTTCAATACACTTTAGGTAGGTCTCTTCAGCCTTGGTGTAATCGTTGAATAATTCATAGATCGAGGCGATGGCTCGCAGCGATCTGGATTGTCCAAATAGGTCTTCTTCTTTCTTGAACAATTCATAGCTTTCTAATAGGTATTTGAGAGCTTTATGGTAGTTATCCGTCTTGTATAGTGTGCTACCGAGGGTATAGTAGCACATCGCCATGCCTCCGTCGATATGGTTTTTCTCAAAATACTTAAGGGCCTTTTGTGTGTAGATATCACTTTGTAGGTTGTCGCTTAGGATCATGTAGTAGTATCCTAGGTAGCAATTGGCAAACGCTTGGTGATAGTCGTCGTAGTTGAGCGCACATCTATTGATGACTTTGTGCGCTATCTGAATAGCTCCAGGCAAATCACTGACGCGTTGCTCAAATGATTTTTTTAATAACGTGTCTAGTTTCTTATTTAAAGAAATGGCAGTCATTCAGATACAAAAGTTAATTTTTCTCGAATTAGGCTAATAACAGTCTCAAATATAATCAGCTATTTGAATTTTGAACTATTATTGATTGAAAGCATTGCTTTCATCTAGTTATACCCCAAGGTTTTAAAAGAAAAATACAATTGAGGGAAGGGTGGGAGAGTTACTGGTGAATGCAAATGCCAGCGGGATGTTTTGATTTCAAGGATTTAATGTGAGCTTTGCAGCGTAGACCATTTGGAAACTGAATGAATCGTTCAAAGAAAATATTTTTGCTAATCGCACTGCTCTTTTTGATTATTCTAATCTTTTTTGTGATGGATTTTGCCAAACGGACAACCTTTAGACGGGCTACTAGTTTGATTTCTTTGACGCAATAAGTCTCTGTACATGAAAAAGCTGGACAAGCTCATATTACAATCCTTTATTGGACCTTTTATCCTGACGTTTTTGGTCGCTGTATTTATACTGCTAATCCAATATATGCTCAAGTACTTTGATGACTTCATAGGAAAGGATTTAGGTTTTGGGGTTTTTGGAGAGCTAATGATGTATTTCAGTATCAATATGGTGCCGATGGCACTGCCACTGGCGATATTGATTTCTTCATTGATGACCTATGGTAAGCTCGGTGAACACTTTGAACTCACTGCAATAAAGAGTGCAGGAATTTCTTTACCGAGAGTACTGCTTCCAACATTTATTTTGGTCATTTTTATTTCTATTGGAGCATTTTTCCTCAACAACTACCTCGTGCCACATGCTAATTTGCGCGCTTATAGTTTGCTCTATGATATTAAGCAGCAAAAGCCGGCTCTTGATCTAAAAGAAGGTCAGTTCTATGCGGGTATCCCAGATTACAGTATCAAGATTCGTGAGAAGCACAAAGATGGAATCGCCATGTCTGACGTGGTGATTTATGATCATACCAATTCGAATGGAAATAAGAAAGTGATTTTGGCGGACTCTTGCCGGATGTACACTTTCATCAACGATCGGTACCTAATGATGGAACTCTACCGGGGCAACCACTATGTCGAGGAGGAAACCAAATCGTCCCGCCAGTCAGATATTCCTCAGTTGGTTCGAACCAAATTTGACCGGATGGATATTGTATTCAGTTTGTCTTCCTTTGACTTGGACAGAACGGACATGGATTTATTTTCGGGGAATAGATATATGAAGAGTGTTAAGGAGCTGGGGCAGAGTATAGACTCGATGAAGATTGATCAGTCAGAAGTGCATTTTAAGCTATACAGCTCCGTAGCGACAAGTTATCGGTTGATTATGGGCGGGTATATACCACCATCAGAGGAGTTGGTAGCCATGCAGTACAAAAAAGATTCTCTGTCGCGTTTGCGGACTGAGCGGGATAGTTTGTCCAAAGTAGCCGAGTTGCCTGAGGTGTCGGAGGCGCCAAATGTAGATTCTACTATTGGTAGAGTAGCCTTAGATACGACAGAGTTAGACTCTCTCAAAGGGAAAAAAGCACCAAAGAAATATGTTGCACGGCCTTCTGTGGCGGCTGGAGGTAGTGTTGTTCAAGAACGGGAGATGAACAAAGAGCAGAGTATCAGTAGTGTTATGAGTTTTTTGGAGAACAAAAAAGAAAAGAAACTCAAGAATGATTCGCTAATGCTGACTATGGCCGAATTGGATACAGTCAAGGCTCGTGTAGATACTTTTTTCTTGCCCGTCACGAAAAATAAGCAATTGGCAACCAAGGCGTTGAGTATAGCTAGAGGGATCAAATCCTCTATCAATAGTTCAATCAACCGAACGACTTATTTCAAACGAGCGATAGACTCTCATACTGTGGAGCGATATAAGAAGTATGCTCAGTCGTTTGCCTGTATTGTTATGTTTTTGATAGGTGCTCCACTTGGTGCGATTATCAAGCGAGGAGGGCTGGGGATGCCTGTCATCGTCGGGGTGGTATTTTTTATCATTTTCTATGTGTTCACGAGTGCTAGCGACAAGTGGGCCAAGGGAGGTATAGTCGATGGGTTATATGCTGCATGGATGGCTGACGCAGTACTGTTGCCCTTTGGCGTGTTCTTTTTGATACAGGCGTGGAAAGATGCTAAACTATTTGATACCGATTTCTACAACGTGATCATAGAGAGAGCCATGCGTGTTTGGGGTAATAGGCAAGAGCTGATGGCCAAATTTACTTTGAAAAGACGGTAGGTTATTGGGGTATATTTGTCTAACTTTGCCGCTTAGTTTATTAAAATTTTACTAGTCATGTATTTAGAAACAGAAAAGAAACAAGAGTTGTTTGCAAATCATGGTCGGTTGAAAGCGAAAACAGATACTGGCTCTCCAGAATCACAAGTAGCGCTCTTCACTTACCGAATCACACATTTGACGGAGCACTTGAAAACGCACAAAAAAGATCACTCTACTAGAAAAGGTCTTTTGAAGTTGGTAGGTAAGAGAAGAAAACTTTTAGATTACCTTATGAAAAACGATATCGAACGCTATAGAGCAACAATTGCTGATCTAGGCATTAGAAAATAATATTATGCGCAAAAAGGGAATTCTTACGGATTCCCTTTCTTGTTCTTTCTCACTCCATGTTAATTGAAATTTTGACATCACTCACACTCAATCATTAGTCAAAATTTAAAACATATTTTATGTCATTAAACGTAGTAAACAAGTCCGTTAAGTTAAAGGACGGCAGAGAAATTACGATTGAAACCGGTAAATTGGCCAAGCAGGCTGATGGTTCTGTAGTTTTGAAAATGGGCAACACCATGTTGCTCGCAACTGTAGTGTCTGCTCCAGACGCTAAAGAAGACGTGGATTTCCTCCCATTGTCTGTAGATTATCAGGAGAAGTTTGCTTCTGCTGGTAAAATCCCAGGAGGATTTTTGAAAAGAGAAGGTAGACTTTCTGACCAAGAAGTATTGATTTGTAGATTGGTAGATAGAGCTTTGAGACCTTTGTTCCCAGGTGATTATCACGCGGATACACAAGTTTTCATCCAGTTGATCTCTTTGGGAGAGGATGATCTTCCAGATGCATTGGCTGCATTTGCTGCTTCTGCCGCGATCGCTGTTTCTGACATTCCGTTCAACGGGCCTATTTCAGAAGTACGCGTGATCTTCAAAGACGGAGATTACCACATCAACCCAACGAAAACACAAATGGAAGGCGCTGAGCTAGACATGATTATAGCAGGTTCTGCTACAGAGATCATGATGGTGGAGGGCGAATTGCAAGAGGTGTCTGAAGACGTGATGATCGGAGCGATCAAAGCAGGGCACGAGGCGATCAAAGACCAGTGTGCATTGCAGTCAGAGTTGGCTGAGGCGGTCGGAGCATCTGTCAAAAGAGAATACAACCACGAAACGCATGATGAAGCACTAGCTGCAGATATCAAAGCGAAGACTTACGATGCAGTATATGCTGTAGCTAAAGAAGGTCTGGCGGACAAAAACTTGAGAAAGCAAAAATTCGGAGCAATCTATGACGAGTATGTAGAGGCGCTTCCAGAATTGCCAGAAGGCGAAGAGTACAGCAAGTTCTTGCTAAAGAAATATTACCACGATGTGGAAAAAGAAGCCATCAGAAACGTAGTGCTAGACACTAGAGTACGTCTCGATGGTCGTCAATTGGACGAGATCAGACCGATCTGGAGTGAAGTAGATTACTTGCCGTCAGCGCATGGTTCTGCGGTGTTTACGAGAGGGGAAACCCAGTCGTTGACATCTGTGACATTGGGTACCAAGATGGATCAGCAAATGATCGATGGAGCGGTACACTCTGGATACAACAAATTCATCCTACACTACAACTTCCCTGGTTTCTCAACGGGTGAAGTAAGACCTAATAGAGGTCCTGGACGTAGAGAAGTAGGTCATGGTAACCTCGCTTGGAGAGCATTGAAGCCAATGTTGCCACCAGACGATGAAAATCCATACACGATCCGTGTAGTTTCTGATATCTTGGAATCAAACGGTTCGTCATCTATGGCGACTGTATGTGCGGGTGCGTTGGCACTCATGGATGCTGGTGTGCCGTTGAAGAAGCCTGTATCAGGTATCGCGATGGGTATGATTTCTGATCCTGTGACTGGAAAGTATGCCATCCTATCGGATATCTTGGGTGATGAAGATCACTTGGGTGACATGGACTTCAAAGTAACCGGTACTGCGGATGGTATCACTGCTTGTCAGATGGATATCAAAGTAGACGGGTTGTCTTACGAAGTATTGACCGAAGCGTTGATGCAAGCCAAAGCGGGTAGAGAGCATATCTTGGGCAAAATTACCGAGACATTGTCTGAGCCTAGAGCGGACTTGAAATCTCACGCGCCTAGATCTAAGGTCATCAGAATACCGAAAGAATTGATCGGTGCTGTGATCGGACCTGGCGGTAAGATCATTCAGGAAATCCAAAAAGAATCTGGTGCGACCATCGTAGTGGACGAGGATGACAAGAATGGTATCGTGAGCATATTCGCTACAGATGGCAATGCGATGGAGGATGCGGTTAGACGTGTCAACAACATCGTAGCAATGCCAGAAGAAGGCGAAATCTATGTCGGTAAAGTGAAGTCGATTCAGCCTTTCGGTGCATTCATCGAATTCATGCCTGGCAAAGACGGATTGCTACACATCTCTGAGATCAAATGGGAACGCGTCGAGAAAATGGATGGCGTCATGGAAGTAGGAGAGCAAGTGAAAGTCAAATTGATCGAGATCGACAAGAAGACTGGCAAATTTAGATTGTCTAGAAAAGCGATTCTGCCTAAGCCTGAGAAAAAGGACTAAGGTTAGATCACTTATGAAAATACAAAAGGTCATTCTTCGCAAGAGGAATGACCTTTTATTTTTGAAAGTCTTTTCGCTATAACGTAGTTACCTGAGTTCGATTAATAAAGGATATAAATTATACTGTCTGAGCGATAGCGAGTTTATGATTTTCTAGCCTTTTTGCTTCCTTTTTTGGCGGTGAAAAAGAAGCGTTTACCTGCTGGAAGCATGGCCTGTCTGGCTTGAAGACAAAGAACAATTCTAAATGGATTGTTTGATTGTATCAAGTAATCATTTCAAAGGTCATTATCACCCTACAGGGTTATTCATGTCTTTGAATATTTTCCAAACGCGAAATTTGAGAATGACGATGGCACATAGCATACCCGAAAGCATGGCGCCTGCTACGCCGACGAGGGTGATGTCTTGGCCGACGAGTTTGAGTCCTTTGATTTTGGTCTGAGGTCTGAGGTAGGGTAGGGCAAATCGTTTTGGCGTGTGTGCTAGTCCGTAGATCTCTCCAGTTTGGTAGTCTGTGAAATGACGTGTAGATAGTGGTGTGCTGACTTCTGCATAGATCACGTGCCCTTTGATCTGAGGAACGAGTTCGTAGAGTTTTTCCAGCATGGTGTTTTTGAAATGTTCCTTCTTTTGTTGGTAGGCAGTTTCTCTGTTGCGCCAGGGCTGCTCAGCATATGATTCGTACCATTCGTATCGGCCTACGGAGATGGCTTGGATTGTTGATCTGTTAGGGTGCTGCTTGGCCCATAGTGCGTCTTTGGCAGAGGGGAAAGACACATAGGAAAACTTATTTGCCGTATTATGTTCGGTGATACTATTGATATCCACTGAGTAATCTTCCGTTTCGTAACTCCAGATGTTGTGTTTGGGCAGTTTCAGTTGCTCGTCGGATCGATCGAGTCCAACATAGAGACACAGATGAGCACTCGATGGTTTGGTGTCGTTTGGTGACATGGCTTGTCGTTTTCGAGCCGTTTCATCGAGGAGTTTTCCGAAAGTGTTTTTGATGCCTATGTTGCTGATGACACTGCGACAGGGGATGAATTTTCCTTTGATACGGATGCCTGTGACTTTCCCTTTTTTAGTGACGATTTCAGAGACGGGGGCGTTGATGTAGGTTTTGCCTCCTAGTCGACGAAAAGTATCTAAAGTGCGATTGGCGATCTGTTCACTGCCTCCATGAGGGTAGTACCCTCCTTCCATGAAATGCCCGATCACCATGGCATGTGCTGCAAAACTACTTTCCTTCGGAGGTAGGCCATAATTGCCACATTGCCCACAGAGTACTGCGATGAGCTGCCGGTTTGTCGTGAGGGTTTGAAGTGTCTCTAGCGTCGTAGTGCGGTAGTATTTGGCGTATGCCCGTCGAATCAATCTGCCTAGTGTTTGGCTCAAGAAGGGTTCAAAGCTTTTCTCAAAGAAGAAAGCACTGCCCCATTTGTTGGTTTTCTTGAGTAAGGTCAGATAGTCATCGATGGCTTGATGATCGTCAGGGAAGTAATGCTTCATTTGTTGCCTAAAGTTCTCTTCTCCTGCGGGGATTTCGTAGCGGTCTTTGCCGATCATGACCACATCGTAGACCTCTCCCATATAAGCCCAATCCAGTTCATGGTTGGTGAGGAAATCCATGAGTTTGCGTAGACCGTGTCCTTCCTGCATGTTGCCCATGTAGTGGACACCCACGTCCCATTTCATGCCATCTTTCCGTTTGAATGAGTGGGTGAACCCACCCGGTACATAGTGTTGCTCGAAGAGGGCGACTTTTTTACCTGCCTTGGCGAGCCAAGTGCCTAGGGTCATGGCTCCCATACCCGAGCCGATGATGACATGGTCGAACCCCGCGTGATTGTCAGTGGTGGAGAAGGAAGCGTATGGCTTGTTTTGCATAGGTTGTCTGAACTTCGAGCAGAGGTTTGATCTCAGAAGTTGAAATCCAAGATATAGCCTAGCTTATCGATATGCTACATTTATGCAGAATAGTTGTTAAGAAAACCGCTATAGTAGTATGACTGGTGGTCATTGTTAGTTCGATTTTTTGGTATAGAATTATACAATCACATCATATTTGATGTGCTCGTAGGTGTCTAGTTTTTTGATGAGTTCGTCATCGGGACTGACTTTGATCTTGCGAGACATGAGGTTGACTTTCATGCCTGCTTCGGGATCGAAGATGTTGACTTTGAGTAGTCCGTCCCCTTCATGGGCTGCAGTCAGCTCGTTGATGTCTTTGATCAGCTCGTCGGAGATGTCTTGGAGCCTCAGGTTGAGCGTGATGCCTTTGGTCTTCTCTGCACGGATGTCGGTGAGTAGGGACACGGAGTTGATTTTGAACTCTAGATCAGGGCCTTGCCATTTGAGCTTGATTGCGCCTTGGAGGTAGAGAAACCACCCCACTTCGAAGTACTCCTTGAACTTGACATAGTCCTCCGAAAACAAGAAGAAGGTATAGGTGTCTGTGTAGTCTTGGATCTCCAGTGTTCCAAATGGTTTTCCATTTTTGGTTTGCCGATGGCCTACTGCCGTGACCATGCCGGCCATGCGGATGTTGGCTCCTTTCTTTTGCAGTTCGGGCATGTTGTTGAGTTCACCGACGGAGGTGTTGCAGAACTTATCGATCTCGAACTTGAACTGATCCAATGGATGACCAGAGATGTATAGCCCGACGACTTCTTTTTCCAGTCGGAGCTGTTCCAAGTTCGTAAACGGCTCTACATCCGCGACGGTAGGGATGGGTTCAGACACGCCTGAGTCTCCACCGAAGAGGGATGCCTGTGCACTGGCCGCTTGTGCTTCCATGCGGTTGGCATATTTGACGACCTTGTCGATGAGGTTGGTCTCATTGCCTACTGCTGCGAGGTACTGTCGTCTGTGGTAGGACTCGAAGCAGTCAAATGCCCCCGCCTGTGCCATGACTTCCAGTGTTTTCTTGTTGACCTGACGCAGGTTGACACGTATCGCTAGATCGAAGATGTCTTTGTATATCCCGTTGGCTTCTCTCTCTTCGATGAGTGCCTTCACTGCTGCATCACCTGCACCCTTCATCGCTGCGAGTCCAAATCGTACCTGTCCTTGGTCGTTCACGTTGAACTTCGTGATTGATTCGTTGACATCTGGCCCGAGCACTTCGAGTCCCATCCGCTGGCATTCTTCCATGAAGAAGCTCACCTGCTTGATATCGTTCATGTTGTTGGAGAGTACGGCAGCCATGTACTCGGCAGGGTAGTTGGCTTTGAGGTAGGCCGTCTGGTAGGCCACCCATGCGTAGCACGTCGAGTGAGACTTGTTGAAGGCATAGGATGCAAAAGCTTCCCAGTCCTTCCATACTTTTTCGAGGGTCTTGGCATTGTGTCCTTTGGCGGAAGCTTGTTCGATGAATTTAGGTTTCATCTTATCCAGTACTGCCATTTGCTTTTTACCCATGGCCTTACGCAGTACATCGGCTTCCCCCTTGGTGAAGTCCGCCAGTTTCTGAGAAAGTCGCATAACCTGCTCCTGATAGACGGTGATTCCGTAGGTTTCCTCTAGGTACTCTTGCATGTCGTCCAGATCATACTGGATCTCTTCATCGCCATGCTTACGCTTGATAAATGAGGGGATGTACTCGATCGGTCCCGGACGATAGAGTGCGTTCATTGCAATCAAATCGGCAAATACCGTAGGCTTGAGCTCCCGCATATACTTCTGCATACCGGGGGATTCATATTGGAATATTCCGACGGTTTCTCCACGCTGGAAGAGCTCGTAGGTCGCTTGATCGTCGATGGGGAACTCATCAGGGTCGAGCGTGATGTCGTGTCGTTGCTTGACCAGACGGCAAGCATCTTTGATCAAGGTGAGGGTTTTGAGACCCAAAAAATCCATCTTGAGTAGACCAGCATCTTCTACGACGGAGTTGTCAAACTGCGTACAGTACATCTCCGAATCCTTGGCCAGTGCTACAGGGACGAACTTGGTGATGTCGTCTGGTGTGATGATGACCCCACAGGCATGAATACCCGTGTTTCGCACCGATCCTTCGAGCATTTTGGCTTGGTTGACGACCTTGGATTCTGGCGTAGATTCTGTCGCGATACGTTTCAGTTCGTTGGCTTGTGTGATCGCTTCGGGGTTGTTTTTGAGTTTGTCCGCTAGGTCTTTATCGCTGAGGCTAAACAGCTTCTTGAGTTTAATGTCTGGGACCAATTTGGCGAGTCGGTCGGCATCTGCCAAATTGAGCTCCAGTACACGGGAGGTGTCCCGGATGGCTGACTTGGCTGCCATCGTACCGTAGGTGATGATCTGGGCGACTTGGTTTGCTCCGTATTTGTTGATCACATAGTCAATCACGCTCTGACGACCCTCATCGTCAAAGTCAATATCGATATCGGGCATGGACACCCTTTCTGGATTCAAGAAACGCTCAAAAAGTAGATCGTACTTGATCGGGTCTACGTTGGTGATCCCGATGCAGTAGGCGACTGCTGATCCAGCGGCTGACCCACGGCCTGGGCCTACCGATACGCCCATGTCACGTGCCGCTTGGCAAAAGTCCTGTACAATCAAGAAGTAACCAGGGTATCCAGTGTTTCGGATGACACTCAGTTCAAAGTCCAGTCGCTCCTCGATGTCTGGGGTGATCTCGTCGTAGCGCTTTTTGGCACCTTCGTAGGTGAGGTGGCGCAGCAGATTGTTTTCGCCCAGTTTGAGGGAAGCATCGTCTTTGTCTCGTTCGTCTTGAAACTCCTCTGGTATGTCAAAGGCTGGGAGGAGAATGTCGCGCTCGAGTACGTAGCTCTCGATTTTGTCTACGATCTCGTTGGTGGTACTGATGGCGTCTGGCAGATCCGCAAAGAGTTTTTTCATCTCTGCCGGTGACTTGATGTAGAATTCGTCGTTGGGGAAGCCGTAGCGAAACTCTCTGCCTCGTTTGCCGATGTATTTTTTTGGTTTGGATTGCTGTTCGCCATCTTTGACACAGAGCAGGATGTCATGGGCATTGGCCTGTGACTTGTCGGTGTAGTAGGTGTTGTTGGAGGCGAAGTACTTGACGCCATGTTTCTCAGCGAAGCGCAGCAACACTTGGTTGACGACTTCTTCTTCTTCCACACCGTGACGCGTCAGTTCGACATAGAAGTCCTCTCCAAACAGTTCCTTGTACCAGAGGAACACTTCTTCGGCTTGTTCTTCGCCGATGTTTAGGATCGTAAATGGAATCTCCCCCCAAAGCCCACCCGTCGTTGCGATGATGTCTTCCTTGTATTGCTCGATGACTGACTTGTCTATACGAGGCACATAGTAGAATCCCTCGACGAACGCAATGGAGGCCATCTTGGCGAGGTTGTGGTAGCCTTTTTTGTTCTTGGCGATGAGTACCTGTTGGTAGCCGTTGTTTTGTTTGCTCTTCGAGGTGCGATCATCGGTGACGTTGAACTCACAACCTAGGATAGGTTTGATATCAGCAGCCAGCGCTGCACGCACGAAATGGAAAGCCGCCATCATGTTGCCATGGTCTGTCAGGGCAATGGCGGGCATGTTGTGTTGTTTGGCTGTCTGTACGATGGAGTCTACTTCGGAGACTGCCTGTAGTACGGAGTACTGCGAGTGGACGTGAAGGTGGGAGAAGGGGAGGTCCTCGAGTGCCTTGATTTCTTCGGCAGTAGCTTTGGGCGGCATCTCGATGCTTTGCTCTTCTGTTGCAGCGAAATTGGCCGCTTCGAGTTTAGGTGCTTCGTAGATGACCTGCTCCTTGGCCGTATCGTCCAAGGGAGGGATGACCCCCTCGGTGATTAGTCCAAAGAAACACTTGGCTGTCGCATCTACATCATAAGCCGCATCATGGGCATCATCAAAGCCTTCGCCAAAGAGCTTGGTGTGCAGCTCGGTCAGGGTGGGCCACTTGAAGCGACCGCCACGACCGGGTATGGCGACATAGTCTGTGGATTCGTCCTTGGTATCGATGGCTTTGATGCCATTGAGGTCATTGTTTCGTTCTTTGCGCAGATATTCTGCGCCGACGATGTTCAGGTCAAACTCGACGTTGTGACCGACGACTGATTCTGTTCTTTTGAGGTCTTCGCTGAAGATACTGAGGACTTCATTGAGATCGTGTCCTTCCGCTTCGGCACGCTCCGTAGAGATACCGTGTACTTTTTGCGCATTGAAGGGAATCGTGTACCCTTCTGGCTTGACGATGAAATTTTGTCTATCGATCAGCGAACCGTCGTTGGCGTGGAGTTGCCATGCGAGCTGTACCAGTCTAGGCCAGTTGTCTAGGTCTTCGAGCGGTGCATTGTAGTTCTTGGGTAAACCCGTGGTCTCGGTATCAAAAATCAGGTACATACTGTCGAGTTGAAAGTGAAAAGTACAAAGCTTTAGGTAGTTACACGTCTGGCTTTGCACTTTGAAAAGCGCGCCTTAAAATTAGTGATTTATGTGGATGGAAAGGAGAGGAGTGAAGGGGAAGTTTTCCACACAAGACCGAGATGGTGTGTAAGTATCGCTTGGGTGCGACCTGGAGTGCTATAGGGGTGGGGGTAAATCGTTCGAGGTGTTTTTTTAAATTCGCTTCACTCAGACAAAATGTCTTCTTTTTTGATTTCTCTCAATCGATAGAGAATATACAATAATTGAGCGTCTTATACCTTGTGATTGGTAGTCAGAGTTTTTATTAAAAGTGCTATTTTGATGGCCTGAAGGGGGTTTTTAGTTGTCTTTTTTAAACACGTGTCTTTGGCGCTGGAACTACAGGTGTTTCGGGCGACAAACACAGGTGTTTCGAGCGCCAAAGACACGTGTTTCGACGTTCAAACACACGTGTTTGTTTTGACGTTCATTTGAAGCCCTTTCTTTTTCATCTTGACAGGAGTTAAATTGAGCTTTTTGTGATATAATGCTGACATATTGTCTTAATTATTCATACGCATAGACTATGTTTGGAGGGATGATCATTGCTACCTGCTACAGCAGGGGTAGTACTGTGAATTGTACTTGTGAGAACCCTTTTTACATCATTTGGGAGGAGGAGCGATCTCTCAGTTCTGGCAGAATACTCACCACAGTCAATCTTAGCTTCCTCACTTGCGGAGAGCCTAGTCTTATGACGGTAATACTATTAGTTGCAATCGGAATTACACGACACCTTCCTCGGAGCGTAGAATAAAAAATACAAGGCGTATTTAGCTCCTTTTAAAGGATCAGTCTGTAAAGTTGGAGGGGACTCGGTAGACAGGTTCGATATTTTTATTCCAATCATTCAAATTAACCTCAAAGACTTATAAGAGATGGTTATTCACGAAAAACAATCATAAATTTCGAACAATGAATCTTGAATCACGAAGTAATCCTCGATCTCTCCCCAGAAATACGGATTGCCCCCTTTTAAACAGATTTAGAGGGGTGTAGTGGTTTAGGAGTGGATGGTTAAAAACAAAAAGAGCCACTCCTGAGAGCCGCTCTTTTTGTTTTTAAATGTATTTAAATCTTATCCTGCACAGCTTGTAGAAATTTCAATGAGTTTTTCTAAATCGTCAAATCCTAGATTTGAATATTCTTTGTAACTGTACTCTTCAGTTATTTTATCTACATAACAGTCGCAAGCATCGTCGCTAGTCCCTTCACAAGATTCCTCTCTTAATTCAGCAATTTGCGCATCCGTCCAAGTAGAGGATCCACCGTCATCGTCTTTGTCACAAGAAGAAACAAAAAGAACAGAAGCTAAAAGAGCTGCAGATAGGAATGATTTTGAAATTAAATTCATAATTAATATTTAAAAATGGTTAGTTAAATGAAGTAGCGTTACGTGCTATTTCTTAAAAGTTTGAAGATAGCATAAAAGTTATAAAATGGTCGGTTAAGCATAAAAAAAGCCACTCTTTTTCGAGTGGCTTTGAATATTTAAGATAGCGCTAGACTATACGTTATCAGAAGCTGCTTTTGCTCCGATGTATTCTCTGTTCAAGCGAGCGATGTGCTCTTGACCGATTTCCTTTGGACAGACTGCAGAACAAGCGCCAGTATTGGTACAGTTACCAAAACCTTCTTCTTCCATCTGCGCGACCATTCTTTCGACGCGTGTATGTCTCTCGGTTTGTCCCTGTGGCAACAAGGCCAGTTGAGAAACCTTCGCCGCGGTGAATAGCATAGCAGAAGCGTTTTTGCACGCTGCAACACAAGCACCACAACCGATACACTGGGCAGCATCCATGGCCTGATCAGCGATCGTTTTAGGGATCGCGATTTCGTTGGCGTCTGGTACACCTCCAGTGTTGACATTGACATAGCCACCCGCTTGGATGATTCGATCAAAAGAACTTCTGTCTACCACCAAATCTTTGTGCACTGGGAAAGCAGACGCTCTCCAAGGCTCGATCACGATGATGTCACCATCCTTGAACGATCTCATGTGTAGCTGACACGTCGTGACAGCATCCTTTGGTCCGTGTGGTTTGCCGTTGATATACAGCGAGCACATGCCACAGATACCTTCTCTACAGTCATGATCGAAGTGTACAGGGTCTTTGCCATCTCTCGATAGGTCTTCGTTCAACACGTCAAGCATTTCAAGAAATGACATGTCTGGGGATACGTCCGAAACATCGTATGATTCGAAAGCACCTTTGTCGTTAGCGTTTTTCTGTCTCCAGATTTTTAATTTCAGATTCATGTCAATTCTTATTTATAACTACGTTGTGTCAATTTAACATTTTCGAATTCTAGCTCTTCCTTGTGTAGTTTGGCATCTTGGCCTTCTCCTTGGTATTCCCAAGCCGCTACATAAGAAAATTCATCATCGATACGGAGTGCTTCTCCCTCTGGAGTTTGAGATTCCTCTCTGAAGTGACCGCCACATGATTCTCTTCTGTTGAAGGCATCATCGACCATCAATTCGCCGAGTTCGATGAAGTCAGCCACTCTATTGGCTTTTTCGAGAGACATGTTCATCTCCTCGTTGTCTCCGAGCACTTTGACGTTTTTCCAGAACTCTTCGCGGAGTGCTTTGATCTTCTCCTTGGCGAGTTTCAGCCCTTCCGCATTTCTGGCCATACCACAGTGTTCCCACATGATGTGTCCGAGCTCCTTGTGGAAGTCATCTACGGTTTTGGTTCCGTTGATGCTGAGAAGTTTTTGAATCCTGTCTTTGACTTCTTTTTCTGCCGTTTGGAATGCCTCATGATCCGTAGGGATCTTGTCGTATGGCATGTTGGCGAGGTAGTCACCAATCGTATACGGCAAGACGAAGTATCCATCCGCTAGCCCTTGCATCAAGGCACTTGCTCCGAGACGGTTTGCTCCGTGATCTGAGAAGTTGGCCTCACCTGCAGCATATAGCCCAGGGACAGAAGTCATCAAGTTGTAATCTACCCATAGACCACCCATGGTATAGTGTACGGCTGGATAGATCATCATCGGCATTTCGTAGGGATTGTCACCCGTGATCTGCTGATACATGTCAAACAAGTTGCCGTATTTCCCTTTGATGGTTTCTAGTCCGTCTCTTTTGATCGCGTCAGAGAAATCTAGGAATACCGCTAAGCCTGTTGCGCCGACACCTTTGCCAGCATCACACATTTGCTTGGCATTTCGAGAAGCCACATCACGAGGGACGAGGTTACCAAATGCAGGGTATTTTCTTTCCAAGTAGTAATCCCTGTCTTCTTCAGCGATTTTGGCAGCATCTGCTGCTTTCAATCCTTTGACTGCCTCTTTAGGTACCCAGATACGTCCGTCGTTTCTGAGTGACTCTGACATGAGGGTCAGTTTGGACTGGTGGTCGCCTGATACAGGGATACATGTCGGGTGAATCTGCGTGTAACATGGGTTACCAAAGAACGCCCCCTTCTTGTGTGCTCTCCAAGCGGCCGTCACGTTCGAACCCATGGCATTGGTAGAGAGGAAGAATACGTTACCGTATCCGCCAGTCGCCAATACTACGGCATGTGCAGCGTGTGATTCGATCTCGCCTGTAATGAGGTTTCTGGTGACGATACCTCTGGCCTGACCATCGATGATCACTACGTCGAGCATTTCTGTTCTAGCGTAGAGTTTTACTTTGCCCGTAGCGACTTGTCTGCTGAGTGCAGAGTAGGCACCGAGTAGTAACTGCTGTCCCGTTTGGCCTCTCGCGTAGAAGGTACGCGATACTTGCGCGCCCCCGAACGATCGGTTGTCTAGTAGCCCACCATAGTCACGGGCGAAGGGTACACCTTGCGCGACGCACTGGTCGATGATGTTGACAGATACTTCTGCGAGACGGTGGATGTTGGCTTCTCTACCTCTGTAGTCACCACCTTTGATGGTGTCATAGAAGAGACGGAAGACCGAATCTCCATCGTTTTGATAGTTTTTTGCCGCGTTGATACCACCTTGCGCCGCGATACTGTGTGCACGACGAGGGCTATCTTGAAAGCAAAACGACTTGACATTGTAGCCCAGTTCGCCAAACGAAGCGGCAGCTGATGCGCCTGCTAGTCCAGTCCCTACTACGATGATGTCGTATTTTCTTTTGTTGGCTGGGTTGACCAGTTTGCTTTTGAATTTGTGGCTAGTCCACTTATCTGCTAACGGTCCCTCAGGTATTTTTGAATCTAAAGCCATTTCTTTAATTTCTTAGTTTTCTTAATTCTTTAAATTATCCTTTCAGGTACATAACAATCGGTATGATTGCGAAACCAGCGGCTACCAAAATAGAGTAGAGCACGCCCAGTTTTTTGATGAAAGGGGTGTATTTCTTGTGATTCAAACCCAAAGTCTGAAATGCACTAGAAAACCCGTGTGACAAGTGAAAGCCTAAGAAGACCATGCAAATGACATAGAAACCTACGTACAACGGTTGTGAAAAAGCGTATGCTATTATTTCATACCCATTTGGATAAGAAACTCCATCATAAACTACGTCTTCTAGCGAACCATTTTTGAACTCATACCAAAACCCCTTGAGGTGAGCGATGATAAAGACCAAAATGATGATCCCTAGTAGTGCCATGTTTTTAGAGGCCCAGCTACTCTTGGAGTCATTGGTGCTAACAGCATACTTTACTTTCCTGGCAGACTTGTTTTGTCTGGTCAGGATGATCCCATCGATGATGTGTACCAATATGAAAAAGAAGTTTCCATACGAGACGAACTTGATCAATGGATTGTGCGCCATGTTGTACGCATAGATGTTAAAGGCTTTGCCTCCATCACCAGCGAGCAACTGTAGGTTTCCAGCGAGATGAATCACCAGGAATAGAATTAGAAATAATCCAGTCAGCGACATTAGCAGTTTTTTGCCTATCGTGCCGGAAATCGATTGTGTAAACCAACTCATGATTTAGTTTTTGAATAAGTAGAATAAATTTCTGTAAAGATATATTCGGGGGGCTAATCTGACAATGACAATAAGTATTTATACTGGGTATAAATTAGCATGAATAGGGATTGTTGATTTGAGTGAGGCTTAAGCAGTTTTATTGGTGTGATTGTCATTTAGGAGCAAAGATGCCCGCGAATTTTCCTCTTATAGAGAATCGTTGCTTTATCAATAACCCTATATTTGAATTACAATCAGTTTATATTTGACAGTTGCTATGCGGTAGTTTTCCGACTAGCTACTCGATGATCACACACAAGTAGACACGCGATGATTAGATTGCTCGACAAAAAGGTTCTTTTATTGATAGCCACACTCATGATGTTATCGGTGGTGGTATCACAGGCGACACATATACGTGCAGGAGAAATCGTCGCACGACGTATTTCTAGTTCTACGTTGACCTATCGGTTCTCCGTGATTGGCTATACCGACACGGGTTCTACTGTTTTGTTTGGTAGTGGAGATATTGATTTCGGGGATGGAGTGAATGTCAATTTAGGAGAGAATGCCGAAAGCAACCAAACCATACTGCTCGGTGATGAAGTAGCCTATAACGTCTTCACTATCACACATACTTTTCAAGGGAATGGTCGCTATGTGGTCAGATATAACGAACAGAATAGAAATGCTGGAGTGGTCAATATGTCTAGTTCGGTGGACACGCCATTTTATATAGAAACTGAGATATCCATCGACCCTATTTTTGGAATCAACAATACACCTGTTTTTCTAGTCCCGCCAATCGATAAAGGAGCAGAAGGCGCTACTTTTTTGCACAACCCTGGAGCTTACGATTCGGACGGGGATAGTTTGTCTTATCATTTAAAAATTCCTCAGCAGTTTTTTGATCGTGAAGTCAACGGATATAAAGAGCCTAATGACCCAAGCTTTTATACGAACTACTTAGAAGGAAATCAAGAACGAGATGGGCCACCTACTTTCTCTATTGACTCTATCAACGGAGATTTGACATGGGATGCACCTGGGTTGATGGGAGAGTATAATGTAGCCTTTGAAGTAAGGGAATGGAGAAAGCTTGATGATCAATGGTTTAATATAGGTTCTGTAACTCGTGACATGCAGATCATTATAGAGGAAACAGATAACAATCCACCAGAAATTATCCAACCCATGGAGATATGTGTAGAGGCGGGGGAAACGATAGAAGAGATAATCATTGCGACGGATCCTGATGGAGACCCATTGACTTTGGAAGTGTTTGGTGGTCCTTTGCAGTCATTTATTAACCCCGCAACGTTTAGTCCCGATCCACCAACGGTACAGCCGACGCCTGCGCAAATTGCTTTTAGATGGGAGACTACCTGTGATCATATTCGTGAGAGGCCGTATGAAGTGCAGATCAAAGCGAAGGATGAACCACCGCTAGGAACTCGACTGGTAGATTTTAAAACATGGCTGATACGTGTAGTAGCTCCAGCGCCCACAGGACTAGTGACCAATAAGTTGTCAGGAAGACGGGTAGAACTTAATTGGGACATGTACACTTGCGGCAATGCTGATAAGATTGAGATTTGGCGAAGGGTGGATAGCTTTGATATCGTAGCAGAAGACTGTGTGGTGGGTATGCCCGCCAATGCAGGCTATGAACTCATTGATGTAGTCAATAATAGCAGTCTTGCAGGTCAACAAGTGACAAATTATATAGATGATAATGAAGGAACTGGGTTAGCACCAGGTGCTAATTATTGTTATCGTATTGTAGCACAGTTTCCTGCACCAGCAGGAGGAGAGAGCTATGTCTCTGAAGAGGCTTGTGCTCAAATAGGAGTAGAAGCACCTGTAGTGCTCAATGTAGATGTGTTACAAACGAGTGAAGCCAATGGTGAAATCTATGTAAGGTGGGAAGAACCATTTGACTTGGATCCTGTTTTGTTTCCAGGGCCTTATACTTACGATGTGGTTCGTTATGAGGGACTTTCGGGCTTAGCGAATGGAGATACGGTTGCGCTGGGGATTACCAATAGAGAGTTTACAGATACTGGATTGAATACTGATCAGCTCCCTTATCATTATTTGATTCATGCATATCAAAATGATGGTACCTACATTGATTCCTCTTTTCCCGCCTCATCAGTACGCCTCAAAGCAACGACAGATGTGAAATCTATTATGATAGAATGGGAAGCACTCGTGCCATGGTCTAATGTGATGGATTCTTTGCCCTATCATCGTGTGTGGCGAGACAATGTCGATGATTTCTTTCCCGATCAGTTGATGTTGATCGATTCAGTAGAGGTGACAGTAGATGGGTTTCGCTATATAGATGACGGATCGCACAACGGTGTAGCGCTGAGCGATGAGACGATGTACCGCTACTATGTGGAGACCAAAGGAAGCTATGGGAATCCTTCGTTGAGTAGTTATGACCCGTTATTGAACAAGTCACAGATTCTGTCAGCCCAGCCGAACGATACCATACCGCCTTGTACACCAGTTGATTTTGCCTTTGATGACAGCTTTGATTGTCAGACGTTCTTGTCGACACGGGGGTGTGACTTTGATCAGTTCGAGAATTTGCTCGAATGGAATCAAGATGGAGCATCTCAATGTGACAATGATATCAATAGTTATAACATCTATTTCTCAGATGAAGATACTGCAGAAGAGTTGCCGTTTTTGGCCAATGTAGAAGGCACTTCATACTTACATGAAGGTTTGTCTTCTTTCAAGGGCTGCTACGAAATTACATCTGTGGATCGATCAGGCAATGAAAGCGAGCGTTCTGCACGTATATGCCATGACAACTGCCCATTCATCAAAATGCCTAACGTGTTTACGCCAAATGGTGATGGCGTCAACGACACGTTTACCCCGTTCTGGGATCAGGTTTTAACGGGAGGTTCAGAAGGTGGCAGTGGTGGTGTTCCAGATTTTGATAATGCGGATTGCCCTCGCTTTGTATTGGCAGTTAATTTTACTGTTTTTGACAGAACAGGAGGAGTATTGTTCACGTACAACTCCGAAGACGACAGACCCGCAGAGAGTGATCCAGGTATATTGATCATGTGGGATGGGAAAAATAAAAATGGCCGTATGCTTGAGTCTGGTGTGTATTATTTTAGTCTAGAGGTGACATTTGATGCACTTGACCCAGATGAATCGGTGAAGAATTACAAAGGATGGGTGAACATAATAAGATAAGTCAGTTGGATAATTTGGTGCTTTATGATGGGGTTTGTAAGTTCTGTAACAGTTCTGTGAGTTTTGTACTGGATCATGAAAAGAATGATCAGCTGAAGTTTACACCGCTCCAATCTCCACTAGGAGAAAAGATACTGTCTGAGCATGGTCTACCTAAGGATTATACGGATAGTATTTTGTTTTTGTCTAAAGATAAGCTGTATGCGAAATCTAAGGCGGCGTTTAAGATTTCCAAATTTTTGAAAGCACCATGGTCACTAGGACAGGTGTTTTTGATTGTGCCTTCCTTTGTTTCTAATGTCTTTTATGATGTCATCGCTAAGAATCGATACAAGTGGTTTGGGATGACGGATGCTTGTATGCTACCACCTGCGAATCACAAGGAGCGGTTTTTAGAATGAAGGGAATTGCTTTAAGTTTGCGCCTCGCAAATTAAAAAAGTAAATGAAAGCATACGTATTCCCAGGTCAGGGAGCTCAATTTTCAGGTATGGGCAAGGACTTATACGATAGTTCTGCAGCAGCCAAATCATATTTTGATAGTGCCAACGATATACTCGGGTTCGATATCACCAAAGTGATGTTCGAGGGTAGTGCGGAAGAATTGAAAGAAACCAAGGTGACACAGCCAGCGGTATTTATTCATTCTGCGGTCACAGCATTAGTTAGTGCGGATTTCAAGCCAGATATGGTGGCGGGTCACTCTTTGGGTGAGTTTTCTGCTTTGGTTGCTAACAAAGCGCTAAGCTTTGAGGATGCATTAAGATTGGTCTCACAACGTGCCCTAGCGATGCAAAAAGCCTGTGAAATGAATCCATCAACTATGGCAGCTATTTTGGGATTAGAGGATTCGGTCGTAGAGGAGATATGTCAGTCGATTGAGGGAGTCGTTCCAGCGAACTACAATTGTCCAGGGCAATTGGTAATTTCAGGAACCAACGACGGCATAGAAGCAGCTTGCGAAAAGATGAAAGAAGCAGGAGCTAAACGAGCATTGCCACTGCCAGTAGGAGGGGCGTTTCATAGTCCACTCATGGAGCCTGCTAGAGAAGAGTTAGCCTCAGCTATCGAAGCGACTACTTTTAGTAGTCCTATCTGCCCGGTGTATCAAAACTACGATGCTAAGCCGCATAGTGATATCATAGAGATCAAAAGTAATCTGATCTCTCAGTTGACGGCACCTGTGCGCTGGACACAATCGGTTCAAGCTATGGTAGCTGATGGTGGAGCTTCATTCGTAGAGTGTGGTCCTGGAAAAGTGCTTCAGGGATTGGTTAAAAAAATACACAGAGAAGCAGAAGTAAGCGGGTTGTAAGGCACGTTTCGATGCGATAAAACACAAAGTCCCGTCTAGTTTAGACGGGACTTTGTGTTTTTATTAGGGTGCTTAACTCCTGAATTAGGATCGTCCTGTATTTCTGGGGGAGAGGTAGTAGATCCCTTCGTGATTCAAGATTCATTGTTCGAAATTTGTGATTGTTTTATAAAAAAACAGTCACCTATTATGAGTCTTGGAGGTAATATTTAAATGATTGGAATAATGAATGTCGAATGCTCAATGTCGAATATTGATTTTTATCCCCTGAATTACCCAATTAACCTATTGTTTTCTCTTTCGGAATATGGATGGTGAAGATTGCTCCTTTATCTTTCCCTTCGCTATGTGCTTTGATTTGTCCCTGATGCTTTTCTATGAGTAGTTTGGTTAGATAGAGTCCGAGTCCTGTAGTTGGTTCATTTTGTGTACCCTTTCTTTTTGCACTTGTGAATTTGTCGAATAGTATATCTTCTTTTTCTGGATCGAAACCTATGCCTTGGTCCTTGATGCTTATTTCACAGTATTCTTCCTTTTCTATGGCCGATATTTTTACCAAGCCATTTTCATGAGAGTACTTGATGGCATTGTTTAGTAAGTTTTGCGCGACATGCGAAAACAATCTTGGTTGAACCCATATACTTAGTTCAGGATCGATTGCGATGGAGAAATTAATTTTTTTAAGCAGGTTGCTTCCGGCCAACGAAGCAATTTCACCCGCTATGAATTTTTTAGCATTGGTGCTTTTTTTCTCTCCCACTTCTATGTTGAAGTGCGTCGACTTGATGAGTTGCATGGTCTCATTGATGAGCGTCAAAGATTGATTTCCAGAATTAGAGATCATATCAGTGAACTCATAGATTTCGTCGAGTTCATCACTCTCTTTGATTAGTTCAGCAATGCCGACTATAGAAGTGATGGGACTTCTCAGGTCATGCGTGATGAGACTGGCATAATTTTGTTTTTCCTCTGAGAGTTGCTTGACTTGATTGAGGGTTAAATCGATGTTGAGTAGTAGCTGTCCTATTTCATCTTGATAATGGATGGGTAATGGCATGATCTGAAGTGTTTCTTTGAATTGATCCATTGCCATTGAAGCAAGTTTGACGGGCTTTAGGAGTTTCTTGCCCAAGATGACCGTGACTATCAATGCCACAACTGTAAACCCTAAGATCAAAAGGAGCATCAGGTACTTGTTGATTTGGTCTACTGGACTGTATAGTATGTAGGCGATACTGGCTACCAATGGAATATGTGTACCTATAAAGGCAATGAATAGGAACTTATAGATATAAGAATGCTTGAGAGCAGAGAAGTTGAGGGATTCGTAAAATTTCATACATGCGTGGTTGTTGGCATCAATATAAATATTTTCAACTGAGTAGGACACTCAAAGCCTAATTATATAAATGCCCTGTCATGTGAACGAAAATTCGCTTGTTGATTCTTTGGAGAATATAGCGTCATGAGTCAGATATACCGACTACTCTAAATAGCATCATGTCTTGAGACTACTGGACTGTGATAAGCGTCCGGTTGCCATTTATATTGTCAGAAAAAATGATTAGAATTAGCTACACTTCATGCTAGTAGGGCTAGAGGTGTACACCCAAAACAACAGACATATGCCCATTTATCATAAACTTGGTAGGATACCTCCTAAGCGGCATACCCAATTTCGAAAGCCCGATGATTCGCTGTTTTATGAGCAGTTGTTTGGGACGATCGGATTTGACGGTATGTCCTCGCTGCTCTACCACCACCGTCGACCTACGATGGTGACGGATATTGCTGAGTCCATCGATGCAAGTCCACGGATCGCTGTGGACAAAAACATTCACTCCAAAAAGTTGTTGACTTTTGATGTCGCTCCGAAAGGGGACTATCTAGAGGCACGCGAACCACTGATGGTCAATAGTGATTTGATCATCGGAGTAGCTGCTCCACAACAGTCGATGCGTGACTATTTCTACAAGAATGCTTCGGCAGACGAACTGCTGTTTGTGCACCGAGGATCGGGTACGCTGCGTACGCTCGTAGGGAATATTCCTTTTGAGTATGGGGATTATTTGGTGATCCCTCGGGGAATGATCTATCAGATCGAATTTGATACGACCGACAACCGGCTGCTCTACGTTGAGTCCTTCACGCCGATTTATACTCCGAAGAAATACCGCAATTGGTTTGGGCAGCTACTGGAGCACTCACCCTACTGTGAGCGAGATTACAAATTGCCACAGGATCTGGAGACACATGACGAGACGGGAGACTTCCTTCTCAAAATCAAAAAGCAGGGCATGTTGCATCACTTGCATTATCAAGCGCATCCATTCGATGTGGTAGGTTGGGATGGTTACAATTACCCGTACGGGTTTTCGATTCACAACTTCGAACCGATCACGGGGCGGGTGCATCAGCCCCCGCCAGTGCATGAGACTTTTGAGACCTCGGCTTTTGTGGTGTGCTCGTTTTGTCCGCGACTCTACGACTACCACCCACAGGCCATCCCTGCGCCTTACAATCACTCCAACATCGACTCGGATGAGATGCTCTACTATGTGGATGGAGATTTTATGAGTCGTACGGGAGTCGCGCCTGGCAACATCAGCCTGCACCCTGCAGGGATACCGCATGGGCCTCATCCGGGTACCTACGAGAAGAGTATCGGACAAAAAGAAACGCTAGAATTGGCAGTCATGATCGATACGTTTCGGCCACTGATGCTCACCGAAAATGCCATGCGTATCGATGACAGGCAGTATTATAAATCTTGGATAGAATAGCAGATGAACACCGAAAGACGATGAATAAAATAGTAAACAATGCGCAGGAAGCCATCGCAGATATCCATGACGGGATGACGCTCATGCTTGGAGGGTTTGGACTGTGTGGGATACCCGAAAATGCGATTGCCGCTCTGGTGAAGTCAGGAGTCAAGGAGCTGACCTGCATCTCCAACAACGCTGGAGTGGATGACTTTGGCCTGGGGCTGCTTTTGCAGCAAAAACAAATTAAAAAGATGATCTCCTCCTACGTCGGGGAAAATGCGGAATTCGAACGGCAGCTTCTCAATGGAGAACTCGAAGTAGACCTGATCCCTCAAGGTTCGCTGGCCGAGCGCTGTAGAGCAGGAGGAGCAGGCATACCGGCATTTTATACGCCCGCTGGCTATGGGACAGAGGTGGGAGAAGGCAAGGAAGTCCGTGTCTTCGACGGGAAGCCGCATATCTTGGAGACGGCACTGACGGCTGATTTTGCAATTGTCAAGGCGTGGAAGGGGGATAGACTGGGCAACCTGATCTACAAAGGCACAGCGCGAAACTTCAACCCGCCAATGGCGATGGCTGGACGGGTCACAATCGCAGAGGTCGAACATCTGGTCGAGCCGGGCGAACTAGACCCGAATTACATTCATACGCCGGGGATATTCGTGCAGCGGATATTTGAGGGCAAGGACTATGAAAAAAGAATCGAACAACGAACCATTAGAACCCGATAGGTATGCTAGACAAACATGGAATAGCCAAGCGCATCGCGCAAGAACTGCAAGACGGGTGGTATGTCAATCTCGGGATCGGTATCCCAACGTTAGTCGCCAACTATGTGCCAGATGATATTGCGGTGGAGTTTCAGTCCGAGAATGGAATCTTGGGGATGGGTAATTTCCCCTACGAGGGCGAAGAAGATGCCGACCTCATCAATGCTGGCAAGCAAACCGTGACGCTGAAGCCGGGAGCGGTATTGTTTGACTCAGCGACATCTTTTGCTATGATACGCGGGAGACACGTGCAGTTGACGGTACTAGGTGCGATGGAGGTGTCCGAGACGGGAGATATTGCCAACTGGAAGATCCCCGGCAAGATGGTCAAGGGGATGGGCGGAGCAATGGATCTCGTCGCATCGGCCGAAAACATCATCGTCGCAATGATGCACACGAGTAAGTCAGGGGAATCGAAACTCTTGCCGCAGTGTAGTCTGCCACTCACGGGAGTAGGTTGTGTGAAGCGAATCGTGACGAATCTAGCGGTGCTAGAGGTGACAGGAGAGGGCTTTGTACTGATCGAACGAGCACCTGGAGTGACAGTCGCAGAGATCGAGGCTGCTACAGCAGGCAAGTTGATTGTGACAGGAGACATCCCCGAGATGAACATTTAATCGGAAGCCGATAGGCTATTAGGTTTAACTCGAATGAAAAACAACAATACCATATGATAGAAATGAAAAGCTGGTTGCCGATAGCGGCAGAGTCAGATTTTAGTATATACAATTTACCTTTCGGGATCTACTCTCAGAAAGGAGGGAAAAAGCATGTAGGAATTGCCATAGGAGACAAAGTGGTGAACCTATTCGGTCTGTCCGAAAATCAGATGCTGGATGTAGCATCTGCTTTTTTTGCGCAAGACTATCTCAACGATTTTATCCGACTAGGAAAAAACGTAACAAGGAAAGTGCGTCTTGATGTACAGCGCTTGCTGTGTGAGGAGGACTCTCCATTGCGAGCATCTCCAGAGTTGCTGATTGATCAATCGGAGGTGCAGATGCACTTGCCAGTGCGCATAGGTGACTATACGGACTTCTACTCTAGCATCGAACATGCTACCAATGTCGGGGTGATGTTTCGTGATCCTGAGCATGCTTTGCTGCCCAATTGGAAGCACATTCCGGTGGGCTATCACGGCAGGGCCTCATCCATCATGGTGAGCGGGGTGCCGATCCACAGACCGATGGGGCAGGTGCTGCCCAAGGATGCTACCGAACCGGTGTTTGCCGCATCGTCACGAGTGGATTTTGAATTAGAGATGGGCTACATCATCGGGAAAGATACGTCGCTGGGAGATCGGGTGTCGACTGCTGAGGCAGAGGAGTATATTTTTGGGAAGGTGCTATTCAACGACTGGTCGGCGCGTGACATACAGAAATGGGAGTACGTGCCGCTGGGGCCATTTTTGGCAAAGAATTTTGGCTCGTCTGTTTCGCCTTGGGTAGTGACGATGGAAGCACTGGAGCCATTTCGGGTGGCTGGGCCGAAGCAAGAAACGAAAGTTCTGCCGTATCTTGAAGCGACGGGTGATCGCAACTTCGATATCCAGTTGGAAGTGGCGATTAGCCCCGAAGGGAGCGAAGAGCAGGTAGTCAGTCGATCCAATTTCAAACACATGTACTGGAACATGGCGCAGCAGCTTGCGCACCATACGGTGAATGGCTGTGACGTGCATGTCGGTGATATGATGGCGTCTGGGACGATCTCAGGTCCTACACCAGATGCTTATGGATCCATGTTGGAATTGGCATGGGCAGGAACGAAACCCCTAGAAATGCGAGACGGCACGGTGCGTCGCTTCGTCGAGGATGGAGATACCGTCACGATGCGTGGATATGCGGACAAGGACGGTGTACGTGTTGGTTTTGGGGAAGTGTCTGCACAGATTTTACCTGCTAAAGTGTATTAGATGGCTGATTTGAGTTTTGACCCTAAGGATTTGTCACAGGCCGAATTGCACCACTATTTGCTGTCGGCCGTGGCGCCACGACCGATCTGTTTTGCCAGCACGGTGGATGCAACGGGGCGAGTCAATCTGAGTCCTTTTAGTTTTTTCAATGTGTTTAGTTCCAACCCGCCCGTTATGATTTTTTCTCCGTCTAGGAGAGGACGAGACAATACGACCAAGCACACGCTGGAGAATGTGCTCGATGTACCAGAGGTAGTGATCAATATTGTCAATCACCCCATCGTGGAGCAGATGTCTCTGTCGAGCACAGAGTATGCCGAGGGAGTCAATGAGTTCGTCAAGGCGGGGTTGACGCAGCGGCCTAGCGTGCAGGTCCAGCCACCGAGAGTGGGAGAGGCTCCTGTGGCATTCGAGTGTCGTGTGACGGAGGTCAAGGCGCTGGGTGATGGTCCCGGTGCTGGAAACCTCGTTTTTGCGGAAGTGGTACATGTGCATGTAAGGGAAGAGTACTTGGATGAAAACCGTCAACTTGACACACCCAGATTGGATCTGGTGGCTCGGATGGGAGGCAGTTGGTATGGGCGTATGAGCCCAGAAGCGCTCTTCGAAATCCCCAAACCACTGCAGCGACAAGGGATAGGTGTAGATCAATTGCCTGGTAGTGCGCGGGACAGTACGGTGCTGACCGGCAACAATCTGGGGAGACTGGGCAACCAAGAGAGACTCCCGAATGCAGCGGAGATCGAGGATTCTCAGCGTACTGCATCAGTACAATCAGCGCTCGCAAAGCACACGACTAGAGAGGCGAGACTCAAGGCCATGCATCACGAAGTGCAAGCTTTGTTGGAGGCAGGTCAAGACCGAGAAGCACTCGCATTAGTATTTGCGGGGGACGTTTTTTTTCATAAATAGGGCTGGTCTTATGGTCTGAAAACTCATCTTTTGTACAAAAAACAGAGGCGACAATTCATAATGCTTTAGTTTTAGCATGTTAAACACTACTCAATACACGCTATGTCCATAAACGAGCCCATATCAACCATCATGACCCGAGATATTATCACAGTAGATGTATCAGATACCATTAGAGATGTATTCAATGTATTCGAACAAATCAAGATTCGGCATATTCCTGTATTGGCAGATAGTACATTGGTTGGGATTATCAGTTTGACGGATATCAATGGTGTAAAACAATGTGCGAAATTTAAGGATTCTTCGGGTAGTGACTCACTCCTCGATGTGATGACCGTCAAGCAATTGATGAAGGCCAATCCTGTGACAGTACCCGTGAGTCATACGATCAAACAAGCAGCAGATATCTTTCTGCAAGGGCACTTTCATGCTTTGCCAGTGACCGAAAATAATGAGCTGATCGGTATCGTGACGACTACTGATTTGATTAAGTACATGGTGAAGAAGGCGGGTTGAAGTTAATGTAGTTATTGAATACTTGTACACTCGAAGTAGATCTGAGCACGTATTGCTTATCATGAGAATGATCATGTACTAGAATTCTAACATTCGCTTTTGATTATCCGCGCATCTGATGAGATTTGCGCCATGCAAAAATCATGGTTGATATTTCTTTCTTTATTGGTTCTCATAGTGGCTTGTAGTCCTGCTAATCGTAAGAACCGCATCAAATACACTTTCGAAACTGCCAACAAGAAACTCAATGAGGGGTATTATTCAGATGCTGTCGTACTGTACTCGCAAGTACTCGAAAAGGATGCTGAAATCACGGACGCCTATCTCAACCGTGGCGTGGCATACTATGAAATGGGTAAGTATGTACTCGCTCTGGCTGATTACAATGAAGTCTATCGCCTAAAACCAGATTACCATGATGTGCTTTTTAACCGTGCCTATGCGTATCTAGAACTAGAGCGGATGGACAATGCCTTTGAGGATCTGTCATACCTTCGTAAGCTCTATCCAGATACTGCTTTGGTGGATGTGGTGAGTGGATTGGTATTCGAAAAGCAAAGAGATTACGCCAAAGCATTGGAGAGTTTTTCAGCAGCTATAGCCAAGGATGGGGATAATTTCGACGCGTACTCTAACCGTGGGATTATGCATTACAATTTAGGAAACTATCCATCTGCTCAGTCTGATCTGGAACAAGCCTTGGTGATTCATCAAAATGAACCTTATGCACTCAACTCTTTGGCTTTGGTTTTAGCAGAGCAGGGAGAGTTAGAGCAAGCAGATTCTGTGATCTCTGTGGCGATGAACATGGTAGGGGGCCAGCCCTACTTTATCAACAATGCGGGCTATATCAAACTGCTACAGGAGGAATACGAGATGGCTGATTCATTGATCGCTAAGAGCATTCAGCTCGATGCGGAGAATACTTATGCTTATCTCAATCTAGGGCGTCTCAAAACTACCGTGGATCAAAGGGAGGCTGGCATAGCCGCATTTCACCAGTCGATTGCCTTGGATTCTACTAATTATGAGAGTTATCAAGCATTGATCAAAGCTTATATAGCCAATGGACAGAGAGAAGATGCGTGTAAACTCTATCAACGCCACGCCGAGTTGCTCGACGTAGCTTCTCCCTGCCAGTAGTTTAGGTTATTTGGTAGAGCCTCCGTCTAGGTGGATGATATAGCGTTGTATGGCTAGGTTGTTCGGGTAGTAGGCATGTTGGCCTTCTGCGACCAAAATTTTGATAGAGAAGAGGGAGAGGTTGAGCACTTCGCCTTCTATCGAGTTGGCGCCATCTACGATCTTGACTTTAGACCCGATTTTGAGCGGGAAGAAAAAGAAAAGAATCAAGGATGCGGTGATGTTGCTGACAATAGACCAAGTCGCAAACAAGCCAACACCAACGACCGTCAGAACTGATGCGATGTAGACAGAGAGTCCTTTGAGAGATACCTCCCAGACTACCCCAGCGAGTACTAAGCAAAGAATCAAGGTGATGAAGCCTACGAGCTTACGGACATAGATCGATCGGGCAGGGTCAAAATTTTGCTGAATAGAACGATTGAGTATCGTTTTTTGTAAGATAGCCTTCAGTATTAAATAGAAGATGATAATGAGCACTGACCCTACGATCTGTATGAGGGTGTAATTGCTGAAATGACCGAACCAGTCTGAGAACATAGTGTGAAAATGTAAGTTTTATTTTATCCATTTGGCTGCTACTAGCAGAATGCAAAACTATACAGAAAAGCGAATTAAGCGATTAGTCTAGGCCATATTCTCGGAGTAGTTCGATGCGCTCTCCTTCTTTTTTGGTACGCTCGAATATGATAGCTGGAGCTACACGTTTTTTGCAATTGGTCGCGGGGCAGCGCTCGCAGGTGTCATGTACGAGTCGTGTTTTGATGCTAGGGTCTTGGAGGAACTTGATCGTTTCGCGTGTCTTGTTGTTGATGCGGATACCAAGGGACAGACTGTTGTTGATACCCGGGGTAGGATTAAAGGGTTTTGCCAGCGATAGCAGTAGAAACTCATCTTTGGTATCGAGGTATTGGGCGATGTGTGCTCCTCCGATGATGTGGTCAGGTTTTTCCTTATGTATGTCGGAGAGGTCTTGCAGCATTTGGATAAATTCCCATCTGCGGCAGAAGTGCTCCTGTAGCACCGTGCCACGTGGCTGATGTTGCCTAGACAGATGTAGCTCTTTGCTGAGGTGGTAGTTGTCTGTATCTGGTCGGTGATTGAACTTGAAAAAGAACAATTCTTTGAGTCCGAAAGACGCTGGTAGCAGATTGGTCATACGCTGCATGACCATCTCGGGCGTTGCATTGTACTCTCTCATGGTGTCGATGAGGATGTTTTGGTTCCATGATTCGCTCTCAAAGAATGTTTTCAAATCTCGTGTGAAGTCATGCTTGTTGATGAGTACTGCAGTGGCGAAGTAGGATGCGCGAAAGTCATTGAGAACCTGATCAAAGGAGTCAATTTTGACCCAAGGCATGGCATGGTTTCTTTCTTTATAGCCTAGATAGTTGTAACCCACTTCTTTGGCTAGGTAAAAGGCTTGTTGTCTTGAGCTTAATTTACTGTTGAGGATAAAGTGCTTTTTCCTGCGTTTGACGACTGTCAGCGTCCGCATGTCTTTGAGGGATTCGTGGGAGTCAAAGTCATCCATCACGATCTTGTAGTTGTATTCTTCGGTGAGGTAGTCTTCGAATAATTTCGCCTGAAAGTGCTTTTGGCGAATGGCACTAACCTCTTTGATGAACTCTTCCGCTTTTTGCTCGATCGCTTCGAAGTAGTTCTCGTGGATTTCCTGATACGAACGGAGTACGGAGAAGTAGAAGGTCTCCACACGTACGTCATAGTTTCTGCTGACCTCTAGTAGCGTACCTATGAAGGCATTGAGCTTGGAGGGGGCATTAGATAGGAGGTCCAAGAGGCGGGATGCTTCTAGCCCAAAGAGTTCTAGCGGTAGCTCAGATAGGATACCCGAGTGAATCAGCTGCGTGATAGGCGCGAGGGTCTTGTCTAGGTTTTCAGACTTTAGGTCTACAGGATGAACTTTTAACGCCTGAGCGAGCGAAAGGATTTTATCTGTTTTGGGGTACTTTTTCCCTTTCTCTATTTCGTTGAGATAGGAGACCGAAACACCTGAAAGGTCAGACAGGTTTTGCAGGGACATGCTTAGTCTCTGACGGTACTGTTTTAGTTTGATCCCAAAAATGAGTTTGATATATTGTTTGTCAAGCGCCATGCGGAAAATTATGCATTTATATTGACTCTTCGCTTTTAGAAAACAATTGGTATAGCGCTGCGAGATGAGAAAATAAAACTGCAGGTACTATAAAGGCAGGTAGCCAAATAAACGGAAAGTAGAATACCGCAATGTTGGGCTGGTCGAACGCGAATTTCTGAAAAGGGAATGGCGTAGAAAACAAAGCATGGTAGACGATGGTGACGAGGAGTCCTAGTGCGAGAAAGTTCCAAATAATAGCACCGATTTTGACCTTGCTACGGAGACCAACCATGAATATCGCGACGAACGGTGCAGTGATACCAGACAGGATATCATAGTTGCTACCTTCGAAAGTCATGAGCATCGGTAGCCAGTGTTCGAGTGCCAGCCACCATAGGACGATCTCGACGGGGACTCTGACCAGATGCAGGTAAGTGAGCGTGGTGATGGGGATTTGGCGAATGAAGTTTCGACTTCTCCTACTGATAAAGAGCAGCATCACGAACAAGTTGGGAGGCATTATCGCCAGTACGAATTTGGGCGGGATCGTTTCATAATCCACAAAAAACGCATTGAGCGACAAGGTACCAATGATAAATAGCCACACAACCAGACAAATGGAAATGATCAGTGCGACATTAGATTTTTTTGGTTCGGCACTTTTAAAACCGAAGTGAAGGAAGGCAAAGGTCGCGAGAGTCGTCAGTAGAAAGACGATATAGATGTAGTAGGGGAGATGGTCTGACATGTTTTTGAAGGTAGCCCGACCTAATTTAATAATTATATTTAATAGGTTTGTTCTCACCACTCATAAAAGAGTAGCAATAACCCAAAAAGGAGTCTAGTTTGATCGAGAGATTTGTTAGTTCGTTACGTGAAGTATTGGAAGTAGGGCTGCCGGGGATAAAGGCACAGCATATCATGGCACCTGCGCGGATGTCAGAGGTCAAGCGGACTTTTGCACACAAGACACCGCCGAGAGAGAGTGCTGTTTTGATCCTGTTCTACCCAGAGGATGGGCAGGTCAAGTTCCCGCTGATCGTCCGTCCAGTCTACCAGGGAGTCCATAGCGGGCAGATCGCACTGCCCGGAGGCAAGCAAGAGGAGGAAGATGGCGACCTAGCGGTGACGGCACTGCGAGAAACCCACGAGGAGATAGGCGTACCTGCACAGCAGGTCAAGATGATTGGCAAACTGAGCCGTCACTACATCCCTCCGAGCAATTTTAACATCGAACCTTATCTAGGTTATGTGACCGAAAAACCCGTTTTCGTCAAGGATCAAATAGAGGTGGAGGAGATACTAGAAGTGGATCTGGCTGATATTCAGAATGCCGATTTGAGAAAGAAAATGTGGATCAAGCCTTATGAGGGGGTACAGATCGAAGCACCCTATTTTGATATCCAAGAACGAGTGGTGTGGGGCGCTACGGCGATGATACTAAGTGAACTGTCCGAATTAATAAAGAAAACAACTTATGGAAATGAATGATACGCAACCTTTGATCACCAATGACGCAGTGGTCTTTGGCTTACTAATGATATTATTGGGAGTTATTTTTGTGACAAACAACTCGAAAACTCCCTTTTGGAAAAAGTTCTACACCTACGTACCGTCGGTACTGCTGTGCTACTTTTTGCCTTCCATTTTTAATTCCATGGGCATCATATCGGGAGAGGACTCTCAGTTGTATTTTGTGGCATCACGCTATCTGTTGCCAGCGAGTTTGGTATTGCTGACACTGAGCACGGACTTCAAAGAGGTGATGAAACTGGGTAGCAAGGCGATCATTATGTTCTTGACAGGAACCGTGGGTATTATGATAGGTGGCCCTTTGTCTATCATGTTTTTTGCGTGGGTAGCCCCCGATGTAGTGGGAGGTGATATTCATGACATCTGGCGTGGCATGACCACCATCGCGGGGAGCTGGATCGGTGGTAGTGCCAATCAGGCAGCGATGATTGAGGTTTTTCAGGTAGACGAGGAGTTGTTCTCTAAGATGGTGACTGTGGATGTGATCGTAGCGAACCTGTGGCTGGCAGTACTATTGATCGGGGCAGGTAAGTCTAAGCAGATAGATGCCTTTTTGAAGGCTGATGCTTCGGCGATCGAGGGGGTGAAAAATAAAATCGAGGATTATCAACTTAGTATATCCAAAATCCCTACCATGACGGATCTGATGATCGTTTTGGCAGTAGGGTTTGGCGTGACGGGTATCTCGCATGCTTTGGCGGATTGGATAGGACCATGGATCGGGGCTAACTTTCCTGAGTTGGCAAAGTATAGTTTGACGAGTAGCTTCTTTTGGCTGGTAGTGATTGCGACCACCATAGGTTTGGGCTTGTCTTTTACCAAATGTAGACAGCTCGAAGGGGTAGGCGCTTCCAAAGTAGGGAGTTTGTTTATCTATATATTGGTGGCGACTATCGGGATGCAAATGAATGTCATCGCGATCGTAGACTCCCCGGGGCTATTCCTCGTAGGGATTGTTTGGATGCTGGTGCATATCCTATTGCTACTGGTCGTAGCTAAACTCATCAAAGCCCCCTTCTTTTTCGTGGCAGTGGGGAGTCAGGCCAATGTCGGTGGCGCAGCTTCTGCACCCGTCGTAGCGTCGGCTTTTCATCCGTCGCTGGCGCCAGTGGGGGTGTTACTGGCCGTACTGGGCTATGCACTGGGTACCTATGGTGCCTATACCTGTGGTGTACTGATGCAGTTGGTGTCTGGCCAATAGCACTGCTGTTGGCATCATGAATGACAAAAGTTGAATACCTATATTGATTAATTATACTAGAATCGATACCTATGAAATTAAGATTTTTAGTTCCAGTTCTTGCAGTGCTTTTTAGCGCATGCGACAAAGAGGAGGAAGCTGTGGACTGTGCCGTATCTGACTTAGGTCTAGCCGTAGTATCACAGCGCGCAGTGAGCTGTACGGAGGCAGGGACTGTCTCGCTACTCGCGAGTGGAGGGAGTGCTCCATACGAATACAGTCTGGATGGCGTGTCTTTTAGAGAGACGACAGATTTTACTGGGCTGAGCGCAGGAGTATACACCGCCATCGTCCGTGATGACAACCAATGCACCAAGACGCTGTCCCTGACTGTGGCCTCTGACCTGCCTTCATTTGAGATATCCATGACAGTAGCACAAAATGCAGGCTGTGGAGGGAGTGACGGAGCGATCTCGGTCACAGCTAGTGGAGGTACGGGTCAGCTGACGTACGCATGGGATGGCGTGGACAGAGGGATCGATCCCCAACTGACTGGCTTAGCCAATGGCGAACACATACTGGGTGTCACAGATGCAGCGGGCTGCAGCACCGAACAAAGTGTCTACGTCCCCTCGGGGATTAGTTATGCGACGAGTATCAGCGCGATCATCCAAAACAACTGTGCGATCAGTGGTTGTCATGTAGCAGGTACGGGGATCGTAGACTTTGGGCAGTTTGACAACATTCAGGAAAAAGCAGCGGATATCAAAAGCCTCACACAGAGCAAGACCATGCCACGCAATGGCGAAATATCAGACGAAGAGATCGCCATGCTTGCCTGCTGGGTAGATGACGGGGCTTTGGACAATTAGCAAATAGGGGAGTCTCTTAGTGTGTAGGTTTGGGGATACAAATCAATAATATTCGACATTGAGCGCGGTGGGGGAGTTGGCAGTTGGCAAGAGCAGCTTCAATAGCTAGAATTCGCGCCCCATACTTTCCCCCCTTCTTCAGGCATTTGCTAGAGTCTGGCACAGGCTTGCGCTACATTCAGACCTTGCTGGGGCATAATTCGTTACGAACCACAGAAATTCACACCCATGCAGCAGTCAAAGGTTTGGCAACCATTAAAAATCTACTAGATTAGTTAAAGATACATTGCGGATATGCGACATGGTGTCACATACTAGGGTGTGGTGAGTCATCGATTTTCATTCGTTACATTTCAATAAATCAATTGCATAGCTGTATCCAAGTGAATACATTTGCGTATGTGTTCTATAGAAAAGACGGGTGAATTCGATAAATGGAATGGCTAAGAAAGCTCAAAGACAAACGAGCCAAGGCTAAAATACTTTTCAGAATTCAGCGAATACAAGAACATGGCAACTTTGGAGACTGTGAACCAGTTGGACAAGGAATTAGTGAACTTCGAATTCACTATGCAAAGGGATACCGAGTGTATTTAAAAGATGTGAACGGTAGAATTGTGTTTCTTTTGAACGGTGGTGAAAAATCATCCCAACAAAAGGACATTGATAAAGCGAAACAACTTTGGTTGGATTACAAAAACGAAATTGAATAATCATGGCGACTAACAAAATATCAAAATTCGATATTGCAGAGTATTTAGACGATAACGAAATGATTGCTGAATACCTTAACTCCGTTCTGGAAGATGGCGATTCCGCAGATATATTAACTGCGATCGGCCATATTGCGAAGGCGCAAGGAATGTCTAAAATAGCTGCAGAAACGGGATTAAGCAGACCAAGCCTCTATAAAGCTCTTTCAAAAGGAGCTAAACCACAGTTCGAAACTGTTCTAAAAGTTTTGAGAGCTATTGGAAGTAATCTTCATGTTGGAACAGCCTAAAAAACGACTCACAACATGCTGTGATCAAATCATGGTGGTTCAGCTGTAAATGAAAACTCTCTGCATTCTAGAAGCTCCGCCATATCTCAGATTAGCACTATGGAATCAAAAAGGGATAGCGCAAATCAGAGATTTGGCCATCTTGTAGCCAAAACTTAAACTAAATCACACGCCACGATTGATACAGGGGCGTTGTGGTGAATAATTTTTTTTAAATGACAGATAAGCAAAAAGAGTTTTTACAGTTAGCGGTTATTGACCGACTCACCTATTCCGAAATTGAAAAACGAATGGAAATCTCTCGAAGCGAATTTGCACCATGGTGGGATGAATTAAAAGACAAACGAACCTACCTAACCTCAATCCGTGATAAGTGGCTAAAAAAATGTAAAGAAGTTGATTTTAAAGACTTCCGAAACTGGCATGAGTCCACAGACAAAAAGTGCTATTACTGCGAAATTTCGGAAAAAGAGATTGAACATTTATGGAATAAACACCCACAACTGACAAAAAGAAACAGAGGTAGAAAGCTAGAAATTGAACGTTTAGAGCCTAATCTTCCATATTCAAATATATCGAATCTAGTTTATTCCTGTTACTGGTGTAACAACGCTAAAACGGATACTTTTACTAAAGAGGAATTTTTAGAAGTCGGAAAAGTAATTAAGGGAATCTGGAAAAACAGACTTAGATGATTACTGGCAAAGAAAATAACACTGTCTACTTTTCCAAAAAAAAACTTCAGGAGGGTGAATTTGCTTCCACCTTTGAACGAATAGAACAAATACTTAAAAAGTATAATATCAACTATAAGCTTCTCTTTCTTCAGGAAAGGTCATATCTGAACAATCATTTGGGTTTTGGACATCATTATTCGAAACTCATCATTACAGACTAATTGGAGGAGTTATAATCCATTGCTTTCCGAACAAACCTAATAATGCGTCCGCTAGGACCCAATACAGCCAAGGGCGTCCGCCCGTTGTTGGCGTTTTGTAGAATGCATTTATCTTGTATTGATGGATAGACAATATGCAATTCGTGATCAGTGATCACCGGTTCACAGTGTGACTTTTACTGTTGTGAATTGGGTAGATATATTTATACGAGACGATTCAAAGAAAGCCTATTGTCAAGTCTGAAGCATTGTTATGATCATTTGATTATTAGTGTGTCTGAGGGAGAGCTGTCAGATGTGATTAGAGATTTTATGCGTTTCAGATCTAGATAGATCAAGGAGACCTTGCAGGATAAAGTAAATGCAGAAAGTGGGTTGCCAGACAGTATGCAGGAGAGGAAGGGGACTTGGTGTTCAGCTACTTATAATCGAGCAGACGCTCTACTTTATAAAAGGGTCGTAGCGTCCGCTACGACCAGAGGAGTCAGAGGGGCGGCATACATACTGTTAAATTCGTTGAGCTCAAGACGGGCATCTACGTATAATATGGATTTCAGATTTTTATAGTTACACCTTTTTTGATCTGTCTGCGCAGACTTTGTCCCAAACCTACTGAAGCTTTACCAAAAACCTACTGATACTTTGACACAAACCTGCTGTGACTTTATGCTAAACCTGTACAGGTTTGCTAGAAAACCCGCGCAGACTTTGCTCCGAATCTGCGCAGACTTTAGGTCAAACCCGTGCAGACTTTAGGTCAAACCCGTGCAGACTTTGAGACAAGCCTGCACGGGTTTTTGAAAAGACAAAAACAGGCTTTTTTTGGTGCCTCATAATCGATAGATATTGGAGGGGTTTTTAGGTATCCTATGGGTACTTCCTAAGAAAATATTAATGCACTATTTGCGTGGATTAGAATCTGAAATCAGTTGTCTTTAAGATTGTTGTTTATTCAATACAGCGCTACTAGCCTGGCTAAAATTATAAAAGTCGCTGCAAGAAATGCAAAAATATTAAAGGTCGTTACACCACATATGCTGCGTCACAGTTTTGCAACACATCTGTTAGAAGCAGGCACAGATTTACGCACTATTCAAACATTATTGGGACACAACTCTCTAGAAACCAACCAAATGTATACCTATGTTGCCACCTCAAGTTTGCGAGATATCAAAAATCCATTAGATTCGCTTTGATACAACCGAAATAAACACCACAAAGGTGTGTTTATTGAATTGTTGTATGCAATTCAGCCAATGAATTTAGAAGTCAGTAAAATATTATCCAATTACATAAACAAGAAGCTCAGAGCAGATGAATTCGAGAATTGGGTGTATTCATTTGAAAACTTAGAGATTGAATTGGGAGTTGAATTGTATACTGAATTAATTTCTCTTGACTTTAAAGACAAAAGTAACCGAATCGATGTTCAGAGGATTTTCGAGAATAAAATCAACTATTCTGATTTTCATAAAGGCGAACTATTACAGCTGATATCTAAAGTTTGTAAAAGGGAATTACCATTTAAGGAATCGATTATTCAATTGTACGAATGGATGAATATGGGTTATCTTTTCTTAAGTAAAATTGATGCTCTAGCTAATTTTAATGAACAAGGTAAGTCAATAATCCACTCGATTGAAAATACAATGACAGAAGAACAAAAGTGGGAAACTCTTTTAAATCGAGAACCTAATTTCTTCAGCGAATTAGAAAATATAAAAACAAAAATCGAGAGTGGGGCAATTACAATAACTGGAGAATACGATAATACAGATTACTACGGTAAACAGTTTAAATTCAAAGAAGAATAACCCATGCTGGATATATTACTCTTAGCTAATTACAAATACATACTCTATCAAGACGATTCAAGTAAGACATTTTTGAACCTAACTAGAGAAAGTGGATTTGGCGTTTATGACTTTTGTTTTCAGGTCGAATTAACCGACATGACAGATATAAACCTAACGATAACAGAAATTGAGAATTTAAGGAAGGAATATCTCAAAGACCCAAAAACATTTAGTTCAAAATATTCTGAGGTAAAACTAGCCCCAGAACAAACAAAAAATGCACTTAGCGACTGGATGACAAAAGATTAGAAAAGCATACAACACGCTGTATATTTCATGGCTGGTTAGTGGTTTTCGAGGCTTTGGTTCTTCGTAGAAATCCCGTCAATCTGCAAGATTGACTCAGTGGTAAACCGAAATTTCACTACCTTTAATTCAGCCACGAAAACATACAGTAAACGTTAGAGTTCATATGAAAATCGGCGAGGACATTTCGGTGCTTTTAGAGAGGATTGAAGTCGAATGATATTGGCTGAAAGTGTGGTTTATCCGAAGGATTAAGTTTTGCTCGTCAGGACTCGTTGAAAGCAGTCTTTTAAAACGTGGACATGTTGACAAAACTTGAGATTGAAGTTAGGCGAAAATCACCACAATTTCAAGGGTTAAGCAGTTAAAAAGGACCTCTCTTCTTCAAAAAGACGATTCATAGCCCTGTCTATAACTCATATTTTTTCAGGACAAAACAGCGAAAAGCAGGGGTAGATTCCAATTTTCAAACGAACAATAACACTGCGTATATTTCATTGATTAACTTGTAAGCTGTTTTAATTAGATGACTAAATGGTCAGCTTACAAATAATCAACGACGCTAAAGCTAAACATACAGTCGACGTTGTAGATCATTCGCAAAAACTTAATGAAGTTCATTTTTCACCTCAGGTACAATTCAATAAGTAGGCTCTTTCTTGAAAGGATAGACACTAGGTTTCCATTAAGTAACCGTTTGAAAAGCATGGCCTATGACTTTGCAATGAACATGTTCTTAATTATTCCTCTGGTTCCTCTATCATTTATAGAAAACTCGATATTGTATAGTGATTATACAGCTCGATTTTTAATTCCAACAGTTTTCGTTGTTGGTGCATTGACAAAAGATTACAAGGATGGAAGAAGTATTGGAAAGAGATTAAGAGGGTTTCAAGTAGTTGATTCCAAATCAAACAAAGTGGCTAATTCAACTCAATGCATAATTAGAAACTTAACCTTTATCTTATGGCCATTAGAAGCACTTTTGATTTTAGGAACTCCTGAATATCGAATCGGTGATTTTTTAGCCCGAACGAAAGTAGTTCCACATGTCACATCTGACCCAATTGAAATACTAGACTAATCTTACCACTTAAATCTAATGACGCAGACCAACGAAGAACTAATTAATACACAGAAACGAAAGTATTTAATCCGAATCGCAATTCTTATTGTAATCAACACAATTGGATTTGCCGTTCTTGTTAACGACGGAAGAACCATGTCCGACAGATTCTGGACTTCCTTACACGCCAATCTAATAGGCTTTAACATTGTCGGTTTTATTTTAGGAGCAATTGTCGCATTGTTTCCATATAAACAATTAACGTACAGGAAGAAGTATTTACGCTCTTCATTGTTGACAATCCTAACACTTCAAGTTCTAGTAACTGTTGGACTCATTTTATTGATTCCGTTAATCCTGTTAGGGCTACATTAAGGGAATAAACGATCTACAACATGATCTATATCCCATGGCGGTTTAGCGGTAGATTTGAGTTCTCTGCTTTCTGCCAGCACCGGAAAAATCTCCGATTTTTCACATTGGATGAAAAAGATATGATGAAAAATCGGAGATTTTTCCTGCTTTGAGTCCTACAGGTTATATTGCACCAACGCCACAGGATATAGCTAGGCGTTAGAGTTCATATGAAAATCGGCGAGGACATTTCGGTGCTTTTAGAGAGGATTGAAGTCGAATGATATTGGCTGAAAGTGTGGTTTATCCGAAGGATTAAGTTTTGCTCGTCAGGACTCGTTGAAAGCAGTCTTTCAAAACGTGGACACGTTGACAAAACTTGAGATTGAAGTTAGGCGAAAATCACCACAATTTCAAGGGATAAGCAGTTAAAAAGGCACCTCTCTTCTTCAAAAAGACGATTCATAGCCCCGTCTATAACTCATATTTTTTCAGAACAAAACAGCGAAATGCAGCGGTAGATTCCAATTTTCAAACGAACAATAACACTGCGTATATTTCATTGATTAACTTGTAAACTGTTTTAATTAGATGACTAAATGGTCAGCTTACAAATAATCAACGACGCTAAAGCTAAACATACAGTCGACGTTAGCTGTAATGATGTATGATAAAATCGAGAAATGACATATTAAAACTGAACAACTGTTTCGCAGAGCATTTACTTAGTGTTCAAAAAGCAAAACATGAACCTTCTGAAGAATGGAATGAAGGTGACACAGTTATACTCGATGATTCAGATAAACCTACAGTTCTAACCAAAGAACAAGCTGATAACCTCAATCAAGAAGACCTAGAGCATTACCTAAAAAACAGGGACGATATCACAGTTGAAAAACTTCATGACTGGGATAGTCAAACGACATTAATTTCATCTAAGCAGACTATTAAAGACTACTTTTATGACATAAGTTTTGCACTAATCGAAATAACAAAAGAACATGGAAATCTAATTATCATGGGAGATTGGAACACTCCATGGTTAAATCAAAACAATGATTACCCTCCTGTATTAGAAGCCCTGAATTTTCTAAAAACGAAAATAGATTTTGATTTCAACGGCGGTTTCTATTTGACTCAACATGAAATTAAAGAATTCATTCCACACCTCTTTTGGTTAACAAGGTGTAATGCTAGTTTACCTCAATTCATGATGTCTTTTGAAAAAAGTAAAACGATATTAAATATCTGTAAGAATGGAGTCCTTCATTTTGAATTCTACGATTCAATTGAAAAGCATAAATTTCTACGATTGTTTAAGGATATGAAATTTATCGAGATCAATTCTTGTAATGATCCAATCGATTTCGATAAAATGGGCGAACGTCAAATTGTTGCAGATAACTAAAATGACAATACAACTAGAAAGTTGGAAGCTATTAAAAGTAAAAACACAGCTAACAAGGGCTATAACACCATGTCGTGTCGGTGGGTTACGATAGATTTGTAGTTACCTGATAGCCCGCGAATTCTCTGAATTCGCCTAGTGTGAAAAAGAAATTACTATGCGAATTCAAAGAATTCGCTACTTAGATAAACGAAACGAAATACGAACTTAAACACGCCACGGTGCATAGCCAGAGCGTTAGAGTTCATATGAAAATTGGCGAGGACATTTCGGTGCTTTTAGAGAGGATTGAAGTCGAATGATATTGGCTGAAAGTGTGGTTTATCCGAAGGATTAAGTTTTGCTCGTCAGGACTCGTTGAAAGCAGTCTTTCAAAACGTGGACACGTTGACAAAACTTGAGATTGAAGTTAGGCGAAAATCACCACAATTTCAAGGGATAAGCAGTTAAAAAGGCACCTCTCTTCTTCAAAAGACGATTCATAGCCCCGTCTAAAACTCATATTTTTTCAGAACAAAACAGCGAAATGCAGCGGTAGATTCCAATTTTCAAACGAACAATAACACTGCGTATATTTCATTGATTAACTTGTAAGCTGTTTTAATTAGATGACTAAATGGTCAGCTTACAAATAATCAACGACGCTAAAGCTAAACATACAGTCGACGTTGAGCGCAATTGGCGCAACTCGAATCTTATTATGAACTATCCAACTTTATCTCTTGTCATTAACTTCGGGTTAATTCTAACCTTTGCATTCCTACTGCTTCGATACAACAATTTTAAGTATGTTACTTTTCTGCTGATTGCGATTGGACTTGCTTACTATGGATATACTGAACGACTGAACCCCGAACTTCAACAAACAAGAGGTCACGCCAGTAATTACTTTTACTTACCCATACTAATGCTCCTCTATTGGCAAATATTTCGAGCCGTTTACAAAGTGTTCTATAAACAGGAACCATCAATCACTTGGCCTGGAGCAACAACCAAGAGCATGGACATTTTGAACGAACGGAGAATAACGTATGGGGACGGATTCTTTACAATTGGAATATTTGTAGCCCCAATCCTAACCGTAATCCTGTTGGGTTAACGATTAAAACTGCGCTCAACAGACGCTGATCGGGCATATGTTTTAGTGCTTTCTGGCTGGTTTCAGTGCAACTCGACCGTGAATCTGCCGCTGAGAAATGGCAGTGCTTTCTACTTACTTCTGCTCGCAGGATTTTTTAGACTTTCAGAACGCAGTGCCATTTGGAACCGTTGTGAGCTTCGGCAGATTTCACTAGATTCGTGCTATTCACAAGCTGCGGACATACGCCCGATAGCTGTGCGTTATGCATCAGTTAACTAACAATTGTCTCCATGGATAAGCTGTTTGAACACTATCTCAAACTTTACTCTTTTTTCTTAACAACGAACAAACGAACAGCAAAGGGCACCTACAAAGACTATGCAAAGAACTTATCATTTACCAATTGCTTCATAACCATCTTTGCCTGGTCTACAATGACGCTTTTTATTCTGTACTATATTGTTCATCTAACAGGCATTAACATTGGAACAACAATCCTTAACTCCACATTCCTTATCATCGGCGGACTAACCTCAGTATTGGCTATCAATTTTAGAAATAAATACATCGAAACTATCAACCAACTAAATCAGGACCCTGCAAAATCTAACCTTGACACAGTAACCTTAACTCTCATTCAAATTGGATCTGGAGCTTTACCATTTATAATCGTATCAATACTTTACCCACTCATTTTAGATCAACCCTTAAACTGGTAACAAAACGAAAGAGATGCATAACAAGCTGTATAGGTTATGCCCATGATGACTTACCGAGTCAATGCAAGAAGGCGCTCCACCGATTCGATCGGAAGCAGTAGAATACCGAGGAATGGGCAGACTGTAGCCGAAGCATTCTCGGATGAACAGAATTCCAGAAGGCCGAGGTTGGCTGTGTAGATCGTATCGGTTACTTTAGTGCTTTTAAGAGACTCTAGGGGCACAAACCCATACAGAGTCGTTGGGCTCCATGTCCAAATATTTTTTGTTTCATGAATAATGTTACCATCATTTTGGCTAGAAAGATTGATCAATGGTTTGTAAAAGATTGATCCGAAAAGCGTGAATAATCTTATACTTCTAAGAATTACCAATTGCATTTAAGACAATCATTGTTTTGTCAATTGATCGATAACCACTTCTGAATCTGAAACGATAGTGTCCGCTTATCCGAATTCTCTTTGGTACTTGTTCCTTTCAAAACTTTTACGCTTTCTAATATCCCCCCTGCTTCCAGCCGAGGTTGAGCTCAAGGCTGTGGCTGTTTAATATTTGATTGTCACTTGGATGGAAAGTTTTGAAAGGTTAGTGGTGCTCCATTTACGTTCTTCACTCTTTGCACCCCTCCCACTTTGTGGCTACTTCTTCTCTCGCGTGGGCGATTCCGAATGACAGTTGTGGCTCATGTGAATTCTGTATCTGAATCATTCCTACTTACGTGGACAATTTGTTAATGTAAGATCAATACTAATGTAAAGTCAATGGTTTGTACCATGAATAAAACGTAGCCCAACAAGTTGTATGAATCCATAGCTGCTGCAGCGGTTAGGAAAGTGTGGTAGGTATCTGATAAAACGCCAAACCTGTGCTCTGTCTTGCTACGAGGTAAGTTACAAGCCAAATCACAGATTTGGCTTTGTGGTAAATCGATATTACATTGGCATCAAATACGCTACGTATCATACAAGTGGCGTTATCGAGAATGCCTTTACAAAGATGAAAATAGAATTTGAGCTTAAAGAAGGTGATTTGTTGAATTACAATCTATACATCAACAAAGCACGATCTAAGAAAAATAGAATCGCAACGTTTGTGATTTTGGGAATACTCGGAATTTTTATACTGTCTTTTATTTATGACCAATTTCAACAGGGCATGTCAGTTCAATTTGTTGGTTTAATGGCATTTGTAATGTTGCTTTCATTTTTTGTAACACGAAAGATCAGAAACCCAATTGGAACAGCTGTAAAGAATTCTATAAAGAACAACCCAGAGTTAATTGGTAGTCGAGCCATAGAACTTACCCCCATAGAACTAATTTATGCAACGCCAACAATTGAATCTAAACATGCAATATCATCATTCATTCGACTTGAAGAATCAGATGAACATTTATACCTTTTCAACGGTGAAATGACAGCAGTAATTATTCCAAGAACTGCATTTGAAACAGTAAGTCAATACGAAGAATTTAAGGAGACAATCGAAAAATCTCGATAACAAGGTGTAGGCACGAATGCCCATGTGAGCTTTCCGAATCAATGCCAGAATCAGCACCACCGCTCCACGCGGAATCTCTAGAATACCGAGAACGCCTGTCAGCCGACAGGCTGGCATTCGTGGTTTCCGTAGCAGTCCAAATCTGGGCTAATGGCTAAACAAGCTTTTGTGGTTGTGCGCGGATCGGCTATCTTTCTGCTTTAATCAAACTGTGAGGGCACATCGTCCTACACAGACGTTAGAGTTCATATGAAAATCGGCGAGGACATTTCGGTGCTTTTAGAGAGGATTGAAGTCGAATGATATTGGCTGAAAGTGTGGTTTGTCCGAAGGATTAAGTTTTGCTCGTCAGGACTCGTTGAAAGCAGTCTTTCAAAACGTGGACACGTTGACAAAACTTGAGATTGAAGTTAGGCGAAAATCACCACAATTTCAAGGTATAAGCAGTTAAAAAGGCACCTCTCTTCTTCAAAAAGACGATTCATAGCCCTGTCTATAACTCATATTTTTCAGAACAAAACAGCGAAATGCAGCGGTAGATTCCAATTTTCAAACGAACAATAACACTGCGTATATTTCATTGATTAACTTGTAAGCTGTTTTAATTAGATGACTGAATGGCCAGCTTACAAATAATCAACGACGCTAAAGCTAAACATACAGTCGACGTTAGCTACAATATCCAATCTATGCGTCTAATTTACCCCCTCATATTTCTATTGCTAGTATCATGCAGCTTCGAAAACGAATCCTATCTTGAAGGAATAGAGGCTTTTGAAAGGAATGATTTTGAACTTGCGATAAATAAGTTTACGATAGCCTTATCTGAAGAACCAAACAATAAAAGTTTCTTAATGGCTCGTAGCATGGCTTATACATTTTTTTCAAAGTTTGAACTTGCAGAAAATGATATTAAGGATATTCTTAAAAATGTTGACAAACATGATTCGATTGGGTTTTCGGCGGTTCTTGTTAACTGGAGTGTTATAAAAACGCATCAAAATCAACTAGATTCAGCACAAGTACTTTGTGAATCAGCGCTATTGTATAATCCTTCAAATGATCAAGCATTAGATAACCTTGGCAACGCTCAGTTCAGAAATGGAAATATTCACGCTGCAGTTCAATATCATCTTCGAGCGATCGAAGCAAACAGTGAAAATTATAAAGCCCATTACAATATCGCAAGCATGTATAAAAAACTAAACGAAAATGAAAAGGCTCTTATTCATGCAGACATATGTATCGATATCAAACCGAATTACATTGAAAGCTATTTACTTCGTTACAACATACATCGCAATATGAGAAATATGAATTTGGCATGTAAAGACCTTAAAAAAGCCTATGAAGCAGGTCATCCCGAGGGGATAAAATATTACGAATCAACATGCGAATGAAATGTAGCTAACAAACGCTAATTACGCCATGGTGCATTCTGCTAGTTTAAACGGCTCTGCTTTCTACCTGCACCGGAAAATCTTCGATTTTCCTCACTGAATCAAAAAAAGGTAGCGATCAAAATCGAAGATTTTCCTACATTGTAACCGAAACAAAACTACACGTCAAGCACCACAGCGGATAGCGAGACGTTGTGCGTCATGAGCGCCTGAACGAAACATTTCATGAAAGAACTCACTTGGAAACTTATAATCCCACTAACAATACTTTCATTCCCAACCTTCACTTTAGATTGGAATATTAAGACTTCCGAAGGGTTTAACTATGTTTTAAGTGGATTTCCTTTACCCTTTCACGAAGATTGCCTTCACACTTCGCTTTGTTCTCAAGTTTATATTCTTCCATTTCTGGCCAATTTTTTAATAATCTTCTTTGCCTGGTATCTTCTGATATTCGCTGTGAATAGACTCACCAATCTCACGATGAACAACTGGTTAACTGGACTACTTCTAAGCCTTTCGGGGTTAACCGCTATTCTTGCAGTTTATTGGGCTATTGCTAGTCCTGATGATATCTACAGTTTAACTAGGCCAATAGACTTTAAGGTGATTGATACTTCCTTCAGATTTTTCTAACAACTGCGATTGTGAACGAACAGACTAGCTAGATGTAATAGACGCACAACATAGTGTAGGCACGAATGCCCATGCGAGCTTTCCGAATCAATGCCAGAATCAGCACCACCGCTCCTCGCGGAATCTCCAGCATACCGATAACGCATTCGTGGTTTCCTTGGCGATCTAAACTTGGGCTAATGGCTAAACAAGCTTTTGTGGTTGTGCGCGGATCGGCTATCTTTCTACTTTAATCAAGCTGTGAGGGCACATCGTCCTACACAGGCGTTAGAGTTCATATGAAAATCGGCGAGGACATTTCGGTGCTTTTAGAGAGGATTGAAGTCGAATGATATTGGCTGAAAGTGTGGTTTATCCGAAGGATTAAGTTTTGCTCGTCAGGACTCGTTGAAAGCAGTCTTTCAAAACGTGGACACGTTGACAAAACTTGAGATTGAAGTTAGGCGAAAATCACCACAATTTCAAGGGATAAGCAGTTAAAAAGGCACCTCTCTTCTTCAAAAGACGATTCATAGCCCCGTCTAAAACTCATATTTTTTCAGAACAAAACAGCGAAATGCAGCGGTAGATTCCAATTTTCAAACGAACAATAACACTGCGTATATTTCATTGATTAACTTGTAAGCTGTTTTAATTAGATGACTAAATGGTCAGCTTACAAATAATCAACGACGCTAAAGCTAAACATACAGTCGACGTTAGCTACAACAAAGGATGACAAAAAAGGATTTTGAAGGCTTAAGTAATTACGATATAGTTCTTTCTGTTATAGAAAAGAACAACCCTGAAACGATTACCAGTAATAAAACCATAGCAAAACGATATGAACTTTGTGAAATTATTAACAGGATCGAATTCACTTTTGAAAATTATGGCGTCATCAATTTCTTTATCGACTATGGTGATGAAATAAGTGATTTAAAACGGCTTTTATCTTTATTAGAAGAGTTCAACGAAGTGGAAATTATTCAAACTATCAAAAGAACAATTAACTTTTATGAAGAGAACAAAGAACAGTTCGAGTATTTAAGAAATGCTCCGCAAGATTTCGAACAGGTATATGAATCACTTCATACAACATACATTAACTTGGACAAACCTATATCTGGTTCTGATTACAGCGTACCTCTTCATTTAGCTATTGAAAATCTAGCGGGCTACATAAAGGATAATCCAACAGAATTCTTTTTAAACTAATATTAACCTATGGGAACAAGTAATACCATTCTCTCAATAGCTCAAGTTCAGGATGACGAAAGTTTTATCTCTTATTTAGCCACACTGGATTCTTTTGAAATTCCTAATCCTACCTATAGAGAAGAGAATTCAAGAAACCCAACCCTTGATGAAATCTACAATAGTTGTAAAGAATCTGGAATTAGAATAATTCACGAAAGAACTTCTAAAGATGAAATAGCGGAAAGAGAAGGAAATGATATTACGATTCACAGTTTAGAAATTGAGGATGCAGAATCGGAATACCCTGAAGATTTAACAGTTAAATATGAAAGTCACTCTAAAGGCTCTTCGGTAACTAGTATCGGTGGAGTAAAAACGCACTCTAGAATACTAATTAAACTAGTAACACAACTAACTAGATATTGTGGTTCCATGTACATCATTAACCCGTATGAATCATTCTTTATTAGGAAGGGAACAACATACGATGAAATCGTAGCAAAACTAAATGAAAAAAGTAGCTAACATGTTGTATGATGTCATAGCTAGTTCGAATGTTATCATAGCTTCGGTACTACTCGGACGCCCCGTCAATCCTGCGGACTGACTAGCTTCTCTGGAAAAATTTAGCAAGTCAATCCGCAGGATTGACTATGTAGACAAACGTTAACTATATTACAATAAAAACGCTACGATCACATACAAGAAGCGTTGTGTGTAATTAGAAAATGAAACTATGGACCTACTAAAACTATCAATCGAATGGGCAAAAGCTGAAGTATTCTCAACACGATTCTTTATTTTCTTCTCGATTGGATTTTTAATCGCAAGTGTTGGATTTTGGCAACTAGGAAAAACAGATTTAGCAAAGGCATATGTCATTCCAACGTTAGTGGCAGGTATATTACTATTAATAATTGGTATCGGGACTAACTACACTAATATTCAAAGAGTTAAACAATTTGAAAAGGATTATAATACCGACAATATTGCCTTTTATAAATCCGAAGTTGAACGTTCTGAAAGTACCGTAAAGCAATTTATAGTTGTTTTTAAAGTAGTTCCATTATTAATTATCGTAGCAGCATTGATAATACTGTTTGTTAACACACCAACTTGGAGAGCAATTAGTGTTACAGCCCTTTCAATGTTCATTGTCATTTTATTAATTGACGGAAACGCACAATCAAGAATTGAGAACTACCACAAAGAATTGAAATTATTAGAATTAAAAAATGAATAAAAAATAACTACACACAACATAAGCTATAACACATAATGCCCTGCCTCCACTACATTGGTTTAATAATTTAATTTCGTTACGGCAGGACACAACGTGTCATAGCCGAAACGTTGTATGCCATGTGTGTAGCGTAAAAACCCACCGCACATTTTAGCACATTCGGTTTTTGCCACGGCACAACCCTACCCCAAAAAACCAAAAGAGCTAAAATCTTCCCATGCTCAGTGCAATGTGATAATATATCTCGTTTTTCAGTGAATACTCTCACATTTATTCTACATTTATATTTTTGAAACGAAAACAGAATGAATCGCATCAAGGAAGTATTAGAAGAACAAGGAAGAAGTCAGAAATGGTTAGCTAATCAGATAAGCAAAAGCTATAATATGGTGAACGCCTATGTGCAGAACAGACAACAACCAAGACTTGAAACATTAAGTGAAATAGCTCAAATACTAGATGTCGATATAAAAGATTTGATTATAAGCACCAAAGGTCATGAATAAACCGATTGATAGCGTCAAATTGAAGTTGCTTTTAATGACCAATAAGTAAAAACAGATTATGAAAATAGAATTCAAAACAGGAGAGAATGAATTCGTTCTACTAACTGTATTTCGAAAAACCTCAGGAGAAGATCATTTTGAATTAATGACTGAAGAAAATGAGTCATGGATGGAATTGATTTTGGAGAATAACTCATTTGTTATTCAAAGACAGGATGAACGTATTAAGGAAACGGAAGAAGATACTCGAACTAAACTAAATCAATTAGTACTTGAGGTAATTGAGGCGGAGCAGTCAGGCACGGACATTAACGCAACAGACTCACTTCAAACGATTCAACCTTTTGATCCTGAAGATATCAAGGTTCACGCAAAGCAGTTCAGTTTAAGGTTAATATCTGATATGATAGATGACAAGGACATTGATCTTTCTCCAGATTTTCAACGAAACTTAGTGTGGAACAATTTTCAAAAGTCACGATTAATTGAGTCTATCCTTTTGAGAATTCCGTTACCCATGTTCTACTTTTCTGAAGATGATGAAGGTCGAATTACAATAGTGGATGGTCTTCAAAGAATTTCTACCATCAAAGACTTTATGGACAATAAGTTTCGCTTAAGAAACTTGGAATATTTGCAAGACAGTTGTGACGGCCGCTATTTCAAAGATGAGGGGAGCAAGAAAGGACTTGATGCTAAATATTTGCGTTGGTTTAATCAAACTCAATTTTCTGTTAATGTTATTGACCCTTCCTCTCCATCAAAAGTCAAATATGACATTTTTAGACGGATTAACACTGGTGGCAAACCACTAAACAATCAGGAAATTAGGAATTGTCTTGCTGGAACTGGGCTTAGAGATACCTTGAGAAAAATGACAGAACTGGAAGAATTTCGTTCTGCTACCGACTATAGTATCAGATCAACCCGAATGGAAGATCAAGAGGTGGCACTTCGTTTCATTCTATTCAGTAAGTATTTGGAACAAGATAACATTTCGGATTATAATGGCTCAATGGACAATGCTCTTGATTCTTTAACAGAAACATTGTATAAAACACCTCAGTCAGAATTAGAACACTATGTGGACCTGTTTAGAACGTCTATGCTAAATGCCAAATACTTATTGGGAGAGAAGCATGCCTTTCGAAAAATTAGACGAGTTGACATCGAGCCAGATGCTTATAAGCAACTCATCAATAAAGCACTTTTTGTTTCCCTATCTGTAATTCTTTCGCCCTACAATCATGCTTTGATACGATCAAAAAACGAGGAGTTAAAGCTGTTGGAGCCCTTGGCAAGTGAGATAGAAGATGATAAAACATTTCTAAATTATCTATCATACGGAACGAATGGACGAAGTAATATTATATATGCTTTTGAAAAAGTTCAACAATTAGTTAGCAATAACCTCACACTTCAATAATGGAAAAGCTGCTAATACGTAATTTCAAATGTTTTCAGGGAGTCGAAGTTAATTTAAACCGACTTACCGTATTTGCTGGCGCAAATGGTAATGGAAAAAGCACGGCCATCCAAGCTTTACTTTTTTTAAGAAGAACCATTGAGCACTGTTCAAAATGGGTAAATAACAGATATGATTACTCTGAAACTAACGGTCTTAAGGTTGAACTGAACGGGTCGTATTGTTTGGCTTTTGGGGACAGTTCTAGCATCAGTAATCGGGGAACGGAAGAAATCATTACGCAATTGGGGATTCAGAATGATTCTGGCCAATTTCAAGTCACCTATGAAATTGAACCTTCAAAACTTTGGCTTGAACCAACAGCAGTAGAGGGAAGTGATTACTTCGAAGGTTCAGGATTATTCTTTCAGGAATTTTATTACTTGAATGCTGAGAGAATTGGCCCAAGAATTAGTCAAAAGATCCAATTCTATGACTATCCAAACACAGGCTATCAAGGGGAATTTGTGGCTCAATTAATTGGCGACACTGAATTTTCTTACAAATATCAGGTTCCCAGCACAAGAAGGTGTGAAGGATTTAATAGTCCCCGCCTTGAACAACAAGTAAATGCTTGGCTTGATTACTTAATGCCTAGCGTATCTATATCCGCTAAATATGACACCTCAACAGGAACGGCTCAAATCAGAGTTGAGAATCACTTTACTAAAGGTAACTCAATTACTGCCCCAAATATTGGTTTTGGAATTAGTTATGTATTGCCCATTCTAGTAACCGGATTGATTGCTAAGGAAGGTAGGTTTATGATTGTTGAAAACCCAGAAGCCCACTTACATCCATCTGCTCAATCCAAAATGGGTCATTTCTTGGGAGTAATGGCAAATTCAGGTATTAACATCATTGTAGAGACACATAGTGATCATGTGATCAACGGAATTCAATTGGCTACAGCTAAAAATGCTATAAAGCATCAAGACATATCCATAAATTATTTTTCAAAGGAAAATAAAACTCAAAAAGAGTTGGATACCGACAAAGTCAATAAGATTCAACAACAGCCACTAGTAAAAACTATAAATCTTAATGAAAAAGGTGAATTATCTGAGTGGCCTTCTGGTTTCTTTGATCAGACACAACTAGACTATGCTAATCTAGTAAAACTGAGAAGAAATGTTTAATTACTATTTATCCAGAATAGGGTTTTCAAATGCTTCGTCTAATCAAATTGAAAACTGCCTAGTTTTATTAAATCAATTAGTAATTGAAGACTCAAAAGGTGAAGATTCATTTTTAAAAAATGAATCTATATGGGATTTTGAGACACCCGAAGGCTCCTTTGGGGAAGTAGTTTTTTCGAAATTTAATGATATTCAATTTAGTTCCACAGTTTTACCCAAACTCATAGAATCTGTTAAATCAATTAAAGAAGAATTTAGGACTTTAGATGAATTTGATAATTCATCTTATAAAATCTATAATGCCTTTTATGGGGCATGTTTTCATACCGACCCTAACGAGAGACATATATGTAACAAAACAGAATATCGGAATTTTAGAGATAAGTATTTATGGGAATTAACACCAGATACTTTTTGGGAAAGAAGAGAACTATTGTTTTCAAAGGTTATTTTTTGTCCATCAGTTGAATTTGACATAAAGCTTATTGGCAGTACATATTTATCTCAAATAAAACAGAAAATTGTAGAATTAGATCAATACATAAACCTTCATTGGAAAAGTGGAGAGTTCAGTTATAAAGATGCTAATTCAAGTTCCGCTTTGAACATATCTCCAGAGTCCAAAAAAACAATGGAACAAGAAAAATATTATAATCAACGCTTATTCTCAACGCCAGATGGAAGAAGATTATGCTTTGAACTACATATAAAAACAGGTAATCTAAGATTTCATTTTTATCCAGAAAACGGAAAAATTTATATAGGCTACATTGGTAAACATCTTGACACGGATAAATTCAATTAGAAACTGATGGATAAGTATGCATACAGATAAATTAATACTATCCCTTCTCAGACATACACATTGCCAAGTCGCTCAAGGCAGCCACACAAACCAAAACTCGTCAAAGAGTATGTCTGCCCTCGGCACGGTGGCAAACCGAAACAGCCAGTTACAAAAGAAAAAATGGCACGGCATACAACATGGGCTAAGAAAACATAGGGGTTCGGTGGTATTCAGAAGTTCAGAGCTTTTGGATAGTCCGCCAATCCAAAATTTTGATAATGATTAAGTAAATTGAATTATAAAAATATTTGGCTTGGCTTATGAGCAAACCGTAAGGGCAGCATTTCAAATTCCCCTACGTTTCTTAGCCAGTCGTTAGAGTTCATATGAAAATTGGCGAGGACATTTCGGTGCTTTTAGAGAGGATTGAAGTCGAATGATATTGGCTGAAAGTGTGGTTTATCCGAAGGATTAAGTTTTGCTCGTCAGGACTCGTTGAAAGCAGTCTTTCAAAACGTGGACACGTTGACAAAACTTGAGATTGAAGTTAGGCGAAAATCACCACAATTTCAAGGGATAAGCAGTTAAAAAGGCACCTCTCTTCTTCAAAAGACGATTCATAGCCCCGTCTAAAACTCATATTTTTTCAGAACAAAACAGCGAAATGCAGCGGTAGATTCCAATTTTCAAACGAACAATAACACTGCGTATATTTCATTGATTAACTTGTAAGCTGTTTTAATTAGATGACTAAATGGTCAGCTTACAAATAATCAACGACGCTAAAGCTAAACATACAGTCGACGTTGGGCACAATGGTCCAGATCGGATCTGAAATTATTCTGAACTAAATATGAATTACTTTAACCTAGCTTCATTGTGAACAAACTTAAGATATCAGCCTATTCACTAATAGTTATTTCAACTTTAAAATTAGGAGCCCTATATCCAATCAACGAATTACGGCAACAAATTAACTCAATGGAAATTCGATATGCTGACATGCGGAATAATGATCATACCCCAAAAAATGGGACAGTGGGTTTAGTTCAGAAATGACAACTAAATTTACTGATATGACACGTAAAAAGTACACATCCAAATTCAAGACGAAGGTGGTATTAGAAACCATCAAAGAGCAATCCACAGTAGCCGAGTTAGCACAGAAATATGAGCTGGCTCCACAGCAAATCAATATGTGGAAAAGGGAGTTTTTAGCCAATGCAGAAGGCGTTTTCGAGAAAAAAGGCAAGAGCAAGAAGTCTCAAGTCGAAGATGAACGTGATCAGCTGCTTAAAGTGATTGGTCAACTTAAAGTGGAAGTAGATTTTTTAAACGACGCCTTGCGGTAAAGCCATTGCCTGAACGACGATCAATGATAAGCAAGGGTCAATTGAGTATGTCAAAGCAGTGCAAACTGCTGTCACTACACCGTTCAGGAATCTATTATAAGCCCAAAGGAGAATCTGAATTGAACTTAAAGCTCATGCGCATAATGGACGAGCATTATCTGCACCATTCTTTTAAGGGTGCACGTAGTATGCATACCTGGCTGACCAAAGACAAGGGACTACAGGTAAGCAAAAACCGTATCGAACGGCTTTACTATCGGGTGATGGGGCTTAGGGCCACCCAACCTGGGAAACACACGTCCAGACGTCATAAAGCCCATAAAGTATACCCTTATCTGCTTCGTAACCTGACTGTGAAACGTCCCAATCAGGTCTGGGCAATGCCTGTCTGCCGACAGGCAGGGACATCACCTACATCCCCATGAAGAAAGGGTTTATGTATTTGACAGCCATTATTGACCTCTACAGCAGGTATGTGGTCAATTGGTCAGTATCTAACTCAATGGATGCGGATTGGTGCAGAAACTGCCTAGAAGAGGCTGTAGAAACACATGGGAAGCCAGAGATTCTCAATACCGATCAAGGCTCACAGTTTACATCAGAAGTCTTCTCCAACTTTGTATTGAGTCAAGACATCAAATTGAGTATGGACGGAAAAGGAAGGGCTATTGACAATGCCTTTATCGAACGGCTATGGAGAAGCGTGAAGTATGAAAAGCTCTACCTTAATCCACCAAAGGACGGTATGGATCTGTACCTACTAGTGGCAGAATACTTCAACTACTACAACATGGAAAGAAGGCATACAAGTATCGAGGATCAGAGACCGTTTGATCTCTATCAAATCACCCAAAAACAGGCCGCCTAATGAGCAGATCATTTTTGGGTTTTATTGTTAATGAAAGGAATATTAAACACTATTGTAGAACTTAAAACCGAACAAACCCTGTCCTAACTATTGGGGTATGATCATAAGACGAAACGAATAGAAACATTTGAGGATTCATTGATCTACAACTCAGAATTTCGAATAAAAACACTCGGTTCAAAATTCACTAGGTTTGAACTCGATAGCGCCATATCCAACAACAAGGAGGAAGCTCAAGAGACAATTATGGAAATTGAAATTCTGTACGAAGACAGGATTCGACTAGGACGGAATTACACTATTTATCAAGTCATAGACCAACTACTGAATCTTTTAACAGTTGTATCAGGAGGCTTGTTAATTTACTTTTGGATCAAGTCAAGAAAATAAATGTGCCCAACATGGTCTATAATCCCATGGCAGTTTGGCGGTGAATTTAGCTTTTCTGCTTTCTGTCAGCACCGGAAAAATCGGAGATTTTTCCTACTTTGAAGCCGACACCTTAAATTACACCAACGCCACATGATATAGACAGGCGTTATCTCGAATGGACTAACCTGTAAATATGAAATATTACCTAAGCGAACTCACATCTGTTGAATTCCATGAAAAATTGCAGGTATTAACCACTAAAAAGACTAACAGCTTCAAAACTCGGCTTGGTCAATTTCTAAACTCCGACTTTGAGGCTGACTTAGTTGGTGAAATCAAGGCTAAATCATTTGTTATATGGGCATTTGACTACTATATGACAAGTATCATTTTTCCAATCCTTTATGGACAATTTGAACAGAGTACTAAAGGAACTGTCCTTGTCATCAAACGTAAGATGAGTGAACTGGAACAATATTTATTACTATACTAGGTCTCGTAATTTCATATGCCATTATTACAGGCATCATCATTCAGGAGGATAACTCATTAACATTTTTACTCAGAAGGATTTTAGCAGGGTCAGTCCTGTTTTCACTGTTTGCAGCATTTCCAATTATTGTATACAATCATGTCACCAATAGAGTAATAGAACATTTGATGAAAGAACTGAGAATGAAAAAATACTCGAGATAACATGGTGTAGGCACGAATGCCCTTACGAGCTTTCCGAATCAATGCCAGAATCAGTACCACCGCTCCTCGCGGAATCTCTAGAATACCGATAACGCATTCGTAGGTTCCGCAGCAGTCCAAATCAAGGCTAATGGCTAAACAGACTTTTGTGGTTGTGCGCGGATCGGCTATCTTTCTACTTTAATCAAACTGTGAGGGCACATCGTCCTACACAGGCGTTAGGGCTCATTAAAATTATGCAATCAGTTTATACTTGGGAATATTTAGGAAATAAGTTGTCATTTAGAAGTGTGGCGGATGTTTTAATTCATGCAATCACACCTGAATTCTTTGTAACATCATTTAAACTTACTACTAAGCCAAAGAAGGTTGTAAGCGACTTTCTCGAAGGAAATAAGACTTTTTTAAATCCCTTATCTTACTTTCTGTCTTCATTGGTATTTCTGTTCATATTAACATATTTGAACCAACTTATATTTCCAGAAACAAGAGATGTGACCGCAGGTGAATCTGAAGAATACTTGCAATACCTTATTACGATTCCGTTCATTTTAATCATCGCATCGTTCAACCGATTCTTTTATCGAAGATCTAAGGTTAATTTTTTAACGAACCTTATAATTGCAACCTATATTGAAGGGCAAACGATCATTTATCTAACGATTTATTTTTTAATAATCGAGAACTTTAAAATACTTAATGAACCAATGACTCAGATGTTCATTTACGTCGGAATAATCTATGTGAACTTGATCGTTTTTTCATATATATCTTTTCAACGATCCTTCATTTCAACTTTTCTAAAGGCTACACTAACAATCTTTATTGCACTCAACTTAGTAGCAATGATGTTTTACTTTATACCAACAGAGCCCTAACAAGGTCTGATATCCCATGGCAGTTAAGAGGTTGATTTGGCTTTTCTGCTTTCTGTCAGCTCCGGAAAAATCTCCGATTTTTCACATTGGATGAAAAAGGTATGATGAAAAATCGGAGATTTTTCCTACTTTGAATCCGACGCTTTAAATTACACCAACGCCACATGATATAGACAGGCGTTAGATACAACTTCTGGTGCGCTAATCAATGGCACGTAATGCTTATATTTAGAAACAAAAGATCGAAATGTCTCAAAACAAACTGCTTATTCAACTTACAAAATCCTTAGAAGATCCTGAATTCGATCAGCTAGCAATTTTGTATCTAAGAGAAGTGGAAGGAGTTGAGAACATTTTTAATTGTAACAGTCCTTATGACTCAGGTTTAGATATAAGGAATGCCAACACCAGTGATATTGAAGTGCAGTATCAGATTACTACACGAGAAAAACGATTTGAAGTCAAGCTCCATGAAGATTTAACTAAGGCAAAAAAGAACGTCGATGAACATGGCTTGCCGAAAAAAGTCCAGTACTTCTATTCATATCCACTTTCCAATGATCAAGTATTTTCATTTAAAAAGGAAGCAAAGGATCAATACGGTCTTGTACTGAATCTAATTGAGGGAAAAACCATCGCGGGAATTGCTGCTCAGTATGATTCAATTAAATCTTTGATATATGATTTATCAGAGATAGAAAATTACAAAGGTGACAGTGCGTATTTCGATGATCCACAAGTAAAGTCTTTCTATGATTTGATGTCTTTTGGATCATCTACGGACATTAAATATAATATTGTTAAATCCTACGTCATTAACTTTTTGTATGATCAAGAAGAATCGTCAACTGCAGAGATTTTAAAAGAAGTAAATAAACATTTCTCAGCGGAATTTAACGCAGATTATTTTGAAGGGATTCTCAGGAGACTAAGCACTGAAAGAAAGATTTTTCTCAACAAAGCTGATAACGAGAAGATAAAATTAACAGAAAGTGAGAAGTCTAGGATAAAGGAGCTCATAGACACTTATTCGACGGAAGAGGCTTTGCTCAAAAAAGCACTATTACATGTGCTGGATAAACATGATTTAGGATCTAGCCTAGACGAGATAATAATAAAACTGTGTGAGTTGTATGAAAGCAATTATTCAATCAATCTTGGTGAATTCACCAGTCGACGTTCCAACATTCATGATCTGCATACAGCAACAACTAAGTTTCACGACTTTTTAAAATCAAAGCTGATAGATCAATCTGTTTCTGAGTCAATAGCAAAAGAGATTTTTTCCATCGCTGATAACAATGAAATACTTTCACGAATTGCGGCAGGGCAGGTTTATTCCAAAGTTAGCAACCCAGACAGGCTTCAAGAATACATTACAAGGCACAATAACAATAAGAGTATATTTCTTGATACTAATTTGATCATAAATGCCCTTTGTGTTCATTATGAATCGGAGGCGAACTACGATAGGTATCATTTCAAAGTAGCCAAGCAGTTCCTCAATTTTGCTAATGAGCATGAACTTGATCTTGTTACATTGAAAAGCTATGCGGTAGAAACTGCTAACATTTTTAAAGAAGCCCTCGCAATATTACCTTTTACCAAATTAGCCGTATTCGAATTATTAGGAGGAAGCAAGAATATTCTTTATGACTTCTATATTCACTTGAAAGATTGGGATCAGCTTCATGAAGGCACTGAATCATTCGAAGAGTTTCTCAAAGAATTTAAATTTGAAACAAAGAGTGGAGAGCCAGACTATCATTACTATCCTCAGGTCGAGTTTCTCATGAATTCAATGGGAGTTGATATTGAACTTCCTCCAAAATATGATTTAACTAAGGCCAAGGAGCTCATTTACAAGGATCTTACGGCAAACATTAAATCTAAATCCAATTTCGCAGTTAATAACGATGCAATAATGCTGATGCGATTAGGTGATGAGGATGTTGATGTTAATCCTATTGACCCAATTTTTTGTACTTGGGACATGTCATTAATCAGAGTGAGAAAGTTATTCTTTGAGGAGTTCCCAAATTGCACAGAATGGTTAATGTTTACACCAACTCGATTAATGGACCATTTTTCAATGATGAACCTACAAATCCAAAATGGGACTCTCTCGAATGAAGTTTTATCAATTTTAGAAGAAGACTTTAATTTTCAACAGAAAACACAATCTCTACTTGATTCCATGTTAACAATTGTAAATCCCAAAAACGGAGTTGGACTACAGTATACGAATAAACTTGCGGAATTACGAAAATCAGAAATTGTACAAATTGATCATAAACCTGATGGCGTACCAGATGGCTCAGTTGACTCTAATCCAGTTGATTTAGTTTTCCATAAACTATTCTTGAATTATATCTCCAAAGAAGAGGAAGGTATTTTTGATTCATTGAAAGCAGTATTTACTAAACAGGAACTATTTGATGATGTTTTTGCCCTGCTAGAGAAAGAGATCAATTTGACCTCTAAAACCGGATTTGTTGCTGATTCCCTTTTTAGCGATATGGATAAAATTATTGTAGAATCAACAAAGTCGTCCGTGAAATAAGCTGTATCTAACAGACACTAAAATGAATATGCGAACTGAGCCATTTGAAAGGACATTGCGAACCAAACAATTCGGTGCTTCTAGCAACTGGGGCGCATACTCATTTTAGTTGGTCGTTAGAGTTCATATGAAAATCACCACAATTTCAAGGGATAAGCAGTTAAAAAGGCACCTCTCTTCTTCAAAAGACGATTCATAGCCCCGTCTAAAACTCATATTTTTTCAGAACAAAACAGCGAAATGCAGCGGTAGATTCCAATTTTCAAACGAACAATAACACTGCGTATATTTCATTGATTAACTTGTAAGCTGTTTTAATTAGATGACTAAATGGTCAGCTTACAAATAATCAACGACGCTAAAGCTAAACATACAGTCGACGTTGTATGCAATTAAAACAAACATTCTGCTAACCATAAAAATATAAAAATGCCATACCGAATTAATCATCCATCGACTGTTTTGAGTCCAAGGAAAAATGTCAAAAACGTTACAGTACTTTATAATGGCGGAGCAGTTCCTGGCGAATATTCCGTGGCAAAACTCAAATGGAATGGAAATGATGTAATTGGCGTAAGATGGAACATTACGGAAAACGAAGTTCACGATAAAGATAAAATTAGCGGCAAAAAGGTGTGTTTAGGAGAACCAAATTCAAGAGGTTATTCTACGTGGTTTATTCTACCAGATGATTTAATTGGAAAATTAATAACAGGCGGAGTATTAGCTAAAGACCTTAAAGAATATCTCGAACAAAAATAATGACGGAAGAAACTAAAGAATATATCGCCAACTACAATCTGAAGTTTAGTGAAATCAAAAAAGATGATTTAGCTTCACTTTTTGAGAAATTTAATACGCTTTATCCAATGTTTAATCGTCTATATAATGACGCATTGAGAGAAGAGGCAATTAATGACCAAAAATTAAAAGGATTTGGAGATTATAAAAGAGCAACCTTTTTTGTCAGAGATTATGTTGGTGCTGAAAATATTATTGATAATTTAAAAAAAGACAAGCAGATTAAATCAGTAATTGAGATTGCCGATTTAATTAATAAAAAAGTATTTCACATTAATTTACAAGATGGAAAAGGACAAGAAAAGACTGATATAGAATTAGCTACAAATCTATTAAGTGAAGATGCGGAAATTAAAAGTAAAGCCATATTAGGCTTAGTTTATAATGTAAGATGTAACATAGTTCACGGACACAAAGACTTTCAAGAATATCAAAGGCTTTTAATGGAACCGATAATTGGAATTCTGAGAACTATCGTAAATACCTTAGAAAATCGGATGAAATAACTGCATACAACAATGTATATAAAAAATAGGCGATATATCAGTAAAATCAAGGCTTTCGGCTCGTATCAAACTTTTAGTTTAACAGAAAGTTTGGGGCTTCGAAATCGCCTACTTTTCATATACTAACCGTTAGAGTTCATAAGAAAATTGGCGAGGACATTTCGGTGCTTTTAGAGAGGATTGAAGTCGAATGATATTGGCTGAAAGTGTGGTTTATCCGAAGGATTAAGTTTTGCTCGTCAGGACTCGTTGAAAGCAGTCTTTCAAAACGTGGACACGTTGACAAAACTTGAGATTGAAGTTAGACGAAAATCACCACAATTTCAAAGGATAAGCAGTTAAAAAGGCACCTCTCTTCTTCAAAAAGACGATTCATAGCCCCGTCTATAACTCATATTTTTTCAGAACAAAACAGCGAAATGCAGCGGTAGATTCCAATTTTCAAACGAACAATAACACTGCGTATATTTCATTGATTAACTTGTAAGCTGTTTTAATTAGATGACTAAATGGTCAGCTTACAAATAATCAACGACGCTAAAGCTAAACATACAGTCGACGTTATCGATAATCCCTGCAAGATTAATGAAACTACTTTCTCAGATAATATTCCCTTGGATTGGTTCTTCTGAACTTGCCTGGAACTGCCCAAGAGGTAGGAAAAATAAATGACCCGGATGGTAACACTAACATTAGAGAAGGTCAAAGTTCAAGCACTGCTGTTCTAGCCAAGTTTGTAACTTGCTAACGATTCGAGCTACGAACCCGCTCGTAAGGGACTTTCACCAACTCGTCCTCGTGATGCTTACTATTTATTGGTTCAGTTGAAACCTTTTGTAAATAGATAGAGTATTGTAGTTTGTTATGTACCTTGTGATACATAGTAGTGAAAGGTACAGTTTAAACTCAAAAAACATAGCTTATGAAAAGTGTATTAGGAATCGTAGTATTGATGTTGACCGTCAATTTGATCCAAGCTCAACCTGGAAAAGTTAGAGAAAAGGATCTAGATGGTGTTTGGCAATTGAAGATTGATCTAGGAGATGATTTTCTAGAAGAAGAGATTGATGATGAAGACAACGCCATGGCGCGTGTCATCATGCAGGCGACAGAATCCTTTGTAGATGGGATTTTGGATGAAGTAGATATTCGTTTTGAATTTTTGGATGGCGGAGAGTGCAAGATATATGTGTCTGCATTTGGTTCTGATCCCGAGATAGAGACAGGTAAATGGTCTATTAACAAAAAGGGGCAACTGTTGATCTCCGATACTGATTCCTATCAGTCTGATGGAGATGAGTACTGGATGATGGAGGACGATATCCTGATCGCTATGGAAGATGGTGAAATTCTAGAAGAAGATGCACACGTCTATTTGGTCAGAATCGACTGATAATTATAGGTGGCACAGCAACTGTCCTTTATGAATACGTCCTCCAAGGGTCACGTATTCATAAAGGACAGTACGAGTTCGAACGGTAGCCTTGATCTTATTGCTAAACCCTTGGAGGGTTCTTCGCAGTGGTTTGAATGCAATTGCCCTGACTAGAATAATGAATCCTTATCTTCTTAGAGTTGCTCTAAGAAGGTAAGGATTTCTTTATAGACGAAATCTAACTCCTCGTCCGTGATGATGTAGGGAGGAAGGAGATAGATGACATTGCCGAGGGGTCGAATAAGGATGCCACGTTCGAGGAAGTAGGGGTATATCTTTTGTCTCGCAGTACTTTCATAGCCGGTCTCCCCAAAGCCCTTCAAATCAAAAGCGACTATAGTGCCTTGTACTCTTACCTTTTCTATCTGCGATTGCTTTTCTAAGGTTTTGGCGAATGCCTCATGCTTGGCTTGGATGCGAGCGATGTTGTTTTGGCACGTGTCGCTCATGAATATCTCGAAGCTGGCATTGGCGACAGCACAGGCCAGCGGATTGCCTGTGTAGGAGTGCCCATGTAGAAGTGCCTTGGCATAGGAGTCACTCTGGAATGCTTCTTCGATCTTTTCGTTGCAGGCGGTGATGCCCAGTGCCATAGTTCCTCCTGTGATGCCTTTGGAGAGGCAGATAAGGTCAGGCTTGTGGATACAGTAGTCGGTAGCCAATGGCTTGCCCGTACGTCCAAAGCCCGTCATTACTTCATCTGCGATACATATCACGCCATACTTTTGGGCAATAGCGATCAGTTGGTCCAGTAGCTCGGCGGAATACATACGCATCCCACCTGATCCCTGTACTAAAGGCTCAAAGATGAAAGTACTGCACTTATCATCCGAGACCAGCGTTTCGAATGTACTAAGGACTTCCGCTTGATTGTCTGCGTCAGGGAAATCGATAAAATCTACATCGAATAGAAAGGGAAAGAATGGGGCAGTAAAGCCACCACGCTCACCGACAGACATAGCCCCAAAGGTGTCTCCGTGATAGGCGCCATTGATTGCGACTACTTTGGTTCGTTGTTTTTCGTCTCGGTTGTACCAGTACTGAAAAGCCATTTTCAGTGCAACTTCAATGGCCGAGCTGCCATTGTCCGAAAAGAATATCTTGCTAAAACTATCCGGAAGGAGCTTCATGAGATTTTCAGAGAGCTTAATGGCTGGCTTGTGTGTGAATCCCGCAAAGATCGCATGCTCCATCGTCAGGGCTTGGTCGTAGAGCGCTTTGGCGAGCGTCTCATCGGCGTGACCGTGGATGTTGACCCACCAAGAGGAGACCGTGTCTATGATTTTTTTACCATCTGTGGTATGGAGATACATGCCTTTGGCGGACTCTAGGGGGATATACTCGAAAGGAGTGATGAGCGGAGCAAAAGGGTGCCATATTAGGTCTTTGTCTTTCTGACGTAGTTGTTCGGTAGTCATAGATTTGTGATTTTTTGTTTGTTCACTGTATCAGCAGTGATGGTGTCCATCATAGGGATTCGCCCGAGGCATTTCAATCCAGTGTATTGGAGAATGAAGCTTTCTGTGTCTTCATTGGGATCTCCGTTGAAGATGATGCCCTTGATGGGGTAGTTGTGTGTTTGTAGATAGGCTACTGATAGTAGGGTATGGTTGATACTCCCTAGGTAATTGCGTGAGACTAGAATCACTTCTGCCTCAAATTGCTTCGCAAGATCGATGACTAGACCTTGGACATTGAATGGTACCATCAGTCCACCAGCTCCTTCGATGATTAGTGTGTTACTCGTCTCAGGGAGCGTAAATTGATCTGCGGTTATTTGTACGTTTTCTCTTCGTGCAGCGGCATGCGGAGACATCGGGTGCTGTAGCATGACTCCTTCTGGATGGACGACTAGACTCGAATCTATGAGCTGTCGTATCTGGTCACTATCGGTAGGTTCTCCTGCCTGTATGGGTTTCCAGTAGTCTGCCTTGAGCTGCTGTGTTAGTATTGCACTGGCTAGGGTTTTGCCTGCATCTGTGTCGATACCTGTCACGAAATATCTTTTGTTTTGACTCATAGATGCGAAGATAATAAATCAACCATAGCCCTGATCTCTGTGGTCGTATTATGCTGATGTAGGCATATCCTGAGACGCTCTGAGCCCACCGGGACAGTAGGAGAGAGAATAGCTCGGACATCAAAACCTTCTTGCAGAAGAATATCCGAGAGTTGTTTGACCGTCTGATTACCAGGTACGATGAGGGGCTGGATTGGCGTGAGGCTCTCGGGCTTATAGCAGCGGTCTTTGTTGCCTATAGTCTCTTGATAGTACTGATTGAAAAAGCTTATTTTGTCTTGAATCGCTTGCTGTAGATGTATGTGCTCATCTAGGTAATCAAATGCTGCATCTATCGCAAAGATGCTGTGGATGGGTAGGGCAGTCGTGTAGATGAATGATCGTGCAAAGTTGGTCAGGTAGTCGATCAACTCCTGCGAACCTGCGATACAGGCACCATGTACGCCCATCGCTTTTCCAAAGGTGTAAACCCGACCTATAAACTGATCCTCGATTCCTAAGTGGCAAACGAGTCCGTTACCTTGCTCGCCATAAAGTCCCGTGCCGTGGGCTTCATCGACTAGGAGTTGTGCATCGTGCTTTTTGGCTACTGCCAATAGCTCATCAAAACAAGCCATGTCTCCGTCCATCGAATAGACTGATTCGATCACGATGTACACTTGTCCTTGACTGTTTTTGATCTTCTTTTCTAGATCCTCGGGATCATTGTGTCGAAAGGAGTAGCTTTTGGCTGAGCTTAGTTTTGCTCCCTCCTTGATGCAAACATGTGCCAGGCTATCATAGATAATGGTGTCCTGACGCTGTGGTAGGCTGGAGATCAGTGCCAGGTTGGCGACATAGCCGGAGTTGAATAGCAAGCAGGCTTCTGCGCGAAAGATTTTGGCCAACTTACGCTCCAAGGTTTCGGCATGACTCGTGTTGCCTGCGAGCAGTCGCGAACCAGCCGATCCGTTCAGATGTGTGATGCCTTCGTAGGAGTAGTTGTTGATCTTATCGAATAGCGTACGGGAGCGACTCAGTCCGAGGTAGTCATTGGAGACGAAATCTACCAGACTTTTCGTCGGGGTAGTTAACCTTCGGAGGTTGCCTTGACTCTCTCTGTCTCTTAGTTTTTTTATGAAATCCTGCTTCATCGATACAATTTTACTACAGAATTTGCTTTATCATTGGGAATCCAGCTACCATTTTGTCTAGCAGAACCAAATTGCATTGAAGTATATTTTTGCCACATTTTTGTTGTTGAACACGTTCCATCTCTTCGGACAGGAATCTGCCCCGATCAACCACGAACTTAGTTTTCAATTCGACAATGACTTGCTGTTTTTTGATGCCGGGGATCGCTACTATACCAATGGTCTGTTTTTTACCTACAGACAAAAAATAAAGGAGGATAGGAGTTGGTCGAATCTATTTGGTTTTCAGTCTTTACATAAGTCTATATTTCATGTTGCATTTGTATCGAAGATTTTCAATCCCTATAACTTGAAAGGGGAAAAAGCCGAGGAGATCGATCGACCGTATGCAGGGGAATTGTATGTGGATGGATTGTACACCAGTTATTGGGGTCAGAATAGGTTAGCGGTCGGAGTAGATCTGGGTTGGTTAGGGACTAAAACACGGAGCGATGACATTCAGACGAATCTACACACCACATTTGGATGGGTGAGGCCTAGAGGCTGGCGTGATTATCAGATCCATGATACGCCCATAGCACACCTTTATACAGGGCTATCCAGAGAGATCGTATCTATAGGCCCTCTATCGCTAATTAGTGATGTAGATGTGCGTGTAGGAACCATCAATACCAATGCCGCAGCAGCCATAACCATGAGGTTAGGCAGGAGTCAGCCTTTGGATGCAAGTGTCCTCACACATGCGCGAACAGGAGAGCGGATAGCCAATGACCGAAAGTGCAAGGAGCTATTTTTTGTCACCAAGACGCAGCTGATGCATGTCTTCTATGATGCGACGATTGAGGGGAATATCATAGGTGAGCCCAGTCCATTTGTCAAATCTGCTGAACCATGGGTGTGGATGCAAAGCGTAGGAGTCATGCTCAGTATGAAGACTTTTGATCTCCAAGCATTGTGGTCATTTTTAGGCAGGGAAGTGGTCGGTGGTCGTCCGCACAAGTACGGGACATTGGTGATCGCCAAACGCTTTTAGAATTTCTTACCGCATATTCCTTTTCCGTCATACCCCACTTGATCACTCGCTGGACGGCTAGGGGGCTTTGTCTTGCTATTTAAAGACAGGTTTAGCCGCTTTTTGTAGTGATTCAGATTATGGCATTCTATTTGTAAACTACCTCATACTAGTGGGTTTTATGATATAGAAGATGTCGGTATGATTAAAGTATGTGTGGGGATTGTAGTACTGTGTTTGTTGGAGGTAGAACTAAGGGCACAGCAAATGAATGTGGGGGTGAAAGGCGGTTTGAATGTAGAGGAGTTGTCGTCCGAGGTGGCGCATGTATCGAACAATTATCATGCGGGGTTATTTGTCAAATATGACGCCAGCAAGAAAACCACACTGCAACTGGAGTGTTTGTATTCCCTGAATCGAACCCGATCTGAAGGAGAACCTTATCAGGTTACCGAGTTTCAAATCCCTCTCTTATTCAAATACTTTATACTCAAGCCACTGTATCTACAAGGAGGGCTGCAAGGAGAAATTCTAACCAAAGCGGCTACTATTGCCACGGAGAGCCAGGTGTGGGAGTCCAAAGGATTGCATACTGAATACACTTATCTCGGAGGAGTGGGGTTTAATCTGCCTAGTGGTTTTGACTTGTCGCTACGTTACCTTCATCCTATTACAGCATCTGTCTTTAATCAGCCTTCCTTTCAGTTATCCATAGGTTTTGACATTTATTAGGTCTTACGATGCAATATAATGTCTGTGATTTAGTAATATTTGTAGTGTGAGCGTTTTCACTTTGAAAAGAATTACTTAAACAAAAATCATAGACATGAAAAATAAAATACAATTCTCCGCGCTAGTCGTACTGTTGTTGGTTGCCTTGGTATCACTCGAGTCAAAGGCTCAATTGGAGTTAGGGGTTAAAGCTGGTTTGAATTTTAATTCAGCATCTGTAGATGCAGCTCAGGCGGGTCAGTCATACAATGATGTAGCAGATACAAGAACGGGCTATCACTTTGGGGGATATGCACATATCAAACTAGGACCATTGGGGATTCAGCCTGAAGTTTATTACTCTGTTCAGGGGGCGGATATTACTGTGGATGGAGCTAAAGGAGCCATTAATTCTAACTACGTTCAGGTACCGATCTTGGTGAGATTTAATTTTCTCAAGATGTTCAATGTTCACGTTGGACCACAGTTTGGATTTGTCGTATCGGATGATTTTGATGGTGTAGCAGAGGACTTAGAAGGGCAAACGGCTAACAGTGATTTTTCTATCGCAGCAGGTGTGGGTGTTGATCTACCTTTCAACCTTAACGTTACTGCTAGATACGTCAACGGATTCACTGATGTAGTAGAAGATGCCCAAGCATCAGATATCGAATCAATGAAAAATGCAATGTTCCAAATCTCTGTAGGTTATGCCTTGATCGGTAGATAATCCTGTGTAAAAGTAAAGACAACAAAAAAGGGGAGCATCACTGATGCTCCCCTTTTTTGTTGTCTTTGGATGTTCTTGATTAGATACTGAGAATCTTTGTCAATCGAACCAACTCTTGGTTCAATGGTTTTGATTTAGAAATAGCAAGTTTCAAGTTGGTATAGGTGATTTTGTTGTCAATCACACCGACCATTACTCCTTTTTGTCCATTCATTAGTCCTTCTACCGCAGCTAGACCTAGACGTGAAGCTAGGATTCTATCAAACGCAGTAGGGCCACCACCACGCTGGATGTGACCAAGGTTGGTCACTTTGATATCCATATTAGGAGTGTGGATTTTTACTCTTTCGGCGATTTCGTGCGCACTACCTTGTGCATCTCCTTCTGCTACTACGATGATCGATGAACCTTTTTTGTTGTCTCTACCTTCTCGCAGTTTAGCGATCACATCGTCGATGGTTGTGCTTGTTTCAGGTACCATGACCATCTCCGCACCTCCACCAATACCAGATTGGATGGCGATATAGCCACTGTGACGTCCCATTACTTCGACGAAGAATACTCTGTCGTGAGAGGCCGCAGTGTCTCGGATTTTGTCGATAGCATCAAGAGCTGTATTGACAGCCGTATCGAAACCAATCGTATAATCTGATCCGTATAGATCATTGTCAATCGTACCTGGTGCACCTATGACAGGAATGCCGTACTCGTCGTAGAACAAGTTGGCACCTGTAAATGTACCATCACCACCAATGGCGATAATGCCCTCTATTCCATGTTTTTTGAGATTCTCGTAGGCTTTTTTTCTTCCTTCTTTGGTTCTGAATTCTTCACTTCTGGCTGACTTTAGGATCGTGCCACCAGTTTGTACAATGTTACTTACGGAGTGAGATTCCATTTTGGTGATTTCACCTCTGATCATTCCGTCGTATCCATATTTGATACCATATACATCTAGATCGAGATAGATGGCACTACGTACCACTGATCTGATGCAGGCGTTCATTCCTGGTGAGTCACCACCAGAAGTAAATACAGCAATTTTTTTCATAGAATTAAAACTTATACAGTTCTGCCCTTAATTAAATAATATATCGCTTGGGTTGCGTTGTTTGGCGCCCAAAGTAAACCATATTTTGCTACAAAATCATCAATAACAATGCTCAATTGCCCTACTACGTAATTATTTTTCTGCGTATTTTTCAAAATTTCATATTTTGGTGATCACGCCATAATTTTTAGTTTATTTCGCTATGCATTAACACTATGGTTATGTCCAAAAAAGTTCTGGTTATCACATATTATTGGCCTCCTAGTGCTGGAGGAGGAGTACAGCGATGGCTCAAATTCGTTAAGTACTTGCCAGATTATGGTTGGGAGCCTATTGTATTCACGCCAGAAGATCCTGATTTTGGTATTCAAGATGAGTCCTTGGAGCTGGATGTACCCCATACGACTGAAGTAATACGGTTTCCCATCTGGGAGCCCACCCAAAAACTGAAGTCAGCCAAGACGAAGCAGGGAGTAGTCGCTAGCGATCAACAGTTGACCACTCTAGGCAAACTGATGATTTGGCTCAGAGGTAATTTGATCGTGCCTGACCCGAAACGTTTTTGGGTGAAGCCTTCAGTGGGATTCTTACAAAGTTATATAGAGCAGAACCAGATCGATGCTGTGGTTACCACAGGGCCTCCTCATAGTCTCCATTTGATTGGGTTGGAATTGAAGAAGAAAACAGGGATCAAATGGATTGCAGATTTTCGGGATCCATGGTCAGACTGGGATATACTGGATGAGCTAAAAACAAGTGCGGTGGTAAAGAAACTCCACCGTAGACTCGAACGTCAAGTGATGCGAATGGCAGACCGTGTACTGGCTTGTACGCCAGCCATGGCAGACCTCTTTCGCGCCAAGAATAATCAATATCGTGTAGAAATGATCACCAATGGAGTTGATGGACGAGATTTTTTAAACTATCAGTCCGATGCTTCGTCTTCTGGGAAGTTTATTATTAGTCACATGGGACTGCTCAATGACATGCGTGACCCGCGTGAGCTATGGGTTGCTTTGACTCAACTGTGCGCGGAGGAGCAAGGGTTTGCGGAAGACTTACAGGTTTTCCTATCCGGAATGATCAGCGATGGAGTACTCCAACAGTTGGAGAGTTCTAGCGAGTTGTCAAAGTGCCTGTGTTATGAAGAGTACTTGTCGCATGATCAGGTTGTCGAGCAGTACGAGCGGTCTGGTTTACTGTTGTTGCTCATGAATCAGTCTGATAATGCGGATTTGTTGATCCCTGGAAAGCTATTCGAATACCTGTATGCAGAGCGTGATGTATTGGCATTTGGGACTGAGCAGTCAGATGTGCATCAGATTTTGACTGATTCGGGATTGGAAGGTGTGGTGAATTACTCTAATCAAGAGCAAATCAAAACGCGGGTAAAGACTGCCTATCAGCGATACAAATCGGGTAGATTACATGTGCCTGTATCTAACAAAACGCAGTGGGAACGACGCAACTTGACACAAGGGCTAGCAAGCATACTCGATCAGATCACTGACTGATGATTGCATCGTGATTTATTGTCACCAAGGGAGTTTAGGTTTGATGCGTTTATTATAGATGCCATTGGCCTCAGGTGATATTCGCAAACCAAGGACAAGTACCCCTAAGGTAAATGTGATAATGCCTGAGCGAGCCATGAGATCTATATAGGTGTTGTAGCAGTAGGGTAGGGATAATCCCATAAACAGTACAACGCCAAATATCCCTAGCATTTTGAGTGTACTGATGGAAAAGGGAGTGATGTTCAGTTTCCATCTTAGGAAGGTCATTTTGACAAGGTTGAAGACTGAAATGGACAGCAATGTCGCCATAGCTGCCCCATCCATTCCATAGATGGGAATTAAATAACTGTTTAGTACGACCATGATCATAGACAGGCAAAAAATGGAGACTACATTGAATCGATAGTAGCGAGACATGACGATGATCTCGCTGTTGTTGGCAAAGGTCATGTCTATTAGTTTGGATATCCCGATGATGATGATGACGTTTCGCCCGAGGCTGTAGTCACTGCCGTTGGGCATGAGTGCGTAGATGTTGTCGAGGTTCGCTACGATCCCCACGAAAAACAGCGAAGCTATGATCATGAGGTTGATAGATAGCTGGCGGTGCATTTTTTGGACATCCGCAAGGCGATTATTTTCAAAAGCCTGTGAAATCAGTGGTGTAGTGATTTGTAGAATTGGGCGTTTCGATAGTTCGATCATCACTGCGAAATAGAAAGAGGTACTATAGATGCCATTTTCATCCAACCCCAATAGTGAGGTAACCATCACTTGATCGATGTTGAGGACAATGTACGCACCACTTGCCCCAATGATACTATACAGACTGAAGTTAGCCATGCGGTACATCAGCTCTCTACTGACGGAAGAGAACCGGAAGGAAAACCGCAGCTCACCCAAATACATCAGGTAGACGATCAGTGCCATGAGGCAAAATCCATAGATCAAAATAAGACCATACACTAAGGTGTCCAAATCAATCAGTTCATAGAAATAGAGTAGTACTGCTATCCCTGTGAGAATACGTAGTAGGATCTCTCTGATCAGGTTCATAGCAATGATCTTGAGTAGAATGCGGCTATAGGTTTCCACTAACGAGTAAATCGCAACGATAAATATAAGCGCAACAATGACAGGGATGTAGTTATTGACGAGTGGAGATTTGGTTTCGAATAGTGCCACGAAATCTGCTTTGAACAAGACGATACCAAGGCTCATGAGTATTGCGCCCAGTAGCGTACTCAAAGTGATCAGGCCGAGTAATTGCGGAAGACCGTTTTGCTGTTTTTTGATTTCGGGAGAAAACTTGAGTAAAGCCTGTGAGGTACCTAGCTGTACCAATGGGAGCAGCATGAAGGCGATGTTGGGCAGGACACGAATCAACCCTAGTTCTTCGGTAGATAGAAATGCGGGGAATAATAACACGGAGTTGACAAAGCCAATGAAGGCACCGAGGTAGGTGACGATTCCAGAAATACTGCTTTGCTTGATGACTACTCCCAAGGGGTTTGTTGTTTTGATGTGTGGGCACAATGATAATTATTACCGTCATATTTTAAGTAATTGCCTTGGGCAATTCGTAGCTTTATGCCTTCAATTAAAATCGTCGATTTGAACAATTCAGAGATAAAAAACAGTCTAAAACTGGCCGCTCAACTCATGGAGCTGCACGGGGAGAATCCATTCAAAACTAGATCGTACGTATCTGCTGCCGACGTGGTGGGAGGTTTGGACGCGGAGCTCAGTACGCTGAGTACCGACGAAATCCTCGCCATAGATGGTATTGGCAAAGGCATGGCCACCAATATTTCTGGTTTGCTAGAGCGAGGGTCGTTTGATAACCTCGACAAGTACATGGAAATGACACCAGCCGGAGTGGTTGAGATGTTGGGGATTTCGGGGTTTGGACCCAAAAAGGTCGCCGTTCTCTGGCAAGAGGGGGGAGCCGAAACCCTAGAGCAGCTCATGGAGCTTTGTCTCCAAGGCAAAGTCGCTAGTCTCAAGGGGTTTGCAGAAAAATCCCAAGAAACACTCAAGGCCGCAGTGGCGTTTTTGATTTCGAATCAATACAAAGAAAAATATGGGAACATCGATCAAGCGATCGCAAATTTGGTGTCAGCGATAGATGGACTCAAGGAAGTACAGTCTTGTTCCGAATCGGGACAGATGCGTCGCAGGATGGAAGTCATCGACTTGGTGGAGATCGTCGTGGCGGCAGAGGATCTCGATGCGCTACGTGCTTCACTCAATGCCCTACAGGTATTGAGTGAAGAAGAAAAAAAATCAGGACCTACGACATGGTATGGTCGTCATGTTGGGATCAAAGCCCCTCTCAAACTACACTTGACGAGTCCGGACAAGTTCGTCCAGAGGCTGGTCGAGACGACTGGGTCTGTTCGTCACATCAATATGCCCATCGCGGATCAAGTAACAATCAAATCGTCTTTGATTAGGCCTTTCGAAAGTGAAGAAGAGTTGTATCAATCGTTGGGAATGAAGTATATCGTACCCGAATTGAGAGAAGGCTTGAAGGAAATAGAATGGGCCAAAAATGACCAAATCCCTGCGTTGATTGAGATGTCAGATCTCAAGGGGATATTGCACAACCACTCGACCTACAGTGACGGCAAACACACGCTGCGCCAGATGGCAGAGCACTGCCGGCAGTTGGGGTATGAGTATCTGGGGATTTCGGATCACAGCCAGACAGCGGTCTATGCTGGAGGCCTTCAGGATGCTGATGTAGCGCGCCAGCAGGAGGAAATCAAACAACTCAACGAGGAGTTGGCTCCTTTCAAGATTTTTTCGGGGATCGAGTCGGATATCTTGGCAGATGGCTCGCTCGATTACTCGGAGGAGATTTTGTCGTCATTTGATTTCATCGTGGCGTCTGTACACTCAGGCCTCAATATGGATGTTAAAAAGGCTACCGATCGTTTGCTCAAAGCCATATATAATCCACACACGACTATTCTCGGTCACATGACAGGTCGCTTGCTGGTGCAGCGCGAAGGCTATCCTGTCGATCACAAAGCCATCATTGAAGCTTGTGCAGAGACAAGAGTGGTCATAGAGATCAATGCGAGTCCCTATCGCTTGGACATGGATTGGCGATGGATCGACTATGCCTTGGAAAAGGGTGTCAAACTGAGCATCAATCCCGATGCACACCGCATGGATGGCTACCAAGACATGTACTACGGGCTGCAAGTGGCACGTAAAGGTGGATTGACGGCCAAAGACAACCTCAACAGCATGAGTTTGCCTGAGATTACGGCCTTTTTTGAGCAGAAGAAAAAGAAGAAGTAAACATGGTAGGGCAGTCCATCAAGCGACTCATCATCGTACGTCATGCCAAGTCAAGCTGGGACGATGCTAGCCTCACGGATCACGACCGGCCATTGGCCAAACGTGGGATGCGGGATGCTCCAAGGATGGCGGAGTATCTCTGTAGATACCTGGATCGTCCTGACATGGTGCTGACGAGTACGGCTATACGCGCGCGGCAGACAGCAGATTACTTTACCCAAGCACTGGGTACGCTGCCTCATCAGGTACGAGAGACGAGTGCACTGTTTCATGCAGGGCCGAGCGAGATATCAGCCGTGTTGTCCCAGTTGCCCCCTAGTACCCAATCCGTCATGCTCTTTGGACATAATCCGGGCTTTACCGATTTTGTCAACCAACTGACCGCAGAAAACATAGAGAATATTCCCACATGTGGGGTAGCTGTGATTAGTTTGCAGCTTGGTGACTGGCAGGATGTCCGTAGTGCAACCGGACAGCTAGAACACTATTTTTATCCAAAAGGAATTTGAAACATCAATAATTTTAGGAGATGACTTACGTACCCAATACCAACCGATACGACAAGATGAAATATCGCCGATGTGGCGATTCAGGTCTGTTTTTGCCCGAGATATCACTCGGGCTATGGCACAACTTTGGTCATGTAGATGACTATGAAAACTGCCGTGAAATGCTCAAGTTCGCCTTTGATCAAGGTATTACACATTTTGATTTGGCCAACAACTATGGCCCCCCTCCAGGGTCGGCCGAAGAGAACTTTGGAAAGATACTCAAGCAGGATTTTGGTGGCTTGAGGGATGAAATGGTTATTTCGTCCAAGGCAGGCTATACGATGTGGGACGGCCCCTATGGTGACTGGGGCAGCCGCAAGTATATCATCTCGTCTTGCGATCAGTCGCTCAAGCGCATGGGACTAGAGTATGTCGATATCTTCTATACCCATCGCCCTGATCCCGAGACACCAGTGGAGGAGACGGCGCTGGCATTGGATCAGTTGGTGAAGCAAGGCAAGGCACTCTATGTAGGGATCTCTAACTACAAACCCCAGCAGACAGAGGCTATAGAGAAAATTTTCAAAGAATTGCGCACGCCATTTATCATTCATCAACCTCGCTATTCGATGTTTGATCGATGGGTAGAGGATGGGTTGCTGGAGACCTTGAAGAAGCTCGGTAAGGGGACAATCGTATTTTCACCTTTGGCGCAAGGAATGCTGACAGATCGCTACCTAGATGGGATACCGAAGGATTCGCGTGCCGCACGTGAGACAGGACATCTACAGCAGGATGCAGTCACTGAGGAGAAAATCAATCAAGTTAGAAAATTGAAAATACTGGCCGACGAACGTGGACAGTCTATCGCGCAGATGGCGATTGCTTGGTTGCTGAGACATGAGGTGGTGACCTCTGTCCTGCTCGGAGCGAGCAGTGTTCGTCAGCTCCAGCAGAACTTGGATACGGTAGAGAACACGGCCTTCACGGCAGACGAACTGGCTAAGATTGAAGAGATACTGAAGTAATCTTTATGAAGAATAGGTCATACTAACTCACACACCCCTAGTTGTTTCGGATTTTTATCCAGAAACAACTAGGGGTGTGTGAGTTAGTTGTTACTGCTTGGATACTTTGACTACAATCGCAATGTAGTATTATTTCAAATCCCATCTTTTCGATTTTAGTTTTTACTTTAAATCCCCTAGTATTACTTAGCAGAGCTAAAATCAAAAGAGAAGCAACTTGAAGAAGATATTATTAGTAGAAGATGATAACCATGTGTGCTCTTTTATCAACAAAGGATTGATAGAGGAGGGATATGAAGTCACGGTGGCGATGGATGGTCAGCAGGGACTGGAGCTAGCGATAGCATCGACTTATGACCTGATCATCTTGGATGTGATGCTCCCGACGATGAACGGTATCGATGTTTGCAAGGGTATTCGTGCGAGTAAGATGGAGGTGCCGATCTTGTTTTTGACGGCACTGGGTAGTACCGAAAATGTTGTGATGGGGCTAGACTCAGGAGGGGATGATTATTTGGCTAAGCCATTTAAGTTTATGGAGCTGCTGGCGCGTATGCGTACCTTGCTCAGACGGAGACAAAAGGTTTCGGAATCTGCACAAGAGACTGTCTATCAGTTTTCAGACTTGACAATTAACGACGACACTAAGGTCGTACAGCGCAACGGAGTGGACGTTTCTCTTACCTCTACTGAATATAAACTGTTACTGATGTTCGTGCAGAACCCTCGTCGGGTGCTGTCTAGAATATCTATTATGGAGCAAGTGTGGGGTGTAGATTTTGATTTGGGAACCAATGTGGTAGATGTCTATGTCAACTACCTGCGCAAGAAAATAGAAAAGCACAACAGTGACCGTATCATCCATACCGTGATCGGTATGGGGTATGTACTAAAGGAGGCCGAATGAAAACTCAGAACAAAATAATCTTTGTGCTAATAGGGGTGTTTGTGGGGTATACCATAATCTTCAGTGTCTTTATTTATTATAACATCTCGAATTATGCTTTTGCGGATTTTTATAAGCGACTAGAGATACGTGCGATCACTACGGCTAAGTTTCAACTGGAGGAGAAAGAGGATGCAGAGGTCATTCGTGAACTGAGACAAGAGCATTTAGAAACGCTACAGGATGAGAAAATAAATTTATACCCACTCTCTAGTGATAGAAGCTGGAAAGCCATAGACGGGATAGAGGAATATAACTCAGGGTTCGTGGAAGAGGTAGTAACAAGTGGAACAGCTACTTTCAACGACCAAAAGACTTTTTACTATGGTGTGGTTTATAGATCAAGTGATCAGAAAGATTACCTTGTTTTGATTTCAGCGGAGAACTATTTTATCACCCACCATATCTCGTATTTTCGCAATTTGCTATTCATTTCATTGGGTGTTGCTTTTTTGATTATCCTTTTGATTTCCTTTCTATTCTCGCGCAAGATCATAGAACCCATCAATCAGATTATTCATCGTGTCAATGAAATCAGTACAGGTAATCTACACAAGCGCCTCCCAGAGCAATCAGATAATGATGACGCGATTAGCAAGTTGACCCGCACGTTCAACGATATGCTAAATCGTTTAGAGACCTCATTTGAAAGCCAAAAGAATTTTATCAGTAATGCCTCTCATGAACTCAATACACCGTTGACGTCTATCATAGGAGAGGCAGACGTAGCACTAAGCAAATTAAGAGAGCCAGCCTACTATATAGAGACATTGATGACGATCCTAGAGGATGCCGAAAAGTTGAGTAAAAAGACAAGTGCTCTGCTTTTACTGGCACAGACGGGCTTTGATGGGAAGAAACAGAAGTTTGAGAAATTACGTGTCGATCAGTTGATCATGGATGTGAAAGGTACTGTCGAAAAGATCAACCCAAAGAATCAAGTTCAGATTGATTTTGGTCTACTACCAGAGAACCCAAGCTTGCTCAAGATTGATGCGATCGAACCGTTGATGCATTTGGCTATGTCCAATCTGATAATCAATGGGTGTAAATATTCTAACCATAAACCTGTCCAAGTGGCTTTCGGGGTGACCGATACGCAAGTAATAATACTGGTCAAAGATCAAGGGATAGGGATACCTCAGAACGAACTTCAGTTTATATATGACCCTTATTTCCGAGCTTCTAATACTAAAAATCACGAAGGATATGGGATAGGGCTTCCACTAGCCCGCAACATAATTAGAATGCACAAGGGGCAATTGTACGTCTCTTCTGAGACGGGTAAAGGAACAGTGGCTAGGGTAGTGATTCCCATTGGTTCATAGCTCTAATCTTATCTTAATCTCGTACTTATTTCATCTTAATGCTTGACCCCTAGATTTGTTTTTATCAAAGTGGAACAAAGCGTTTAGCAGATGAAAAAAAGAATACTTATCGTAACGGACTTTACCGTTCGTTCACTGAATCTACTCAAAGAAGCCTTGACGACAAGTCATACGAAAGGTGAGACCGTGGACGTAGTGCTCGTACATGGTATATTCTTACCAGACTCATCAATAGACTTACTTTTCTATTCCAAACGTACCTTGATTAAGGAACTGACTGGTTCAGAATTCACGTCAGCTTGTCATTTGATTAAAAACAAGTACCAATCTACTTTAAACATCATGACGACTGATTTGTTCTCTGGTTTGAGCCAGCGGTCATTTGATGAATACCTCGTCAAAGAGCAGATCGATGAGATCTATATGGGGTCGTGGAAATCAAAGTCATGTCATTCGCGCAGTTTTGATCTGAACACATTTGTTCGAAATACGAATAAGGTCAATAAAATCATCGTGAAGCTGGATTCAGAACCCAGCACAACAGTAGACGCTTACCAAGATATGGTAGAGTTGTTTTTTTCTCGTGGACACGTTGTTCCTTCAACTGATAACTAAAAATAGATATGAAAATTGGAATTATTTATACAGCAGGTTTTATGGCGATGATCGGACTAGTATGTTTCGCATTTGCTAATGCGACTACCCCAGGTACGCATTTAATCGGTCAGTGGCAAGAGGTTTCGTGGACCTATGAGAAATTGGATTATATGGACGAGCATAGCTCAGTAATCTCTTCAGAAATTGATCGCCAGATGAAGCACGAAATCAGTGAGGATTTGGTGATTCATGAAGCAGAGATATGGGAGTTTAGTCCTGAAGGAGGGGTAAAACTACATAGCAGTAAAGGAAACGAACGTCATATGAATTGGAGGCTTAAGGGCAGAGGAAATATTCTTAAGTTCATTGATGAAAAAAATCCAGCAGAGCATTATCAAATCAAAGTGCTGACAGAAGACAAGCTAGAAATACATTTTAGCACAGATATAGGAGCCCGTGGGGTAGTGAAGATGACTTTTAACAAGATAGGGGAACAGTATGCTGAAAAGATTTAGTAATGACCGAGCACTAAGTGACAATATCAAATTAGGTGTGTTAACTGCCATCTCGGCAGGTATGGTCAACGTGATATCGGTGACATTGTTTTTTGCATTTACCTCTAACGTGACGGGGCACTACGCCATCCTAGCGGAGGAGATCGCTAAGGGAAACTGGTATCAGGCGGGGGTAGTGGGGACTTGGATTTTGCTGTTCTTCTTCGGGAGCTTTATGGCCAATTTCATTGTCATCAATGTCAATCGTATCAATGCCTATCTGGCACATGCGCTACCTCTAGTTTTGGAAATTATATGTCTATTGATCGTGGGGAGCTATATACAGTTTTTCTACAAAGAGACTTTGTTAGAAACTGAGGTAATGGTAGGCTTTATGCTTTTTGCGATGGGAATCCAAAATGGTTTGACGGCTAGTATTTCCAACTTTGCAGTGAAAACCACTCACCTTACAGGCTTGACGACAGATTTAGGTATATTGTTTTCCATGTTTACGCAGCATGAGTTTCGTGCGAATCAGCAGTTAAGAGACAAGGCAAAAATACAGGTGTCTATCATGGTGTCTTATATGGTAGGAGGGATTAGTGCTGGGTATATCTATTTACAGGTTTCATACAATGTGTTCTACATCGTGTGTCTCTTCCTGTTGTTTATCATAGGGTATGATTATTACCAACTTCGCTTGACCTCTTTGGCCAAAAAGCGGGCTTAATCGGTTTGGTAAAGTTAAGTCAGTACCTAGTATAGAGATTTAGATTGCTGAAGAATAAGGGAATCATTATCTTCGTTTTACGTGGATTTTAACCCTTTTTTAATTTGATTCGATTATTAATTCTTCTTGTTCTTATTGGTTCTAGTGATCTAGTATTTGGACAAAAAAATCATCGAGTGACTATTTTGTCTAGTGAGATCACCATCGCAGGGAGTACAAATGTCAACTCATTTGAATGTGGGTTAGAGCAGAATGCAGGACATGATGTGTTAAAAGTAGATAGCAGATGGACTACTTCTCAACTCAATTTTGAAGGGCTAGAGTTGAATTATAAAGTAGTTGATTTTGACTGTGGAATGCAGGTGATGAATCAGGACTTTAGAGAGATCTTGCATGCCGATCAGTATCCTCGCCTCGTCCTCAAGGTTCAAAGCATTCAAATTCCAAATACCAACAAGGAGATAGAACGGTTGCACGTTTATTCCAATGTTATTGTTCAGATAGCTGGTGAGAGACGTCAGTTTATTGTCAAGGATGGAAGAGTGATTAACAAATCTGAGAATGAATTGATTTTTGAAGGGAGCCGTCTCATGAAAATCAGTGACTTTGGGATAGAGCCACCTACGAAGTATATGGGTATGGTGAAGGTAAATGATGAAATTACGATTCAGTTTTCTATCCGAATGCGCGTTGATACTCTAAAAGAGTAATGGATGCTTATGATTAGCGTTTTTTAAGGTCTTCTAATTCCTTTTTGAATCCACTCGAAATAATGGGGAATCTACACCAAGTCTTAGGGTCTACATTGAAATCATCTAAGTGGAACGAAGGTGCCAACCGCTCACGTTTCCATTGATTGATCGACCACAGTCTATGGAATTTGGCGATGTAGCCTTTTAGTAGTTCTTTGTCTATTTTCAGCTGGTCTATCAGTACGTCAAATACTTGGATAGGCGATTGCCTTTGGAATATCGCCAGTCGTTCGATCGCTACCATGATCGCGTAGGGCATCAAATCATCCTCGTCCGTTTGTGAATACGCTTTGGGTCTCAACTCGGCAGTAGGAGTCAGGTTGTTGACGTACTGGAGTCCAGTGTATCCGAGTTCTTTTTCGGCATACTGTAGCCATTGGAGGATGAACGCCTTGTCTACTCCTGCTATAGGTGCTAGACTCCCGCTGGTATCTCCATCCATGGTTGTATAGCCTACATCTCCTTCACTCCGGTTGGAGGTTGTGAGCAAAATTTTGTTTTCTATGTTGGCGATCATCCAGATCAGTGGTGATCTAGTTCTCGCCTGGATGTTTTGGAGTGCGATATCATCTGTGTCCCAAGACAGTTTCCTTCCTATTGCTTCTTCGGCGATCTGGTGGGCGGCTTCCACTGACGAATCTATGGTCCATGATCTGAATGTTGCACCCAATGATCCTGCTAGGTTTTTGGCGGATGCCAAAGTCTCATTGGATGAGTTATCTGTTCCTTGGTAGGCTGTGAACAACACCTTTTCGGTGATTTGCTCCGCAGCAGTGTGCGGGTTGTTTGCCTCATAGCTTCCCTCTGCTATATGCAGTTTGGTAGCCAGTGTATGTATCCCTAATTCTGCTATACCGACTCGTATCATGTGCGCGACGAGTATGGCAATGGATGAAGAGTCGGCCCCACCACTCAGTGATAGCACATAGCCCTTGATAAAGGTCTTTTGCATGTAATCAAACAGTGCCAATGCACCTGCCTGAGCAAACTCTTCATTAGGGGTAGAGAAGTCCTCGTCTAGCTGAGGTAGATAGTCAGGATCAATGGTATTAATATCGAAGTATCGTAGTTGGTAGTCTGAAAAGGAGAGACGTCTGTTTTTGAGTAAAAACTGATCATTGTGCGCCAGCAGAATGTCTCCATCATATACTACACGACCAGATTCATTGCCCAATTGATTGACATAAAGGTAGTAACAGTCAAACTCGGAACTACTACTTTGGACGAGATGATCTCTCAACTGTTTCTTGTTGAATGAAAAATGACTGGCACTCGGATTGAGTATAAGGTCAATATTTTTTTCTTTCAGGCGTTGTGCGGGTCTGTCTTTGCTCCAGGCATCTTCACATATTTCAAAACCTACCTGAAGCCCGCTGATGTCAAACGTAATGTCACCAATGGGGTAGTCATTTTCTTGAATACTGATGGTTTTACTTGTGTTCTTAGGCCAAGGGCTAAACCATCTTTTCTCATAGTGTATGCCATCGTTGGCTAGTGCTTGTTTGGCGTAGAAACCTTGAATCTGTTGGTCTTTGATTACGCAGCATGTGTTGTAGGTCTGTCCTTCTAGTATGAGTGGCAACCCGACTACCACGGTGATGTCATAGCAGTGATCTAGCAGTTTTAAGAGTTGAGAAAGGGCTTCTTCTAAGACCCACTCCGCTAAGAATAAATCTTGGCAGCCATAGGAGGTGATACATAGCTCGGGTAGGCACAGCAGATCAACTTGATTGTTTCTGGCATCATCTATGGCCGTTTTGATGTGGTCTATGTTACCTTTCCAATCTATGGGGGTTTGGTTGAGGCAAGCACCGCCGATTCTCATTTGCGTCATGGGCTGACTGGTTTATTCGATTTTGAGTACTTGGCAGCATTTTTCGGCAGCTGCTTGTTCAGCTTTTTTCTTGCTGAGTCCATAGCCTGTACTGATTTCTTTTTTGCCGACGAAAAGCTTTGCTTCAAATTTTTTGAAGTGCTTTTGACTGTCTAGTTCTACTACTTCGAAGGATAGCTTTTTATTTTCCTTCTGTGACCATTCGATCACTTTACTCTTGAAATTTGTATCGGTACTAATCACCATGTCAATATCTACATGAGGAATGATTAGTTTTTTGAGGATGAAATTTTTGGTGAATTGATGTCCTTTGTCTAGATATACTGCACCGACTAGCGCTTCTAGTGCATCACCATAGATGGATTTGAAGGATTGTTTGTTACCCTTCAGGTGGCCGTTGTATTCTAAAATTTCCTCTAGGCCTATTTTTTTTGAGAGTTGATTGAGGTTCTCACGGTTGACGATACGAGACCGTACTTCAGTGAGGAACCCTTCGTCTTTGAAGGGATACTTGTTGAATAGATACTCTGCCACGACAACACCGAGCACAGCATCCCCTAGGTACTCTAAGCGCTCGTTAGACTCCAAGAAACCCTTGCGTTTCTCCTGTGCAGCAGACGTGTGTCTCATGGCTAAGTAATACAAATCAATATTGGAGGGACTTCCTCCAATGATTCGTTTTACATAGTTAGAATAACTGCGATTCTTAGATTTTTTAAATAGAAACAGATTAGTTCAACTTTAGTTATCAACTATTACCCTTCAAATTTACGGAATATGATAGACGTATTGTGTCCACCAAATCCAAATGTGTTGCTCAAGGCAACTTTAATATCTCTATTTTGGGCTTTGTTGAATGTAAAGTTTAGCTTGGCATCAAATGCTTCATCATCAGTGAAGTGGTTGATGGTCGGCGGGGCTACTTGGTTCTGGATCGCCATGATACATGCTGCAGCTTCGATGGCTCCAGCGGCACCTAATAAGTGACCTGTCATCGACTTGGTCGAAGATATGTTGAGGTCATAAGCATGCGCTCCAAATACGTTTTTGATTGCCGAAGATTCGCTCAAGTCTCCTAGTGGAGTAGAGGTCCCGTGCACGTTGATATAGTCCACTTCTTCGGGCGATATGTTGGCATCTTTGATGGCATTTTTCATCACATTGGTAGCACCTATTCCCTCTGGGTGAGGGGCGGTCATGTGGTGAGCATCTGCAGACATACCACCACCGATCAACTCGGCATATATTTTTGCACCTCTTGCCTTGGCATGCTCTAGTTCTTCTAGAATCAAACAAGCGGCACCTTCTCCTAGGACAAATCCATCTCTGTCTTTGTCGAAAGGTCTTGATGCAGTTTCTGGAGAATCATTTCTCTCGGACAATGCTTTCATGGCATTGAACCCGCCGACTCCTGATTCGGTCACTGCTGCTTCTGATCCACCTGAGATAAACATATCAGCCATGCCTAGTCTAATATAATTAAAGGAGTCCAGTAGTGCATTGGTACCAGAGGCACATGCACTCACCGTAGTGAAATTCGGTCCACGGAAACCGTATTTGATTGAGATCATGCCTGGTGCAATGTCTGCAATCATTTTAGGGATGAAAAATGGGTTGTACTTAGGTGTGCCATCTCCTGCAGCGAAGTTCATTACTTCGTCTTGGAAGGTTTTTAGTCCACCGATACCAGCTCCCCAGATCACACCAGCTCTATCTACGTCTATCTTGTCCAAGTCGATTCCAGAATCCTGCACTGCTTGTTCTGCCACGATATGGGCATACTGAGTGAATGGATCCATCTTGCGTGCTTCTTTTCTGTCAAAATGATCCAATGGATCATAATTCTTGATTTCGCATGCAAATCGTGTTTTGAATTTTTCTGCGTCGAAACGCGTGATAGGCGCAGCGCCGCTTACACCAGTAGATAATCCCTGCCAATATTCGTCAGGATTGTTACCTATTGGTGTAAGAGCTCCAAGGCCGGTAACTACAACTCGCTTTAATTGCATCTTTGTGAGTTCCCTATTTAGGTATAATTAAAAATTACTTTGCGTTCTCTTCCAAGTATGTGATAGCCTGACCAACAGTACCGATGTTTTCAGCTTGATCGTCTGGAATAGAGATGTTGAATTCTTTTTCGAATTCCATAATTAACTCTACTGTGTCTAGTGAGTCTGCACCAAGATCGTTCGTGAAGCTTGCTTCAGCATTAACTTCAGACTCCTCTACGCCTAACTTGTCGATAATAATTGATTTTACTTTTTGTGCTATATCAGACATTATTATTGTTTTTTGGTTTAAAAATCTGTGCAAAGAAATGAATTAAAAGCATTAATGCCAAACAAATTTATTCAATCTTAAAACGCTCTATTTGTGGCAATGCAGGGGTGTTTGTAACTCCCCTATAATGAGTTGCTTAAGAGCGTTGATTGTGAATGGCGTTTCAGTCTTAATTATGCAATTGAGGAATTAAAGGTTGAAAAGCAGACCGTTAAAAGGATAGATGGTCAATGTGCCGATTAGAATTTTACTAAACGTAAAATTTTAATCTAATAGGGTTAAGAACGTAAGCTATTGTAGGTCTTCAGTTCCAAAAAAAAAGCCCAAACCCCTTTTAGCTATAATGCTTTTTCCTGTCAGCCGTAATCCCGATGTAAATTAGGTGGGTATACACTTATTATATAAGGTGTGCTGGAAATAAAGTCCTCGGGTGAAGTAAAGTGTAGATAGTCTCAAAGGTCTGTTTATGATGGCTGTCTAGTTTTTAGCCGTTGGTTTCCATTAGTTTACGCGGAAGAAATGGCTAAATCCATCTAATAGGTCATTAGCAAACATGATGCTTGTAGAACTGTGTATTCTTAAGTCAAGAGTTAGAAACCTACGATGATCCATTGGGGCGTGGAGATGCTTTAGTCTGAGACGAGGGAATGAGATGTGCCATCTTTTGCGTGTTGGCCTATGATATTTGCTGTCTTTTTGCTTTCTTGAAATGTCCTTGCTTGAGGTCATAGAGTATATTGTGAGGATGAATAATTTGTATCGATAAGATTGAAGAGTATTGTTGTTCTATAATAATTGTCTATAATTGATTTAATACTGAATGGAAGTATTGGTTTTGTTTTATAAAAGTCGATATTTGCAGTTCGAAATTTTTAAACCATAAACTTTAAAACAAATCGCTAAACAAAGATATCAGAGAAGGGGTTTTCGAGGTAGAGTAGAAGAGCCCTATAAAGTAAATGATAAAATAACCGCTCGAGAAGTTAGAGTCGTGGGTGAAAATGTAACCGTGGACGTGTATTCGTTGAACGAGGCATTGAAGCTTGCTAAAGAGCAAGGTCTGGATCTTGTTGAGATTTCTCCAAAAGCTGAGCCTCCTGTTTGTAAAATAACGGATTATTCTAAATTCAAGTACGAACAAAAGAAGAAGCAAAAGGAGATCAAATCAAAAGCGCACAAAGCAGTTTTGAAGGAAATCCGATTCGGTCCTAACACGGATGATCATGACTTTCAGTTCAAATTGAAACATGCCGTTAAGTTCTTGGAAGAAGGCGCTAAAGTGAAAGCTTATGTTCACTTTGTGGGTAGAACCATTGTCTTTAAGGAAAGAGGGGAAATTTTGTTATTGAAATTTGCGCAAGCTCTAGAAGAGTACGCCAAGGTGGAGCAGTTGCCTAAGCTAGAAGGAAAGAGAATGTTCCTGATGCTGTCACCTAAAGCTTTAAAGAAGAAATAAATAGTAAATAAATAAAATGCCAAAAGTTAAAACTAAAGCTGGAGCGAAGAAGCGTTTCAAATTGACAGGCAGTGGTAAGATCAAAAGAAAGCACGCTTTCAAAAGCCACATCCTGACCAAGAAGGAAACGAAGCAGAAGAGAAATTTGACAAAAATGGGTCAAGTCCATAAGTCAGATGTCAACAATGTTAAAGACATGCTTCATATTTAATCACGCCTAGGGCGAGATTAGGTTCAAATTTTCACCAGATGATTGGTACTAAGTTCGGTTTAATCACTGACGCCAATAATCAAAAAAGTTAAAAATTATGCCAAGATCGGTAAACACAGTAGCGAGTAGAGCTCGTAGAAGAAAGGTTCTGAAGTTAGCCAAGGGTTACTTCGGAAGAAGAAAAAATGTATGGACAGTTGCCAAAAATGCCGTTGAGAAAGGTTTAGGCTACTCATACAGAGATAGAAAAGTAAAGAAAAGAGAGTTTAGAAAGTTGTGGATTCAGAGAATCAACGCAGGTGCAAGAGAGCACGGTCTTTCTTATTCTCAGTTTATGGGTAAAGTTTCGGCTGCTCAGATTGAATTGAATAGAAAAGTATTGGCTGATTTAGCAATGAATCACCCAGAAGCTTTCAAAGCAGTTGTTGATCAAATCAAATAATCGACAACTCATATAATATCAAGAACCTCGGTCAATGGCTGGGGTTTTTTTTATGTCCAGATTTTGATCATCTTCGTGTGAAACGGATCACCCTGTATTTCTGGGGGAGAGGTAGTAGATCACTTCGTTATTCAAGATTCATTGTGCGAAATTCGTGATTGTTTATTTTATGAAATAATCACCTATTATGAGTCTTTGAGGTAATATTTAAATGATTAAAATAATGAATCTCGAATGCTCAATGTCGAATATTGATTTTTATCCCCAGAAATACCTACTGATCCTGTGAAACTGCCACTGATCTAGTTTTAGTCTGTGTTTTAGAGATGCTCAGATTGCTTCGTTTTTCAAAATTTAGCATTTTGAAATCTGTCTGACATGTGATGATTTTTCCATTTTGTGCTTTTGCAAAGCGAGCTCAATTATGTATAGCATTTTTAATGTGATTCGGTAATGAGCCAGCTTAATATAAGTGAGGCAAACGGATTATTTCACTAAGTCTACCTATCCACTGGTTAAGTCAACCAATCTTTCGCTGAGGGACTCTCTTTAGGGTTTGGGTTGTCGGTGTTGGAGGTAGAGTTCGGGAATGAGGGGGATGTCTCCTTGTTTGGCCTCTGTGATCAGTTCGCCCAGTTCAAAATCAAAGGATTTTTCCTTCTGTATTACTTTACCAGATTCCATTTTGCAGTGGGTGGGGCAGATGTTCCATCGATTGGCTGCTGCGTTGATGAGCATAGCGCGTGTGGTGGCACTGAGGGCTAGGATGGCTTGGGTACAGGCTGTACTGGAGTGGCAGGTCGCATAGTCTCTAACGAGGGTGACTTGATCGAGTGGGATACGGAGTTGCTGTGAGACGAGTTGGGAGACGGCAGGGAGGTCATGTTTGCTGTACAGGGTAGCTTGACTCTGGGGAGTGATGGCTAGGAGAGCGATACACTGTGCTGCCTCCGTGAGCGTATCGATCTGTACTACGCGTCGACCTGAGAAGCCAGCATCTGTTTTGATACCGATCACAAATTCTCGGTTGGGGTCTAGTGAAGGTTTCATAGTATAGTAGAATCGTTTAATTATAGGATGCTCCGTCTATAGACTTAGTTGCATGTCTCGTGGTTTTTTGTCTAGGATCAAGGGTAGAAACGTCAGGTCAAACGACAAACCAGAGCTGCCCAATTCATAGTGCCTGTTATTTGGTACAATCACTCAGATATTTGTTTTCGGAGAATCTATTCAGCCATGTTTTGTATAATATTACGACTTGAAAATTTTCAATTCCAGTTTCATCTCATGAAGAAATTCGATCTTAAAAAGGATATCCTTCCTCACCTCATCGCTGTATTGGTGTTTTTGATAGTTACGGTGGTTTTTTATGCCCCAGTATTTTTTGACAACAAAGAACTGCCTCAGCACGATATCACCCAGTGGGAGGGTAGTGCGCAGGAGTTAACGTCTTTCAGAGACCAAACAGGGGAAGAGGGCCTGTGGACCAATTCGATGTTTGGCGGGATGCCAGGTTACCTGATCAATGTAGAGTTCTCGGGTGAGTTGACCAAAGATATACATCAGGTGCTGAGTCTGTTTCTTCCTCACCCGACGGGGATTATTCTCATTGCATTTCTATCCTGCTACATCATGTTGCTCGTCTTCGGGGTACGTCCTTGGATTGCGATAGCAGGGGCTTTGGCTTTTGGTTTGACCTCTTTCAATATTATTTCTATCGGAGCGGGACACAACTCGAAAGTCACTGCGGTAGCTTATATGCCTTTGGTGATCGCTGGAGTGTATGCAGCCTTTCATCAGAAGCGCCTCATGGGTTTTGTTTTGACGGCATTAGGACTGGCGCTGCAGTTGCGTGTCAATCACCTACAGATTACCTATTATTTGATGCTGATGGTGTTGGTTTTTGGTTTGTTTCAATTGATTCAGAGTGTAAAAGAGAAGACGCTGCCTGAGTTTGCCAAGACGGTGGGCTTGCTGTTGGTAGCGGTACTGATCGCAGTAGGAGCTAACTTTGGACGTTTATGGACGATCATGGAATACAGTCCATACTCCATGCGAGGCAAGTCAGAACTGACCGTAGATGGAGTGAATGAAAAGAGTGGGTTAGAAAAAGATTATGCATTTCAGTACAGCAATGGCATCATGGAGCCTTTGGTGCTCTTTATTCCGAATTTCTTTGGTGGTACTGCGCAGGAAGATCTCGGCAAGAACTCTAACCTAGAGCAAGCTTTGAAAAAACAAGGTGCGAGTCGCCAGCAGATCCAACAGTCTGTTCAAGCCGCACCTGCCTACTGGGGCGATCAGCCACTCACGGCACCTTATTACGCCGGAGCGATCGTGGTGTTTTTGTTTGTACTTAGTTTGTTGGTTTTGGATCGAAAATATACCCGATGGGTGGCGGTACTGGTGATTCTGTCTATCGTGCTCAGTTGGGGAGATAACTTTGAGACCTTCAACTATCTGATCTTTGATTACTTGCCAGGCTACAACAAGTTTCGGTCAGTAACCTTCGTGATCATCATCGCGATTTTAACGATGGTGTTGTCGGGTTTCATGGGATTGGAAAAAGTACTCTCCGAGGAGTGGGATCAGGCGATGCAAAAGAAATTTATACTCTCGGTAGCCATAGCAGGTGGTTTTGCGCTACTGGCAGCACTGTTGGCAGGGATGGGGTCTTATCGTGGCGCGATAGATGAGCGGTTGGCTTCTTATCCAGCGTGGTATCTAGAGGCACTGCGTGCGGATCGTGCCTCACTTTTGCGTGTGGATGCGTTTCGAACTTTGTTTTTCGTCATCGCTGCTGCGGCTGTGATTTGGCTATCCCAAAAGCAAAAACTATCCAAAGGACTGGCTTATGGTCTGATCATCGCCTTAGTTTTGATAGACATGTTCGGCGTTGCGAAGCGCTATCTCAACGGGGACAGTTTTGCCAGAAAAGCAGGTAAAGGCGAATGGGCTATGAGCGAGGCAGACAAGCGTATCCTGCAGGACAGCGATCCTGATTACCGTGTACTCAACCTCATGAACCCATTCAATGATGCCAAGACATCTTACTATCATAAATCTATCGGGGGCTACCATGGAGCTAAGATGCGTCGCTATCAGGATTTGGTAGAAACGAGTCTGTCACCGGAGCTGTCTCAGGTGATCCAAGATTTGCAGGCTGGTAAGTTCAACTTTGAACAAGCACAGGTGCTCAATATGCTCAATACCAAGTATTTCAAAGCAGGAGAGGAAGCACGCGCTGTGATTCCTAATCCAGCCGCTAATGGCAATGCGTGGTTTGTCAAAGAGGTCGTGGAGGTGAACAATGCCGATGATGAGTTGATGACTATGATGTCTCTAGAAACAAAGACGGAAGCTGTAGTAGATATGGCAAAGTTTGAGTTGGGTACGATAGCCTATGACTCAGCGGCACAGGTGATGCTGACAGCGTATGCACCGAATCGTCTGGTGTATCAGTCGAGCAGTCGTGCTGATGGACTAGCAGTGTTCTCAGAGATCTACTATCCTGTAGGTTGGGCCGCGACCATAGATGGTGAAGAAGTGAGTATCCTTCGAGCCAACTATGTACTGCGTGCACTCGAAGTGCCAGCAGGGACGCACGAGATCATATTTGAGTTCAAGCCAGAGTCCTACTATACGGGTAACACCATCACTTGGATTTTTAATGTCCTTTTGGTCATTGGATGCTTGGCTTTTGTGGGGGTGAGTTTTAGGGAGGAGAAATAGAACGATTCTATGCGAATAGGGATGATATTGGATACGGATTTTCCCCCAGATCCTCGGGTAGAAAATGAGGCCGTGACGCTGATCGAGGCGGGCTTTGAGGTGTATCTTTTTTGTTTGGATTACAAGGGGGGGGCTCAACCTGCCGAAGAGATCAAAGGGATACAGGTCAGGCGTTTTTACTGTGGTAGTTGGGTGTACAAGTTGTCAGCATGGGCTTATACGTTTCCATTTTATCATTGGATACTTAAACGATGGATCGCTGCTTTTTTATCAGACAATCCCGTAGATGCTATCCATATACATGATATTCAAATAGCCCGATCAGTTTTTAATCTCAAGTTGGATATCCCAGTGGTATTGGATCTTCATGAGAATAGACCAGAGATCATGAAGTTCTACGGGCATTTACAGAAGTTTCCTGGCAAGCAAACTATTTTTCCGTCCGAGTGGGGAAAGTATGAAAGTAAGTACATCCAGATGGCAGATCGCACGGTGGTTGTGACAGAGGAGGCCAAGGAGTATTATATCAAAAAACTGGGATTGTCACCTGATCAGTTGATCGTTGTACCCAATACAGTGCGGGCAGTGTTTGAAAAAGAAGCGAAGCATGATGCCACGATTGTGGATCGTTTGGCGAATAAATTTGTCATCTTGTATGTCGGAGATACAGGACTGAGGAGGGGGCTATTGACAGCAATAGAGGCTATGCCTGAGTTGTCGAAACATATTCCTGATGTCAAACTCGTGATCGTGGGGAGCAATAAAACCGACGGGGTTTTGAAAGCCAAGGTAGAGGAGCTACGAGTTCATGATTATGTGGATTTTGAAGGCTGGCAGGACTTTACTTTGTTTCAGTCTTATATCGCGGTGAGTGATGTCTGCATTAGCCCATTGCATAGAAACGTTCATCACGATACGACCTATGCTAATAAGATTTTCCAGTATATGGCCTTTGCCAAGCCGCTGATTGTTAGTGATTGTTTGGCACAGGAGACGGTGATTCGTCGTGCCAACAGTGGTTTGGTATATCAGGCTGAGTCTGTGGAGGACTATCAGCAGCAGGTTTTGAAGCTTTACGAGGATACTGATCTACGTCAGGAACTGGGAGCGAACGGAAAGGCTTTTGTCAGTCAGGACTACAACTGGGAGCGAACTTCTCAGGAGTTAATTAAGTACTACAATCAAATAGAAACAGATGTCATTTGATCAAAAATACAGCAAAACGCACCAGATAAGGTTCGCGCGTACGCTTTCATTTCTAAAGCGCAGTGTTATAGCACCAGCCAAGATCTTAGATTTGGGACCAGGAAACCCGTTTGGGGAAATCATGAAAGAAGAGGGCTTTGATGTGACGAATACTGCGCTAGGCGTAGACCTTGATTTGGATTATGATGTCGTCAAAGATGAGCAATATGATGTGGTGACAGCTTTTGAAATATTCAAACACATGGTTGCTCCGTTTAATTTGCTACGAGAGATTAAAGCAGATAAGTTGATTGCTTCGATACCACTCAAGCTTTGGTTCGCTAATGCCTATTGGAATGAAAAAGATCCTTGGGATAGGCACTACCATGAGTTCGAACCCCGGCAGTTTGATATGTTGTAGGAGAAGGCTGGCTGGAAAATAGTAGCTGCTGAAAAATGGATCACACCGATATATAAAATCGGTGTGAGACCTCTATTGAGAAGATTTACACCGAGATATTATATTGTATCCTGCGAGCGTATTGGTTAGTTATAAGTTTGAGTCGTTGACTGTCGTAGAGTCTATTCCGGTTTTACATCTCCATGTCAGATCTTCAGCGGGTTCGAATATGTTTTCTATCATGGTTTTGCGCATAGTATTAGTTCAATAAAAAAGCCCAATTGTGCGACACAATTGGGCTTAATAAAAATTATGCGTTCAGTTTAAAAACAGTCGCCTGCAGTAGGGGCTTGTTCTGGCGTAAGTGAAGAGTTATCACCAAAGGTGTTACAATAGATGACACTCGAAGTGTCCCAGCCCGACAAGTCTTGACTGAAAGCCGACGCGTTGTAAAACATATATTGCATATTCGTGACTTTGCTAACGTCCCATGCAGAAATGTCTTGATTAAATTTATAGGCTGATAAAAACATATTACTCATAGTGGTGACATGGCTGACGTCCCATTGATCAAGGGGTTGGTTAAAATTGGTTGCTCCAGCAAAAACATAACTCATTTGCGCGATGTTGCTTACATCCCAGTGGTTTAGAGAGGCTTCTAGTGCGTAGGCATTGTCAAACATAAAGTCCATCTCGGTTACTTGAGAAAGGTCTGGAGCATCCGTGGCAGATATATCTAGCAGACCACAATACCTAAAGGCAGAGACCATAGACTTCCATTCTATATTTCCCCATTGTTGGACATCCTTTATTTTGTTTCGATCATCTCCTGATTTGTTGAAGTAGATCGCTGGAAAAACTCCTGTAATAGAGACGGTGTAAGTGCCAGCAGTAGCGTACTCATGGTCAATATTTCCTGTTACATTGTCATCTTGAGTATCATCTCCCCATGTGATTGTGTAGTTGTAGTCATAGCTAGGATGCGTAGGGATGGTAATGATATCATTTGCAATGGTGATTTCCCACGAAGTAATGAAGGGTATATCCCCTGTAATTTTGATTACATCAAAAGAGAAGTCCGCTGAAACTGTTAGGTCGCCATCAGTTATTTGTACGCCAATCGTGTGACTTGTCGCCACAGCATAATCTAGGCTTTTGCCAGTGGCTAGACTTATTTCACCACCAGCGTTAATTTCAAATAGGCTATTGGGATTGCTACTTAAAGAGAAAGTAATGTTATCTCCATCAGGATCAGATGCCACGATAGTCCCAATAACCACATCATCCGCTATGCCTTCAGAGACATCATCTAAATCGCTAGCATCCGAAAATGCTGGTGCTTTGTTTACATTAGTCACCGTAATGGTTACTTCTGCTACAGAAAAGAGTTCTCCGTCACTTACCATCACTTCTATGACGTAGACCGTAGTAGATTCAACCTCAAATCTTTGACCTAGTGCAATACTTAGTATGCCTGTAGTACTGATCTCAAATAAGTCCGCATCATCATTGGTGACTATGCTAAAAGAGAGTTCGTCTTCCTCAGGATCTATCGCATTGACGATACCAATGATGTCCCCAGCGGCCAATTCCTCAGACACATTGAAAGATTGCGCATCGATTGTAGGAGCTTCGTTTTGCTTTTGATTTTCATCATCATTACAGCTTGTAAGTGTCAAGAATAGTGAGAGGGATAATGTAGATAGATATAGTATTGTTTTCATTGTTATCAATATTTGTTGTTTCCAACAAAGCTAGGTTAGCTACTATAGCCATATCGGTCGCTTGTTTATTCGCAGCGGTCTATTGATAATTCGTTATTAACTATTCCATATTGGTATCTGTGACTTAGTGGGGAAAACGAGATATACACGCTATCAGCATTGTTGTGTGAGCGTTTTGATAATACCTCTTCGACAGGTTAAAACTTAACTCCATCATGATTCCTTGAACTAAATGGAGTTAAGTATACGGCCATTACTTATAGGCTCCAGCCGAATAATTTAGCTCGTATGAGTGCGAGTATATTTCAAATACGTTTCCAAATGGATCCTCTACATAGCACATACGGAATGGCTTTTCACCAGGGTAATATTCTCTGATAGGCATTCTTTGTTTTCCTCCAGCAGCTATTATTTTCTCAATTAACCCCTCTACATCAGGATCTTGAACAGAAAAATGAAACAAGCCAGTTTTAAAAGGTTCAAAAGTAGGTTTTAAGTCTTTGCTGACGGGGAACTCAAATAATTCGATACCGATTCTGTCTCCTGTCGATAGATGAGCGATCTTAAAGGTCTCCCAATCATCACCAAATACATCAATGCACATCACACCGATGGCAGTTTCATTCTCTTTCTTAATCAGGGTAGGTTCCATGATTACATAAAAACCCATTACTTCTGTATAAAATTTAACAGCAGCCTCAAGGTCAGGAACTGTAATGCCAATATGCGAAAAGGTTCTAGGGTATGTTTTTACAGATTCATCTAAGTTACTCATAGTATTATTAGTTTGTGAATAGCCCAAAGTTGGACACATCAATATGTTAACCAACTAATGCAAATATTGTTTTTATTATCTATTGTTTTTTGTATAAAATAAGAGTGTAATGGGTTGGTTAACAATAGGATATATTAGGTGCATATAGTTACATAGATGTGTGTTATAGTGGGGTTTAACGAATTATGTATGAAAAGTTTAGTGATATTAAACTTTATGAGGGTGTCAGTTTTTAGTAACTACTAAAACAAAAAAAGCCACTCGGTAGAAGTGGCGTTAGATGAAATATCGTTTTGATTTTTGGCCTTAGTGTTGGTGTCCGCCTTCGCCGTGTACATGACCGTGATCTAGTTCTTCGGCAGTAGCTTCTCTCACTTCGATAACCTCTCCTGCGAAGTAAAGGTCAACACCAGCCATCGGGTGGTTAAAGTCCATTTTGACACTTTCTTCGCCGATTTCAAGCACGAGACCTTGCATAGGATTGCCTTCTTGGTCGTTCATCGGTAGGAAAGTTCCGACTTGTACCGCGTCTGCAATTTTGCCGTCTTCGCCTTGGAAGATGTTGATCGGTAGGTCTACGATCGCATCAGGGTTAGGCTCGCCGTATCCTTCTTCGCTTTTGATACCAAATTCGAATGTTGCACCGACTTCTTTGTCGATGAGGTTTTCTTCGAATTGGGGTAGGACTTGGTTCGCTCCGAAAAGGAATACGAATGGCTCTTTGTTGTCTACTTCTTGTATGGTTTCACCTTCTTTGTTGCTTTCTCTGAGGTGATAGGTGATAGATACCACCGAATTTTTTGAAATCTTCATGCCGCGAAGTTAGGAGCTTTATCTTCAATATGCAGAAAAAACGGGGATTTGTGTCCTAGATTACAAAATGGGTGTTTTACCTACGCCTTCTGGTACATCTCTTGTTATACATGTTTCGTACAAGGAACTAACTTAAAAAAGATAATAAAATGAATGTTTTAGCAAATAGAGAAATACAAAGAACGGCCATTCACAACATCGTGCAGTGGGTAGAAGAAATCGATCAAAGAGAAGAGATTTTGCCGTTAGGAAATCAGGATGAAATGTTGGCGTTATTAGAAAATGCCAAAGGTCAAAGACTCAACCCTGATGAGCAATATGTGGCTCAGCAGATGTTGATGAATTCGGTAGTGCACTAAGTTACAAGATTACTGACATCACACATGTAGTCACTCTAGGAGAATAAAGTGCGTTTGTCTTTCCCTAATAGGGTAGACGGACGCACTTTTTTTATACTCCTTACGAGAGAAGGTAAATCAATATAGTACTGATTTTTTGTATAGATTCGTTCTCTATTCGAACAACGATTATGTAGTTTGCTTATAGAATTGATGCCACCTAGATTTATGTTTTTTATCAAAAGAGTTGTCTTGCTTTCTCTGGTTCTTGCAGCGAGTTTTTCAAGCTATTCGCAGCGAGTTGACAAAAAGAGTGCATTACGAGATTCCTTGGATCATAAATTGGATGCCAGTGATTTTCTAATGACTGCAAACGGCTTTATTCCTTTGCTCCAATTCATCACCGAGCCGTCATTAGGGAGCTTTGGGTTGGCATTTTCTCCTATTTTTATACATCCTAATAAGTACCAAGAAAAAGGACGGTATGTCCCGCCGAATATCACAGTCGCATTTGTAGCCTATACTGCCAACCAAAGCTGGATGCTGGGAGCGATGCGTATCGCATCATTGCCTAAGTATGGACTGAAATACAGGATAGGAGCTGGGTATGGGTCGGTGAATATGGATTTTTATAGAAATGTAGGAGGGCTGGGCGATAAGAAATTCTCCTTTAATTTTAGGTCGATCCCCATTTTTGGTTCTTTGACCAAAGAAATTGGCAAAACGAATATATATGCTGGGATAGAGTATTTTTATATGGATACCGATTTGTCACCTGAGTTTGGTTTTACGAGTTTGCCAGATTTTGTGAGTGAAAAATCTTTGAAAAGTCATGTGAGCAGCCCCGGTGTGCTGGTCGAGTACGATATGCGGGATAATAGCTTCACCCCGAACAAGGGGACGATGTTGTCTTCTAATTTCCGAATCAACGCAGCATGGACAGGTAGCGATTTTGAATTTACAAATTTGGACTTCAAAGCGCTACAGTACTTTCAAACAACACCCTCACTGGTGAGTGGTTTTCGGTTCGAGAGCCAACTGCAATATGGCAAAGCACCATTTTATCTTAATCCCGGAGTTAACCTTCGAGGTGTTCCTATGGCGAGGTATCAGGGGCAGTCGGTTTACCTGCTAGAGACTGAACAGCGCTATGATTTTACGATGCGGTGGAGTGGGGTCGTTTTTACAGGAATGGCCAAGGCTGTACCCAAGGAAACGAGCTTTTCGGATGCGACATTGGTGTACAATTACGGGACAGGATTCCGTTATTTGATTGCTCGAAAATTCGGTCTGAGAATGGGGGTAGATGTTGCCGCTTCCAATGACGACTTTGGATACTACATCGTGTTTGGCTCAGCATGGAACAACAGAGGGTAGTCGGTGTGTAACTAATTTAAAAAATAATTTTCCACATAATATTATCAAAAAATGAAAACAACAATCAAATTTTTAAGTCTCATTTTGGTCATTGTTTTGACCAGTCAGATCGCATCCGCACAGGTAAAGAGTGACTATGACAAAGACGCAGATTTCTCCAAGTACAAGACCTATACCTTCGCAGGATGGGCAGAAGGTAGCGACGATAGTGTCAATGACATAGACCAGAAACGTATCCTGTCGGCCTTCAAAGCTGAACTGGATGCTAGAGGCATGACCAAAGTAGATACGGATGCCGATGCGACGATCACACTGTTTGTCTCTGTAGATCAGAAAACCAGTAAGACTGCCTATACCGACTACAATGGTGGTCTAGGCTATGGTGGTAGATGGGGGTATGGTTACGGATATGGATATGGTGGAGGGAGCTCTACGACGACTTATTCGGAGGTGGATTACAATGAGGGGACACTCGTACTCGATATGTACGATAGCGAAAGCAAATCTCTCGTATGGCAAGGAGTCGTCACTGCTGTGGTCAAAACCAAACCTGCTAAGCGTGAGAAGGATATCAAAAAGAAGATAAGTAAAATGATGAAGCAGTTTCCAATAGCTGCGTCTAAGTAGACTTCTAATTCTATTGTGTTCAAACTGCTACTAGCTTCAAGCTGGTAGTACAGGAGGTGTTTAGAAGTGTTAGAAGAAGGGCAAACTAACCAGCTATCAACTGTTTAGTTTGCCCTTTATTGTGATCAAGCCTTTCAAAAGTTGATCTCTGATAATACTGTGGTTTTGGAGTGGAGTACAAATCGAACTCAGGCAAATAGTCATGTCAACATGATCTATTATCCTGCATCAGGGGTGATCCAGTTCTCACGTCAATGGGTAGCTTTTTCAAAAGCTTGCGCAACCTTTGCTTGTTGGTTGTACGATGTTTGGTCTTTAGTTGCGCAAGCTTGACCTCTTTGTTGTACAACCATGGAGTGTTTGTTGTACAACATTTTTACATAACCCCAGTTTGATGGATCAGTTGGTAAATTTGGGGGTGGTGATATGTTGGCAGTTGGTGATATGGAATTATATATATTAGCTAAAAGGTTAGCATTAGAACTTGGTATAAGCTATTCTAGTGAATTGGATAGGTTAATAATGGCAGGTTATAATGCGGACAAGAGATATACTTCATTTTCTGAAAATGCAATGAATAACAAATATCTTATACTTGATGCTATGGATGGTTTGGCTTTAGCTGCTGGTTATCCAGTACTCTATCTTCATGAACTTATGGGGGCTCCAAATTTGAATATGATTGAAGCATTTGGCAACACGAATGAAGTTCAAAATTATACTAACGGGTCGGATTTTGCGAAGCAAGAAGTACTAAAAGGATTGATGAGAGGAGATTATTCTAGTTATGGGCATCCCAATAAAATACGTGCGAAAGGTTTAATAATTGAATAGTTATGAAAAATAGTATTGTTCTATGGGTTTTATTATTACTGAACCTTTTCCTTTTGGTATGGGGTTTTAGAACAAGAGATCAATTGAATCAGATACTTTATGTTCACGATATGATGTCACCTGGGTTAGAATTTATGATTGGGAATCAAACTTTTCCAAGTGATACCGTGAAGTCATTGGTAGAGCTGAAATCTAAATATCTTATAAGGATTGACTCTTGTAAATAATAGTAGTATGAAATTAAATAAGGTATTGTTCTACTTTCTTTTAATAGTTTGTGTAATGCAACTGAGCTTTATTTATTCTTCTAAAAGAACATATATATCGTATTTTAAAAAAATGGAAGAACTTGATAGTTTGGCTGTTAATTCAATCCCAGGACGAAGGGAGAAAGTAGATTCAATTTTTATACTTTATTCCGAAATAGATTCATTGAATAGCGTTTTAATGGAATGTGAAAACCCCACTGGCGTTGACTTGTAGCGAGTGATTGGACTTTTCAATCATTGAGTATTTAAAAGTCGTTGTATACCACTTTTAATTTTGGTATACAGATTTCTTGAAATCGGTTAAAAATCAACGAATGGAGACAATTAAGGCTGATTTCAGGTACTTATGAAAGAGTATAGAAAAAATTATTTCCTATTTAAGATGACTTGTTTCTATACTATTAGAAAAAAAAAATCATTTTATCTAAATGAAAATCGGCTTACAAAAGGACTATGCTTCAGTAGCATATTTCCATCTATATCTAATAAGATTCTTATTTTTTGATTAGACGAAATATTACTTTCATGAGACTTTAGTTCTTCAAATTTTAAATTGTAATCCTTAACCGTAGCTGCTGGGGTATCCTTAACTTCCTTAAGGTAATTTTTGTAAACGTTCTTATGGACACCAGTAATAAGTGACAATAAAAAGATCACCGTTAAGAAGTGTTTATCCTTGTTGTCTTCTTTGTAAACCAATTGCTCATGGGATCTAATAATTCTATAAATATTAATAAAACGCTTTATTGTTCTTGGGGTATTGCCAATTAAAAATGTCATTGCTTTTATATACTCCAATTCCGTTTTCGACATTCTCAAATTATAAGCTGGAACGTGGATTTCCCCTGTTGATTTATCTTTAACTTTTGGCTCCTGAACAATACTCTTTTCTATTTCTGTGTTAAGTTTTTTTTCTTTATTGGAACTTATTTTGTCATCATTTTGGTTTGGCTTTTCACTATTAATATCAACCTCTGACAAATAATCATCTGAATACTCTGCCTCCAAATTATCGATTTGTCCTTCAAGTAAATCTTCTATTAAGTTTTCAACATCATTAGATGAAGGTTCCTTTAGTTTAAATGGTATCTGAAAGATCTTTTCAAAATAGTTTTCTGTCGTACCATTTGCTCCATTACCTAGCGCTTTATATCTTGAACTAATAGCATTCATTATACATTTATCATCAACACCTACGACCACATTAAACAATGGAAAGGCCATTAATAAATGTACTGCTTGAATTACTTCAAGTACCTTTTCGTCACTACACCTATCAAGGTCATCTATGTATAAAACTATCCTTTCAAGTCTATTTGGTTTCTCAAATTGATCTTGAATAAATACTCTATCTGCATTCAGTTGTTTTTGATATTCAGATAGATCAGAATTGGAATTTATTGGATAAAACAAATCACTAAGTGTTTCAAAATCCTTTCGAATTATTGAAACAATACCCAGTCGATCTATATAGTCCTGTTGATTGATTTTTGATGAAAGAAAGTTTGCTATAGCAACTTGAGTAATATCTGTTGAAAAGGAATACTCTCTTTTAATACTTTCCTCTATCTCATTAATTATTGGATCAATCTCATTAATCTCTTTCTTAATTTCTTGCAACTCTTCATCTTCTGGCTTTTCACTCTTCAATTTTGCCATAGCATCAACCAAATCTTTTATCACCTGTTGTTTTTTATAAAAAAAATCTTTGAATGTTATTACCCCTGTTGGGATAACAATACTGGTAATATTTGCCCAAGCAGATCTAAGATATTCCGAAACATCTAACCAAAATTCTGAGATTCCATACTTTGCTAGGAAAACTACTAAAACAACTATTATTGATTTAATTACAATCTCTACGTTTCTTTTTAAGTAGCTCCAAACACTTATTTCACTTTCAATTTTTCTCTTAATAGTTATGGGAGTGAGTGTAGCTAAAAGATCTTCTGATAGTCCATTATTTGTTAAAAACTGAATTGTTTTTTTTGTGTACTGTGAAAGAAAATACTTAGCAATTTTATGGTTTTTCTCTTCTTCTAGCTCAGTCTTTATTCCTTCTAAGTAATACTTCTTTTCTCTGTAGTTGCTTAAATCACTATGAAGTAACTGTAACCTTTTAGAAAGTCGAACCTGAACTTTCAATTTTTCAATTTCGCCCTTTGTTTGATTAGTTATATACTCATTAAGTTTTTCAAATAAACTATGTGCTAATCCTGCCCATAAATTAGAGTCAAGGTATGACCAGGCGTTGAACCATATATGCGCAATACCCTCACAATATTCTTTAGCTATATGATCTCCTGAAATAGGACTACCTTTTCCATCCCAAAATGTCTGATATTTTGAAAGAGACTTTATTCTTCTTTCTAATTGCTTCATAAAAAAGCTTTTGCCTGATCCCCACTTGCCAAACAAGCCCACAGCTATTGGAGGATTAACGTTTTTATATGCAAGAAGCAATGCCAGTGACCTAACATCATTTTCAATATTCAAAAGGTCTTTATCCCCGTTTGGTGAATCGCAACTAAATCCCGATAAACTAAGGCTCGCACTAATTTGGTCATCAATAATCGGCCATATCTCCGTACTCTTAAGTAATGTTAAAAAAACCTCTTTGCTAAGTTTTTTAATAATTGTATGCTCATTACCTGATAAATCTACATCTTTTAATGACTCTAGTGGTAAAGGAGATTTTAAATTATAAACCCTCTGAATTTTGGCCTTCGGAAAATCAATAAACGAAACGTCAACTACCTTAAATATTCCAATAATAGATCTAGGGTGCTCTCTTTGACAAATCAAACCGTATTGATTTATACTAATATCGTTTAAGTCTTGATTGCTTTTTTGGAATGAAATATCAAACAAGTCGAAGTTTAAATCTTCCTTATACGTACTTGTAATCCAAAAAAAATCACTTTCTTCAATTATTGGATATAGTTCTGCCCTTGTATCCTCAAGTGTTAAAAATTGAATTTCTCTTTTTGATCCAAGTTCTGCTGAGATAATAATTGCATTAAATTCTTCAGGTTCTATTTTAGTGAGCAAAGAATCTATTTTATGCTGAAATCCGTATTTTAACAATGTAGAATTGTTCAATAGCTCACTAAAATGAGTTTTTCTATCTAGACTATAAACCTTATAAGCATATACACTAGATCCTATCACATCCACAATTCTAAGCAAAGAATGAATACATGAGTCCTGCTTACTTGCCGCTACTATCAATTCACCTTTCTTGGGTTCTATTTTAGTATCCTTTGGAAATGGCAAAATTTCTGGAGAATCTGATGGTACTTGCCCTATTCCTACTTGCGCATATGATGCCCACCAGAAATTCTGATTTTGTTGAAATCCTTTTTCGATTAGAGCTTGTGCTCCATTTGTATCCAAAAGTGGAGTCGTTTTATTTTTGTTTTTACCATCAATAGCCATATCAGATCCAATTATCTTATCTACGATATCTGGATTTTGATCAATAACTACATTAAGTATGTTATCAATTTCATTGATGTCAATTTTTTGAAACCCCTTGTTTGTCATTGATAAATTTGATACTACAATTTCTTTAGATAGAGTAGTCCAATCAATGTCTAGATTATGACCATCTTTTATATTTCCAGTTACAAATCCAAAAAATGAAATTCCAACATTCTTCTTGCCTGAAGATCCTGAGCTGATATTTCGAAACATAAATACGATATCGCCCAACTCAGTTTCTGCGATATCAGAATCATTTAAATTTCTCAGACCATTATCCCATCTTTTATGTTGAATGAAAGTTTTGGCCATATCTTTCCCTCCAACCTTTCTGGTTGCTAAATATGTACCTCTATTCCTTTTTGTAAATGGATTGGTCTTTAATTGCTTCAAGAGCTGTGATCGGCTTTTCTTTAACGGTTGATTATCTGGCATTGTTGAAATAGGAATAGTTTATTAGAAAGGCTAATTACCCAAATATTTATTATTCAATTTGACTATTTTTTTTGAGGATAACAATTTGAATTCTGAGTGACAGCGGAGAGGAATATTCAAATAGATGTATGAAATATAAAATCATCCAACTTTTTGACCTTAAAGCAAAACACCCTTTGCTCAAGTAGAACAAAGGGTGCTGTTTTGATACCTTTATCGTTACCTTTACATGCAAGTAACTGATATTCAGTATATGTTGTGGGCCCACCTGGGCTCGAACCAGGGACCACCTGATTATGAGTCAGGTGCTCTAACCAACTGAGCTATAGGCCCTTCAAAATAGTCTTTGCGACTGCCTTGAATTTGGGAGTGCAATGTTACATATTTGCCGTTTATATCACAAACATTTCCTTTGAATATCAATACAATTATTTTCGATTTGGGTGGCGTTATCATCAATCTAGATGAACAAGCCACTGTCCGGGCTTTTGCAGAACTATCTGGTAAGCCGATAGCGCAGGTAGTCGAGATGTATCAGGTCTCTGATGTGTTCAAACGCTACGAGATGGGGCTGATCTCCAGTGTGGAGTTTAGAACTGCTATCCGCCAACTGATGGAGACGGATGCGACTGACGATGTGATCGATCAGGCATGGAATGCCATGTTAGGGGAGATCCCTATGGCGAGGTTAGATTTTATGCTGCAGTTGCAAAAAGAATATAGCGTGTTGATCCTCAGTAATACCAACGAGATACATGAGACGGCGTTTAACCAGATACTTGCTGAGGTGAGTGGGAAGGCGTCTTTGCATGACTTTGCCCATGAAGTGTACTTTTCGCACCGTCTCCATCTACGCAAGCCCAATGCTGATATTTATGAAGAGGTACTGCGGCAGTCAGGCAAATCAGCGAATGAATGTATCTTCTTAGACGACAAACCTGAGAATCTGAAGGGGGCAGCCTCTGTAGGGATTCATACGATGCATATCACTACTCCAGATCATATTTTTCAACTTACCGACCATGTTTAATACAGAAGGCAAGAAGCAAACTTATATTCAGATTGGACTCTTTGTTCTGACACTAATCACCACGACAATATCAGGTGCGGAGTGGATGAGTGGCAAGTCGCTACTCTATGGAGAAGAGACTGTAGGATGGGCTGAGTTTATGGATGGTTTTTCGTTCTCTTTGACCTTTCTACTGATACTGTCGGTACATGAGTTTGGACATTATTTTATGGCGCAGTATCACAAAGTGAAAGTAACGCTGCCTTATTATATACCGTTTTGGTTGGGGTTCATGGGGAGTCCATCCATTGGTACGATGGGGGCATTTATCAAGATCAAGGAGCGGGTAGAAAGTCGAAAGAAGTATTTCGATATAGGAATTGCTGGGCCATTGGCCGGTTTTGTGGTTGCATTTTTTGTGCTATGGTATGGGTTCTCGAATCTACCAAGTATGGATTATCTCTATGATATTCATCCCGAGTATGAGCAGTGGGGGGCTGATTACCCAGCACATGCCTATCAGGAAGAAGGGATGATGGTCATGGTCTTGGGACCGAATTTGTTGTTTTCCTTTTTTGAGGAGTATGTCGTGTCAGATGTGAGTTTGATCCCTCACAGTTACGAGTTGATTCATTATCCGTTTTTGTTTGCGGGTTATTTGGCACTGTTTTTTACCGCGTTGAACCTTTTGCCTATAGGTCAGCTCGATGGTGGACATATCATGTATGGGTTGATCGGGTCTAAAAATCATCGTCTTTTTTCCAAAATCTTCTTTTTGTGCTTTGTGTATTACGCAGGACTGGGGTTGATGAGCCCCTTTGATGTGTCAGCTTGGATGATCGATGAGCTGATCTATTTCGGGTTTTTATATCTGTGTTTGCACAAGTTTACCGAGAGGAAAACAGATCGTGTGATGTATGCACTTGGGGTGTTTGCGGCACAGCTACTGACCGTATATTTCTACCCTATGGTAGAAGGCTATGCGGGTTGGTTGTTGTTTTCATTTGTCTTAGGGCGAGTGATTGGGATCTATCATCCACCTGTATTGATTGATCGGCCTTTGGATGTGAAACGCAAAATACTAGGCTGGATAGCTATCTTGGTGTTTATATTGTGTTTTAGTCCAAAACCATTCGATATCATCGAACCTCAGCGCAAGGAGGTCAAGTCAGACACACCGAGCATTCTGTCTTTGACGAATCCTTCTCCGTATTTGACACGAATGGCCATTCCATACTCTCTTGCTCGTGCTTCGAGCAGTTCCATGAACTCAGGAGAAGAAATGAGCGTGTTGGATGCTCCGGCCGATGGATTAAAAAACTGAGATTGGTACGCACGTACTGCTTCCATTCTTTTGGTCCAGTAGTTTGATACATCTACGACAAAGTCCGGGTGATGGTAGTCCGTCTGGATGTAGTGGTAGAGGTTATCTGCACGCCAAATCTCTTGAGTTTCACCTTCAAGTATCGTTTCTACTTTTTTTAGTCCTGCGATGAACAGGGCTTTCTTGACGATAGCAGCAGCTTTGCCATGATCAGGATGTCTATCCGATATCGAGTTGGCGAGAATGATACTCGGTTGGTACTTGCGTATCATTTTGACTACTTCAAGCACATGCGCATCGTTATTCTCAAAATACACATCTTTGAAACCTAGGTTCTCTCTGGCAGTCAGGTGCAATATCTGTGCAGCAGCGGCGGCTTCTTGGTCTCTGATCTCGGGGGTACCTCGAGTACCCATTTCCCCTCTGGTAAAATCAACGATACCAGTCTTCTTACCTTGTGCGGCTAATGATAGGAGGGTGCCACCGCAAGAGAGTTCGATATCGTCTGGGTGGGCAGCGAATGCTAATACGTCTAATTTCATAAGACTAAGTTATGTGTACAAGTTAGGTGATTCGGATTCTTTGTCCGATACGTAGAATTGAATTTCTACGAATTCCGTTAAGCCTACAGATCGTGCTGATCGATACACCGTAGCGATAGCTGATATAGCTCAGTGTATCTCCACTGCGTACGCGGTGATACCTTACTTTTCTGGCTTCTTTGAGATAGGAAAAGGTTGAAGCGTTGATTTCTAACTCTGGACTGATCAAAGCATTGTTGTCAAAATCAAAGACGTCTGTAGGCTTGATGGCATTGCCTTGGTAGCGTACCTCGAAGTGAAGGTGAGGGCCAGAGCTGCGTCCTGTACTACCACCTAGGCCGAGCACATCACCTGCTTTGAGAATGTCACCGGGTTCTACGAGTTGTTTGCTGAGGTGACCGTACAGGGTCTCTAGGCCGTTGTAGTGACGGACGAGGATATAGTAGCCATAGCCATAGCGATCGTAGCGCGCCAGTCTGACGATTCCGTCAAAAGCCACATGTACTGAGTCGCCAACATTGAGCCGGATATCGTCCCCATAGTGCCATTTCCATCTGCGTAGACCGAATGGGGAGGTGATGGTCATTTGCTCTAGTGGCATAGACCAGTCCAGTGATGGATTGGCATAGGTGAGAGGTAGTTTGACTGTATCGGAGAAATTCTCTCCATCGAGATCGTAAGGGTTGATTTTGTTAGAGCTCCAGATGCTGTAATATTCACGGATCGTAACCCAGACTGAGTCGATGTAGAGTTGCTCTGAGACCTCCACTGGTGAATCATAGAAGAGGATGATTTGTCCAGTATCTATATCAGCCCTCATCTCTTCTTCTAATATGCGCTGTTCTTCCCATGCGAGACTGTCTAGGTAGGAGTCATCGATGGTAAACATGTTGTCATCGATGACCTGAATGGTGTCGGGTGCTACTGCGCTTTCTATCTTTTTATTCTTGAAATGAAAAAAATCCTTTAGTCTTTTTTCTTGACTAAAGGATTTAGATGGTATCATTAAGAATAGAAAGAAGCCTATTGCTATACTTCTCTTCATGCTGCGAATGTACTAAGACTATTTTGCTAGTTCAAATTCTTTGGCCGCCAAGAAGCGCTCAGCATCTAGGGCACCCATACAGCCTGTACCTGCTGCTGTAACTGCTTGTCTATAAACCTTGTCCGCTGCATCACCTGTTACGAATACTCCTTCGATTTTGGTTTTGCTCGTACCTGGCTCGACAATCAGATAGCCTGCTTCGTCCGTATCGAGGTATTCTTTGAATATGTCAGTATTAGGTTTATGTCCGATAGCGACAAAAAATCCGCTAAGTGGAATTTCCTTTTTCTCTCCTGTGATATTGTTAACCACACGCATGCCTTCTACTTCGTCTTTTCCTAAGATTTCGTCTGTAGAGGTGTTCCAGAGGATCTCGATGTTTGGGGTGTTTTTGACACGCTCTTGCATGATCTGTGACGCTCTCATTTCGTCTCTACGCACGAGTAGGTAGACTTTTGGACAGATATTAGCGAGGTAAGTTGCTTCTTCTGCAGCAGTGTCTCCACCACCTACTACGGCTACTTCTTTTCCTTTGTAGAAGAAGCCATCACATACGGCACATGCAGATACACCTACGTTCATGAGTCTTTTCTCAGAGGGTAGACCGAGGTACTGCGCACTTGCTCCTGTAGAGATAATAACTGCTTCAGCTGTGATTTCGTGCTTCTCGTCCACGATCACTTTGTGCGGGTAGGATGAGAAATCTACTGATGTCGCTAGTCCGAATCTGATATCAGTTCCGAAACGTTCCGCTTGCTTTTGCAAGTCGGTCATCATAGCTGGGCCATTGATTCCGTCTGGGTATCCTGGGAAGTTCTCCACATCGTTGGTCGTAGTGAGCTGTCCACCTGGCTCGCCTCCTGTATACAATACTGGATTTAAACCTGCTCTAGATGCATATATGGCTGCTGTATATCCTGCAGGTCCTGATCCTATGATTAGTACTTTTATTTTTTCCTCTGTCATTTTTACAAATCTTGAATTGTCCGTTTGTGATGAACGCAAATATAGAATGGGTGTTCACCATATGCAGAACAATTCTCATCAAAAATAGTTTAGAGGAGATCGAAAAATTTGATGAGCCTACCCAAGGAAAACTTTAAGGTTTTGTGTTTTGGTCGTGTGACGTAGTCTTCTGATGGCTTTTTCTTTGATTTGCCTCACACGTTCACGGGTCAGCTCTATTCGGTAGCCTATCTCGTCCAGTGTCAAGGGATGCCCGTCTTCTAACCCGAAATAGTATTTGATGACCTGAGATTCTCTATGTGTGAGGGTAGAGAGGACGCGCTTTACTTCACTCTTCAACGAGTCGTTTTCTAGTTCATCGTCTGGTTCTTTGCTGGCAGTATCTGGCATCACATCTAGTAGGCTGCCTTCTTCGCCTTGAGAGAAGGGGGCATCCATGGAAATGTGTCTACTGGAATTTTTGGTGGCTAAGATCACCTCATCGAGTGTGATCTCTAGCATGTCTGCTATCTCTTCGTGCGTAGGCTCTCGTTCGAACTGCTGCTCTAGTACCGCAAATGCTTTGGTGATTTTGGAGATGGAGCCGACACGGTTTTGCGGAAGGCGCACGATTCGCGCTTGCTCGGCCAGTGCCTGTAGTACGGATTGACGTATCCACCAGACGGCATAGGAGATGAATTTGAACCCACGTGTTTCATCAAATCGCTGAGCTGCTTTGATCAATCCTAGGTTGCCTTCATTGATTAGATCACTGAGTGTTAGCCCTTGGTTTTGGTACTGTTTGGCTACAGAAATGACGAACCTGAGGTTGGCTTTGATCAGGCGTTCTAATGCGATCTGATCGCCTGCCTTGATCTTTTGGGCCAGTAATACTTCCTGTTCGGCAGTGATGAGCTCTACCTTACTGATTTCATGGAGGTACTTTTCTAGAGAGGGACTCTCACGGTTGGTGATTTGCTTTGTGATTTTAAGTTGACGCATCTATGCTGGTTTTGATGATTTGAAACTTATTGACCAAACAATTCTCTTCGTAATATAATAAATTCTCTCAGGCGTAAATGTATGAGTTTTAATAAATTATAATCGATAGAAGGAAGTTCAATAAATTATCTGTGTGTAGACAGAGAAAAGAGGTTAGATTAGATATTGAAATGATGCAAAATCGCATATCAACCCAATGTTGGTCAGGGCAGCTGTGTTCAAAACGGATTGGGCGTAGGATGGTAGAGATTGTTAGAAATATTTGTGAACCGTTGGAAGAGATTTGCCCACGAATTGTATTTGCCTGTGTGACTATTGTTTTTTCAAAATATATTTTGTCCAATTAATGCCAAATTGATAACCTGACTGTGCTTTATCTTGAACTAAGGACAGAAAGGCATTTAAACCAATTTGGTTAGTATTATTAATTCTATACTTAGGAGAAAATGCAATGCCGTAATTAAAAAATATTTCCTTGTTTGAATATTCTCGTTCAAATCCTATTTTTTCATTGACTAAAGTTCCCTTTGTTATAGCAATGCTCAAACCAATGGGTATTTCAAGATTAAACTGAAACTTGTTGAAATTTAAAGAATAACCTGCGACTAAATTTGGCAATACTCTCATATCCACATCATTTTTAAGATAAGCTTCACTAGTTGATTCCCCTTTGAAGTCAAAATAACTGGTTAGAGAAGCTCCTAAAGTGAAGTAGTTTTTTCTTTGTGATAAAGGCACTGTAAATTCACCATAGCCACCATAATAAACAGTTTCATTACCCGCAACAATAAATCCTATTTCAATTGAATTAGAATTTTGAATTTCTTTTTGTGCATATACATTACTCAATACTAATGTGCATAATGCCAAAAATATACTGTACGTTTTAATTTGTAAATACATAATTTAATCCATTCTTAAATCCAATTGTAGCGGTACCCGAATGCCCATGTTTTTCTATAAATTCCGTGTTCATTAGAAGATGAGAATAAGACCTGTTTTTTAATCTATCATTCATTTCATCAAATGAGCCAAGGTTAATGCCGCCTTCCAATGTTCCCATTCCTGAATAGTATTTTACATCTAAGTCAGAATGATTTAGGGAATAATTCTCTTCGTATTCAAAAATAACTCCTGAATCAAACCAAAAGGAACAACCAACAGAAATGAATTTATTGAAAGGATTGTCAATTCTGTTTTGAAACATCACATAATTGGTAAAAAGCCCTCCAAAGGAATTTCCAATTAAGGTTTTTGTGTTTAATGTATCTATGCTGTATCTGGACTCAAGCTCTGGTATTAGTTCATTTTTTAAAAAAGCATAAAAATTTTCAGCCCCTCCTTTGCCATGTTCATATTTTGTAGGGGTATAGTCCCGATTTCTTTCTCCTGAATTCCCAATAGCTATAAAAATACAGGGGGGAATACTTCCATTCTGCGACTTTTCAGAAATAATATTTGCTATATCGTCAAACCTAAACTCACCATCAAGCGCTATTATTAGTTCATTTGGCTCGTAGGGATTATAATTCGAGGGTAAAAAAACAAAAATTGGATAATCATCATTTATAATTGATGACTTCATTGTGAATTCTTCTGTTTTACCTGAAATATCTAATTCTTCTTTCTCACAGCTAAAAAGTGAAAAAGAACAAGTTATCATTAAAAAAAGAGCTCTCATTTTGTTTAATTGACGTTTTTGAGTTTTTGCTAACGACCAGATAAGCTCAGTGAGCATATCTTTTCCAAATGCTTCTAAAGTTACTGTTTTGCACTAAAATTTGCTCATTGAGCCTATCATTTGTATGGACTCAGTATGTGCATGAGTTAACAAAGTTAACACGAAAGTTCCAGCGGGTGGAAGTCCCTTACGAGCGGGTTCGTCGCTCGAATCGTTAGCAAGTCGCAAGGTTGGATACCGTGAGGTGTTGACCGCACCCCGTTCTGCAATGGGGTAGGCGATTTAATCACGTCTGAATTCGTGAAGGAATCCCAATCTTGGGATAGCCTTCATTTAGGAAGACAAGATAGCCAGCCTGTAGGGTAGGGATTGAGAACCGCTTGTCTGACGAAGAAAGGATCTGGTGGTGTGAGAGGCGCACTGGCGGTCATTTGACCGTCAGCCGTCTACTCGATTAGCAAAAGTTATTGGATAAATTCTTCGATTAGATGATGTTTACTTGGGTGAACGAAGAAACAATTCCTAACCCCATTGTCTTTGTCTCTAGTTATAGATGTTACTTTTTTTAATCCTGATTCAGTATGATTATAGAAATCATAATTATACTGATTAAATATAGATTCAAGTTCAGGTTCAATAGTATCAAAAAGGGTTTCACAAATAATTATGGGTTTCATTTGTTTTAAGATAACATCTGCATGATTTAAAATTAAATGTTCTGTCCCCTCAGTATCCATCTTCACCAAATCAATATTTCCATGATTGTTATTGGAAACATATTTATTAAAAGTCTGTGTCTTTACATTTACAGGAACAAAGTTACGTCCTTCGGTCTTGCTGCCAGCATTGCTTTCTCCCGCTAAATTGTGTTCAAGGTAAGTGTATTTCTTATTTTTAATTTCGAAGAATGTTATACTTCCATTCTTATCAGATAAAGCTATATCTTCTACTGTTATATTTTTAAAATTGTTAATGTCAACGTTCTTTTTCAAATAGTATAATGGACCACTTGCTGGTTCAAATGCAACCACTTTAATATTTGGGTTTTCCATTTCGGCAAGCAATGAATAATAGCCAATATTTGAACCAATATCATAAAAAACACCTATTTTCTTTATGAGTTCTATGAAGATATCTGTGTATTCAAAATTTAGATAATCTTCCCAAAATATTAGTTGGGTAAGATAATTCGTCTGATTTGTTTTAATCTTTAAATTTTTTCCCTCTTTATTTTTTAACGTTAAAATTCCTGAGGGTGGAATTTTTATTTTTTCAGGAAATACTGGGTAAAAAGCCTTATTTATATTTCTTAATACTGAATTAACAGTTGGATGATATATTACTTTGTAGAATATTTGTCTCATATCGTATTTTCAATTTTTGCTAACGTCTGTGTAGGACGATGTGCCCTCACAGCTTGATTAAGGCAGAAAGATAGCCGATCCGTGCACAACCACAAAAGCTTGTTTAGCCATTAACCGTGAGGTGTTGACCGAACCCCGTTCTGTAACGGGCAGGCTATTTAATCACGTCTGAATTCGTGAAGGAATCCCAATCTTGGGATAGTCTTCATTTAGGAAGACAAGATAGCAAGTCTGATTGGATGAACTGGGGCGGAGCGTAAAGAAAATGTCTGTTAGACATTTTTAGCGAGGAGCCGGCCTGTAGGGTAGGGATTGATAATCTTCCTGCTTTTAACTAACCTAAAAGTGCCTCATGCTGAATGTAGAAAAGCGCATAGCAAATGCTTAAAAAAAGCGTCCTCGTTACAAACGAGGACGAGTTGGGCTTAGCGCCTGTTATATTCCTTTCAGTTTGTTCGGGTTCTGAGCAGTGTGAAAGATACGAGAGATGGTTATTTTGTCCTTTGAAAGTCGATAAATGATCTTGTAGCTCCAACGATTTTGGCATATGAGTTCCCACGTTCTTCAGAGATGTATTTAACGATTCTTTCGAATTGGTCGAGAGAGGTCTTAGTCCAAACTACTTTACCCATTGGTTGAGTCGTTCCTTGACCTCCGAAGTTGTGAATACCCTATTCGCTTGCTCATCTTGTTCGGACTTTTCAATGTCTGCCAGCAAAGCAAGTTGTTCGTACACGTCTTCTAATGTTGAGTCAGGAGTCAGTTGCCCCGCTATGGTGTTCAGATGTTCCTTGAGATTGTCCATATATCAAATTTAGCAAATCTGCTTGTTAATTCCCACGACATTTTGCGACTGGACGAGTGGAATATAACGACCAGCTATGATGAGTGGGGATTAGAAAGTACTAACCTTTCGAGTTCCTCACCGCCACAGCAGCTTTTATCAAATATATTACTTGTGGCGGACTTTCCAATCCCCACAATAGAATCCTGACCGATGAAACTCCATTCATTCATAGCGTTTGTGTGTGCCCAGTATGTGCATGTGTTAACAAAGTTAACACGAAAGTTCCAGCGGGTGGAAGTTCCTTACGAGCGGGTTCGTAGCCCGAATCGTTAGCAAGTCGCAAGGTTGGATGCCGTGAGGTGTTGACCGCACCCCATTCTGCAACGGGGCAAGCGATTTAATCACGTCTGAATTCGTGTAGGAATCCCAAGATTGGGATAGCCTTCATTTAGGAAGACAAGATAGCAAGTCTGATTGGATGAACTGGGGCGGAGCGTAAAGAAAATGTCTGTTAGCTATTTTTAGCGAGGAGCCGGCCTGTAGGGTAGGGATTGATAATCTTCCTGCTTTTAACTACCCTAAAAGTGCCTCATGCTGAATGTAGAAAAGCGCATTGCAAATGCTTAAAAAAAGCGTCCTCGTTACAAACGAGGACGAGTTGGTTTTACCAGTTTTATTGTTATCCATTCATGTGGTTCGGGTTCAAAATCCCCTTCGAAGACCACATTACGAATGTTCAGCATGTTCATATTTCTGAGTTGTTCTACCTCTGAGTTTGGAATGGTGTCTTGGTCAACAATCACATACGTTGGAGTTCCGTTGGTTTCGTTCGATCGAACGGTTTCGATGAGCTGTTCGATTGACTTCTTACGAAATTCAATAATTTCCTCGTCGGAGTAGTTATCATTTTCCCATTCGTAGATGTCAGCGTTGTTAACCTCGTTCTGAAACTTACGCTGGGAGCGGTTATAACTCCAATCAACCCAGACAAGCATCAAAACCCAGAGTAATATGCCAACGACTATTGAATAAAGCCGTTCCTTATGCATCCTCAGAAAACCTTCCTTTTTTAGACTCCAACCTCCAAATACAATTGTGTACGGCCATCTGATAGCCATCCAAAAAAGATCGTACCAACCAAAACTCTCTATGGCTCTTGTGGCCATTTCGATTTTATGTTCAGCGTGTAATTGTTTCTTCCACTCGGTTACCTTTTTCTGTTGCAGTTCCTCCGAAACACCTCTGTTCGAAAGTTCACATTGAGCCTGTTCAACGGCAGATGCATTCCAGTCTTCGGGAAAGTTGGCGATTTCAATTAGTTCGTCCGTACTTCGAGAGGCTATGGGAGGATCAAATTTCAATTTTGTGATTCAGTTTCGGTTACAAGATAGACAAATCTCTGATTTGCGCTATCCCTTTTGATTCATAGGGCAAATCTGAGATATGGCGGAGTTTCAGAATGCAGAGAACTTTCATTCACAACTGAATCGCCATGATTTGATCACAGAATGTATGTGCCCAGTATGTGCATGTGTTAGCAAAGTTAACACGAAAGTTCCAGAGGGTGAAAGTCCCTTACGAGCGGGTTCGTAGCTCGAATCGTTAGCAAGTCGCAAGGTCGGATACTGTGAGGTGTTGACCGACCCCCGTTCTGAAACGGGCAGGCTATTTAATCACATCTGAATTCGTGAAGGAATCCCAATATAGGGATAGCCTTCATTTAGGAAGACAAGACAGCAAGTCTGATTGGATGAACTGGGGCGGAGCGTAAAGAAAATGTCTGTTAGCTATTTTTAGCGAGGAGCCGGCCTGTAGGGTAGGGATTGATAATCTTCCTGCTTTTAACTACCCTAAAAGTGCCTCATGCTGAATGTAGAAAAGCGCATTGCAAATGCTTAAAAAAAGCGTCCTCGTTACAAACGAGCACGAGTTGGGCTTAGCGCCTGTTATATTCCTTTCAGTTTGTTCGGGTTCTGAGCAGTGTGAAAGATACGAGAGATGGTTATTTTGTCCTTTGAAAGTCGATAAATGATCTTGTAGCTCCAAGCCACAAGAAATCTGTATTCAGATTTCTTGTGTTGAAGTAAAGGTTCCTTGGATCCAAGTTCAGGAAAGTCCTCAAGTTGTTCAGTTCGCTCAATTATTCGAGCTCCAACGATTTTGGCATATGAGTTCCCACGTTCTTCAGAGATGTATTTAACGATTCTTTCGAATTGGTCGAGAGAGGTCTTAGTCCAAACTACTTTACCCATTGGTTGAGTCGTTCCTTGACCTCCGAAGTTGTGAATACCCTATTCGCTTGCTCATCTTGTTCGGACTTTTCAATGTCTGCCAGCAAAGCAAGTTGTTCGTACACGTCTTCTAATGTTGAGTCAGGAGTCAGTTGCCCCGCTATGGTGTTCAGATGTTCCTTGAGATTGTCCATATATCAAATTTAGCAAATCTGCTTGTTAATTCCCACGACATTTTGCGACTGGACGAGTGGAATATAACGACCAGCTATGATGAGTGGGGATTAGAAAGTACTAACCTTTCGAGTTCCTCACCGCCACAGCAGCTTTTATCAAATATATTACTTGTGGCGGACTTTCCAATCCCCACGAAAATATCCTGACCGATGAAACTCCATTCATTCATAGCGTTTGTGTGTGCCCAGTATGTGCATGTGTTAACAAAGTTAACACGAAAGTTCCAGCGGGTGAAAATCTCTTACGAGCGGGTTCGTAGCCCGAATCGTTAGCAAGTCGCAAGGTCGGATACTGTGAGGTGTTGACCGACCCCCGTTCTGAAACGGGCAGGCGATTTAATCACGTCTAAATCCGTGAAGGATCCCAATATTGGGATAGCCTTCATTTAGGGAGACAAGACAGAAAGTCTGATTGGATGAACCGCCCAGTACAGCCTGTCCCGTACTTGATACGGGAAGAACCGTACGATGGGTGGTGTGAGAGGCGCACTGGCGGTCATTTGACCGTCAGCCGTCTACTCGATTGTGCTTAGTTTTCATTTGTTCTTCTTAATAAATTTTTGTCTTCTTCATTAAACGGTCCCCATATTCCATCATTTTTTGAATAGTTGCCTTTTGCGACTTTTTCAGAGTAATGATTTATTATCGATTTAATCCATGTTGAAACTTCAATTTCATTCCAAGATTGATCGAGAATTATAATTTGACCTATTCTATTTATGTTCGGATTTTTCGATAAATATCCGTCTTGATCTAAACCAATTACATATTCGCCTATGTTTTTACAATTTTGAATTGTTAAGTTTTTAGGTGCATTGTAAGTAATAAGTGATTCTAGGAAATTTTCAAAGTCGACTGATTCACAATTTATTTCATTTTGTCCTCCATACAAATATGGAATTGTCAATCCTGATTTATTAGCATTTCTTAAATATTGCTTTAGTAATTGATACCAATAAGGAATCAATTTATTTTGGAAGAGATATTCATGAGAATACTGTTTTCTTTTATCAGTTTTAAAAGCTGATCGAACATACTTCTTCATATCCAGCTCACAAGCACCAAATTCATTATAATTAATTCTTGCTTGAATCAATGACACTCTATTCGCACCTCCTTCATAATATGGTTCTTCAAATTGTACTGGGTCGTCTTCCCAGTAGCAAATAGGACAAATTGAATATTCCATTCTCTCCTTTGAGATGAATGTTGAGAATCCACAGCATGGGCAATATTCGTCTTTTTCTATTCGCAATTCTTTTTATTTAATGTGCTGTAACACTTCGCTATACGCAATTGCGTATATATATTATTGGTATCAACACTATGTCAGTCATTGATATCCCCAAGAATACCCCTTAGCCCTGATAGATACAAGCAAGCGGGTCTCTAAGATCAAAGTGCAGCCTGTATATACCTAGATACAGGGGGCAGTGCAGTGTGTCGGGATTTGTTCCTGATGTCATCGGGAAGGAAACCGTGATGCTAAATACTGTCCTGCAGGCTGCAGAAAGGGGCTGGTTTTGTCTTTTCAAAAACCCGCGCAGGTTTGACTCAAAGTCTGCACGGGTTTGACCTAAAGTCTGCGCAGATTCGGAGCAAAGTCTGCGCAGGTTTGATCTAAAGTCTGCGCGGGTTCGGAGCAAAATCTGCGCAGGTTCAGAGCAAAGTCTGCGCGGGTTTTCTAGCAAACCTGTACAGGTTTAGCATAAAGTCACAGCAGGTTTGTGGCAAAGTATCAGTAGGTTTTTGGTAAAGCTTCAGTAGGTTTGGGACAAAGTCTGCGCAGACAGATCAAAGTGAGGCGTATCTATAAAAATCGGAGATGATATTATACGCTTAGGTAGTCAATGCGGTAGGGAAAATAGTCCGCTTGATAAAAGCGGGGCAAACGGATTGTTTCTCTATGGGGGCTAATCATTGACCTAGGGAATCAGAACCCAAAGCCTAGACGAATGCCATGTGCTTCGTGATGGCCGTCGATGAAGGAGCTAAAGTAGTCTATGCGCATGAGTTTGAAGATATGTTCTACGCCAAAGCCCATTTCGAGATAGTTGTCGATAGCGTCTGTGTATAGATAGTGCAGTGAGGCTACGGCCTGCACTTTCGTTTTCCTGATGAGGGGTAGTTTGTTAAACATGAATCCGTTGAAATGGTGCACCAGATGTCCTTCTGCCCAGTGCTGATCTGTACTGTAGTAGTAGTAGTCTAGCAACTGGAAATACCCCTCGTCATACCGTGCCAGTACCGAGGCATTGGTGTTGAAGTGTTGATAATCCATGAATTCCATGTTTTTACGATTCAGGAATGCTCCCGCTCCCAGTCGATAGGTACTGGTTCCGAACAGTCCCATGGATATGTCATCTTCCACTTCTAGTTCTAGTTTGTCATAGTCTATATCTGCACCTAGTGTCGCTATGCCTTTGGTGTAGGTGATGTTGAGTTTGGGATACTTGTTCTCTACGATGATCTTTTTGTCTGGCAGAGAGATATATTTCTGTCCAAAACGTATGGCTGCCCCTAGTTGAATCTGCAATGCACTGTGGTCTTCGAAACTCGTATCTACCACTTTGATATGGTCGGGTGTGTTCGAGGTGAAATCTCTGCTGTCTCTGTAAAAGAAAGAATAATCTGTCTCATTGTGGAGCTGGTGACGATGACTGTAACTCAGGGCAGGTTTTAGCATGATGCCATTGGTGATTTCCCGTTGGTAGCCCAGGGCGAGGTAGGTTCTTTCATACAGCTTCATGTAGTTACGCCTGTCCAGTAGGGTCTCTAGTGTATTGATGAAAGGACTGATCGGGTCATCAGGGTTGAACTGCTTGACGAACTGTCCGCCGCTGATAGTCACTGTTTCAAAATTGCGGTGGTTTAGGTAGTGCCTGTATTCCATCTGTCCATAAAACCGATGGCTGGCTATGCCATAGCGTAGGTGTGTCGTGACCCGGTTGACCTTGTTGTCATCGTGTGACTGAGTGTATTGTATGCCGAGGTTAAAGAGTAAGCCTTCTACGGTGTTGTACTGCAAGGTCTGGATGATAGACGGGATGGAGAGCGTATATTCTTGATAGCTATTTTGATACTGATAGCCAGAGTAGAGGATGTTGCCGATACTTATTTTGTTTTGGATTTGGTCTGTGGAGTCTTTGTAGGCTTTGGCGTTTTTGATGACAGCTATGCTGTCTTTGATATAGTAGTCTTTTTTCTCGATGGTAGTCAGTGGGATAGGGCGCATTTTGTCCCAGTATGCATCGCTGCGTTCGTTAGAGCCTTCTTCTATTTTGAGTATTTCGTTTTTGATGTCTTTTTTGTCAATGGACGTGTAGGAGAGCTGTGGATTGGGTGCTTTGACGCCAGAGGTATCGATAGTCTCTGTGTTAGATGAGGTGAGGTCGTAGTACTCGGGATTGAGTTCGATCAGGTAATCGGAATAGGTCGCGGAGAAGTAACCCGATCCTTTGAATCCAAACGTGTTGAGATAGAACTCAAAATTCTGAGACAGCATCACCCATGTACTGTCTGCGACGGGCGCATGAACCTGCGTCACGGTGAGTTCGTCTAGAAATTCGAGCTGGTGATCCTTGGTCAGGGTCAGATCAAAACTGGTGACTCTCCATAGGTCTTCGAGGATGTATAGATGCCCCTCAAAGGTTGGGTCAGTTTTTCGCTTGGGATAGACACGGATTTTGTTGATGAGGTAGTTGCCTTCTGTGATGACACCTTCCAGTTTATAATCATAGAAAAACAGTGCGTTCTTGGCCAGTGGCGATACATAGCCCCGCTCGGTGATGCCTTCGACCTTCAAGAGGTCATCATAGATAGAATACAATGTCTGAGAGGCTTGATTAAAGCTAAAGCTTGACTGGTTGCCACTGACTTTGGAGGAGATCATTCGTTCTTTGACTTTGTCGGGACGATGAAAAGTCAGTTCGGATACAGATTCGGATAAGTAAACGATCCCCGTGTCGATGGGGACTTCCACGCCCAGTATGCGGTCAGGGCGTTCGTCGAGTCTTTGCAGTCCTTTCATATAGACTTGACACTGGTAGGCGTTGATCTCTTCTCTAAATTGCTTTTTGTGATCGATCGTTTGTTGGACGATGGCATAGGCCGGGTCTTTGGACTGGGCATTGACGATGACCTCTCTGAGTTGTAGGGTCTCAGGTTGGAGTTGGATATTGAGTTGGACGTTGGCTTGCCCCACGGTGATCGACCGTTTTTGTTTGAGGTAACCGACATACTGAAATACCAAGTTGTAGTTGCCAGGGTTTAGGTTCAGGGCGTAATCCCCTTCGATATTGGTCGTGGTGCCGAGGGTAGTGCCTTCCACATAGAGCGTGGCATAGGAGAGTGGGTTGTCGTTTTCATCTGTGACCTTTCCTTTGACTTGAGCCGCATGAGCGAGCTGAGCCCCTAGCAGGAAGCTGACCCAGCAGCCAATTGAGAGGATGAAATGTAAGCGGTGTTTTCTGAACAAGGATGAAGCAGTTAGGCTGATGGTGTAATTAATTGAAGGCTAAAGATAATGGATCAATTTGGAATTGAAATGGACTGAAAAACATTCATTATACTAAGTAGCATGAATAATATAAACCCGTATGAACAGATTATGGATTGTGTGAAAAAATGGAGATATTGAAAAAGGAGACGCTAATGGTTTGTTTCTATGCTCTCAACAGGGGATGGAATGAATGAAATTTGATGATCTTAATCCACTAATAGCCCATAACATGATGAAATTCAAGAAGATATTAGTTGCTAACCGCGGTGAAATAGCCCTTCGGATTATGCGTACAGTACGTGAAATGAACATCGCTACTGTCGCAGTGTATAGCAAAGTAGACCGTGGTTCGCCTCATGTGAGTTTTGCGGACGAGGCGGTGTGTATTGGGGATGCAGTGGCGAGTGATTCGTATCTCAATATCGATAAAGTGATTCAGGTTTGTAAGGATTTGCATGTTGATGCCGTACATCCAGGTTATGGTTTTCTGTCCGAGAACCCTTTGTTTGCACGAGCACTTTCAGATCATGGCATTGTATTGATAGGGCCGAGTGCCAAATCCATGGAGTTGATGGGGGATAAATTAACTTCTAAAAACCTCATGGCCGAGCATCAAGTGCCTATGGTACCTGGCGTCAATAAGGCTGTTCGTGACGTAGAAGAAGCCAAACGCATAGCAAGCGAGGTGTCTTATCCTGTGATGATCAAGGCTTCAGCGGGTGGCGGAGGCAAGGGAATGCGGATCATTGAGAATGAAGCGGAACTAGAGTCGATGATGGCACGTGCAGTTAGCGAGGCTGCTTCTGCTTTTGGCAATGATGCCGTTTTCATTGAAAAGTATGTCACGAACCCACGGCACATCGAGATACAGGTTTTGGCAGACCAGCATGGACATACCGTGCATCTGTTCGAGCGAGAGTGCAGTGTACAGCGCCGACACCAGAAGGTGATCGAAGAAGCTCCTTCGTCGGTTCTCACGGAGACCAAACGACAGGAGATGGGGGCAGCAGCAGTACGTGCGGCAGAGGCATGTGACTATGTAGGGGCTGGTACGGTAGAGTTCATGGTCGATGGTGACCTTAATTTTTTCTTCCTAGAGATGAACACCCGTCTGCAAGTAGAGCACTGTGTAACGGAGGAGATCACAGGGTTAGATTTGGTCAAAGAGCAAATCAAAATAGCGCAGGGTGAATCGCTGTCTTTTGGGCAGGATGACCTAAACATCAATGGGCATGCCTTAGAGATTCGGGTGTATGCTGAAGACCCTACGAATGGATTTCTCCCCTCGACGGGGACGCTGAGCTTATACCAGCGACCACAAGGAGTAGGTGTGAGAGTGGATGATGGGTTTGAGCAGGGGATGAAAATAGACACACACTATGATCCCATGATAGGGAAGCTGATTTGCAAGGGAAAAGATAGAGCAGAAGCGATCGAGCGAATGAGCCGTGCCATCGATGAATTTCGAATCGGTGGGGTAGAAACCACACTACAGTTTTGTAAGTTTGCGATCAATCATGAGGCATTCAAGTCAGGAAATTTTGATACTGGGTTTGTAAGCAAATATTTCGATCCTGCGCTTTTGAATCCCATAGATGAAAAGACACAAGAAGTCGCGGCGATCATGGCGGTGCATGTTTTGGATCAAGCTAAATCTACCCAGCTCCCCAACAATCAAAAGTCATCGGCATGGCAGTCTCGGAGATCATAAATCATAAAGTACAATGCGTAATAAATTGATATTGGCGTCTAATTCGCCACGAAGACAGCAGTTGATGCAGGAGGTAGGTTTTGATTTTGAAGTGAAAACGATGGAGGTCGCGGAGGATTATGGTGAGATGCCTGCGGAGGAAGTTGCCGAGTACCTCGCCATCAAAAAGAATGATGCGTACCGTAAAGTGCTCAAGGATGAAATCGTGGTGACTGCTGATACAATAGTCGTCAATGCTGGCATAGTGTTGGGTAAACCAGCCTCTGAACAGGAGGCTGTAGAGATGATACGTGCGATGTCTGGTGGTAGTCATGCGGTGATCTCAGCCGTTTGCATCTCTGATGACCAGCGAAAAGTTAGCTTTAGCGACCATGTAGCGGTCAAGATGGTCGCACTATCAGATGAGGAAATTCAATTCTATGTAAAGAAGTACCAACCGATGGACAAGGCGGGAGCCTACGGTATCCAAGAGTGGATAGGTATGGTAGGCATTGAGCAGATTTCAGGCTCTTTTTACTCGGTCATGGGATTGCCGATTCACAAGGTGTATCAGAGCCTGAAATCTGATTTTGGGATTACTCCGATGCTTTAGCAGTGCGCCCGAAACGGTAGCCTACGTGTACGCCAATACGAAAATCCCAATATTTACTGTCATTGCTATCGATGTACTCGTCCTTATTATAGGAGTCTGAGTCTGACTGGTCTTTGATAGAACTCTGGTATTGCGGTGTTTCGTAGTGGAAGTAGGCATTTCTCCCTAAAGCAGTATTGAATCCAAAAATGATGTTAGAATCCGTGACCCATTTCATGCCGAGGTTGAAACCTACGGCAACCTTTTGGTAGTCAGATTGTACAATTTCCGTGTTGTAAAAGGATTCGTTATTTGCTGAGTTATAGCCATTTTCCGTGATTTCCATATCGGTATAGCCATTTTTATATCTACTATATATCCCGATAAAGAATAAATCCGCTCCTTTGATGGGGAAGGGATAGAATCTTAGTTCTGGTCCGAAATAATAGTAGCGATGATCGTCCTGATCAGGAAAACCATAGACATAGCCCCCGAATGCTCCTAGTGTCGTGTTTTCATTAAGTTCTAAGAATTCGTAATTGACATTGATTTCATACAAAATCAGATTACTCAGGTTGATTTGGAAATCATGCTGGGCAGATGCCCAGTGACTGATAGTGGTCATCGTGAGCACTAAGAGTAATGTGTACAGGTGTTTTTTCATCGTTTAGTCGTTTTTGTTCGTGCCAAATCTATAGCCTACGTGTGCGCCAATCTTAAATCCAAAGTGCTCATCGTCAGTGTCTCCTGGTTCTTGGTCTAAATAGGCTTGGTTGTCATAGTTAGAGACAAGATTTCTGTCTACACCACCAAAGAATCCGAAAATAATGTTACTCTTTGTCACCCATTTGGACCCCAAGCCTATGCCAAAGGCAAATTTGTTGTATTTCGACACGGGTTGGTTTAGAGCGCCATTTCCATAATAATCCCAGTCGGCGGCTTTTGCCTCACCATTGCTGTATTTGGCATAGACACTGACAAAGAAACGATCCAAACCATTTTTTGGGAGTACATAGTACTTCAATTCTGGGCCGATGTAGAAAAAATTGTTGTATCCATCCTCTGTTGAGAGATCTGGTAGACCATAGTAATAGCCCATAAAGCCACCAAAACTCAGGTTTTCATTGATGCCTTTATCTATGGATCCAGATGCTTCGAATAGTAGTAGGTTGACGATGTTGAGATTTACATCTGTCTGCGCACGTGACACGAATCCCCATAGCATGAAGACGAGTAGCAAAAGATTGGTTTTCATTGGTATATGTTTATGGTTTAGAATCTAAAAAGTCTGGCAGTCTCCCCCCACGGGATTCTAGAGAGTATCAGTGCAAGACCGATTGCAAAAAAGATCAGTTGCTTCTTGAATTTTTCCTGATCTGTAGCAGCTCTTTTGGCTTTGGCTTTTCCGATGGTGATCACAGCAACCGCAGCGATCATGACGAAGATGTGTTCTACTGCCCAATATCTCAGCGTAGCATTTTTCATCACAGATACGTCACCACCAAAGGCATTGAAAGCATATGGGCTAGTGAAATATAGTCCGAGTCCGAGCAAGAACATCAAATGAATACAGCCTACGAATGCAGATGCAATAGCATTGTCTCCCTTTGAGTAGGGGATGTTGCCTTTGCTGCCCACGAAGGATTTGTATATCGTGATGACGGCTAGGATCAAGATGACCCATCTGAGCCAGGAGTGTGTGTAGAGTAGTATTTCGTACATAATCGTATCTTATTTTGTCGTTGAATTTGAAAGCTAAATTAGTTTGAAATTGGCTATAAAAAAACCCTGATCTTTCAAAGAAAGACAGGGTTTTGTATAGTGTCTGAGACGAGGATTATCTCTTGTTGATATCCACGTAGGTTCTATCTGTTTCGCCGACGTATACTTGTCTTGGTCTACCGATAGGCTCGTTGTTTTCTCTCATTTCTTTCCACTGAGCGATCCAGCCTGGTAGTCTACCTAGAGCGAACATCACGGTGAACATCTCTGTAGGGATGCCGAGAGCTCTGTAGATGATACCGCTGTAGAAGTCTACGTTTGGATACAAAGAACGCTGTACGAAATATTCGTCTTTCAATGCTTTCTCTTCTAGTTTTCTAGCGATATCCAATACAGGATCATTGACTCCTAGTTTGTCTAGGACATCGTCCGCAGCTTTTTTGATGATTCTAGCACGAGGATCAAAGCTCTTGTACACTCTGTGTCCAAAGCCCATCAATCTAAATGGATCGTTTTTGTCCTTAGCCTTCTCGAGGTACTTGTCAGCATCTCCACCATCTGCTTTGATTGCTTCTAGCATTTCGATCACTGCTTGGTTAGCGCCACCATGTAGAGGTCCCCATAGTGCATTGATACCTGCAGAAAGCGAAGCGTACAAGCTAGCCTGAGACGAACCTACGATTCTTACTGTAGAGGTAGAGCAGTTTTGCTCATGGTCTGCATGCAAGATCAATAGCGTGTCGAGTGCTTTCGCGACTACTGGATCGATTTTGTAATCTTCTGTAGGTAGTGCAAACATCATCTTGAGGAAGTTGCCACAGTAATCAAGACTATTGTCTGGATATACTACAGGGTGTCCCATCTGATTTTTGTAAGCCCAAGCTGCAAATGTTGGCATTTTCGCAATGATACGAATGATGCTCAGATTCACTTCCTCTACAGATCTGTTAGGATCCAAAGATTCTGGATAGAATGCGGTCTGCGAAGTAACCAAAGAAGATAGTACGCCCATCGGGTGTGCTGTAGAAGGAAAACCTTCTAGGATCTTTTTGATGTCCTCATGTACCAACGTGTGTGTAGTGATTTCACCTCTGAACTTGTCCAACTCAGCCTGAGTCGGTAGGTCTCCATAGATCAAGAGATAAGCTACTTCGATGAAGGTAGATTTCTCTGCCAACTCTTCGATGGTATAGCCTCTATGTTTTAGGATTCCTTTTTCACCGTTCAAGAAGGTGATAGCACTTTTGGTTGCTCCGGTGTTTTTGTATCCCGGATCTAATGTTGTCAGTCCAGATTGCGCTCGCAGAGCACCTATGTTGATTGCTTTTTCATTTTCGGTACCTACTTCGACTGGCAGTTCTATTACTTTATCTCCTACCTTTATTTCTGCTATTTCTGACATTATTTACTGAATATGTTTACGACATTTAATTATTGCGAATTTAAAATAATTTGCTTCAAAAAGAAGTCTAATTATTACCTAATATGAGAGGTAGACCATCTTTTGCATTGCCAATTACGACCACTTTTGCATTCGGTGAGTTGGCGAGCATTTGCGTAGCTTCAATACCGCGCATTTTGAGTAGTTCTGGGGTCAAACTGGAGTTGACAATTTTGTTGGCCTGCGCTTCGCCTTCTGCGGCAATTCGCTTTCTCTCAGCTTCACTTTTCTCTTTGTCTAATCTAAACTGGTAGGCGAGGGCTTCTTGCTCTTGCTGGAGTTTGTTTTCGATAGCTTGTTTGATCTGAGCCGGTAGGTTGATTGACCTGATCAGGAGCGCCTTCATGATCACATTGTTTTGTGGTGCAGCGAGCGTTTTTTCGGTTTCTGTCTTGATGGAGGTTTCCACTTCCGCTCTCTTGGTAGAGTAGATTTCTTCTGCAGTATAGCGACCCATCACTTGTCTTACTGATGATCTCACTTCGGGGATCACCAAAACGTTGATGTAGTTACTTTTGAAGTTTTCTTGTATCTCACCGATTTTGTCCTTCATTGGCGTGAATCGTACCGATACGTCTACATTGATGGATAGACCATTTTTGTCCAAAACATCCATGCTCTCTTCGACTTTGCTCTCTGAGACATCAAAGGTGTAGATGCTGGTCCAGGGTGCTTTGAAGTGCCATCCTGGCCTGATGATGTTGTCTTTGTCTAGTTTACCGGTCAGGGTATAGAATGCCACGGCGCGCTCAGCAGGTTCTACTTTGAAAAACAGGCTTGACGAAAGGCTGACTACTACGATGAGTGCGATCGCACCGATGAATACAAAAGGTAAGAGTTTTCTATTGTCCATAATGATATGCTTATTGGTGGATTGTTTGAGGTGTCGAAGTTAGGGCAAAACCAGTAGAGATACGGGTATATATGGGGATCATGTTTTTTGCTTCTTCTTTTTTGCTGCGGGGAAGAGAATGTTGTTCAAGATCAACCGATAGCCTGGCGAATTGGGGTGTAGGTTCAGGTCGGTCGGTTCTTCGCTGACCATGTGCTGGTAGTCTTCGGGATCATGTCCTCCATAGAAGGTCCAAAATCCCTTGCCAAAGATACCGTGAATGTACTTGGTTTCTTTGATAGAGGGGGTTTCTCCCAGTACTACGACATCTGATTTGACGAGCTTCTTTTTGAATGAAGTCGTTTGTCCCATGAAGCCTTTGATGGTGTGCTCATGGTTTTGGGTGAGCATGGTGGGTACTGGATCCCATTTGGCAGAGAACTCAAAAAGCGAAAAGTAGTCCTGTTCCTCACGCAATCCACGCTGTGCAGGCGAGGTGTCTATACTGGAGAACTCATATTGATAGGGATTTCTTTCCAAAATGAAATTCTCAAAAGCGAAGGTTTTGTTGTAATCGAGCTTCGACTGGGCATTGGGATCCATGGGGTCTCCGTCAAACATCGATTCGCAGATGTCTACGCCCTCAGCGGATAGTGCAATATCATAGGTGTCAGTCGCAGAGCACATCGCAAAGAGGAATCCACCGCTGGCGACATAAGATTGAATCTTTTTTACTACGGCGAGTTTGAGGTGGGAGACTTTGTTGAAGCCATGTTTTCGTGCCGATGCTTCATACTCTCGCTGCTGTTCTTGATACCACGGATAGTGCTGGTAGACTCGGTAAAACTTGCCATACTGTCCCGTGAAGTCTTCATGATGGAGGTGCAGCCAATCGTACTTGGGTAGTTCGTCGTACATCAGTTCGTCATCGAACACTACATCATAGGGTATCTCGGCATAGGTCAGAACGAGGGTGACTGCATCGTCCCAAGGCTGTTTACTTTTTGGAGAATAAACTGCTATTTTGGGTACTTTATCTAAGGTCATGGCATCCATATTAGAGGAAGGGCTGGCGATTTCGGATAAGATGCTGTTGGCTTGTGCGTCAGAAATGACCTGATAGCTCACGCCTCTGATGATCAGTTCGTTTTCGAAGGTCTGGTAGTATTTGAATAGGAATGAACCGCCTTTGTAGTTGAGTAGCCAGTCTACCGTAATATCATTTTGTAGTACCCAAAAAGAAATACCATAGGCTTTGAGGTGATTGGACTGGGTATTGTCCATCGGTAGGAATAGATAGGAAGCTTTGGCTTGTACTGAGATGAGAATCAATAGTAGGAGTACGATGCGCTTCATGCAGATTATCTTTGTTTGGGATCAAATTTATGAACTCCCGTCAAAGTTCTATCGAATATTGACGATTAATGTTGCGGTCAGGTTAGATCATGACCAGAGGTGATGAGGGTTCGGTCAATGTACTAGAGTCATGTTTAGGTCGTTTGCTGTCTGATTTCTTTTATATACTAGGTCGGCGTTGTATTCTATGTATATGTGTATAATTTTAAGGTCAGATCAACCTTGATCGATACAGTCGGTCATGGAGTTGCAGACCAGTTGTGATAGCATATTAGTAATTAGGATTAAAATCTTGTGGAGAGTTGATGAAGTACCTTAGCATCATTTGGTTTGTTTTGATAGCGCAGTTGAGTTGGGCTCAGCAGTTGCACATGACGGGAGTCTACAAGGGGGAGAGTCTCTACATCAAAAACCCATATGTGGTCGCTACCAATTCTTTTTGTATCCAATCCATCCATGTGAATGGACAAGAGTCTAAGGCCAACCTAAAATTGACAGCAATAAGCTTACATTTTGATGGAGTCAAAGAATATGCTCCCGTCAACATAAAGATCAATCATGCCGATAGCTGTCAACCAAAGATCGTGAACCCAGAAGCGATCCTTTACTACTCATCCTTTAAGTTCGACAGTCTGGTGATGAATGATTCGATACTGCACTGGTACACCAAGGGGGATAGACGAGAAGGACAGTTCATCATCGAACAACTCAAGACCGATCGATGGGATGAAGTGATGACGGTAAGAGCCAAGGGGAGGTTTGATGGGGCAGCGTATGTGTATTTTCCAGAACACAATGATGGAGGTAACAAATATCGTATTCGCTATGAACTTCCTAACGGTCGTTATCTATACTCTGAGGAACTAGAGTATTACCACTATCCAGATGGGGTGACTTTCTCTCCCAAAGTTGTCACGGACTATATGTATCTCTCTCGCGAGGCACGGTTCGAAATCATGAATGCCAATGGTGAAGTGATTTTGCAGGGGACGGCTAAGAAAATACCTCTTAAAAGACTGAACCCTGGAGACTACACTATATTACTCGAAGGAGATCTGGATACTTTCGTAAAGAAGTGAAAGCTATATATGTGAGGTGTTCGGGACTAGAGTTTAATCCATCCAGTGATTCTATCATTGATGATCGTGTGGCTGAGCTGTAGTCCATTGGGGGAATAGAGTAAATAACCTTCTAGTGCAAAGAAATCAGGAACACAGGATACGACGGTTTGATGATGGATGCTTTTACCTGCCATCAAAAAATGATCGAGTTGACCAATTTCATCACCCACGAATACAACGTCTTTCAAAAATACTCGACAGCCTTTTTGGCGCATTACCGATCTGCCCGATGGGGTGAGGTGGATGGTGTCATTGCCATAAAAATAGAATAACTGAGACATCAAGCGGTCTCGAATCAATAGGTCGTTTTCGACTATTTCAAAGTGGTGCATTATAGTGTCTTGTATTTTATCCTCTGTATAGGCTGTGGACAGCTGGGTGTAGTATTCTTGAAAGAATAGACTGTCATTCCTTTCTGATATGGCTAATGTCAGCGTGTCTCCTCTGTATTCTAGTTCTCCTGTTAGGTCTTCGCAGGTCGTGGTATAGCGTATATAATGAGAGGCTTGCCCATCGGCTGGGAGAGATAGGTCGACAGGGTTGGGCGTGTAATAGAGTTCTGGACTGTCATGTTCGCAGGCTACCATTAGAATAGTGGTAATGACCCATAGATAAGAAAAGCTTTTCATGGTGTAGGTTTTGATGCTTGACTAGTAAGACCCCAGAGAATACATTTTGGTTGGAAACGGGTATGGTGTTTTGGGATCAAGCTTGTGAGTGCCTAGGTGGGCTTTTGGCTTTTGATGCGAAGATCAATTATTTTAGGAATCACAAATGTCTAATAATGAGGAGAAAGGTATTTGGTAAAACCTAAACGAACGAAAAATGGAAACTTCTGAGAATGTGAAAATCCCGATTTGGTTTTGGGTCGTGATGATTCTGATGCTACTATGGAATTTGATGGGTGTAGGCTCATTTTTGTATCATGCATTGATATCAGACGAAGCACTACAGGCTATGCCAGAGGCTGAACGAGATTTGTATGCCAAGTATCCCGCATGGACTTATGTGGCGTTTGCACTGGCAGTACTCGGAGGTACCTTAGGGAGTATTGGTTTGCTGCTGCGTGCAAGTTGGTCTCGGATGGTGTTGTTAGTTTCCTTGGTGGCGATTGTTGTTCAGATGTACCACAGTTTGTTTATCGCCAAGTCCACGGAGGTGTATGGGCCAGGAGCTGTGGTGATGCCAATTATGGTGGTGTTGGTTGCGGTGTTTTTAGTCTGGTTGGCAGGATATGCCCAGAAGAGAGGTTGGGCATGATGCATTTACTTATAACATCTCTAAAGATAGCTTGTGTTTTTATCTCTTATTATAAACATCACTACATAATCCAAGCCATGGCCAAGTATAATGTGAAAGTAGCTATGCCCGCTATCGCGGCATAGGGAAGCTGCGTATTTACATGATCGATGTGGTCACTGGCAGAGGCCATCGATGAGATGATGGTTGTGTCTGAGATGGGTGAGCAATGATCTCCAAATACACCACCGCCTATGGCAGCTGCGATCGCCATGCTGACATTGCTGTCCATGTTTTGTGCCATAGGGACCGCTATAGAGATCATGATGGCAAAAGTACCCCATGAGGTCCCTGTACTAAATGCGATAAAGCAACTCGTCGCAAATACGATGGCTGGGACTAGTTTGGGAGATAACCATGCCTCGGTGATGTGGGCGACGTATAGCCCTGTACCGAGTTCCTTGCATAGCGCACCGATCGTGAAGGCGAATACCATCAATAGTGCCAGTGATACCATGCCAGACATACCTTTGATGGCTAGGTCTATCATTTCTTTGAGTCCCATGATCTTTTGTGATTTGTATAGGAGCATGGCACTGACGATGGAGGCGGTGATGGAGTACATTACGGCTGTAGAGCCCGATCCATTGCCGATAGCTGTGAAAATCTGTTCGATCCAAGAGCCTGTCATACCATTTTGCCATCCTGTATAGACGAGCATAGTAGGCATGAATAGGATCATGACGAGGATGGGAATCGTCATATTGTACGCCCGAAGTTTGTTCTCGTGCTTCGCTTCAATCAGAGCAATTTCGTCAGAGATCATGGGAGTAGAGCCTTCGGCAATTACTCGTCCTGTCGTACGTGTGCGCTCTTCGGCTTTTTTCATAGGCCCAAAATCTTTGCCGCTCAGAATGACATAGAGTACTATGGCGATAGCCAGAAATGGATAGAAATTGTATGCCAGAGAACTGAATAGTAACCTGAAAGGAGAGTCAAATCCCTGAGCCAGCAATAGGCTCATGATGAAAGCCCCCCAGGCATTGAAAGGGAAAATGATGCATGAGGGAGCTGAACTGGAGTCTGCTAAGTATGCTAGTTTTTCCCTCGGGATTTTCATCTTGTCAAAGATAGGACGGTACAAAGTGCCTACGGTTAGGATGGAGATGTTAGATTCAACGAAGATGATCATGCCAGTTAGTGCTGCATAAAGTTGAATCATTTTTCTACTCTTGGTATCATTGGCTTTTTTCTCTAGGCGGATGGATACCCACTGTATAAAGCCTGCTACACCTCCTGAGCGCTGAATCAATGCGATCAACGATCCAACAAGTAGCGTAAAAATAACCGTACGTGTATTGCCACCGTCTTTGAACACCTCCACGAAAGCTGCTAGAGTGTCCATCGTGCCAGTGAGTGGGTTGCCGCCATTCAGGATGACCCAGCCGACCCATATACCGAGAGTCAGAGATAGAAAAACTTGTTTTGTTCGCAGGGCTAAAAAGATAGCCAATATAGATGGTACCAATGACCAAAAACCGTACTCACTCATAGAATCTAAAATTGAATCTCGAATCTAGTTCAATATCAATCTAGGTCAAAGAGCTATGGGAATTGTCTGCAAAATTGATTATATTAAATCAAGCAAAACCTAAGATTATGAGAAAGACAAATTACCTATTTGCCGCCATGTTGTGCGTGCTGTTTTTGGTGTCACCGATGAGCCACGCACAGACCAAGTGGAAGAGTGATCCTGTTCATTCCAACATTCAGTTCGAAGTAGACCATCTGGCCATATCGACCGTGACAGGTAACTTCTCTGAGTTTGTGTGTGATGTGGAATCCAAACGAAATAGCTTTGAAGGAGCTAAAATAGAGGCTGTCGTCCAAGTCAGTAGCTTGTCGACAAAGAACCTAACGAGAGATAAACATCTCAAGGAAGACGATTTCTTCAATGCAGAAAAGTATCCTGTGATGACTTTTAGAAGTGAATCATTCGTCAAAAAAAGTGACAAAGAGTATGTGATCACGGGTTGGTTGACGATTAGGGATGTGACCAAAAAGGTTTCGTTCCCAGCAGAATATAGTGGAATGGCGAAACTGGGTGATAAAACGATTAGTGCTTTTAAAGCCAATTTTGTCATCAATCGGTTCGATTACAACCTTACATGGAACGATACGCTGGATACAGGGAGTCTTGTGGTAGGGGAAGATGTCAATGTTAAGATGAATCTGGAGCTGATCAAGATTTAAGAATTACAATTAAGGTAGGTTGAATACTAGGGGCGGTCTCAGGCAATGTCCATATATGCTTTTGAGACCGCCTCTTTTTGTGTAGTTTCGGCATTACATGAGCAATACCGAAAATTTTAGTAACCGTTGGGGAATTATACTCGCTTCTTTAGGGATGGCGATAGGGGCAGGGAATCTCTGGCGTTTTCCTCGACTGGCAGGACAGTATGGTGGGGCATTCATTATCCTATGGATCGTATTTTTGTTTATATGGTCGATTCCATTACTACTGGCGGAGTTCTCTATGGGTAAAAATTTTAGAAAAGGAGTCATTGGCTCTTTTGCACACCTGGCAGGCAAACGCTACACTTGGATGGGCTTTTTTATCACACTCTGTACTTTAGGGATTGCATTCTATTACTCAGTAGTGACAGCATGGTCACTTAGGTATTTGACTTTTTCTGTGGATCAGTTGTTTCGTGATACATCTCTTTTGGGGCAACTGGCAGTTCAGCCTAATTATATGCAGGACTACTGGGCCGAGGTGTCTCATGGTAGTCTTGTGACACTAGTCCTTTATATTGGTTGCGTGATGGCAGGCGTATGGGTGCTGTCCAAAGGAGTACAAAAGGGACTTGAACGAACCAACAAAGTGCTGATTCCGAGCTTGTTTGTTTTGCTGTTGGTTATTGTGTTCGTGTCTCTTAGTATGGATGGAGGAGTAAGAGGCTTGGAATACATGTTTGCAATCGATATAAATCACTTTTCTAACGGTAAGGTCTGGATAGAAGCCCTGTCACAGTCGGCTTGGTCGACAGGTGCAGGGTGGGGACTGATGATTACGATATCTTCTTATTCTCGTCAGAAAGAAGACGTAGCACTCAATACATTTATAGGGGCTCTGGGTAATAATACGGCTTCTTTGGTGGCTGGTATGGCGATTTTGCCAGCGGTGTTTGCATTGGCAAGCTCAGAAGCAGATGCAATTACATATCTGCAGCAAGGTAACCAAGCACTGACTTTTACGGTCATACCAGAACTATTTGCGCATGTGCCAGGGGGCGGGATTTTATCTGTATTGTTCTTTGCTGCGCTATCTATGGCGGCTTTTAGTTCGCTGCTACCTATGCTAGAGTTGATGGGGCGAAACCTTCAAGACCTTGGGCTACAGCGCAAGCAGGTGATGCTATGGGTGGCGGGGTTCTTTATCTTTTTTGGATTTCCTTCTGCATATTCACTGGATTTTTTCAATAATCAGGACTGGGTCTGGGGGCTTGGATTAATTCTATCTGGGATGTTTATATTATTCGGTTTGGCTGTTTTTGGATTGAAACGGTTCAAGGAGACTTATATCGATGAGCATTCAGATCTTCAGATTTCTACACGGTATTTTCAGGGAGCAGTCGTTTGTAACCTGGTGCTGGGGTGCGTACTGATCTACTGGTGGATGTCACAGGGTTTTAGCAGTCATCCATGGTGGGACGAAGCAGGACAGTGGAATATGTTCGATACCTATAGCAATGCATCTATTATCACCCAGTGGGGGATTGTGATCCTCGTGGGTGTTGTTCTCAATAGTTTTTTATACAGGAAATTTGCAATCAAACAATGAGCGTACAAGCAATCATCAGTATGGTGACTATCCTAGGGGTAGTGATAGGTGGTTTTATCTACTGTTTGACAATAGCTATGCGCAAAGAAGACAAGCATAGATAGAGTTGCTCAGTTTGTTGATGATAGGCTGTGCCATCTCAGGATGAATCCCTAATTTCGAATCTTAATATATACCCATGGAAAAAATAGACGCGCTCAATCAAGTAGCAGAATTTCATAAGACATTTAAACACCCTATCGTTACCACTCCTGCGATCCCAGATGCAAAGCGATGTGCACTGCGTGTGGAACTGATATCAGAGGAGCTAAAAGAACTCGATCAAGCGATCAAGGACAAAGACCTGGTAGAGATCGCTGACGCGCTCTGTGATATACAGTATGTGTTATCTGGTGCGGTGTTGGAATTTGGTTTGGGGGACAAGTTCGTAGAACTGTTCGATGAAGTGCAACGCTCTAACATGAGCAAAGCATGCAAGTCTCTCGAAGAAGCGGAAGCAACGGTGAAACACTATCGAGAAAATAAAAATACTGAGAGCTATATCAAAGAAGAGGATGGCCTATTTCTGGTCTATAGAAAGGAAGATGACAAAACACTGAAGTCTATCGATTACTCACCGGCGGACCTTAAATCTATATTGAATAAATAGTAGGTTGATTTGATTTTAGGTTGGATGAAAATATAAAAGGGTAGCCATTTGGCTACCCTTTTTTGGTTAGGTTAAGTTTTATGCTGGTTGATTCAGGGGTATCGACTTATTACAGTTGTAAAAGTCAACTAATGTGAGTTTCTATTCCTGCCAAACCAGTTCAAAATCCTGTCATTATTAGTGATAATTGCTTGAAAATGGGCTTTAGGTCTATTTTTTTTTAGGATAGGACTGTGTTTTAAAGGATGCTTTCATGGAGAGTTTCTAATACATAATCCCAGTTTAATATGGGGGTATATGGTGAATTGAAATGCGCCATTCGATAGAGATACTACTGTGGTAAAGTGAGAGTGTAACTCAAGGAGTGGTTGAATATTATAAGAAAGGCAGTATGATAAAAGGGTAGCCATTCAGCTACCCTTTTCGGTTAGGTTAAATTTGTATGGGTTGATTCAGGGGGACACAACTTATTACCATTGTAAAAGTCTCTAGGGTTGAATTTTTAATACTGCCAGATCTGTTCATTATTCTGCCAATATGATTAGTTGTGAGATGAAATAATTTTTATAGGTTGTTTTTAATCTAACTATTTAGGTGGTTAGCATGTCTCTGGTGAGTGCTTCGGGTGAGGTGAAGCTATGTTTTGGCAAGCACATAGGTTGGGATCACTCCGTATTTCTGGGGTAGAGGTAGTAGATCACTTCGTTATTCAAGATTCATTGTTCGAAATTCATTATTGTTTTTTTTTTATAAAATAATCACCTATTATGAGTCTTTGAGGTAATATTTAAATGATTGAAATAATGAATCTCGAATATTGATTTTTATCCCCAGACATACCGACTGACCCATAGGTTGTGCGAAAATGCCTGTGTATAAACAAAAAAATCCCAGACGTGTCACGTCTGGGATTCCAAAAAGTTATAAACTTATTCTTATTCAGTTTCTTTATTTTAACTCCACAGTTTTGGAGACACTGTATACATCGTTAGATACTGCATATACATACTCACCAGCAGGATAAGCAGATAGGTCAAATCTTTTGGCATACTTTGCGTTGTTGACATCTTTATCTTGGTAGATCAATGATCCAGTAGCGTCATATATTTTTACTTTTACTACTTCTCCTTCTAGCTTGTTGAAGGCTACCAATACTTTCGACTGAGACATAGCCGTGATTTGAACATTTAGTTCTGGACTAACCATTTTTTCAGACTTTTCTCCAGCGTATGCTAGTGAAGTCATAGTTACCAATAGAGTCAGGGCGATTGTTTTTAGTGTCGTTTTCATGTTCGTAATTTTATCGTTTTTTGAAATTGATTACGATGCAAGGATAGGGCAAGCTCTGATACTACTAAAGTGGAAATCGGTGAGCTGTATATTTTTTCAGGTGAAATAAAGAATAAAATATTTGAGCCTTTTCCTGAGAAAAGTAACATGAAGTGATTTCATAGTTAGATTTTTGAAATGAAAGAGGAGTTTGAATAAACCAATCGAAAGGCAAGTGCTGTTAGGCTATGATGTGAATCGGTTTAGCGATTATATGTGACTAGGTAGCATGAGAAGTGTATATTAGACTCATGAGAAAAATGATATTGATTTTGTGGATGTCTGTCTTGTACACTGGGGTATGGGGACAGTCTGTGACCAATGATACATTGGCTATGCCTACGTTATATGGTTTTGCGATAGCTGCACCTACTCCGGATCGTCTGGATGAATTCATCTCTTTTATGGAAGAAGAACTCGGGCCCAATGGGATCAATACTTTAGTGCTACGTGTGGATTATAATTATTCTTATGAGTCTTATCCAAAATTAAGAAATGAAGACCCACTCACGAAAGCACAAATCAAGAAGCTAGTCAAGTCAGCGCAATCTCAAAATATAGCATTGGTCCCACAGATCAATTTGCTAGGACACCAGTCTTGGGCTTCAGGATTGGAGAAACTGCTACAAGAATATCCCGAATTTGACGAAACACCACATGTGAAGATGCCCAAGAAGTACGAGTGGCCGAACGAGGACAGTCTCTACTGCAAGAGCTATTGCACGCTTCATCCTCAGGTGCACGAAGTAGTATTTGCATTGGTGGATGAGATCATGGAAGTTTTCGAAGCATCGGCATTTCATGCAGGAATGGACGAGGTGTTTTACATAGGTGATGATCAATGCCTCAGATGTGGTGGGCAAGACAAAGCTGAACTATATGCAGCAGAGGTCGGACGCATTAGAGATCATCTAGCAACTTCAGATCGTAAGCTTTGGATTTGGGGAGATCGATTACTCGAAGGAAAAACGAGTGGTTTAGGTATGTGGGAGGGTAGCTACAATAGTACAGAAGCAGCTGTTGACCTAATCCCTAAAGATGTGGTGATATGTGACTGGCACTATGATGTAGCAGAGCCTACTCCTGCACTCTTTGCAACGAAGGGACTGTCAGTGATTTCTTGTTTTTGGAACAAAGCAATGGTTACGACTGCACACATGGAGATGATGGGGTTCTTTCAAGAAAATAGCAATCCACGTATGCGTTCGAGATATCTAGGGACAATGCAGACGGTATGGAGTCCCGCTGGTTCGTTCTTGGATGCCTACTATGGCAAGAGTACCAACCAATCTGCTATGGATCAAGTTGCTAGTTTTAAAGCCATGATTAATTATCTTGGTCAGAATGAAAAGTAATAGACTTGCCTCGATAGATATAATTAGAGCACTGACGATGTTGCTTATGATTTTCGTCAATGACCTATGGTCTCTGACCGAGATACCTGAATGGCTCGAACATAAGGCAGCAGATGTAGATGGTATGGGACTAGCTGATGTCGTCTTTCCAGCATTTTTGTTCATCGTAGGACTATCTATTCCTCATGCTCTCAAGGCCCGCATAAAGAAAGGAGAATCCAAACCTAAAGTACTGTTGCATATCCTGAGTCGAACGGTTGCCTTGGTAGTCATGGGACTGTTCATGGTCAACATGGAAAGTATCGATGATGGTCAGATGATAGTGAGTAAGCCTTTCTGGCAGATTTTGATGGCACTGGCCTTTGTACTGATTTGGAATAACTACCGAAACCCTAAGGTGTGGAATACCATACCGACCGTGGTGATGAAACTAGCCGGATGGAGCATTTTACTCTTTTTGGCAGTGATCTATCAGAGTGCGAGTGGAGACTGGATGTTGATTCACTGGTGGGGAATACTGGGGCTGATTGGTTGGGCTTACCTTCTATGTGCAGTGCTTTATATATGGATAGGAGATAGCATACTAGCGATATCTTCGGCCTGTATTGTATTGGTATTCATGAACGTAAATGAGTTTTTGCACCTCGGTGGAGTAGACTTCACTCTGGTTGTGAGTGCTTCTAATCACGCCAGTGTCATGCTGGGTGTCTGGGTGACGGTGATGTACTCCTATATGATCAAGAAGGGTAAGTCCAAATACCTCGTGCCGGTCTTGTTAGGTTTGTCTGGTGTCTTGTTGGCCTTTGGGTTTTTGACACGACCAGAGTGGGGGATTTCCAAAATTCTTGCAACCCCTTCTTGGACGACTATCTGTGCTGGGATCACGACCCTTGTTTTTGTCATTCTATTTGTGCTGACAGACCAAAAGGGAATGACGGGTTGGTCAAAACCGATTGCAGCGGCAGGCTATAGTACGCTCACGTGTTATTTGATTCCGTATTTTGTCTATCCCATATTGACTCTGGTGGGTTGGGACTTGCCAGATATGTTTACAACAGGAGCATTGGGGTTAGTCAAATCCATACTGTTTGCTGTATTGGTGATACAGATCACAGCATGGATTGATCGTTTTCAGATTAGATTAAAAATCTAATTCACTGTGAAACAATGCGTTCGACTTCTTTGAGGAGTAGGGGGAATGCCGGCTCAGTCATGCCATGTCCATAGCCATCCATCTCATAGATGCGTGTGTCCTGATGTCCTGCGACCTTCATCATGCGCATCATAAAGGCATTTTCTTCATAGCGACCGAGTAGCTCCATCTCACGATCACCAGTGATGAGTAGGAGTGGTGGTGCATCTGCTCTCACGTGGTAGAGTGGTGCTAGATCATCGATCACTGGTTGTGTTCCTGCGATACCTCTTTCTTCTCGAACAGTGAAATGTGTAATTGTATGACCACTAAAAGGAATCAACCCTGCAATACGGTTGGCATCTATGTTATGAGTGGCTAGCCAGCGTTTGTCCATTCCGACCATACTTGCGAGATAGCCACCCGCAGAGTGCCCGGACAGAAATATTTTGTTAGGATCTCCACCGAACTCTTCGATGTGTTCAAATACCCATGCGATGGCAGCAGCGGCATCTTCGATGTAGACGGGTGCTTTTACGTTGGGGTAGAGGCGATAGTTTACTCCTACGATGGCTACCCCTTGTTGTTTGAGACGTGCAGGGAGTTCTTTGTTGCCGCTAGTGAGTCCACCGCCATGAAACCATACGATGGTTGCAAAGTTAGCGGAGTCTGTAGGGTAGTAGAGGTCTAGTTTGCACCGCTCAGCTATATAGCTATCTGTTTTTTGGAGCTTTTTGCTGTAGTATGCTAGGTCACTTTTAGTTTGGTACTTGTCTGATTGTCCCACAAGTGGCAGTACCATCGTTAGGGTTAGTACTATGGACAGGAAGTAATTTTTCATCTCGTGTGCTTGTTTGATTCGGTTCGCTAATTAACCCATTTCACACCAGCTATCTCAAAAACAGAGATGATTTTTAGTCCTTATTTATACATTACCAGTTTCGGCAAACTTCGAAATAGTCTCTAATTTCATGCGGTCGGTCAGACTGCGGGCATAGTGTACCTTTCGTACCATGCCTTTGTCGTCGATGAGAAACTCGGCAGGGATTGTTTTGATAGACTCGTTGCCCTCCATCATGTGTACAGGCAGTCCTTTCATTTTGGCCTCTACGACGGTTTGAAAAAAACTAGTCACGTGACTTACTGCTGATTTGACACCAGAGGATTCTATGCCATACTTCTGATACCAGATTTTGTCTGGGTCTGATATTAAAGGAATAGGATTCACATCTACATGAAACTCGTGGTTCTTAAGTACTTTTTCTTCGGATTCAAAGAAGAAGATCATCTCTAAGCCTAACGCTTTGAACGCCGCATGTTTTTTTTGTAACCGATGGATACGTATGTTGCAAAACGGGCAACCTGCATGACGAAAGAAGCCGACCATGACGCGCTTACCACGGTAGTTTTTGAGGTTGATCCGCCTGCCAAAGATATCAGTGAGATCGAATGTAGGAGCGAGGGTGTTGATTGCGAGGGTCAGGCTTTCGGACATTTGTTTGTTCTATTTATGGAGTCTGTATGTGATAGATACGAGACTCCATAAGTTATTGGATTTCTGTCTATTTAATGAGTTTTGCCAATTCATTTTGTGTACTGATGCCTTTATCTGCATTGTACCACTTCTGTATTTCTTTGGATAGCTCTTCGTAGGCAGGGCGTTCTGCTTCGGGGGTAGATTTGTAGTTCATGACTTTTTGTTGAGCGACAGCAGGTCTAGGTCCCCATACGGTGAGCTCTGACCAGTTCTCATCTAGAATCGCTAGGATCGGGATGGAGGTCGCACCGTTGGTCTTGTAGTACTCCATGAGATCGGGGTTGGAGTCTCTTAGGACGATGTGCAGTGTGATATTAGGGTTTTGCTCCGCGATTCGAGCTATGACGGGGACGGTCTGAGAAGCGTCTCCGCACCATGATTCGCTGATCAGTACCCAGTGCTGGGGGCTTTGGATCGTTGCGACAGCTTGGGTGATTTCGGGATTTAATTCTGCCTTTTTGTAGACACGCTGCATGCGTGCCAGACCCAGTACGGAGTAGTCGTAGTACATCTTATTGTCAGGAAAACTGGTGGCTTTCTCTTCGGTGTGTAGTTGCTCGATGCGGGCGATGTACTGCTCGAAAGTATAGGCGTCTTTTACCGCCGATTGGATCGTTTCTTCTTTGGTCATGATATTCTTTTTGAACACTGTTTGATTTAGTGTGTACCCAACGCACCTTTCTAGGCTTTAGTTCCGTGGGGGATAGAGATTAATAGTATAAGTTTTAAAAGGGAGGCCTTGATCTATGTTTATAATGGAAGGATACATTTAAAGTCAAATCGCTTCTCTACTTGATAATTGGTATATTTCGAGAATTAATTGACGAATCCTTGGATTCGTTTCTTTACTACCCGAACTTTAAGCTTAGAATGTGAGAGGTGTGTGGTTTATTCCTCTCGTCAGTAGCGTTGACATGTCATGGTTCATACCGTTGTTCAATATCTGCGCTAAAATAGTTTTCTATATTGTTGCGGTGTTTGTTTGAATATAACTCAGACAAGTAAATCATTCTCTACATGTATGTGGGAGTAGAAACTATAGTAAAACATGGCTAGTTGATAATTAAAAAATCCGATCGAAATGAAAGATAGTACACGTCAGGATGATGATTTGGAGCAACAAAAAATTGATGAGGGCATGGAAAGTATTGACCCTACGGGAATAGGGGGACTAGATCATGCGGATCAAAAGATTGATCTGGATGATTTAGACATAGAAGGACTTGAAGAGTCTATGAGCTCTGAAGATTGATAACCAAGGACTAACTGAATAGCAGCAGTATCATTTTCGAGAAAAAATAAAATGATAGGTCATGATTGGTTCAACCAGTGAATGGAAATACATGTTTAAATTTTCCATTTTACTTATTTTTTGTTCTTTCTCCGCTTTATCCCAAAAGCTGGATCAGAAGAGTATGCTCGAAAAACTAGCCTTGATGCCTGCGGATACCCAAAAAGTCAATATGCTATTTGAAGTGCTTGGTGCGATTGACGACCGAGAGCACCGACTCGAACTTGCCGAGCAGGCTTATTATATTTCCGCTTCACTGAACTACCTATGGGGACAGGCGAAGAGCTCTTACCATATAGGAGAGTGCCTAAACAAAACCCGTAATTTTGCAAACAGTTTTAAGAATCTTGAGGTAGCCCAAACTTTGGCAGAGGAAATTGCAGATACTAAATTGATTTCAGATGTGCTCTTTGCCTATGGGGAGAATATGAACGATTTGGATAGTTTGGATTCTGCGATGTATTATTATGTTCAGTCTTTGACATTAGCTGACTCGATGGAGTACTCTTATAGAGCTGCGGAGGCTCACTATGGGATTAGTAGTATTGCTAATTCTTTGGGAAATAATGTGTTAGCGATGCAGCATATCCTAAAGGCAAAAAAGTACTATGAGGAGCTAGGAACTAATCAGAATGCTTGGCACATATGGAACTTGCTGGGGATTATCTATGATGAACTATCGGATCAAAGCAAGGCTTTTGAGTATTACTATCGTGCACTGGAAGTTGCCAAACGAAGTACAGATACTAACGCTGAAATTATAGTATCGAATAATTTAGCCATTTTGTATGAGCTAATAGGAAAGAGTGCTGAGGCTAAAGAGCTGTACTGGTCAGCCATTGAAAAAGCACATGTTTTAGGATTGGATGAGGATGAAGCTTACTTGCTGGGGAACATTGGCTGTATTTTTCTAGAGGAAAAGGATACGATAAGAGCGCAAGCGGTTCTGATGCGTTCACTTACTTTGACCAAAAAAGCAGGAAGAGGTTGTGATTTGGCTTATCCCTATGAAGGGATGGCAGAGCTCTATGGAATTAAAAAGGAATATGACTCTGCAAGTTGGTATTATGATCAAGCTATTTTGTTAGCCAAGCGCTGCCAGAATCATATGCTTGTGGCAAGTGCGCTCAGGCATTTGGGTGAGATTCAAATTGAAACACACGCTTTGTCCAAAGGATTGAAGCATCTAAAAGAGAGCTTGGCACTTTGCGAACGTTTTCAACTTATTGAAGAACGTGTCAAGTCTAATTTCTCACTCTATAAAATATATAAGAAGGTTGGAGATTTAGGAACTGCTCTTCGCTATTTCGAGGCTTATCAGAGGTCGAGAGACCTACTACTGTCGGATCAAGAGAGGTCAGAGGTGTCTAAAGTAACTGCTAATTATGAATTTGAAAAGAAGCTACATCTATTAGCATTCAAGGAAAAAGCCGAAAACCTTGCGTTAAGGGCTCGGTTGGACAAGCAAGTATCTAACACCAACAATCTCTATCTTATTCTAGCACTGATCTTGATTCTTGGAATTAGCTTAGGGAGGTCTTATTACCTTATGCAGCGGCACAATCAGAAACTGGTACAAATCAATGAAGAGAAAAATACCCTCATGGGTATGGTTGCTCATGATCTGAGGAGTCCCCTGAACAATATCAAGGGAGTGATGTCACTAGTCAATTTAGATCATGTGAGCAGTCAGGAGCAGCGCAATTATACGCGTATGCTCAACGATAGCGTAGATAATATGCGTGATATGATTGATCGAGTGATGGATATGAGTGCTGTTGAGGATATGAAGATTAATTTGGATATGACACCATGTGATGTAGCCACTCTCGTGAACAAAGTAGCCGATAACTATGAATATGTAGCTTCCAAAAAGAATATCGTCATACATAAGAACTATGACGATCAAGTCTATCAGGCACTAATCGATTCCAAGTATACTATGCAGGTTTTTGACAACTTGATGTCCAATGCGATTAAATATAGCGATAGAGACACGAATATTTACCTCTCACTGGAGCGTACAGGTAGGACTGTGATCGTTCGTCTGAGAGATGAAGGACAAGGGATAACAGAAGAGGATCAAGAACTACTCTTTACTAAATATCAGCAGCTGAGTGCACGGCCTACAGGTAATGAAGAGTCCATTGGTCTAGGGCTATCTATCGTTAAGAAGTTCGTAGATGCTATGGGAGCTACCATCCAATGTGAGAGTGTCATAGGAGAGGGAAGTACCTTCATCGTATCTTTCCGTACAGCATAGTGGAAGGGTTGTGTCACCGTGAAGAAATTCTATTGTTGGGTTACGCGTGTTATTTTTATCGATTTGTAGGAATAGAGAGATTATAATAAATAGAAGTGCAGCTGATGAAATGGCCTCCTTGTTAATCCGATATCTATTGTAGTCATGTTGTGCGTTTAATTTTTTTGGTTCGAATGTACATGAATGTCTCGTTGCGGAAATGGTATCGTGATATTTTCACGGTTAAATGCAGCGTATATTTCTTTTCGAATCTCACTTTTGACGAATTCTATTTCCCACATGTTTCTCGTCCAGAAGTATACTTCAAGGTTCAAAGAGGAGTCTCCAAATTCTATAAACCGAGTAAAGGGTTCAGGTTTTTTTGCGACGTAGCTATTCTTCAAGGCTGACTGCAGGATGAGCCGTTCGGCATGATTGAGGTCTGTACCATACGCTACGCCGACTTCTACATGAAACCGGGTGGCTTCACGATTGTGCGACCAATTGATCACATTGTCTCCGACCAGTTTGGAGTTTGGGACTATGATCATGATGTTGTCACGTGTAGCGACGCTGGATGTACGCATATTGATCTCGGTGATTTTGCCTACGAGCCCATCGAGCTCTACAATATCCCCGACAGTCACTGTACCCTCTATGAGGAGTACCAATCCTGAGACCAGATCATTGAAGAACTGCTGAATCCCCAAACCTAAGCCCACCAGCAATGCGGCAGAGCCCGCCAAGAGGAGCGTCAATTTGATTCCCATGGTCTCTAGTCCTGCGGCTATCGCTGCTACGATCAGAACATACTTGATGATTTGATAAAAAGCCAAGCTGCGCCCTTCGTCATAACTCTTCGTTTTGATTTGGCGAAGAAAGATCCTGTAGGTGATAAAGAGTATCAGTTTGGTGCCAATAAATATGCCAGCCAGAGCCAATATATGATACACCATGATTTGATAGTCGCCTATATGCAATAACTCGATGTGTAAGAATTCTTTCATAATACAGATGATCTTTGAAAAACTAAGATATATTCTTTTAGACAATGTTACATTTGAGCCAGATAAGAAATTACCGCTATGAGAAAAACATTGTTATTGATTCCGTGCCTGATATTGTTGCTGATGTGTAGTTGCGAAGAAGCTGAAAAGTTCTTTGACCTGCCCCTGTCCGAACAAGAAATCGCTGAGGGACTCAAAGCAGCGCTCAACGAAGGAGTGGACGAATCGACTACTTCGGCGTCTGCCACAGATGGTTACCTTAAAAATGAATTGATCAAGATATTTTTACCCACCGAAGTAGCCGCACTTCAAGAGACCATAGCGAATGGCTCTGTGCCTGTAGTGGGAGTGAAGTATAGCACCATCATGGATGTGTACATCGCTGCTACCCCTGATATTGATCAGGATCCTTTCGAAGAGTTGATTACCGCTATGAATCGCGGCGCAGAATCCGCAGCACAGAAAGCATCGCCTATATTCGTCGATGCGATCACGAGTATGAGTATTACAGATGCCTTGGCGATCCTGCAGGGAGGCGAAACCTCTGCTACTGAGTATTTCATCAGCAAGACGAGGAGTCAGCTGATTGATAGTTTTCAGCCAGATATCAAATCTGCACTAGATCAGACACAGGCGACTACCCTTTATGCTAGCATCCAGGGTTTTTTGGCTTACGAGTATGAGGTTAATTTGGTAGTGACCACTCAAACCATTGCCGTCAAGGATTATATCAATCAGGAGCTGCCCGAATCAATAGATGGGTATGCTACGGAGCGAGCAGTTGAAGGCTTGTTTTACCTGATAGGGGAGGAAGAGAAGAAGATCAGAGCTAACCCACTCGACTATGCCAGTGCCATCATCCAAAAAGTGTTTGGTAGTGACGAAGCACAGACGAATTGAGTTTTTTCTTGCTCGCACTTTGCTTAGTTTTGCAATCTGAAATTTAATTCCATTATGGTAAAGGCAATCAAGTTCTGCTATCTCATTTCTGTTCCTATTTTTTTAATCGTATTGCTCTATTATTACGCACTGTTCCCAGCGCAGATCGATGTGTATTTTAATGCGAGCGGTTTAGCTACGCATAGTGTGGATAAGAGTATGTTGTTTTATCTGGCGATAGGCGTTTTTGTGGTGACTAATGGGCTTATCTTCTTGTATAGACGTTTGAAACAAAGCGAAGTGGATATGGACTTGATCGATTTTGGTCAGATGACCAAATCCGAAAGTATGTACCATTGGATCAATGGACTTTCGCTGATGTTCAATGTTACTTACATCCTTTCCATTATTTATCTTGGCCTCTTCCAGTCCAGAAAAAACTTGGATATCACCGACTACACAGTATTGGTGTACTTAGGGCCGATATTTATCATCTTGTGGATTTTTTGGTTTTTGTATCTACAAATCACCAAGAAGTAAAAACATATTGCTTATCAGATAGTTATCGCTATTTGATTCAATAAATTCTCCAATGACTTAGATATGAATTGATTTTTTGAGCGGAAAAATGACTTTATTTTTTCATATCAAATCGGCTATATTCACGGTCTGTTTCGCACGACTGATGTGTCTGTTTTGGCACATCGACTAGATTGATCAAAAGATATTATGGCTGAAAAAGTTGAATACACGGAAGATAGTATCAAATCCCTCGATTGGAAAGAGCATATCCGTCTCCGTCCTGGTATGTATATCGGTAAACTTGGTGATGGTTCTGCACATGACGATGGGATCTATGTACTCGTCAAAGAAGTCATGGACAACTGTATCGATGAGCACATGATGGGATATGGCAAGACTATCCAGGTCAAGGTCGGTGATCATCGCGTAGAGGTGAGAGACTATGGACGTGGTATTCCGCTGGGTAAGGTCGTGGACTGTGTTTCCAAAATCAATACGGGTGGAAAATACGACTCTTCAGCCTTTCAAAAATCGGTAGGGCTAAATGGCGTGGGTACAAAAGCGGTCAACGCTCTCTCGACCTATTTTCGCGTGCAGTCCTTCCGTGATGGAGAAACCAAAATGGCAGAGTTCAATGCGGGCAACATCACGCTCGACTCGCCAGTAGAAAAGTCAGAGCAGCGCAATGGGACCAAGATAACCTTCGAGCCAGATGCGTCAGTATTCAAAAACTACCATTTTATTCCAGAATATCTCGACAACCTGATATGGAATTACGCCTTCCTCAACGCAGGATTGACGATCAATTTCAACGGGCAGAAATACCATAGCGAAAACGGTCTCAAAGACCTTTTGGCGAAGAAGACAGATGTAGAAAGCCAACGCTATCCAATCATACACCTCAAAGGTGAAGATATAGAAATTGCTCTGACACACTCCAATCAGTATGGAGAAGAGTACTATTCATTTGTCAATGGGCAAAACACGACGCAGGGAGGAACACACCTCGCAGCATTCAGAGAGGCAGTAGTCAAAGTGGTCAGGGATTTCTACAAGAAGGACTATGATGCAGCTGATATCCGAGCCAGTATCGTCGGAGCGATCGCTGTTCGGGTACAGGAGCCCGTATTTGAGTCTCAGACCAAGACCAAGCTAGGTTCGTTGACCGTGGTGCCAGAGGGAGCGACCATGCGGACTTTCGTATTGGATTTTCTCCGAAAGAGTCTCGACGACTATTTGCACAAAAACCCAGAGACAGCAGATGCTCTACTCAAGCGTATCCTTCAGTCTGAGCGTGAGCGCAAAGACATCGCTGGTATCAAAAAACTTGCCAATGAGCGTGCGAAAAAAGCCAATCTACACAACAAAAAACTAAGAGACTGTCGTCTCCATTTTGATGACAAAAAAGGAGACGAGGACAAGAAGAATGGGACGATGCTTTTCATCACAGAAGGAGACTCTGCTAGTGGATCCATCACTAAATCACGCGATGTACAGACGCAGGCGGTTTTCAGTTTGAGAGGCAAGCCGTTTAACTGCTTTGGGAGTACAAAGAAGGTCGTGTATGAAAACGAAGAGTTCAACCTACTCCAACATGCACTCAATATTGAGGACGGGATAGAGGGGTTGCGCTACCGCAAAATTGTCATTGCTACGGATGCCGATGTGGATGGGATGCACATTCGCCTGCTATTGATGACTTACTTCTTACAGTTCTTCCCAGAAGTGGTCAAAAATGGTCATTTGTTCATTCTTGAGACGCCATTGTTTCGAGTGAGAAACAAGAAAGAAACGATCTATTGCTACTCAGATGAAGAGCGTCAAAAGGCCATTGCCAAGCTAGGTAACAAGCCAGAGATCACACGGTTCAAAGGACTGGGAGAGATCTCACCGGAGGAGTTTGGAGAGTTTATCGGAGAGGACATTCGTCTCGAACCCGTCATTCTCAACAAAGACACGAAAGTAGAACAGCTTCTGAAATTTTATATGGGCAAAAACACGCCTGATCGACAGAATTTTATCATCGAAAAATTAAGAGTAGAAAAGGACCTAGTAGAGGAAGTAGCGTAACAAATGGAAGAAAACGGACAAGAACCAAACGAAGAATTAAATAACGAGTCTAACGAGCCAATCCACAATGTGCTGCCCGTATCGGGGCTGTACGAAAACTGGTTTTTGGATTATGCCTCTTATGTAATCCTAGAGCGCGCGGTACCTGCCATCAATGATGGTTTGAAGCCTGTGCAGCGACGAATTCTCCATGCGATGAAGGAGATGGATGACGGGAGGTACAACAAGGTTGCCAATATCATCGGATCTACCATGCAGTATCACCCGCACGGAGACATGTCCATCGGTGACGCCATGGTCAACCTCGGGCAAAAAGAACTGCTCATCGATATGCAGGGCAACTGGGGAGATGTGCGCACGGGGGATCGTGCGGCAGCATCTAGGTATATTGAAGCTCGGCCCTCCAAGCTGGCGCTGGATATCCTGTACAACCCACAGACGACAGACTGGCAGCTCTCCTATGATGGTCGTAAGAAGGAGCCCGTGACACTTCCTGTAAAATTCCCCTTGCTACTGGCTCAGGGGGTAGAAGGGATCGCGGTGGGTCTATCTACCAAAATCCTGCCGCACAATTTCTGCGAGTTGATCGAGGCATCTATCAAACACCTGAGAGGCAAACCCTTCAAGCTTTATCCTGATTTTCAGACGGGTGGAGTCATCGATATAGAGGAGTACAACAAAGGGGGACGTGGCGGAAAAGTAAAGGTGCGTGCGAAAATCGAAGAGTATGACAAGAAAACACTCGTCATCAAGGACATTCCTTTTGGTACCACCACCACCAGTGTGATAGAGTCTATTATTAAAGCCAACGACAAAGGGAAAATCAAAATCAAAAAGGTGGTAGACAATACTGCCAAGGATATTGAGATTTTGGTGGAGCTGGCCAATGGTGTCTCTCCAGACATTACCATGGATGCATTGTATGCTTTCACGGATTGTCAAGTATCGATCTCGCCAAATGCCTGCGTGATCGTGGATGAGAAGCCTATATTCACCAATGTGGATGAGATCCTCCGTATCAATACAGATCAGACGGTCAAGTTGCTCAAGCAAGAGTTGGAAATCAAGAGAGGAGAATTGCTGGAGAAAATCCTGTTTTCGTCTCTTGAAAAAATATTTATAGAGAACCGCATCTATCGTGACATAGAAGAATGCGAAACGTGGGAAGCCGTACTCGAAACGATCGATCAGGGGCTGGAACCGTTCAAGGAGCAGTTTTACCGTGAGATCACGCAGGACGACATCATCCGATTGACAGAGATCAAAATCAAGCGCATCTCTAAATTTGACAAGTTCAAGGCTGATGAGCTCATGAAGCGCCTGCAAGAGGAGTTGGCGGAAGTAGAGCATCACTTGGCCAATCTGGTAGACTATGCCGTGGCTTATTTCGAAAACCTGCTCAAAAAATACGGAGAGGGCAAAGAACGTAAGACAGAAATCTCATCCATCGAAACGATCACTGCCACGACAGTGGCGGCCAACAATGCCAAGTTGTATGCCAATTTCAAAGAAGGATTTGTAGGCTATGGTATGAAGAAGGATGAATTCATTTCGGACTGTTCGGATTTGGATGACATCATTGTATTTCACAAAAACGGAACCTTCTCAGTAGTCAAAATCCAAGATAAAGTCTTTGTAGGCAAGGATATCATCCATGCGGCGGTCTTCAACAAGAACGACGAGCGAATGGTCTACAACATGGCCTATGTGGATGGTAAGTCTGGACGATCAATGGTCAAGCGCTTCAGCGTGACCTCCATCACCAGAGACCGTATCTATAACCTGACCAAAAGCGACAAGGGATCTAAGGTACACTACTTCACTGCCAACCCAAATGGAGAAGCTGAGCTAGTGACGGTATACCTGACGGCAGGTTCTTCTGCACGCAAAAAGGTTTTTGACTTTGATTTCGCGGATATAGAAATCAAAGGACGTGCGGCAGGAGGGAATACACTGACCAAATACCCTGTACGTAAAGTTGTACTTAAATCTGAAGGAAAGTCAACACTCTCTGGGACAGATATTTGGTATGACGAAACCATTGGCCGACTGAACCGCGATGAACGAGGTGTATTGTTGGGTAACTTCAATGCGGATGATAAAATTATCGTTTTTTTCAAAGATGGAAACTGTGAATTGACCTCATTTGAGCTTTCTAATCACTACAACCAGAACCAAATTTATAAGATCGAAAAGTTCGATCCGAATGGGATTGTCACAGCTATTCATCAAGATGGTGAGTCGAAGATTTCCTACATCAAGCGGTTTGCGATAGAAGCTACGAGTATTGACAAGACTTACAATTTGATCAATGATACTAAAAACTCGAAGTTGCTTTTCTTGACCTCTACGACCAACCCAAAAGTAGAAATAGGCTACCGCAAGAAGGGAGAACGAAGCAAGTCCGTCAAAGAATTTGAACTCTCTGAGATCATTGACAAAAAAGGCTGGAAGGCCATAGGAAACAAGTTCCCTGTCCAAAACATCCTATCAGTGACGGAAATAGTGGTCGAGCAATCGATACCTGACTCTTCGTCTACAGCGGAACTCGATGCGCTCAAGGAGAGCATCAAAGCAGAAGTCAAGAAGGAAGAGAAAACGGGAGAAGGCTATGATGTAGGATCGTCTGTCGATCTGGATACTAAGAAGAAGGGTGACAAGGATGAAAAAGATCAACTTGGACTCTTTTGATAAACAAGCGTACGATCAGAAACTACTGCGTTATCTGGATCAATACGTCACGGATAACAAGAAGAGAAAATTCGAACAAGTACTGAATCAGCGTACTCGTCATTTGACTTTTGTGGTGGAGGATATCTTCAAATCGCACAATGCCAGTGCTGTGATGCGTACGGCTGAATGTCTAGGACTACAAGATGTACATGTAGTCGAGCAGAATAATAAGTTCGACTTCAACCCTTATGTCCTGCGTGGCTCGGGTAAGTGGCTCACTGTCCATCATCATAAAGATCAAGAGCAAAACGTGAAAACCTGTTTTGCCATGTTGCGTGAGCAAGGGTATCAAATTCTAGCGACATCACCGCGAGAGGCCGTAGATTACCGAGAGGTGGATTTGACCAAAAAGACTGCAGTGGTCTTTGGAGCAGAGGAAACAGGGATCAGTAACTATGTGAAGGAGCATGCAGACCAGTTGATCACTATTCCGATGGCAGGCTTTACAGAGAGCTTTAACATCTCGGTCAGTGCTGCTATCGTGCTAGAATTTTACAATCATGCGATAAGAAAGACTGAAGGATGGCAACTTTCTTCGGAAGAAAAGTTTTCTTTGTTGCTAGAGTGGTATCAGAAAGTGGTGCCCAAAATCGATATGCACCTAAAGTATTTCGAGCAAAACCAAACCAAATTTGAATGAAGTTTTTTCGCTACCTCTTCGGAGGATTTTTACTAGTTCTTGGCTTTCTGGTATTCTGTAACGTATGGATCATTGGCGAGACTTCTGGCCGCATCTACGACGACTCTAGACAGGTGCTAGGAGCTGAAGTAGCCTTGGTGTTTGGTACGAGTAGCAAACTAATAGGAGGGGCTGATAATCCGTTTTTCGTTAATCGAATGGAGGCAGCAGTGGAATTATATAAGTCGGGAAAAGTAGAAAAACTGGTGCTCAGTGGTTCGCGTGACTCTATCTATTACAATGAAGCACAAATGATGGAAGAGTACCTCATGGAGCACGGTATACCACAGTCTAGTCTTATTTTAGATGACAATGGAGATAGAACATTAGCCTCTGTCGCTAGACTCAGAGATGTCTATGGGTACGAGCAGTGTGTAATGGTCACCCAAGAGTACCATGCTTATAGGTGTCTTTTTATCGCAGACAAGTTAGGAATGAATGCAGAATGCTATCAGGCTGATACTCCAGAGATATTCGAACATAAAAAAGCCATTCTTAGAGAATTGTTCGCTCGAACTAAAGCAGTGATTGATCTTTATCTACTCTATCCCCAGAATAACAAATAGGATATTCTATCTTTCTACCCTGAATTGGTAAAATGTAGGTGCAAATCATAATTTCGCATTAAATTGCCCAATCTTTAATGATCAATTAACTACTGGATTATAAATCTTACCTGTATCTATGGAAATATCTTTTGATACTTATTTCGAGGACAAAAGTGTTTACTACTTTGCTAACGAACCCCTGAACTTCCAGAGTGAGTACTTGAACCTATACCTTCAGAAGGGAATAGAGGATATGGGGAATAAATTCGATATCGTAGACTTGCTTGTGACTACTTCGCAAGAGATTGCCTTTACTTCCTTTAGCAGATACTTCAAAGACAACGAACGCTTTATTAAAATCGAGAGGCGGAAAGAAGCAGTAGAAAAGTACTTCGCCCATTGTGGCTTTGGTAGGATTCATCTAGAGAGTATACAGCCCAAAGGTGGTTATATAGACGCTACATCAGAGCATTATGCCATGGCATGGAAACGTCATTTTGGGTTAAGAAGCAAGGGGTTATCAGGAGTGAGTTATTTTACTTTGGGTTTTTTGTGTGGTGCGATAGAGGCAATATTCGAAGTAGAGCCTGGCACATTCCGAGGCAAACAAATCCAGTGTCTCTCTCAAGGTGATAGTATCTGTAGGTTTGAAATCTTCAGAGGATTCAAACGCAAGATCAATAAATCACCTGGTCTAGGTAAGCTACAGCATGAAGTTGGCGAAGTAGACGATGTATTCGTTCCTAATGGCAATAGCGTCGTAGAGGCTATCAATGGGCTCAATTTGAGTGGTTTGGATTCAAAAAAAGGTCTTATCGATCAATTTGATATGACTATCACCAAACATTTTTCTAACTATATGGCGATGATCGAGATCAAACTCCTTATGCAAGCCAAAAAGAGGTTGGGGCCAGGTGGAATCAAAACGATCAAAAAGTTCTTAGAAAAATTAGGAGAAAGCAACGCTTACTTTACGATAGGTAAGATGATCAACTCTGATTATTGGGCAGAATATATTGCAGGTTCTGTTGGTAAGGATGAGAGTAGCGAACTATATGCTTGTCTTGATATATGGACAGCCTTCGGGTGTGGCAAATGGCAACTTGCTGCCAAAACCACTGGACAATTTCAGATCAGTATTAAGAATAACCCAGAAACAAATGCTTTCCTTAAACTAGTAGGTAATACCAAATCACCTCTTGGGTTTTATGCGGGTGGGGTCGTGATGGGTACGATCAATATGCTGGACAAAGGAGCCAAAACAGGTGGGGAAGGGATAGACTTAAACTTTGTCAACAAACTGATTAAGGGAGGTCATCACTACGAATATATCCAAAAGAACTGCCGCATGGTAGGAGGAAATATTGACACACTGATCGTTAGTAGAACTTAACGTTAACGACCAGTGATGTGAATCTAGCTGCGTAACTGACCTGAAAGCACCCAAGCGCCACCACCCAGAGCAATATCCTTAAGAAACATCGCAGTAGCTGCTTGATCACCACTAGTAGCACCAGGTAGGTGTATCATTAGTGCAAATAGCACCAGCATGAGACCTAGTAACTGAGCCGCTAATCTACCTTTTTTGCCAATAAGGATGCCTAATCCTGCTGCAATCAACGCTACACCTGTTAGATAAACCCAAAAAACGCCTCCGGGTATGTATGAGGGGATCATACCTGTCATGCCTTTAGCTCCCATAAAATGGAACAGTCCAAAGATCATCATTGGAATTGAATAGATAAATTTGCCTAATGTCGGTAATGCTTTCATATAGTTAATTGTGTTTAGTTACATAATAAAATTGATAGCCTCATGACTATGAACGTGTGATGGGCTAGCGGTCGGTTAGGAAGGTGACGAACTAAGGCTGTTGGTAATCTCAATTCATTGTTCATAAATGAATGTAAGTATAACGGAGCGAATTGTCAATGACAGAAGCTGTCTATTCCTCCAGAAGTGATCTGCTAGGCTTCACTAATACGACTTGTTCTCTATCCACCATGACTTGACCAGGTAGGCTTCCTTTGGGTTTACGAACATATTTCTTTTGGGTATATAGAACAGGGCAGAGCGTATCGTGCTGTCTTTTAGAATACCAGGCAGCAAGGGCTGCTACTTCTTCGATGATGTGCTTGGCGATGATTTGGTTGTTGGGATTGCGAATGATAGCATGGGAGCCAGATACATCTTTAGCATGTAACCAAGTGTCATTTTTCTTGGCATATTTTTGCGTTAGCAGATCGTTGTTGCGAGCATTTTTTCCTAAATAAACTTCAAAACCATCAATCATACAGGAGTAGAAAGGAACTACGACTTTGTTGGTTTGTGCCGCACTTGATTGATCCTTGAGAAGCTTTTTCAAATCCCGATAGTTGACTGTGGTTTTGAGTGCTTCTAGCTCCTTCATGAGTTGTAGTGCATGTTTCTCTTTCTTACGTAGATTCTTGATGGCTGTATCTAGTTCTATATTTTGATTTTTAGATTTTCGATAGTAGACCTCTGCATTTTTTTGCAAGCTCATCTTGGGTTTGATTTTGATCTCAAGCTCTTGATTGGTATAGAAATCAAAAAGTGTAATGCTCCGTTGTTCTGTAGCAAGAGGGACATGCAGATTGGCCATAAGTATATTGGCCAGCTCATCATATTTTCTACCTTGCTCTATTGCATCAATTTTGGTCTGGGTGTGTTCGAGGTAGTTTTGTGATTTTTGGAGTTCCTTTTCGATTTGCCGTATGGCTCTTTCCTTGTCTCGGTTGAAGTGATACTCTTGAAAAAATGCCCGTGCATAAGCATTGCTAATGGCAATAGTGTCTGTAAACACGGTTACTTCACCTAAGCTAGGGTCAGTTATGAGTCTCATTTTTGGGAGGGCTTCTGTCTCATAGAGGTAAAAAGTCCGATCTAGTAACTGATCCAATAGCTGATCTAGCAGTCCTAACTTTTCATCATCAGCGCTCTCGTGATACCCTTTGCTTTCTAAATACTTTTTTAGGTTCTTATCGAAAGTGGGGAAGATCGATTTCCATGCAAAGTCTGCTGCCCGAATAGCCTCATGACTTTGGTCTATGGGGCGATCTAAAGCTATTAAGTCAATCTGCTTGTCTGCAACTAGATCATTTTTAAACATTGCTACATATGCTTCGTCATGGAATAAGACCACATTGGCACGACGGCCGTGTAGCTTGAAGAGTAGACTGTATGTACCGAACCCTATGGTCAGGCAGCGTTCATTCACGTATTGTCTGATGCCCGTGACGGTCTCATCGATGATGTCTTCAAACAGATCTGCTGAATTTCTTTTGGCCCGTGCAAATTGTTCGGGAAAGGACAGGAGGGACGCCTCGCCATCTAGGTTTGCTTTGATATAAAACGTGCTTTGATCGTCCTCGAATGCTAAGACCAGTTCATTTTTGTTCTGGCTAAAACATGTAGTAAGTCGTTTGCCAATCAAGTGATCTTTGAGATCCTCGCTGAGAAATCGCAGAAAGTAGTAGTTGAATTGCATCAGAGTGAAATGCTCAACCCATCATAGGCTAGGGAGACGTGATCAGGCAATTGTTCTTGCACCTCGCTATGTAGTCCTAGGTAATGGCTAATGTGAGTAAAGTAAGCTTTCTTGGGTTGTAGTTCTTTTATCCATTCCAAAGCTTCTTCTAGTGTGAGGTGTGAGATATGCTCTTTGACCTGAAGCGCATTGAGCACCAATACATCTAGGTTTCTGAGTTTGTCTTTTTCAGTCTCGGAAATAGTTTTTGCATCTGTGATGTAGGCAAATTTCCCGACTCTAAAACCATAGACGGGTAGTTTGTAATGCATGACTTCCACAGGGGTTAGCTTAATTTTACCAATTTGAAACGGCTCATTTTCTATTTCACGAACTTCAAAAGTGGGTACGCCAGGGTATTTTACCTCAGAGAAAGCATAGCCAAATTCTACTTTGAGTCTATCGATCACAGTGGGACGGCCATAAATCGGCATGTCTCGTTTTTGTTTGAAGTTGAAACTGCGAATGTCATCAAGGCCCGCTACATGGTCTTTGTGTTCATGTGTGAATACGACTGCATCCAAATGATTGACACGGCTAGTAAGCATCTGCTGGCGAAAATCAGGGCCTGTATCAACGACTATACATGTGTCCTCTTGTTCTATGAGGATAGATGATCTCAAGCGCTGATTTCTAAAATCCACACTGCTACATACCTCACATTGACATGCAATAACGGGTATGCCCTGTGATGTACCTGTGCCGAGGAAGGTGATTTTCAAAGTTCGAGTTGCTTATTGGTGAGTTCGTGCAAAAAGCTCTTATTCTTATCACTCAATCTTTCGTGAGAGATTTTCACCTCCTTTAGGATTTCGAGTAGACAGTTTATTTTTCCGTCTAATGAATAGAACTTATTGATAATAATGACTTTAGATTCGTTCAGGATGCAGTAGCCCGATTGGAAATTCCCTTTTTCGTATCTCAAAATATAATCTGACTCAGAGAAGAGGTCTTCCAGTTTGTTCAGAAAATGTTTTGAGTATTTAATCATCCTTTTCCGTGTAGAGTTTTACTTTGTCTACGAGTAAATCGAAATTAAGTGGTTTAGGAATGTATTCATTTATACCGACTTCATTGAAATCACTGATAGAGTAATTTCTTGCATTGCCAGTGATCGCTAGTATAGGTATCTTGGATTTGATAGGGTCGCTGAGTTGTCTGATTTGTTTGGCACACTCCATTCCATCCATTTTGGGCATGTTGATATCCATCAGGATTAGATCGTAATCTTCAGCATCTAATTTTTTCAGAACTTCTTGGCCATTTTTAACTGAAGTGATACTGAAATTTTGAATCTGTAAGATTTTCTTCGTTAAATTTTGAATAACTGAGCTGTCTTCTGCAATTATTATTTTTTTCATTATCAGACATTTTAACCAATAGTTGTGCTAGGCACTTGCAATACTTTAGGCTTCTATAACTAACCAAAAGAAGCACAATTTATAAACAATCTATCAGTTTTGAAGGATATTTTTGTAATTTTCCTTGAACTCAAAATATGATTCTAAAATGGAATTTAGTTGTGTTTTTAGGTCTTTGGTATCTCCAGTTTTGAGTTGTCTTTCTAGTGTAATCACTTTACTTTCTAGTATCTCTATACCGAGGGTTCCTGCACTTCCTTTGAGTGTGTGAAGCTCTTTTCGAATCTCTTCTATTTCGTTTTGTGTGTAGAATGTGAAGCAGTTGTCTATTAGTTCTTTAGCCTCTAGCTCAAAGTCAGACAGTACTGATTCTAACAATTCCTTACCTCCATATTTAGACAGTTGATTGAGCGTGTTTTGATTGATCACCAAACCCAATTTTTCATCATTGAGAGCTTGTTTGATTTCTTTAGGTTCGAAGTGTACATGATCTTTGACTTTGTTGATGACGACCTGTGCTTTGATGGGTTTGGCAACATAGTCGTCAAGGCCTGCCTCTAGGAATTTTCGTTCGTCATCCTCCATAGAGTAGGCGGTCATTGCGACTATAGGAGGGAGTTTAGGGATATTCATCGATTTTAGTTTGACTGTTGTCTGGACTCCATCCATCTCTGGCATTTGTATATCCATGAATATAAGATCAAACCCCATCGTGCTGGCTTTGTCGATGGCTATCTGCCCGCTCTCGGCGGTCTCTACAATACAGCCTGCTTTGATTAGTATTTGACTGGCGACTGTGCGATTTACTTTGTTGTCATCTACGACGAGGATTTTAGGAGCGCGCTGCGCAAATTCTTCGGGGACGTTGATACTTGACTCTGGCTCTGATTCTTTGGTTTCAACCTCCGTATCTTCTATGATGCCTGCTTCAAAAGTGAACCAGAAGGTGCTTCCGAGTCCAGGGGTAGAGGCTACTCCGATTCTGCCTCCCATAGACTTGACGAGTTCTTTGGAGATGGCGAGACCCAGGCCAGTACCTCCATAAGATTTGGTGCTGGTATTGTCGAGTTGGTTAAAATTGATGAAAAGCTTATCCAGTTCGCTTTTTTGTATTCCTATGCCTTCGTCTTTGACTTGGACTTTGAATTGATGCTTGTTGTTCTCAGTCTGTTTGAGGACTAGACTTATGTTGATCGTGCCTTTTGCTTCGGAGAACTTGATGGCGTTGCTTGTGAGGTTGGATAGGATTTGAAATAATCTGGTCTCATCAACCATGATACGCTCTGGTGTATTTTGGTCTAAGTGGTAGTATATGCAGGAGTTGTTGAGTTGAGCCTGCTGAGAAAATAGGTCATAGAGTTTTTCGAAAGTATTGATGAGACGAACTGGTTTTTCTCTCAGTTGCATTTTTCCTGCTTCGATTTTGGAGAGATCCAAAATGTCATTGAGAATCACCATGAGCGTTTCAGAGGATTTTTTGATCGTCTTCACGTAATCAAACTGCTCCTGATCTAGTTCTGTACTGCCCAAGAGGTCTATCATTCCAATGATGCCATTCATCGGCGTGCGTATCTCATGACTCATGTTGGCTAGAAATCGTTCCTTGATCGCTAATGAGTTTTCTGCAAACTCCTTGGCCTCTAGTAGTTCAATATTGGTTCGTTTGAGAACAGATATATCCCTCGCTACACCTTCAAATCCAATGGTACGGCCATCTCTATGCAGCAAGCGAATGTTACATATGAAATCCATTTGTTCACCAACTGGGCGTTTGAGTCTAGCTTCTAGGTTTTGGAGTGTGTCTTTGGTGACTAGTTCGCTGATGATTTGTTCTGGAGGAATGTCTGAGACAAAAAAGCTCATGATATTGCGACCGATAACCTCATCATCTGTCAATTGAAGCGTACTTACAGATGGACTAATCATGTTGATTCGTCCCGTCATATCGCAGCGTATATAGATATCTTGTATAGATTCGAAGATTTCTCTAAACTTCGATTCGCTCTCGGATAGAGCAATCTCTGCGTTTTTCTTTTCGGTGATGTCATTGGAGATGACCGACACCTCTTCTATGTGTCCGTCTGTTTTGACGATAGGGTTAATAAATACTTCAGTCCAGTTAACCTCTTGATTTTTGGTGGTTTCCTTGTTTTGAAAGTTGATAGGATCTCCCTTAAAAGCTTCTTGGTAGTATTGTTCCCATCTGGATTGGACTTCTTTATCTTCTGGATTGATGAGTTGCCCTAGTTTTATATTTACCCCAAAATTATGAGAGAGGTTATTGGCGAAATTGTCATTGTATGAAGTCAGTTGATAGTCTTTGTTGACCGACCAAATTTGATGACTACTACTCTGGAAAATAGCTCGTAACCGTGCATCTTGATCGGTGATTTTGTCTTCGTTTTGCTTTCGTTCGATGGCCAATGATATTTGGCTGGATACAAAAAAAAGAAGCTCTAAATCTTTGTAACTATAGTCGGATCTGTCCTCGAAGGAATGGATGGTCAACAATCCTATATTTTTGCTACCTACCGTGATCGGTACACCCAGCCATACCTGTGGGATATAGCCACCAAAATCTTCTTCTACACTTTGTAAATAGGCCTCTATCTCTTCACGATAGAGCATCTTGGCCTGTGTGCTTTTCATGATGTAGTCACTTAGCAGCTCATTGATCTTCTTCTGCTTCTCGATATCGTTTTTATCGGTTAGTGCAGTCTTAAAGTAGGGGATACTTTTCTCTTTGTCATCCGACGAAATCAATATAGAGATGTTTCGGATGATGAGGATGTTATTTAGTTCATTGAATAGGTTCTCATATAGCTCGTTGAGCTGCATGCCTTCTACATTGTAGCTGGCTATTTTAAAGTAAAGGGATTGCGCTTTTTCGGTACGGATTCTTTCGGTAATGTCATAGAATATTCCTCTAAATTGGGCTCTGCCGTTTGCGTCAAACGAACAATTGACTCTACCTGATACAAATATTTTTTTGCCTTGATCGGATAGGAACACGCTCTCGAATCTATCCAATTGATCTCCTTTGATAACCTTGTCAAGGTTTTCAACGGTTTTGTTCCATTCATCTGGACTTACAATATCTTTGAATTTGAGTTGGTCGATGAGCTGATGATAACCCAGTTTTTCTGACCAAGCCTGATTCACGAACTGGAAGCTGCCATCTTGATCAAAGATCTGTATTAGATCGTAGGAGTTGTCAAATAGTTCTTTGAGTTGATCGTTGGTGCGTTCGAGCTGACGTTTGACGAGCTGTCTTTCTGTAATGTTCTCGCCGATGAGGTTAATCCCTGAGACCTCATTGAGGGCATCTTTTAGGAAGATGACGTTGAACCTAACCTGAATTTCTTGCTCATCTTGGGAGAAAAATTTACCCTGAAGTTGATTGGTGAATTTGCCTTTGACTGCTAGCTGGGCGTATTTTTTTTGGTTGATTTGGGTCGTCCCATCGGGTATGAACGCATCGAACAGGTTCATCCCTACGAGATCCTTGAGCTCACGCTTGAGATACTTGAGTAACTTGCTGTTGCAGAAGCGAATCGTACCTTCTGTATCAGTAGTCAATGCGACGACTTCTGAGGTGTCGAGAGACTCTTGTAGTGTGATCTCTGCGGATGCGATGGCTTGATCCTTGGTAGTCTCCAGCTCTAAGTTTTTTCTCTCCGTAGTGTCAACTGCGGCAAACACATAGCCGAGATACTTGTTATTCTTGGAATATCGAGGGATGCCAGAGTCCAACAACCAGTGATAGTTGTCATCTGTGTCTTTGATTCGAAACGAGAATTCGAATTTCTTCTTTTTGCTAATCGCAAAATCTAATGCACTCGTGTACTGTGCTTGGTCATCTGGGTGTATCAGCTCACTCCAGTTGGTATGTTTCTCGCCGTGCCTATCACCTAGTAGTTTTTGCCAGCCTTTGTTGAAGTAAGTGACTTTGTTAGACTCATCGGTGATACGGATGAAAACTGGCGCATTGTCTGATAGGGAGTTGGCATTGCTGGCGGTATTAGCAGTTTCTTCTACTAGGTCTAGATGGGCGAGAAAACGCTCGTCCTTGATTTTGCTAAGTGTACAGATAACGGGAAAGGAGTTTCCATTTTTGTCAATGAATTCAAACTCAAAAGGTTCACTTTTTCCATAGCTTGCTTTTTTGAGCTGATAGAGCCAGTTCTTCTTGCTTTCTTCTCCATCTACCTGATAGATCGGGAGTATTTCTTCTACTGATTTGTCCTCAAAGTCATTGGCAAAGACGAATTTCTCTTCAGCTTTTGGGCTGAACTCGATCACCTGATCCGCCTCGAAAATGAAAAAGAAACTCGCAGAGGATTCTAACAAGAGGTCATACTTGTTGTGCAGCTCCTTTAATTCGTTTCTGAGCTTTTTGATTTCATTGACAAGTTCGGATCTCTCTTGGTTTAGGATCGCCATTCTATCTAGCAGTATTAAGCGTAAGTCTAAAACTAATAAGAAATATTAATACTAAAACACTATCGCCTGAAAGTACCATTAATCAATCGAGTAGATATTTCTTCTAATAGACATGAGTGCTATAATATCTATATATGAATTGTCAAATAAAAGGTTTAGCTTTGCAATACTCAATAATATTTGAGTCAATAATTAAGTAAATACGCTGTTCCAAACAGTAAGTAGTATCGGTAAGAAGTAATTTCCATTAAGAATTTTCTCCTAAGAGGTATCCACTCAAGTTGGTTTGACACAAGATGTCAGATTCAAACGTCTTTCCTTCATTATTGAAGAAAATAATAACAATACAAGTAGATTAAAATGCAAGAAGGAACGGTAAAGTTTTTCAACAGCGAAAAAGGATTTGGATTTATTACGCCAGACAACTCTAAAAAGGATGTTTTTGTACACATGAGTGGATTGATCCACGAGATCATGGAGAATGATAAAGTGTCATTCGAAGTAGAAGAAGGAAAAAGAGGCTTGAACGCTGTAAACGTAGAGCGCATAGACTAAGTGTCGTGTGATTGATTTGGTACTAGTCATGTATTAGTGCCATATAAAAAATAAAAAAAGGTGATCTTGCACAGCATGGTCACCTTTTTTTTATCAATGCTAATAGGGTACAGATTACAGATCGGTCGGTATTTCTGGGGGTAAAAATCAATATCCGACATTGAGCATTCGAGATTCATAATTCCAATCATTTAAATATTACCTCAAAGATTTATAATAGATAATAACGAATTTCGAACAATGACTATTGAATGACGAAGTGATCTACCACCTCTCCCTCAGAAATACGGAGTGATCCCTTATTGCCTGCTAATCATCACTCGACTAGAGATGTGATCATTTTCTCCTAGGACTTGGAGGATGTAGATACCAGATCGAAGTTGAAGATTATCGATGAGGTAGACTTGATTGAGCGTGTTTTCTATACGCTGTTCTAGTAAAACTTCTCCATTCAGGCTGAGTAGTCTCAGCGTTGCATCTTGCTTGGTGTTGAAGTTTAGTTTGACGTTGAAATAATCGTATGCTGGGTTGGGGTAGATTCTTATTTTCTCAGTTAGGTCTAAGGTGTCTGGCTCTGCCACATCATAGAACTCAATGTTGTCTACGAATAGGTTGTTTCCGTTTTGATTGGTGAAGGCAAAAGCCAAACGAATATCATTTTGGCCTGTATAGTCGCTGAGGTCTATTGTCATAGTTTTCCAGTCTGTTTCTTCTGAGGGATACCACTCAGAATTGGTTTCTGTAACGGCTAGGCCAAGTCCATTTTGATCATATAACACTTGGTCAAAGTTGCGACCGCAATCTGTCGATAACAGTACCTGTAGTCGGTCGTTTTTGCCACTACGATAGGCATAAGAGTAGTCAAAACGAATTGCTGCTTGCTCAAATTCTGATAAATCTAACAGTGGACTTACAAACATGTTTTGAAGTCCCGTATTGATATTGCTATAGGCGTTGTAGAAGAGGCTGCGGTTAGTGAAGTCTCGGTCATCTATATAGATCTCCCAAAACTGCAAATCATTGCCACTGTAGTATTGCCAGTTTTCGTAAGGATCAGTGGTGAGAAAGTCTATTTTAAGAGGGATGTATTCTTGCGAATCATCGACTATAAACTGGCTGATCCAGTTGTTGTTGTCTGGATTTTCGTCGGTTTCATTATTGGGGTTGGATACCTCAAAGGAAATTTGGTTTTCTCCAATAGGAAGGTCGGTAAAGGCCATGTCAACGGTGGTGAATTCGCCTGGATTCAAACTGATTCCGTTGACGGACTGACTTTGCTTCTCTTCATTTACGGTGGCAGTTAGATCAAAGGATGTCATGGGTAGGAAGCCGTTGTTTCTTATGGTGACATCTGCGCGAAAACTATTGATACAGCTCACGATAGGAATATTCGTGAGCGCATAGATGCTGGCATCATAGTTATGAGTGCTAGAACTTACGATCTGGATGTCGTCTAGGTAGAGGTTGTTTCCATTGCCATTGTAGCCTATGAAGGCAATCATAATTTCGTCTTCAGTATTGTACTCACTGAGATTAAGATCTACGCTCGTCCAGTCTCCAGGTCCTGTGGGTACGAATGGTGCGGATTGGTAGGCTGTAGTTCCCAAATTAGGAGCCCAGGATAGCATTAGGCTATTGTCTAATGGAAAGGTCTCTCCACAATCGGTAGATATTCGTATTTCTAAACCTTCGGCAATGATGCCTGCTGTTGGGGCGTAGGCGTAGTTGAATCGAAGATTGGCTGCTGCAATCCCTACCATGCTGATCAATGGGCTGAGCAGATAATCGATCGATCCAAAAGTATCGTTGGAACTTTCTCCATAGCGCAGAGCGATGGCTTCATTGTCTACTGTGAGGTTCGGTGCGGTTTCGAAACTCCATAATGAACCGTCGGGGATGTGCCACGATGAGGTGAAGCGGGTGGTGCTTTGTGTGAAGTTCTCATAGACTGGCATGACCTCATGTGATGGCAGATAGGTTTGTATGGTTTTGCTATCATTGCTAGGATTGGCATCTGCTGTGTTGTTGACCTGATCGATAAGGAACGTGAATTGTGTGTTTTTTTCTGTTAAGAATAAACTATTAAAGGTGATGTCTGCTGTGGCTAGGGGGGGCAATGTATTGGAATACTGAATTTGTTCCACGACGACTTGATCTATCAATAGAGAGATGCTAAACGAAGAGATATCATTGTTGCCATAGTTTCTAACGGTGATGGATGGATTCAGCATCTCATCACAACTACCAGTTCCTGGCGAGATGATTCGGTATATGCCGAGATCATTGGCGACTTGTATGGCTTCTAGGAGTGCTGGACTAGTTAGTAGGCTTTTTCTGCGAGGGCTGTTCTCTATGACCGTACGCATACGCTCTTTTTGATCCACCGTGAATATATTCATGCACTTGTCTGCGGTGTAGTCCATGTAGTTTTGTGCCATGTCTTGTGTGCCGCAGGAGAAAGCGTCCGCTACGTCTGTACAGCTAAGGTTGCTATTGGTGCTGCTGCTCTGTGGGGGGGTGTCGTCGCAGTAGTCGTCTACAGTGCAGCTAGAATTATCTCCCCAGATATGTCGAAGACCCAGCCAATGACCGAGTTCGTGTGTGACGGTTCTGCCACGAGAGAAATCATCGGCGTTGTAGCCTGTACCGAAGTATTGGTAATCAATAAATGCTCCATCGATCAGCGCGTTGTTATTGCGGTCTATATCTAACCCTGCTAGGTTAGATAGTGGCATGTAGGCATAGCCCAGATAATCTGCACTCAGGTCGCTGACCCAGATATTGCAGTATTGGTTTGCATCCCAATAACTCTCTGCTGCGAGTACGTCTAAGTTGTTGATACTGTATCCGTCTTGACTGCCTTGGACACGATCTATACCTGTGGTAGGTAGGCCCTCGGGGTCTCTTTTGGCGAGTACAAATTCTATTTGTATATCTGCCGCTACAGAGAGAAAGTCTGTTGGAGTGTCTGAAGCGTCTGTGTTAAGCCGTCGTAGATCTTCGTTGAGTGTGGTTATTTGGGAGAGAATTTGTTCATCTGGGATATTAGTCCCCGTGCCGATAGGTTCGCCCTGATGTATGACGTGTATAACAACAGGGATTGTATATACAGTGTTGTTTTGGATGCCAGAAATCCTTGAACGTTTTCTGTTGGCTATTTTTTGCTCAATCCAGTTCTCGAATTGTTCAGTTGATTCGGGGTGCTGGAGTTTGTTGAAGGGGACAGTACCACATCTGTCTTGCGCGAAGACAGATGTTGATAGCATCAATAGTAGAATTAGAATGGATTTTTGCACGGCTATTTATTCCCTTGAAGCTAATCAATGTTTCAAAGATCCCAAAGAGGAAATTTTTGAATCAAGGACTATAGTGCAGCCTGAGCGTTCTTAGCTTTGATAGCAGTCACCTCGGGAGCCATACGTTTGATGGCTTCTTCGATACCTGCTTTCATGGTCATAGGAGACATAGGGCATGATTCACATGCACCCAATAGCTCCACGTGTACGACGAAATCATCATCTACATCTAGTACTCTGACATCACCACCATCAGCCTCCAGATAGGGTCTGATATTGGCAATGGCCTGATTGATACGTACTAATAGCTCTTCTTTTTTATTGCTGTCCATAATTGATTTTGTGTTACCAAAGTTAACTCATTTGTACGACGTTTGTTTTGTCTTGTGTGGCATTTCTGATAGCGATCTGTCTGGCTACCGACTGTGATAGCTCCATAAAGGCATCTTCTGTGATGCCATCTTTCATCACCGCAGGGAAACCACTGTCTCCACTTTCTCTGATAGACTGTACGATAGGGATCTGTCCGAGGAAGGGTACTTCTTCTTTTTCCGCGAGCGTTCTTCCACCATTTTCTCCAAAGAGATAGTACTTGTTGTCAGGCAGTTCTTCTGGTGTGAAGTAGGCCATGTTTTCGATGACGCCTAGTACAGGTACATTGATTTGTGGTAGTTTGAACATCGATAGTCCTTTTTTAGCATCCGCTATGGCTACTTTCTGAGGAGTCGTTACGATGAGAGCACCTGTCACGGGTACCGATTGTACAAGCGTTAGGTGAATGTCACTTGTCCCTGGAGGGAGATCAATCAATAGGTAATCTAGATCTCCCCATTTTACATCTGAGATGAATTGCTTCAATGCTGAACTGGCCATAGGGCCTCTCCATACAATGGCGTTATCTTTAGGCGTTAAGAAACCGATCGATACAAGTTTTACTCCATATTGGGTGATCGGGATGATCAAATTTCTATCTCCTTCTTTGACCATCTCTGGTTGCTCATATTCGCAGTTGAACATGGTAGGGATGGATGGACCAAATATATCCGCATCGATAATACCTACTTCTGCACCACTTTTTGCCAGTGCTACGGCTAAGTTGGCAGTCACCGTAGATTTACCTACTCCACCTTTACCAGACGATACTGCTATGATGTTCTTGACATTAGGAAGGGTGAAAGATTGTCCTCTGGTAGAAGTTACCTGAGCACTTATCTCAATTTTGATCTCTAAACCGTTTGCTATTGGCTCTAGTGCGGCTAGGCAGTCATTTTTGATCTTTTCTTTGAGGGGACATGCTGGCGTGGTTAACTCTACGGTGAAGCTGATGGTTGTATCACTGATCTCAATGTCTTTGATCATGTTGAGCGTGACCAAATCTTGTTTGAGATCTGGGTCTTGAACCGTGCCAAGTGCTTTGAGTACGTCTTTATCTGTTACTTTCAAATCTTAAAAATGTCTATTATTTCAATTTTGGTGCAAGTTAAACGATATACCGTTTTTGTATCATAGAATGAGTTAATTTCGTGCTAGATTTGTATTTCTAAAGACCCCAAAAACTATTTTATATCCGTGATCAGTAATCATACCATAGAGGAAATTAAAAACCGTATGGATATCTATGAAGTGATCAGTGAGTTTGTAGATCTCAAAAAGTCCGGGTCTAGTTATAAGGCTCTCAGCCCTTTTACTGACGAAAAGACACCTTCGTTTATGGTGTCGCCATCTAAGAATATATTCAAATGCTTTAGTACTGGAAAGGGAGGTGATCCGATTACTTTCTTGATGGAACTGGACGGCCTTAGCTATATGGAAGCGCTAAGGTTTCTGGCGCAGAAGTATGGAATAGAGCTAGAAGAAGAGGTGCAGACCGAGGAGCAGGTCAATGCCCAAAATGAAAGAGAGAGTCTGTTTATTACGCTCAACTATGCCAAGGATCACTTTGTGTCCAATCTATGGGAGAGTGAAGAGGGGAGAAATATAGGGCTGACGTATTTCAAAGAGCGGAGTTTTAGCGAAGAGACGATCAAGACTTTCGAACTGGGCTATGCGCTAGATCAGTGGCAAGGCCTCATGGATGCTTCTGCCAAAAAAGGGTATAACGAGACTTATTTAGCGCGTGCTGGACTGAAGATCGTCAAAGAAGATAAGGCTTACGATCGATTCAGAGGAAGAGTGACTTTTCCGATTCATAATGTATCAGGAAAGGTCATTGCATTCGGAGCGCGTACGCTCAAAAGCAACGAAAAAGGCCCTAAGTATCTAAACAGTCCTGAAACAGAACTCTATACCAAGAGTAAAATACTCTATGGGATATTTCAGGCGAAGAACGAAATAAGAAACCAAGCCAACTGCTACCTGGTAGAAGGCTATACAGATGTGATATCGCTCTATCAGGGTGGTATCAAGAATGTAGTGGCATCCTCGGGGACTTCTCTGACCGAGGATCAGATCAAACTAATCAAGCGATACACAGAGAATGTGACTGTGCTCTTCGACGGGGATAAAGCGGGTATCAAAGCGTCTATGCGTGGGATAGACATGATGCTCTCAGGTGGACTCAATGTCAAAGCGGTGCGTTTTCCCGAGGGTGAGGATCCAGATAGTTATTCGAAGCAACTAGGAGGAACCGCTTTTAAGGCATACCTCGATGAAAATAGTCTGGATTTTATATCCTTCAAGACAGAGCTGTATATCACGGGGACTAATGATCCGATCAAGCGAGCAGAGGCTATTCGGGAGATTGTACATAGTATCTCGCTGATTCCCGACCCGATCAAAAGAACGGTGTATGTCCAGCAATGTAGCAATAAACTAGGAATAGAAGAGGGGACTTTGATTTCTGAGCTCAACAAACTGTTAATCAAGGAAAGTCAAAAAAACAGTTACTCTTCTAATTCAGGTAGGTCACAGGGAAGTAATCCTGCACCGAGTGGAGGGTTCTTTCCACCAGATTTTCAAGGAGGGATGCCACCTTTTGGGATGGAGCCACCTCCAGATTTATTTGCAGATCCTCAGGACTTATTAGAAGAAAAAGTCAGCCCAAACGAAGTTATTCGTAACCAAGAGCGGGAGAGTATCCGTATGTTGATCAACTATGGTGAGGAAATGATTGATGGGTTTGAGGGTACGGAAACACACTTGGCCAATTATATATTGACTGAATGTGAGGATATTGAGTTTACTACATCAATTTATGAGCGAATATTGAATTTATTCAAAGAAAAACTCGTTGATGGACAAGTGCTGAACTTGAAAGATCTGCTGAATCATGATGACGATGAAATAAAAAGAGAAGCAGTGAACTTGTCTACAGAGCGATATGAGTTGAGTCACAACTGGTCCGACAAGTTTCAGATATCAGTGGCGCATGAGCGCGACTCATTACGTACCTCTGCCATGGGCAATATCCTGCGGCTGAAGTTTAGGATTATACAAAAAATGATAGCTGAAAACATGGAAAAAATGAAGACAGCTACCGATGACAATGAAATAGATGGGTTTCTATCCATTCAGAAAGATTTAAAGGAGATGGAAATGGCCATCGCCAAAGAGTTAGGAAACGTTACCGTAAAATAGAAATGTTAGATAAAGTATCAGACGCTATAGCAGCGATCAAAAGGGGAGAAATTATCATCGTAGTAGATGATGAAGATAGAGAAAACGAAGGTGATTTTGTTTGTGCTGCGGAAAGTGTCACACCAGAAATTATCAATTTCATGGCGACTCATGGTCGTGGTTTGATCTGTGCCCCCTTGGTGGAAGAGAAATGCGACGAGTTAGAGTTAGAGCTGATGGTGGGTAAAAACACAGCTGCTTATGAGACACCCTTTACGGTATCGATCGATTTGATCGGGCATGGATGCACCACAGGTATATCTGCCAGCGATCGTGCTAAGACGATCAAAGCATTGGTAGATCCTACGATCAAACCAGAAGAATTAGGAAAGCCGGGTCACATTTTCCCTCTCAGAGCTAAAAAAGGTGGCGTACTGAGAAGAGCTGGACATACCGAGGCAGCCATAGATTTGGCACGTTTAGCGGGAATGCAGCCTGCAGGTGTATTGGTAGAGATCATGAACGAGGACGGGACGATGGCTCGTCTTCCAGATTTAAGGAAAGTAGCAGAGAAATTCAATCTACTACTCATCTCTATCAAAGATCTGATCAGCTACCGAATGGAAAAAGAGTCTCTGATCGAAAAGCAGATCACCGTGGATATGCCCACCGAATGGGGAGATTTTAAATTGACCTCATACAAGCAGCTCAGTACAGGAGAGACGCATTTAGCTTTGGTCAAAGGGGAGTGGAAACCAGATGAGCCAGTAATGGTGCGGGTACACTCCTCATGTGTGACAGGTGATATATTTGGCTCGTGCCGATGTGACTGTGGGACACAGCTACACAAAGCCATGGAAATGGTGCAGACCGAAGGGACTGGAGTAGTACTGTACATGAATCAAGAAGGTCGTGGCATTGGCTTACTCAACAAGCTCAAAGCTTACAAGCTCCAAGAAGATGGACTAGACACAGTAGAGGCCAATGAAAAACTAGGATTTCAAGGAGACCATAGAGACTATGGTGTTGGCGCGCAGATTCTTCATGATCTAGGGGTGAGCAAAATTAATTTGATTACCAATAATCCAACCAAGAGAGTGGGGTTGATGGGGTATGGATTGGAAATAGTAAACAATATTCCGATAGAGGTAATCCCTAATAAACACAATCAAAAATACCTGGAGACCAAGAGAGATAAAATGGGACATAGTATTTTGAAGAAATGATAAAAAGATTGGCTTTCATATTATTGATGGTAGGTGCGGTGAGCGTTACTTATAGTCAAGAATTTTCATCCCGTGTCTGGCATACTGGATGGATGGTGACTGTTGAGGGAGATACGCTACGTGGAGAACTCAAATATGATATGGAAGCCAACTCTATACAGGTCATGCGAGAGGATAGAATCTATACCTTTAGTAGTAAGAAGATCATGTATGTCGAGTTTTTTGATAGTGTACTGAAGAATTACCGTCAGTTTTATTCTATTCCTTATAATGTATCCTATGATTACCGGGCACCTATTCTGTTTGAGGTGCTATACGAGGGGCCTACTACATTGCTCTCCCGAGAAAAAATCGTGATTGAAATGGATCCCTATAGTCAATCCTACTACTACACCGGGCCAGGATCCAGCCGTGAAAGTGTCTCAAGAACGTATTATTTCGCCTTCAAATCAGGTGAAATCAAAATGTACACAGGCAAAAAGGGAGAGATATTCACCTTGCTACCAGAGCATGGCGATGCACTAAAGTCCTACATCAAAAAGAACCGTCTGGACCTCAATGACGTGCGTGATCTCATCCGTGTGATGGCGTTTTACAATTCTATTTAGAACTTTTTCTTAGTTTTCTTTCGTTAAATTCTGTTTGGGTAGAACTATCCTTCGAGCATTGTCATCCTATAGGTACAAGTTTGAAACTATGATGTATACTAAACAGATTAATGAGTTTGCCTGACCTAGCCAGCCATCATTCGGAACAAATGCTCATGCGCGCTAAATTGGGAGATGAACTCTCCTTCAATGCCCTAGTAGGGGTGTGGTACAAGCGGATTTATAATTTTTCCTATAAGTATTTTGTTGATCATGACATGGCTACTGAGGTCTCTCAGCGAACCTTTATCAAAATGTATGATAAACTGTCTGATTTGGAAGATAATTCGAAGTTTAAATCTTGGCTATACATCATAGCACTGAATGTATGTAGGGAAGAGGGGAGAAAGAAAAGTCGAGTAGCGAAGATGTTTGTCTCCGAAAATGATGAATCTAACAGTCCACAGCAAACCGAGATGGTAGACTCGGTAGCGCACACGTTGGAACAAGCTGAACTGTCACAAATCGTGATTGATTCACTGAATATTCTTTCAGATGAGCAAAAGGAGGTTATCCTCATGAAGGAATACGAGGGACTTAAATTTAGGGAGATAGCAGAAGTACTCAATGTTTCGGAAAATACGGTGAAGTCAAGGCTTTACTATGGACTTGGTAATATGAAAAAAATATTAGTTAAGAATCGCGCATTTAATGAATCATATGGTTATGGAAAATAAAGCGAACGAGGAGAGAATCATAGACTATCTATATGGAGAAATGTCCACAACTGATCTGGCTATGTTCAAAAAGGAACTTGCCGTGAATAGTGAGCTGAAGAGACAACTGGACGATGTGTCCGGAGTGTCGGGACATTTAGATATGGTAAAGGACCGAGAAGTTGTAATTCCACCAGTAATGATTCGTAGGTCGGCTCCTAAAGCAAAGGGAGTGTTCTCGCATGGTGCTTTTCGATGGGGACTTTCTATCGCTGCATCATTGCTTATACTCATGGTAGCAGGCTATCTCATGGATTTCAAAATTATAAAAACAAAGGAAAGCACCATGATAGGGTTCGGGGAAATGAATGTGAAGCCAGAGCTGTCAGAGTTGGAAGTGAAGCAGTGGATTGCTAGAGCTGTAGACCAACAACAGAAAGAAACGTCTGGAGCGATTTTGACGCTACAGACTGATCTAGAAACACGGCTAGGAGAAAGTGAGAAAGTGCAAGAACAGGCCTGGAATAAAGCGTTGAGCAAACAGTATGTCAAGCAGGAAGAGATTATGCAACTCTATGTCGCTCAACTCAATGATAGCAATAAGAAGATGATAGAAGATTTCTTTTTGGTTTCGAATCAGACACAAAAAAAATACATGAATAGAGTTTTGGCTGATTTCAGTGATTTTTATCAGAAGCAGCGAAGCTATGACCTAGAGATGATACAGTCCAACTTAGGTATGCTAGAAAATTCCTACAGTACACGACAGCTAGAACAAGAGAATATGTTGGCTAGCCTGTACAATATTGTTAAAACTCAAAGTAAATAGAATGAAGAAGGTAATGGTAATGCTGCTAATGGTGACGGTCAATCACCTAGTGGCGCAGGATATAGATCCTAAAAAAATGGAGAGAGATCTTAGAATCTCTGAGGATGTAATCGGTTCACTTGTTAAATCAGAATCAGAAGAAGGAGAGTATTTTTCGGTAAAAGTCAGTGCCAACTATGTGCCTAATTTTGGTGTGATGATAAAGATAGATAGACTGGGGCACTTCTCTTCTTCAAACATCCATTCGGATTTTGATTTTCATTGGCAGTTTAATGATGAAGAATGGCAGATGAACCTGGATGAAATGCAAGCAAATGCTGAGAGAATCGCCGCTGAAATGGAGATGGAGGCGCATCATCAGGAAGAGATTGCGATGAGAGAATACGAGAGAACTAGACGAAAGAGTGAGAGGGTACGAGAGAAAGATGAGCGGAAGGAAAGCGATGACATAGAAATAATTATTGAGGATAATAGAGGTGAGAGATATACGGTCATAGAGACACCTGAGAGTCCTGAAGGTGTCGAACATGGTGTAGTAGTGGTTCGAAGAACTAATGAATCAACTGATGGTGGTCAAGAAGAATACCAAAACTTATTCCATGAAGTGATAAGGGTGTATTTGGCTGACTATGCAAATTTGATGAGTCAGTTGCGGCCAGAAGACAAAGTGCTACTCACCACAGAAGTAGGCTTAAATAAATCCAGTGATCCAAGATTTAAGATTAGTGCCTATGTGCTGGTAGATGATATAATGGCTAAGAATAGTGGTAAACTGTCTGTTGAGAAATTTCAAGAGAAGATTGTCTTTTCGGAAACGGAGATTAGCCATAAAAAAATGGCAGACTTGGAGCTTTTAGCAAGTATTTTTCAGCGTCTGTATAAGTCTGATTTGGCCACTACATATTACACTTCAGAAAGAGTGCAGTATGAGATGCTTGATCATTTTGGAGCGGTTTTTAAGATGAAGATGTATTCGTCTGTGCAGTATGGTAAGGATAATTATAAAGTCGTAGCGAATGGCAAGACGGGTTTGACTGAGTCAGAGAGGAATCAAATTGTGAGTGAATTATATCCACAGTTTGAATATGAGTTGATCGAGAACGTATTGGATTACGGGAAAACGGTAAAATCTTTGAGATCGGATGAATATTTAGTGTTTCAAATCAAACTGACCCAGTGTAACGGGTGTGCAATTCCCAAAGACTTAAAAGTGACCGTACAGCAGTCTGTGTTAGATAATTACAATCAAGGTAAGATAAAGCGTGATGAGGCATTGTCAAAAATCAGCATAGATACAGGTCATTGATGCTATGAAAGAACTAGAATAAATAGCTGCGTTTTTCATCTAGGCGTATTGGGAACTTATGAAACCGGATGAAATAGGTGTGTTATTTATATCAAGAAGCCAGGCAAGAATTTATGTCTGGCTTCCTTTATTGTTATTTTACTTCACTGATTCCACATAGTCCTCCGTGTCAAAGCTTTCCTCTCCGTGGTAGCCTAAATCCATTCCTTGGTCTTCTAGAGTGTCTTCTACACGACCACCGCCTGTTAGAAAACCTGTAATCTTAAATAGTATATAGGACCCTAGCCCTGAATACACAACTGTAGCTCCTACAGCTATGAGTTGAGGGATGACTTGTGACGGATTGCCATACAACAGGCCCGCTTCTCCGTTAATTTCTGGATTGGCAAAGAAGCCCGTGGCGATTGCGCCGAATATGCCGACTAGCCCATGTATCCCAAATACATCCAAGGTGTCATCATATCCGAGGAGTACTTTGAGTTTGACTACCCCGAAGTAGCCTATTAGTCCAGCGATAGCACCGATAACTAATGCTCCCGTGACATCTACATAACCAGATGCGGGAGTGATACCTACTAGTCCCGAGACTACTCCTGAGGCTGAACCGAGCAGTGTAGGTCGCTTGTCTGTCGACACCCATTCGACGATTAGCCAGGCCAGACCACCTGCTGCAGCAGCTACGTTGGTCACGAGCAAGGCATTCGCTGCGATGAAATCAGCTGCGAGAGCACTGCCACCATTGAATCCAAACCATCCAAACCATAGGAGTGAGCTGCCGAGTAGCATCAGTTTGGTCGAGGATGGCCGGTGTTCCATTTCCTTATGGCCTTTTCTGTTTCCGATCAAGTACACAAGTACGAGACCTGATATCCCTGCATTGATATGGATGACCGTACCGCCTGCAAAGTCCAGTTCGCCATGGTCACTCAAAATACCACCACCCCATACCATGTGTGCGATAGGTGAATAGATGAACATCACCCAGAGGATGGAGAATATGAACCAAGTAGAGTATTTGACTCGCTCGATGATGGATCCACTGACGAGCGCCACAGCGATCGCAGCAAAGGTGCCCTGAAACATAATGAACAGTAAATGCGGAATAGAGCCTACTAGATCGTCGATTTTGATACCGTGTAGCATGAAATAGTCTAAGCCTCCTATAAAGCCATTGCCTTCACTAAAGGCTAAACTATAGCCTATTACAACCCACACTACGGTCGCGGTGCAAAAGGCTGTGTAACTCATTCCGATGGTGTTGAGTACACTTTTTCGGCGGGTGAGGCCACCATAGAACAAGGTTAGACCAGCTGGAGTCATGAGCATGACGAGGGCAGTTGCGATCAGCATCCATGCCGTATCACCTGTGTCGAAAGCGGAGGCTTCTGCATGGCTCAAAAAAGGCACTGAAAGTGCCAAAAGAAGCAGTACAATTGATTTTTGATTCATTTGTAATAATTGATTTATCCAATGTTTAAGTTTCTGATATTAAATAGTTTGATTTGGAGGGATTCTATTTAAACTCAATTGCAAGAATAATCATTTTATAATTCACGCAGTTAAAAACATGATTTGAAACATGATATTTTATGTTTGTATGCGAATTGGATTTAGAGGATTAATGAAAGAATCAGAAATTCATTAATTGTTTCTTATAAGGTTATTGCAACATGAAAAGTATAAGTATACGGCTTTGGACGACTATTATGATCAACATGCTCATCTTGTTGACAGTCAGTGCTGTATCTATATTTTTTTATATGCAGTTTCAGCAAGCTCTCAATGATAGAGTTTTGCTTCATTTGGCATCTATTAAGAATCTAAAATGTGTACAGATCGAACATTACCTCAATGGGGAGTGGGATCGGTTCGAGGAGGAGATTTCAAATGAGCTTTTGTTGGGGTTAGAGCGCAAGAATCATACCTACACGAGAGATCCCGAGGGCTACCTGTGCGAGGAGTTTAGTTTTGGGCAGCAGGATGTGGTTTCAGGCATTTACGATGTGAGTCGGTGTGATGAAGATGGTGAGATCAAACTGGCGTTTGTCAAAAAGCTAGATGATGGGGGCTATATTTTAGATGCTAGAAAGATCCCTCGCATACAGGAAATTTTGCTCGAAAGAACAGGAATGGGGCAGAGTGGTGAGACTTATCTGGTAGGAGTGGATTCTTCATTGCGTTCGGTTTCACGTTTTTTTCCTGGCGAAAGACCTCCTGATATCCATGCACACACGCAAGGAGTTGTAAGTTCTCTAGCGGGCAAAGACAGTACGGGAGTTTTCAAAGACTATCGTGGTGTGGAAGTATATAGTGCGTATCAAAAGATAGAGGTGTCGAATCTCAATTGGGGTATATTGTCCGAAATCGATCTTCGGGAAGTGAATCAGCCGTTACAGTCCTTACGTATCAAACTGCTTATGATTACCATTTTGGTATCCATCATGTCTATTGCACTTTCATTTTTTCTCACCGATATATTTTCTAAACCATTGATCAAAATGCGAAATCTGCTTAATGGGATGTCTAAAGGTGAGTATGATGTTACCTTCAATAAGTATTATCCAGCATTAGAAATTAATCAGATGTTTATCGCACTAGATGAACTTAAAAACTCGATCAATGGAGCTATACAGTTTTCTCATGAAATAGGAAGAATGAATTTGGGGGCGAATCATAAACTCTCGGGTGAAAGTGATGTGTTAGGAAAATCATTGATCCTGATGCAGAAACGATTGATAGAGTTCAAAAAGATGGAAGAGCAAAACCGTCTACTGTCCAAACAATCATTGATCACGGGGCAAGAAAACGAGCGAAAACGTCTGTCAAGAGAGTTGCATGATGGGTTAGGTCCTATGCTCACTACGCTCAAGATGAGTGTGCAATCTGCTAATCTTGAAGGTGAGGATAAGTATAGGATCAAGAAGATCGTAGATGATACCATCGTTGCGATCAGAGGGATGTCTTATAATCTGATGCCTCATTCACTGATTGATTTCGGGGTGGGCAAGGCTTTAGAGAACTTTGTAGAAATGATGCGTAAGTCTTCTAGTTTGGATATTCAGTATGTCAATACGACAACTCATGATGAGGAAAAGCTTACTCCAGAGTTGAATATCTGTGTTTTTAGAGTTTGTCAAGAGTTGATTAACAATACTTTAAAACATGCGGAAGCCACTCGGGTGAGAATGTCCCTCACTGAATTTGAGGATAAACTTAGTCTTTACTATTTTGACAATGGGAAGGGGTTTGTCGTCGATGAAGCTAAATTGGGGTCGGGTTTACGAAATATTCGTGAGCGCATAGAAGTATTCAAAGGATACTTTACGATTCATTCAGATGCAGAGGGGACCGAAGTAGAAGTAGAATTACCAATAGGAGAGAGAATAGATGAAAATTAAATTGGCTATAGTGGATGACCATCAGCTGTTTCGTGATGGTATGTCGGCGTTGTTGTCCTCCAACGAGGATTTTGAAGTACTGGGAGGGTTGAATAATGGAGTGGAACTGTTCGAGTTCTTAGAGAAGGGAGAGATTCCTCATGTACTGCTACTAGATTTGACGATGCCTGAGATGAATGGTTTCGAGGCACTCAAAAAACTTAAAAAGGAATATCCTCAAATCAAGACCATTGCTATATCCATGCACGACGATGGTAACTATATCGTCAAGTGTGTGCGTAGTGGTGCTTATAGTTATCTACTTAAGAATACGGACGAAGAGGAATTGGTGCAGGCTATTAATACCGTTTTTTCTGGGCAAAAGTATTTTAATCCTACCATATCTGAGCGCATGATCAATATCATGGCTATGGAAGGAAACCAACCGAAAAAACTGTCAGCAAAGGAATCAGAAATATTAGAAATGATTTCCAATGGACTCACGACCAAAGAAATTGCAGAGAAACTCATCATCAGTACACGGACTGTAGAGACGCATAGGGTCAATATGATGAAGAAATTAGATGTAAAAAACACCGCTGAATTGATCAAAAAGGCTACAAAGCTGAGTATTATATAAACATCCGTATAAATACGGATGTTTGGGTTACCGAAATGTTCGTATAAATATTTACCAGATTTCTTAGAGAAAACCGCCCTCATATAGCGCGTATAATTGTGTAGAAGTTAATTGAAAACATCACATAAATTATAGAGCTATGAAAACTATCATAATTGCATTCGCCTTTACACTAGCGGCCACTATGAGTTTCGCCCAATCAAGAAACGACCTCAAAGGTCCAGCGGCTAAGAACTACAAGCCTTGGAAAGATAAAAATAAGACGGAAGTTTCTATCGTGATGAAGTCTACTGACGCTGACCGTGTACAAGGTCCAGCAGCAAAAAATCAGAAGGCTTGGGATCAAGATTCAAAAGCAGACTTCCAAGAAGTAGCATTGGTATCTAGAAAGAATGATCTCAAGGGTCCAGCGGCCAAAAACCAGAAGGTTTGGGCTAACAAGGACAATGACTAATAACACATGGAGGAGATAACCATTCCTCGGCTTAACTCTGCATGCCCCGACAGCATGCGGAGTTAATTTAAAACTTGGTTGTAAAATATTTAAGAACAGTCCTTGGAGGGATTGATAGCGTAATAGGAGTTATCCAATAGTTAAGTACTCAGTACCATACACAACGGTGATGGCTGAGTGCTTTTTTTTGAAAGCCCTACTAGCGAGACATGAGTTGCCTGTATAACTGATTGATCTCAGCTGCTTGCTCTAAGAGATTTTTTTCTACATGCTCAAGTACTAATGTGGTTGCTTAGTGTCTATTGTCGGTTTTGTGCTCGGGCGTAATCCACCAAAAAAAGCCGACCTTTAAATTGCTGGATGCCGGTATTTTTAGCTTATTAAGCCGCTTTTGAAGCTGTTCGATTTGCATTTTGTTTCTTTGTATGATCACTTCTTTAGTCATCTTAGGCTTTTTGTACTCGACTTTATCTCTAAATATGTGGTAGGAGACAGCGAGTATTTTGTATCCTATCGCTATGACAGCCTTTTTCTAAAACTAATGTTTTCCTTATTTGGTTGAGCGATAGCTGAGATTCGGTTCCTAAAAAAGTTCAACCCTTATCAACTAATTTTCTTTTTTTCTGTCTGTCGAATCAGGTAGGCTATTAACTCTGATGATGCAATAGCATCATTCGGGGTAAAGCGTCATTGGTATTTGGTGTTTATTATTCCAATCATTCAAATTAACCTCAAGGATATATAGGAGATGGTTATTCACAAAAAACAATAATGAATTTCGAACAATGAATCTTGAATCACAAAGTAATCCTAGATCTCTCCCCAGAAATAAGGAGTGACCTGAAAGTAGGGCAGTTTTTGGGGAGTAGTTGGGGTAGGTAGGTATTAATACGGAGGATAATTTACCGTTATTCTTAGATTACATTTGGTTTGAGGAGCATTTATCATTGTAGCGTACTTAAAATCAATATGCTATGCACTTATTTGACGTTGTTGCTTTTTTGATCTTCCTGTCTGGTCTTTTCATATTCGTCAATACATTTTATCTGAAGATGCCCACTTCTCTTGGGTTGATGATTCTGACGATGTTACTCTCATTTACTGTCATGATTATTGGACACATGTTCCCAAGATTCCACATTGCGGAACATGTCAAAGCTTTTGACTTTCGTGATGTCCTCAACCAAGTCGTGATCAGTGTCATTCTGTTTGCTGGAGGGTTACAGATGAACATGAAAAAACTAGGTGACCTGAAACTGACAGTTATTCTGTTGTCCATTTTTAGTGCGATCTTATCGACAGTTGTGATTGGATCGTTGATCTATGGCGTGCTTCATTTGGTTAATCTAGAGGTGAGTTACCTCTACAGTTTGGTGTTTGGTGCTGTGATTTCATCTACCGACCCTATCTCTGCTGCCAATATCACAGGTAACTTTTCTATTCCTAAAAAACTATCTATTAAAGTAGAAGGAGAATCACTGTTTAACGGTGCTTTTTCAGTCGTGCTGGCGTTTGTACTGTATCATGTAATGATGGTGTCAGAAGGTCACGAAATGATCCTGATGGAGGTGACACGCGTCGTGTCAATAGAGATACTTGGTGGCGTGGCTATCGGAATAGGTATGGGGTATATTGGGTATTTGATCTTGAATTATATTGATAATGAAGACATGCATATAGAGGTGCTCATCACTATTGCTTTGGTGATGGTGGGATCATTCATCTCCGAGTACTTTAATATCTACTCTAAGCTCGTGGCACTGATCATGGGGCTCATGATAGGTAATCTAGGAAGGGTCGATCAAAAGAACCCTGACGAGCGGGGAGTAGTCAATGGGTATGTTTATAAGTTTTGGAAGCTGATGGAGCAGACTATGGCAGTATTGCTGTTTGTGCTCATGGGCTTGGAGATATTGGTGCTTGAATGGCGCATGGATTATTTTTCTGTCGGTTTTATAGCAGTCAATTTGGTATGGTTCGGTAGATGGCTCAGCATTTACATCCCTGTGAAAATCATGTCTATGACGGTTTCTTTCGATAAGGATACGGTCTCTGTGATGACTTGGGGAGCATTTAAAGGAGGTCTTCCCATAGCATTAATACTAGCTTTGGATCCTTTTGCAGGTAAGGAGTTGATGATTACGATGACCTATGTGGTAGTTGTGTGTTCTATTTTGTTCCAAGGATTTACCTTGCCAATCATGATGAAAGAGAAGTTTCTCACTGGTGCTGTTCGCCGTACTACCGGTGGGAGAGGTATGAAAAAGCATTTTTCCTAAATTCGAAACATAGTGGTGTTATCGATAAGGGGTTGAGTAATCGTTTGTTTTAATGAGTTGTGAGGTAGTATGCTTTACAAATTAGTTCAGTTCTAAAGTAGGGGGTAGTCTTGATTGTAGGAGCGTTATTTAATCTCATAGTCCTCTTATTCAGTCAATGTTACTACATTAAGATTGCCTCCATTTTAGCCTTTGATCCACTCGTCTATGGGGTTGTCTAGATACAGAAAACCGATTAGATTTTTAGGTCGATTAGTAGCTTCACCCAAAGGTTGCGCAAGGTTGGCTATTCGGTTGCGCAACCTCCACTCCTTTGTTGTGCAAGCTAAGGTCTTTGGTTGCGCAAGCTAAGGTCTTTGGTTGCGCAAGCTGAGGTCTGTGGTTGCGCAAGCTTGGGGTGTTTGTCGTACACTCTTTTTTAATCGGTGCTAGAACCTTTTTCAAAGAATAGCTTTTACCCAAGTAGAAACGCCTCCTCTGACATGTCTTTGTGTGGAGCAAATTCTCATTTATTTGGTACAGTAGTGCGGTCTGATTAGATTTAGGCTCTAACCTAGCCTTAACCTACCATTCAACATTAAGAAAGAGGATTGAAAGTATTTGTTGTTACTTGGATATGTATGTTAGGCACGTGTCTAGGAGCGGTCGCTGGGGCGCAGCTAGATACACTACAGATCAACTACATCGGACAGGAAGAGGGGATGACCCAGCTCAATGTGCAGGATGTCGTGCAGGACGATATGGACTATCTTTGGTTCTCTACTGAGGACGGTCTGCACCGGTTCAACGGACTGAAAATGAAGGTTTTTTCAGGCAATCCGCTCGACAGTATGAGTATCCCGGATGATCATAACAGAGGTCTACTGATCGTGGATGATACGCTCTGGATTGCCTCCAATAGCAAAGGGATATTTGCGCTTGATCTGCGTAGCGAAACCTTCATCCGTCCCTTTGACGAACTATCTAATGTAATCTCCTATAAGGTCTTCCGCCTAAACGATCAATATCTTCTTTTTTCGTCATCCAATGCCTTTCATATCTACGATAGGAGTATCAAGACGCTCAAGAAAGTTGTTCACGAAGAACAAGGCTCGGAGAACCATGTCACTGCTCTAGTACGAATGAGTGAAGGTCAGGCCGTACTAGCGACATTGAATGGAGGTTTGTTGGTGTTAGATTTGAAAACACTGTCCGTGGTAGGGCAGCAGCGTCTAGATCCATCTGCGCACAATGCCCTGCTACTGCATCAGGAACAGCTCTATGTGGGTACAGAACAGGGACTATATACGCTAGATTTGTCCAGTGGAGTGGCAGACTCGATTGTGCCTGATCAGTCGATCAACTGTATTTACCCCTACGAAAACGGTGAACTATGGCTGGGAACCAATGAGGGGTTAGTGATCTATGATCCTGTCTCAAAATCTGTGACCCAATGCGTCTCTAAGGATCAATCGGGTAAGGTGTATTTTCCCGTTGAGATCATGACGATCTATGGGGATGGCAAGGGGAATGTATGGATGGGTACGGCGGGCGAAGGGCTCCACCACTACAACAAGTACCAGAAGAAATTTACGTCTATTAGTTTGGAGATGGAGGGGTACACGAGAGATACCAAGCTGAGTACTTTTCAGTTTTTGCCTGCTGAGGGAGAGGACTCTGCCCTGTGGCTCGGTAGTACGTACAACGTCCTCAAATATGATTACCTCACGAGGGAGTTCAAACATTACAAGGACGATTTTCCTAAGTCGCTCATCTATGCGCTGGTGCGTGATCATAACGGTGATGTATGGTGTGGAGGCTTTGATGGGACAGGTTTGTTGCATTACAACGCTGCACAGGACCGTTTCGAAAAGGCTGAAGTGACAGGAGATATTCCCAACGATAAATCCGTCATCGATATACGGCCACTCACGTCAGAGAAGCTACTGGTGTCTACTTGGTCCAGCGGGATGTATATCTATGATTTGACCCAAAAGAAATTTGAGGGCTATTTGGTAGACGGGCAAGCGCTCAATCGTGCCCGAATTAGCTTTGTAGATAGTCAGGACAACTTATGGATAGGGTCTGATCAAGGAGCATACCGGATAGCGGAGTTAGGAGAGGGAGTAGTACATCACTACACCGAAGGGACGCATCCCCAAGCAATCAATAGTGATAGAATCTTTGCGATCAACGAAGATGGAAACGGCAATATTTGGTTGGGTACAAGCACCGGGCTGACCATGTTGAACCTGAAAACTGAGGATGTTCATCGCTATTATCGACAAGAGGGATTTCCCAATGATTTTGTGTACAGTGTACTGATAGATGCCCAGGATAGAGTATGGGTGGGAACCAACAAGGGGATCGCAGTACTCGATCCTTCGACAGATCGCTTTGTTCACTACTCTCACAGGGATGGCCTTCAAAACGATGAGTTCAACGGTAAGGCTGCTTACCAAGATGGGTATGGTAATTTTTACTTTGGAGGAGTCGATGGGATCAATGTCTTTCATCCAGAGGATATTCGTATCAATCCTTACGAGTCCAAGGTACATCTGGAATCCATCGAATTGTTCAATCAGCCTTTGCCTACCAATGCGATCTACCAAGATCGCTACGCCTTCGGTAGCGACGAAAATGTACTTACTTTCAAGTATGCTGCGATTAACTTTCTGAACCCATCCAAAGTGAACTACAGTTATTGGATGGATGGATTTGACAAGGAATGGAGGCCCGTCACGAAAAGCCAAAGTATTACCTATACGAATTTGTCTCCAGGAGATTATACTTTTCACATCAAAGCAACCAATGATAATGGGGCTTGGAGTGAGATGGGGCGTCAGGTATCGCTCACAGTTATCCCTCCGTGGTATGATCAGTTTTGGTTCAAGTTGACAGCTGTTTTGGCGACTCTACTATTAGCAGTAGGGTTCTACCTTTATAAATCTCACACCTATCGGCGAAACAAAGAACGTTTAGAACTAATGGTCAAGGAGAGTACAGGGGAGTTGCGGCAGGCACTCGAAGTATCCGAATCGAGACAGGAGAGTATTCAGTTTTTGATGCGGGAGATGAAGCACCGCGTCAAAAATAATCTACAAATTATATCCAGTCTACTGAGTCTACAGGCTTTGCATTTGGATAATTTAGATGCCATTCACACGTTACAGGTAGCGAGGAACCGTATCTTGACGATTTCCTATTTGGAAAACATTATGGATTCTGAGAGTGAACATATTCATGTGGATAAGTTTACTCGGGATATATGTGAGAATGTACTGCGGCTGATTGCTTCGGACGAAAGCCCGACGTTTGAAACAATCTATGATCTGGAACCTGCGGAGGTGACTAATTTCAATATTACCTTTTATGGCTTATTGATCAATGAGCTGTTGACCAATGTGAGCAAATATGCCTTTGACAACTATGAGGACACCAACCGCCTGTCGATCAGTTGCAAGGTAGGAGGTGACTGGCTGGTGCTCGTGATAGCAGACAATGGCAAGGGCTACCGTCAGGAGGATATCAAACAGGGTTCAATAGGGCTTGATCTAGTAAAGGATATGGTGAAACAATTGAAAGGCGAGATGACCGTTGATAGTCATGATGGGGCAAAGAATATAATTAAAATACCGGTGAGCTATGGAGAGGCTTAGTATACTACTTATAGAAGATGTGATGATAATCGCCAAGGAAATTAAGGCCACCTTGGAGAAGGGAGATTATGCTTCGGTGACGATAGCATTGGGGCCAGATGAGGCGCGTAAGTTTTTCGTCTCACAGACTTTTGACTTAATTATTTCGGATATTAATCTCAATGCTGACATAGATGGGATAGATCTAGTGCAGGAGCTGTGTACTAGTTACAAAGTACCTATAGTTTATCTAACGGCATATACTGACGAGAGTACCGTTCGCAAGGCTGAGGGCTCATTGCCTTTTGCTTATCTGTTAAAACCTTACAATGTTAATCAGCTGAAGCTGACGATCAATCTTGCCATGCTCAATGCTGAGAAAGAGAGTCAAAACGTGCGCTACAATGAGAAGAATGTAGAATTATTAGAAAGTCTTACTCGCAGAGAAAGGGAAATTTTGTTTTCGCTGGCTTCTGGAAAAATGAGTAAGGAAGTCGCTGATATCCTCAATATCGCCACTGCTACCGTGGAAAAACACAAACAGAACATCAAGGAAAAGCTGTCTCTAACGACGTTAGGCGAATTGATCAATTTTGCTGTATCGACGAAGACCATTAGTATGGACTAGATCTCCGTCATAGGTGTAGTCCATACACCGACCAGTTTAAACCTTTCTGAAGGTTAACTAGACGAAGAGTACCAGTAGCGTCAAGGCTAAACCTGCCAATGCAAAGTAGAGTCCTTTTTTGAATACGCTCGTTCCTGGTACAAACATCCAGAAGGAAGACATGACAAAAAAGAACAGTGATACGCCGAAAAAGATATTGAGGAAGGCGAGGGGTCGACTGCTAGTGGCTTTGTGCAGATGTGTCATCTTGTCCAGCAAATAGGGCATTTCCTTTTTAGTATAGACCGCCGTACGGGTCTCGATATCATAAGTGCCGTCTCTGAAATACGCCACATCTGATTCGACACGGTCGATGCGAAAACGCTTGATACCTAGTTCTTTGCCTAGGTTTTCTAGTTCCGTACCTTCTGGCAAAACCTTTTCTACGGTTTCGACAATGTGGAAAGTGTCTGTATCCCTAAATATTAATATGATTCCACTTAGGGCATACACCGCCATGATTCCTGCAAGGAAGAATCCCAAGTAGCGGTGGTATATTCTCATTTTCATGTTCATTTACTCTTTTTTTGAGGCCAAAAGAAAGCAATCAGAAGCAAAATAGCACAACGAATCCTTCGAGATATAGAATAAATTATTTGTACTGTATAAAGAGGGGTAACCTGTCTTGGGAAGGAACATAAGTTACTTCATCACGATGTGTTCGTAACCATTGGCTATGATTAACTGTGGGAGGCCAAGTCTAAATCTGCGAATTCGAATAGGGTTTCTAGTGTGTCACCATTGTCGAGTTGGTGTTGGTAGCTTTTTTGAGTGATGTCTTTTTTGATATAGTCTATTGGATAACGAAAGATAGGGCCGTCGAATACATAGGAGTGGAACTCTCCGTTTTCCCCGCATGGGTCTACACTGGACGGGAAGGTTTGTATGAGCTCGGGTGTCAGTACTTGACCACAGATCGAAGTGCTGAATAGCGATTGCTTGGTGCAGCAGAGTATCGTTTGGAATCCCACACCCAATATGTCCTGGATCAAAGTGGTGGTATCTTTATTCCATAGGGGGTAGATGCCTGTGATACCGTGACTGGCAAAGATGCCTTCTCTGTAGGTTTGAAGATCCTCCAAAAATATATCACCAGAGGCGACATGATGGATGTTGCGGCGCTTGAGATTGGTGTAGTAGGTAGCTAGTGCCTCTTCGTAGCTGTCGTTGGTTTGATCAACAGGGATGGAGAGAAAGGTGATGGGCAGTCCGATGGCCTCTGCCTGTGCCTCCATGAGTGTTTTGGACACGCCGTGCATGGATACTCGATCGTTCGTAGCGGATAGTGCCGTGTGTAGTTCTACGACCTGATAGCGGTCGTCCTGTAGTAGGAGGTATAGCATGTAGGCTGAGTCTTTGCCACCACTCCAGCTGACTGTAATCGGGATTTTGTTCATGTCCTATTGGTGTAGCAGAGTGTGGTTTGGTCTCCATCGGCTTTTATTTTGGTGACGCTACCATAGTCTAGTTGTAGTTTGAAACTATCGGCTAGGTCGAGATGTAGCAGTTGGGCGAGGATGGCGCGCATCGCTCCGGCATGAGACACGATCAGTACGGTGTCTGCGGATGTCGCTACTAGTTCTGTCCAGAAAGTACCGATACGGTCGGCGAGCTGCTGATAGGTTTCTCCTTTGGGTGGAGGTGTGTTGATGTAGTTTGCCATCCATGGAGTGAGCTGGTCTGCGGGGATGTCGTCCCATGCTGAGAGTTCCCATGTACCAAAGTTGAGCTCCAAGAGGCGTTTGTCTACGTGTATCTCGTCTGATAGTTCGGTGGCGAGAGCCTTGCAGCGTAGTAGCGGACTGGTGTAGCATACATCGATATGTTCTGGGAGTAGCGTGGCAGTACGTGCGAGTTCCTGCTGGTAGCCTTTGGCGAGTGGGATGTTGGACTGGCCATAGCAGATGCCTTTGGCTATGTCAGGGGTGGTGTGGCGGACTAGATATATTTCCATAGTATGAGTATCGTGAGGTAAATGATGAGCTCGGCGACTTGCTGCACTGCACCTAGACAGTCGCCAGTATAGCCACCTATCCATTTTTTGAAGTAGCGAGAAAAGTACCACTTGACCATGAGTAGTACGGGGATCAAAAGCAATATTTCTATTTTAGGAATCAAAACCAAAGGGATGAACCCAAATAGATTGGCAACTAGAAAGGTCGCTTTGGACATCTGTTTGGCGATGGGCTTGGCTTTGGCGTCCTCATTTTCGCGGACATAGCTATCGGTGAATATCATCCATACCGATACCGTGCGACTAAGGCTATGTGCGACGAATAGTACCATGCATGCAGTCCAAAGGTCAACCTGCTGTACGAGTTCGCTGAGCGAAAAGAATTTGATCATCAAGACGAGCATGACCCCAATGACCCCATAGGCACCGAGTACACTGTCTTTCATGATCGTCAGTATTTTTTCTTTGGTCCATCCTCCTCCGAAACCATCACAGACATCCGCAAAGCCATCTTCATGGAAGCCACCTGTGATTAAAATACTAACCACCATGGAGATCAAAACGGCTAGACTGATAGGAAGTACTTGCCCTGCACCATATAATACCAGCGCACTAGCACCTCCGACGACCCATCCTATTAGTGGAAAATAGCGTGTGGCTTGGTTGAGATGATCTGCAGAATGATCCACCCATCGTGGACAGGGGATCCGGGTGTAGAACATGATGGCAGTGAGGAAAATCTGTAATTCTTTGCGCATTAGGGTTTATTGGTGATAGATGCTGACTCAAAACTAGCCATTTGGTTGATGAAAGCTACACTAGATTGGATGATAGGGTAGGCGAGTGCGCATCCCGTACCTTCTCCTAGTCTTAGGTTCATCTTGAGTATGGGCTCTTGTCCCAGATGGTCTAGTAGAGATTGGTGGCCATGTTCGTCGGATTGATGGCAAAAGAGTGCGTAGCACATTAGGTTAGGGTATTGCTGATAAGCTGCCAAGAACACCGCACTGGCAATGAAACCATCTATGAGCAGGATCATTTTGTTTTCGGCAGCCTGTACCATCGCGCCTAGCATCATGGCCATTTCGAATCCTGCGACACAGCGGAAGAAGGTCAATGGATCATTGAGTTTTGCCTTGTGTTGCGCATAGACTTTTTGGAGTACATCGATTTTGTGGTGGAGTCCTTGATCATCTATTCCTGTGCCACGACCAACACAGTCCTCTAGGCTACAGTCTGTGAAGGCACTCATAAGTAGACTAGAAGCGGATGTATTGCCAATTCCCATCTCACCGAAACCGATGATGTTGCAGCCCTTGGTGAACTTCCTATCGACGAGTTGTGCGCCAGCTGCCATGGCTTGGTTAAATTCCTTGTCGGTCATGGCTTCTTCGTGTAGTGAGTTGGTAGTGCCAAAGCCTATTTTTCTATCAATTAGATCAGGGTGATGTGCAAAGGTATGGTTGACGCCAGCGTCTACTACGCTGAGGTTGATTTGGTTTTGTTGGCAAAATACGTTGATTGCAGCGCCTCCAGATAGAAAGTTGAGCACCATCTGGTGCGTGACTTCCTGAGGAAATGCACTGATGTTCTCATCGGTGAGTCCGTGATCTCCCGCAAAGACTAACATAGCAGGATAGTTGAGTTTAGGTGAGCGTGTTTGTTGTATGAGGCAAATTTTCTTTGCGATGGATTCCAATTGACCCAGCGAACCGAGGGGTTTGGTTTTGAGATCTATTTTGTGTTTAACCTGATCCAGTATGGTTTGGCTAGGCTTCTCGATGAAGTAATTTTTCATTTTATTTAGTTTGGAGCGGAAGTCCTGAGACCATGAAATAGGCTTGGTCGGCAGTTTTGGCAATCAGCTGGTTGGTCCAGCCTTGGAGTTCAACAAAGTCACGTCCCATCTTGGATTCGGCGTGGAGTCCCATGCCGATTTCGTTGGAGATGATGATGAGGTGTCCATCGTAGTGTGTCAGCTTTTCGAATTCTGTCTGTGTCTGGGCAAACGAACGATCTCGGTCATATTGGTTGGCGGAGAATATATTGGTGAGCCATAGTGTGACACAGTCTATGACGACAGTTTGGTTAGGAGAGAGTGCGGTTGATAGCTCGATTTGCGCTTCGATGGTCGTCCATTGCTGGTTTCGATCCTGCTGGTGTCTATGGATACGCTCTTCGAAATCCTCGTCCCATTTTTTGGCAGTTGCCAAATAAATAGGGGTGTCCGAGTGATTAAGAGCTGTTTGTTGTGCGAAGGAGGATTTTCCTGATCTTTCGCCTCCTGAGATATAGGTGATCATAGGGTAAAGATACTCCGCCTCGGCGGAGTATCAAGTCAGGGTGGATTAGGGTTAGTATGCTATGCCGTTCGGTCCGATACCTACGGTGTGTTCGTCTATGAAAGAGCCTGTGATATCGTATCGCTTGATAGACCCAGGGTTCGTGTAGTCAGGTGCTATACCGAGGATGATGTGGTTTTCAGAAGCGTCGATACTGAGGCCATATATGAAGTCCGTTTCGATAATCTTCGTGAAGTCATCTGTGCTAGAGACAGTCTCGGTATCGGTACTGAAGATCGCGCCATCGTATTTGAATACCAATGTGCTACCATTAGAATCAACCTTGAGACCTGCAGGTCCCATGCCTACGCTAGGTGCATCGATTTTTAGTGCTACTTCGAAATCCTCATGGTCTATTTTAGCAAGGAATGCTGGTGTAGATTCTTCTGTGTTGACAGACCAGTCTGCGTTGTAGACTGTCTGCCCAGCACCTGTTGTCCATACGTCATTGTCTTCGTCTACCACTAGAGTAGACGGGTTGTCTCCTACAGTGATTGTTTCGATGATCTCATCTGTATCAGCATCTATGACTACTACGGAGTTGTCATTGCTCCATCCACCAGAGTTGGCGGCAAAGACGTGGTTTCCTACGAGTACAAGCTGATTTGTGCCAGATCCTGTACTAATAGTTTTTGTCACTGTATTGGTGGTTAGGTCGATGACTTTGATTGTGCCCGTTGATCCATCTGCACCCCAGTCAGAGACATATCCTTTGCTAGCATTGATGCCTAAGAAGTATCGTGGAGAAGGAAGACCTTCTGATATCGTAGCGACCAAAGCATAGTCGTCAGTACTGATGACTTCTATTTTAGCAGAATTTTGTACGACGATATATCCGAAATCATTGTAGACTGTCATAGACTGAGCTTGATCTCCTAAGGGTTTGCCAGTAGTAGATTCGAACAAGTTGTTGGTGACAGAAGTACTAGTTTTATCATAGAAGGAAAGGCTAGCATTTCCATTGCCAAAACCGCCTTCATTGACGATGAAAAAACCGTCTTGTCCTGGAGTGAATTTGATCCCGTCATCGCTGCTACATGCTGCGAAAAATACAGTGACTGCAATGAAGGATACTCTAATGAGTGTGTTAAAAATGGTATTTGTTTTCATGTGATATGTTAATTGAACTTATAAACAAGATTGAATTGATAGTTGATACCGGGCATGTAGTAGGCGCGCCTGACTTCATAGTCGATATCAAAGATGTTTTTTACTTGTAGGCTGATAGCTAATTGATGTTTTCTGTTGAGTACAAAGCGATAGCCGCAGCTGATGTCAGTCAGTAGGTAAGGATCAAGTGCCCGAATTTCTACGTTACTCTCATCGCTATACTGTTTGCCTGTGTAGGTGTTGTTGATACCGATGTTTGCTTTTTTCCATTCATAACTCACATAGAGATTGCCCTGATGAGTGGGCGTATAGGTCGTCTGTATCTCTGGGATGAAAGTTGTGGGTTGTTTGAGTGTAGACAAGACGTATTGATAATTGGCGTTAAGAGATACGTGCTGGTTGTCGTTGAATTGTGCGGTGAGCTTAAGGCTTTGTTCTATGCCGTAGGACCACAGCTCTTCTTTGTTTTCGGGAGACCAAACACTGCCTGTAGGTGTCCATAGTATCCAATCCTGTATGTTGTTGTAGAATACTGTGCCTTCGTAGGTGCCCCTCCAAAACCGCTGATCAGTAGTCAGAACATAGCCAGCCTCTAGACTGACCCCTTCCTCTGGAACTAAATCGGGATTGCCCATAGAGGAGCCAGACCAGTAGAGATCGTTGAATGTCGGTATGCGGTAGCTTTTGGCTGCTTTGGCTTTGATGTCTAGCCAGTTTGTGGCGTGATAGTTTAGTCCCAGTGTGGGCAAGAAAGGGGCTGCATTGCCATCGATGACACTCTGTCTACCGAGTAGGTTTAGGTCTAGTTTGTTCCAGAGTAGGAAGTGTGTCGATAGGAATATTGCGGTTCTGTTTCGGGTGACTTTGTCTGTGTAGTTGTCTGCAGTTGAGTTTTCATAGGTATGGTTGATGCCTAGTTCTAGAGCTATATTTTGGGTTGCGGCATAGCGTAGTTGTGCCTCATTGATGACAGACTGCGCATGGTTGTGGGAGTGGGTGTTGATTTTGTCATCGTACTCCAATATATGATCTAGTAGTCCGAGTTTGTAGTCTAGTTGTAGTTTGTTGGAAAAGGACTGTTGCCACTTGACCAGTCCTCGGTGAAAGGCATCCTGTTGAACTGCCTGAGAGGGTAGACCTGCAGAGGCTGTCTTTGGGATGTGCGTGTCATTGTTTTGATACCAATGTTTGATCTGTATCAGTTGGTGGTCGTTGGCTCTATAGGCTAGTTCTGTTAGCAATCCGTACTGTTCTATGTTTGCGTTTTTTTGGGTCTCCTCGGATTGGGTGAAATCATTGTAGAAGCTAAAGTCATTGTCGGCTTTTCGATAGAATCCACGAATACCTAGGCTGAGTTTTTTGGAAGAAAATCCTAGTTTCAACCCATGGTTTTGTAGTCCAAAACTACCGATTTGCTCATGTAGGGATAGGTTTAGCCCACGATTGAATACTGGTGTTTGGTTGCCCAATAGTATCGTGCCGCCCATCGCACCAGATCCAAACATCGAGGCACCACCACCACTTTGTATTGTCACATCATCGACCATGAAGGCCGGGACTAGGTTGAGATCGAGGCTGCCGTTCATCTGACTCTGGAGATTGATGCCTTCCCAGAGCACTGCGGTTTGGTTGCTGCCCGTGCCACGCATGGATGCGGTAGACAATCCCCCGATACCATAGGCGCGGATATTCAGCGGGGCGAATTTGGTGAGAAGCATAGCTATGGAGTTGCCATCATTGAGCGCAAGCTGGTTGCTGTCTATGCGTGTCGTTCTATCCGCACTAGCGAATACCTCCAGCCGAGAGGATTGTATTTGTACAGATTCTAAAAGGATAGAATCCTGCTGTGCCCATGTCCAATACCCAGTACACATATACATCAAAAGGATGGAGAATCTCCGCATAGTTCGTTTGTTTATACAGAGCTGCTATGTAGACAAGATGAGAATATACTCCCTCTGAATCCCAAGACTTTTCACCCGAAAGCTCCGTAATACTAAGATTAATGGCAGGTCTCCTGGCTTTCCTGATTTTTGATTACCTTCCCAGCGTGCTGTGCACACCAGTGGTGTTGTGGATCAAAAATATAATACTGATTAGACAGTATTCAGGACTACAGTTGCGGGGACAGCTTCGGATTTTATATCGTTCTACTTAGAAGTAATAGTGAACCGAATTCCCTTTTAATCAACCAATGATGCAATCATTCGCTGAACCAATAATCACTGCAATGTTAAATGAATTTGAGATATAGTTGAACAGGGCGTTCTTATTATTTTTTATATGTGTTTAAAGATCAGGGTTGAAAACCTATCTATCATTATTGGATTTCAGGTTCTCAACTTATTTGTGTCATCCAGCTATAATATAGTTATGACCTTCTTTGTATCCTTTTTGATTTAGAAATGCCCGGATTTCATCTCTGCGTCCTCTGTTGGTAATATAACTGATGATGAATGGCTGGTCAGTAGGGTTGATGTCCTCGAAGTGTACACATGAATAGTCTGCTAGGTGCTTGTTCTTCTTGATATCTATATAGCCAGCGATGCGGATGTGGTGGTCTTCGAGCCATTTGCTACGTCGCAAAGCGAGTTTACCCGCTCCCCAAACCCAGACGGACTTTTGATTGTTTTGTTGTAAGACATTCGCCAAATACTGTGTTTTGATCTGAAAGAATGCTTCTGTCTCGTAGCGCGTGTCTGTGCGCGTGAGTCGCGTTTCACTGTCCTGCCATATCAGTAATGGTTCAGCGAGTTTTTCGATGTGGTATCCAGCCTCCATAGCTCTCAAAAACCATTCATAATCTTCTGGAAAATCACCTTCTCTAAATAATCCTATCTGGTTAAAAACCTCCTTTTTTACCATCAGCGTAGGGTTGACCACTGGGAATTCTACAAATCGATTGAGGAATATTTGTTCGTGGCTCAGTAGACTATTGCTCCAGTCTATGAAATGCTGAAAGTCATTGGTGCGATTAGAGGAGCCGTAGGTTATCTGAGTAGCAGAGATGCTGAGTGTAGCATCATTGGTCAGTTGTTCCACTTGACTGCTGATACGGTTTGGGCTGCAAGTGTCATCAGCATCCATGCGTGCGATGTACGCTCCTCTGGCTAAACGAATCCCAGTATTAGCTGCATAAACCACTCCTTGTCTAGGCTCATGGATCAACCGTACTCTTGTGTCTTTGGCAGCATATCGTTGTGCGATTTGCATTCCTGAATCTGACGAATTGTTGTCAATCAGCAGCAGTTCTAAATGCACGTAATATTGGCTGAGTATGCTTTGAACTGCGGTTTCTAAAGTGGCTTCAGCGTTGTAGTAGGGTAGTATTACCGAAACCAATGGAGGCATAGACACTAGTTGGGTTTAGGAGTGCTCCAGCGTGATGTCCCAATCTTTCCAAACAGGTTCGTACCCATTTTGCTCCAGCATCTGTTTGATGGTTTCAGGACTTCTTTCGTCAGATATCTCGAACTGCTCTAGAGACTGAGGTTCTACTGCATAGCCTCCTGGGTTTGTTTTGGATCCAGCACTCATACTTGTAATGCCCAGTCTAATAGCGTGATTTCGAAAGGTCTCCATCTCGCGTGTGGATAGGGATAGTTCTATTTCCTGATTAAAGATTCTATAGGCACAGATGAGTTGTACCAGTTCTCTATCCACCATTTCTACCTTAGGCTCTAGTCCGCCAGAAAACGGTCTTAGTCTAGGAAATGAAATGCTGTATTTGGTTTGCCAGTACTGACGCTCTAGGTAGCTTAGATGTAACGCGACGAAGAAACTGTCCACACGCCAATCCTCTAGACCGATGAGCGCACCCAGTCCCATTTTGTGAACACCTGCTTTACCGAGGCGATCTGGTGTTTCTAGTCTGTAGTCGAAGTTCGACTTTTTGCCTTTTGGGTGATGCTTTTTGTAATCTTCCTTGTGATAAGTTTCTTGATAGACCAGTACAGCGTGTAATCCCTGTGGTATCAATCGTTCATACTCGTCCTGATCCATCGGTTGCACTTCCATACTGAGATTCGCAAAGTGTGGTCGTATCTGCTGTATGGCATGCTCGATGTAGTCGACTCCTACGGTTTGGTTTGCCTCTCCAGTTACCAAAAGCACATGTTGAAAACCCATCGCTTTGATGGCCTTCACTTCTTTGGCGATTTCTATGTCGTTGAGCGTTTTGCGTTTTAGTTTGTTGTCCAGACTAAAACCACAATAGGTACAGATGTTTTGGCACTCGTTGGATAGGTAGAGTGGGGCATATAGCTGCATGGTATTGCCAAAGCGTTTCAAAGTCATCTCATGACTGAGCCTTGCCATTTGCTCCAGATAGGGCGCAGCAGCAGGAGAGATGAGCGCCTTGAAATCTTCTAGTGTCCTTTCAGGGTTACTCAGGGCACGTTCTACATCCGTGCTGGTTTTGCCATAGATCGATTCTTTGACCGTATCCCATGAATACTTATCGAATACTTCCTTAAAGCTCATCTAAAAATGCTGTTAGTGGACTGCTTGCCATGGCGTTGTTGACGGGTGACGCGAGTTTGGCTTCATAGGCCATGCGGCCTGCTTCGATAGCCATTTTGAAAGCGATTGCCATTTGTACTGGATTGTCTGATACGGCGATGGCCGTGTTGACCAAACATGCATCTGCTCCGAGCTCCATTGCTTTAGCAGCATCCGAAGGCGCACCGATACCTGCATCTACCACTACGGGCACATTGGCTTGTTCGATGATGATTTCTAGAAAGTCAATCGTTTTCAACCCTTTGTTGCTGCCGATAGGAGAACCGAGCGGCATGACCGCTGATGTACCTGCATCTTCTAGACGTTTGCATAGCACAGGGTCAGCGTGAATATAAGGTAAGACAATGAAACCTAATTTGGCTAGTTCTTCGGTTGCCTTGAGTGTCTCTATGGGGTCTGGCATCAGGTACTTAGGATCTGGATGGATCTCCAGTTTGATCCAGTTGGTCTCCAATGCTTCCCGAGCCAACTGCGCTGCAAATACAGCCTCCTTCGCCGTACGAACACCAGACGTGTTCGGTAGTAGACTGATGCGGTCATGGTTAAGATGTGTGAGGATCTGGTCATGCGCATCTCCTGCATCTACACGTTTCAGTGCTACAGTAGCCAGTTCAGATTCTGATGCTTCTAACGCTTCTTTCATCAACTGGCTGTTTTTGAATTTGCCAGTGCCTGTAAACAAGCGAGACTTAAATTCCTTGTTGGCTATTTTAAAATTCTCCATCGGGCAAGCAGTAATTGATGTCGTTTACAGTTTCTTTTTTGTTGTCAGAGAGGTTGATGAGGGAGGCGACTGCCACACCGTGGCATCCGGATAGCTGTAGATCAAAAATATCCTCTGTTTGTATCCCACCAATAGCAATAATAGGTACTTGAATATCACCAATGATCATGTTGTTTAATATCGCCGAAATACCCTTGATCCCTAAGATAGGACTGAGGTTTTCTTTGGTACTGGTATCTCTAAATGGTCCTAGTCCGATATAGTCTACCCCCGCCATAGCGAGTCGTTCTACATCCTCCCAAGTATTGGCTGTACCACCAATATAAGGTCTGTCACCAAGGATTTCTCTTGCCTCAGCGGGATCCATGTCTTCTTTTCCAAGGTGTACGCCATTGGCTTTCACCTTTTTGGCAATGGCCACATGGTCATTGATGATGAGCTTAGCTTTGTACTTCTTGCAAATTTCTTTCGCTTCAGTTGCTATTGCTAGCACTTCATTATCACTTTTGTTCTTTACTCTTAATTGTACCCAGTCCACGCCAGCTTGACATGCCTCTTCTATGTTTTGAAGATGAGACTTGTCTGCTGTTTCTTGGGATATGTAATGTAACCTACTGATCATGCGTTGATTTCAAAATGTCTTCCTAATTTGGCTGTTCCTGTTTGTAGATATTTTTCCGTGTACTCTTTGGCTGCTTTACAGGCGTCTTCTAGTGACATACCTTTGTTGATGCTGGCAGCTACTGCCGAAGAAAGTACACATCCAGTGCCGTGTTTGTCTTTTCCTTCGATGCGTTTTCCTTCTATTTTGACTTGGCTACCGTCTGGTTTAATCAAAATATCACTGGTGTCAGAGGTGTCACTGTGTCCTCCTTTTTTGAGTACGTTGGTAGGCCAGGTTTCTGAACCTAATGCAGCCGAAATCTTATCGAATTCCCATCGGTTGGGTGTAATCAGGTGTACACGTTTCAGGATGTTTTGAAACTCATCCGACTCGACTTTTTTGACGAAATCAAATCCTGATGAAGATTTTAAAACGGGATCCCAAATGATCCTAGCGTTAGGAATTCTTTTTTCAAGATACTGGAGTAGTTTGTTGAGCAGGTCTAGTCCGTTGATAATCCCTATTTTGACAACACTAAAACTGTAATCTGCTAGTAGTGCATCAATTTGTGATTTGATGGGGTCAAAATCTTTCCACTCTATACCCCACAGGTCGTCCTCGTTTTGATAGGTTAGAGCAGTCACTACTGCCATTCCTTGCACTTTGAGCTGATGCATGGTCTGTATGTCGGCCAATATGCCTGCACCACCACAGGGGTCAAACCCTGCGATACTTAATACTAGATTATCTTTTGCTATTGCCATGAGTTATTTGTTTAAGTGTTTTCAAGCGTAATTTAATATCCGATAAATTCCAAAAAGCTCCCAGTAGTGCCGCCCCATCGAAACCTAAGTCCTGTAGTGCTTCCAGTTTGTCAAATGTGACACCACCCAAAGCGTATACGGGAAAGGGCTTGCTATGTGTTACCCACTTTTTTAGCTTGGTCTCATCAAATCCTGATGTATATCCCCGTTTGGAGATACTATCGTATATGGGACTTAAAAAGCCATAATCTATTGCAGCTGTTTCCTGTACTAGGTCTTCCCAATTATGAAATGACTTGGAACGGATTGTTAAGCATTGGTTGTCTATTATTTGGTCTGACTTCCAGTGTTTACCTCCCAGTTTCAATTCCTCCACCAGACTATGATGCTGATGGAGGCTGATTTTTTCATAATGTAACGGATCTATCTGATCTAAATATCTTGTTAATTCATCTTTTGATCCATGCGGCTTTCGGATATGCAAACGAACGTCATGTTGCAGCAGTTCGTTGCAGGTCTCAAGCTCTTGATCCACCAGCGTCTCTGGTGTAATGATGACGATTTTCAATCGCTATTGCTCTAGATATATTTCGCTTCCTTTCTCAGTAAATTCCTTGGCTTTTTCAGCCATTCCTTTTCCGAGAGCATCTTGCTCGGTTAGTTCGTTGGCTGCTGCAAACTCACGTACATCCTGCGTGATTTTCATCGAACAGAAATTCGGTCCACACATTGAACAGAAGTGCGCTACTTTGGCTCCTTCTGCTGGTAAGGTCTCGTCATGAAACTCTCTTGCGGTATCTGGGTCGAGAGATAGGTTGAATTGATCTTCCCATCTAAACTCGAATCTAGCTTTCGAGAGTGCGTTGTCTCTATATTGTGATCCTGGGTGACCTTTGGCCAAATCCGCGGCATGTGCTGCGATCTTGTAAGTGATCACACCATCTTTTACATCTTTCTTGTTTGGGAGTCCCAAATGCTCTTTAGGCGTCACATAGCATAGCATAGCACAACCATACCAACCAATCATCGCTGCTCCGATACCAGAGGTGATATGATCATAACCTGGAGCTATATCAGTCGTCAATGGCCCGAGTGTGTAGAATGGTGCTTCGTCACACGCTTCGAGTTGCTTTTCCATGTTTTCTTTGATCATGTGCATTGGTACATGACCAGGTCCTTCGATCATCACTTGTACATCATGTTTCCAAGCGATTTTAGTCAGCTCACCGAGTGTTTCTAATTCTCCAAACTGCGCTTCATCGTTGGCATCTGCCAGTGAACCAGGTCTTAATCCATCTCCTAAAGAGAAGGCCACATCGTAAGCTTTCATGATTTCACAAATTTCTTCGAAGTGTGTGTAGAGGAAGCTTTCTTTGTGGTGTGCTAGACACCATTTGGCCATGATAGACCCGCCACGTGATACGATACCGGTGACACGTTTAGCCGTCAGTGGTACATATCTTAGGAGTACACCGGCATGTATGGTGAAGTAATCTACACCTTGCTCAGCTTGCTCGATCAACGTGTCTCTGAATATTTCCCATGTGAGGTCTTCAGACTTTCCGTTTACTTTCTCCAATGCTTGATAGATTGGCACGGTTCCGATTGGCACAGGAGAGTTTCTTAGTATCCATTCTCTTGTCTCATGGATGTTCTTACCAGTAGACAAATCCATGATAGTGTCTGCACCCCAGTGGCACGCCCACACTGCTTTCTCTACTTCTTCTTCGATAGAGGAGGAGACCGCTGAGTTACCGATATTGGCGTTGATCTTCACGAGGAAGTTACGACCAATGATCATAGGTTCAGACTCAGGGTGGTTGATGTTGTTAGGGATAATTGCACGACCTGCAGCGATTTCATCTCGGACGAACTCAGGCGTGATTTTACCTTTTGGAGTATTGGCACCAAAGCTTTCGCCTGGATGCTGGACGTTGAGATGGTTCCACTCATCGATTTTTTGATTTTCTCTGATCGCGATGTACTCCATTTCTGCAGTGATGATGCCTTTTTTGGCATAGTGCAGTTGAGACACATTCGCGCCTTTTTTTGCTTTGTAAGGCTTAGCAATGTATTCGAACCGAAGGTCATCAAGACTAGAATCGTCGAGTCGCTCTTGACCATAGTTAGAAGAGATACTGTCCAGTTGCTCTACATCGCCACGGTCTTTGATCCATTGCTCTCTTAGCTTTGGAATCCCTTTTCTTACATCGATGGCTATATCTGGATCAGTGAATGGTCCACTGGTGTCATAGACGGTCACTGCTGGGTTTTTTTCTTTGGGTGCAGAAGGGTTGAATTTCAGCACTGTGTCGTTCAATGTGATCTCACGCATCGCCACTTTGATGTCATGGATTTCTCCTTTGACATAGATTTTTTTGGAAGCAGGGAATGGGTCTCTTGTGATTTTCTCCTCTCTTGGGATTTGTTCGTCTTTAGCCATAATGTTTCAATTATCCACCTTGTGTGGCGGTGATGATCAGAATATTGTCGTTTTCTTGTATGAGGTATTCTTCCCAATTTGATTTGGGAAGAATTTCGTCATTGATCGCCACAGCAATTCCTCTTTCAATATAAAGGTTTTTTTCCTTTAATACTGATGTTAGTTGTGTGTGATCGTCCTGAAGAATTTGCTCCTCGTTGTTCAATTTGAATTTCATATTGAATCGGTTTTACCTTTAGGAGCCACGTGAAGTGCCTGACTTTTCCCTTCGACTGAATTACCAGTATCAGGTATTGAGGGTATTGTCTCAGCCACAGCATCTGTGGGCACCCCTAAAGTATGTGCCAAAGCTAAGAGGAAATATTAGAAGTATAAAACAATCAACAAGATATTAGTGTTATCCGTGAAGTAATGACAAACGACTAGTTGGGATAAATAGCAGGAGGTTTAAAATAAGCAATGAACGTGTCTAGATATTGTTGTCCAAAGCAAAGATGATGAGTTCGGCGGGTGATTTTAGGTTGAGCTTTTTGAGGATGTTTTTGCGATGCGAATTAACTGTGTGGGGGCTTAAGAAAAGCTGTTCTGAGATGTCTTTCGAACTCTTGCCTTTGGTGATTAGGAGCAGGATTTCATATTCTCTTTTAGTAAGCCCAAATCGGGGAGAGGTCTTACTTTTACGTTTGATTAAATCTAAGATCGTATTGCAGTAGAAATTTTCTTTGTTGGCGAGGTGTTCGATGGCTTGAGAAATTTCTTGTTCACTACAGTGGTCTGTGACGATGCTTTGGATACCATGTTTCCAGAGTTTTTTTATTCCAGCGACTTCTGAAGTATTGGCAATGGCCAGTACACGCTTAGAAGAAGATACGTTCATTGCGAGTTCTGTTAGCACCTTTGTGTTTCGGCTGGTATTGATGATATAGATGTCTGCTTGATCGTATTGAAATTGAGCCCGCTCAGCGATATCGGATATAGACTCAATGAGCTCTAAGGCGCTGTTGTTGGTGACAATGTTTTGCAATCCTTGCATGCTTAGGTAGTTGGAGTCAGCGATGATGACGGATTGAGTTATAGGCACTGTGTTATCTATTTAGATTCATTCTATGCAAAAATAAGACTCGGAATGGTTTATCCAAGTCTTATTTGTATTAAATCTAAATAAACGTAAAAATGTTAGGCTAGTACAATTTCTTCATCTTTGATAACTATCATTTTTTTCTTGTATAGTATACCAATTGAGCGTTTGAAATTCTTTTTACTCATTTGGAGAACGGACTGGATTTCTTCAGGAGAACTTTTGTCATGAAGAGACAGTTGGCCGTCGTGACTGTTGAGGTAGCTTATGATTTTTTCAGCTCCTTCTTCTAGAATTTCAATTCCTGATTTTCGGAGTGAAACGTCAATTTTTCCATCTGGGCGAATGGTTTTGATGTATCCTTTTCGTTTTTCTCCTTTGTTGAGTTCTTCGAAAGTTTCGTTCTCGTATATCAGACCAAGGTATTTTTGGTTTATAATGGTTTTGATTCCGTTGATGGTGGTTTCGCCTATGATGATGTCCGCTTCGTCTCCTTCCTCGATATCCATAATGTCTCGAGCTACGAATAGGTGGATACGTGTACTTGCTGCGACGCGTTTGGTGATCGAGTCGAGATACAAGTAGACAAGGTTCCATTGTCCTGGTTTTAGTCGTCGATCTTGCTCGCTAAAAGGTACAAAAAGATCTTTCTCTAATCCCCAGTCCATAAAAGCACCGTATTGACTGACATCCTTGACCTGTAGGCAGGCGAATTGATTTCGTTTGGCGAGTGGTGTCAGGGTGGTGGCTACATTGCGATCCTGAGAGTCGGTGTATACGAATACATCGATCTCATCTCCTATGGTGAGGTCCTCGGAAACGTACTTGTTGGGTAAGAGAACCTCGGTGTGATCTGCGTCGATGAGGTATGCTCCATTATCTGTGAATCTATTGACTTTGAGTAGGTTATTTTCGCCTATTTCCATGGTGATCGTTGCTATGCTAGTGAATGTTGAATGGTTACGAATACAGCTTTAGGCTGTTGTCTGGTTTGGGTGGAGTGGGTTTGATTGCTTCGCGTGCTTGATACGCAAACGCAATGTTTTCTTCGTCACTCATACCACTGATACCTATTCCTCCTATGAGTTTGCCAGCTGGATCATAGACGGGGATGCCTCCTGGCCAAGTGACAATTTTGGGATCGTTGTAAAAGCGGAGGTCTTCAGGATTTTTTTGTGCGAGTTGTGTTGAGAAGGTTTGCGTCTCTTGCTGGAGTCTAGTAGCAGTATAGGCCATGTTGATGGCGAGCTGTAGAGAACTCAACGGAGCACCGTCGGTGCGCGCAAAGGTGACTAACTCTCCATTTTGGTCTACTACAGCTACGATAGCGTCCTTTTTCGTTTTGAGACATTCGTGTATGACTGTGTTGATGATTTTGATTCCTGCCTTTAATTCCATCCGTGATATAAATGAGCGAGGCGCAAATATCTCGATTAAGAATTCAACTAACTAATTTCATATTAAATAGATGAATTCTTGCATCGAACTACTTGGCATGCGTATCTTGGAATGCATTATTTAGAACGAAAAATTGGATGACAGAGAAACGTAAAGTGTACGTCATAGATGATGACCCTATTTTGCAAAGAATCATGAAGAAGATGCTTGTCAATTTTGATGATGAGTTAGTTATAGAGACCTTTTTGCATGGGGAAGAAGCTATTGCTCATTTGAAATCTGATGATCAATTACCTGACCTAATATTTCTAGATATCAACATGCCCATCATGGATGCTTGGGATTTTATAGAGAGTTATCAATCCTTAGGTATAGCACTTGTTCCGATATACATATTGTCTTCATCCATTGATTATAGAGATATTACTAAAGCGGAAAATATTGATTTGATCAAAGATTACTTGGTCAAGCCCCTTAGAAAAGACAAGCTGATAGAAATCTGTCAGAGAGAGCTATAGTATGCAGTTGTAGTCTCTTGCAGTGAATCCCTTTTATGATCATTCTGGCCAATGGTTCGGGCTAGAGTACAAAGGAACTAGAATGTCGATGAATTTTGTATCCTCATCAGATACGACCTCTACGGTACCACCTTATTTCTTTTTGAATATCAAATCGGGAACGCCTAGTTTGGAATTGCGGCAAAGGTTGTTGTTGGCCGTGGAGCAAGATTTCCGTCTCGGGGACAACAAATTGATTACCCTACTGGGAGAGTATCATCACATGGGAGACCCGACAGATACAGAGATCAGCGAAAATGATTCTTCCGGACTCTACTCGTTTCCTGGTGAGGATGGATGGGTTATACTATGACGAAGCTGAGTCTGATTCCTGCGCGGACAACGATCGGTTTGGTCACGCCCACATTTGCGTTTCGTGTATTCAGTTGCGAGATACAATGATACCGCTCGTGACAATCAGTATTCTCCTTATCTTGACCTTGTTGGGAAAGAGAGGTGGGGTCATTATTTCGGAGTGAAAGCAGAGTGGTGGACTTGGTAGTGCTTTAAATTCAGTGTCTTGTATGGTACTTGATTCTGTACAACTACTTATATTTGTTCCAAACACTTAATATGGAACATACGACCTACACCAACTTTCGGCAAAATCTAAAATCATTTATGGATCGGGTAATGAACCATCGTATGCCACTGCTCGTCACACGTACGCATGGTAAAGATGTAGTGGTACTATCCAAGTCAGACTATGATAGCATACACGAGACTTTCTTCTTACTTAAGAATCCCAGAAATGCACAGCGTATTTTTGAATCAATAGGAGAGATGAACGATGGAGGGGGATTTGAAAAAACAATCCAAAAGCTCTCATGACTTTGCTTAAATTTTCGTCCCATGCGTGGTTAGAGTATATCCATTGGCAGAAAACCGATCAGTCTATGAAGCGCCTAATCGATGAACTGTGTTTGTCCATCAAAGAAACACCCTACGAAGGGCTAGGGTATCCACAGCCCTTGTGCTATGAACTCAAGGACGTCTGGTCACGGCGTATCAATTTTGAACATCGGCTGGTGTATCGCATCAAAGGTGATGTTGTTCAAATCCTTCAGTGCAAAATGAACTATTGATATTGGCGGTTTTATGAATGATTTTCTAGAGAATCTGTCTCAAGATTGAGTTCTAGTTGAAAATATTACAATCTCTAATCATTTCTACAGTTGTATGTTTGGCATTTGTTACGGAAAAATTAATATTGTTGCCAACCTGTATCACTCCTAGGAGGATAAGTGTTTATACTGGTTTAGTTAAGAAGGAAGGTATAAACTAAAAGCCTCGGTCTCGTGCCGAGGCTTTGAATTTTCTATCCATCTAGTCTCTCAATATCTTGTCTCTCGGTGTTCTCAAAAGCTTCACACTACTTCTTCTGTTGTTCGAGAATGTGCTCTGCAGCATCTTCTAGAGTGGTGATCCATAGGTCGTCTTTATTGGCCTGGAGGTACTCTAGGAACTCCTTATGATCAGCTAGTGCAGCATTGAGCGAATGCTCTCCACCGACCCCATGAAAGAGGAGGATGAGCATGGCATTTTCTTTCTTGGCTTGCTCCGCCCAGGCAATCATATCTGATGCAGGGGTATCGACGATGGAGTTGCACCGGAGGTCAGTCATGTCTAAGGTGCCGAGGTGGTTGAGCCCGGACTGGACACCACGTAGCGCCACGAACTTTCCTTCTATTTCCTTCACAAATGAACCTTCACCTGTCTCCTTGTCACCACAGGTGTACGCATAGGTGCGTTTTGACTTCCCATCTAACGTCTGGAGCATGAGGTTGGTCATGTCGATCTCCCGCACCATCTGAGGCACGGAGTAGTTTCTGAGGTCATTGTCATCCGATACCCACGCGCGTCCGTCTCCACCGAGGCAAGGGTGGTAGAGGGTGTGGTTGCCTAGTTCGTGTCCGTTTTGCGCAGCTTTCTTCCATTCGTAGGTTCTGTACTTGAAGCCAGGCGCATCAGCAGAGATGTAGAAGGTAGCTTTGAGCCCCAGCGAATCCAGTACGGGTAGGGCATTGTCGAGGTGGACGTTGAGTGCATCGTCGTAGGTCAGTACGACGGTGGCTTTCTTGCCAAACCATAGCGCATCGGTCAGTTGGGTCTGGAAGGGGGAGGCAGGTAGCCCTTCTTGGTTGTAGAAGTTGACGTCCATAGGGTTGTCCTGCCACGCATAGCGGACATAGATGGGCTGATTGATCTCATCGCTAGACAGGACGATCTGATTGCTTTCTATTTTAGCATCCACCCAAACATAGTTTTGATCAACCCCAGCCAGTGCAAACCACCTTAGCGCTTCGCCATCCTGAGAGATCAATCCACTGCCGACATGATCAAAGGAAAGCGTGACCTGACTGCCCTCTACTGACGCAGACCGAAACATCGGTCCTGAGTAGACGACTTTTTTGTCATCATAAGCTAGTGCTTTGGCGGCTAGAGCGAGACGGTCTCCGACCGGTTTCTTGTTGTCTGGATGTACGTCGTTCCATTCGCCTAAGCCTAGCGTGACAGCCATGGCGGTATTGGGTACATCGAGAGCCAGTCGCTGTGCTTCTCTTAGTTCAGCCCAGTTGCTCTCGGTAGGGAGGTAGTCTACATCCATGTAATCGGGGAGCTGCGCATAGAGGAAGGGCAGGTTGCTGTCGTTCCATTTGGTTCTCCAATCTTGGATCAGCGTCTCCATGAGTTTTTCGTAGGCTTGGGGATTGCCGCCATTGCTTTCTCCTTGGTACCAGACGATTCCCTTGATAGGGCTCTGGGTGAAGGGAGCCACCATGCCATTGTAGAGGGCAGTGGGCTGGTGCTGTGCGGATACCCCAGAGGGTTGAGGAGCTTTTGGACGAAACACCTGACTGACTTTGTACTGCCATGTGCCTTTGAGGTCTAGGGTGTCGTTTTCGGTAGCGAGGTAGTAGGGCTTGTCAGGTACGAAACCGCCTTTGCCACCATAGTTCACGACTCGGATCGTGATGAGGTTTTTGCCCGTCTTTAGTAGTCCCACAGGAATATCGTAGATGCGTTGAGGGTATTTGTAGGTCTTGCCACCTACTTGGGTACCATTGATGTAGATCTGATCCGCATCGATGATTCTGCCCATGAATATTTTGGTCGCTACGCCTGTCATCGAGGCAGGGATATCGATCTCTCGACGGTACCATACCGCACCGTCTAGGTTGCGGATGCCTTGGTCTTCCCAGTAGCCGGGGATGTTGATGTTGTGCCAATGGGTGGGCTTGTAGCTAAGGTCATACCATGGTGTAGAGGCGGTGAGCCCATCGTCCTGTGGTTGTGGAGGGGCTGCTGCTCGGTATTTTTGTGCGATACGATTTTTCTGATTGACGTAGGCTGTGTCTTTGTTTTGGGTGAGCGTCTTGGTGATGGAAGGGAAGGGCTTGAACCCCTCTTCGCTGATCCATGCCTCAATCGGAGTACCGCCCACACTGGCGTTGATCAGACCGATAGGTACTTGGTACTGATCGTAAAGATTCTTGGCAAAGAAGTAGGCCACCACAGAGAATTTCAATACATTTTCGGGATTGGCTTCTTTCCATTCTCCTTGTGGAATATCCGTCGCTGTGCCCTGCAACTGAGGGTTGGTAGGGACGAGGAATTGACGGATTTCGGGGTAGTTAGCTTCCGCGATCTCCTGTCGGTATCGTTGCTGATGTATGCCGAGGTAGTGCACCATGTTGGATTGTCCTGCACACATCCATACATCTCCTACGAGGAGGTTGGAGAGTGTGATGGAGTCGTCTTTTCCTTGGATTTGCATGGTGTAGGGACCACCTGCTTTGGTTACGCGCATCGTGACGGACCATTCTCCTGTAGCACTGGTGGTAGTGGTATATTTCTTACCCTTGAATCGGACGGTGATGTCTTCGCTAGGGTCTGCCCATCCCCAGATTTTGAGGGGCGTATCGCGCTGGAGTACCATGCCATTGCTCACGAGTTTGGGTAGACGGATCTCCGCTTGGGATACCCCAAATAGTATAAATAGTAATAGGAGACTTAGAATAAAATGCTTTTTCATCATGATGCTTTTGAAATTGATAATTATTGAATGACTTCAATCGTGACCTCTGCGTTTTTCAAACCAGAAGATACTGCTTTGATAGTAATCGTCCCAGCTTGCCCTTTGTTGGGTTTTACAATTGCTAGTGCTACTCCGTTGAAGGCTTTGCGTTCTAGGGATGGGAAAGCTACCAAGCTCGTCGGGTCGCCGTTGTCCGTAGCGACTATCTCTCCAGGGCCCTCTATGGAGAAGGTGATGTCGTTCATGGCATTGGGTACTGTGAGCCCGTTTTGGTCGGTGACCGCTACCGTGACAAACGCCAAGTCTTTGCCATCGCCTAGGATGCTTTGTCTGTCTGCTGTGAGCGTCAGTTGAGTAGGTGAGTCTGTGGTTTTGATCGTCTCCTCAGCCCATTCTTTCCCATCCCTGTAGGCGATGACTTTGAGTTCGCCCGGTTCGTAGACGACATCATCCCAGCGCAGACGGTATTCGTATGCTCCTTTCTTTTTGCGTCCGAGAGATTCTCCGTTGAGGAAGAGCTCTGCTTCGTCTCCCGAAGTAAAGACATGCACGGGAGTGATTTTGCCCAAGCGATTTGACCAGTTCCAGTGGGGTAGGATATGCGCCATCGGTAGTTCGGGTCTCCATCGAGATTGGTAGAGGTAGAACCGGTCTTTTTTGAATCCTGCGAGATCAATCAGTCCAAAATACGAGCTACTTGAGAGGTAGTAGGGTGTAGGTTCTCCCAGATAGTCCCATCCGCTCCAGACGAATCCACCTGCCACATAGGGGTGCTGGTCGATAGTAGCAAACACCTTATCCGCCGATGAACCAAAGTCTGCCGTGTACAGCTCATACGAACTAACATAGCCAGTTTTGGGGTCACCACCTAGACCGTCGCTGATAGGGGCGCTGATACCTTCATTGACAGGGAAGAGGTAGGTACCACGGCTGCTGAGTGCAGCGGCGTTTTCGCTGCTGATGATGACTTTGTCTGGGAAGGCTTGATGAAAGCGAGGGTAAAGCGGCGAAGTGTTGATGCCTTTGAGGTGGGCATAGGCAGGGGCATTTCGGATGCCTTCACCTTGGTAGTTGAGGTTGAGGACTTCCATAGTTTCTGGCAGTGGCATGCCGGGCTTGGCATAGTTCATCGACGCGGAAGTAGGGCGTGTGGGGTCTTCCTCATTGACGATTTCTCGTAAGCGCATGGCAATTTTTGCCCCTTCTTCTCCTGTGTATTGCTCACCGACTTCATTGCCCGTACTCCATAGGATGATAGAGGGGTGGTTGCGGTCACGTCGCACCAGTGCGCGGAGGTCTTGCTCGTGCCATTCTGGGAAGATCAAGTGAAAATCATGCGGGGTCTTTTTTCGCGCCCAGCAATCGTACATCTCGTCGATGACCAAGAAACCCATGCGATCGGTCATCTCCAGTAGTTCGGGAGCAGGAGGATTGTGCGCCATACGAATGGCATTGCAGCCTAGTTCTTTGAGCATTTCGAGCTGTCGCTCTGCCGCACGGGCATTGAAAGCCGCTCCCAAAGCTCCAAGATCGTGGTGTTGGTTCACACCTTTGAGGTAGACTTTTTCGCCATTGACGAAGAAGCCCTTGTCTGCATCGTAGGAAATGGCCCGTATCCCAAATGGCGTGCGGTACTCATCGATGGTTTGTCCCTCGCTGGTGAGAGTAGTGATCGCTACGTATCGGTTGGGGGATTGGGTAGGAGGAGGTCCCCATAGTCGAGGGTTGTCGAGCGTCAGTGTCGATTGGATGGTACTGCTGTTTTGAGCAGTCATGCTGATTGCTTTTTTGGCGAATGCCGCGACAGTTTTGTCTCCAATCGACCCATCTTCGTTGAGTACAAAGATGTCTGTTTGAATAGCTATGTTTTGGTTTTCATTCCCATCATGGTCAATCGTCACGTCTAGGAGAATGGTCGCTTGGGATGCAGATACGTCTTTGGTTCGGATGCTTGTACCCCACTGTGCGATGTGGATAGGCTCTGTTTTGACGAGCCATACATTGCGGTAGATGCCACCACCAGGATACCACCGTGAGGAGTGTGCGGGGTTGTCGATGCGTATCGCGAGTTGGTTCGGTCCGCCGTAGTGGAGGTAGGGAGTCAAGTCCAGTCTCCATGAGGAGTACCCATAGGGCCAGCCACCTGCCAGTTGGCCGTTGATCCAGACCATAGCGTAGGACATGGCACCATCTATATCCAAGAAGATGGATTTGCCTTGGTCGGCAGTAGAGATGTCGAGGGTTCGGCGGTACCATGCTACGCCTGGACTAGGGAGTCGTCCCATACCACCACCTACGGGAGTGTCCCATCCTGCGTAGAAGGGCTCTTCGATGGCCCAGTCATGAGGTAGCTCCACGGCTCGCCAATCTTGATCGTCAAAGTCACTTTGAACGAAGGGAAAGTCTTTTCCGGGATTGCCTTTTGGTCTGGCGTAGTGTTTCGTGGGGTCTTTGATGAAGCGATTGCCTGTTGGCATGATCCACGCTTTGAGCGTTTCTTGGGTGGCTTCTACCTCGACGGCTTCTGTTGGTTTAGAGTCAGCCTGTTTGTCGTCGTTGGTGTCAGTGATCTCAGGGCGTACATCGTAGATGAGATTATCCGTCTTCTCTATGTTTTCATATTTGTAGAATCGCCAATTGTCATTGATGGAGATTCGCTCTCGTGGTGGAGACTGAGGGGAGGATTGGCAGCTCCATAGAGATGATAGCAGGAGAGTGATCACTAGCAGTGGATACCAGGAGGCTTTGTCTTTTTTCGTCTTCATAGTCATGATTTTGGCTTTTTAGGCACAGCGTTGATATATCGACTGGTAGTCAAACAACCGATTGCGTAATATTACGATAATTTGCAGAGGGAAAGAAAAAATATGTTCAAACTTTACGGTCATTGGATCGCTAGAATGAAGTCGGTCTAGCTCTTGATGAAGTTTCTTTTTACTTTTTGAATTTGGGTTGAATTGCATGGAGTACTTGGAGACCAAAACTCTGGTTGATCAGCCCCCTTTCATTGCATGATAGTTCTCAGTTTTAGAGTTGTCATGGGTTAGTTTTGTAGGATGACTTAGGTATTGATTTTTCAAATAGCTACTTTCTAATAACTAATGAAGACTAGATTAATTTTATTTATACTCCTGTGTAGCTGTGCATCTGTGCAGTCGCAAAATTTATTTACCCAACATAAATTTCATAGGCTAGACGAGTCACAGGATCTCACTAACAATATCATCAATGATATCGCGCAAGATTCGCTAGGGTATATATGGGTAGCCACTGAGGGAGGCCTCTTGCGGTATCAAGGATTCAAATTCAAAACCTACCAAAAGGATAGAACGAATGTGCTTTCCCTTCCTCACAACCTTGTCTACAGAGTTTATGTGGATGATAAAAATCAAATCTGGGCACTGACAGATCAGGGAGTCGCCAAGTATAGTTATCACGAGGATAAGGTGACGAGATTTAAGCCAGAAGAGATTTCTGTAGGAATCACTGCGATGGCGATGGATGAAGATAAAAAGTATTATTTCGGAGGGTATAGTGGGGGCGTTTGGGTAGGTCGTGACAGTTTGACGCATCTACAAATGATAGATTCTAAGACAGGTCAGGATTTATCTCAAGAACAGATTTCACAGCTTAAAATATGCAATCAAACGTTGTGGGTAGCTTTTCGATCACAGGGTATGGTTAAATATGATTTGAATACTGGTGAAGTGGTGTACTTTCACCCAGATCTTTTTCATCACGGCGCAAGGTTTGAAATCATAGATTTTCTAATAGATGCTAAGCGTATGGCATGGGTTGCTACCAATCGAGGACTGGTAGGTATCAAATCAGATTCGACGGGAGCTTATGATTTGGATAATATCCTTGAGGGGCAATTGCCTGTTGATGATTATTTGAGCATTCATCAAGATGATAATGGAAAGACTTGGTTAGGGACTCGCCAACACGGCATGTATGCTTTTGAGTTGGACCAGGCACATAGGCTTGTCGGTAGTTTGGAGCATTTTGAACCTCAGCCTGACGATAGTGGGATCTCTCACCGTACGATTAGTAAGATTTTTTGTGACGATAGCGGTCTGATGTGGTTAGGTACTCACAACGGTGGCGTCAATGTTTTTAACTCCGAGGGCGAAGAGGTACGCTATTTGACCCATAGCCAATCCAATAGCCAAACGCTGAGTTATGAAAATATCTGGGGACTGGCTCCATCCAGTGATGGGGAGTATTGGGTAGGTACAGATGGAAAGGGACTGAATACACTCAATCCGAAGACTGGAGAAGTCTCCGTCAGGTTTCAAGAGCAATTGGCCAATAAAGCCATATTGTCGCTATTGGAGGATGATCAATCTAGGTTGTGGGCGGGTACCTATGAGGATGGGTTGTACCTGATCGATCTCAAGTCCAATCAGGTTAAGAACTATCGGAAAGGTGGAGCTATGTCTGAATTGCTAGTGGATGATATTCGGGTGATTCATCAGATGGACAATGGAAAGATCCTCATAGGTACCAATTATGGTGGTCTGTATTGGTTTGATGAGCACAGCGAGCGTGTTCTACTCGTCGAGGGATCATCTTGGCTGGATGTTAGGAGTATCGAGCGTGTGAATGAAAGGATCTTTTATTTGGGATCTTTTAGCAGCGGGTTGATGAGGGCCGAACTCTTAGGGGATGTTTGGCGGATAGAAGAGGTCAAAGGAGAGGGCACTGACGAGCGTTTGGTCGTCAGTGATATTTGTGCACTGGACAACAACCTGTGGCTTGCTACCAGAGAAAACGGACTGGTCAGGTATGATGTATTGGCTCGCAAGTATCATTTTTTTGAAGACCAAGCTATTTTGAGAAATGTAGCGGTCTCTGGGCTGGTGTCGGATCAAAAGGGCAATCTATGGTTGACGACCAATTCGGGCATCTACTCCTATAACGTCCGATCAGAGGAAGTTACGGTTTTTGATACGATGGATGGTATCCAGCCGGGGCATTTCAATTACGGCTCTATTTTGTTGTCGTCAGAGGGGTATTTGGTCGCAGGAGGGATTCATGGGATGAATTTGTTCTACCCCGGTCAGGTATTGCAGGAGTTGCCACAACTGCCTGTGATATTCAACGAACTGAAGGTGCTAAATGAGAAAATGACGCCTATTAATTCCGAGGTGTTTGTCACGGGGGAGAGTATATTTTTGACAAAGGAGATCAAGTTGAATCATACAGATAATGTTTTTTCTATTAGCTACTCCATTCCTGGATTTAACAAAGGGAAACAAAACAAGTTTGAGTACATGTTGGAAGGCTATGATGCAGCCTGGCAGGTCAATAATGGGGTCAATGAAGCCACGTATAGAAATGTACCGTATGGCAACTACACCTTTAGGGTCAAGAGTATATATGATGACAAAGTCAGCAATGCGCTTAAAGTTTCGATTTCTGCACCGTTTTGGAGGACATGGGAGGCATATCTATTGATGATAGTATCCCTAGCAATCGTGCTCTGGAGGTTTGTCAAGTTCAACAACGTCAGGATCACTCTCAGGCAACAATTGAAATTTGAACAAGAACTCCGTGAAAAGGATCATCATTTGATGCAGGAGAAGCTACGTTTTTATACCAATTTTTCTCATGAGCTCAAGACACCCTTGACCTTGATCCAAGGTCCGGTCAATGACCTGATCAAGAAAGAGCAAGACCCACAGCATTTCTATTATTTACAATTGATCAAAAAGAATACATCCATTTTACTCAAGTTTATTGGACGGATGCTCGAGTTTAGAAAAGTGGAGATGAACCAGGGCTATTTGAACGTAGGTTGCTACGATTTGAACATCCTGGCTCAAGAGGAGGCAGAAAGCTTTACCTATCTAGCGAAAGAGAAAGACATACCATTTGGGTTTTATTCAGAGAGTAATTTGAACGTCTGGGTGGATATCGAAAAGGTTCAAATTGTGATCAACAACTTGCTCTCCAATGCAATCAAATTTTCGTCACCCGGTGAGAAAGTCCAGTTTGGCGTATTCCAAGAAGGCAGCAGTGTCATCATAGAAGTAAAAGATCAAGGCGAAGGAATAAAACCAGAAGAGCTGGGTAATATTTTTTCTCCCTTTTATCAAGCGAGCAATTCAGCCGGGTCAGGGGGGACTGGTATCGGCTTGGCTTTGAGCAAGAATTTTGTAGAGGCGCATGGTGGCGAGATCACTGTGGATAGTAGCTCGGCAGGCTCGGTGTTTAGAGTGGGGATTCCCTTGGGCAAAGAGCACCTATTGGGGAAGGATAATGTCCGTTTTATTGCTTCGGGTCAAACAGAATCGCTGGAGATCGAATCGTTGACTGAGTCGTTTGTGATAGATGGTAAGCCAGAGGTAATTAGTGATGCCGACAAGGTGATGTTGGTAGTGGATGACAACAGAGACATAGCCGCATATATCAGTTCTATTTTTTCTGCTGATTTTAAGGTGATTCAGGCGGATAATGGACAGGATGCTTTTGACAAATCGATCAACAGTATGCCTGATATCATTATCTCAGACATGATGATGCCAGAGATGGATGGTCTGGAGTTATGCAAAAAGCTAAAATCAAACATTGCCACCAGTCATGTGCCGATTATACTACTGACAGCCAAAAACTCCAATGAGTCCAAAATGGACGGATATGGAGTAGGTGCAGATGATTATATGACCAAACCCTTCAACTCAGACCTGTTGAAGGTGAGAGTGGCCAACATTCTCAGTAGGCGAAAGTTGCTGGCACTCAAGTATACCTCAGGAGATTTGGTAGAGCAAAATGAGCAAGTGTCCAAAGAGAAGGAGTTTATACTACAAGTGGAGGCCACTATCATCGCCATGTTGGATAGTGCGGAATTCAATGTGCCAGATCTATGCAAGGAATTGGGCATGAGCCAGACTTCACTCTATCGCAAAATCAAATCTTTGACCGATGATTCTATTCAGATATTCATTAGGAAAATTAAGATTAAGCGTGCAGCTCATATGTTGGTAGCAGAAGATATGACTGTGACCGAAGTAGCTATTGCACTTAATTTTTCGGACTTGAAGTATTTTAGAAAGTGCTTCAAAGAGCAATTTGATCAAACTCCCTCTGAGTATAAAAACGATCATGCCATCAAACCACAGACGGTCAATATCAACAACCTCTAGGTAGGGGACAGAACAAGCAGTAGGACGAACGATTCTTCTACCTATGTTTTGCATCAATCAGCGTCGTGCGTTTTTATTCGTACAAAACTCGGTCTAGCACATCGTATGGGTGGTTTTGAGAACAAATACCAATCAATCCCCTATCATGGGATGATGTACCCCCCTATGAGTTGAGGCTATTTTTCTTCTTTTGGCTAAGACAAATGCTGGGTTTAGCATGATACGCAGCTTGTCGATTGCATGATTTGAATTTTAAAAACACAACGTATGAAAGACAATTTACTAAAGAGAAAGTGGAGTGTAATCATTAGAACACTCATGGGTGTACTGATGATATGCTCGGTGGGAACGACCGCATGGTCCAGTTCCCGTGCCGGGGTAGCCGATTTGACGGTCTCGGGTGTCGTACTTGATGAAATGGGACAGCCTCTGCCTGGTGCAACTGTGGTAGAACGTGGCACAACCAACGGTACAGTGACTAATTTGGATGGCAAGTTTTCTGTGACGGTATCAGAAGATGCCGTATTAGTAGTTTCCTTCTTGGGTTATAAAACTCAGGAAGTTACTGTAGGTGGTCGATCTGTTTTAGATGTAAATCTAGAATTGGATATGACTAGTCTAGAGGATGTCGTGGTAATCGGGTACGGTACTCAGAAAAAGGAAAACCTTACAGGTGCTGTGAGCGCTCCAGACCTAGCAGATTTGGATTCACGTCCTGTGACCAGTTCTAGTGCTGCCTTGCAAGGGAAAGTGGCAGGTGTATATGTGCTCCAAAATTCTGGAAAACCAGGAGGAGACAATGCAGTAATCAATATTCGAGGTATCGGTACACTTAATAACAATGATCCTTTGGTCTTGGTAGATGGCTTTCCATCCAATATCAATGATGTGAACCCTCAGGATATAGAATCTATGTCAGTGCTCAAGGATGCCTCTTCGGCAGCCATTTATGGCAATAGAGCTGCTAATGGTGTGATTGTAATTACTACCAAAACGGGATCTAGAAATGGTATATCCGTTTCTTATAACAACTATTTTGGGATTCAAGAGGCGACATCATTACCAAGCGTTCTCAATTCAGAGCAGTACACTACTTTGCATAATGAGGCATCTCTCAACACAGGTTTAGCTCCACAGTATACTCAGGAGGAAATAGCACTTTATGCAGCGGGTACTGATCCCATGTATCCCAGTGTCAATTATTTTGACACGTACTATGATAAGGCTAAGATTCAGAACCATAGAGTTAGTTTGACAGGAGGAAGTGATAGATTGAAATATGCCTTTATGGCTGGATACTTAGATCAAGATGGAATTCTGAAAGCGACCGATTACAAGAAGGTTGATTTTCGAACCAATGTCGACGCTTATTTGCTCAAAGATAATAAGCTTCGTCTAACGACTCGTCTTTCTGGAAATAAAGGGGAACGTAACGAACCTACCGATGAGTGGGAGGCAAAAAGATATGCGACTAATTCACCAATATGGCCTTTGAAAAATGAGCAAGATCAATGGGTTGCTGTTATAGGAGAGAGGAATATCTATGGAGAAATAGAGGATGGTAGTACGCGAAAAGTAAAGCGATACACTTTTAAAGGGCAGGTTGAGGCTGAGTATGAATTTTTTGATGGGTTTTCTGCACAGGTTACAGGTGGTTTCAATGTCGTCAGTGAAAATACAAATGCATTCCATGCCAATGTTTTGCTTGCTAACTTGGATGGGAGCACGAGGACATTAACATCCGACCTGAGCGAGAATGATTATGGGGACACCCAAACTATTTTTACCTCATTATTAAAGTATAACAAGAATTTTGGTAAACATGAAGTGAATTTACTAGTGGGATATCAAGAGGAAGAGTTCAGTTACCAGTGGAATAGCGCCTATAGAAGCGGATTTATCAATAATTCTCAACGCTATATGAATCTAGGTGACCCTTCCACTATGCAGAATGATGCTGGAGCATGGGATCTTGGGTTACAGTCTTATTTTGGTCGAATCAATTATGTTTTTGATAACAAATACCTTTTGGAGGCAAACATTCGTAGAGATGGATCATCGAGGTTTGCTGAAGATTATCGATGGGGTACTTTTCCTTCTTTCTCAGCAGGATGGATTATATCCGAAGAACAGTTCCTTTCTGGTCTTTCTTGGTTAGATCTGTTTAAAGTTCGTGCGTCATGGGGCAAGTTGGGTAATCAAGGTATTAATACATACTATGCAGCGAGTGATATTCTTTCTTCGGGAGTCAATTACAGTTTTGGTGGTGCGCTTAATTCTGGCGTAGCGATCAACAGTTTGTCTAATAAGCAAACTACCTGGGAAACTACCCAGCAAATCAATGTAGGGACAGACATTACGATCAATCAAAATATTGATTTGACTGTTGATTATTTCAATAAGACAACTAGTGATATCCTGATGCAGGTGCCTATACCTGTAACTATGGGTAATCTAGCTCCTCCATATCAAAATGTCGGAGAGGTTGTCAACAAGGGGGTTGAGTTTACTGGGACTTATCGGAAAGTAGTGAACAGCGATTTCAAGTTTAGTACGACATTAGCGTTGGCTAGTATCAAAAATGAGATCACAGATCTATACGGTAGAAGTCCAATTATAAATGGTGCGACAGCATTGGTCGAGGGATCTGCTGTACATTCCTTTTATGGCTATGAAAATATCGGCCTGTATCAGATCGATGATTTTAACTGGCAAAACAACAATGATGCATCCATACCTCATGAAGACAGAGCGTATGTGTTGAAAGATGGAGTGGTATCAGTATCGAATTATAGTGCACAACCTGGTGATTTGAAGTTTAAAGATCAAAACGGAGATAATGTAGTGACGGTGGAAGATGATCGAAAAGTTATTGGAGATCAGTATCCAGATCTTTCTTACTCCTTACAGTTGAATTTTAATTGGAAAGGGTTTGATATGGGAATCTTTTTTCAAGGGTTACATGGAATTGATGGCTATACCTCTTCAGAAATTGCTGAACCCTTTAGCGGAGCGTTTTCTAACATGGGAGATTGGTGGATGGACAGATGGACGCCAGATAATACGTCTACTGAGTACCCTAGAGTGACGCTAGACAACAGAACCGCGATAGCTTCTACTTTCTATATGGAAGATGCTTCTTATTTCAGGTTGAAAAATCTGGAGATCGGCTATTCCCTTCCTGATAAGGTGCTATCTAAAATAGGTGTCCGTTCATTAAGGGTATTTGGCAATATTCAAAATGCCTTTACCATCACCAACTATAAAGGGTTTGATCCAGAACAAACCGTGGGAGAAACCAGAGCGCAAGCCTATCCTCAAGTAAGAGTAATGACTGCAGGATTAAATGTGAACTTTTAAAATATTGAAATGATGAAGACTAGAAATACAATATCAATTTTTTTATCCATCCTTTTGGTGTTTGGTTGTTCGGATGACGTACTGGACAAGAGCCCTTTGGATAGACTGTCCCCAGATACATTTTATCAAAATGAAGAAGAGCTTTCCATGGGATTGACAGGAGTATATGAAAATATAAAGCAGTATGAAACGCCAATTCACTGGTTTCAATTTGATTTCATGTCGGATGATGGTGTATGTCACCATGCATGGCAGGGTTCGCTAGAGTTTGGTAACTGGCAACACAATAGTAACAGTTGGGCAGCTGATGCCAAATGGGCACGAGCTTACCAACTTATTGTTCGGGTCAATGGTTTTTTGAAGTCTATCGAAGAGGCTCCTGTAGCTGATGAAGTGAAGGCACAGATGGCTGGAGAGGCGCGTTTTTTGAGGGCTTATATGTATGGAGACTTGATTCATTTCTATGGGGATGTTCCGTTGATACTTGAAGAGCAGATAGTCGACAATGCTTTGGTGTCTCGTACGCCCAAAAGCGAAGTGTTAACTGCTGTCATGGAGGATTTGGATTATGCTTCGGCGAATCTTCCAACTTCTTATACAGGAGAGAATATAGGGCGAGCTACCGCTGGGGCTGCACTGGCCTATAAGGCTAGGTTTTATCTTTACAGTGAAATGTGGGATGAAGCTGCAGATGCAGCGCAAGAAGTGATCGACCTTGGGGTATATGATTTGTTCGGTGATTATGAGGGGGTTTTCAAAGAAGAGAATGAAAACAACATTGAAGTAATCTTTGATATCCAGTATATGCAAAACCTAAATGAGCAGCCTTGGCCAAGTTCGGCACTGTCTTTTGGAGAGTGGCCTACACCTAATATCAGTGTAGATCTTATCAATGAGTACCATATGCAAAACGGGATGGCCATAGATGATGTCGCTTCGGGATTCGATGCTCAGGATCCATTCTTGAACAGAGACCCACGATTGGCCGCAACTCTCATTTTGCCAGGGACGGATATGGGGCCTGACCGGACTTTGATCCCTGCCAATGATGAGACTTTGACAGGTGTGAGACCACGCAAGTACGCAGATCTATCGAATACCAATAGAAACAACTGTGGAATCAATACGATCACGATGCGCTATGCGGATGTACTCTTGATGAAAGCGGAAGCATTGACCGAGTCAGGTAGTACTTCTCAAGAGATCTATGATTTAGTCAATGAGGTCAGGGCTCGCGTCAATATGCCTAAGGTAGAGGATGCCGAGGGAGCTGGGTTAACTACAGATGAGTTGCGTGATATTGTTCGTCATGAGCGACGCGTGGAGTTTGCTATCGAAGGTCTTCGTTATCTAGATATGCTGAGATGGAAGGACGAATCTTTGGTACACAATGTCATTGGCTATGACAAGGCCAAACTGTCAGATCCATCAGATGCAGCGACTTGGGAATTTCAAGAAGTGACGGCAGCTGAAAGGAATTTTGATGCGGAAAAAGGATGGCTATGGCCACTTCCGTCAAGAGAGATTCAAAACAATGAAAATTTGAGACCGCAAAATCCAGGGTATTAATTGGAAGAGTAAAAGAATCTCCCTCTTTCTGAGGGAGATTCTTTTCTAATAGCACAGAAAAAAGGTTTTTTTAAGAAAGAATTACTACTGTTGGTCCAGTATAGCATGGATTCGGAAGCAGCAATAAACACAAAAGATCAACCTACCTGTTAAGAAGAAATTGAATGGGGAATAAATATATATCAATGACAAAAAACATCACATCCTTTCTGATTGCCATTATCCTTCATTTGCCGCTGTTGGGGCAGGAGAAGAATGAGTGGGAAAACCCAAGTATCTATGAACGAAACAAAGAAGCCGGTCATGTTGATTTCATCGCTTATGAGCAGATGCAAGCTGCCAGAGTTGACGATTTTAGCCGATCTCCCAACTTCTTTTCTCTCAATGGGACTTGGAAGTTCAACTTGGTTCAGAAGCCATCAGACCGACCGATGGATTTCTTCGAAAGCTCGTTTGATGATTCTGCGTGGGAAAACATAACAGTTCCTGCCAATTGGGAAATTGAGGGGTTTGATCTCCCCATCTATACCAATGTGGCCTATCCCTTTCCAGCCAACCCACCTTTTCTGGACCATGATTACAACCCCGTAGGGACCTATAGAAGGATTTTCGAACTCCCCGCCAACTGGGGTGATAAAGCAGTCATCCTCAACCTGTCGTCGGTTTCTGGTTATGCTAGAATCTTCGTCAATGGAGAGGAAGTCGGAATGACCAAAGTCGCCAAATCCCCTTCGGAGTTTGAGGTGACACCTTTCTTGAAAAAAGGTGAAAATGTCATAGCTATCCAGGTGTTCAGATGGCACGACGGTAGCTATCTAGAAGACCAAGATTTTTGGCGTTTGAGCGGACTAGAACAGGATGTGTATTTGTATGCTTTGCCCAAAGTAGCAGTATGGGACTTCTTTCTCAAAGCAGGGTTGGACGCCAAATACCAAGATGGAGTTTTCTCCGCTGAGCTAGATCTTAGGACTTTTGATCAGAAGATCAATTCTTCTGGAGGAGTCAAGGTTGAACTTTTTCCGGTAGGATCAAACCAAGCCGTTTTTTCGGAAGAAAAACAATTTAGGTCTACAGATGATCCGATCACCTTTTCCTCTCAAATCAAAAATGTGTCCAAGTGGAGTGCTGAGTCGCCCAACTTGTATGACTGTGTGATCACACTCCAAGACACCAAAGGAAAAGTGTCGATGATCACTAGTGAGCAGATTGGATTCCGAACGGTCGAAATCAAAAATGCGCAATTGCTAGTCAATGGCGTACCTGTGCTGGTCAAAGGGGTCAATCTCCATATCCACGACGATGTGAAGGGACACGTGCCGACACATGAAATCATGATGAAGGACATCCGTCTGATGAAACAAAACAATATCAATGCAGTTCGTACCAGCCACTATCCCCAGAATCCACTATGGTACAAGCTTTGTGATCAGTATGGGTTGTATTTGGTAGACGAGGCTAATATCGAAACCCACGGTATGGGTGCAGAGTGGCAGAGTTGGTTTGACAAGACTCGTCATCCTGCCTATTTGCCCGAATGGGCGCCTGCACATCTGGATCGTATGCAGCGACTGGTCGAACGGGACAAAAATCACCCGTCAGTCATCATTTGGTCTCTGGGCAATGAGTGTGGCAATGGGCCAGTTTTTCATGAGGGCTATCAATGGATCAAGGAGCGAGACAATACCCGATTGGTGCAGTTTGAGCAAGCGGGTGAAAATGAAAATACGGATATCGTATGTCCGATGTACCCAAGCATAGACCACATGAAGAAGTATGCTGCAGCGACCGACAAGACGCGTCCTTTCATCATGTGCGAGTATGCACATGCGATGGGCAACAGCAGCGGTAATTTCCAAGAGTACTGGGACATCATCATGAGTAGTCCACAGATGCAAGGAGGCTTCATTTGGGATTGGGTAGATCAGGGATTGAAAGCCGAAGATGATAATGGTACTTATTGGGCATATGGAGGTGATTTGGGTGGATTGAATTTCCAAAATGACGAAAATTTCTGTGCCAATGGTCTCGTGTCTTCAGATAGGACGCCACATCCTGGACTGTCAGAGGTCAAGAAGGTCTACCAAAACATCCTTTTTGATTGGGACGAAAAGAAGAGTACTTTGAGTGTTGAGAACCTGTATGATTTCACGGATTTGAACCAATATCAATTCACTTGGGAGTTGTACAAGAATGGTGAACTACAGGTTTCAAAGGAGTTCAAAGTGAAAGCAGCTCCTCATAGTGTAGCTGAGGTGAGAATCAAACTGCCAAAGTACTCTGGTGATGAAGAATATTATCTCAATGTGTTTGCCTATACCAAGTCTGGGACGGAAATTATTCCTGTAGGGTATGAAATAGCAAGGGAGCAGTTTATACTCCAAGAAGCATCCTTTGATCAGAGACTGGTCAAAGGACAGCTGACGGTGCAAGAAGATGGAGATCAAATCAAATTTGAGTCAGGTAGTGTTGCTGGTACGTTCAATAAAAAATGGGGTCAGTTTTCGTCCTACACCAATGGAGAAGTGAGCCTTGGAAATTTGCCGAGCCCATATTTTTGGAGAGCTCCTATTGACAATGATTTTGGTAATCACATGCCTGAGCAGTCGGGGGTATGGAGAACAGCACATAGCAACAAAACGCTCAAAAGTGTAGAGGCAGGCGAGCCAAACAAGGAAGGGTTATCCATACGAGTGTACTATCAGCTGACGGATGTTGACGTGCCCTATACAGTTGAGTATTTGATTCAAAACGACGGTTCCATAGCAGTCACTTCTTCTATAGATGTGAGTGGAAAGGAACTGCCGGAGCTTCCAAGGTTTGGGATGCGCATGGATGTGCCAGGAAGCTTTGATCAAGTGACTTATTATGGTCGTGGACCAGGAGAAAACTACAGCGATCGTAGTACAGCAAGCTTTCTGGGGGGTTGGGAGCACAAAGTCAGCGAGCAAAAGATGCCCTATATCCGACCTCAGGAGTATGGTAACCACACTGATACTCGATGGGTTCGATTGTCGAATGATGAAGGGCAGTCGATCATGATTGCAGGTAGACAACCCTTGAACTTTAGTGCTTTGAATATCAAGACAGAAGATCTCGATCCAGGTATGACCAAAAAGCAGCAGCACCCGACAGATTTGAGGTACAGCCAGAATATCACCTTGCATATCGATCTGGCACAGCGGGGTGTGGGAGGTGACAACAGCTGGGGCTACTTGCCTCATGCACCGTATTTGCTGAACGCGGATAAGTATAGCTACAGCTATGTGATCAGACTGACGGATAAGGATAGTAGTTCAGTACAATGATCAGAATTCAAATTCAATTGTTGGGGGTAGGAGCAGTCTTGCTTTTGCTCTGGAGCTGTGCAAGCCCCAACGAAAAGGCAGAGCACGCACAAACAGAACAACTCATAGATGTAGTATTTCAGCTCGACTGTGACTCTACGTACCAAACGATTCACAATTTTGGCGCTTCGGATGCTTGGACTACCCAGTATGTGGGGGCTAACTGGCCGATAGCCAAAAGGGAGCAAATAGCAGACTTGCTATTTAGCCTTGAGACCAAAAAGGATGGTAGTCCAACGGGTATTGGTCTATCAACTTGGCGGTTCAACATCGGAGCGGGAAGTTCCGAACAAGGAGATGCCAGTGGGATCACAGACGCATGGAGACGGGCCGAGTGCTTGCTGCAAGCGGACGGCTCCTATGACTGGAGCAAACAGGCTGGACAACAATGGTTTTTGAAGGCTGCCAAAGACAGAGGGGTCACTGATTTTATCGCCTTTGTCAACAGCCCACCTGTTTCGATGACTTCCAATGGCAAAGCTTGGTCAGACGATGGGCTGGCTGCTAACATGAGCCCAGATCGCTATCCTGACTATGCTCAGTTTTTGGTGCAGACATTACAAGGGCTTTCCCAAACTTCGGGCGTGCAGTTTGATTATATCAGTCCCTTCAACGAGCCGCAGTGGGAGTGGAAATGCTGTGGACAGGAGGGGACGCCATGGAACAACGACGAAATAGCTGCCATGACGCACGTACTTGATCGTGAGATTCGAAAAGCAAGTTTAGATACCAAAATTGAATTGACCGAATCGGGCCAGATAGATTACCTCTATGACAACAAGAACAATTCTTTGCGAGGAAATCAAGTTGAAGAATTTTTCTCTCCCAGTTCGCCCAACTATGTAGGGGGGCTCTCTACTGTCGGAAAGAAGATTGCTGGACACAGTTATTTCTCCACGTGGGATTCTAGTGTTTTGATTGGCAAACGGGAATCGCTTCGTCAGACAATGCAGGACATTGATCCACAGCTGGAGTACTGGATGTCCGAGTACTGTATTCTAGAGAACAATGAACAAATCAAGGGCAGTGGCAGAGATTTGGGTATGGATGCCGCCTTGTATATCGCCAAGGTGATTTATGCGGACTTGGTCGTGGCGCAGGCCAGTGCTTGGCATTGGTGGTTGGCGATTAGCCCCTATGACTACAAAGATGGATTGGTATATATCGATGATGACAAACAGGATGGGGAGGTTTATGAATCCAAAATGCTTTGGACTTTGGGGCACTACTCGCGTTTCGTGAGACCGGGTTCTGTACGGGTCAAGGTGACACGATCTGACAACAAGACCATCCACGATTCTCTTGACGAATTGCTCGTCTCGGCGTTTCAGTCGGCAGATGGGAAGCAACTGACGCTCGTACTGAGCAATGCATTGGATCAACCTAAGACGATACGAATGGCAGGAATACCAAAGAGATTAAAGCAAACTTCCATCTATCGGACCTCTTCATTGGATCATGAAAACCTAAGCTTGATTAAAACAAAAGATGTATATGGGACAATTACCTTACCTGCAAGGTCGATCGTCACTTGCGTGATGAACTAAACTGTAACTATTACAACGACAAAAGCATGTTTAAATATTTGAAAGAAATTCTACTGGGGTGTTTGACGATCTTGGTTTTTGGCTCATGCCAAAACGAACCAAAATATGACGCTTATTTGTTTACCTATTTCGTAGGGAATGGTCCCGATGAGGAGTCGATTCACTATGCTTTGAGTGAAAACGGCTTTAACTATTATGCCATGAACGGTAACCAGCCTATCGTAGACTCCAAGGATATCAGTGTCTCTGGTGGTGTGCGTGATCCACATATCTTGCGAGGCGAAGACGGATTTTTCTACATGGTTGTCACCGATCTATACGTCCCTGAGATGGGTTGGGAAAACACCGCCATGGTGTTGATGAAGTCAGCGGATTTGATCGATTGGACCCATACTGTCATAGATATCCCTAAGACCTATCCGGAGAACTTTGGAGCGGTGAACCGTGTGTGGGCACCACAGACGATCTATGACCAAGCCAACGGCAAGTACATGATTTACTGGTCTATGCGTCACAACTATGACGCGGATATCATCTACTACGCCTATGCCAACGAAGATTTTACAGGGTTGGAAGCCGAACCCAAACAACTCCTATTTAAAACAGGGGCGTGCATCGATGGGGACATCATCTATCATCAGGGCAAGTACCACATGTTCTTCAAGAATGAAGAAGAAGGAGCCAAAGGGATACTCAAAGCAGTATCAGACAAAATCAACGAAAGCTATGTCGTCGGGACAGAATACATGGATCAGACAGACTCTCCTGTAGAGGGGTCAGGTGTTTTTCCATTGATTGACACGGACAAGTACATCCTGATGTACGATATGTACACATCGGGGAAGTATCAATTCTGTGAATCGACGGACTTGGAGAACTTTCGTGTGATCGATGAGAATGTGTCTATGAATTTTCATCCCCGACATGGTACTGTGATTCCTATCACAGCCGCAGAAAAACGAGCTTTGATCAACATATGGGGAGGTTTGGACGGAGCGATTCAAACTGCTACTGGCGAAGGGGTCAAAGCCATGAATGTAGTCGTGGATGAGGAGAATGCCACGATTTACTTGCCGATCCAAGACGAAGTGAATGCAGCCTCTTTCGATCCCGCATTTGAGGTGGTGCCATGGGTGAAAATGGAGACTACCGGACCGCAAGATTTTAGCAAAGGGGCAGTGAACTATACACTCTCTCTAGCGGATGGGGAAAGCAAGACTTACGCAGTGAGTCTAAGCGTAGATCACAATCCAGTGCTAGAGGGCTACTATGCAGATCCAGAGATTATATATTCAGAGAAAGAAGGGAAGTATTATCTCTATCCAACTTCCGATGGTTTCAACGGCTGGTCGGGGAGTTACTTTGAGACCTTTTCGTCACCTGACTTGGTACATTGGACGAACGAAGGTGTGATTGTAGACTTGAAAAAAGACGTGTCATGGACGGATCGCAACGCTTGGGCACCTACGGCGATAGAAAAGAAGCAAAAGGATGGCAGTTACAAATATTACTACTATTTCACCGCAGCACAGCGCATCGGCGTGGCGGTTTCGGATTCCCCGTCTGGGCCTTTTGAGGATTCTGGTCAGCCACTCATCGATTTCAAACCAGAGGGTGTGGATGGAGGTCAGGAGATTGATCCCGACGTGTTTGCCGACCCTGTGTCAGGGAAGACCTACCTCTATTGGGGCAATGGATACCTAGCTGTCGTGGAGTTGAACGAGGACATGGTGTCGGTCGATCGATCGACCATGCAAGTGATGACCCCAGACGAGACCTTCAGAGAGGGAGCAGAGGTGTTTTACAGAGAGGGGAAGTACTATTTTCTTTGGTCTGAGGACGATACGAGGAGTCCAAACTATCGTGTGCGCTATGCGACTGCTGACTCACCATTGGGCCCGCTTACCTTCTCGAAAGACAACCTAGTGATCCAAAAAGACGAGGCAAACGAAATCTATGCGACAGGACACAACTCGGTGATTCAAGTACCGGGCAAAGACGAGTGGTACATCGTCTACCACCGATTCAATCACCCCAACGGAAAGGAAATGGGCGGAGCGGCTGGTTTTCATCGGGAAGTATGCATCGATGCGATGGAGTTTGATTCGGAAGGAAAAATCACTCAAGTGACACCTACGCTGAAAGGTATCGAGCCTATCAAATAACTAATCATACCCTATGAAAGCAATCACAATTACCACATTTACATCATTCTTTCTTTTGACACTCATGGGATCTATTCTTTCTTGTCAAAAGAAGGGTGATGAAGTCAAGAATGAAAAGCGAATTGCTAATCCCATATCGGAGATTGCCTGTGCCGATCCTTCTATCGTGCAATACGAAGGGAAGTATTACATCTATGCGACGGTCGATCCCTGGGGAGGCGAGGAGTTGGTCGTCTTGGAGTCCGATGATTTTCTGCACTGGGAGCGCAAGCACATCCAGTGGCCAAACCTGAAGGATTGTAGCAGCCCTACTTCGGGTCGTGATCGCGTGTGGGCACCAGGAGTGACTCAGGGCAAAGACGGTCGTTTCTACATGTATGTCACCGTGCACAACGAAATCTGGGTAGGAGAGAGTGATCACCCACTCGGGCCATGGCGCAATGCCAAAGAGGATGGTACGCCGTTGATCAAAGGAGACATGTTTCCAGAGTATCACATGATCGATGCGGAAGCCTTCGTCGATACAGATGGACAGGCCTATCTCTACTGGGGATCGGGACTCAATTGGGAGAATGGACATTGCTTTGTGGTGCCGCTGGCGGAGGATATGGTGACTTTTGATGCTGCAGAGATTAGAGACGTGACACCACCCAACTACTTCGAAGCGCCCTACATGCTCAAGAAGGATGGCAAGTACCACCTCATGTACTCTCAGGGCAAATGTGTGGATCGTACCTATATGATCAGAAGCGCAGTAGGTGATACACCCTATGGACCGTGGGTCGAAGAGGAGAGCAGTCCTATTGTATCCACGAGCGTAGACTCTACTACTTTGGGGCCTGGTCATCACACGGTATTCCAACAGGGAGGGCAAGATTACATCCTCTATCACCGCATTCGGGACAATAACGGCACACTACTCAGAGAGCTAGCCATCGACAGCTTGAATTTTGATCCAGTGGGTCAGATGAAAACGGTAAAGGCGAATGCGGGGGTAGTGGCCTTTTAAGGGAGGAAACAAACCTGACAGTTTTGGATATAGAGAATGAATAGTCCGCAATACAATTGCGGACTATTTTTTTGTGGTATTTTGAATATTTTCTAATAGGTGATTGCGGTGGAATTTTTATCGAATGGTTCGATAGGATAAGTTTTCGCATCACTTGCGTTGCTGGCTTGAGTAGCTTCTGCATCTATGGCTGAATCATATTATGGATGATTTTGCTCAGCATATCCTCTCATGTACTTCTGCCGGTACTCTAATGGACTGATCCCTACGTGTTTCTTAAATACCTCTCTAAAAGCCTTGGCGTCATTGTAGCCTGTGTTGTACATCACCTCGGTGATATTCTTTTTGCCTATTTCTAAGTCTCTTTTGGCCGCCTCGACTCGTATGCGCTGCATATATTCGATGACTGTGTTTGTGGTCGCTTTTTTGAACCTTCGTTCAAAGGTTCTTCGGCTTACAGCGAAACGCTCACAGAGTTCGTCCATTATCACTTTCTCAGCATAATGGGTTTCCAGATATTCTTGTGCTTTCTTTACGACATCATCGTCATGATCCTTTTGTCCTTTGAAGATAATGAAGGGGGATTGGCTGTGTCGGTTGATGTCGATTTCGAATATTTTGGAAGAGAGTACTGCCATGTCTCTACCGACAAATTTCTCGATGAGGTAGAGGTTGAGGTTCAATGAGGAGTAAGCGCCACCACTCGTGTAGACACCCTGTTGGTCGGTGATGATTTTATCATCCACGAGATTGATATCAGGATACATCTCTCGAAACTCCCTTGTCATCAGCCAGTGCGTCGCACAGTTTTTTCCATCCAAAAGCCCCGTTTGGGCCAGTAAGAAAGCTCCGATGCAGAGACTTGCTACTTCAGATCCTTTTTGATACTGATCGATGATCCAAGGGACGAAAGCCTGGTTGAGCTTCAAAACCGTACGAATATCCCCATGAATGGCGGGGATGATGATGAGGTCAGTATGATCCACCTCGTCGATCGTTAGGTCTGGCTTTATACTGAATATACCGTTGCTGATTTGACTTTCCTTGGTCTGACCGATCAAGTGCACATCAAAGAGAGGGCATTGCCCTGTGCGTTCCAAATGGCCATTGGCCATCGTAAACATCTTGTGGGTAGCTTCTAGGTTGCTGAGGCTAGTGTCCCCTTCGGGTACGAGAATGGAGATGTGTTTCATATGAGCAAGCTACGAATTAACCTTGTCGTGATCAACCCCTTACAATGTCGTATTGACACTGCATGTTTGAATATGATTTTTATGAACTTTGATACAATCAAAAACCAAGAAAAGATGAAACAAGATTTGTGGCTCAATTTGCCGGTAAAAGACCTAGAGAAAACGAAAGCCTTTTTTAGTGAGTTAGGCTTTGAAGCCTTGCGTGATGCTCCCGACATGATTGGATTCAGAATCGGAGGTGTGCCTGTCATGATGGTGACTCACGCACAGTTCGAAAAATATGCTATACAAACCATCACAGATACCTCTAAGAGTACGGAAGTACTCATCTCGGTAGGGGCACCAGACAAGGAATATGTAGATGATATGGCTGTGAAAGTAGCAGCGCTAGGCGGTGAAGTATTTTCACCGCCGGCTGACATTCAAGGATGGATGTACGGCTGTGCCTTTGCTGATCTAGATGGGCACCGGTGGAATCTTTTATACATGAGCGATCATTGATGAAAACTATGATACAATGACTAAAATAACTGTAACCCCAGACTGTGGAAACGCTCCTAAGAAGGGCTTTCTCAAAGACTTTAATATCGCATTTGCCAAAGGGGATGTGGATTTCATCATCGAGCACGTCAGCGATGATATACGTTGGGAAATCTACGGAGACCGATCCATCCAAGGCAAGGAACAGTTCTCCAAAGCAATCAATGCCATGAAAAACTATGTAGCTGATGAAGTGGTCATACATACAATTATCACCCATGGCAAAGATGCTTCACTCCAAGGGGAGATGAAGATGACGGATAAGACCTACGCTTTTTGTGATGTGTATCGCTTTGCCAGTGCTGGTAGCTCCATCATCAAAGAAATGCATTCTTACGTGATAGAAACTACCCAATGAAGGTTCTAGGTATTCATCTCTCAATACCCACATCAGTAGAGGAGCAAAGCGCCAACTTGGCGAAATAAATATATCAGTTTAAACTAAATCCAATAACCATGGCAGCAGTAAGCACCTATCTCAATTTTTCTCGAAACACAGAGGAAGCATTCAATTTTTATAAGTCCATTTTTGGAGGGGAATTCTTCGGAGATGGTCCTATGCGGTTTGGAGATATTCCTCCACAAGAAGGGGTGCCTCCTATGGCTGAAGAGGACAAGAATCTAATCATGCATATCGAACTGAAAATATTGGGCTGTCACAACCTCATGGGGACAGACGCTCCTGAGTCGATGGGGTTCCAATTGAATTTTGGAAACAATGCCTATATCAATCTCCAGCCGGATACCCGTGTAGAAACCAAGCGTTTGTTTGATGGGTTGTCCAAAGACGGACAGGTGACCCAAGAGCTTCAGGAGATGTTTTGGGGGGACTATTATGGGAGCTGCATTGATCAGTTTGGAGTGCAGTGGATGTTCAACTGTGGAGAGAAATAATGAACCAGAGCGATACCTTGATCCCTCAGGCTGACCCGCTTTTGTCTACGGTAGAAGTATTTAAAACCAACGTCACCGATGAAGGGCAGGCCAGTAGCATTTTGGGGTATTTATCAGCCAAGTGGCCTGACCTGAGTATTAATTTCGACTTGGGCGATTGTGACCGCATCTTGAGAGTGGAGAGTCCAGAGGGTGAGGTAGATATCCGAGAAATCATCAAAGTTGTGGAGGGGTTCAATCATATGATCGAAAGGCTGTACTAAGGTTAGCCAACAGGTAACTTGGAGTAACCTGTTGGCTGGTGTGGGTATCTTATCAGTCCTTGACGATGTGTCGCTATGCGAGACTGGGTCTGGTAGGAGCGAGGTACACCACGTTTGTCCTGAAAGATCGCAAAGGAATTTTCACCTCTTCTATCTGATCTGCTTCTTGATTCATTCATCCCCAAAAGGGATAAAATGAATGTATAATTTTAACCCCTGTGAAGCGATCTTCGAAGGGGTTTATTCTGTAACAGAAGTTTTATCTTGAGTGTGTGTTAAATAAAAAACGGCTATTTGATGATCTTGAGAGATCATCAAATAGCCGTTTTAGCGAAATTTTGGTGTAGAGATTAAGAATCTCCTTCTTCTGATATAGGAGCCGGTGGGAGGACGTTGGTCACGATCTTTACACGCTCAGGATTGTTACTGGCGTTGCTTGTAATGGTAATCACTTTGTTTTGGTGACCGATTTTACCACGGCTGTTGAACGTTACATCTATTTTGCTAGATTCTCCTGGAGCGATGGCTTCTCTTGGCCAGCTAGAGGCAGTACATCCGCAGGTCGTTTGGACGTTCGATAGGAGTAGGGGTTGATTGCCATCATTAGTGAATTCAAACGTGTAGTTCACTTTGTCCCCTTGTGTGATGTCCCCAAAATCATATGATGAGGTGATGAAACTGATGTGTGGTCCTGCAGGGATTACTTCTGCACCTTCCTGAGCCCATGTAGTCATAGTACTGAGCACCAACGCGAGTATGAATATGCTTCTTTTCATTTTATTAGATTTTTGTTCGAATACAAACGAGAAATAAACTCGTCCGTTGTCTGTCAATATTTCAATTGTATCTACGAAAGAAGCAATTTCTGTCCAATTTTCCTTTTGATTGGTCAATAAATCTCTTTATTAGAGATGTGAAAAAATGTTAACCCTCCTTAACAAATGCGTCGTTCGACGTTAAAAGAACTTCTTGTCAAAGTTGACCAAGAACAATTCTGTCTTAGCACGAGTCATGGCGGTGTAGGCCCATCGAATAAAATCCGTTGCATCGTATTCCTCACCGAGATAGCCCTGATCCACGAATACCGCATCCCACTGCCCACCTTGTGACTTGTGACAAGTGAGCGCATAAGCATATTTGACTTGTAGTGCATTGAGGTATGGATCTTGCTTCATGGCTTCTTTTTGCTTCGCTCTAGGGAGATCTGCATAATCTGCGAGGACACTTCGGTAGAGAGCCTGGTTGTCTTCCCGAGACATAGAAGGGCTGTAGCTATGTAGGCCTTCTAGCAGTACCTTAACTTCAAAGGGTTTGACATCTGGGTAGTCTACTAGCTGTATCTCTAGGTCTGCGAAGCGTAGGCCATGTAGCTCTTCATCACGCTTAATTTTGAGAACCTCCATGAAGTCACCATTGGCCAGAAAACCTGAGGGCACTTCGTCCGTCGCAAAGCTGTAATTATTTCGCGCGATCATGAGTAGGTCGCCTGCTTCGAGTTCTCCCTCTCTGTAGAGGAGTTGGTTTCGGATGTAATGGTTGTACATCACAGCGTTCTTGTTGGATCGACAAATGACGAGTGTGTTTTCTATTCCGTATTTGTCATGAGCGTAGCGCAGACCATCTTCTAGTTTTTCGGAAGTCATGCGGTATATATCCGTATGGGACTTGGTTTGTAAAGAGAGTGTTTGACTCTTAGTTCCGAGAGCATTTCTTAGAGAAGTGGCATTGACTAATATGCCGCTATCTGCGGCTTGGCGAGTGATCTCAGTCAAGGTGCTACCATATACGTTTAGATTAAAAACCTCACTAAGGTAGCTCGTGTCCAGTGCGAGACTCTTGGACTGATGCACAGGCGGGAGCTGTGCTGTATCACCAATCAAGATGAGTTTGTTGTTTTGTGTCTCAAAAACATAATCTATCAAATCGCTCAACAGACTACCCGATTGGTAGTCTGATTCGGCACTGATCATAGATGCTTCGTCTACAATGAACACCGTATTGCTTTGGTAGTTTTTGGTCTTGCTAAAGACAGGTCCTAAATCCTCCTTGTCTGTTTTGGTTTTATAGATACGCTTGTGGATAGTAAAGGCCGTTCGTTTGGAATACTGGCTGATCACCTTAGCTGCTCGACCTGTTGGTGCTAGAAGAACAAATTTGTAATTGAACAGCGGTAGGGTTTTGACTAATGCACCGACGGTGGTTGTTTTTCCAGTTCCTGCATAGCCTTGGAGTACAAAAGTAGGTTTTTCCTCACGAGAGGCGATGAATTGATCGAACTGCAAGAACATAGCGGCTTGACTGGCGGTAGGTTCGTGTTCAAATTTGTTCTTTAATATTTCGGAGGGTAAGGGCAATTCGATAGGTTTATGTTTTGTAAACACAATGATAAGTATCGTCTACTATGTGCAGTGAGGAAATTAAAAGTATTTTTGGAAACCAAGTGCGCGTACGTGTCATGGGGTTGTACAGGGAGGGGGATAGTATCTTACTTCTAAATCATAGTGGTCTTAACTCAGCGAATGAACTATGGTTGCCACCAGGTGGCGGGGTTGATTTTGGGGTGGGATTAGAGGATGTATTGGTTCAGGAGTTTCGCGAGGAGTTGGGAGTTGATATAGTGCCAGGAGCATTTTTGTTTATGCATGAGTTTAGGCATGATACCTTGCACGCTATCGAGTTGTTCTTCGAAATAGATCAGCTCATAGGAGAGCCTATAATTGGTCGTGATCCTGAAATGGCAGAGAAGCAAATCTTACAAAACTATCGTTTTTGGTCTGTTTCAGAGATACAAAATCATAATTTGGATTGCTTTCATCCTGTGTTTCAGAAGCTTCGAAACATGGACGAATTATTTGGTATTCGAGGATTTTTTAAATTTGAAAAGAATATCTAAAATAGCATTTGGTTAAAACCAGAATTACTCTAAAAATATTTATACTTGCAAAAAATTGAACTACGAATGGAGAAAACTAAAATCATATCAGTCGTCTTTCTTGTCATCGCATTGGGTATCGCATATTACCTAGGAAGCAGCATATATACTTCTATCACTGAGACGGAGAGAATAGAAAATATGGAGAATAGAGTGATCAATAAATTGTCTATGATTAGAGAGGCACAGATCGCTTATCAAACTGTCAATGGTAATTACACGAGTGATTGGGGTAAGTTGAAAAGCTTTGTCGATTCAGGTGAGTTCTATTTGATCAGTAAAATCGAGCATATAATTACCCTAGACTATGGTGCGGATAGTGTTTACGTAGAATTAGATACTTTAGGAACTGTCTCGGTTAAAGATTCTCTTTTCTCTGCTAAAAAGTACCCGAAATTTAATCTTGAAACCTTATCTAAGATACCAGGTACTAAAGATGCCGAGTTTGGTATGTGGGCAGACGAAATCGAAAAAGGTGGTGTAAAAGTAGATGTAGTTGAAGTATGGGATACTGCACCGACTAACCCAGCAAGAAACGAAAAGAATGAGGCTAGAACAAGAAAGCCATTGAGATTCGGATCAAGAACTAATATAACAACCGCAGGTAACTGGGAGTAATCAACTTTGGAGACAGCAAAATCCACGTCATACAAACTAATATCAAGAGTCAAAGACAATAGGTTCGATGTAGACAAACTACACGACTATTGTCTTTTACTGCAAATAGGTATTAGAGATATTCAGATATGTGTCACAGACACTAAGGATAACTCTTGCCTGTTGGTAGAGGACTTTTCGTTGTTGGATATCAAAACCGTCAATGCACGACTCAAAGTGCTGGCGAGCTTGTTTGAGAATCATCACCTGCTCAAAGCAGGTTTTTGGGATTCGATAAAGCTATCTCTCAAAAGTCATAAATTTTCGTTGGTACCAACTTCTCATTTTATTCCTGAGTCTATCAGTGAATATCTGAAGCTGAACTGTGTGGTCAATCCTAATGTAGAAGGGCAATATTACTACCAACATAAATCGTCCAATGTTGTCAACGCATTTGCGTCAGACAAGCGTTTGGTCAACTGGATACAATCCCTATATCCAGCTAAAGAAATCACTATACTACATCAAGGTAGTGCGCTGATAGAAGCAGTATTGGGACAGAGAGCGCAAGAGGGTAAGGGTGTCTATTGCATTCTTGATAGAAACGTATTACATGTATTTGTCTCTCAAGATAATCAACTACACTACTACAACCAGTTTTCTATCAAGTCGAGCCAAGAACTATTAAAGTATGTCATGCTGGTGTTCAAAGAGTTTAATCTCGATCAACGTACACAGCCTGTAGTTTTCTGGGGCACGCTTTCTGAGAAGGGAGAATCGCTCGTGCTGTTGCGCAAGTATATTCGCAACGTTTCCTTAGGCAAGAAACCATCTTTCCTAAAGTTCAATTACATGTTTGATGAGATTCCAGATCATCATCATATCGATCTGTTCAGTATGCATCTTTGCGACTAAAGTCTCAGAGCATGACTGACAAGAAAATCGCTTTATTTCCAGGTTCATTTGACCCCTTTACAAGAGGACATGAGGATATTATTCGTCGGGCGATGGGGCTCTTTGATGAGGTAATCGTTGCTATCGGGCATAATTCTAAAAAGCAACGTTACTTTGAAATCGATTTCATGATCGAGCGAATTGAGTCTGTTTTTGCAGATACAGACAAAGTTAAAGTCATAACTTACAATGAACTCACAGCTTCCCTAGCCAAAAAACATGGTGCACGGTATCTGCTTAGGGGATTACGCAATACGACGGATTTCGAATATGAGAATAGTATCTCGCAGGTTAATCGTTACCTAAACACATCTCTGGAGACTGTCTTTTTGATCACCTCGCCAGAGTACGCTCATATTAGCTCTACCATCATTCGTGAAGTACATAAGTACGAGGGGGATATTAGTCCTTTTGTTCCTTATGATTTGTGATTTTTGAGGTTACACTTCGACATTCTTAGAGATAATCTCACGGTATTTTTTGACGACTTGCTCGATCGTGCGGTAGGAGTGATGCATGGCTATATCTACCTCTGAATTAGTCATAAATAGTGCTTTGTCAATATTCTCTTCTTTCTGTGGCTTGATATTGCTGTCATCTAGACATTCCATGCGATACCAATGGGTTTTTTTGATCACATATTTGTGATTCATGAGGTAGGTGTGCCATGTAGCACAGATTTTTTCTATGATTTTAACTTTTGCGCCCGTTTCTTCCTCTACTTCACGTTCTGCTCCGTCTTTCTTTGTCTCTTTTTTTTCTAGTTTCCCTTTTGGGATGTCCCAAAGGTTGTTTCTATGGATGAGGAGTATTTTGTCGTCTTTTTCAACAATCCCTCCAGCTGCTTCTACAAGGTTAAAGTGAGAGATGAGATACTCTTGGGCTTTGAGTTTATTCTTGACTACTATTTCTACACTCTTTAGCTTGTGATGCTTTTTGTTCGTCATGATTTTGAGCAACTTATCGATCGCACTGTCACTCTTGTTTTGGATCAGAACATGACCTTTGAGTTTTGCCAGCGGGATGATATTTTCGGTATCTATCAGTTTCAGATCATATTCCTTGATGTCCTTTCTCCTCGCGTCACGAATGCGCACTGGAATATCATTGATGTAGATTTTCATAGAAAATAATAAAAAGTACTAGTTGCACAATAATAGAAAAGTCTAGAGAATATAATTATCAAAATGGATTATAAAATTGCTAATTTCGCATCATGAGTAATCAAGGAAATAACGTCGCGCTTCGATCGAGAATCGCATCAGAGTTGCTACGCATTAAAGCCATCAAACTAAGTCCGAACGAGCCTTTCAAATGGAGTTCGGGATGGAACTCACCCATCTATTGTGACAACCGTATGACACTGTCTTATCCAGATCTGCGTACGATGATCAAAAATGCTTTCGTACAGGATATCAAATTGAGATACCCAGAAGCGGAAGTTATCGCTGGTGTGGCTACTGCGGGGATACCTCAGGGTGCTATCATCGCAGAGGCGATGAATCTACCATTCATCTATGTGCGCGACAAAGCCAAGTCCCATGGGATGACCAATAGAATCGAAGGACGGATTCAGGAAGGTAAAAATGTAGTAGTGATAGAGGATTTGATCTCTACAGGTGGTAGTTCTATCCGAGCGATAGAGGCGCTCAGAGAGGCGAATATGAAGGTACTTGGACTAGGAGCGATATTTACCTATGGATTCCCTGATGCAGATAAGAACTTGAGTGAAGCGGAAGTGGATTATTTTACGCTATCAGGCTATGATGTACTACTTGATATTGCAAAACAAGAAAATTACATTGAAGAAGAAGCCAAAGCATCTTTGGAGGCATGGAGGAAAGATCCTGCTAACTGGAATGCTTAAGGGTTTATTTTTTGAAGAAATAGGAAGGTCTCGATTTGGTCGAGACCTTTTTTGTTTGGTCACTTTTTAAAACTTCTCAATCACACCTAGTCCGAACAGTGCAAAGTCATATTTGACAGGGTCTTTCAAATCCATGAGTCGAAGTTGCTGAGTCAGTTGTTCGGCGGCTTGCCAGTCGCTTTGTGTGCGAGAGAGTAGGTTGAGTTTGAGAGCCGTTCGCTGTACATGCACATCTAGTGGGCAGATGAGTTGTGAGGGTTGTAGTGTGTTCCAAATCCCGAAATCTACGCCGAGGTTATCTTGCCTCACCATCCACCTTAGAAACATGTTGATGCGTTTGCAGGCTGATTTTCGCTGAGGGGTAGAGACATGCTTTTTGGTACGGTCTGGCGCAAAATCTAGACTGAAGAAGTAGTTGTGATAGTGCGTCAAAGCATCTTTGGTCGTATTGCCTGTTGGTGAGATGAAGGCCGTTTCGAGCGATTCATGTCGCTGGTAGTGATGCTTCAGAAAAGCGATGAAATATAAAGTATCAGTTGCGTTGAAGGTTCGGTGCTTGAAGTTCAGAAGAGGTTTTAGATCATCTTCTGAGTGGTTCAGTACAAAATCATGAGGTGTATTGTCCATCATGGCCAATAGTTCTCGGCATTTGTTGATAATGGTTTTTCGCAATCCCCACGCTAGAGTCGCGGCAAATAGTCCTGCGATTTCTATATCCTGCTGCTTTTGAAAAGCATGAGGGATACAAATTGGATCTTCGGCGATGAAGTCAGGGCGGTTGTAGAGCGTCACTTTTTCATCCAAAAAATCAATCAAACGTTGATCTATCATTGTCCTGCTATTGCTCTACGTACTTCGACTTGACGGGAACTTTGATGTCTATACCTCCTAATCCCTCGAAAGCCGCATGAGAGATACGAATCATTACATTTTTGTTGAGTCCAGTCTCTGGAAGGATACCGACGACTCGTACTACTACCGTGTTGCCATTCATTTGGTTGGTTACACGTATTTTGGTGCCTGGGGCAGCATCTCTATGTAGTGCGAGATATTTAGTGGTATGGTCGGTGTCTTGTATTTCCATGGCGAACCCTTCTTGTTGGATTTCGACTTTCCCATCGCTGTTTACACTTGCTTTTGTTTTGATGGGGGCGTTGTCTGTCTTGACGAAGATCGTATCGAGTGGTTGTTTTTTCTTTTTAGGTTTCAGTTTGGTTTCTTCTTCTTCTTTGACTTCTTCTTGGGTCATGGAAGGGGCTCTTTCCGATATAATTAGTTTTTGACCAATGTCGAGATTATAAGATTCTAGGTGATTCCAAGCCACCAAGGTGTCTAGGTCTACGTCGTATGTCTTGGATATTCTGAACAATGTCTCTGATGGCTGGACGAAGTGGTAGAGGGAGCTGTCTATCGGCTCAGCTGACTCTTGAGGTGATGTTGGAGTCGTGAGGTTGGGGCGGGGTTGCATACCTAAATCTAGCGTATCTCCAATACTGAGACTGTTGGACATGAGCTGGTTGTAGCTACGCAGTGAATCTACACTGATGTCATAGGTTCGGGATATCCCAAATAAGGTTTCGGAAGGCTGTACTACATGGTAGCGCGATCCAGTGAGAGGTGTAGACGGTTGTTTTTGTGTAGCTGGACTGGGTGCAGGACCTAAAACGAGGGTGTCTCCGACACTAAGACTATTGGTGTAGAGATGGTTGTAGGCTTTGAGTGAGTCTACTGATATGTTATATAACCTAGATATAGCAAAGAGAGTTTCTCCTTGTGCTACGATATGTGTTTGGGATTGGTCTGAGTTGATTTGATGAGTTTTAGGAGAGGATTGATCTATCTTTTGCGTCGTTTTGTTGTAAGGGATTTTTAGCTCAGTATACATTTTTAATCCATCACTGAGGGAGGGGTTATACTCTTGTATCTCGTCAACAGTGACATTGTAGCGTCGCGAGATGGCATAGAGGGTCTCTTGTGGTTCTGCTCGGTGTATGATGAAACGCTTTCCATTGATCTTTTCCATACGCAGACTGTCCAGCGTATGCGCATGTGTCTGATAGAGAGCGGGAATTGTCAAGATGAAAATGAATAGTGACTTATAGATGAATGACATTCAATGTGGATTTACCTGTGACAAAAATGAGTTGATTATTACAAACGAAGAAGGTGTCTTTACCGATTCCTTTGAGACCATCAGCTAACAAAAACTTCTCCAAATGTTGTCCCTGTTCATCAAAGATGGATAAGTAGTTGGATACTTTTTTGTTTTCGATGACATAATAAGAAACAATAAGCTTTTTTTGTTCTTTCAAGAATTCACAGGACTTGACAGGCATCAAATCTTGCTGGTTTAATAATTTTTCAAACCAGGTGAAATAACTGGATTGATCGGAGTAGGCTGTTGGGTAGCGAGTTTCAGTTGTTTTATTCTTGTCATTGACTTGTGACAAAACCTCACCAGTCAATACATCCATCAGCACGGTCTTGCCCTGAAAGTGTGGGTGAGGGGTTTTGATCCAGCCTGCTCCATGATCCAATATTTGAGAGTCAATCTGTGCAAAGGTTGGGTTTGGGTCTCCCCATCTAAAACTGAAAATCTCTACTGAGTTGGGGTTGTTCTGATCCGAAAATCGCTGGGTTAGAACATATTCATTTGAGAATGATTTTAGTACTACATTTTGATAATCATTACCTAGAGACAACTCTTTTGTGATTTCCTGTGTCGTTAGATTGACCAGGTAGAAGGCAGGAATGTTATCGTCAAGATACTCTAAAGTCAAGTGCTGGCCGCTGGGGTCAGGGAGCATGTAGAGAATGGGGCCAGCGGTGGTAAGTTCTAGGTGGCTGAGTGGTGATTCGGTAGACAAATTATGTACGGTTGCTAGAGGTTTAAAACACAAATTAGGATAGAAATCCATATAATTGCCAGTAACTAAGATTCTAATTTACAATTCTGTCTGAATGAAATCTAAACTATATTTTTTCCTCTGTTTCGTTGGTCTTCTGTGTATGTCTCTCATGGGGTGGACACAAACCGACAGCACCTTAGTGTTCTTGATGAAACTGGACGCGGAGATAGATCCCCGAACCAACCGCTATACTGAACAAGCACTAGACAAAGCGCTCGAAGTGGGTGCTGACATAGTTGTCATAGAAATGGATACTTATGGCGGAGCACTCAATGATGCAGATGATATTCGTACACGTGTTTTGGAGTTCGAAAAACCCGTGTATGTCTATATTAACAAGGATGCCGCCTCGGCGGGTGCGCTGATTTCGATTGCATGTGATAGCATATTCATGGCAAAGGGTGCTTCGATAGGAGCAGCCACTGTGGTGACGCAGGATGGTTCTGCTGCGCCAGACAAATATCAGTCGTATATGCGCTCTATCATGCGTTCTACTGCAGAGGCTACAGGTCGAAACCCACAGATTGCTGAGGCGATGGTCGATGAGACGATAGAGGTGGATGGAATATCCGCTACTGGCAAGGTGATTACTTTTTCGACCTCAGAGGCAATTAAACACGGTTTTTGTGAGGCACAGGTGGATGGATTGGATCAAATCATGGAAAGATCAGGCGTAGCAGACTATGAGCTATATGAGTTTGAGTTGGGATTATCGGAGAAAATTATAGCAGTGTTTATCAATCCTTTCGTGAGTGGCATTCTTATACTGATCATACTGGGCGGAATCTATTTTGAGCTACAGTCTCCGGGAGTAGGTTTTCCGATTTTGGCTGCATTAGTGGCACTGGTACTCTACTTCATTCCATACTATATGAATGGTCTGGCGGAGTACTGGGAGTTGGCGTTGTTCTTTATAGGGATCGTATTGATCGGTCTGGAGATATTTGTGATCCCCGGTTTTGGGGTTGCAGGGATTGCGGGGATTTTCTTGTCTACGGGTTCGTTGATACTGGTGATGATTAACAATGACCTGTTTGATTTCTCTTTCGTGCCAGCGGATACTATCGCTACTGCTGCTTTGACGACATTTTTGGGACTGATCGGCGCATTTATCTTGATGTTTGTGGGGGGTGTTCGGTTGATAGATTCTCAGATGTTTAAGCGCGTATCATTGCCCATGGTCATGGATGCCAAACAAGGCTATTCGTCTAACTTCAAAAAGGAATCTTTCCTCGGTAAAGAAGGTGTGGCTTATACTGTCCTGCGTCCGAGTGGTAAAGTGATGATCGATGAAGAAATCCATGACGCATATAGTAGAGGAGAGTACATAGATAAGGATAGTGCCATCGTCGTGATTGGCCAGGAAGGGAATTCCTTGAAAGTGAAAATGAAAGCATAATGAAGAGAGTTTTAGTCGTTGTTTTGTTGATTACCTCATTGCAGATACGAGCGCAAGAGGCTGAAATCAATCAGCTGATGGATGATTGGCATCAGGCAGCCGCTAATGCTGATTATGAAAGCTACTTTGATGTGATCGCTGAGGATGGTTATTATCTGGGGACGGATGAGTCAGAAGTCTGGACAAAAGGGGAGTTTCAGACTTTCTGCGAACCTTATTTTGCGCAAAAAAATACTTGGGATTTTCACCCGAAGAGAAGGAAAGTTTTTCTGAGTCAGGATCAAAAAATGGCTTGGTTCGAGGAAGTCCTCGAGACATGGATGGGGCCGTGTCGAGGCTCTGGAGTTCTGATGCATGACGGAGCACAATGGCAGATCAAACAATATAATTTGGCCGTACTCGTGTCGAATGAGAATATTAAATCCTATTTGGAAATTTTAGCAAGAGAGAAGAAATGAATAAGATCAAAGTGTTGACGGTAGTGTATTGGATCATGTTTGCAGTAGCGATATGGGCTTTTTATGTGAGTTTACGATCCAAAACCCAGCAACTGGAATATTCCCTAATCGCACTAGGGGTATGGGCAGCTGCTTACGGGGTGCATTATTACCTCAAACGACTAAAAAATCACTAGTACTAGTGTGAGTAATTATGTATTGATAATGCTTAACTTTAATAAAAAATGAACCAACTATGAAAACAACTGCTAGACTAAGCAGGTGGCACTCATTTATATATGCTGTGTCGTTGGCTGCTGTAATGTTTGCCTGTGTGGATGATGATGTGCCTGTTTTTAACAATGGCTACATCGAAGCATATGTACCGATCTATTCGTTAGACGAATCTACCGAAGTAGAGATTACCGAAGCGCAGGAATTTATCAACCCGGGTAAAATATATAAATACGCAGATTATATTTTTATCTCCGAGGCGAGCCGTGGCTTTCATATAATTGACAACTCCACGCCAAGTAGCCCCGTCAAATCTGGCTTTTTCAATATCCCTAAAAACAACAACATAGCCGTCAAGGATAATGTGGTGTATGCTGATTCAGGTTTTGATCTATTAGCAATCAAGATCATGTCAGACGGTAGTCTGGATGTTAGACGTAGTGTCGGTATGTTTGATATTGGTGTGACTGGTGACTTGCCTCCATTGCCAGGGTTTTACTTCGAGTGCGTGGATGATGAAAAAGGAACTGTGATCGGATGGGAGAAACAAACTATACTAGACCCTCAATGCTACTACTAAGATGAAGAAACTAAACTTAATATTAACGATAGTTCTCGCATTTGCCTTGTGGTCATGTGAGGATGGTGAATCTGCCTTTGAGTTTGATAATCAAGGCACTTCTACGAGTGGATCGATTGCTAAATTTCAAATCGATAGTAAATACCTCTATGTGGTAGAGGAGAACTCTTTGTCTATCTATGATGTGACAGATTTTGAGCAACTGAGCCAGTTGTCAAAGGTCTATGTCGATAGAGAAGTAGAAACGTTGTTCCGGTTAGGAGATATACTTTACCTAGGGACTACTTCGGGTGTTTTGTTCTACGATATCACGAATGTGAATCAACCGAGCTATGTGTCTTCGTATGATCATATCACTGCATGTGATCCTGTCGTGTCTGATGGTAGCTATGCATATTCCACGCTCCGTAGTTCAAATACCTGTGGGGGAGGTAGTGACGTGTTGGATATTATCAACTTATCAGATATATCAGCGCCTAGTTTGACGGCTTCCTATGATGTGGCTTCTCCCTATGGTTTGGTGCTGTTTGACAACTATCTCTATGTGGGACAGGGATTGAACGGGATGAAAGTCTTTGATATTACAGATGTAACTGCCGTGACAGAGGTGGTGTCTTATGATGAGATCACAGCGATTGACTTTATCAGAGATGGAGATAACCTTATCATTACTACGCGTACTGGATTGGTGCAGGCTAAGGTAGGTGATGATGGGACATTGAGTATTTTGAGCAAAATAAACTACTAAGCTATGCCAACCAAACTAAATAAGATCATTCTTGCTATTGCTTTATTGATAGGTGTCAGTGGCACAGCAATGCAAGCACAGGATTATAATGTTCAAGATTTTAATGCTGGTATAGGAGTCAATTTTGCACCTATATTTAGCAACTATCCAGCCGTGTTATTTTCTGCACATGCCTTGTTCAAAGATCAAATATGTATCGAAGTGGGTGGAGGTCCATTGATGGGATCAGAAATGTGGGCGACCATGGAGGATAGACGAACTGGCGAGATAGAGATTCCTATTGTGAGATTTTTTTCAGATATAGGGGACAATGATGTTATAGATCATGAGCAAGGATTTAAGGCTTTTGGTGAGTTTAAATATTATGCCTTGACAGGAAAACACAAACCTTTCTTTGGAACGGGGTATTCTTATTTACAGTCAGATTATAGTGCGTCCTACGTGGTGTCTATTCATGAGGGGGCAGGTCGATACTATTATAGAAATGTGACAGAGGACTATCGCGCTACAGTCATGACCTACTACGTCATGCTGGGGTATCGCTTGACTTTTGCTGATCAGAAAATGTTCTTTGAGACAGGTGTTAACTTTAATTATGTAGACAAGGATATTACACCAGCCTTTGTGTATACTGAAGAGGATGTGCAGACTAATATCAATACGGTCGAGAATATTGATAAATATCCATTACCTATTTCCTTTGATTTAAAATTAGGTGTGCTGTTATTTACTAAATGAGTAAAATAGATTTTGAGGGTATCGATGCGGTTATATTCGATATGGATGGGGTGATCATAGATAGTGAACCTATTTCGCGCTATGTCGTGGATCAGATGATGTTTGATAGAGGGTATCGGGTAGAACCAGAGCTGCATAATGAGTTTGTAGGTAGAAAGACCTCAGTCAAATGGAAGTATTTTGTCGAGCGTTTTGCACTGAACGATGATGTAGAAACTCTGACCAAGACATCCGACGAGCAGTACCTGATGTACATCCAAGAAGAAGAAATGGAACCTCTCCATGGATTACGCTATTTGCTCAGTCATCTCGAAAAGCTTAATAAAAAAATGATCGTAGCTTCTTCTGCTACAGGGCATAATATTCGTTTGGTTTTAGATAAATTTGGCATCTCAAACTACTTTCAAGATTATGTAAGTAGTGATGATGTGAAACAGGCAAAACCCAATCCTGATATTTTTTTATTAGCAGCGCAAAAGCTAGCTGTAGATCCCCACAAATGTTTGGTGATTGAAGATTCAAATAGTGGTATTCTGGCAGCCAATGCGGCTGGGATGGCATCTATTGGTTTTAAGAATCCTAACTCTGGCAATCAGGATCTGCACATGGCAGTTACAGTTGTTGATTCGTTGGAGGAGATTATAGATCTCGTCTGATTTAAGGGCAAAATAATTTATCAAAAAGTATAACGAATATGTTTCCAAAAGTAAATCCAGCACAAACGGACTCTTGGGCTGACTTAGAAGATCTGTACGAAGAGATCTCGAAAGAACCTATCATAGAAATGTTCAACAATGATCCTGAACGGTTCTCTAAGTTTTCTATCCAATGGAAAGAATTTTTAGTGGATTACTCCAAAAATATCATTGATGAGAAGACCATCGCTGCGTTGCTGAAGTTAGCTGAGGAGTGCCAACTCAAAGAAGCCATAGAAGCGATGTTCACTGGCGAAAAAATCAATGAAACAGAAAACCGTGCAGTCCTGCACACAGCACTTCGAAGTAACAGCACTGAGCCGTTGCTCGTGGATGGTGTAGATGTACGACCTTTGATCCAAACGGAGCTAAAGAAAGTAGAAGCATTCGCTAAACAGTTTCATGCGGGAGAACTCAAGGGCTACTCTGGAAAGAAACTCAATACCATTGTCAATATCGGGATTGGAGGGTCTGATTTGGGACCTTATATGGTCACCGAAGCATTGAAGCCTTACACCGTAGAGGGTATTACAGCCCATTTTGTATCGAACGTAGATGGGTCTCATATCCACCAAGTCCTGCAGAAAGTCAACCCAGAGGAAACACTGTTTATCGTGGCTTCTAAGACTTTTACGACGCAGGAGACCATGACTAATGCACAATCTGCGAAGGATTGGTTTTTGGACTATGCCAAATCGGAGACTGAGATTGCGAAGCATTTCATCGCACTATCTACCAACCAAACTGCTGTAGAGGCATTCGGTATCGATGCGAAAAATATGTTTGAGTTTTGGGATTGGGTAGGCGGTCGATACTCACTGTGGTCATCTATAGGCGCATCTATTGCTTTGACGATTGGTTTTGATAACTTCAAGGAGTTGCTAGACGGAGCAGAAGCGATGGATATTCACTTTAGAGAGACAGCATTCGGAGAAAACCTGCCTGTTATTTTGGCGCTTTTGGGAATTTGGTACAACAACTTCTTTGGAGCAGAATCACATGCAATCCTTCCTTATGACCAGTACTTGCACCGATTTGCGAGCTACTTGCAGCAAGGTGATATGGAGAGTAATGGTAAATTCGTAGACAGAAACGGTGATCCGATCGCTATACAAACTGGTCAAGTGATCTGGGGAGAACCTGGGACCAATGGCCAGCATGCGTTTTATCAACTGATTCACCAAGGGACGAAGTTGATCGCGTCAGACTTCATTGCTACAGCTCAAAGCCAAAACCCAGTAGGGGATCATCATCCGAAATTATTGGCTAACTTCTTTGCGCAGACCGAAGCGTTGATGAAGGGGAAAGTAGAGGAGCAAGTGGTAGCAGAGCTACTAGCTGCTGGCAAAACTGAAGAAGAGATCGATGCATTGATGCCGTTCAAGGTTTTCGAAGGGAATCAACCGACTAACTCTATTTTGATTAAGAAATTAACTCCCTATAACTTAGGAGCTATGATCGCAATGTATGAGCACAAAATCTTCGTACAAGGTGTGATCTGGAACGTGTTTAGTTTCGATCAGTGGGGAGTAGAACTCGGAAAGCAATTGGCAGGTGCAATCTTGCCAGAATTGCAAGATGATGCGACTGTTGATACTCATGATGGATCTACTAATGCACTGATCAACCAATGGAAGGCTTGGAGATAGCCTATTGATTAACTACTAAACGAGATAGAAATGAAAATAGCAGTGATAGCACACGATGGAATGAAAGCCGAAATGGTTGGTTTTCTACGTGAAAATGAAGATAAATTAGTAGGCGCAGAGCTAGTCGCTACAGGTACCACAGGTTCACATGCCGAAAAGGGTGGTTTGAAAGTGCATAAATTTTTGTCTGGCCCAATGGGGGGTGATGCGCAGATTGCTACGCTGGTAGCGGAGAAGAAACTCGATCTAGTGCTATTCTTTCGTGATCCACTGGGAAAGCATGCACATGAGCCGGATATTCAGATGCTGATGAGGTTGTGTGATGTGCATAATATCCCACTGGCAACCAACCCTGCAGGAGCACAGTTGTTGCTGGATGGATTGTATGGGAAGAGTAAGTAAGAGCAAACCAGAAGTAAAAAAGGCTACTGATCGATGATCAGTAGCCTTTTTTGTTTGTCTTGTATTGATTACACAAAAATGGATAGAGATACTTAATGAAGTATCTAGTACTAATTAGATTCTACATTATCTAGCCTCTCTGAGCGCTTCGGCGTAGGAGTTGTCAAATTCACTTTCTTCTATTGCAGTAGCGGCTCTTTCTACGTTGTACTCGATTCTTCGAAAGGTGACTTTAATGGTGTTAGGATTATTGGCTTCCAGAGTATCATTCAGTTCTATGATTGCGTAACATCCTCTATTGTCACCATCTTTTGGTTTGCCTACTGACCCGATATTGACAACATGCTTGAATCGCTGCCCATGTTCAATCACTCGATAAAAAGGCTTATGTGTATGCCCACAGAGTAGAACATCTGTTTGGTTTTGATCCATCATTTCCAATACCTTTTTTTCGGGATAGTCAATCACCATGTAGTCATTGATGGATTTTACGCTACCATGAACCAATAAAAAGTTGAAGTTGTGATTGTCTCTTGCAAAAGACAGAGAGAACTGTCTAGGCAGGTTGATCAAGTAATTTCTGTTCTCTTCGGTTGTCAATGCGCGAGTCAATCCACGGTTTGAGGGCTGATCTTCCAGAATTTCGGAACTCAACAGTGCTTCATCATGATTGCCCATAATCGTGGCTATTCGTCTTTTGCGTATTTCATGTACGACTTCATTGGGCCATACGTTGTATCCCACCAAGTCCCCCAAACAATAAACGGCATCTGGATTTTCAGAATCTAGGTCTTCAAAGAAGGCCTCAAGAGCTGGTAAGTTGGCATGTATGTCAGAGAAGAAGGCAATTTTCATGGTATGGCTATTATGCGTGGATGGTGATGATTTTTTGGTTATGCAGTATTGTTTTATTGCAATAATACGATTTGAATATTTGTCATCCTACCATTGGTAGTATATACTTCGAAGGGTTTTCTGAAAATAAGTAAGGGTAGTGAGGGGAGCGATAGAGTACTAAAAGGGTTTAAACCCTACTTTCCTTCATACTAGCAAGCAGGGTTTAAACCATGGAGTTCTAATAAAGGTCAAATTGTTATAAATGAGGTTGTTAATAATAGACTACTTCACAATTCGGGAAGTCAGATTTGAATTGATCTACGATAAAGTCTCTCAATCGGGTGTTGTTACATACTAATTTTTGGAGGTTTTCCAAATCACTGAGCCTGTCCAGCCTCCAAATGCGGGTATTGCTCACATTGAGGGTAGTGAGCCCATAGAGTGCTTCAATGCCTTTCATTTTGGAGATCCCTGTTCCGGAGCAGTTGAGCTCTTTGAGCGATTTTAACCCATCAAGTTCCTTTAAGTCTTCGATGGCTGTATTAGAGATGTTGAGATAAGTTAATTCTTTGAGCTGCGTAATTCCACTCAGGCTCTGTAAGGGGCCGTTGGTACAGGTGAGTGATCGCAGGTCTACATGTACATATAGTTCGTCTAGGCTCGTCATGCTGACACGGTCAAGGGTTATCTTTTGTAGGTTGATGAATATATTCAACGGAGACAGTGTAGAGACGGATAGATTGCTGATAGATACTTCCTGTTGCTCTATGAGGGCGTGTAGGTGATAAGTATCCACTTTTTTCAAGGACCATATAGTTTTCCAATCTTCGGTCAAACTATCCCACCAGTTTTTGAGTGTTTCTGATTGATAGATGACCACTGTTTTTGGGTTTGATTTTAAGAACTCACTGACTTGAGATTCGTCTACAAAAGTTTGGTCTAGGTCAACGAGCTCCAGTTGATTGAGGTAGGAGAGAGCTTTCATATCGTGTATCCCACTTTGTGTTAAGATCAAAAACTGTAGTTGCGTGTTTTGATCTAGTCCATCAGTTGACTCGACAGGTAGTTCCTCACCACGCAGGTATGTTAGTTCTTTCATGTCCTTAGTAAAGGAAAAATCACTGAAGTGATTTTGGCTAATATCTAGCATTTTCAATCCTTTGAATTTCAGCAGTGGGCTGGCATTCTGTAGATTTTGACCAGATACGTCTAAAGAGTCTATGTTGATCAACTGAATGATTTGTTCTTTGCTAGGGCTTTCTTGGTTGATGATAGAGCTGAATACGGTTTGCCAGTTGCCAGGTAGTGATTTCCACCACTTCATGATTTGCTCGCTATTGGTGATGACGAGGGTATTGGATTTTTGTGCCATGAAGGTCGAGGCGGCTTGTTCGGTGATACCGGTTTGATCAGCATAGACCTTAGTTAGTTTTGGTAATCCCAAAAGAGGTGTTAGGTTCTTTATTTGAGTCTGATTAATGAATAAGGTTTCTAAACTTGGATGTCCTTTCAGTCCTTCTAGCGATCTGATGCTTGTTTCAGATACGTTGAGCATGGTGAGCTGCGACATAGCTTTAAATGCAGCTAAATCTACAATCGCCGTGCTGGATATATCAGCCTCTATCAGTGCCGTATTAGTTGAAAGTAGTTCTGGATCAGTCAGTAGGCTATTGGCTAGGTTGACATGGGTGAGTGATGTCATTTGCTGGAAGACACTGAAATCATAAATCCGAGTTTGTGACAGATTGAGTCTTTTGAGTTGCATTAACCGTGACAATGCACTGATGTCCATGACTTGTGATTCGGACAGATTCAGCTCATACAGCTGCTCAAAGTACTCCAACGCATCTACATCTAGGAGTGGGGTGTTGGTTGCTTTGAGGGTGTGTAGGTTTCTGGCGTAGCGTAGAGGGCTAAGGTCGTTGATTTTGGTGTTACTGATGTTGAGTGTTCTCAGGTTGCGTAGTGCAGCCAGCGGTTCTATGTTTTGTATCAATTGGTTGCCAGAGAGGTCTAGACTATCAAGGTTAGCGATCCTTTTGAGGATAGTATTGGTGGCACTATCTCCTTCGAATGGGACATAGCTTTTAAAGATTTTGACCCATCCATAAGATAGACTTGTCCACCATAGTTGCAGTTCCTTTTCGCGGCTAACTTTAGTACTGTAGACGCTGACGATTTTGAGATCTCCAGATTCAATATCACTGTTGATTTCAATAAAACGCTGCTTGATACTCGTGTAGTCTTCTCCTTCTAAAGTGGTGCCATTGATACGGTTTTCAAAAGCCACGAGGTAATAAAAGTCTCCTCCTTCTTTCGCTACTCTATCTATTTTGATATCCTCGAAATCAAATTGAATTCCTTGAAAGAAGAAATCTACATCTCGCAGATAAGCGGTTACGTTTTTGTTAGTGATGACTTTTCGGTCATGAACTAAATCGTCTTCGATCTGTACATCGGGATTGCCAAATACTTTTTTGTAACTCTGCGTAATGATGACTTCCTTGTCACGTGTAGAACTGGTGGCAGACCCGATGGAGTTGAGCATGAACTCGTAGAAACCAACAAGACTTCTGACTTCATCGTAGCGAGAAGAGTCCACAGGCTGATTTTCTTGAGCTATTGCTGAAGGGAAGGTTGTCAATAGTGCACCAAAGAGCATGAGTGTGTAGCGCAGTATATTAATTTTTGCCATAGAGGTAATTCTTCATTTGTTGTTTTTCATCTTCGTTAGCAAGTGCAACGAGACTAGAAATGAGCCAGCCGGAGTTGTAGCCCGATCGGTTAAAATTAGCGAGTGAAAAGTAATAGCCTTCTACAGAAAAGAAGTGAAAGGACACATCCTTTACGGTGACGAATTTGAGATTACCCATATTCATTTCGTAGAGAAAAATACTTAAGTAGTCTGTTTCGAAACCCCTTCCTGTGAACTGCTCATTGTGCTGGTTGTCAGCAAAGGCTTTGCGCAGGGTCATGAACTCCAGTTCGTGACTCATGGGATGTAAAAATTTCTTACTCTCCGTGGTATCCTTGTCGAATTTACTGCTAAAAACATCAAAGGAGACATTATCTATGATCCACTCATAACCCTGCCCTTGTTGCTGTAGTCGCATATATAAGGTGCCAGGTACTTTCTTCCCCTTGTAAGTAAAGGTCGTATTGACCTCTGCGAGCCAATCGTCTTGATGAAAATCTAAGAAGACGGGAGACTTTTTGTCTGTGATTGTAGAGATGAATTTCTCGGCTAATTTTCGATCTATTTGTCCCGTCTGTGTGTCAAACAAGACAGGCATGTATTGATTACGGAGGTTGGTACTGTGGTATTGCTTGTCCGTTTCGTAGTAGCGTTTGCCGTTTTTGTCTTCTTCACCATTGAAGCGTCTGAAAAACTGGTTGATTTGTTTGGTTGAGGCGTTGAGTTGTTCCTGGGTTTCACGCATATCATCGGTGAGCCTACCTTGGCCCACCGATGACTGTATAGTGCATATCCCTAGGATGAATGCTAATAAGATTCTCATGCAGTGGTTTCTGTTACTTTGATGTCTCCTAAGAGTACATCCCAAAATTCGATGATTCTACCCGCGATCTGCGTTTCTTTCTTTTTGACATAGATCGTGATGTCCTTTTTGGTGGTGTCTTTGTAACTGAGGCTACCATCTTTGGACGTCCCTTCGAATCGTTGATAGATCGTAATCACACCTACATAAGTACCGTCAGGCTGCTGCTCTAGATCACTGACATAGTGTATGTCGTACCATTGGATTTTGACCTTGTCATAGTTGAGAGCCATTAGTCGCTCAAAGTAGTCTCGCACTTTGAAATAGCTGATTTCTTCACTCTCTAGAGACGAAACTCCCATTTCGCTATCCTCGGCGAATAGTTCTTCGGCTCTATCCATGACACGCTGGGCTTCAGAAAACTGGGTATCCTTGCTGCCTATGATACTGATATACTTACTCAGGTCTTTGACTTTCTCTAGTGCGAGCGAGTCTATCGCCTGTTTTCTACTAGGGTTAATGTTCGTCTGCGCAAAGGCACTAGTTGTCAGTGCCAGCAAGAGTGATAGTGCTGTGTATTTTATGATTTGCATGTTGTTAATATTCTAATTTGCGTGGATTATTTTTTAAGAACCAATTCTTTGATTTGGCCATTGTCGTCATAAACGATTTCTTCGATGACTGCTTTGTTGTTTTTGGTATCCTTGAGATAGTGCAGGTAGTTGTCTATCGTGGTAGGCTCATCATAGCCTGCTTCACTACCATCCTTATAGATGACGATTAATACTGGTGCGTCAGGTCTGCCAAACATCGTGAGAGCCTCTTCGATACTCGCATTAGCAGACGCGGTAGATGATGAAGTAGCCACGGCATTAAAGTAGTTGGTGAGTTTTTCCTCTTTACTGAGTACTTTTTCTACAGGTTCTACTTCGGGTTCTTCTTCAGGCTCTTCGATAGGTTCCACTTCTTGTGTCGTGGTGACTATAGGTGCATCACTAGACTTGGTGAGTTTTTTCTTGCTCTTACAAGAGGAAAAACCAACGAGTAAGGCCAATATGATGACCATAGACCAAGAGGGGATATTACTGATGTGTTTTGTCATTGTTCTTATTGTTATGTATAGTTAGTGATTCAAATGAAATCACGTATAAATTTACCTTTTCCTACTGAGCAAATAGTGTTCCAGTTCATATATGAAGTGAAAATATTTGTTTTGATGAAATAATATTCTCGATTTAAGAATCCAACGGTCGATATAAGAATGGGATTGATGTGGTTACTCTGGTGGATATAGTCAGTCGATTTGAGTGGTTTAATCAGCTCCTTTCTTATTATTACACCAAATAACTATAGATATGACTATATCAAGAGCGAGTATTTGGATTATGTGTGTTGTCATAAGTGGACTGTATAGTTGCAGTTCAGTGGATAAATACAGAGTGTCTATCGAAACTTTGAGTACCGAGTGGCAGATCACAGCGCAGGATGCTAGTGATTTGTCTGTGTTGGCTAGTCAGGAGATTTCAGATTGGAAATCCATGTATCATGGGATGTATGCCGAGCTGTCAGATACGCTGGATGACCATACGATGGCGAAAGTAAATGTTCTGAAAAAAGCTTGTTTGGCACATGGTGATGTCTTGCTGGAGGTTCAGGAGATCATGGATGGAAAAATTAAGGATATAGAAAATGTAGGGCTGGATATACAAGAGCTAATGTTAGTATTAGAGAACGGTGAAGCATCTGCCGATATAGATGATAAGATACAAAGTGCAGAGGGTTTAATTACTTCATACCAAAGCTCTATACAAGAGTATCGCAGTATCATTGATAGTACTAAGGTGAGTTGCACTGAAACCTGTCGTGATTTCTCTTTATTGGTGATGGGGGAGTAGTTAACGAATACTAGAAAAGAAGCGAGATTTTAGGTCTTTAATGTTATTCAGATTTCTGCACAAATACCGAAGTTGCTTGCTGATGGTCTTGTGGATAGCTTTTCTCCGTTTTAGCCTCTTTTGAATCAAATGAAGATATTCCTTTCGCGTAGAGGGGAGGTCATTGGCTTTTTTTTGCACTTCAAGCAAGATATTCATCTCCTAACTCTCTGTCAGCTTAGGTCATAAATGTTTTTCAGTGAGCCTGAATTAGTCTTTGCGTTTCACTCTTGTAGTATCTCAAAATACCCTTGTATTTCAAATAATGTTTTTCTAATTTTGCCCCTCGATTTTTAAAACTAAATATTTCCTAATGAAAAATTACGAGACGGTATTCATTTTAACTCCCGTTTTGTCTGATGATCAGATGAAGGATGCTGTCGGAAAGTTTAAAAAAGTTCTCCAAGACAATGGTGCTAAGATCACCAACGAAGAGAACTGGGGCTTGAAAAAGTTAGCTTATCCGATTCAGCACAAATCAACAGGTTTTTACCAACTATTCGAGTTCGAAGGTGAAACAACTATCGTTGATGCTCTAGAAACTGAGTACAGACGTGACGAGAAAATCATGAGATTTTTGACGACTGCTTTAGACAAACACGCGTTGGCATACAATGCAAAGAGAAAAAGCGGTGCATTTAACAAAAAGAAAGAGGAGGCTGCATCATGACATTAGTTAACGAACCAATGAACAGAACTGACAGGAAGAAAAAGTACTGCAGATTCAAGAAAAACGGTATCAAGTATATCGATTACAAAGACGCTAACTTCCTATTGAAGTTCGTCAACGAGCAAGGTAAAATTTTGCCAAGAAGATTGACTGGTACGAGTCAGAAATTCCAAGGTAAAGTATCTCAAGCTGTCAAAAGAGCGAGACACCTAGCTTTGTTACCTTATGTTACGGATTCATTAAAATAATACAAGGACATGGAAATTATATTGAAAGAAGATATCAAAGGCCTTGGTTATAAAAATGATATTGTAACTGTGAAGCCTGGTTACGGTAGAAATTTCTTGATTCCTCAAGGATTCGCTATCATAGGTAGCCCGTCAAACAAAAAAATGATCACTGAAAATGTTCGTCAAGCTGCTCACAAAGCAGAAAAAATCAAGCAAGATGCTGAAGAATTGGCGAAGAAGATCGGTGAAAGTGCTATAGAAATCAAAACTAAAGCTGGCGAAAGCGGTAAAATCTTTGGTGCAGTCACTGCACTTCAGATTTCTGATGCTCTTGCTGCTAAAGGTTTCGAAGTAGATCGTAAGAAAATCGGATTCAACACCGCTATCAAAAGCGTAGGTGAGTACGGTGTGACTTTAGATTTGCATAAAGAAGTGAAGCATGAGGTTACTGTTAACGTAGTAGCTGAATAATCACTCTCAACACTCAAGATAACGAAACCTCTGACCTGTGTCGGAGGTTTTTTTGTGTCTATATTTGACCAGAATCATGCAGCTACCCCTCAAAACCGATATCAAAATTAAATCTTTTAACGAGTCCATCCAGCTCGGTCAGCAGATCGTGACGCTCGGTTCGTGTTTTGCACAGGGGATGGGGGAACGATTGCAGCAGTTTAAATTCGATACGCTTGTCAATCCCTTTGGTGTGGTTTTTAACCCCGTGTCTCTGGCGAACTTGCTGCGGGACTCTCCGCTTGATACGTCACGTTTTGTGGAGCGTGATGGTTTGTGCTGTCACTATGACTATCATTTTGATGTGCGGGCGGAAAGTCCAGAGTTATTGGTGGAGCAGATTGCTGCAAAACGCCAGCAAGTACAGTTTTATCTTCAATCTGCGGATTGGCTGATACTGACATTCGGTAGCGCAACCGTCTATGAATACAACGGGCAGGTAGTCGCGAACTGCCACAAGCAGCCGCAGCATTTGTTTGACAAGCGAATGTTAAGGCCGGATGAAATGAACAGAGACATGCAGGATGTATTGGGGACATTGCAAAAACATAACCCGAAATTAAAAGTGATACTCACTGTCAGTCCTGTACGTCATATCAAAGACGGGATTACCGAAAACCAACTGAGTAAATCGCTGCTCCGCGTGCTTTGTGATCAATTGTCCCAGAACAACGGAGTGTACTACTTCCCGTCTTATGAAGTGATGGTAGATGACCTAAGAGACTATCGGTTTTATAAGTCTGATATGGTGCACCCGACTGAGCAAGCAGAAGAGTATATCTGGAATTCTTTTTTGCATGCGGCTATGGATGAACATAGCAAAGACTTTATCAAGCAGTGGTATTTGATTCGTACAGCTATGGCTCACCGCCCTTTTAATCCTAAGACTGCTGCACACCGCCAGTTTTTATTACAGTCTCAAGCTAAACTCTCAGCGTGGAGGGACGTAGTAGATGTTCAGGAAGAATACGCATGGTTCGAGCAGCAATTGACCGCTCTATGAGCCTGTTAAAAAGTATGGCAAGGGGAGTAGTTAATTATGAAAATGGTATTTATAGACTCTTAATTTTAAAATTCACGTAAATTTTATCAATATTGTTAAGAAATGGCTCGGTGATTGGCTGTATTTTCAATAAATACCACTTTCTTTGGGCTATAATATAATGAAGACACTCGCTTCACATATCGATTTCACTACAGTTGCTCCTAGCCCTAGGAGGAATAGGAGACCCTTTGGGGTCAATTAATTAAGGATTACCTACGTGGTAGTCGCACATCGTATATATAAACACCAATTATTTTTTTACTTAACTAAGTTCATAAACTATGAACGTTGAAGTGCATTATGCAACGCCTGAGCATGCTAAATATGCCCAAGCTATATGTGAGTTGATAGAATCCGCAGCAAAAGCGCGGGGTACTGGGATTGCTAAACGCGATCCAAAGTACGTCGAGAAGAAAATCAACAATGGTGAAGCGGTCATCGCTTTGAGTGACAAGGGAGATTTGGCAGGGTTCGTCTACATCGAGACTTGGCAAAACAAGGAGTATCTCGCGAACTCTGGTCTCGTTGTGCATCCCGATTTTAGGAATTTGGGACTGGCAAAGAAGATTAAGCTCAAAGTACTCAAGCTCTCTAAAGAAAAGTTTCCAGGGACGAAGATTTTTGGTATCACGACCAGTTTGGCGGTACTGAAGATCAACTATGAGTTGGGCTATCGTCCAGTGACATTCTCTGAACTGACCACTGATTCAGAGTTTTGGAACGGCTGTCGCAGCTGTCCCAATTACGATATCTTAGAAAGAAACGAACGCAGAAATTGTCTCTGTACGGGGATGCTTCTTCACGAAGCTTCCAATAAATTTGTAATCAAAGAAAAAGGAATCATTGCGAAGCGTTTTCAGCGTCTAGCGAATTTCAAGAATCAAAGAAAACAGAAGAAGAAATGAGTAACAAAAAGGTAGTGTTGGCTTTCAGTGGTGGATTGGATACCACGTATTGCGCTTTCTATTTACAAGGTTTGAATCTGGATGTATATACCGCTCTGGTCAATACGGGAGGGTTTACTACTGAGCAAATGGCAGAGGCCGAAAGTAGGGCAAGATCATACGGTGTAGTCGAGCATGTCAATCTTGAAAAAACTCAGGACTTCTATGATGAGTGTCTCAAGTATTTGATCTACGGCAATGTCTTAAAAAACAACACGTACCCACTATCAGTGAGTGCTGAACGAGCGTTTCAGGCTTTGGCGATTGCTAAATATGCCAAGTCTATCAATGCGGATTATATCGCGCACGGTAGTACAGGCGCAGGCAACGACCAAGTGCGTTTTGATTTGATATTCCAAATCATCTGTCCAGATGTAGAGATAATTACACCGATCAGAGATAACAAACTTTCGCGTCAAGCGGAAATAGAATATTTGAAAGAAAAGGGTGTCAATATCTCTTGGGAGAAAGCCAAATACTCGATCAATAGAGGATTATGGGGGACTTCAGTTGGAGGTGACGAGACTTTGACGTCTAATCTGACATTGCCCGAAGAGGCCTATCCTAGCCAAGTAGAAAAGGATGGGAGCGAAGAGGTAGAATTGTCTTTCGACAAAGGGCAATTGACAGGGCTTAATGGCAAAACCATGGGAGCTGTCGAGGTGATCGAGACACTGAACGATATCGCATCCAAGTATGGAATCGGGCGTGATGTACATGTCGGGGATACGATCATCGGAATCAAAGGTCGTGTGGGGTTCGAGGCAGCAGCACCAGTCGTGATATTGAAGGCACACCACCTGTTAGAGAAGCACAACTTGACCAAGTGGCAACAACACTGGAAGGAGCAACTGGCCAACTGGTACGGAATGCTACTACACGAGGGGCAGTTTTTAGACCCAGTGATGAGAGATATTGAAGTGTTTTTAGAAAATACGCAGCGAAACGTTACAGGGACTGTTAAAGTGAAATTGGCACCTTACCGTTTCCAAGTGATAGGGATCGAATCTGACAAGGATCTGATGTCATCGGATTTTGGGCAGTATGGTGAAATGAACAACGGATGGTCGGGTGAAGATGTCAAAGGCTTTACAAAGATATTAGCAAACCAAACGAAAATTTATAGCTCGATTAACAATGATTAAAGTAGGGATAATAGGTGGAGCTGGCTATACAGCAGGTGAGTTGTTGAGAGTATTGGCAGGGCATCCGGAGACGGATGTAGCTTTCGTACACAGTACGAGCAATGCAGGTAATTCGATTGATTCGGTACACAAGGATCTCGTGGGAGATATAGAAGGAGACTTTACGGATCAGCTAAATTTTGATGTAGACGTATTGTTTATCTGCTCAGGACATGGTCACTCGCGTACGTTTGTGGAAGGGAATGATATCCCAGCAGGTGTCAAGATCATAGATTTGAGCAATGAATACCGACTCAAGGCTGATGCCGATGGTTTTGTATATGGATTGCCTGAGCTGAATTTGGGAGCGATCAAGAAGGCAACTAAAATAGCCAATCCTGGCTGTTTTGCTACGGCGATCCAATTGGGGATTCTGCCACTAGCAGCCAATGGCGAGTTGAACGAGGATGTACATGTCAATGCAATTACAGGATCCACAGGAGCGGGGCAAAACCCAAGTAAAACGAGCCATTTCAGTTGGAGAAACAATAACGTATCGATCTATAAGGCATTTAGCCATCAGCACCTAGGTGAGATCAATCAGTCGATTCAGCAGTTGCAAAGTGATTACGGTCATGAGGTGAAATTTCTCCCAGTCCGTGGCAATTTCCCAAGAGGGATTTTTGCTAGCTTGTACACCAAATGTACGCTCAGTGAAGAGGAAGTGATCGAGATGTATAGGGAGTTTTATAAGGATGCTGCATTCGTCCACGTGTTGGACTATGCACCTGATATGAAACAAGTGGTCAACACCAACAAATGTTTGATCCATGTGGAGAAGCATGGAGATACCGTTTTGGTGACTTCATGTATCGATAACTTGGTCAAAGGAGCTTCTGGACAAGCTGTTCAGAATATGAATTTAATGTTTGGATTGGATCAAAAAACAGGACTACAGCTCAAGAGCGTAGGATTTTAAATAAGAATTAGGATAACACACCCATCATATAAATTATTACCCGATGAAAATTGCATTAATAGGAGTAGGAAACTTAGGATTATCGATTGCACAAGGACTCGTAGACCAAACCAATTTTGATATAGAGCAGCTGGTGCTGACCAAAAGGAATGTCTCTAATCTTGATGGTTGGAAAAAGCACCCTCATGTACTCGTGACCCCATCCAATATTGATGCAGTGAGAGCTTCGGATGTTATCATTCTTTGCGTACAACCGAGTCAGATCAATACAATCTTAAATGAAATAAAGGATGAACTAGATGAGAAGAGGCATGTGCTAATTTCTACGATCACAGGCCGTAAGATCAGTGAGATCGCGGAAATCGTAGGTAATAAAATTGCAATTATTCGCAGTATGCCAAATACTGCAATCTCAGTAGGTGAATCGATGACTTGTATTTCCACCAACGGGACAGGTAAAGCTAAGATAGGGTTGGCAGAGGAGATTTTCAACGCGATGGGAGAGACACTGGTGATCGATGAGAGTAAAATGCAGGCCGCTACGGTGGTTTGTGCGAGTGGGATTGCATTTTGGATGAGGCTGATCAGAGCGACGACTCAAGGGGCCATTCAACTTGGGTTTGATGCACCAGAGGCCAAGCATATGGCGACTCAAGCGTGTATGGGTGCAGCGACGCTTCTCCTCGAATCAGGCAATCATCCAGAGGAAGAAATCGATAAGGTGACGACTCCACAGGGTTGTACCATCTCTGGGTTAAATGAAATGGAGCACGAAGGACTCAGCTCTGCATTGATCAAAGGATTGATGAAATCCTACGAAAAGATATCTCAAATCATGACCGATAAATAACAATGAAGAATTACAAGGTTTATCCTTTGTTCGATATTACGATCGAAAAAGGAGAAGGGAATTATGTGTATGATACGGACGGAGAAAAATACCTTGACTTCTATGGTGGTCATGCCGTGATTTCTATCGGGCATTCTCATCCCACTTACGTGAAAGCATTGACAGAGCAGGTGAGTAAGATTGGGTTCTACTCCAACTCTGTAGTGATTCCACAGCAGGAAGAGCTGAGCGAAAAGCTTGGTAAGTTGAGTGGCTATGAAGACTACAATCTATTCCTCTGTAACTCTGGTGCCGAAGCGAATGAGAATGCGCTGAAACTAGCTTCTTTTCAAAATGGAAGAAGAAAAGTCATCGCTTTCAAAAATGGATTCCACGGGCGTACTTCACTTGCAGTAGCAGCTACTGATAATCCTAAAATACAAGCTGCTGTCAACTTTACGGACAATATCCAGTTATTTGAATTAGGAGACCTAGAAGGGGTCAAAGACGCTTTGGCTGCCAAGGATGTGGCGTGTGTCATCATCGAAGGGATTCAGGGGATCGGTGGAATCAACGATCCAGGAGCGGAGTTCCTAGAAGGATTAGAGGAAGCTTGCCGTGCGACTGATACGGTATTTATCCTAGATGAAGTACAGTCAGGCTATGGTCGTACGGGTAAGTTCTTTGCGCACCAGTATGCGAACATCCAACCAGACATTATCACCATCGCCAAAGGAATGGGGAATGGCTTTCCGATTGGCGGAGTAGTCATCACGCCAAAATTTGAAGCTAGTTTTGGTCAGTTGGGTACGACATTCGGGGGCAACCATCTCGCCTGCGCAGCAGGAAATGCAGTCTTGGATGTGATCAAAGACGAAGACTTGATGACAAATGCCACAGAGATAGGTGATTACATCCTCTCTGAACTCGAAGGAGTGAGCGCAATCAAGTCCGCACGTGGCAAGGGATTGTTGCTTGGGTTGGTGTTTGACGAACCTGTCAAGGAATTAAGAGGCGAATTGTTGAAAAAATATAAGATATTTACGGGTGCAGCCACAGATCCGAAGGTGTTGCGATTGCTACCACCGATGACGGTGACCAAGGCTGACGCGGATGTTTTAATCAATGCAATAAAAGAATTAGTATGACAAACTTTTGCTCGATCGATGATGTAGATGATCCCGTTGGGTGGATCCAAAGTGCAGTAGAGTTAAAGAAAAAAATAGAGCAAGATGGTCCGTTCACTAAGAGTGGGAAATCAGTGTGCCTTTTGTTTTTCAATCCAAGTCTGAGGACGAGGTTGAGTATGCAAAAGGCATCTTTCAATTTGGGGATAGAGTCTTTTATCTTCAACCTCAATACCGAAGGCTGGCAGTTGGAGTTCGGTGATGGAGTCGTGATGAACGGCAATACCAGTGAGCACATCATCGAGGCTGCTGGTGTGATGAGTAGTTATTTTGACGCCATTGGTATCAGAGCCTTTGCTTCTCTGAGCAACAAGCAGGAGGATTATCAAGAGAAAATATTGAGTCAGTTCGTCAAGCACTGCTCGGTACCAGTGATCAATATGGAGTCAGCGACTTCTCACCCCTTGCAGTCTTTTGCAGACATGATCACGATCGAAGAATACAAGAAAGTCGATAAGCCTAGAGTCGTATTGTCATGGGCGCCACACCCCAAAGCATTGCCTCAGGCTGTAGCCAATTCGTTCCTCAACTGGAGCAATCGAATGGATTATGACTTGGTATTGACACACCCTAAAGGCTATGAATTGGATCCTGGGATCGTAGGCAATGCAACCGTAGAATACGACCAAAATAAGGCATTCGATGGGGCTGATTTTATCTATACCAAGAACTGGTCTGCCTTCAATGATGAGAGCTATGGACAGGTTGTTTCGCAAGATCCGACATGGACGATCACTCCAGAAAAAATGGCGTTGACCAATGCGGCTAAGTTCATGCACTGTCTGCCGATACGACGCAATGTCATCGCGACAGATGGGGTACTGGATCATGAGAGTTCCATTGTGATTGCACAGGCTAATCACCGCATTACATCAGCACAAGCCGTGCTACAAAAATTACTTAACGTCAAATAATCACACGTAGAATGGAGTCTTTGACAGTTGTCAAAATAGGAGGGAAAGTCATCAACGAAGAGGCTGAGTTGGATATCTTTTTGAAGAAGTTCGCAGCACTAAAAGGCAATAAAATACTCGTACATGGGGGAGGGAATATCGCCTCTGTCGTGCAAAACAAAATGGGTATACCGCCCAAAATGGTAGAGGGTAGACGCATCACGGATGCAGACGCTATCGATATCGTGACGATGGTCTTCAGTGGCCTCAATAAAAAGATAGTTGCCAAGTTACAGTCTGCTGGCATTCAGTCTCTTGGCGTATCTGGGGCGGATGGAAACCTCATTCGGTCTCGCAAGAGAAGTGTTACCACTATTGATTATGGTTATGTAGGTGATGTAGAAGAGGTTAATGCAGAGTTTCTGAAGGCTTTGTTTGATTTAGGAATCGTGCCAGTAGTCTGTGCATTGACGCATGACAATCAAGGTCAATTGCTCAACACCAATGCGGATACAATCGCTTCTGAACTGGCTCGTGGCATAGCAGATCACTATCAAGTGGATTTAGTCTACTGTTTTGAGCAGCCAGGGGTATTGAGTGACTTTGAGAATAAAGTAGTGATTCCTGAGATTACTCCTGAGGGTTACGCCAAATACAAGGAAGAAGGAGTGATTGTCGATGGGATGATTCCTAAACTAGATAATGCTTTTGATGCGATCAATGCGGGCGTTGATACGGTGAAAATATGTCATTTCGAAGCACTAGACAAAGTGCAATCTGTGGATTATCCTGGTACGACATTATGCTTGAAATAGACGCATCATATCACAGGTATACTCGAGAGGCTGTGGCACTATTGGCGGCTATGATAGAGACGCAGTCTTTTAGTCGCGAGGAAGAAAATGTAGCCCGAGTGGTTCGAATATTCTTGGAAGAAAAAGGAGTAGAGGTACAGCAACAGGGAAATAATATTTGGGCACTATCCAAGTACTTTTCTGATGAGAAACCCACGATACTTTTGAACTCCCACATCGATACAGTCAAACCTGCCAAGACTTATACATTGGACCCATTCAAAGCGCAGATCATTGATGGCAAGTTGCACGGTCTAGGGAGTAATGATGCAGGCGGTCCATTGGTCTCGTTGATTTTGACCTTTCTGCATTTCTATGCACAAGAAAACTTGCCCTACAACCTGATCCTAGCAGCGACAGCCGAGGAAGAAGTGTCAGGAGCCAACGGCGTAGCATCGCTGTTGCCAGTTTTAGGCAAAATCGATTTGGCTATAGTAGGCGAACCGACACTCATGGATATGGCGATTGCCGAGAAGGGGTTGATCGTCATCGACTGTGAGGCCAAAGGAGTGAGTGGTCATGCAGCACGTGATGAGGGTGTCAATGCCATCTACAAGGCGCTGACCGAAATAGAGAAATTGAAGAACTATCAGTTCGAGAAAGAATCGGACTACCTCGGGCCGATCAAGAAGACTGTCACGCTGATCGAAGCAGGTACACAACACAACGTCGTGCCAGACTCATGCAAGTTCGTTCTAGATGTGCGTACCACAGACGCCTACTCCAACCAAGAGGTTGTAGAAATCTTGGCGCGTGAGATCGACGTGGAGTTCAAGCCTCGGTCGCTGCGACTCAACTCATCGGGTATATCGAATACGCATCCTATTGTGCTGCGAGGGGATCACTTAGGAATGAAAAAATATGGATCACCAACCATGTCAGACCAAGCCCTAATGCCTTTTGATTCCATCAAGATTGGCCCAGGTGATTCGGCAAGGTCGCATACGGCAGATGAGTTCATCTACGTCGATGAGATCGAAAAAGGAATACAGCTTTACATCCAGTTGTTGGATGGGCTGGAGATATAGTTTGAAGGGTTTAGACTAATAAAAGTGCTTTGTAAAGTCTCTGGGATTTGTTGAGAGGATGATATTTAAGCATAGTGACAAAAAATACATTTAATGAATGTATTTCAATATTTGATAATAGGACTCAGGTCAATAAGAAAAAGCAATACAACATGAAACTTTGGGACAAAGGCAATACAGAGGTATCTAAGGACATAGAAAACTACACCGTCGGACGAGACAGAGAACTGGATTTGTTGTTGGCTAGATTCGATGTATATGGCTCGATGGCGCATACGACGATGCTAGAGAGTATCGACCTGCTGACGTCAGTAGAGCTAACCGAGGTACACCGTGAACTCAAAGTGATTTTGGGGATCATCGAAGCAGGTGATTTTGTCATCGAAGATGGTATAGAAGACGTTCACTCACAAGTGGAACTGATGCTGACCCGAAAGCTAGGAGATACAGGCAAGAAGATACACAGTGGTCGCTCGCGCAATGACCAAGTTTTGGTTGATCTCCGTTTGTTTATCCGTGATGAGATCAAAACCATTGCTGATTTGGTGACGGAACTCTTCACAACACTCAATGACCTCAGCAAACAGCACAAAGACGTACTGATACCCGGTTATACGCATTTGCAGGTGGCTATGCCTTCATCTTTTGGTTTGTGGTTTGGCGCTTATGCCGAGAGTCTGACCGATGATATGCATCTTTTGCAGGCGGCCTACAAGGTGACTAACCAAAACCCGCTAGGTTCGGGGGCAGGCTATGGGTCTTCATTTCCGCTGGATAGACAGATGACAACTGATTTGCTCGGGTTTGATGACCTCAGTTACAATGTCGTCTATGCACAGATGAGTCGTGGCAAGGTGGAGAAAACAGTGGCATTCGCCATGAACAGCATCGCGTCAACCTTGGCACGAATGAGCATGGATATCTGTCTGTACAACTCTCAGAATTTTGGATTCTTGGAGTTGCCCGCAGAGATGACGACTGGGTCTAGTATCATGCCGCACAAGAAGAATCCGGATGTCTTTGAGCTCATCCGCGCAAAAATGAACAAGCTGCAGTCGCTTAGCACTGAGATCAGTTTGATCACTACCAATCTACCTTCTGGTTATCATAGAGATATGCAGACGATCAAGGAGACTTTCTTGCCTGCTTTCTATGAACTGAAATCTACTCTAGAGATAGCCATCTTTGCGATGAAGAACATCAAGGTCAAAGACGGTATCATTCAAGATGAGAAGTACAAGGATCTATTCAGTGTAGAGGAAGTCAATCGACTAGTACTGCAAGGTGTACCATTTAGAGATGCTTACATACAAGTCGGTCAAGCGATCCAAGAGGGTTCTGACAAGCTCTCTAAGGAAGTGAAGCATACGCACCTCGGTAGTATCGGTGACCCAGCCAATGATCAGATAGAGGCTAAACTAAAGACTGTATTGGCGGGCTTTGGTTTCGAGAAAGCTGAAGAGGCTTTGAAGGGGCTGATGGGGTGACATAGTAGATCACTTCGTTATTCAAGATTCATTGTTCGAAATTCGTTACTGTTTTTCTTTAAAATAACCACCTATTATGAGTCTTTGAGGTGATATTTAAATGATTGGAATAATGAACACCCAATGTCGAATATTGATTTTATCTCCGGAAATACAGGCTGATCCACAGCAGCTAGGGTGACAGTCTAGCAAGTCAAGGTGATCCCCTCGATACCCCTTAGACCAAAGAAACCAATTCTTCTTTGACAGCTTTCAGGACCATGCCTATGGTGTTCTTTACTTCTAGTTTGATCAGCAGGGTTTGACGGTGTCCCTCTACCGTACGTGGACTAATGAATAGTATCTCGGCGATTTCTTGGGTGGACTTCTCTTGGCAGATCAGTTGTAGGATTTCGTGTTCTCGTGAGCTGAGGTTTCTACCTGGAGTGAAGCTGGGTCGGTTTCTGTTTTTCTTTTTCAGTCCCGTGAGCAGGGCCTGAGACACTTGGTGGTTGAAGTAGTGCCCTTTGGTATGGACTTCATGGATGGCCTGTTCCAGTTCTATTTTTTGGGTGTTTTTGACGAGGTATCCATGTACGCCGGACTCCATGAGGTAGGTGATCATTCGGTCCTCGTTGTGCATGGTGAGTACCAGTATCTTGCTATCGGGGTACTGTGCGAGTACGTTTTCGGTGGCCTCTATGCCGTCCATGTCGGGCATCTCTAGATCCATGAGGATAACATCTATGGGCGTGTCCTTCATGGCTGCCAATAGCTCGATCCCGTTGGAGGCCTCAGCGACGAGTTCGATATGTTCCATCCTTAGCATGATGGAGCGTATCCCTTCTCTGAAGAGGTCATGGTCATCCACGAGGGCTACTTTGATGGTGGATGTGGTCATACTAAGCTGATTTGAATCGATACAATGGTGTGGTTGTCTTGTTGGCGGTAGGTAATCTCACCGCCCAGCAAGTTAACTCTGCTTTCAATGTTTTTGATGCCCAGTCCACTGAAATTTAGCGTGTCCTTGGGTAGATAGCCTACACCATCGTCCATGTAGGTCATGTGCAGGTTTTGATGGGTCTGGATGAGTCTCAGTTGTATGTGACTGGCATGGGCATGTTTGAGGGTGTTGTTGACTAGCTCTTGGATGACGCGAAACAACATCAGTTCGGTCTGGTAGTTCATCCCCGCTACGGCGTTGTGATGGAAATCCACGAGGATGTTTTTAGCGCCATTGATGCTGTCGATCAGGTTTTCGATGGCTTCTAGTATGCCGAGGTTTTCGAGGATGGCAGGGTGTAGGTCGTGCGATATACGTCGTACATTGTGGATAGTGTCGTCTACGAGCTGGTTGGTTTTTTCTTTGAGTTGGGTCAGTTGAGCAGGGGTGTTTTCCATGTCGATCTGATCGGTGTACAGTTTGATGGTGGTGAGCATCGCACCGATATCGTCGTGTAGGTCTTTGGAGACGCGGTTTCGTTCTTTTTCCTGACTGTCCATGCTGGCTTTGAGGAGTTTGGATTGATGTTCGGTCGCTAGTTTTTGATTTTGTAGTTGCTGATCGAGCAGTCTACGCTGGTAGACGATGAAGAACATAATAATGGCTAGCGCCATGAAAAACATCCCAAGCATAGAGAAAAGGAGTACTTCTAGGAGACTTAACGAACTGGTCTGATCCATAGGGCGATAGAGAAGGCGATATAATGGAAAACATTAAAGATAGCATTGATGCTAAACGAGAGTTCTCTTACTTGTTTGGCCTCCAAACCTAGTTCATTGGTGACATGAAACAATACGATACAACTAGAGAAATAAACAAGAACCCCCGAGTTGATCCAAAACATGGGGTTCTGTTCTAGCTTTTCGTACTTGGTCTGCTGGAGTAGCTGATAGAAATACATCACAGACAGCGCAATCAACAAGGCTGAACTGATGGTGAGTGTGTTGGAGTTGAATATGGTGAAGTCTTGCCAGAGCAGGGTATTCGCTATGGCGAAGAGAATGAAAGCTCCTCTAATCCATTGGATGGCGTTGTTTTGACGAAGTAGGTTCAATTCGTGCTTGTATATCGAGGTGAGGATACAAAACTCTACGACCGTAAAAACATGAAAGACCGCCATGTTGTTGATCTGGTACTGCCACAGCAGTCGCGAGCATAGTTCTACTGCGGCAGTGATGATGATTAAAGCAAATAGCTTGCGCTGTATGTTGTTTTGCTGCTTGAACCGAACCGCTCCGATCAATAAGGCGATCCCTATGAATACATAGGGAATCGTATGCAAAATTTGGAAAATTTCTTCGCTAGCCATTTACTTTAACAGATTTAACTTAACAAGTCGTAGGGCAAGGAGTGATGTACTCTATGACAATAGTAGATGCTTTTGCTGTCGCCTCATAGCGCGCACCGAACTCATGGATTTTTCCGATCTCTTCGTGGTTTAGCGTGCTGTTCAGCTGGATTTCCAAAATAGGAGAGAACGAGAATTGATCTCCTTGTTGGAATTTGTTGTAGTCCATCCCCATGTGTAAGGATACGCGACTGATGTTTCCTCTGTGCTCATTCATACAGTCCAAAAATATAGTATTGGGCGTGCCCTCACCAAATTTATAGCCCATGAGTCTAACTCTTTCATTTCTGCGGTTGATGAGTTCCTCTCGCGTAAAAATATCGTCGAGCAGATGGCTATCCAAAGTCATCCAGTTTCGAATCAGGGTGTCTTTGAGACGTTCTGAGATAATGCTGTCCTCTAGGTTTGGATCGTGATCAGTGGATTGATCCGGGGTGTTTATATCCATAGAGACATAGGCTTTGGAGCTGTCAGCATAGTTGATCTCAAAGTATGGTGCGAAAGTAACTTCGGTATTGATCGGATTGACTGCCGAAAGTCCCATGAATAAAACAGCTGACGTCATTTCTGTATCTACACTTTTAGTAGAGAGCGCATCAGGCATGAGCATATCATAGGTGCTCACTCTGCTGAATTGAGTAACTGGAGGAGTATTGATTTCGGTCAGGAGATTGATCCCATCAAAATTTCTGGCAAGATCAAAGACGCTACATTGTATCCAGTTTTGATGTCTTTCATTTGCTTGTTCTAGCTGCATAAGTTTACGGTTTTTAATATGTGAATGCAATGTTACAGAAAAACCCCATTACGTTATGTATGAATATATAGGGTGTAAACTGTAACGCATTGATATACAGAGTTGTAATTTGTTTGTTTTATTCATAATCCGTATTGATACTTATGGATTTGCGTGAGCTTACGTGTTCTTCCAAAGCCGTAATAGTGCTCTTTTGTGCACCAGACTTAGTCTCTAAACTTGCATCATAACATTTGTATTATTTAAACAAACAACTATGGAAACGTTAGAAGCAACACAACAAAAAACACACAAAGAAGATGTGATAGTCACATGTGAAGGTGCCTTTCAAGTGAAGACTGTAGAAGGTGGTGTGTATGAAAAAGACCTCACGCTGAATGCACTAAAAGGTGGATCTATCCATGCCTTGGAAGAAATCACAGTGAAGGGAACCTTAACTATTCATGCGGACGATGCAGCGACCATTGGTATACCTGCTAAGGTGACAGCCCTTGGGGGATTGATCGTAAAAAGTAGGTATTCATCCAATGTGAACACCAATCGACTCATCTCTGGAGATGCTGTGACTCCCAAATTTGAATTGTTCAAATCAGGTACAGAGTCTCTATACATGGTCGTGAACAGTGGCAAAATAACGGGAAGTGTCAAAGACAATAGCACTTTGCACCTGTGGGTGGATTTTCCAAATGAATTGGTTTCGGATACGGTGACTGTAGACCATACGTCCAGCTACACGCGTCGTTCTTGGAACGCTCCTAAATAATAGTTCGAAACTAGCAAGTAAGGCAAAAGCCAGCTTCCTCTACTGAGGGGCTGGCTTTGATGTTTTGGGTCAAAAGGGGCAGTGCTACCTATTAATACGCAATCACCGTCTTGCCAATGGTTTTGCCAGACTCTTGCATCTCGTGCGCTTTCTTTAGATTCTCTACAGAGAAACCCTGGAGTGTAGTAGTCAGTGTGGAGCGTAAGGTGCCATCATCGAACAGCTCAGCGATACGGTTGAGGATGTCGTGCTGTCTCTCGATATCGTCGGTCGTGTACATGGATCGGGTGTACATGAGTTCCCATGAGAAGCTTACACTTTTGGTCTTCAATACATTAAGGTTCAAGGGTTCATTGCTACCTGTGATCGATACGATGTGTCCCTGAGGTTTGATGATCTCCGCCATCGTGTCCCAATATCCTTTGAGGTCTACAAAATCCAAGATGTAGTGGACTTGGCTGTGACCTATTTTTTCTAAATCTTCCTTGAGCTGATAGTGGTTGACGACATAGTCAGCGCCGATGTCCTTGCACCACTGTACCGAGTCGGGTCTCGAAGCGGTCGCGATGACCGTGAGCCCTGCTACTTTCTTGGCGAGTTGGATGGCGATAGATCCTACGCCACCTGCACCTGCGAGAATCAGTACCGACTTGCCTTTGTCAGTCTCTGGGTTGATTTTGATGCGGTCAAAGAGTGATTCGTAGGCCGTCAGCCCTGTCAATGGGATGGCAGCAGCTTCTGCTATGCTTAGGCGCTTGGGCTTGAAACCCACGATGCGCTCATCCACCAGTTGGTACTCGGCATTGCTGCCACTACGGGTCAAGTCACCGGCATAGTATACTTCATCCCCAACTTTGAATTTTGATACTTGATCACCCACCGCTTCGACGATACCGACGGCATCCCAACCAATGACTTTTGGGGTGTCGAGTACCTTGTCCTTGGCGGCACTTGTTCGGATTTTGAAATCTACTGGATTGACGGAGATCGCCTTTATCTTGATAAGTAGATCGTATCCAGTGGGAGAGAGCTTGTCCATTTCGAAGGCTATGAAACTGTCCTGTGCTGATATGGGTAGTGATTGTTTGAATCCTATGGCTTTCATGTATTTGTTTTTGTTTACTGAGTTAGTACTATACGCAAAAGTCTCCGGTAGGATGAATATTCTCCCACTAAAACGAGACACCAAAACTATCGGTCTTTAGTCAATAACGAGGTTACTCTAAGTAACCTCGTTATTTCAAAAAGTAGATTAAAGGGATGGTTTTATACACTAGGCTGATTATTTTTATCTAGCCAGACCAGTAAGGAGGTTACTCCAAGTAACCTCCTTACTGGTGACGTTACTTAAAACTTAAACCAACCAACCCATGGATACCCGTACTACTCAACTAGCGCCTGAAAGCTATTACCACATCTACAACCGTGGTGTCAACGGCCAGTCTGTTTTCTTTGCGTCTAAGAACTACGATTACTTTTTGCAGCAGTATGCGAGATATGTTCATCCTTGGGTTAGGACTTACGCTTACTGTTTGCTCAACAATCACTTTCACCTGTTGATTCAGGTCAAATCTGAAGAAGAGCTATCTGCCGTGATGCTGAAAGACAAAGACAAGCCTAGCTACTGGCACGTCAGCAACGGTTTCTCCAGCTTTTTGCAAGGCTACACCCGAGCCATCAACAAGCATTACGATCGCACAGGCCCTTTGTTTGAGAGGCCATTTAAGAGGATTGCCGTCACCAACAATGCTTATTTTTCTCAATTGATCCGATACATCCATCACAACCCTGTCAAACATGGATTTGTTACCGATCACAAAGAATATCCCTACTCATCCTATCATGCACACCTAGCGACGACCAGTACCAAGCTGTATCGGAGGGAGGTATTAGATTGGTTTGGTGGCAAAGAAAACTATGCTTCCTTTCATGAAGAGACCGCTGTTCTACCTTTGGATACAGATTGGTTTTGGGAGTAACAAGGTTGTTTTTTTGGAGCTTACCTTAGTCAGTAACGAGGTTACTCAAAGTAACCTCGTTACTGACTTTCAAAAACCCGCGCGGGTTTACTCCAAAACATAGTGTGGTTTGTGTGAAAACCTGCTGTTGTTTGTACGAAAGTCTGCACGGGTTTGGGACAAAGTCTGCGCAGATTTGAAGCAAAATCCGCACGGATTTGAGGCTAAGTCTGCGCAGACTTTGAGGGGCATGTAACTAGTCCCCTTTTGACGGCAAGCGTAGATTGTTAACTAATTGAATTACAACTAGTTAAAGTTGTTTAGTGAAAAATTAACTAAGCACTGGATTTTTAACATATTTTGGCATTTTCCCGAACATTTTTGGAACGGATATTGTTCTTGAAGAATTGTCTTCAGACACATCGAAAAGGCCACTCGATAACCCCGTTTGTCTTCACCCAATTTATGAACAGTTCTGCTGTTTTGATCCAAGTATGGACAAGCACCCCGCTTTCGCAAGCACACGCACCGCACAGTCTCACTACGCATAGTTACGACCTAGCAAAGCACCCAATAGATGCAAGTATGATCAGTATTACTTAGCAAAACCTCAGGCAGGCTCTGCCGGTTTTGAAAGGTTGATGCTACGCTCAGTAGACGTGTCCGTGGTACGTCCTTGTGAAGCAAAGTTTAACTCATTTTTCACATTTTAAATTTTCAAGTCATGTCAATTATGTATAAAGCTGTACCCAAAGCGCAACCGGGAGTGGTTGGCGGAGGTCAAATCAAGTATTACGCGAGCATCATTCGTGAGCGCCCAGTGGGCATCCGAAAGATCGCTACGGAAATCTCCAAAATGACGAGTTTGCATACTACCGATATATTTGGTGTATTAGAGTCATTCTTGGATCGCATGCACACCTATCTCGAAGAAGGCCGCATTGTGAGGCTAGGGGATATGGGTAGTTTCTCACCAGCTATTGCTAGTTATGGGGAGGATCTCATAGAGGATGTAGATAAAAATACGATCAAAAGGCTCAAGGTGAATTTTCGTCCAAGCATGGAGCTGCACGATCGTTTGGCAACTATAAAGTTCGTAAAGCAAGATGTTGAACCGATTGTCTAAGTTGTTGTATCCGCATTCAAATGATAGGAGAGGTCTTATTTACACTAGATGTTAGTAGTTAGATTTTAGTATTTAGACAATCTATCTCATGTATCAAGTCTGGTGTTCAAACAGCTAAAAATAAAACCATACCGTTTCGTACGATAGTGATGGGTTGATTCTTAGTGAGGGCCTCTTTTTTTACTACATACTAGTAGCTAGTATGTAGATTTTAGACAAAAGTCTAGCGTCTAGCGATCTAAAACATAATGTTTAAAAGTCTCACATCTAAAAAAAAGGAAATCATGAAAACTACCCATATATACACCCTCATACTCTTGGTGCTCGTTGGTCTCATTGTCTACCAAAGCCTCGTCAACCAAGATAGCTTTCGCCAAGCGCAAAGCCTGAGCCAGTCTCTAAAGGTGCAGATCGATACCTTGCAGTCTATCGCTGCACAGTACGAGCGCATCCATCAAAACTACGAAACACTCCATGCCCAACTGTTGCTGTCTCACCACCGCATCAGCGACATGAACCAAGACCTGACGCGTATCTCGGATGAGCAGCAGCAGGACGTGATCCAGATCCGGGATAGCCTGAGGCAAGTCCTCCGAACCTACGATGCGGTTTCACCCAATATGATGTCTCACCATCAAATACCCTCGCCATGAAGACGCTGTATTTCATACTATGGATCCTTGCAGCACTGCCCGTCAGTGCAGCGCAGGTGGTGGATTTCACGCAAGCGGACGACAGCCTCCAAGTCTACCAGGGGCAGACCGTCCATGTACAGGCCGACGGTGCCTGGGTGATCAGCATGCAGCGGGCTGCTTTGCTCAACCAGAAGTTGCAAGAGCTGCAGACCGTCTCAGCTGCCCATGCAGAACTGATGCAGACCAATCAAGAGATCCTAGACAAGGTACGGGAGATCGAGCGACTCACGGCGCTGCTCGTCCATAAGATCGAGCGTGACCAACACGATATTGCGCTCAACATGAACCAGATCATCGCCGAGCTAGACCGTAGCATCGTCGTGCTCCAAACCACCAACGCCGAGCTGCAGTCCACCAATGAGCAGCTCAACCAGCAACTGGCAGAGATGGAGCGCACCGTCAAGCACCTCAAGAAGCAGATTCGCCGCATCTGGTGGAAATCCACCGCCGACAAGGTTGTCATTGGTTTAGCAGCCTTTGGGGTCGGTTGGGTAGTGGGGAGTCTGTGAGGTCCCATATCACATGTTTTTAATCATTTAAACAAATGATTAAAATAGCGACTGAATAGAGAACTAGGAGGTAGGATGAAACGTATAATTACACATATTATTGAACAAAGATTTAACCCTATAATAGATTTACCATGAAGAAGATTCTAGTCCCTACTGATTTCTCAAAATTGAGTGAAGATGCGTTGGCGTTCGCGATTGAAGTGGCTCAAAAATATGAAGCGACCATTACTTTGGTAACCAGCCTTCACTATGATTTTTATCCAGAAATTCATAACGCAGCTATAGTGACCAGTACATTGCTCAAGAAGGTAGAGGAATCGTCCAAGGAGCAAATGAATCAACTGATCGCAAGATACCATGTATCAGGCGTATCTATTGATGAGTATATTTCTGATGAAACGCTCATCACCATACTTAACGAAAAGATCACTCATGAAGCTTACGATTTGGTGATCATGGGAACGAGCGGAAGTTCTGGTATAGATGAATTCTTGGAAGGGTCAAACACAGAAAAGGTGGTTAGGAAGGCAGCATGTCCGGTCATCTCAATCAGTGGAAAAACGGTGCTAGACGAAATTAAACGTGTGATGATTCCGATTGACATAGATGATATCCGAATGAGTTTTCTACAAGAAGTAGCAAGTATGGAGGCTCTATTTAACGTCCAATTGGATTTTGTATGGGTTCGAACTGTTCATAATATAGAAAATGAAGAAGAAATCTCTCGTGAGACAACCAAGCTGATTCAATCTTTGGGGATTAAAGCCTTCACTTTTCATATTGTTCGGTCTGTGTCTCCATCCGTGGGTATTTTGAGATACGTAGAAGAAGAAAACATAGACATGATCGCAATGGCTACTCATGCGAGAAAAGGAATCGCACATTGGCTGCTAGGTAGCCTCACTGAAGATACTGTCAACCATGTGAAAGTACCCGTTTGGTCTTTCAAAATGGATAGCGATGAAAAGAGAATTGATTTGGATAGCGTTGAGCCTATCATGGAGGTGTCCTCTTATACCAAAATAGAAATGCCTGTTGATTAAACGCTCAAGTAGAGCCAGTCTGGCTTTTATAAAGTATGTGGGTTCGGTTTTCTTGAAGTTTAAAACCGAACCCATATATTTTAGATATGTCTGACAGTACAATAGAGGTTGCATTATAATCTTATGTCTGTTGACTTATGAGTCTGTTCAGTGAAGTCTGTCAAGTTGAGTATTTAAGCAATATAGTGTCTTAACCAACCTTTGACATACATATAACCCCCTGTTATCTTCCCAAAATAGATAGTCGTACGTTTTGGATGGACGACTATCTATTTTAAATCGATAAGAAGAGACCAATCCCTCACTTTATCGCCCCAATCCAACAATCAAATCAACTCTTTGCGTTAATTTTGTAGCTTAAATAAGTGTGAACACCAGACTGTGAACCTGGCAATTAAACATTAGATGAGTAAAAAAGGAAGAGTATTAGTAGCGATGAGTGGCGGTATAGACAGCTCCGTCGCAGCAGTGATGCTTCATGAGCAAGGCTATGAAGTCATCGGAATGACCATGAAAACCTGGGATTACAACTCCTCGGGTAGTAGCAAAAAGGAGACAGGCTGTTGCAGCCTCGACTCCATCAACGACGCGAGAAACATCGCCGTTGATCTTGGTTTTCCCCATTATATATTAGACATCAGAGAGGAGTTCGGCGACTATGTGATCAATCACTTCACCGACGAGTACCTCAAAGGCCGTACGCCGAACCCGTGCGTGCTGTGCAATACGCACATCAAGTGGGATGCGCTGCTGCGTAGAGCGGACAAGCTCGGCTGTGACTTTATCGCGACGGGGCACTATGCCAATGTACGTGAGGAAGACGGCCGATACGTGATCTCCAAAGGAGCAGATGAGATGAAGGATCAATCCTATGCACTGTGGGGCGTGTCCCAGCAGAGTCTCTCTCGTACCATACTGCCACTAGGACATCTGAAGAAAACACAGATTCGTGAGATGGCAATCGAAAGAGGTTTTACGGATTTGGTCAACAAGTCCGAATCCTACGAGATCTGTTTCGTGCCAGACAATGACTACCGAGGGTTCCTCAAAAGGAGAGTAGATGGTCTAGAAGAAAAGGTCGCAGGTGGTGAGTTTGTACTAGAGGACGGGACCGTCGTGGGTACGCATGAGGGCTATCCATTCTATACAGTAGGACAGCGAAAGGGTTTGGGGATCGCTTTGGGATTTCCTGTCTATGTCGTTGAAATACAGAAAGAAAAAAACAGAGTCGTACTCGGTACTTTCGATGAACTGTCACGTGACGGCATGTATGTTGACCAACTGATCATGGGCAAGTATGACGGACTCAGCGAACGCATGGATACCGTGACCAAGGTACGTTACAATGATCTCGGTACGCCTGCCGTTATAGAGCATGTAGACAATACTATGAAGGTCTACTTTGGCAAGGGAGTGAGTGCCATCGCGCCAGGTCAGGCCGCAGTGTTCTACGAAGGCAATGATGTCATCGGGGGCGGTTGGATCAAATCAAGTTTCAGACAAGCGCAGCATGCAGTACTATAAGCTGCTACTGATATCGCTAGTGGTTTGCTTTGGGTGTACATCCGAGCTAGAGACAGATTTTAGTAGATTAGGTGTGCAGTACTTTCCCATGGAGGTGGGAGCGTACCGCATCTATGATGTACATGATACCAATTATTATCTGATCGGTCCAGAAGAGGAGAACTACCAGTTGAAAGAGGAAGTGGTAGACTCGACAATCATCTCGGATACCGAAGTGAGGTATCAGCTGCATCGCTCCAAACGTGCCGATGAGACCGCAGTGTGGAAACTGGATTCAGTCTGGACAACATCTATCAATACCACGCGAGTAGTCGCTGTAGAAAACAATGTTTCCTTTGTCAAATTGGTATTTCCTATCGAGGAAGACCTATCATGGGATGGAAATAGCTACAATAACCGACAGTCAGAGTTCTATCAATATGGAGAAAGCCAAATCGACACGGTACTTGCTGAGCAGGCTTTCACGAATGTGGTACAAGTGATACAAAGTGATCAAGGAATAGATCCATTGATAGGAAGAGACGATAGATTAGAGTATTATGCACCAGAGGTGGGATTGATCATTAAATATCACGCCAAGTGGGCGTATGATCAGGAGGATGGTATCGTCAACACAGACAAAATAGTAGCAGGCAGGCAGTTAGAGCAGACGTTGATAACATATGGCAAGAAGCAAGATTAAGCGCATATTATTACTTTACATACTTACTATATTTAGCACAGTCTCTTGGGCAGAAGAGAACCGTTACGTTGTTTTCTTCTCAGACAAAGCCAACTCCGCTTTTTCTATCGATCTGCCTACAGCATTTCTTTCTCAACGCGCCATAGACCGGCGGGTCAAACGCCAAACGCCTATTACTTCAGAGGACTTCCCTGTCAATCAGAACTATATTGACTCTCTGATCAAATACAATGTCAAGCCCTATTTCACTTCTCGATGGTTCAACGCCGTCCTCGTCGAAGCAGAGGAATCTCAGTTGATCGAATTAATGGAGACGAGTTATATCACGGCTTATGAGTACGTAGCACCAGGCACGAAGCTCAATGCAGACCTGCAAGAAGTCGAGTTAAGCTATACCGCTTTGGTGCCTTCTATTGTTTCCTCTAATAGTAATAACCAACTAACGATGCTCGCTGCACAGACGATGCATTCAGAGGGATATACGGGCAAGGGAGTACATATAGCGGTTTTGGATGGAGGGTTTTCAAAAGTGAACGAGTCTGCTGTATTTGGACAGTTGTTCGAGGATGACAGGCTTATAGATCGTTTGAACTTCACGACCAATAGCCAAGAGGTATTTTCGATAGATGATCACGGTACCAATGCCCTGAGTTGTATCGTATCGGACTACAAAGAAGTGCTCCTAGGGACAGGGTACAATGCTGATATCAGTCTTTATGTCACCGAGGATGTGAGTGACGGTGGTCGCTTTGAGTATCGTATAGAAGAGTACAATTGGCTTTTTGCGGCAGAGCGTGCGGATAGTGCTGGTGTAGACATTATCTCTTCATCTTTGGGGTATAACATATTCGAGGATTCGGAGATGAACTATGTGCAGGAGGATATGGATGGCGAAACGGCATTGATTTCTCGTGCGGCAGCATTGGCATCAGACAAAGGCATCCTCGTAGTGAGTAGTGCAGGCAATGAAGGCAATAAAACATGGCAGTATGTCACGCCACCAGCAGATGTAGCAGATGTCTTGGCAGTGGGTGCGGTTAACAGCAGTGGAGTCAGGTCGAGCTTTAGCTCCATAGGACCAACTGCCGATGGTAGAATCAAACCAGATGTCGTAGCATTAGGTCAAGGAGTAGCAGTTTTTCATGATGACAACTCTATCGGTACCAATAGCGGGACGAGTTTTTCGGCTCCATTGATCGCTGGTTTTGCAGCGGGACTGTGGCAGCAGTTTCCTGAATTGAACAATTTGGAAATTAAGGAACTCATAGCGTCTATCGGTAGTCAGCATGCTAATCCAGACAACGAGTTAGGTCATGGTTTGCCCAATTACCTGCGTGTGATTGGAGATTCAGTTTTGTCAGTGTCTAGTGTGTTTGAGGATAGCTTTACGGTCTTTCCGAATCCTTTTACAGGTAATTATATTTCTATCCAAGTAGAGCGTGAATATGCGCGTAAGGAGCTGAATGTGACACTCTATGCACCTGATGGTAAAATAGTTGCCAAACAAAGCCCACAGAAAGTAAGAAAAGGAGAGGTACTTACTCTCCCGGTGACTGGAAACTCCAGCGGCATATATATCCTTCATTTGCAGTCTGGATCAGAGACTAAAAATGTAAAATTGCTTAGGTACTGATCTGCTAATCATCATATATTGCAAGGCTGATCGACCAGTACTATGTCAAGAATTTTCATCACTACTTTTATACTTCTCTTTGCCCTGTGTCTATCAGGATTTGCTCAAACCAATTATGAGCTAAAGTTGGAGCTAGTCGATAGTTTGAATCAGCCTGTAGAAGATGCACAGGTCATTGTCATGCCCGATTCTATACTCCGTACTACCAATAGAAGAGGAGAGGTGCGTATTCAATTGCCAGAAGGGCAGCACAGCATTTCAGTTTTTCATCTCCAGTTCGAAAAGTACATTCAGAACTTCTCCGTATCACAAGATTTGACCCTCCAAGTCCCACTTACCTACAAAACTGAATTGCTACAGGATGTCAGCGTAACAGATCGTATCTATAAAGACGACATCACGACGATACATGTCAATGCCAAGGATGTCTACAACCTTCCTTCAGCCACTGGAGACTTCTCCAAAGTACTCAGTACGCTACCAGGAGTGAGCAGCAACAACGAATTGTCCTCGGCCTATTCTGTCCGTGGTGGTAACTATGACGAAAACCTCATCTATGTCAATGGCGTCAAGATCTACCGTCCTCAGATCGTCAGCGCAGGTCGTCAAGAAGGACTCGGTTTTATCAATATAGATTTGGTAGATCAGGTTGATTTTTCAGCCGGTGCCTGGGAAGCTGCCTATGGTGATAAGCTGTCCTCTGTGCTCAATGTCTACTACAAGGAACCCACTCGACACGAAGCGACCATCAACCTAAGTTTGCTCGGTGGCAGTATCTACCTGGGAGGTATCAATGACAAAAAGGATCTCAGCTACACGATCAGCGCCCGACACAAAAACACCAAGTACCTACTAGGTACTCTAGAGACGCAGGGGCAATATTTGCCAAAGTTCACCGATGTGCAGTCTTTCATCACCAAGAAATTCGGGGATAGAACCAAACTAAGCCTATTGATCTCCACTGCCATCAATAACTACGAAACCATACCCGAACGTCAGCAGACGGATTTCGGAAACCTGCAAGCGTCCTATCGCCTCAGTATTGCATTCGACGGGCGTGAGTTGTTGGACTATAATACGAATCAGGCGGCACTGATCCTCAGTCATCAGTTCTCAGATCGTTTTCAGTCTACACTTTCACTATCGGGAGTATTGTCCTCTGAGCGAGAAAACTATGAAATAGAAGCGGGCTACTTGCTCTGTGATGTCAATACCAATATCGGATCGAATCGCTTCAACGAATGTGTAAACGTACTCGGCGTAGGGACGAATTACAGCTATGGACGCAATCGGCTTGATGCACAGATCATCGCAGTAGAGCAAAAGAACGAAGTAAAGATAGGGGAGCATCTGTTGCAATTCGGGGTGAACTGGGATCATGAAATGATCGAGGACAGACTAGATGAGTACGAACTGATCGATTCGGTAGATTATGTCACGGTCACTGAAGTGTTGGATAGTGAGGCAGAGCTGTCATCTGACAAGGTAGGAGGTTTTGTGCAGTTGGTCATCGGTAACCCTGGATCAACACATCAGCTCAACATGGGGGTACGTGCAAGCTACTGGACTTATAGTGAGCAGTTCATCCTCAGCCCTCGCTTGCAATATGCCTACCGTTTTGGTCTCAGTGATAGAAATACAATACGTGTGTCTACGGGGCACTATGCCCAACATCCATTCTATAGAGAGCTGCGTGATCGCACAGGGACAATCAATCCTAATGTCAAAGCACAGCAGTCCGTTCATGCACTGCTGGCATGGGATAGACAGTTGATGATCTGGGGGAGATCTTTTGTATTGAGTTCTGAGGGCTACTACAAGTATCTCTGGGATGTAAATCCCTACGATGTGGAGAATGTCAAAATCCGCTACTTCGCGAGCAATCAAGCTACGGCTTATGCCTATGGTTTTGATTTTCGAATCAATGGGGAGTTTATAGAAGGAACAGAGTCATGGTTCAGTCTGGGGATATTGAAAACCGAAGAAAACCTTCATACAGGTAACGGATATGTCCGCAGACCCACCGATCAGCGCCTCAACCTCGGTATATTCTTTCAGGATCATATCCCTAACGACCCGAGTGTCAAAGTTAGTCTCAATATGCAGTTTGGTAGCGGATTGCCTTTTGGTCCTCCAGGCGATGATGACAACCGGAGTGTCTACTCCGGCGACCACTATACACGTGTAGATGTCGGGTTTTCTAAAAGCTTCACCTTTCAGTCCCAACAGATTTGGTTGCCACGATCATTATGGATAGGCGCGGAGGTATTGAATCTACTCGGTACGGACAATGCCCTGACTTACACATGGGTCAAGGATGTAAACAATAACAATTTCGCTGTGCCCAATGCACTGTCCGCACGGTTTCTCAATCTGCGTTTGATTGCTAAGTTCTAACTGAGATACTATAGCGCAGCTTTTGCAGCTTCTACGACTTTCTTGCTATTCCCAACGAATATTTGATCATCGAGTATAATCACAGGACGCTTGAGGAAGGTGTATTCTTCGAGAATGTAGTTTTTGTAGTCCTCTTCTGTTAGGGTTTTGTCTCCTAGATTCCACGCCTTGTATTTCATCGATCTGCGGCTAAACAACGCTTCGTAACTGCCAGCCATATCTTTCATTTGCTCCACTTGCTCAGCGGTCATTGCTTCTGTTTTGATGTCTTGCATCGTGATGTTGTCTGGCGTGAGATCCAGTTCTTTGATGATACGACTGCAAGTGCTACAGGTAGAGAGATAGTATATCTTTTTCATTCGTTATTATTTGTTAAGAATCATACAAATCTAGGTGCAATACTCGAATGAAGGAGGGGTTCATTTGAAATTTCAACATGAAGGTGGTTAATTCGTGGTTGGTAATTAATAAACACTAAACATTTTATGAAGATTAGAACAGTACTATCCGCAGTGCTTTTGAGCATGGCGGTATTTGTAGCACAAGCGCAAGAAGAAGAAATAACAACAGAAGAACTTACCCAATATGCCAAGGTCATGTTGTCGATAGATTCCATGAAAGCAGATTTGCAGGCCAAAACCAATGACATGGTGAAGAATGATCCATTGATGGACATGGGACGTACATTCAATGCTATCAAACAGGCCAATGGAGACAGTGCTAAGCTTGCAGCAGCAGAGATCTCCCCAGAGCAACTGGCTGCCTATGATTCCATTCAGAGCAATATCGAAGTATTGAAGGCAAATTTTAAGACCAACTATACTGCAGCGATCAAAGATGATCTAGGTGCTGGCAACTACAATAAAGTCAAAAAAGCACTCAAAGCAGACCCTGCACTGAAAGAAAGTTATGATGAAATCGTCGCAACCTTGCAGCAACCAGCCACAGAGGAGCAAGAAGGATAGGAGGTTATCTTGTTGATAATATGGGGTTTCTGCTCTGATTTGTAAACCGATATGTATATATTGAACGCCTATCGACTGACTAAACCATATCTAAACCATGTTTACAGAATTTGAGATTGAAAGCCTCATTGCACTAGACGATGTGATTGAGGCTACTGCAGCACTCAAAAAGGAATTTGTCAAAGCAGAAGCTCCATATTTAGAAATTTCCGATCAAGACTTTTTCTCCCTCATCATGATGGCACCTACTGTTGGAGTAGCACTGGCAGATGGCCAGGTGAGTTTCTTTGAAGAAATGGCACTGAACAAAAAGGCTCGAAAGCTATCGAAAGGAGGCTATTTCTGGGGGAAAGACCCTGTGGTTTTCGGAATGAAATTTTTGCTGTCTAAGTACGATGTCTGGGAGATGAAATTCTTAGCGGTGATTCGAATCGCCATGGAGCAATCATTCGATATTGCTAGTCTAGAGCAACCTTACGATCCACAGGTGAAAGTAACGCTCGATGATTATCGAAAAGCAGTACTCGCTACTCCCTATATTTTCATCCGGTTTTTGGCTTCATTTTTCCTAGATAGCGACGAAGATATTATTAGTCCGCGCAGTATGACTAAGACGGATCACGAACGTCTATTGGCGATCGGGGACAAATTGGGGTTGAATAAAGTGCCGCTGTTTCATTATTTCTGTGCCACATTCGAAGTGCATTAATTCTGGTAAGCAAGGGCAGTCCCTTACATTTTTCTATAATTAATTTTCTTTTACGGCGTTATTCGATCTAATTTGTGTCTCAATTGTAGGTGATTTGAATAAACACGTTTTTTACCCATATATTATGTTGTTGGTGGCGGTGGCTATCCTCGTATCTTGTAAAGAAGATGAGGTGGTAGACGAAGCTTATGCTGCGCAAGAAGCCATCATTTTGGATTATCTCCAAGAGAATGACTTGAGTGATTCTACCCAAAAAGATGAATCAGGCATTTACTACCAAATCATTACCGAAAACAGATCCGGTATATCTGCAAGCACAGGCGATGTGCTGTCCATCTATTACACTGCCCAAGCAGTAGACAACCAGCCCTATGATGCAGTTACCAACAATGGAAGCAACGAACCTGTAAAAATGCAGTTCAATACGGGATCAATTTTCCCGGTAGGCTTAGATATTTCATTAGGATTGATGGAAGAAGGAGATACAGCCATTTTTTATATCCCTACATCATTGGCTTATGAAGGGCTAGATGAACTGTCCTCTATCATCCCAGCGAATAGTGTGATCATCATGACGGTCGAGCTAGTAGGGATACAGTCGGAGACCGAACAGGATTCAGAAGAAACTTTGATGATAGAAGCATTTATCTCTGAACAGAAACTGGACAGTGCGATCATCGATAGTACCATGATCGGTGGTGTCTGGGTCAGAGATACTACGATGTACCTACCCGTGGACTCTGTGGAGCTTTTGCCATCAGGAGTCTACTACAAGCGTACCGAAGAGGGACAAACTAACCAAACAGTCAATGCGGGGGAATTGGCAGATATCCAGTATCTGGCTTATAAAATGGAAAGCTATGCGAGTGGCTCTTCGTTTGATGGGACTACTGGTAGTGACTTTTTTTCCTTCCCATTGAATGATCAGGCAGTGATCACTGGATTGGATGCCGGAGTAGACGTGATGGAAAGAGAAGAGCGTGCGTTGCTGATTATGCCATCACGTACGGCTTACGGGGCAAGTGCCTTTGTCACACCTAGAAATAGAAAGGACTATCTGGTCGAGAAAGATGTGATACCCACTTACGCAAGTAAAGTCTCTCCTTATCAAATTCTTGTTTTTGAAGTCGAATTGTTGCAACCTCAACCCATCGTCAATTGAGATATAAACTAATCATATGGTTTTGTGTTATCTCATGGAGCGCAGTAGCACAGGAGTACGAGTACACTGAGCAGGATATCTATCGATCTCCAGTACGGGCTGTACTCAATATGTTTTCTATGACAGTGAGTACTGGTTACAATGCGACAACTTACAAACACAGTCTATCTGGTTATTATTTGATTCAAACCCAAACGGGACAATACATTACTGAGAATACGGGCGAAGCACTCCCTTTGGAGTTTGAAACTTACGAAAACTGGCTCAATGATCCCCAGATCGGAATCCCAGTAAACTTAGAGGATACTTTTGATGTGCCATATCCTGGTATTTCCAATCCAGTAAATAATCCTCTACTGGTCAATAGTGACCGTATCTTTAACGCTGATTCGTTGGGTCTAGGATTTAAAAGAACCAGTTGGGCTGTCCCGCTGAATTTACGCGTGCGCTTTAACTACAAGGGCTTTAGAGTAGGGGGAGGTGTATCCTTTCTGTATCAGAAGATTAATTCGCTTAAACCTACCGTAGAGGGATTAGGGATTCGAAACTATGAGCCTAACATCGGTTCTGTATTTCAGTTCAAATATTTTGGGATGGTGGGATATAAATTCTATGACTTTTGGGACTACTCTTTTGCTGGGGAAGTAGAGTTCGGGAAAGAAAAGTATCTCGGAGATAAATTCAATACGGCACTCATGAACCAAAGTGTCTATTTTAATCTAGGCATATCTATCGAAAAGAATCTCTCAGAGTACTTCCGTGTAGTGGTCAAACCATCTTATAATTTTCAATCCTACCAAATGGCTATGCCAAGCATGGGAAGTATCAAGCATAACACGCCTTCATTCAACATTAACTTCGGAATTAGTATTACCATTCCCGAAATCCCAAGAACTCCTATGAAAAGTGATCATGTACAGCTCAAGCATGTGATTGTAGATCCCGAAACTGGTCGGTACACTGAGGTAAGAGGTCAGCCAATTTGGAAAGTCCAAAACCCAAAGGTGGGACAGAATCATCGCAAACTTTGGAGATACAAGTGGCGAAATAAGAGGAAAATCAACCCTTATTAAGTAACTGAAAAACAGTTGTTTACAAAGATGTTTTTTTACCCATTTCTTTGACGCATTTAAGGCACTTTCTTTATTTAAAAATATTGCTATTTCGCCCCTATTTTAGTTAAATTGCAGGCTTGAAAAATGCGTTTTCAATTAACTATTTATGGCAGAAGATAACGAAGACTTTCCTATAGGGGATCAGCATATTATTCCTATCAATATCGAGGATGAAATGCGTGGTGCTTACATTGATTATTCAATGTCAGTTATTATATCCAGAGCATTGCCAGATGTGCGTGACGGTTTGAAACCCGTACACAGACGCGTACTATATGGGATGTTAGATTTAGGGGTACTACACAATAGAGCATATAAGAAATCAGCAAGAATAGTCGGGGAGGTACTCGGTAAGTACCATCCACATGGTGACTCATCTGTATACGATACGATGGTGCGTATGGCGCAGCATTGGTCGCTTAGATATCCGCTGGTAGATGGTCAGGGTAACTTTGGGTCTGTGGATGGTGATTCACCTGCTGCGATGCGTTACACAGAGGCGCGTCTCAAAAGAATGGCGGAAGAGTTGTTGACGGATATCAACAAACGTACGGTAGATTTCCAACCTAACTTTGATGATTCACTGAAGGAACCTTCTGTGTTACCTGCCAAATTCCCTAACCTATTGGTCAACGGTACTTCTGGTATCGCAGTAGGTATGGCTACTAATATGGCACCTCACAACCTAACCGAGGTGGTTAATGGTATCGTGGCATACATTGATAACAAAGAAATTGATATCCCAGAGCTGATGCAGCATATCACTGCGCCAGATTTCCCGACAGGGGCAACTATCTATGGTTACCAGGGAGTTAGGTCAGGATATGAAACGGGTAGAGGTCGTGTCGTACTACGTGCCAAGGCTACTTTCGAAGTGACTAAGACAGGTAGAGAGCAGATCATCGTCCATGAGATTCCTTATCAGGTCAATAAAGCAAACATGATCGAAAAGACTGCTGCTTTGATCAATGATAAGAAACTGGAAGGTATTAGCGATATACGTGACGAGTCAGATAGAGATGGTATGCGTATCGTGTACGACATCAAAAAAGATGCAATCCCTAACATTGTTCTCAACAACCTATATAAATACACGCAATTACAATCCTCTTTCGGAATCAACAATGTGGCACTGGTCAAGGGGCGTCCGCATACGTTGAACTTGAAAGACCTCATTGTTCATTTTGTAGAACACAGGCACGAGGTAGTCATTAGACGTACGCAGTACGAGCTAGAAGAGGCAGAGAAAAGAGCACATATCTTAGAAGGATATTTGATTGCTTTGGATAATCTCGATGAAGTGATCAGCTTGATCAGAAACTCTAGGGATCCCGAGATTGCTAAAACTGGCTTGATGGAGAATTTCGGTCTGTCTGAGATTCAGGCAAAAGCGATTCTGGAAATGAGACTACAGCGTCTCACAGGTCTGGAGAGAGAGAAGATTCAGAAAGAATACGACGAAATCAAAGAACTCATCGATCACTTGAATGCTATTTTGGCGAGTGAAGATATGAGAATGGACATCATCAAAACGGAACTCCTCGAAATTAAGGATAAGTATGGTGATGAAAGAAGATCTGATATAGAGCACGCTGCGGACGACTTCACGGCTGAAGACATGATCCCTGACGATGAGATGGTCATCACGATCTCCCATGAGGGCTATATCAAAAGAACTGCACTTACAGAGTACAAGACCCAAGGTCGAGGTGGAGTAGGATCAAGAGGTGCTGCGACCAAAACGGATGACTTTACAGAGCACCTTTTTGTGGCGACTGCACACAACTACTTGTTGATTTTTACAGAGTTTGGTAAGGTCTACTGGAAGAAAGTTTGGGAAATCCCAGAAGGAGGTAAAGCGACAAAAGGTCGTGCCATCCAAAACTTGATCAATATCGAACCAGACGATAGAGTCCGTTCGGTGATCAACGTGAAGACACTCAGCGATGAAGACTATATCAAAAACAACTTTATCGTAATGTGTACCAAAAAAGGTACAATAAAGAAAACCGCTTTAGAAGCATACTCAAGACCAAGACAAAATGGTATCAATGCCATTAGTATCCACGAAGGAGATAAGTTGCTTAATGTAAGCTTGACCAATGGCGACAATCATATCGTGATTGCCAAAAAGTCTGGTAGAGCAATTCACTTCCATGAGGCAGATGTACGATCTATGGGACGAACGGCCTCTGGTGTTAGAGGTGTGGCATTAGAAGGTGCAGATGACTATGTAGTGGGTATGGTGTGTATCGTTCGTGAAGATGCAAACCTACTTGTTGTATCTGAAAAAGGATATGGTAAGCGCTCAGAGATCGACGCTTATAGGATCACTAAAAGAGGCGGTAAAGGAGTGAAAGCAATGAACGTCACCGAAAAGACTGGCGCACTTGTTGCTATTAAGGAGGTCATCGATACAGATGACTTGATGATTATCAACCGATCTGGTATCACGATTCGTATGGCCGTGGACACACTACGTGTCATGGGACGTGCGACGCAGGGAGTTAGATTGATCAAACTAGGTGACAATGATGCGATATCATCTGTCGAAAAAATCGAAAGAATAGAAAGCGATGAGGTCGAAGAGATGAAAGGAGAAGATACTCCTGAAAATAGCTCCGAAAATCCAGACGCTACAGATAGTTCTTCAGAAGAAGAAACAGATAACAATCAATAAACAATTAAGACAGGATTATCCAAAAATCCATTACGCAAACAATTGGAAATTATGAACACTAAAAGAATACTTGTATTAGCTATTGCTATCATGATGAGTACCATTTCTTTCGCGCAGAAAGGATCGGTGACCAAGGCGGATTCTTATCTGACCAAAGGCGAATTGGTGTCTGCAAAGGCAGAGATTGATGTGGCAATTACTATTGAAAAAAATGCTGGGAAGTCAAAAACTTGGTTTACTAGAGGTAAAATATACCAAGCCATTGCTACAAGTGAAGATGAATCAAACAAATCGATTGATAAAGAGGCTCTAGCAAAAGCTGTAGAGGCATACAACAAGACTTTGTCTATGGAGAAAGAGAATAGCTCATACTACTTGATCGCTACGACTAACTTGGATCAAATGTGGGGCAACTTCTTAAATGCTGGTGGTACTGCATATGGGGAAGAAAATTATGACCTAGCTTTAAATCAATTTGAGAAAGCATTGGAAGTAAAGAGCGAAGATTCTACGACATTGTTTTATGCGGGTGTAGCAGCACAGCAAGGTGGTAAAGTTGAAAAGACTTTGGCTTACTACTACAAAATGATCGAACTGGATATCGCCAATGAAGACATCTACTCTTCTGTTATCTTTTATGAGAGACAATCAGAAAACTCAGAGAAGGCACTCGAAGTAACGAGAGCAGCGCAAGAGAAATTCCCAACGGACAGTAGATTCGGACAAGAAGAAATCAGCTTGTTGTTGTCAATGGACAAACTAGATGAAGCGGAAGCACAATTGCTCAAAGCGATCGAAGAAGATCCAAACAACATTAATTTACATTTGAATCTAGGTGTATTGTATGATAACTTAGGTTCTGCGCAGGCAAGTGAAGACAAGCAAACAGAAGCTGATGCTAGTTTTGAAAAGGCTAAAGAAAGCTACTTGAATGCGATCAAGATCGATCCAGATAACTATATCGCTAACTTCAATGCTGGTGTGATTTATGTCAACATGGCGAAAGGATACTATGACGAAGTAAGAGACATGGATCTTAAAAGCTATGACAAATATGGTCCTGCTAAAATCAAAAAGGCAGATGCTATTTTGAAGCAAGGATTGCCATACATGGAAAAAGCAATTAGCATTAAGCCAGATGATATCGACGGCTTGAAAGCGTTGCAGCAGATGTACACACAGTTGAAAATGATGGATAAGGCGGAAGCTATCCTAGACAAAGTTGACGCTTTAGAAGCGGCTCAGTAAGAAATAACAATATTTAGAGAAACCCTGATTGCATACATTGCGTCAGGGTTTTTTTGTGCACAAATTTTATGGCTAAGAAGAAAGAAGTAGAGGGAAGAACATGGGGTAAAAAGCTGATCCGTTTTGGTGTAAAGCTGATGGTTGTCGGCGTGTCTATTTTTGCCCTGTTCATTACCAGTATCTACTTAGGAATGTGGGGTGCACTCCCCAATCAAAAGACGCTAGAAAACATCTCCAACAGTCAGTCTACCATTGTTTATGATAAGCACGAGCAGATCATAGGTAAGTTTTATTTATTCGATCGTACTTCTATCTCTTTTGATGATCTGCCAGAGCACCTCGTACAAGGACTCGTCGCGACGGAGGATGCTCGATTTTATTCTCATTCTGGGATAGATTATCTCAGTATGGGGCGTGTTTTGGTGAAGACGCTTATTCTTGGTGATCGCTCTTCGGGTGGGGGCAGTACCATTTCACAGCAGTTGGCTAAGAACCTTTTCCCCAGAGAGAAAAATGGAAAGCTTGGTTTAGCAATTGCTAAAATCAAAGAGGCGATCACCGCACAGCGCTTAGAGAAAATTTATTCCAAAGAGGACATCATCACTCTCTATCTTAATACAGTTTCTTTCCCAGACAATGCATATGGCATAGAGTCAGCGGCGAGGAAGTTCTATAGCAAGCCTGTATCTGCATTGGGTTTAGGCGAGTCAGCATCACTTATTGGTTCACTCAAAGCTACTAATACCTATAACCCGAGAATCCACCCTGAGAAAAGTCAGTCCAGAAGAAATGTGGTTTTGTATCAAATGGTTAAATATGATTACCTGACAAAGGAACGGTACGATGAGATCAAAGAAACCCCAACAGCACTGCAATATACCAAAGTGCGAACTGCTGATGCTACTGCACCATACTTTCTAGAGCAAGTACGCCTTAAAGCCAAAAAACTTCTTTCCAAACACGTAAAAGGTGATGAGTCTCAATATAACCTATATACGGATGGACTTAAAATATATACTACGCTAGACCTAGGTATGCAGAGAAAGGCTGAAGAGGCCTTAAGAGAGCATATGCCAACCATACAACGTAGTTTTGAAAATAACTGGGGAGAAATGGCACCATGGAAAAGTGACCGTAACTTTATAAACAACCTCATCATACAGAGTCCTGTCTACAAACACTTGAAGGTAGCTGGTTATACACATCAGGAGAGTCTTGATTCTATGTCTGTTAAGTCCGATATGCCTTGGTTTGATTGGGATCAAGATGAGGAAGCTCTCATGAATGCTAGTACGATTGATAGCCTGAAGCACTATGTCAAATTGCTCAATGCAGGCTTTCTGGCTTTAGAGCCTACTACAGGAGCTATACAGGTATGGATAGGAGGTGTCAATCATAACTACTACAAATATGATCATGTCAACCAAAGCAAACGACAAGTAGGATCAACTTTCAAGCCTTTCGTTTATGCCGCTGCATTGGAAAGTGGAGTAGACCCATGTGACCATATCTCAGGTAAGACGATAACATATACCAATTTCGAAAACTGGACACCCAGCAATGGAACAGATGAGTATGATGATAAATACCTGTCTATGCAAGCTGCTCTGACCCGCTCTATCAACACAGTCGCAGTGAAGATGATGGAGAAGGCAGGGGTGGATCGTGTGATGGATCTGGCCAAAGACGCAGGCATTCATAGTCATCTACCTCGAGTTCCATCACTGGCTCTAGGGACAGCCGAGCTTAGTATGACGGAGCTGGCAGAGGCATACTGTGTCTTTGTGAATCAGGGTCGAGGACAGGAGGCTTATATGATAGCCTCAATAGTAGATGCTGATGGAGAAGATATATACACTAGAGAAAAGCCAAGGCCAAAAGAGCAAGTAATCAGTGAGTATACTTACCAGATCATGCAGGAACTCCTTCAGGCAGTGACTGAAGCAGGAGGGACAGGAAGTCGGTTGAGATGGAAATATAAACTCGACAATGATATAGCTGGAAAAACAGGTACGACTCAATCCAATAGAGATGGTTGGTTCGTCGGGCTGACGCCTAATTTAGTCACTGTTAGTTGGGTAGGGGCAGACAACCCTGGTCTGTATTTCAAGGATACCCGTTACGGTCAGGGCGCTAATTCGGCACTACCTATATTCGGATTATTCTATCAAAAGCTGAATGCCGACCAAGATTATCGTTCTATCACACAAGCCCGATTTGAGACACCCGATCAAGAGGTCATGGAAGACTTGGACTGTGTAGGGGTAGAGGAAGAAAATTTCTTTCAGGGCTTATTTAGTAAAGACGGGAAACCCAAAGAGAAAAGCTATGATCAAGAGGAACCGAGTGATGACTATGATCAAGAAGAAAGCAAAGAAGAAGAGGATAAAGGAGTCTTTAAGAAATTGAAAAAGCTATTCAAAAGGAATAAGTAGAACGAGACTACAGGAGATCATGGTGTTTAAAACTCTGTATCTAGCCCTAGATCATCTCTCAGTTTAAGTAGGCTAGGGTTTTTCTTAGCCATCACAGCGAAGATCTCAGTACTGGTGTATGGTTTTCGATCTTCCTGATTTTCAGAGAACTTGTAGCTGACCTGTATCATAGAATTTTTTAATTCCTTTCTTAGGAACTCTAACATCTCTACTTCTACATTTTGCACCATAGTAGCCTCCACACGGTTAGAGATAGGATACTCAATGGTGAGTTCATTTAGCTGAAAAGGACGTTTAAGTACGTTTTTGACAGAGACTGATGGAGAGAATTTTTCTACATACTCAGTTATTTTTCTGACAATATCATCTTTCGTGACTGGACGAGATTCAACAACTACGGGAGCCTCTTCTTTGGTTTGATTAGAAATCTCTTCTGCCTTTGGTTTGTTGAAAATATTTTTCAGACTAGGCGTTTCTTTGGCCTTGGTCTGTGGTTTTTCTGGCGGAGTTAGCTTCTCTGATTGTGGCTTTTTACGCTCGGAGGAGTCTGCCGATGGTGTGGACCCTAGAGTTGATGAAGGTGAAGCTGTTGAAGTACTTTTGGTAGAAGCTTCTGCGCTTATGCCGTCGCTAATTTTTTTTTTACGGGCTCTGTGCCTGTAGATAACTGAAAAGCTTGTTTGAGGTAGCCTAATTTCATGATGGCTAACTCTACATGTAACCTCTGATTTTTGCTAGACTTATACTGTAAATCTGCTTGGTTCAGTATGTTGAGGCCAGACATGAGGAAGGACAGGTTCACTGCCTTTGCCTGCTCGATGTATTTTTGTTCTATGCTTTTTGATACGTTGAGTAGCTTCACCGTTTCAGGGTCTTTGCAGACCATGAGGTTTCTAAAATGTTCCGTCAGACCTACGAGGAAGTTGTGCCCATCAAAACCATTTCTTAGAATCTCGTCATAGATCAGTAGTGATGAAGATACATTCTCAGCGTATAGATTTTCGGTCAGTTTAAAAAAGTAATCATAGTCAAGAATATGAAGATTCTTGATTGTGTCTTGGTAGGTAACTTTGTTACCTGATGAAAATGTTACAATCAGGTCAAAGATGGATAGTGCATCTCTGAGCGCACCATCAGCCTTTTGAGCAATGAGATGTAGCGCTTCGTCCTCTACGTCAATGTTTTCGCTCTCAGCTATTTTTTTGAGCTGATAGGTAATGTCATCTATTTCAATTCTGTTGAAATCAAATATTTGACATCTAGATAATATAGTAGGGATGACCTTATGTTTTTCGGTCGTCGCTAGGATGAAAATCGCATAAGAAGGTGGTTCTTCGAGGGTTTTCAAGAAAGCATTGAAAGCCTGATTCGAGAGCATGTGAACCTCATCTATGATATAGACTTTAAAGGAACCTTGCTGAGGAGGGTAACGTACCTGATCGATCAGGTTTCGGATGTCCTCTACCGAGTTGTTAGAGGCAGCATCGAGTTCGTAGATGTTGAGTGCGTTGACTTGTTCACCTCCTTGTTGGTCATCGAATTTGTTGACCATTCTCGCTAAAATACGCGCACAAGTGGTTTTACCTACTCCTCTAGGTCCGCAGAAAAGCAGTGCCTGAGCCAAGTGATTGTTGTCAATGGCATTCTTTAGAGTCGTCGTAATGTGGCTTTGTCCTACCACTTCATCAAAGCCCAGAGGTCTATATTTCCTTGCCGATACTACGAAATTCTCCATGCGTGCAATTTAAGCATGCGTTTGATATATCTACAAGTCGTAGGTTAATATTCTTATTTAAATTTCGGAAGTGGGGAATGGCTATGCTCTACAAGTTAGCCTGAGTTTAGTATGGTGATTTTTATAATTATTTGCACTATGAGAATTGTTTGCATGATGCCTCTGCCTTAGATTTGTTGATAATAAGTTAGATACTTCAACCAATTAATCAATAGCTATGTACAAGAGAATTTTATTACTTTCTGTTTTCAGTTTGTTTATTTGTTTTACAGCCTTGTGTCAGGAGGATGGCAAAACGAAAAAGAGTAAAGAACAGGTAAAATCAGGAGATGTGTCTGAAAAGCATGCCTTTCACATACATCAGCATGTGATGATCACCAAAAAAGATGGTGCACAAGTAGAGGCTGTGATCCACGGGCATTTGTCGAGGAAGACCTATTGGGTGCGTGAGTGGCACGGGAACCGTGAAGGCAAGGTGAAAGAAAAGTATATGCGACCTATGACTGAGCAAGAAGTTGCTACTTTGAAAAAGTAGCCGTTTGAATTATGTGCTCCCTTCTGTTGTGAAGGAATGAAATGAACCGATGTGTAAACTTCGGTTTTTTCGTTTAGTGCTAGATTATTTGTAATAATTCTATTCTGAATCGTTAAGTCATTAATTTACGATTCAAAATCAATATAACTCCAAACTCATTGAAAAAACTAAGAATATCCTATTTAGTGCTACTCTTACTAGTAGCGACGTGGTCTGATATGCTAGGACAAGGTTGTAGTGATGCAGGGTTTTGCACCATGGGAGCCATGAAGCCTGACCAATATTATAGTGAAAAAGTAGACGTTAAACTCCGGTCGGTAGAGATCAATGCCTATCGTGGCACGACGACATTGTCTCCAGTGGTCTATGTATTGACGGCTGATATGACTTTTTCTATCACCAATAAACTGTTTGTACAAGCCAAAGTGCCCTACCAGACTGTGACGGGTAATCTAGGAGACACTGGAGGCTTAGGAGACATATCTCTGAGTTTAACTCGAAATTTGCTAGAGACAAAAAAAGGTGTCCTTAGTGCAACTGTTGGTACCAAGATTCCTTCAAATCATTCAGATATCGAAAAGCAAAACAATGAATTCTTGTCAGAGGGTCAGGATTTGCCGATGTATTATCAAACCAGTTTGGGTTCTTACGACTTCATTGCTGGGGGGGCTTGGATCAACGAAAAATGGCTTTTCGCAACAGGTATTCAGATAGCCCTCACGCAAAATCAAAATGACTTCAGGTGGGGACAGTGGCTTGGATACCCTAATGGGCAGCCGCACGCTGAACCTGACCCTTATATATTTGAGTATCCACTAGCTAATAATCTCAAAAGAGGAACAGACGTGATGCTGAGAGTGGAGAGAAATTTTCGTTTCACGAATTTCAACTTCAATGTGGGGCTACTACCAATATATCGAATTACTAAAGACGAAGTGTACGATTTCGACATTGACCAGCGCGTGAAGCTAGATGGCACAACTGGACTGGCTTTGACGGCATTGCTAGGGGCAGGCTATAGTTTTAATGTCAACAGTGGGGTTAAGTTTTTGTATGGAAAGAAAATAACGGATCGAAAAGTTAATCCAGATGGATTGACCAGAAATTATGTAACCAGTCTGAGCTATGTGTATAGATTTTAAAGCGTTCGTCTTGATAATACTATTTGGGACAATGGTATGGACTGGACATGCACAGGATATGGCAAAAGCCAATCAACTGCTAGAGTCATCACAGTATCTGGAGGCTCATCAGATGTATGCTGAGTTGGCGGATCAGTTTTGGGAAAACAAACAATGGAATTCTTATGCAGTATCTCGGCTCAAGATATCGACCTGTGAACTAGCATTAGGCCATATCGACGTGTCTATTCAAGAAGCAGAGCGTATCTTGGAGTTTGCCCACGGATACCTGCAAGACACAAGTGAGTTGGTAGGGCAGACACGCTTACTGATGGGCAGTGCGCTCCTACATGTGGGGCGAAACGACCTTGCTCTGGAACAACTACTTCTAGCTGAACCGAATATCTCTGACGCTACATTGGATAAAGCCGAGTGCTATGAAAGCATGGCGATAGCGTACTGGAACAATGGAAACGATGACTTAGCACTGCAGTATCATGAGAGAGCTTTTGGGATGCGAAAGCAGCTCGGTGCTCCTGATGGACTGTTAGGAGACTCTAACAACAATATAGGTCTCGTTTATATCAAGGATGAACCACGTCAAAGTATGATTTATCTCAATCGTGCCTTGAGGTACTATCAGTCAGATGTAGATCAAAACCGTCAAAAGATAGGTGTGTGTTATATCAATTTGGCCTTTGCCGAAGTGGGGTTGGGCAACTATCAAGATGCTTTGCATTATTTGGATAGGCTGGATAGTATGTGGACGAAACTGTACGCTGGGGATCATCCCAATAAGGCGTTTGCACTGAGTAGTAGGGGGCGTATTCTCAAATTGAAGGGCGCCTATGATGAGGCATTGACCTATCAAGAAGAAGCTTTGGCAATGTATAAGTCGCTACACGGAGAGAAGCATCCAGATGTGGCCAATACCTATTTTTTGATCGGGCAGCTGTACCAAGAACGAAAGGATTACCAGCAAGCAGCGAGCTACTATCAACAATCGATCTATGCCAACCTCTACGATCAGCAGTATGAGGACTTGTATGATGTGCCAGAGGTTAAAAATTACTACCACGCAGAAATCTTATTGTCCTCTCTACAATCCAAAGCACAGGCTTTAGAGGCGCTACATTTTGAGAAGTCGCTAAAGCTGAGAGATATCAACGGCGCACTGGATAGTTACCTGCGCTGTGACGAGTTGATCGGTAAGATTCGTCAGCAGCGCATCAATGAGCAGGACAAGCTCCGTCTGGCGGCTATTGCCGCAGATGTCTATGAAAACGGGATCAGTGTCTCCAAGTACCTCAGCGAGCGGACTTTTCAGCGCAAGCATTACCTGGATATCGCTTTTGATTTCATGGAGAGAAGTAAAGCGGCTGTGTTGCTAGAGGCGATTACGGAGACGAAGGCCAAACACTTTGCCGGTATTTCGGATGAGGATCTTGCTACTGAAGACAGCCTGAAAACGGAGATTGATATGCTGGAGCAGATGATGTTGCAGGATATTTCAGATGTGCAGCGGAGCGAGTTTCAAAATCAACTCTTTACCTATGAGTCAGCATTGAGAGATTTTGTGTCTTTGTTGGAAGAAAAACACCCTGAGTATTTCAAATTGAAATATGATACGCATCTAGCGACTTTGTCAGAGTTGCAAGTTAGTTTGGCCGAAGGAGAAGGTGTATTGTCTTACTTTACAGCAAAGGATAAAATCTACATATTCTTGGTGACGCACCGAAAGTCAATATTGACGGAGGTCGAAATAGGGCAAAATTGGAGTGGTAAAGTCATAGGTATGAGAAACGCCATCAAATACCAGATGCAGGAAGAGTTCATGGATATATCCCAACAAATGTACGAGACCTTGATACCGTCTGGGATAGACCCGTTGCATACGTTGACCATATTGCCTGACGGAGTGTTGTCGACGATTCCATTCGAGAGCTTAGTAAAGTCTGATCGTGATGGGAACCGATATTTGATAGAGCAAGCAGCGGTGAACTATGACTATAGTGCCACGCTATACCTCAGTAATATATCCAGTCAACCGACGGCTACCAACCGGCAAGTGCTATTGATTGCGCCAGTGGATTTTGATCGTTTGGATGGAATGTCAGACCTGCCTGCGACTATGGACGAAGTGAATGAGATCAAATACCTTTTTGGAGGGAATGATGTAGAGGTAAATATGGCGGTAAGGGCTGATGCATCCAAGGAAGTTTTGGTAGGCGATCTGTCTAGCTACCACTATCTACACTTTGCTACGCATGGGGTAGTTAACGAGTCCAATCCAGATCAGTCACGAATCTATATGCATTCGACTGCTAGCAGCGATGGTAGACTGTACTGTAGCGAAATATATAATCTCAAACTCAATGCAGGGCTCGTGTCCCTGTCAGCTTGTGAGACGGGGTTAGGTAAGATTTCGAAGGGAGAGGGCGTGATAGGTCTGAGTCGTGCGCTTAAGTACGCAGGTGCTAAAAATCTCATGGTCTCACTATGGCAGGTCAATGATCAATCTACCTCAGATATGATGATTTCCTTTTATCAAAACCACTTGTATCATTCGGATCAGGAAGGGTATAGTGATGATTTGAGAAAAGCCAAATTGAAAATGATTGGTTCAGACGATTTTTCAGCACCTTACTATTGGGCACCATTTGTTTTGGTTGGGAGATAAACCGGTCATCATGAGATGTGTTTTGTTTTGGCTAAGTTTACACCGTTACTTTTTATCAAACTGGAATTATGAAAAGGACTTTTTTCTTGCGGTTTTGGTTGATAGTGGTACTGTTTTCGTTTTTGGCAAGCGCGCAAGCAAGTGACTTGACATGGCAGCAGGCGCAGCAAAACAAAGGGGGTGTCATTACAATACAGTACAAACTCAATGAGCCTTTTCTGCTCTCTAACGATGGTGTCTTAGAAGGGCTGGAGTATGAGATGATGATTGGGTTTCAGCGTTTCTTGTCCAAAAAATACGGCGTAAAAATTCAATACAAGTGGCACGAGTGGCAAACCCTCGCCGAGATATTCGGGCAAATACAGAATGAAGAGAATGCGGGTGACATAGGTCTGGACATCATCTCATGGACTGCTGATCGTGAGCGGAATGTTAAATTCTCCAATCCCTACTTTCCTGATTTTCAGGTTTTGGTGACTCATAGGACCAACCCTACAGTCCTGCATGAGGAGGATTTTAGCAATCCATACAGCGATTATACAGCGATCTCTGTACTCGGTACGACTTATGATCAGAACCTGAAACGGATCAAAGAAGCTAATCAGTTCGGGTTCGAGTTGAAGTACATAGATAAGAGTACACAGATCATCCAAGAAGTGGCCGCTACGCCTAGGAGTTTTGGGTATAGCGACCTGACGCGGTATCTTTTGGCGCTAGATCAGAACTGGCCTATCAAACGGCTCAATGCTTTTGCCATGAAAGGGCATGGGTTGGGCGTGGTTTTTAATCATAACTCGGACTGGGATGCCCCCTTCAATGAGTACCTGGCAAGCCCTGAATTTGCGCGTATCAAGAAGGGTAGCGTACAGCGCTACTTCGGCTCGGAGTTCAATGCATTCATCAAGAATCTCTCGAACCATCAAGACGAAGAAGTCGTCCTCCTGATGCAGGAAAAAATGTTCATGGACGAGGAACTAGAACTAAATCGCCAGGAGGTAGAGCGTCAGACCCGTGTCAAAAACCTCATGCTGGTTATCATTGCTTTTGCGGTGGTTATTGCCTTCTTCTTATTCAACCGGAGTTGGATCAAATCCAAAGCGAATAAACAGCTCCTCGAACATCAAGAAATGATCGAAAAGCAAAACGAAGAACTCATCGCTGTGAATCAGGACAAAAATAATTTCATTCACATCCTATCGCATGACCTCCGTGCTCCCATCAATAACATCAACAGCATCTCAAAGATCTTGAGCGCTGACCTGAAACTAGAAGAAGGAGAAACCAAGATGCTACACCACATCACGACCGAGTCACAGCGTCTGAGTGACATGGTGACACGGATATTGGATATCGAAAAGATAGAGTCTCGCACAATAGACGAATACCAGCCCGTAGACCTTGGTAAGCTGCTCGCAGAGATAGCAAAGAATTTTTCTTCAGCAGCAGCGGCAAAGAGTATTTCGATAGAGACAGATTTGGAGGAAGGTACCTACATTATGGGGTTGGATGAGTTTGTTTTCCATGTGTTTGACAATTTGTTATCCAATGCCATCAAGTTTTCTCCTCTTAAAAAGAGCATTTATATCAGTACGAACCGAGTAGGGGAAGACATAGAAATCAGTATACGAGATGAAGGGCCTGGTATCTCTGAGGCAGACCAGGTTAAAATGTTTCATAAATTTCAGGTATTGACTGCTAAAGCTACGGGAGGAGAACAGTCCAATGGACTCGGCCTATCTATCGTCAGCAAATACATAGGACTCTTAGAGGGTAACCTTCGCTGCGAATCGACATTAGGAGAAGGTACGGCCTTTATCGTGTCTTTTAAAGCAGTCTCTCATTCAGCTAGATAGCTGAATAGAGGTTTTTCTATTTTTACCAAACGCAATCTTTTAAGAATCGGATGAGACCAGAAGTCCTGTCTCATGTGTAGTTTAGTGGTAAATAATACTATCGATATGAGGTCAATTCTTTTTTGGTTGTGGTTAGGTGCTATGGTAGGGGTGTCGTGTTCTGAGCGACCCAAGAGGACGTTGGCGCCAGGTGTGTCCAAGGAACTGGCAGATGATCGTGCGAAGTGGATCAAATCCATTCATTACGATTTGCATTTTACCATCCCAAAAGATCAAAATGAGGTTGTACTCGGTCAAGCAACTCTTTCCTTCAAAATCAAAACACCAAAGGACTTGATATTGGATTTTACGGAGGGGAAACAGCACATCACCAAATGGATCGTTAATGGTGAGACCGAAGAGGTTTATGAAGAAAATGAGCACCTTTTCATCCCAAGTGATCAACTAAAGTCAGGCTATAACTCAATAGAAATTGATTTTGTCGCAGGAGCGGAAGCCCTCAATCGGACAGAAGACTACATGTACACGCTGTTCGTACCCAACAAAGCGTCAAGTGCTTTTCCATGTTTTGATCAGCCGAATCTAAAAAGTACGTTTAGCCTTTCGCTCGATTATCCATCAGGATGGTCAAGTATGGCTAACGCCAAAGTCAAGGAAGAAACGGTTCATGGCGATCAGGTAAAGGTAGTTTTTGAAAAGACAGAGGCTATTAGTACCTATTTGTTTGCTTTTGTCGTGGGGGATTTTGACAAGCGGGTTTTATCAAATGGCACATTCTCCATGGAAGTCATGCATCGCGAGCCCATAGACAGTATGTTGGAGACGAACTTGGATGAGATACTTCGGTTGCACGTTCAGTCTTTGGCGTGGCTGGAGTCTTATACGGGGATTGCTTACCCTTTCCACAAGTTTGGGGTATCCCTCATTCCGGGTTTTCAGTTTGGGGGAATGGAGCATCCAGGTGTGATTGACTACAAGGCCTCTTTGCTCATGCTCGAATCTTCTGCTACCGCAGAGGCAGAACGCAGACGTGCAGCACTGATAGCACACGAGACCGCGCATATGTGGTTTGGCAACTATGTGACCATGACTTGGTTCGACGATGTATGGATGAAAGAGGTTTTTGCCAGTTTTATGGCAGACAAGATCGTGGCTCAACTGTACCCTGAGGTTAATGATGATCTAGTTTTTCTCTACGATCATTATCCTAGTGCCTACGCTGTAGACCGCACTGCGGGTACTGTACCGATCAGACAGCCATTGGCTAATCTCAATCAGGCAGCGAATATGTACAGCAACATCATCTATGACAAGGCACCTATCATGATGCGGCAGTTGGAGCAGCGTGTGGGGGAACGCGTCTTGCAGTCCGCACTGACGGACTATCTGGATAGTTTTTCTTACAGCAACGCGGACTGGGAGGATCTAATGACTATCCTACAGCGGGTATCGGGAGAGGATCTGTCTGCTTTCAATCAAGCGTGGGTTTACCAGACGGGGATGCCATTCTTTGAGCTCAAAGAAGTGCGCAGTGAGGCGGTCAATGAGTTTGATATCATACAGCATGATCCGAAAGGTGAAGGCCGAGTCTGGCCGCAGTATTCGGATATCATGTTCTCGGATGAGGTTGGGTTTGTGAAAGAGAATTTGACGTTAGATAAGATACATACCGTATTGCCAATCAATGCTACTGTAGAAGATAGTCGCATGATATTGCTCAATGCTGGTGGTCAAGGTTATGGCGTGTTTACCCATGGGTTAGGTTATATCAAGGGCGAATTTCTGTTTAATCGTGCCAGGGTAGATCTGTCTCGTTATGAAGATGACTTGACTCGTGGGGCTGCCTACATCAATCTTCATGAGTATCTACTCCAAGAAGGTTTTCACCCACAGTTGTATTTTTATTTCCTACAGAACTATCTCAGAGAGGAAAAGAATGAGATAATTATAGCGTATCTACTGTCCAATCTAGAGCAGGTATATGACCAGTTTTTTAACGGATCGATGCGTGCTGATAATGTGGCGCAGATCGAATCTACACTACTCGCAAAACTAGATGCGGTAGAGGATGTGCAAGTGAAGACATCGCTGTTCAATGCCTATATACGTATGGCGTCTTCGCCAGAAGCTGTAGATCGCATGAAACAGTTTTGGGAAAGTGAAGGGCTGCCCGATGGGATCATGCTTTCCAGCCGTCAGTTCGAGAGTCTTGCCCTCAATATTGCGCTCAAAGGGACAGCAGAGGATGAGTCATATATCGATTGGCAGATCGATCGCATGGACAATGAGGATAGGATCAAACGACTACAGTTTATCCGGCCAGCTGTGTCGCATGACTCGGCGGTTAGGATGTCTTTTTTCGAAGGACTCAAAAAACCAGCCAATCGTAAAAATGAACCTTGGGTGATTTCTGCCTTGTACTACTTGCATCACCCGATACGAAACGAAGCGTCTGTGGCTATGATCGCACCATCGCTGCAACTGCTGGCGGAACTACAGCAGACTGGAGATATTTTCTTTACGAAACGATGGCTAGATCAGACCTTATATGGTTACAACTCTGCTACGGCAGTACAGACGGTTCGTGATTTTATAGAGACCGCACCACTCGATGTGCATACGCGCAACAAACTGCTACAGTCTTCCGATCTCTTGTTTCGATCAGAGAAGAACCTGAGCGAATATCTCGGAGAATAATTAGACGGAGTATATCGAATTAGATTCTAGCCTGATAGGTGTAGAGTTCGTAGTAGCGTCCTTCTTTTTGGATTAGTTGGTCGTGTGTTCCTGATTCTTCTATTTGTCCACCCTCGATGACGAGTATCTGATCTGCCTGTTTGATAGTACTGAGCCTATGTGCGATTACAAAGGTTGTCCGTCCTTTCATCAGTGATTTGAGACTTTCTTGAATGTAAGATTCACTTTCCGTGTCTAGGTTGGAAGTTGCCTCGTCTAGGATCAGTATTTTGGGATCAGCCAAAATCGCTCTTGCGATAGCGATTCTTTGTCTCTGGCCTCCTGATAGCTTGACGCCACGTTCGCCGATTACAGTATCTAATCCATCTTCGAACCGATCCGTGAACTCTCTCACATGCGCAGCATTCACTGCGTTGATGAGGTCTGATTCGCTAGAGTCGGGACGAGGAAAGAGGATGTTTTCTCGAATTGTCCCCTCGAATAGGAAATCATCTTGTAATACTACACCCAGATTCATTCTATAGCTCTGGAGTGTGACTTTTGATAGATCTTTCCCATCGATCATCACTTGCCCAGATGCAGGAGAAATAAAAGAAGCTACTAATCCAGCGATCGTAGACTTACCAGACCCTGATGTGCCTACTAGCGCGGTTACACTGCCTTTCGGTGCCTCGAAGGATACTTCTTTGATGACATTCTTGCCTTCTTCATAGGCAAAAGAGACTTGATCGAATTTGATATCACCAGATACCTGATCTAGGATAATGTCTCGTTCGCTGATTTCATCTTCGCTATCCATGGTCATGATCTCCTCAGTTCGATCCAGCCCTGCAAAGGCTTCTGTGAGTTGACTGCCGATGTTACTCATCTGCACGATGGGTGCGATCATAAACCCTAGGTAGAGGGTGAAAGACAGGAATTCGCCAATCGTCAAGTCATCATGAATGATCATGTATCCTCCTATACCCATGATACCTGTAGAGGCGATTCCGAGCAGGAAAGTAGCCGAACTGGTAACAATGGCAGTAGAGGTGAGGCTTTTCTTGACATTGTCATAGAGCTTCATCGTACCTGCTTCGAAGGTTTTGATTTCTTGTTCTTCGGCATTGAAGCCTTTGATGACACGAATGCCATTTAGTGTTTCGGTGAGTCTGCCGGTTACTTCCGCATTGATTTTGCCTCGGGTTCTAAATATCGGACGAATGTAACTAAAGGCTTTCATGGAGATAAAACCAAAGATTCCCACGGGTATCAGTACATATAGCGTCATCATCGGACTGATTCGGATGAGCAGCCCTAGGGAAATGATGGCAGTGAGAATACCACCAAAGAGTTGTACTAATCCCGTTCCGACAAGGTTTCGGACGCCTTCTACATCACTCATGATACGAGAGACCAGTGCACCACTCTTATTGTTATCGAAGAAGTTGATCGGGAGCTGAATGATTTTCTTTTGCACCTTGACTCTGAGTTGGGCGATCAAGTGTTGTGCCTCTACACTGAGTAGGCGAGTCAGCGCATAACTGGTGATGGCTTGTACTACGATAGCACCGCCTACGACTGCTACGAGGACTTTGAGCATTTCATAGTCACCTTTGGCGATCACATCATCCATCAGGTACTGGCTGGAGCCTGGTAGAATCAAACTCGCCAGTCTACTGACGATAATCAATACTAAACCGATGAGAAGGAGCTTTTTTCTAGGTAGGATGATGGTCTTGAATACTTGACCAAGGGTAGTTTTTTGACTCATAGAAAGGGGTAAAAAAATAATCTTAACCTACTTACGCAGCTTTTACGAAATAGATTAAGATTATGAAAGATAAAAAAAGTAGATCTAAAGATTAATACCCTACACCGTAACCAATGTTGATGATAAATGACTGAATTTGGTAATCATTTGAAGACTGAAAGGCTTGATCATATCTTGCGCTGAGGTTTAGTCCACCACCTCTCAAACCCACTGGGATGTAAACACCGATTTCGGGAGATAGGGTGTAGTTTCCAGTGGTTTCGGATACTTCCCAGAGACCTATTTGTATGTTTTCATTGACGATCGATACCCCTGTGTTGATACCAAAATAAGGTCTGACTCCTCCGTCTTGACCACCGTATATATGGACGTTGGCCATGATTGGATAGATGTTGAGATGTCGAATTTTTCTACCCCATATATCTAGACCGTCTTTGACAGCGTGTAGTCCAGTGGATTTGTCATGGTACAATTGCCATCCCGCATAGCCCCCGAATGAGACAAAATCATAGATGAATTTTCGGCCACCAATGTTGAATCCACCGAAGCTAGGCTGATCTGTGTAGTCTACTAATTCGGCCACAGGTATCGCTATAGACCAGTTGGCTATGAACAGGGATTCTTGTGATCGCGCAACGTTGAAGCTAGTTATGAGGACTAGCGCTAATATGATTGATTTTAGTTTCATCTTAATTCTGGTCTAAATATGGAGATTGGACAAAGGCTTGATCGATTAACTCATTGATGCGGGCTTTAGTCAAATTTTGGCGAAGCACCCCGTTGATAACGGAGACCCATAGTGCCTTTGAGTTTTCATCTTGCTCTTGTATAGCATTTTGATCAATAATGGTGATGATGATAGATCCCGTCTCGTACGAATAGACATATCCAGGTGTTGGAGGGTAATATCCCCATCCCCAACCAGGGTACCATGGATCCCACCAGTACCAACAGTCCCAACAACCACCCCATTCGTACTGCTCGTTGGTCAGTACCTCGGGTAGAACGATGAGGTCCGGGGTAGTGAGACTAGGGTTTACTTCTGTATAGCCATAGTCATCTAGGTTTTGTTTGATCTCGTCAAGAATAATTTGATCAAACTGATGATCAGAATCATTGTTTGCATCATGATGAAGAATAGAGTCTGGGATGGAATAGGTGATGAAATTTCCAGATTCGATAGCTTCTAAATTATAACTGGTCGCTACTACATCCAGCTGGTCGGCAGTAGTCACATCGTCATAATAACATCCGTATAAAAGCCCTGAAATGGCTATAAGAATTAAAATGAGATTTTTCATGGAAATGATAATGTTAGATAGTGAATAGACGAAATTAGTAAAAATCAATGGCTCATTGTTCGAGAATGAATTAAAATGACTTTACTAAAATAAGTGAAAAGTATTCTCCGTTTTGTTCTAAAATAAATTTACTTAATTTTGGACACCTAACTTTAAAGCATTGTTATGAAATCAACCTTACTAATGCTCGTAATGAGTATAATCTTTTGTTCTTGTGGTTCTCAAAAAGTAGAACTGGTTTCGGCCAACGATTTTCATCAATCCTACCAAGACGATGAAGATGCTGTGCTTTTGGATCTTCGAACCACTGAAGAAATGGCGGATGGAGCCCTAGATGGAGCCGTTCAGTTAGATTTTCATCAACCTAGCTTTAACAATGACCTCTTAGCGTTAGATAAGTCTAAGACCTACTACATCTACTGTCGTAGTGGAGGGCGAAGTGGTCGTACCGCTAAGTTGATGAAGGAAAATGGCTTCCAAAAAGTCTATGATCTTGATGGCGGGATATCCGATTGGATCACTGAGGGCTTACCCGTAGTGACTCCCTAGTCCTGATATAACAGATATTTTTTTCTATCCTTTTTAAAGTTCCCAAGCTTAGGCTCCCAACTGTCTTTGATTTCTTGAGCAGATCGTCCATTTAGGATTTGTTCTTGAAGTCGACTATTGCCTGCGAGTTTGTTGAAGAAGGAGTTGAAAAACTCCTCTGGTGTCTTGTGGTAGAGTTCGATGATATATTCCAAATTGATAGCACTGAGTGGTTTGGTTGAGCGTAGATCAGTGCCGTAGCAGGTTTTCTTCTCATGTTTTGGGTGTTTGGAATAGCCAGGCATACTCACGGGGCGAAAGGAAAAGTTACCCAATAGACTAGAGTCTCCAGGATAGCCTATCACTTGAAATGGGAAGTGGGTACCTCTACCTACACTGATTTTCGTTCCCTCAAATAGACAGAGACTAGGGTACAGGTTGATAGATTGGTCGTTAGGTAGATTAGGGGATGGTGCGATAGGCAGAGGGTAAACCTGTTGATGATCCCAATTTTCGATAGGGATTATCGTGAGTTTTAGGTCAGAAGCCGTTTCGAGCCACGCTTCACCGACGATCATCTGTGCTAGTTCTCCAGCAGTCATTCCATATACTATAGGTATAGGGAGCATCCCCACAAATGACTGGTAGTCCATATCCAAAACAGGCCCATCTACATAGTGACCATTAGGATTAGGACGATCCAAAATGAGGAATTCTAATCCCGAATCAGCACATGCCTCCATCATATAATGCATACTGCTGATATAAGTATAGAAGCGAGCTCCTACATCTTGGATGTCGTATATGACTAGATCTAAATCGGCCAGATGGTCTTTACTAGGTTTTTTGTTTTTCCCATAGAGGGAAATAACAGGTAACCCAGTTTTTTCATCTCTGCCATCGGAGACTGTTTCGCCATTGGCAAGATCACCTCTAAACCCGTGCTCAGGCGCAAAAATTGTCTGAACCTGAATCCCATGACTTAGTAGTGTGTCCAGTAAGTGCGTATCACCTATATAAGATGTGTGATTCACGAGGAGTCCTATCTTTTTGCCTTGTAACAGGGAGAGGTACCGATGCAATTGTTCCGCACCTGTTATGACTGGGCGAGACTGCTCGGGTGGAGGAGTGCAAGCGCTCAGTTTGAGCCCTAAAAGTAATAGAAAAGTTACGAGCAAGTATTTCTTAATATTGTGATCTCTGTTCATCGAATTTTGGTTTATTTTACGCCACCACACGAATGTAGCAAGATTTTAGAAGTTTGAATTTCCCATATTTTATATCTCATCGTATTTCTAAAGATGTTCACTCATCTTTTACCAAAATTATCTCCAAATTGGCCGTCGTTAGTATTGCTCTGGGACTATCGGCTATGATATTAGCCTATTTTATTTTGGGAGGCTTTCAACAGACTGTCAAAGATAAAATATACAATTTCAAAGGGCATCTGGAGATTACGAAATATACGCTAGGTAGTGCGCTGGGAGATCATCACATCAGTACTGGAGCTCACTTTTTCAATGATTTAGAACAGTATGAATTTATTGATCATATACAGTCGTTTGCCCATAAAGCAGGCATGCTTCGCACGGAGGAAGAGGTAGAGGGGGTTCTACTGAGAGGAGTAAGTCGTGATTTTGATACGCTGCGCTTTCAGGAGAATATGACAAAAGGTCGATTTATAGCTTATTCTGATTCTGAATACTCCAAAGAGGTAGTACTGAGTGCGCGAATCGCTAGAAAACTCAAACTAGAAGTAGGGGATGATGCGACGATCTATTTCGTCCAGAATCCACCGAAATTTAGGAGGGTACAGATCGTAGGGCTGTATGAGACTGGTTTAGAGGAGATCGATAAGACTATGGTTCTGGGGGACATAGGTATGGTTCAGCGTCTAAACAATTGGCCGGATACTTTGGTGGGAGGGGTCGAAGTTTTTGTTAAGGATGGTTATGATTTGGAAATAGCCGAAAATACCCTTTTTGAAAATGTGGATGCACATCTATATGTAGATAAAGTTCGTGATAAGTATGCCCAGATTTTCGATTGGCTTGATCTTCTGAATCAAAACGTATCGGTTTTTCTGATATTGATTTTGATTGTTGCTTGTTTCAATATGATCTCGATTTTATTGATTTTAATTATGGAAAGAACGTACATGATAGGTGTTTTTCTAGCACTAGGTGCTGGTAAGCGACAGATCAAGAAGATATTCATGTACAATGGGATGCTTCTGGTTATCAAAGGAATGACACTTGGCAATGCTATCGCGCTTTTGTTGGCCTTTTTGCAAGATCAGTTTCATTTGATCCCATTAGACCCTGTGAGTTATTACATGCATTTTGTACCGATATTTTGGGATTTCAAAGCATTGTTGCTACTGAATGTATTGACATTCTTCGTCGTGTTGTTGGCTTTGAGAATACCTTTAGCGGTGATTACTCGGGTAAAACCAGTGACCGCTTTGAAATTTGATTAATTTCATCGAAAAGGAAACTAAAACATAAATCATACGATAGTATCTAAGTGCAATTAACAGAAGAAGATATACTGGCCAAAATAGGCAATGATGATCGTGCAGCATTTGAGCAAGTGTTTCGTAACTACTATACAGAGTTGTCTCGTTTTTGCCTCAAGTATGTCCGAGATGAATTTGCAGCAGAGGAGCTCGTACAAGAGGTATTTATCAATATATGGGAGAGGCGTCATACGCTGTCTGTCAATACTTCGGTTAAGGCATATCTATATACTGCAGTACGCAACCGATCCTTCAATTACCTGAAGTTACAGATGCCTAAAGAACTACGTAAGGTAGATGTGGAAGGCGTGGTAGACCTCAGTGACGTAGCAGAGAATAGAGAAGAGGCCTGGGTCATGGATGAACTTAGGGTCTACGTTCAGCAAGCTATTGATACACTACCTCCTAAATGCCAGACTATATTCAACTTGAGTAGAAATGCTGGGATGACCTATAAAGAGATTGCGGAAGAACTCGATTTATCAGTCAAAACTGTCGAAAATCAGATAGGTCATGCCCTTCGTAAACTGCGTGAACAACTCAATCCGATATGGGACAAAATCATGGTTTTGATTTTAATTCAATTTCTGTAAAAAACACGAGCCTTGAATAGGGGGAGCTTACATTCTTGTTGACCTATAATTGAAAGAAATACTGGAATGCAAAATTTAGAAGAAAAAATTCAAGGTTATCTCAGCGGGAAACTGTCCAAAGATGAGCGTCAGGAAGTAGAGAACTGGGCGAATGCATCGGAACAGAACGCTAAACTATTGGCTCAGCATCGTAAGTTGTATGAGCTGTCGGAGCTGGATACAAGTAGTTTCTGCCCTAATGTGGAGATGGCTTGGCTAAAAGTAGAGAAGAAGATAGCGAAGCATTCCATTGCGCTTAATTCTGGTAATGTCTTTTATAAAATTGCCGCAGCTATAGCTGTGACAATAGGTCTTGTATTCTTTTCGATTTCTTACTTTTCTAGTCCTGACTTGGTGGCCGTTAATACTAGGGAAGGAGAGGTTCTCAGTGTGATCCTAAGTGACAGTACGAGCATTACACTCAATGAAAACTCTACGCTAAAGTATCCTGAAGCCTTTGACGGTAGTGAAAGAAAGGTGTATCTGGATGGACAGGCCTTCTTTGAAGTGAAGCGTGACGAGGATCATCCTTTCAAAATTATTGGCAGATCTTCAGTGACGAAGGTATTAGGTACTTCTTTTGATTTGATCGCTAAACAAACTTATAGTCAAGTCAATGTCTTGTCTGGTAGCGTCTCTTTTAAAGGAAGGAAATCGAATGATAAGGTTGTTTTAGAGAAGAATAATAGTGCGACGATCGTTGATGCTAAATTGGAGTCTTTTAAGCACATAGACACTAAAACACTTGTATGGAGATTAGGTGAGTTGAATTTTCAAAGTACACCACTGCGAGAAGTAGCGCAGGTGCTGACCAAGCATTATGGTGTTGAGATTCAGCTACAGTCAGGGATTGATAGTTGTCTGATCACTTCTAAATTTGAAGGGAAGACCATGTCTGAAATACTAGAGGTACTTAAAGTGATAGCTAATATTACTAATGTCTCTGATGACGAGAAAGTCGTCGTTCTGAGCGGTCCGAGTTGCTAATCCGTCCGTTATAGGACAATATTTGAACGCTTCAGATTCTTTATTGATTCTTTATTGATTCAATCTTAATCTATGTTATAAATTTGGCTTTAAGTCACCTTGTAATATGATAGATTGAGTATCTCGACGCGAAAAGCATACGTTTTAATTATTTTGCTATTGACACTGTGCCCTACGGTATCGGCTCAGTCGGATATTCTATCTCAAGAGATTACCCTCAAAAAGCGTCGATACAGTGTGCGAGTGTTGTTGGAAAAAATACTCCCATCCCATGACATACCCTTAGCTTATCATGATAATATCGTGCCTTTGCACAAAGTGATCACCTTTGATGTTAAGCCCTATACCATTGAGCACATCTTGGATAAAATATGTAGAAACGATAACCTTACCTATGAGGTAATAGGGGGGCAAGTTTTGTTGACTTATTACGAACGTCCAGATTTAGAGTACAAATATACCATCAGTGGTAGGGTCAAAGATGCGGATACAGGAGAGGTGCTAATAGGAGCCTCGTTGTATATTCAGGAGTTAGCATCTGGTGTTTCTGCTAATGCTTATGGTTTTTATGCTTTTACTGTACCCAGCGGTGTGTACCATATTTCGGTGAGTTATCTAGGGTATGAGCCTATGATGATAGAGGTGGATCTTAGAAAGAATATTAAATCTAATATTGAGTTGGTTCCTAAGCCTATTCAGTTGGATGAATTGATTATCGATGAGCTAAACCCTATGGAAATCAAAGCGCATACTATTTTGTCTAGTACGAACCGCATCGATATGGAGATGGCAAAACATATTCCGTATCTAGGAGAGGTGGATGTTTTTCAGGGGTCTCTATTACTGCCTGGCATTACCAATATTGGTGAAGGCGTCTCTGGAGTTAATGTACGTGGAGGAACTTCGGATCAAAACTTAGTTTTGATGGACGAAGCGGTGTTGTACAACCCCAACCATTTCTTTGGTCTAATCTCTGTTTTTAATCCAGATGCTGTTAATGATGTAGAGATACTCAAAGGAGATTTTCCGGCCAAGTATGGAGGAAGAACGTCCTCAGTAATGCATGTGCGCCAGCGTGAGGGGAACGAGAAAGAGTTTGAAGTGTCCGGAGGACTAGGATTGCTCACCAGTCGGTTGATGGCAGAAGGGCCGATGTTCAATCAGAAGGGGAGCTTTCTCGTATCAGGTAGAGCGACATTTTGGGATCTATTATTGCGAAACCTCAGTGACCCCAGATTCAATGATATCCGTGCAAATTTTCAAGACCTCAACGGAAAAGTTAAATACAACATTAACGCTAAGAATAAACTGTTTATGTCTGGATATTGGGGCAGTGATGCTACCAAGTATGGGACGGATGCTTTGCAGCAGTGGGGGAACTCATTGCTTTCTCTACGATGGAACCACATCATGAGAAACAAACATTTTATAAATGTGACATCCTATTATAGTGGGTACAGATATAGTTTGAAGGAAGAAGAAGAGTTTCGGGATTTGGAAGGTAGATACTCGATCAATGATTTAGCGGTGAAAGCGGATATTACCAGTTATTACGGCCCTGGTTTTATTATGGACTGGGGAATTTCCAGTATTCATCATAGATTGTTACCAGGAGAAGTTATCAAAGGAGAACTCGATACATCAGGCAATGAAATTTCATTGCCTGATGAGACTAGTTTCGAATCCTCAGTGTACGCATCAACTGAAAACCGAATAGGTAGTAAACTAACTGTTTCCTTGGGGTTGCGTTTTTCGCACTTCATCAATGATGGTCAATCAGATGTTTATGTCTATGAAGAAGGCGAGCCACTGTCCCAAACCACTATTGTAGATACGTTGAAAGCAGGTAGTGATGAGAATAAGATGAATTTTTATAACTGGTTGCCACGTGTTTCGTTGAAATTTTCATTGGGAGCGAATTCGTCTGCTAAGGTTAGTTATAGTAGTTCTGTTCAGTACATGCACCAACTTTCCAATACAACTTCCCCTTCTTCATCTGATAATTGGGTGATGGCAGGTCTGAATGTTCTTCCGACGACTATGAATCAAAGTACGGTAGGCGTGTACAAGTTTTTTCCTCAATGGGATATGAATGCTTCTGTGGAAGCATATTATAGAGATTTAAATGATGTGATTGATTATAAAAATGGTGCTAATTTACAGTTTAACGAGTCCGTGGAGACCGAATTGATTTATGGTATTGAAAGGGCTTATGGTCTTGAATTTTTTGTAAAGAAGTCGCTGGGGAAGTGGACAGGTTGGGCTGGGTATACGCTTTCACGAGTAGAACGCAAGTTTGAAAACAGTAATGAGAGTTTAGAAATTAACAACGGGAATTTTTTTGCATCTGATTTTGATCGGTCACATGATTTTGCCTTATCGTTGGTATACGAGACCGAGCAGAGATGGAGCTTTTCTACTAATTTTGTATTTTATACAGGGAGGCCATATTCTTTTCCTGACTCAAAGTATGAAGTGGATGGCGTGTTAGTTCCAAACTATCCGAGTAGAAATCAGGATCGTTTGAGTAATTATCATAGGTTAGATGTCTCCGCAACCTATCAAATCAAACCCATGAAGAAGAATGGTGAAAAGAGAACGTTTGAATCCGAGCTGGTTTTTTCTATATACAACGTATATAGTAGAGATAATGCTCAAGCATATTTCTTTTCCGAAGATCCTGATATACCAGGTCGACCTACGGTTAATCAATTATCCGTCTTAGCATTTCCAGTCCCATCCGTAACCTATAATTTTAGATTTTAATGAATACTAGAGTTGTTATTTTACTCTTACTGGCTACCTCTGGAGTGCTGAGTATCTCCTGCTTAGAAGAGGTTAAGGTGGATTTACCTTCTGGTGAACCAAGGAGAGTGGTTTATGGTTGGATTAGACATGACCATACTAATCAAGAAATTAAATTGAACTGGAGCAATAGTTACGCAAGCACCGAAAACTATGAACCTATTAGTCAAGTGGGGGTATATGTGTACTCGGATCGAGGGAACAAATACACTTTTACAGAGGTAGAGAATACAGGAATATACATCACTGATACAAATGATTTTGCAACAGTTGTAGGAGCTTCTTATCAATTGTTTTTGATTACTGATGGAGACACACTAGTATCTTATAGTGAAAAGATGCAGGCTGTTCCATCCATTGACACTTCGTTCGTGAGTTTTATTGTTGATCCGCAACGTTTCGTGGTTGAAGATGAACAAGATAACTATTATGTCTCGGCACTTATCAATGACGAACCCGATGTTGCCAATTACTATAGGTGGAAGATTTATGTCAACGGTGAACTGAGAAATCATCCATCTGAGATAGTGCTTTTTGATGATTTATTTACGGATGGAAACAAGTTCAGGGTAGACGCAAAGAATGTCGTCTTCAAAAAAGGAGACTCAGTGAGTGTTGAGCAGTATTCTTTGACTAGCCGTGCGTACCAGTATTTAGTAGCGATCAAAAACCAAACCGACCAAAATTCGATCGGCCCGAACGCAAAACCTAATCAAGTAATAGGGAATGTTAGGAGTATCAGTGATCCAAATAGTGTGGTTTTTGGCTATTTTGGCGTATCTGATGTTACATTGGTTAGAGAGATACAGTGGATCAATTAGGTATTCTTCCTAAGAAGAATATTTGGAATTTCCCCCATTTTTCTAATCTGAAAAATACTACACCTTTGCTAGCATAAACTAACACTATGAAAAATAGAAAATTTGTTCTCGTCATGTTTATCCTCATCGGGATATTGGTTTTGAAAAAGGTTAATGACGATAGGGTTGATGCAAATGTAGGGGCGCAGGCATCAATGCATGATTAGTTTATCTTTCAATTAATAATACTTCATTAACATACCCCAAGGCATTAAACCTTAGTCTTAGAAATTTGTTTGTCTTTTTGTCAGTGGTACAATTAACTTGATATTCAAAGAATTTTTGTCCTCGTTCATATAAGAGTGTTTGATCTGGCATCCCCATGATATCGGTTACCTCGCTCTCTCTCAAAGTTTTGAGGTGAGTAGTGAGTGAATCCAGTTGATTTGTTAACTCTGATCTGTAGCCAGTACACTGAGTAAGTTCATTCTTCCATGATTGCTTTTTGATCCAAGTCTGCTCAGTAGTTTGGCTAGTTGTACAGCTCCAAACTAGCGTAGAAAATAGGAGGATAACAATATATAGGTTCACTCGGCGCGATAGATTTTTAGGTTTCATACGCATGAAAAATGTTAATAATGATAGGGGAGGTAAAATTTTTGTCCCACATGATTGTGCAATATTAGCAAGTAATATTATTGTATTTTACAAGGCTTAGGTTTAAGTTGTAAAGTCAAATTAATTCTCTACATTTACTGGCAAGAATTGAATTAAGAATATTTTACAGTATCAACAATAAGATTGACTATGGCCGAAGACAAGCTAAACGAGGGTTCAGAAGAGGAAAAGAAAGCATCAAACGACCTTTCTGATGATGATTTTGGATTACCTGATTTAGAGTTCGATGAATTGCAAGAATTGGACTTATCTGGAGGTGACGATGACGATGAAGAAGAATTGTCTTTCGAAGAGTCTAACCCTGTTTCAGACTCTCCGCTGTCTGGGAGTTCCGACGATATAGATATGAGTGTGTTAGATGAGATAGATCTTTCATCTGGTTCATCTGAGTCCGTTTTGGATGAGGGTATAGAAGAAGTTGAAGATGTACTAGATAGTGCACAGTTGATTTCTGATAGGTTGGGAGACGATGAAGAGGACGATTCCTTGAGTACTGATTTTGGTAGTAGCGTCAATTATGACGACCTTATTGGTGGAGGAAGTGACGATACGCAGAGCGATTCGATGTTTGATAGTGATCCAATTGATACTTCATTATTTGAGGCTGATACTACAGGAGAAGAGGATGTGATGTCTAGTGATGATTTGTTTGCCAGTATTGATAGTCCAGATGATTTAGCAGCACTGGGTATGGCTGATGATGATGACGATTCTAATTTTTCTATCGAAGATGATACAGATAGTGATTCTTTGTTCTCTTCTGATAGTGATGATTCACTATTTGACTCAGACAATGTGTCATTTGGAGTTGATGACGACTCAGATGATGATTCGTCTGTAGAGTCTGATAAAAAATTACCAGAAAATTATAAAGCATATACATATAATGAATCCTCTGGAGGTTTTACTAAAATAATAGTAATTGGCGTAGTGGTTATTGCCGTTATTGCTGCGGGAATGCTTTGGTTGTCAGGAGGCCCTGAAGGAACCGAAAAGAAAGTAGCTAAGGTAGAAAAACCAATTACGAAACCAAAGGTTAAAAAGGAAGAACCAGTGGTAGTAGAGGCTACTCCAGAGCCTGCGACAGAGGAGCTGGAATCTGTGTCTGCTAAACCAGAATTAGAGGCTGCATCTGCGCCTGCTGGTGAAATCGTGAGAGTCACAGAAAGAACAGGCGTGTCCTATATTGTTATTGCTAGTTTTATCGACGATGATTTGGCAATGGATTATGCTAAAGAGTTGAGCGCTGAAGGTAAAGGAGTGAAGGTGATTTCACCGTTTGGTAATGCTAAACGATTTAGAGTGTCTGTAGCAGATTACTCAACATATGGTGATGCAGCTAGTCAACTCGGAAGCTTTAAAAGCGAGTATGGAGATCAAGTATGGGCTTTGAAATATTAAAAATATAATTAATTAGCATTAAAAATAAGAAAGGTCAGTTTTGGCCTTTTTTTTGTTTAAATCCATTTTATGAATACACTTAGTATGGTTTTAGTTACGCTATTGCAGGATGTTCCTGTAGAAGAAGCTGCGGCAGCTGCTGTAGCTGCCGATGTGTCCGTTTTAGATTTGTTGTTCAAAGGCGGGTATATGATTCTCCCCATTGTACTATTGTCTTTGGTAGGAACGTATATTTTGGTTGAACGATTGATGACAATCAAAGCCGCAGATCAAACTCCTGAGAGTCTGATGGATGAGGTGAAACAAATGGTCGTGAGTGGAAAAGTATCAGAAGCACAGCAACTCTGTGCTCGTGAGACTACTCCTATCGCTAAAATGTTGGAGAAAGGGCTGTCTCGAATAGGTAACCCACTAAAAAGTATAGAAGCATCGATCGAAAATGTAGGTAAAATAGAGGTCTATAAATTAGAAAAGAACTTGACGTTGCTAGCGACGATCTCTGGTGCTGCACCCATGATTGGTTTTCTAGGAACGGTTACAGGGATGATTCAGGCTTTTATGTCAATCGCACAAGAAGAAGGGGCGGTGAGCCCTAAGTTATTGTCTAGTGGTATCTATGAGGCCATGATTACAACAGCGGCTGGCTTGTTTGTAGGGATTATAAGCTATATCGCCTATAACTTCTTGATTACCAAAGTAGCTAAATTGATTCATAAGATGGAGTATACCTCCATCAACTTTATCGATCTATTGCAAGAACCGCAAAAATAATATCCATGGATATAAAGAGTAAACATAAGGTGGATGCGTCTTTTGCTATGTCTTCTATGACTGACGTGATATTTCTGTTGTTGATATTTTTTATGTTGACCTCATCGTTTATTACGCCATCAGGATTGCCAGTGAACCTACCGACAAGTAAGAGTTCGAATATCGTAATGCAAAAGATTAGCGTAACGGTTACGCCTGATTTACAGTATTTTGTAAATGATAAGCAGGTGTCTTTGAATAATCTTGAGCAAGCACTTAAAGTAGAGTTGAAGGACAAAGAAGGTGTAGTTGTACTTCACTGTGACAAGTCTGTTCCTGTGGAACATTTGGTTAATGTGGCCAGCATAGCAACTAAATTGGAGGCGAAAATATCTTTGGCAACTAAGCCAGATTAATATGAATCTCAGAGAAAAGAAAAATAGGATAACGGGTGTTTACGTCAGTGTAGGGATACATACTGCGTTGTTGCTGATATTCTTCTTTGTATTGGCCTGGAGAGAACCTGATCCACCGATTCCTGAGTATGGCATTGAATTTAACCTAGGAAATGAAATAGTCAGTGATTCTGAATCTGATGTACCTGTGCAAGCAGAACAGATCGATGAGGTAGAGGAAGTTCAGGAGGCGGAAGAGGCTGAGGAGACGAGTGAAGCAAGTGATGCAGCTTCTAATGAAGAGCCTGTAGAGCCAGAAGTCGAAGAGACCAATGAGCCTATCGAAGAGACTGCTGAAACGGAAGATATTAATAGTCCCAATATAGTAGAAAAAAAGGTAGAGGAGAAGAAAGTCGAGAAGAAGGAAGTGGTTAAGGCTGAAGCCGAACAGAAAGAAGAAACATCCGAACAGAAAGAAGAAACATCCGAAAAGAAAGAAGAGGCTAAGAAGGTCGTATCTAAACCAAAGATTGATGATCGAGCGATATTCAAAAAATCTGATGCAGGAGGAGGAAGTGGTAATAAAGGTGCTAGTCTAGATCTGAGTGGTTGGGCTTGGGATTTTAGACCAGAACCAGATGACAACTCTACTGAGGAGGGCTACATTGTGTTTGAAATCAAAGTCGATGACGAAGGTGAGATCGTAGCGATTAGAACCATCGAAAAGACCGTATCACCTGTGGTAGAGCGTATTTATAGAGATGCTGTGATGGAATTGACTTTTAGCAAGACAGCTGATAACCGAAATAGTGCCTCTACTTCGACAGGTCGTATTACCTTTATTATTCAATCCAAGTAATATCATGGACTATCAGGAGTCGTTGGACTTCCTTTATGAGCAGTTGCCTATCTTTCAGCGAATAGGTAAGGCTGCCATGAAAAAGGATCTGACCAATACTATAGTGTTAGCAGAAGCACTGTCTAATCCTCAACATGACTTTAAATCCGTACACATTGCAGGAACTAATGGGAAAGGATCTACTGCTCACATGTTTGCTTCTGTACTACAGGAGGCAGGCTACAGGGTTGGGCTGTACACTTCTCCTCACCTAAAGAGTTTCCGAGAAAGGATACGTGTCAATGGTCAGTTGGTGAGTAAAGAATTCGTTGTTGACTTTGTGGAGCGTTGTAAGAATCTCATGGTAGAGGTGAAGCCCTCATTTTTTGAGATGACTGTGATTATGGCGTTTGAGTATTTTTCGAAAGAGAAAGTGGATATCGCCGTGATAGAAACGGGGCTTGGAGGACGCTTAGATTCTACAAATATCATTCTTCCAGAATTATCAGTAATTACTTCTATAGGTTTGGATCATGAAGATATACTAGGTGCTGGATTAGCAAATATCGCTAGAGAAAAGGCAGGGATTATAAAAGAATATATACCTGTTATTATAGGAGACTTGGCATCAGAAGCAAAGGAAGAGGTGGCCGCTGTGGCAAAACAAAAGAAAGCCCCTGTCTTTTGTCCTAGTGAGTGGTATGAAACTTTAGTTTTAGCTGACCATCACATCAGAGTGGTCAACAGAGATACCAAAAAAAATATAGAATTCACTTCAGAATTAGGAGGGTATTCTTTGTTGAAAAATGTTCCGCTGATACTGGAGGGCGTATCGCAGTTGCGTACCCGTGGTTTTGCTATCAGCGATCAACAAGCTGTCGATGGAATCAGACAGGTGGTCAGTCATACCGGACTGAAAGGAAGGTGGCAGAAATTACGTGTTTCTCCAACTGTAGTAGCCGATATAGGTCATAATGAAGAAGCCGTTCGTGAGTTGATGAGCCGACTAGACACTCAACGACAGGGAGCGAAATTGCATGTGGTCTGGGGAATGGCTGGTGATAAATCTATCGAAAGCATTTTTCGATTATTATTAAAGGATGCTTCGTACTACTTTTGCGCAGCTGATATCCCGAGGGCTTTATCGGTAAACGAATTGGCTAGATTAGGGGATGAGCATAAACTAAACTACACTACTCATGATACAGTGTCGGCTGCCTATGAAGCAGCTTTGGCCAATGTGCACAAGGAAGATTGGGTCTTTGTAGGAGGCAGTACCTTTGTAGTGGCAGAAATAAAAGATATATAAATTGGGGCGTAAGAAGTTAGAAAGGTTTGAGGACAATGCTGTCCGCTACAACGTTGTAGAAAATGGCAAAGCTTGCTTTGGTCAGCTTGTAGCTAAGTGGAGAGATGATCATTTTAAGAATGAGAAGCCGCTGGTCGTGGAACTCGGGTGTGGTAGAGGAGAATATACCACTGGGTTAGGAGAGAAATTTCCAGATAGGAATTTCGTAGGTGTGGATATCAAAGGAGCACGTATCTGGGTAGGTAGTAATTATGCGATTGAGAATCAATTGGATAATGTTGCTTTCTTGCGAACCAAAATCGAGCAGATTGTGGACCATTTCGGTGAGAATGAAATTTCAGAGTTGTGGATTACATTTCCTGATCCTAGACCAAAAGACAAAGATGAGAAAAGAAGACTAACCTCACCGCGTTTTATGGAGATGTATCGTAAGCTTCTTGCTGAAGATGGTTGGGTTAAATTCAAAACGGATAGCACTTTTTTGTTTGATTATACCTTAGAACTCATTGAAACGGGGCAATTTAAAGTGAAAAACCTGTCTTCTACACACAAACTCTACGACTCAGAATATATGGACGAACACTTCGGTGTAAAGACAAAATACGAACAACTCTTCTATGATAAAGGGGAGGATATTAAATATATGAAGTTTCAGTTTGCTTAACTGCTTACAACTAGCCCTATTCCTGGATAGACCTTTCTGAAATTGTTGGTGAAGATAACTTCTGGGCCAATCTTGATGTGGTTATTGATGCTTTTGTGCAATGAAGCCTTCATCGTGTGGTTAGAGTAGATACTTGTATCATTATTGTTGTTGTTAAGTCGATAGCCAATACGTGCACTCCAAGTCGAGTTTTTGGAATTGTCTTTAATCTCATACAGCAGATTGGCAAATACGGATGGCATGGCGGTGTTGTTGACTTGCTGCTCACCTTCTGTTGCTTTTCTTTGACCAAATAGTAGAAACTGTGCCGATATACCTGTCTTGATACTATGCGTATGCTTGCCAGTTGATTTGGTGTAAACTGGAACATCTATACCGAGCTCTGGAGTTAGCCCTGCTGTACTCAGTGTTGTGCCGAGGTAGATTTGCGGTTTGATGTTTTGAAGTGCCTTATGGCTTTCTTTAGGAATTTCTGGTTGTTTGGTTTGGATTATTTCTGTTCCTTTTAATATAGTTGTTGTAGGGATTGGTGAGTTAATACTACTTGGCTGCTTTTTGGCTTTTAGCTCAGAAGTAAGTGCGTGTTCGAATGATTCAATCGGCTCAGATGTATCTATTGTTTTAACCTGCAATGTTAGTTCTCTTTGGGTTGGTATGACCTCTGGTGTGTTTTTCCACAACTCTATTCCTCCGGCTATTAGTAATGAAAAGGAGGTTGTCATGGCGAGAAACCATGTGAGTACACGTTTGTCCAAATCTGAAAGACGTTGAGATATATTATCCCACAGTCTTTTCTTCTTAGAGATGTCCACGTTAACGCGGTCAGCAACTTGACTTGCATTTTGACAGACTCTGTCTATAATATTAATGCTCTTGTTTTCTTTGTTGCTCTTCATTTTTATATCAGATTATACGGCACCTATTTTGACTAATGATTTAGCCAATGATGCTCTGGCTTTACTGAGTTGAGATTTAGAAGTGTTTTCACTGATTCCTAACTTTTCTCCAATTTCTCGGTGACTAAAACCTTCAATGGCGTAGAGGTTAAAAACAGTTCGATATCCTTTAGGTAGTTTTTTGATTTCATTGATAATATCCTCTTCTTGAAGATTACTTTCTACCCCATCAATGGATCTTAGTTTATGATCCGTCTCATGGATATCAACGAGTAGATGCTTTCTCTTTCTCAAAACCATCAAAGACTCATTGACAATGATCCTTTTCATCCAGCCAGTTAGGCTGCCTTTTCCTCTATATTCAAAAGAACCTACTTTTGAAAAAATCTTCAAGAATCCTTCAGTAACGGCATCTTCTGCTTCTGCTTCGTTAGCTAAATAGCGCAAGCTTATTCGATACATTTGATCCATGTATTTGTCATAAAGTTCCTTTTGAGCGGATGCGTCATGGTCTTTACACTTCTTTACTAATTCTCCCTCTTCCAATTGATTGGAATATTTATGGTTATTGTTCTGATATTGTAATGCTTCCAAAGTGTGTATAGTTGCTTGGTATGTAAAAATTACATTGCAAACTATATAGCATACACAGAACCTACTGTTAAGGAGGAGTTAAAAGATGTTAAGCAACGTTAAGGGAGTGAGTTTATAGTCTGTTAAAATACAAAAAGACTATATACGCGACAAAACCAAGAAGGTACAATGCACCTTCTGCTCTATCAAGTTTGTACTTCTGAAGGGTGAACATGAATAGGAATAACATAAATGTACCAATCATGATGATGTATAAATCTAGATTTAAATCTATATCAAAAGCGAGTGGACCATTGAATAGGGCAGTAGCTCCTAACACGAGCAAAATATTGAAGATGTTAGAGCCTACAATGTTTCCAACAGCTAAATCTGATTTTTTATGAAACGCTGCTACTGCAGTTGTCGCTAATTCAGGTAGGGAGGTACCTGCTGCCAGTATCGTGAGCCCGATGACCTTTTCACTAATATCAAAATGATGTGCAATAACAATGGAATTGTCAACAATCAACTGACCACCAAAGGCTAGACCTGCTATTCCAAAGATGATCATTAATGCAGTCTTGAGGCTGCCGTACATTTCGATTTCATCTAAATCTCCTGCCGAATCATCTGTTCTAGTCATGTTTTGAAATACATAATACAAGAACCCTACAAACATGACCAATAGAATTGCACCATCCCATACACTCGCTGAATTGCTAGCACTACCAAAAATCAATTGGTCATTGACCAGTATAAACAAAACAATAGTGGCTATCAGTGAGTAGGGTACTTCTTTCCATAGTGCATTTTTTTGAACAGTGAGAGGGTATATCACACTAGAGATACCTAGTATCAAAAACATGTTGAAAATATTAGACCCAATGATGTTGCCAAATACTACATCATTATGCCCATTAGACCCTGAGATCAAATTGACGACAAGTTCAGGAGCAGACGTACCCATAGCTACTACTGTGAGCCCAATTGCAATGTCTGAGACATTGTATCTTTTCGCTAGGGAGGAAGCCCCATTAACTAAGAAATCGGCTCCTTTGATAAGCATTACAAAACCGACAACTATTAGTATTGACTCTAAGACCATTTAGTATTATTTAGTGTTGGATGGTTCACCTTATAGAATTGAAATATAAAGAGAACTTGTAATACTTACAGGTAATTTTATGAAATATTGAGGCTTTTTAGAATGACTCAAATTCGACCTGTTTTATTTGTTGTTATAATACAAATTAATCTGATATAAATTCAAATCCATTTAATAGAGTAGTCCATTGTTCTATTAAAACAATATTTATTCTTTGAATCTTAAAAGTGAACTGGGGTTATGAAATCCCTAGTTCACTTTTGATCTGATTAATTTTTTGGTTTAGTTCTGTTTTTTGTGAGGCTATCGTAGCACTGCTACCCGCAGGTGATTTGACACTAAAATAGAACTTGATTTTTGGTTCTGTTCCTGATGGTCTGAGAGAAACTTTACTGCCATCTTCGGTGACGAACTGAAGTACATTAGATTTAGGAAAATCCATTTTAGTCTTAGTTCCATTTTGAAGATCAGTTGCTTCACCAGATTGATAGTCTAGTAACGAGACTACTGGAGAACCACCCAAACGGCTAGGCGTGTTGGTTCTTGCATCGGTCATCATTTGCTGTATTTCTTCAGCACCTGCTTTGCCCTTTTTTGTCAAAGAAGACAAAGATTCCCAGTACATACCGAATTGGCTGTAGATCTCCTCTAGGAGCTGCATGACAGTTTTACCATTGTCCTTAGCCCATGCTGCCATCTCTGCTAGCATAGCACATGAGGCTACCGCATCCTTGTCACGGACACTATCACCGATGAGGTAACCGTAGCTCTCTTCACCACCTCCGATGAACTTTTTCTTGCCCTCGAACTCTTTGATCAACCCTGCGATGAATTTGAATCCAGTAAGGGTATCATGACTCTCGATGTTGAAGTGTGTAGCGATATCTTTGATGAGTTCTGTCGTTACGATGGTTTTGACAATGAACTGATCACCATCTAGTTTATTATTTTCCTTCCATTTGGTACAGAGATAGTAGATCAATAGCGCTCCTGTTTGGTTTCCATTGAGGAGTTCGAATGCTCCTTCATGGTTTTTTACCGCGATACCTACTCTGTCAGCATCAGGGTCTGTAGCCATGACTAGATCTGCATCTATGTCTTTGGCTTTCTGGAGTGCCATGCTCATGGCTTCTTGTTCCTCAGGATTAGGATAGACAACTGTCGGGAAGTTACCGTTAGGTTCGGCCTGCTCTTCTACGACGTTCACATTGGTGAATCCTAGTTTTTCCAAAATAGAAGGTACTAGCGTGATCCCTGTACCGTGAATAGGAGAAAACACGATCGATAAATCTGATTGATTTTTGATAGAACCTGGAGACAAGCTGAGTCCAGCTAGCATCTCAAGATATTTGTTGTCTAAATCTTTACCAATACTCTCGATGAGTGCTGGGGTCTCATCAAATTTTACTGCGTCGAAACTGGTGATTTTTCTTACTTCATCGATTACGTTTGTGTCATGTGGAGCGATCATTTGCGCACCATCGTCCCAGTAAGCCTTATAACCGTTGTATTCCTTAGGGTTGTGTGAGGCGGTTAACACTACACCACTTTTGCATCCTAACTCACGGATCGCGAAGGAAAGCTCAGGCGTAGGTCTCAATGCATCGAAAAGGTAGACTTTGATGCCATTGGCAGAGAATACTCCAGCAGTAGTTTTAGCAAAGAAAGAGCTATTGTTTCGGCTATCGTGTGCAATAGCGACAGAGATGTCTTGCCCACTAAATTCTTTTTTGAGGTAGTTGGCTAATCCTTGTGTGGCTACACCTATGGTATATTTGTTCATGCGGTTGCTGCCTAGTCCCATGATGCCTCTGAGTCCACCCGTACCGAATTCTAGTTCCTTGTAGAAGGAGTCGATTAGCTCGGTCTCGTTACCAGAAGCGATCATTTCCTTGATCGCTTGCTTGTCAGTTTCGTCGATGTTACTGTTTAACCACTTGTCGATTGATTCTTGTATGTATGCTTCCATCTTTATTAGGGACTAAAATCCGATTATTTTCTTGGTTCTTTGTAGTACTTCTGAGGCGATTGCTCTCGCTTTGTTTTCTCCTTCTTCTAGCTTTTGCTCTAGTTCCGCCTCGTTCTCCATATAGTAGTCGAAACGTTCTCTTTCATGCTGATACTTGTCCAGTATTAGTTCGAGTAGTTCTGTTTTGGCATGGCCGTATCCGTAATTGCCAGCTAGGTATTTTTCTCGTAATGCGGCTGTTTGTTCATTAGTAGCGATGATTTTATAGATTGCAAACACGTTGCAGGTATCTGGGTCTTTTGGCGCTTCTAGTGGAAGGCTATCAGTCACGATAGACATGATGTTCTTCTTGAGCTGCTTTTTGGGCAGGAATATATCTATGGTGTTGCCATAGGATTTACTCATCTTCTGTCCATCCGTACCCGGTATGGTCATGAGGTTATCATCAATTTTCGACTCTGGTAGGAGGAAATTTTCTCCATACTGATGGTTGAATGCACTAGCAATATCTCGTGTCATTTCGAGATGTTGTCTTTGGTCCTTTCCTACGGGGACGAGTTCCGCGTCATAGATGAGAATGTCAGACGCCATCAATACCGGGTAGGTAAATAGTCCTGCATTGACATCAGAAAGTTTGTCCGATTTGTCCTTGAACGAATGCGCATTGGCTAGCATCGGGTAGGGAGTCAGGCAACTCAGGTACCATGTGAGTTCACACACTTCAGGGATTTTTGATTGACGGTAAAATATCGATTTACTTGTATCTAGACCAAATGCCAGCCAAGTAGCTGCCACCGCTCGGGTGTTTTCTTTTCGTACCTCAGCATCCTTGATAGTGGTCATGGAGTGCAGATCCGCTATGAACAACAGTGACTCTTGATTTTCTTTTTCTGTAAGTTGGATTGCCGGTAATATGGCTCCTAAAATATTGCCCAGGTGTGGTTTTCCTGAGCTTTGAATTCCCGTTAATACTCTTGCCATCTAGTTTTGGTCTGATAATAAGACCGCTTGATTAAAATGAATTATTGCTTTATAAAGTGACTGTAAAATAAATGGAATAAAGCCAAGCAAAAAAACGGTTTGAAAAAAATCCTGAGTGCAATTAATTAAATCGTACTTTTCAGTAACTGACACAAGTGAGTACTAGTTACTGAAAAGCACGAAAACAAAATCGGAAATAATAACGAGTCAATTAGATGTCAATAATAAATGGCAGATTTAGATTTTTACTCCTTGATAAACATTCTTCTAATGGTACTTTGATCCTCGAAAGTGATTTCGAGGATGTTGAGACCAGTAGGCTGATCAGAGACGTTTATTGTGAGCTGTCCTTCTATGCTTTTTAGGAATCCCTGCGTCTTGACATACTTGCCTGTGATATCATATAGCTTGACACTAGCAGATCTATCCACTATTTTATCACTTTCGATCGTGAGGTAGTCGTGTGCAGGGACTGGGTAGAGCATTAGGTCGGTAGTGTTGGGTTCGATAGTGGACAGTACCCCGCCGTCTCCATCGTCTCCATCACCTCCACCACCACCGTTTCCAGCGGATAGATAGGTCGCAATCACATCACTGGCAGCTTTAACTATTTCGGTGGTCGCATTGGCAGAGGCCTTGTATCGAATGATGCCTTCTTTGTCTACGATCACGATACGATCGTAGGTGGTAGAATAACTGGCTTGGACTGAACTCGCATTTAGACATAACTCGTACTCAATTTTAGTTTGCTCTTTGAAATTAGTGACTGTCGCACTATTTCTGTCCCAAGTGTCCAAGCCCACAGCTACAAAATCGGGGTTGTCTTTGTACACTTCATAGATGCCAGACTGGGTATTGGGCCCATTGGCTAGACAATGAGGGCATGCACTGCCAAAGAAGAAGATGAAAACAACTTTGTCAGACTGCTGAGATAATTTGAAAGATCCTCCATTCAACTTGTCTAAGGTGAAGTCAGGTGCTTTGTCTCCGACACTTTGTGCGTGAGTCACTAGGTTGCTGAGGAGTAGGCAAAGGATGAGGATGAGGTGTTTGCGAGTTTTCATATCGTTTGTCATTTTAGAATCTTGTATTTAGTCTGAGTTCTACGCCCTCAAAACTGAGTACATCATAGCATACACCTGAGTTGCAGGCAGGTCCACCACGGCGCTTGCCAGCAAATAGTGTAATGGTATTTTTGGTATTGGGGCGATAGGTCCCTATGAATGCAGGGTAAGCATTGAAGTCGTCACTAGGCTCTACCAACAAAAAAGGATCAGTCGTTAGTTCCAATACCGCCGACGCACTGAATTTGGATGGTTTAGCGAGGGTATAGGCGATGTAGTAATTGTGGGCTGGGTCAGCATCCCGCTCGATCTGTTGGTACTCGAACTCTATCGAGGATGTTAGTTTGGGGTGATCCCAGTCTATATAACTACCACCAGCATAGCGATGAGGTTCGCCTCGGAAAGGATCCTCAGCATAGTCTGCAAAGGCCTTGATCGATAGCTTTTCAATCGGGTAAAACTGGTATTCGAGAAAGTACTCCTTGAAGACCGGTTGTATCGTTTCGCTGATCTCATTAGATGCTCTTGACGTGTTGAATGTCAAAATACTGCCATCTTCAAAGCTGTAATAGAGTTCTACTTGGTAGCCACTCTCATCGGTCAGTACAGGGATATGTGTGCTGCGATTGAGCAGTCGGTAGCTGTGTTCTTTGACTAACGTGGGAGGATCATTGATACCGGCTCCGAGTGAGAAGTTATGATAGTTTTTGTATTCCAAACTAGCTCCGAGATTACCAAAGTAGAAACTGAGCCCCACATAGCCAGCATAAGCGGCCTGGTCGGAGAAGTCTGTGAGGTCCGTATTATCGTTGAGCGACTTGGCTAGCTCACCATAGAGGGAGAAGTTTTCGAATAGTACTCCGTCATAGTATGCCGATAGCAATTGGGCTGGGTCAGACCCTACGATACTTTGGCTCTCCGTGTGATGTCGCATATAGATAAGCCCTACTTTTTGACTTCCTAAACGATAACTCGCTTCAGCCCCCTCTACGAGATCAGGTCGTCGGTTGGTGTCATCAGAGACTGTAGGGGGGAGTGTCACATCGAGTACTTCGCCACGGATTAGTTTGAGTTCGACGTTTTTGTAGTTGAACTTGACAGCTGCTCCGAGTAGATCCCGGTAGAAGCCATAGCGCACGCGATAACCGCGCGTCTCCCAGATCGATCCAGGTATTTCATAGGTGCGAAGGAGTAGTCCTCTACCAAATGACTCGTAGAGGTTGCCGACCTGTATGTCTATCATCTCTGCTCGATACTGGAATTTGAACTGACTAACACGGGTATAGCTGATGTCGTCACCAAAAGAAGGATAGTACTGCTCTACACGTGCATCTAACCCAAAGGACTTGTATCGGTAGGATAGATCAAGTTGATCAAATAGTGAGCTTTGGTAGCGTGGCGTGAGCTCAGGGATATTGCCTAGCTGATACTCCATGAGGTTGGAGCCGCGCAGTGTCCCTTGTGCGTGTCCTGTTCCTACTGTAGTGATGATCAACAGCAGGATGAGTAAAAACCTATTCATTCTCTTCCAGCAGTTCGTTGATTTTCTCTTTTAGGTACTCCTCATCACCATGCGTATAGCCCTCATGAGTAAAGAGTACTTTCCCTTCACTATCAAGGATCAACACCGTAGGAAGGACAGATACCAGTAGTTCATTGTAAAGTGCCTGATCGGTATCTAGCAGTACAGGATAGTCTATTTTGAGGGATTTGGAAAAGGGTCGGACCTTGGCCAGATTTCGGGGACTGTCGACGTTGATACCGACGAAGGCTACTTCTTCCTTCTCATACTGATGCGATAGTTCTACTAGCTTGGGGATGGATTTGACACAGGGTTTGCACCAAGTAGCCCAAAAATCTACGACAGTCAGTTCACTGCCTTTCAGGTCGTCTAGGGTATAATACTCCCCATTGATTTCTTTGAGTTCTATTCGAAGCGTAGACTGAGCTTTGCTATGCTGTGATAGCGTCAGGAGGGAGGTCACCAAAATCAGACACATCAGTGCCTTTTGCGTGTAGTGTTTTTTCATAGTCAATCGTTGGAGGTAGTACAATCATAATCATCACTAAGTTATGACAATCTCAACTATAACATGACTATCTATGAATTGGTTCCTTTACAGGGATTAAAATACTATTTGTATATAGTGACTCCTTCAATGACTAATATATCAAGTACCAAATATCAAGCACCAAGTGGCGCTGTCTCTATAATTTCCTGACTAGTCAGTAACCATGTATCTGTTAAACATCCTCTCAAAAACCTGCTTGTTCAGGTCCCTACCAATAAACACCAGTTTGCCCGTGCGCTCACTGCTTGACTCCCAAGGGCTCCCGTCCGTCGCGACAAACGTACTTCTGGCAGATTGTAGAATGACGCGGTTGGGGTAGTTGGGAATGGCGATATACCCTTTGACACGATAGACTTGGTCGTGGTACAGGTTGACGATCCGGTTGAGTTCCAACGAGAGGTTGTTGAGATCCAGAGGGTAGGGGAAGGTTAGGGTAAAGGTCGTGATCTTGTGGCTGTTGTATTGTTGCCCTTCATGCTGGTGATGATGGTGGGACGACACCTGTGGAGACTCGACGGTCTTGGGCTTGGTAGTCCCTGTATCCAAAATCTCATCAATGGGAAAGTTGCCGTTGTGGCCCGCGAAGACCCGCGCATGGGGGTTGATCCCTCGGACGATCGATTCCACCTCTGATCGGGTGCTGTCCGATACCTTGTCTGTTTTATTGATGAGCACACTGTCTGCCAGGGCGATTTGCCGCAGGGCTTCTTCCGCCTCATCGAGCCAGGATTGCAGTTGACTCGCATCAGCGAGGCAAATGACCTGCTGTAGGTCAAATACTTTTTCGACGCGTGGATCTTGCAAAAACACCTGAATGATCGAACTAGGGTCAGCGATACCGGTGGTTTCAATCACCAATCGATCATACTGCTCTTTCCTTTTGCTGGCCTCATAGAGTATGTCGAGCAAACCATCGGAGAGCGAGCAGCACAGACAGCCCGCACTCAGCTCTATGATTTCTTCCACACCGTCCATCACCAAAGCACCGTCGACATTGGTTTGGCCACATTCGTTCTCTATGACGAGTATTCTTTCGGGCAATCGCTCCTTGATGAACCGATTGAGGAAAGTCGTTTTGCCACTACCGAGGAAGCCTGTGATGAGGTGTACGGGTATTCTATTCATATATCTAAACTACAAAACTTCATGTGATTCTAAGGTTTAGGTTGTAGTCTTCAGACCAAGATTGACCTTGCATTTGTTCTCCTTTACTACATGCATAGCTGAGAGACAAGCCGCTAGTCCCTTGCCTAAGTTTGCATAGGACTTGCGTCCATTAGATGGGCCATGAGTCATCAAGATCCCAACCGTCCTCCCAAGCTGCTTGTTCGGACTCGGTCAACAGGCAGTTGTCCAAATCGGATCGAATGGCTGCCTCATCCATGTCCTGACCGATGAATACCAGTTCGTTCAACCGATCGCCCCAGCGTTTGTCCCATTTAGCTTGGATGTGCTCCTGGTTGTCCATGTAAGCCTGACTCACTGCGCGCTGACTCAGGGGCACACTCACCCACCAGCGTCCATAGATTTCGGCCTTCAGAGAACCGCCCGCCTGACTCCATAGGATGGCATGATCGGACCTGGAGGCGATCCAGAAGATGCCTTTGCTACGAACGATACTTGTCGGAAATCGCTGGCTCACATAGTCCAAAAAGCGCTCGGGATGAAACGGGCGCGCATTGCTATAGACAAAGGAGCCAATCCCATATGCCTCTGTCTCGGGGCTGTGACCGATGCCTTTCTGCGCCAACTCCAGTTCCTTTTGCCAACCCGCCGACTGCTCAGCCTCTGCATAGTCAAATAGCCGTGTGTTGAGTATTCGCTTGGGGTCGACTTTTCCTTCGTGCGCCCTGATTATTTGCGCCATGGGGTTGAGCTTATTCAACAGCCGCTCCAGCATACCCAGTTGTGTATCATCCACTAGGTCGGTTTTGTTCAGCACGATGACGTTGGCAAACTCCACCTGATCCGTCAGCAAATTGACAATCGACCGATCGTCCTGCGCATCGTCGGTCATGTCACGGGCCAGCAAGGTATCGGCACTGCCAAAGTCCGTGAAGAAGTTGAACGCATCGACGACAGTCACCATCGTATCCAGGCGGCTAAACTGCGTGAGATCATACAGTTCATCGCCCGTCGCAAACGAAAAGGTCTGAGCGACCGGAATCGGCTCGGATATGCCCGTGCTCTCCACCAGTAGGTAGTCAAACTTCTTCATCTTCGCCAGTTTTTCGACCTCTACCATCAGGTCTTCTCTCAGGGTACAGCAGATGCAACCGTTGCTCATCTCTACGAGTTTTTCATCCGTTCGTGAGAGTTGGGTCCCATTGGTGATGAGCTTCTCATCGATATTGATTTCGCTCATGTCATTGACGATGACAGCCACTTTGAGCCCTTGACGGTTGTTGAGTAGGTGGTTGAGCAACGTCGTTTTGCCAGCACCCAAAAAACCGCTCAACACAGTGACGGGTAGCTTTCTTGTTTTGGTCATGAAATTCATGGAGTAAGCGTTATGCTGTAGATTTAAATTGCTTAATTCAGGTTCAACATCTTCCAATTGATCGCATGCGCTACTGCGATGAGAAATGCTCCACTAGAAGTCATCCATACTTCTACATGCGCATCACTAGAGAATCTACCTATAGTAATTAGCAAAAAGCTGGTGCATAGAATCACCACAGGCAACAGACGCCTGTGACGTGAATAATATCCTCTCCCTATGGCGTAGCTAGCGATAACCACACTGATACCAATCATAGTTGCCTCTAGTGCGGGATGGTTCATGTACCCAGCCAACAAGGGCACTAAACTAAGCGCAACAGGCATCAGTAGACAATGCAAGGCACATACAAACGAAGCGATCAATCCTATCCAGTCCGCATGGATTCCTATCAAATATTGTTTCATATAAAATTTATTATTGCAACAATATTGCAATAATAGTAATCACAAACATTATATGCAATATGGTTGCATATAATGTTTGTGATTGGGGGCTTAATGTCAGGGAGAGTGGAAAAGGAAGAGACTTATTACGAAAATTAGGTTGTACAAAGGAGAAGAATGTATAACATTCATACATTCAAAATAATGGAATAAACCAAATAGGTTACTACTCCAAATCTTGTCCTTTCCATTCCAAAAGCCATTTTGTTGAGTATCTCAAATTAGGCTAAGGCTTTTGTCTCCACTTTTTCTTTTCACCCTGTTGCTTTTTGGATTGGATTCGTTTGTTGATGGATGATTTAGAAGGTTTGGTTTTTCGCCTAGCCTTGGGGATATGTAAGGCTTGCTTCAACATTTGTTCCAGCTTGCTAAAGGCCAGTTCCTTGTTTTTCAGTTGAGACTTGTGGCTCTCTGCCACGATGATCAACACACCGTCTTTGGTGAGTTGCCCCTTCATTTTGTAAAGAAGACGCTGTTTTTCTGCTTCTGTCAGACCTGTGGACTCCAATACATTAAACCTTAGCATGACTTTCGATTCTACCTTATTGACGTGCTGTCCACCTGGACCACTACTGCGAGCAGTGGTAACCTTGATTTCGGGCTTGATCCGTGATATGGTGATTCGGTGACTCATTAACTTCAAGTATATCGTAAAACTAAGATTTCCATCCTCTTTCAAGCCTTTCCTGTTATAATTTGTTTCTCTATGTGATGTCATCTTACATCCCTATAATTCCCTCAAAGGGGACAGTTGGCGAGAAGATATAATTTGATTTCAACAGGAGCATTGTTAGTAGATACCAACGCGTTGCTTTTCTATGTAATTTATCTCCCCGTTTAGGAGGTTAAGCAATTGATGTTCAGTGGTAAATGACTATCGGGCAGGTCTCCAAAGACATATCTTCAATCCATCCTAGAGCCCATGTTGAGATTCACTCAAAAGTATTGTTCTATTTGAATTGTTAGCGTTAAAAACAATCGATTGCGTAATTATTGTGATGATTTGTGGAGAGAATGAAAAATTTATATAAAATTTGTTCTTTGGGCAAAATGAAAATGACGTGTTAGAAAAAAATACCACTCTATGTTGAGTGTTCAAACCATGGCATTTGTGACTGATCTATATTGTTTAACGAAAGAAAATTTGTCGCCTGAGGCGGTGTAAACCAAGCATGACATGAAAAATTATCTGAAATTAGGAGTTGTCTTTTCACTTACAGTGTATCTGTCTCTCGCGGCATCATCTGTGCTTTCCGCCAAGGACGCCCACAAGAACCGAGTCATTGTCCTGACGGATATAGAGGCTGACCCAGATGATACGCAGTCTCTGGTACGTCTGCTTTTGTATGCTAATCAGGTTGATATACAAGGAATCATTGCCACAACGTCCTGTTGGTACACTACGAAGGTGAGTCCGAAATCTATTGATAAGGTCATGGAGGCTTATGCTAAGGTGCAGCCCAACCTTCTTAAACACGAAGCGGGTTTTCCAGAAGCTAAGCATCTCTCATCGTTGGTCAAAAGTGGTCTGCCCAAGTATGGCATGAAAGGCGTAGGCAAGGGGATGGATTCGGAAGGGTCGGAATGGATTATCAAGGTGTTAGAGGAGAAAGACGATCGACCACTTTGGATCTCTACCTGGGGTGGTGTCAATACACTGGCACAGGCCTTGTTCAAAATGAAACAGACCAAGTCTGAAAAGGAACTTGCCAGACTGGTTTCCAAACTGAGAGTCTATACGATATCGGATCAGGATGATAGTGGGATCTGGATTAGAAACACCTTTCCAGACTTATTTTACATCGTGAGCCCTGGTGATGACTATGGTAGTGCGACTTGGACCGGTATCAATGCCAGTTATATGAGTGGAGTCGATCACACGACGATTAGCAACGAATGGATAGCAGAGAACCTCCAGCAAAACCATGGAGCACTTGGTGCTATTTATCCTGATGTGGCTTGGGGCGTGGAAGGGGATACACCAGCGTTTCTTTCTCTGATAGCCAATGGACTCAATGATGCCGAGCACCCAGAGTGGGGGGCGTGGGGAGGTCGCTACGAACTGTATCTTCCTGATTTTTCGAAGGTAAAAGAGGGGAGCTCGATCGTAAAGATCGCTCCTGAGACCAGAGCGATATGGACCAATGCCAATGACAAATATACAGCTCATGTTCCCAATGAGTTTGGGCGTACAATTAAGCAAGGAGCTGTGACTTTTGAGGATTTCAAAGTGACACTTTGGCGATGGAGAGATGATTTTCAGAATGATTTTGCAGCACGTATGGACTGGTGTCTATCGACCTACGATGAGGCCAATCATCCACCTGTTCCCGTGTTGACTCATGAAGATCGGTTAACGGTCAAGTCAGGAGAGGGATTCACTTTGGATGCTTTCGATACGACAGACCCTGACGGGGATAGTTTCAGTTTTCATTGGTTTAACTATCCCGAGGCAGGTAGTTACCAGAAGTTGATTCCAGTCAATGGCGCTGAGAATGTTCACATGGCGTATTTTACAGCTCCAGTCGTAGAGCAATCACAAACAGCCCACTTTATAGTCAAAGTAACGGACAGGGGCGAACCTGCCCTGACCAGATACAAAAGAGTGATTGTCACCATAGAACCTAAATAACCCACCATAAATTGCTGCTGGTTTACTTGATGATAAAAATAGAATTATAGTGTATTTGATTTTTCATATTGAATGAAGTGTATAAATTACACTTTGTTAATTCGGCTAAACATTGGATGAATGAAAGACATGAAAACACTACTATGCATGACTGCTGTATGGGTAACCTTTTGGTCCTGCACGCCATCTACTCAGTCCAAGGCAATTCAAAAATTGGAATATTTCTCATTAGAGGATGTTCGATTGTTGGAGAGTCCATTTTTGCATGCACAAGAATTAGACAAGCAATATTTGCTGGAACTGAATGCGGATCGACTTTTGGCTCCCTTTCTAAGAGAGGCAGGATTGAAGCCAAAGGCCGAGAATTATACCAATTGGGAAAATACGGGCTTGGACGGTCATATAGGTGGGCATTATTTGAGTGCACTATCACAGATGTATGCATCTACGGGTGATCAGGAGATAAAGAACAGATTAGACTATATGCTGACTGAACTCAACGCTTGTCAGCAAGCCAATAACAATGGCTATATCGGAGGGGTACCAGATGGAAAGGTAATCTGGAAAGAAATAGCTCAAGGCAATATCAGGGCGGGAGCTTTTGGTCTCAATGATCGTTGGGTTCCTTTGTACAACATCCATAAGACTTACGCAGGTCTGAGAGATGCCTATCTCTATACGGGCAGCATAGAAGCCAAAGGTATGCTGATCAAAATGACCGACTGGATGATTGAAGTAGTCTCACAACTCAGTGATGAACAAATACAAGACATGTTGGTAAGTGAGCATGGGGGACTTAATGAAACTTTTGCAGATGTAGCAGCGATCACAGGAGATAAGAAATATCTGAAACTAGCCAAGCAATTTTCACATCAGGTACTTTTAGCCCCACTCATCAAAGGTGAAGACCATCTGACGGGTATGCATGCCAATACGCAGATACCCAAGGTGATTGGTTTTCAACGAGTGGCGGAGATCAATGGGGACAGCAGTTGGACTCGTGCAGCGCGCTTTTTTTGGGAGCAGGTAGTGAATGATCGCTCGGTCTCCATTGGGGGTAATAGTGCCTATGAGCATTTTCATCCCTCAGATGATTTTAATCGAATGATACAAGGTACGCAAGGGCCAGAAACATGCAACACCTACAATATGCTTCGTTTGACTCGCTCGCTCTATCAAGATTCGCCCAATGCAGATTATATAGACTACTACGAACGAGCGCTTTACAATCACATTTTATCCTCCCAAAATCCCGAAACAGGTGGTTTGGTTTATTTTACACAGATGAGACCGGGACATTATAGAGTCTATTCCCAGCCACAAACTAGTTTTTGGTGCTGCGTAGGTTCGGGGATAGAAAATCATGCGAAATATGGAGAGATGATTTATGCACACACTAAGGAAGCACTGTATGTCAATCTTTTCATTCCGTCGGAGGTCGAGTGGAAAGAGAGAGGAGTGAAAATATTGCAGGAGAATAATTTTCCTCAAGAGGCAGAAACCAAATTGACAATCGCCACTGTTGCTAAGGGAGATTTTACCTTACAACTTAGAAATCCAGAGTGGATTCATGGTGAGTTAGAGGTATGGATCAATGGGACTCTGTTTACTGATTTTGAGGCGAATCAGGGATACCTAGCGTTGCGTCGAGAGTGGAAGGAAGGAGATGAAATACTTGTCAAAATGCCAATGAAGTTGCACACTGAGCAACTGCCTGATGGTTCTAACTATTATTCTTTTTTGTACGGGCCAATCGTTTTAGCTGCCAAGACGAGTAATCTAAATATGCCAGGTTTGAATGCAGATGACAGTAGAGGAGGGCATATAGCCAGTGGTCGAACTATTCCTATTCATGAGATGCCGATACTCTTGAGTGATACTGAGCAGTTGTTGGAAAATGTCGCACCTATACCGGGTAGATCCTTGCAATTTCAATTAACTGGTTTGTATCCTGAAAAATACAACCAAGGATTACAACTAATACCTTTTTATACATTGCATGACGCTCGGTACATGGTTTATTTCCCTCAGGCGAATCAAGATGAATTGGAGGAGATCAAACGCAAGATGTCTGAAAAAGAAGAGGCAGTTCGCCAGCTGGATGCTGTGACGGTGGATATCGTACTGTCAGGACAACAACAACCTGAGTCAGATCATTTTGTTCAGCAGCAGGACACTTGGACGGGGTATATGTATGATGAGCATTATCGTGAGGGGCCTGGATGGTTTAGCTATCAGATGAAAAATCCAGGGATTGAATCTAGTACATTGTATGTTAAGTACTTAGATGTAGATCCGTTGCGTCGGAGTGAGATTTATCTCAATGATCAAAAAGTCGCTGATCTAGATTTAGATGCCAAAAGTAAGGAGCATCTGAATATACTGACCATCGATATACCTGTTGATATTCGAAAAGAGAAGTTGATCACGGTCAAAATCAAAAGCAAAGAAGGAAAATGGATGACTAAAATCGTCGAGGTAAGATTACTGAGTGAGAAGGCTACTCAGTAATGTTCGACTGATGAAGTTTTATTAGGAGTGAATAAGAAATAGTTGTCATAAAAGAAAGAGAGGCTTAAAGTTGTCGCTTTAAGCCTCTCTTTGATGATACAACATTAAATATGATAACTCTTATGCATCTTTTTTGATGATGTAGCCATTTGCTACGATGCGAAATTCTCTGAAAATTTTAGCAGTAGCCAGCTTGATGCTTCTGTCGGAGGTATCTTCTCCCTGAGAGAATACACCAGAAGCATAACCTTGCCAGACGGTTCGTCTTCTTTTCCTATCGAAAAAAGATACGAGCATAGTGCCGTCATACATGTCGTACATCTGGTTATTGTATTCAGCAGTGATACTGTTGCTGGGGTCTTGTACTAGTTTGTCATCCACAAGGAGCCGTTCGCTCCAGTTGTCTGATACCCATTTGTCAAAACTGGGTTGGGCGTACCCTTTCATAGCAAAATTTTCTACAAATATTTTATATGTAATGAGTAGGTCAGGTTTTTCTGCGCTATAGCGATAGCCTTGGGCATGCATACGCGAAGCAATGGTTTTTTCGATTAGGTCTTTGTGGATGAGCGTGTCATTTTCAGCCATGATGATGAAATCAAATGTCTTGTATTTTTTGAATCGACCATTGTAACTATAGTCTGATTCGATGACGAAATCTTTTTGGCTGGAACAGGAAGAAACTAAAACGGAGGCAAGTAGAATGGCGAAAAAGAAGTGTTTTTTCATATTAAATCGGTTTAAGTTCTTGTAAATCAGACATAAGTTAGTTAAAACTAGAGCAAGAGTCAATAGCGGACTGGGGTTGAAATAAAAAAGAAATCTCATGTTTAATTCAAGCGAGTCATTTTGTAGTTTTGTTGAAACATTATTAGAACAAACATGTCCAAAGTATTAATTATAGGTGCAGGAGGAGTCGGTAGAGTAGTGGCTTTCAAGTGTGCACAAAACAGTGCGGTATTTACCGAGGTTTGTCTCGCCAGCCGAACCAAGTCCAAGTGTGATGTTATTGCAGCAGATATCAAAGAGGCTTTTGGCTATAGTATGTCGACTGCACAGGTGGATGCAGACAACGTGCCTGAGCTCGTCACACTGATCAACCAGATCAAACCAGAGCTAGTGATCAATGTGGCACTGCCCTACCAAGATCTAACCATCATGGACGCATGTCTGGAGACGGGTGTCCACTATCTAGATACAGCGAACTATGAGCCGCAGGATGAGGCAAAATTTGAATACAGCTGGCAGTGGGCTTATCAGGACAAATTTAAAGCGGCGGGCCTGACTGCTGTGTTAGGGTGTGGTTTTGATCCGGGAGTGACTAGTATATATACTGCTTATGCAGCCAAGCATCATTTCGATGAGATCGAATACTTAGATATCGTGGATTGTAATGGTGGAGACCATGGTAAAGCATTTGCTACTAACTTCAACCCAGAGATCAACATCCGTGAGGTGACCCAAAAAGGAAAATATTGGGAGAATGGAGATTGGGTAGAGACTGAGCCACACGAGATTAGACAAGAACTCAACTATCCTAATATTGGCGAACGTGCCAGCTACGTGATCTACCATGAGGAGCTAGAGTCTTTGGTTAAAAATTTTCCTTCCCTCAAGCGTGCGAGATTTTGGATGACATTCGGTGATGAGTATTTAACACACTTACGTGTGATTCAAAATATAGGTATGGCGAGCATAGAGCCTATCAACTACGAAGGTAAGGAAATCGTGCCGTTGCAGTTTTTGAAGGCTGTATTGCCTGATCCAGGTAGCCTCGGAGACAACTATGTAGGAGAGACCTCCATCGGCTGTCGTATCAAGGGAAAAAAAGACGGAGAAGAAAAGACCTACTACGTTTACAACAACTGTAAGCATCAGGACGCATTTGACGAGACTGGCGCACAGGGCGTATCCTATACCACGGGAGTACCTGCCATGATAGGTGCTATGATGGTATTGACCAAAAAATGGACAGGAGCAGGTGTATTCAACGTAGAGGAGTTTAATCCAGACCCATTTATGGAGCAGTTGATGACTCAAGGGTTACCTTGGCATGAGCAGCACAACGTGGACTTGGAAGTCCAGTAGGCATGAGTGATGCAAAAATTCCTTCTCCGTGTTTCGTACTCGAAGAAGAAAAACTCATTCGCAACCTCCAGTTGATCCGAAAGGTGAAAGATGCTGCTGGAGTAGATATTATTTTAGCCTTCAAAGGCTTTGCGATGTGGAGTGCGTTTCCTATCGTGAGACAATATATTCAGGGAGCTACGGCTAGCTCTCTGAATGAAGTTCTGCTGTGCAATGAACACATGCGTACCAAGGCGCACACCTACTGTGTGGCTTATGATCAAGAGTCATTTGTACAAATACTCAAGGGGTCTACGCATTTGACTTTCAATTCGCTCAGTCAGTTCCATCACTTTAAAGACCAATGTCAGGATAGCACTGTATCCATTGGCCTACGGATCAATCCCGAACAGTCTGATGTAGAGACGGACTTGTACAACCCCGCTTCGCCCCATTCTCGCCTAGGGATCACCGAATCGGAGTTGAAAGACGGACTGCCCGATGGGGTAGAGGGACTGCATTCGCATGTACTGTGCGAGAGTAGTTCGTATGCACTAGAGGAAGTGCTACAGGCTATAGAGGATAAATTTGGGCATTTATTGCCAGATGCTAAATGGCTTAATCTGGGCGGTGGACACCTCATGACCAGAACTGGATACGATACAGACCATTTGATCAAAATACTCAAAGCCTTCAAGAAGAAGCACGACCTAGAGATTATACTAGAGCCAGGTAGCGCTTTTGCATGGGAGACAGGCTTTCTCAAAACAACTGTACTTGATGTGGTACAGCGCAATGGAGTGCGTACCGCCATCATAGATGCGTCTTTCACTTGCCACATGCCAGACTGTCTAGAGATGCCTTACCGACCTGCGATCGTTGAGGGTGAAAAAGAAGCTGGGGAGTCACCATTCTTGTATCGACTGGGAGGAGTGAGTTGTTTGGCTGGTGATTATCTAGAGGCTTATGGCTTTGATCGAGAGCTGAAAATTGGGGATACCATTACGTTCTTAGATATGATACACTATACGATGGTGAAGACTTCTACCTTTAACGGCGTAGCGCATCCTGCTATAGGTATTTTGAATGTAGATGGAGACTTTGAACTGACCCGTGAGTTTGGTTACGATGACTTCAAAAACCGCCTTTCTTAGCGATTGATAATAATTTTTTGGGTGTTTGTTTGATTACCACTTCTGGTTTTGATCAAATAGACACCATTTTTTATTCCCTCAGTAGTGATTTGAGGGTGTGATCCTGAGCGCAGGACACTTCCAGACAGGTCTATGAGTTGGTACTCGTCTATGTCTCCTTCTATATATATGTAATCCTTAGCTGGGTTAGGGTATACCAGCAGTGATGTAGTAGTTTCTTGTGCACTTGACATGACGATGACATCATTGTCAGCGAAGATGCCGCGTATCATAGGAGATCCTGCTAAGTTCACCCTGTCATTTTGGAACCATTCTTCTCCTATTTTGTAGTACACTTTGTCTGCATTGTCGGTGTTTTTGTCCCAGCCATAAGGGACATAATCATTGGTAAACTGCTCTAGGGAGATGAAGAATTCTCCTGCGGGCAACACGATAGGTGTACTCAGTGTGAAGCGGGAGAATCGGTTGATAGAGTCAGCTAGGCTGACCCTGATCTGAACTCCCCCTTTGGTGTCTGCTACATTTCCTGATAGGGCCGTATAGATTCGTAGATTCAGTGTCGCGACATCAGGTTGTGGGTAGATCTGTGGAAAATAAATGTCAACATGAGTTAGGGTGTCTATTGAAGATAGCGTGTAAGACACAGCTAGTTCTCCAGAACTTTGGTTGATCCCCGCGGCGAATTCTGCAGAGCCATCGTCATAGGCGAGAGTTTCATGGATTTGAAAATAGAATCGTGTGGTGTCGTTGTTTTGGTAGGCGAGATCATCGTCACTGTTGTAAGCCAACTTTGCCTCTAGAAATAGAGAGTCTTGGTTTTGGGAGGGAAGCCAATCCGCCATCGTCATGCTACTTGTAACGTACATCTTATGATCATCCACACCATTCAAAATCAGCTGAGTTGTGCTCTGTGGTGTGTTATAGATGATATTTTGGTTGACGGTATCCGTTATGGTAAGGAGGAACTCTGGATTGTTTTGCCCTGAGAAAAGCGAGTACAACCAAAACTCCGACCCCTTAAATATCGAATCAGGATAAGCGTAAAATTGATCAAATGGGATATTCGAATAGCGGCTAAAAATAGAGGTAGGCTGTGTCGAGATCGCATGATCTTTGATCGATTCCCCAGCTATCACACGCTCTTTGTCCAATAGGATATAATCCACATGCCATGTGTCATAAGGACCCGTTGGATTACCATAACTTTCGATTTTGAATTTGAATCCCTCATGAAATAGCAAAGGGTTATCTATATGGTAGCTGGCTTTTTGGAAGTTGTCAGAGGGTAGGGTAGGGTCACCAGCAATTTTTCCATCAGTTGGGACAATCCATTTTTCGTCATTCGTATAGAACCTTACGATCAACGAGTCATCACTTTGAGGAATCTCACCTAGGCCTTCTTGTTGCCAGTAAAAACTCAAATAGACGTTGTCTCCCTCGTCTAACCCTGACAGGTCTATCGGTTTAGATTCGAGTACATCGGTGATCGTACCTGTAGTCTCTGCACTGTATGGTGTTCCAGTTTGGTCTACACCATCGAATGTCGCCACATTGATGCTCGGCGGTACGATTGCCATGGTGGCATTGATCAGGACATCCTCTTTGGTGAGCCATAGATCACTACTGGCAGTGCCCCATGAAGTCGAAAAATCATCAAAGAATGGCAAGGTCAAAGTGTCACCTGCTGCATGAGTTCTTGCTTGGGTGATAGCGTTAGACTGGCCTCCGTGACCTATAGGTTTCAGCGTGATTTGTGCATGCAGCGTAGGAGATAGCCAAAAAGCGGCTATTCCGATCAATCCTACAATGATGTTTTTTGACTGCATGCTTTGTGTTTTTGTTACTCTGTAATTTCTAGGCTCGGGGTGTTTTCTAACGCCGCTGAATCCACTTCGACCACCCACAGGTCAATGCTTTGGCCTATTCTTGCGCTGAACCCTGCTTTTGGATTTTGTTTAAAGACCTTACCTCCAGAGACTTTTAGTTTGGTGTAGGTTGTTTCGCCATCTTCACCTTCGGTTTCTTTGTTGTACGATCCTTCCTTCTCATAGTAGAGGTCTCCAACTTTCAGGCCATAGCCTCTCAATACAAAGATGGCTTCATCAAGGTTTAGATTTTTCAGATTGAGCATTTGAAAATTCTGATTGCCCAGTCCATCACCTACTTCGAAATCTACTTGTGATCCTTTAGCGATTTCTTTTCCAGGTTCGATGATTTTACCTTCATGGTATTGGTCTAGGATAGTGTTGAGTGCAAAGTCAGGTTTGTAACGAATCTCACCGAGAGACAGTCCTAGACTTCTTAGTTCTAGTTGAGCGTTTTTGAGCGAACGTCCTTTGAGAGAAGGCATCTTAACCACTGGCGGCTTCTTAGCATTGAGAGTGACGTATATTTTTCTATTCTCTTTGACCTTTGCATTGGGCATTGGGAATTGTTTTAGGACCGCCATTGCGGGGTATTTGGCAGAGTAGCCCGAGTCTTTCTCCACTTCGTAGCGTAGGTCTCGATCTTCTAGAAACTCATCAAGATCATCCACCAAGATGCCTTCTAGGTTTGGTACAGAGAGGCTCTCGCCGTGATTGGTCACGAAGGGAAAGTAAATGTTGAAAACGGCATACACCAAAAATATCATGACAACTACAGCGAGTCCAAGGTGGATCAAAAACTGCTTTTTGGTGGTCTTTTTCTTTTCTTCGATTTCTTCCATTGATCTGATGATTGTAAAAGAGCAAATTAATATCTATTTCCTATGTAAGGGAAATTATTTTGAAATAAACATCTAGGTCTTATTTCAAAACAAACTTATTGATAGTTTTGCCCATTATGGCAAATCAAAAAATCAACGTCGGTATTCTCTTTGGAGGAAAGTCAGCAGAACACGAAATCTCACTTCGATCTGCTAAAAATGTCATCGAAGCACTGGATCAGCAGCTTTATCATCCCGTATTGATAGGGATAGGAAAGGATGGCAAATGGCTGTACAATGATACCGCTCAGTTGATCGTCGGTACTGGTGAAGATTTGACTCTTAATGCTGACAGCCATGAAGTAGCACTTGTGCCACATAGCGCAGGTCAGCTTCGTTTCGTAGAGACGGGCAAACTGGCGGAGAAAGTAGATGCGGTGTTCCCGATACTGCACGGGCCATTAGGAGAGGACGGAGCGATGCAGGGATTGCTCAAACTGGCAGACGTGCCTTTCGTAGGGTGTGATGTACTGGGGTCTGCCGTAGGGATGGACAAAGATGTGATGAAGCGTATTCTACGTGATGCGGGTTTGCCGATAGGTAAATACATCGCCCTAAAATCTCATGAGACTCGTCCTACTTTTGAAGAGATCAAAGAACAACTCGGTTTGCCCTGTTTTGTGAAGCCTGCCAATATGGGTTCTTCTGTCGGGATTAATCGTGCCGATACAAAAGAGCAATACCACCAAGCGCTAGACGAGGCATTTGCCTATGATAGAAAAATCGTCATCGAAGAATTCATCGAAGGCCGTGAAATTGAATGTGCGATCTTAGGAAACGAAGAACCTAAGGCATCCATCCCAGGTGAGATTTCGTTTTCGGCGAATTTCTATTCCTATGAGGCCAAATATCTGGACGATCAAGGATACCGCATCGATATCCCCGCTAAGATAACTGACGTGCAGATTGCTCAGATTCAGCAAATATCCATTGATACCTTTAAGGTGCTAGAGTGCGAAGGCTTCTCCAGAGTAGATGTGTTCCTCACCAAAGACAACCGTATACTGGTCAATGAAATCAATACCATTCCCGGTTTTACTAAAATCAGCATGTACCCGAAACTATGGGAAGCGACAGGTCTGACTTACACTAACCTCATCTCAAAACTCATCGATCTATCCATAGATAGACATCAGAAAGTTGCTGGGTTGAGAACCTCTATATGACATGACTGATCAGTAGTAAGGTTGAAGTTCCTGTATCGGTCTTGTTGTCGTAGAATAATCCAGTATTCATAGTACAAAAATATAATACGTCTCTTTGGACGATCAGGTATTACATGACGCTTAGTGTCTCAAGCTTTAATGATTGGTTTTGTGGTATTTTGGATATTCACCCTGTAGTTTCGCATCTTTAGCAATTTCATCCAAAAATGAACAACGAAGAATCGGCTATCAAGACCACCTACTTTAGTATAGCGGGCAATCTCGGTTTGGCTCTGATCAAAGGAGTCGCAGGACTTTTGGGCAATTCTTACGCGTTGATCGCAGACGCACTGGAGTCGACGACAGATGTGTTTTCTTCTATATTGGTCTTGTTAGGATTAAAGTATGCTAAGCGCCCCGCAGACAAAAATCACCCCTATGGTCATGGCAAGATAGAACCTTTGGTAACCTTTATGGTCGTTGGATTTTTGGTCATCTCGGCTGGGATTATTGCCTACGAGAGTATTCTACATATACAGACCCCGCACAAAGTACCCAAGGTATGGACGCTCTATGTACTTGCTGCGATCATCGTCTGGAAGGAAATATCCTATCGCATAGTGATCAAGAAAAGTAAAGAAACCAACAGCTCCTCGCTCCGAGCAGATGCGTGGCACCACCGTAGTGACGCCATTACTTCGGTGACGGCATTTGTAGGGATTGCTATTGCGCTGATATTCGGGCCGGGATACGAGACAGCTGACGATTGGGCTGCACTTTTGGCCTCTGGATTCATATTGTACAATAGCTTCTTGATTTTTCGTCCTGCGCTTGGTGAGATTATGGATGAGCACCGCTATGATGATTTGATTGATGAGATTAGAGGGGTCTCCCTGACGGTCAAAGGAATCAAGGATACAGAAAAGTGCCGCATTAGAAAATCTGGGATGAAGTATCACGTCGATCTGCATGCGATAGTGGATGGAGAATTGACGGTACGGAGAGGACATGATCTCGCCCATGAGTTGCAAGATGCACTGCACGCAGCGATCCCTACGTTGGGGTTGATCTCGATACATGTCGAGCCTACGGCAAGATAGACTTTGGGTCGATCGATACTCCATATCTTGACATGTTAAATTTATCACAAGAAAAACTCTACAATAGTCTGTGGATTGGGCTAAACTCACCTTATTTTTACTTCTGTTGTTAGACTAATTGTATCATTTAAACCTGTTTTATCCTATATGGATCATCTCAAGAATCTAAGACCTATCAAGAAGCTCCTAGTAGCCAACCGAGGGGAAATTGCCATCAGAATATTGCGTGCCGCTAACGAACTCGAAATCCGAACCGTAGCGATGTACACCTATGAGGATCGCTATTCTCTCCATCGATACAAAGCAGACGAAGCGTACCAAATCGGTTCGGATGATGATCCTCTCAAGCCATATTTGGATATCGATGAGATTATCGCAGTAGCCAAGGCCAATGACGTAGACGCTATCCACCCAGGGTATGGTTTCTTGTCAGAGAATGTGACTTTTGTCCGTAAGATTCAAGAAGCGGGAATAATTTTCGTCGGGCCAGACCCAGAAGTGATGGAACGGTTGGGAGACAAAGTAGCTGCGAAGAAAATCGCCATTGCTGCTGAGGTACCTGTGATCGAAGATAGCCAGGAGGATATTACCTCAGTGGAGATCGCCATGAAGGAAGCCAAACGTATTGGTTTCCCAGTGATGGTCAAAGCGGCTGCTGGTGGTGGTGGACGTGGTATGCGTGTAGTACGCGAAGAGTCTAAACTTGCCCAGTCTTTCAGTGAAGCACGGAAAGAAGCTTTGATGGGGTTTGGAGACGATACGATATTCATCGAAAAATTCATTGACAACCCCAAACATATCGAAGTGCAAATCATGGGGGATAGGCATGGCAATTTGATTCACCTCTTTGAGAGAGACTGCTCGGTACAGCGTCGCTTTCAGAAGGTGGTAGAGGTCGCTCCTTGTATTTCGATCAAACAAGAAACCAAAGACAAACTCTATAAATACGCGCTCAATATCACAAAATCTGTGGAGTACAGCAATGTGGGTACGGTAGAGTTTTTGGTGGATCAAGAAGAAAATATCTACTTCATCGAAGTAAATCCACGAGTGCAAGTGGAGCACACAATCACTGAAGAAGTGACGGGTGTTGATATTGTCCGTTCGCAGATATTGATCGCGATGGGACACAAACTTTCCGACAAGGAGATTTTCATCAAGTCACAAGAGGATGTAGAATGTCATGGCTATGCAATCCAGTGCCGTATCACGACAGAGGACCCTGCTAACAACTTTAGTCCAGACTATGGACGCGTGATCGCTTACCGTAGTGCCAGTGGATTTGGGATTCGTCTCGATGCGGGCAACTGCTACTCGGGCGTGAATATCTCACCCTTCTTTGATTCGATGCTGGTGAAGGTGAGCTCATGGGGTAGAACGCTCGAAGGAGCGTCTCAGCGTCTCAGTAGAGCGCTCAAAGAATTTAGAATTCGTGGAGTCAAGACCAATATTGGTTTTGTCAACAAGGTGATCACGCACCCTGAGTTCTACAAAGGGAAAGCAACGGTCAAGTTCATCGAGGAACATCCAGAACTATTTGATATGCCGCGTCGCAAGGATAGCGGTACCAAACTGCTCCGCTACCTCGGCAACATCTCTGTCAATGGGAATCCAGATGTGAAGCGTGTAGATGAGCAAAAAGTCTTTAGAACACCCATCATTCCTGAGTTTGACAAAGCAGGTGCGTACCCTGAGGGTACTAAAGACAAACTCACTGCATTGGGCAGGGAGGGATTTGTGGATTGGTTGAAGAACGATACGAAAATTCACTATACCGACACGACTTTTAGAGACGCGCACCAGTCGCTATTGGCGACTCGTATGCGTACGCAAGATATGCTCAAAGTCGCAGAGGGCTTTGCGAAGAATCACCCGAACATCTTCTCGATGGAAGTGTGGGGTGGAGCGACTTTCGATGTGTGTATGCGTTTCTTGAACGAAAACCCATGGGAGCGATTGAAATTGCTACGAGCGGCTATGCCTAACGTACTGCTCCAGATGCTGTTTAGAGGATCGAATGGTGTGGGCTACAAAGCCTATCCAGACAACCTCGTAGAGAAGTTCATCGAGAAGTCTTGGGAGAATGGTATGGATGTATTCAGGATTTTTGATTCACTCAACTGGATAGAGGCCATGAAGGTCAGTATCAAGGCTGTGACGGAAAGAACAGGTGCGCTGGCTGAAGGGTGTATCTGCTATACAGGGGATGTATTTGAGAACAACTCAAAATACAACTTGGACTACTACCTCACACTCGCTCGTCAGCTCGAAGATGAGGGGGTACACATGTTGGCTATCAAGGATATGGCAGGTCTACTCAAGCCTAAGAGTGCAGAGCTGCTGATCACCGAATTGAAGAAGGCGGTGGATCTACCGATTCACTTGCATACACATGATACATCATCCATACAGTCAACGACTTATCACTCAGCAGTCAATGCAGGGGTGGACGTGGTAGACTTGGCGTTGGGCTCTATGTCAGGGTTGACTTCTCAGCCCAATTTCAACTCCTTCTTACACGTGATGGAAGGGCATGAGAGAGCGCATCAGTTTGATGTGAAATCACTCAACGACTATTCTAATTATTGGGAGGATGTACGTGAGTATTACTACCCGTTCGAGTCTGGATTGAAAGCTGGAAATGCTGAAGTCTACGACCATGAGATCCCAGGAGGACAGTACAGCAACTTACGTCCACAGGCCGAATCGTTGGGCTTGGGAGACAAGTTCCAAGAAGTGAAAAAGAACTACGCCATCGTCAACAAGATGTTTGGAGACCTTGTCAAAGTAACCCCATCTTCTAAGGTGGTCGGTGACATGGCGATTTATATGACCTCTAACAACCTAACTCCAGAGGATGTGATGACCAACAAGTCATTGTCATTCCCAGAGTCGGTAGTGAGTTTGTTCAAAGGAGAGCTTGGTCAGCCGGCAGGTGGCTTCCCTATGGAGCTGTCAAAGGTGATTCTAAAAGGGGAGAAGCCCTTTACCGAGCGTCCCAATGCACATCTCGAGCCAATCGATTTTGATGCAGAGATGAAGGCGTTTCAGGAGGAGTTCGACGAGTACTGTGACGAACTAGACTTCTTGTCATTCAAACTCTACCCCAAAGTATTCAAAGATTTCTACAACAGATGGAAGATGTTTGGCGAGGTGATGAAGTTACCTACAAGAGCTTTCTTCTTTGGATTGAAAGAAAACGAAGAGATTTTGGTAGAGCTGGAAAAAGGAAAGTCTATTATCATCAAGTTTTTATACCAGTCCAAACCAGATGAGTCTGGTCAGTGTGATGTGTATTTTGAGCTCAATGGCCAGACACGAATGATTCGCGTATTGGATCAAAACCAGACTGCTGCTAAGCCTGCACACAAAAAGGCCGAGGGAGACCATGAGATCGGTGCTCCGATCCCAGGTAAGTTGGTTGATATTCGTGTCAAAGTAGGAGACAAAGTGAAGGACAATGATCCGCTATTCGTGATCGAAGCGATGAAGATGGAAACAACTATTACTGCTACAGAAAGTGCAGTAGTAAAGCGTGTTCATTTGACGGCTGGTGATCTCGTAGAATCTAATGATTTAGTGATAGAATTCGAATAAGATAATAATTACACAAAAGGCCTGACCTGTTTCACTCCATAAGGATAGAGATGGGTCAGGCCTTTGTTTTACCCAAAGTATATCAATATGAAAATGAAGAATGTAGCCATAGTTCTAATCGTATTATCTGCATGTAACACACCAAAACCAGAAGCAGTGAGTGTGGAGTTTAATGATTTGAAAGCAGAAGTGATTACCATACACGATGAGGCTATGGCCGAGATGGGGACTATCATGCGTCTTAAAAAGGAGTTGGCCGCAGAGCTAGATAGCACAGCTATAGATAGTACTGCTGTGGTCGCGATAGAGGATTTAGAGGCTGCACATGAGGGTATGATGGTTTGGATGAGAGGGTTCTCTGACGCATTTACAGGCGAAGAATTGCTCAACGGATTACCCGAACAGTTTGACACGGAAGAAGCTAAAGCTGAGGCAGAACAAAAACTTGACGCACTTAAAGCACAAGAGGCTAGTGTTAAAAAAATGAATGAAATGATAAAAAATAGCATCTCTCAGGCGAAAGCTACGTTACAGGGGAAGTAAATAACATCACTCGCCTGAGTGGTACACGATTTGATTAAAAAAACATTTTACATGCTATTAACGATTATTGGCTCATCAATCGCCCTATTGGCTATTGGTGGGTTTTTATTTGTCCAATTTAGCCCTGAGTTTGGTGGCAAGGCCGGCAAAACAGACTTAGAAAAATATGCCCAGTTGGATCACTATGAGAATGGTTCGTTTGTCAATTTGATTCCCACTTCGATGGATATGGGATTTAAATCCTTTGTTAGTATTCTCAGAGATCAGTTCAAAAATGATCCTAAGCGTGCACCCGTTCCTAAACTCCACACGGGCAAACTGGACTCTTTAGATATAGTAGGGAATGAAAAGACAAGAGTTACTTGGTTTGGGCATTCGGCCTTATTGTTAGAGATAGATGAGGCTAAGATCATGATTGATCCGATGCTAGGGGATGTTCCCGCTCCACATCCATGGTTGGGCAAAAGTCGATTTGTGGATGATTTACCGATAGCCATCGAAAAACTACCGCACCTAGATGCAGTTATTATTTCTCATGATCATTACGATCATTTGGACTATGGTTCTATCAAAAAGCTGAAAGACAAAGTGGACAGATTCTATGTCCCGCTTGGAGTTGATAAACATCTCGTCGCTTGGGGAGTAGAGCCCGCTCGGATTGAAGCCTTAGATTGGTGGGACGAAACTAAACTGAATGATATTCATTTGGCTTTCACGCCATCGCGTCATTTTTCCGGTAGAGGGCTAACTGATCGCAATGCCTCTCTCTGGGGGTCTTGGGTGATCAAGGGAAAAGAAGATAACATCTACTTTAGTGGAGATGGTGGATATGGACCTCACTTCAAAGAAATAGGAGAGAAGTATGGTCCTTTTGACTTTGCGATGGTAGAGTGTGGGCAGTATGATCCGCGTTGGAGCCAAATCCACATGATGCCAGAGGAAAGCGTAATGGCTGGCCAAGATGTGCAAGCTAAAGTAATCATGCCGATTCACTGGGGAGCTTTTGTGTTGGCGTTTCATGACTGGAGAGATCCTGTGCAACGGGCTGAGAAAAAGGCCATAGAGCTGGGCATACCGCTGATAGCACCTCAGATTGGCTTACCCTTTACGATGGACTCTTTACAAACGGATTTTCCTCGCTGGTGGGATCAGGCAAAAGCCTTAAATTAGCCAGATGAAGAAATTGATTTTCCTTTTCATCGTATTATGGGTGGGAGGTAGTGCTAGTCTCCTTGCTCAAAACGACCAAGTCGTGTTATCCGAAACCATTACTTGGTTGGAAAGGAAAATCAATATCACTTATTTCAATGCACAAACCAATGAATGGTGGAGCAACCGTTTCTTTTACAATTCAGAAACAGGTGTCATTAATATCAAAAATACTTCATCGGATGTACCGTCCTTTCTGAATAGAAAGAGCTACTATGATCGCAAAGTATTGCTGTCGGATCTGGATGCCAGTAGCATCAAGGTACATGATGTGAATGAAGATCAGGGACGCATCGTCTATGGTCAAGTGGTTCAGGTAAATGTCATCGGCAATCAAAAAAAGATACAGCGTATCAAGAATGATAGACCGTCATTCAACGAATTCTTTCTCCAAATACCTGTCCCACATACTTATGACAGCCTTCATGTCACAGCTGACTCTATCAAAGTTAAGTTGGCCTTGGCGATAGAACTATCCTCCAAGATCAAACCGACAGACGATGAAGAGCAGAATGCCCATACGGTGTTGTCCATGCTGCATGGAGAGTTCAAAGGCACAGATGAGACGGTCATTCGTTTTACACGAATTCAGGATAATGCTTTCGAGATCGAACAAAAGAACGGAGATCAGTATGTGAAAGAAGGTTTGATTGGCTTTGATGAAGTCAACAATAACTTCTACCAATGGACCATCAACAAGGGACAGCGTGAGCGGCTGACATTAGCAATCAAATCAACCGAAAAAGTATATCTAGAAAGTTCTGATGGTGGTTATACGATCAGTATCCATGGCACAAATCACTTCTCTATTACAGAGGATGGAGTTCATGCCGACTTTTATAGACAGGAGGATTGACAAAGAAGCTAGTTGAGTAGCTGCTTTATTACATTCATTAGTTTAGACTCTTCAAATACCCAGAGCGCTTGTGCGCTAGGCGTAGCAGGCTGTTGTTTTACTTCTGTTAAGAAAGCTAGTGTCTTTTCTCTCTCAGGTTTATTGAAGTCCAAAGCCAAACCTTTCCCTTCTGCTTGGATGAAAGGTGACCAATAGCTACCCGTTTCGTACAACATCGCTAGTCCATTGGCAGCATATTCATAAACTTTGGTGGGCATACAATGGACATTGCTAGGGTTGGTGCGATAACTAACGACCCCTACATCTGCTCTCGATATAGCGGCTTGAATCTCACGGTATGGCAATGGGGTTAGGGAGATGTTTAGACTCAGCCATTGGTGGCCTATTTGCAATAACTCTTCGTACAAGGTTCTATTCGAACAGTGCCCGATTACTTCCAAATGTAGATGCGGTTGGTTCAAAATTTTGACCAGCTCGATCGCTGTCTTGACGCCTGTATTTTCTGAAATCGTCCCACTAAAAAGCAGTCTTGTTTCCTTTGTTTTTCCCTCTCTAATGATAGGTGTTGTATCGGGTTTTAGTGCTTTGTTTTCTAAGACCGTATATCGATTTCTCAAAAAAGGAAGTTCGTTGGCGTAGCACTTTTCTGCTAAGATAAAGTGCGAGATGAAAGGTGCGGATGCAGTTTCAATCAGCCGAATCCCCCAGGCGAACAGATGTTTGACTACAGGAGGGTAGATCTGTTGGTGCCATAGGTTTCTGTAGTAGTTTTCTTGGATATCATAGACGGTTTTCGTACCAAATATTATTTGGCACACAATTGTAACTGGCAGTAATTCAGGGGAGTTAATGATTGCTAGTTTCGGTCTCAGTTTAAGTAGTTTTTTAAAGACTACCCAAGGCTGAATAAATCTAGGAAGACTTAATCTACTATAGTTTTTAGAGGTGTGGAAGATGATGGTTTCACTCGTGGAATGTTGTGCTTTGGATGGATACCCGATCAGGTGGATGGGGAGTGGACATGACTTAGCAATTGATTTGGCCAGCTTATGATAGGAGCGGATATCGTCTACGGGTTTGAGCAGGGAAATGATTGCTATTTTTTCCTTCGGCATGAAATCAAATGTATGTAATATTGCGGAGCTTTTACCCGCTAATGATACTTAGTCACTTTTTAAATTTAATACCAAAGATAAGATGGAAGACATCAAGAAACTAGTAGAGGATACTTGGGAAGACAGATCGAAATTGAGCCAGCCAGAAGTGGTGCAGGCTATAGAATATGTAATCGAAGAATTGGACAAAGGTAGATTGAGAACTGCCGAGCCTACTGCAGACGGATGGCAAGTCAATGACTGGGTAAAGAAAGCGGTGATTATGTATTTCCCATTGAGAAAAATGGAGAAGATAGAGGTTGGGCCATTTGAGTTTCATGATAAAATGGCGCTCAAAAAAGACTATGACAAGCTCGGTGTTCGTGTAGTCCCTCACGCAGTAGCAAGATATGGCGCATACATCTCGGCGGGTACGATATTGATGCCTTCGTATGTCAACATCGGTGCGTATGTCGACGAAGGAACGATGGTCGATACATGGGCTACTGTAGGTAGCTGTGCACAGATTGGCAAGAATGTTCACCTCAGTGGTGGTGTAGGAATCGGCGGTGTACTAGAACCAGTTCAGGCATCTCCTGTGATCATCGAGGACAATGCCTTCATCGGGTCACGATGCATCGTAGTAGAAGGTGTGAGAGTAGGAAAAGAAGCTGTACTAGGATCAGGAGTCAACTTGACGATGAGTTCGAAAGTGATCGATGTGACGGGTGACGAACCTGTGGAGTACAAAGGCTATGTACCTGAGCGTTCTGTAGTGATTCCAGGTTCTTATGCCAAGAAATTTCCTGCTGGCGAATACAACGTTCCGTGTGCAATCATCATTGGTAAAAGAAAAGAGAGTACTGACAAAAAGACCTCTCTCAATGATGCACTACGTGACAACAGTGTAGCTGTCTAACAACATATTATGAAGCAATTTCTAAGTCTAATTCTCCTGTTCTCAAGTCTGTTTGCTGTGGCTTCTGAAAAAGTTACATTCAAAGCAGCGGATGGAGTCGAGGTGGTGGCGGACTTACACATGTCTCATCCCAAATCTGCTCCTCTGATTGTCCTGTTTCATCAGGCAGGGTGGAGTAGAGGAGAGTACTTGGAAATTGCTCCTACCCTGAACCGACTAGGGTATAATTGCCTAGCAGTTGATCTACGCTCCGGCAATCTCGTCAATGGCATCCGCAACGAAACCCATCAACATGCCAAAGCCCAGATGCGTCAGACACGCTATGTGGATGCTCATCAAGACATAGAAGCAGCGGTCAGCTACGCAAAGAGCCTCACTACGGGCAAGCTATTGATATGGGGTAGTAGCTATTCCTCAGCATTAGTGATCAAATATGCCGGAGACAACCCAGATGTGATACAAGCAGTATTATCATTTTCTCCTGGAGAGTATTTCCGTTCGCAAGGCAAACCCGAGGATTGGATTACCCAAAGCGCTAAGCAGATCACGTGTCCCGTATTTATCACTTCAGCCCGCAATGAAAAACCGAATTGGGAAGCCATATATGAAGCGATTCCAGTGGATGGGAAGATGAATTTCTTGCCTGAGACTTTAGGCAACCACGGGTCAAGTGCTTTGTGGGTGCGCTACGATGACCATGAAGCGTATTGGACAGCAGTAGTTTCTTTTCTGAAGTCCCTTGAAAAGTAGATAGCGGGGGATATCTAGTCTGTCTTATTCTTTGGCCGATGAGATGATGTTCATATTCTCTACTCTACTCTGAATACTCGTAAAAGTGCCATCCATGGCAGCCAGTCTTTTTAGGTGGTGAAGACTATCAGGGTCTACATTCTGCATCATCTGGCTTACTACTTTCTTTCCATCTACCGATGCGTTGTATGCCTCTATATAATTCTTTGATACTTTGTAGTTGTATTTGGTGCTATATACACAATTGTAAAGGTGTAGTTCAGAAAGTGTCGTCTCGCCCGTAGCATTATACACATCTCTGCTTCTTTTGAACTCCAACATAGCCAAATCCTCTTCACCCCCCCCTCTGGTCGTAGGTTAAGCGCTAGCGGTTCTACGACCCCAAACGTAGAAGGGCGTCCGCCCGTTGTTGATGTTTTTCAGGATGTAGGGTAGAAGCGATGCGAGATCAGCTATGTGTAATCGAGTGGATGCTCTTTTGATGCATAGGTCGTAGCGGACGCTACGACCAGAGGGGTATATGCCCGATATGTTTGATTTTAACAATTTCCGAGACATAGTTGCACCTCGGGCCACAGGTGCTATTGAACCATATAATATTGAATTTCAGATCGCTTTGACTTACTTTACATGGGGAATAGGAAGTGGTGTAGTCAGAGGTGCAGGTTTTGTAGATGATGCTGCTAGGACAAGTACGAAAGCGGTAACTAGTTATTATCCAAAGAATAGTGGAGCATTAGGTAAATGGTCAACTGAATATTTAATGCCTGGAACCAAGATTGATAGATTTGGTAGTGGTTTTGGGAAGTATTTTTCACCGCACGGTACTCCTATGAATATGAGGGCTTTGCCTCCTGGTAATACTGGTGCTTACAATGCATTTCAGGTTGTTAAACCTTTTCCAGTTCAATCATCAACGATTGCACCAGCTTTTAATAAGATTGGTTTAGGGACACAATATTTATCACCTGTAAATATGAATACTCTTTTGAAACGAGGGATAATTGTACCATTGAAATAATTTGACATGAATAAGAAAGAGCTTCAAACTAAATTAGATTTACTTGGTGTTGCTTCTCAAGCATATTCATTAGAAGGAGAGCTTGTGCCTGACAATATCATTTTATATAACTCGTATCATAAATGGGAAGTGTTCTACCTTGATGAAAGAGGTGGTAGAAATGATGAAAAAGAATTTGATTCTGAAAGTGAAGCTTGTGAGCACATTTACAAGCTCTTTAAAGAATCACAAGCGATAGAAGATAAATATTTGAAATGAAATCAAAGCCATCCTACGGGGTGGCTTTTTTATTTTGAATAAGCCCTACTTGTTTTGAAGTCTCTTAGGTAGGCATCCATCACGTTAAAGAGTTCTATTTTTTTATCCTCAGGGAGCTTGGCAATATCTTCCATACGTTCCAGTATGTTGGTGTCTTTTACAATCAATGAAGATTTACCAACGAGGAAATCAAGACTAACCGCTAATGCAACCCCTCTGGTCGTAGGTTAAGCGCTAGCGGTTCTACGACCCCAAACGTAGAAGGGCGTCCGCCCGTTGTTGATGTTTTTCAGGATGTAGGGTAGAAGCGATGCGAGATCAGCTATGTGTAATCGAGTGGATGCTCTTTTGATGCATAGGTCGTAGCGGACGCTACGACCAGAGGGAGGTTTGAAATTTGAAATTGGTAGGGTATATATTGGGAATGAATATAAGCATTACATTACCTTGGGTCCATCAATTGGTGTAGATGCATCCATTGGTGTAATTGGTGGTGTGCATCAAAATAAGAATAGTCTTAAAGCAATAAATTTCGCAGATCTGAATGGATGGTCAGGAAGCCATAATATTGGTGTTTTGTCAGGAGATATATCTTTTGGACGAAATAATAAGGGTAATAAGCCATTTCTTCCATACTGGATGGCAGATGCAGCAAATCTTACTAATAATAACTCAAAGGATTCATATATTTCTGGAGGGTTTGGTGGTTCTATAGGTTCTCCAGTTGGATATACCTATAATTTTGAATACACTAGAGTTTTTACATTTTCAGGCATATATAATTCTATATTTTAATTATAGTAACAATGATTTTTAATAAGCCAATAATAATTTGTTTTTCACTTTTAGCTTTCAGCTGTTTTGATCATCGTGCTAAAAATAGTAGTTGTAGAGAAACAAAAAAAATGTTAGAACAGTCAATAGAAGGAAAGATACTTGAAGTTTATAAAAGTGATTTTAATTTGGCAGAGACCATTATGTATCTTAATGAAGGAGATACAATTAAATCATTAATGTTTGTAAATGAACGATCAGGTGTTTTTGAAACATTGCGCTCAGGAGATGATATTTTTAAAGTAAAGGGGTCTTTGAATTTTAGTTGGACTAGATACGGAAAGACTGAATATATAAGACTGGATTATGGTTGTAATGACAATGTGAAAAAGAGAGTTGTAAACTGAGGATACTTATCTAGGCGTAGATTTAATCTACCCCCTCTGGTCGTAGGTTAAGCGCTAGCGGTTCTACGACCCCAAACGTAGAAGGGCGTCCGCCCGTTGTTGATGTTTTTCAGGATGTAGGGTAGATTACAATGCGAGATCAGCTATGTGTAATCGAGTGGATGCTCTTTTGATGCATAGGTCGTAGCGGACGCTACGACCAGAGGGAGGTTTGAAATTTGAAATTGGTAGAGTATCTGTAGGTAATGAATACATGCATTACGTTACATTTGGTCCAGCACTTGGAGTTGATTTTTCTGCTGGAACTTCACATGGTATTCATCAAAATAGAGATGTTAACAGACAATTTGATTTTGAAACCTTAAAAGGTTGGGGAAGTTCAAGTAATTATGCAATAGGTGCAGTAGATATTTCAACGGGAAGAAATAATATCTTTAGTACTCCATTTCTTCCAAATTGGATTAGTAATAAAGCTAAACCTTCTTATTACTCAAAGGGTTTTGGTGGGTCTATTGGTTTGCCTTTAGGATACACTTATGGTTTTGATTATACATGGACTTTTTAATTTACTTTGACTATGAAATTTGGTATTAAGAATATGTTGTTTTATTTTTTACTTTTTTCAATACATGCTGTTTGTTATAGTTGTGTTAGTAAAAGTTCGTTATGTGAAGAAACTAGTAGAGCGATTAATGAAAAGATAGATGGAGTAGTAATTGATGCATCACTTAATGAGTTCAATCATGCTAAGATAATGTTGTATTCTAATGGGTATGATACATTGAGTTCTTGGCTTTTTGTAAATGAAAGATCGCACGTGTTTAGCCAATTACAAGCTGGTGATAGTATTCTCAAAAGAAAGGGTTCCTTAGATTTTTATTGGATTAGAGATGGTAATAAGAGTTATGAAAGGTTGGATTATGGATGCAATGATCATGTGAAAAAGAGAGTTGTAAACTGAGGATACTTATCTAGGCGTAGATTTAATCTACGCCTTTTGTATTTTGTTCTGTGCAGTCTTGGAGCTTTTGCAAAGCGTCTGGTTACAGGGCAAGTGATTTTGTATTTTGTTCTGGGTAGGGAGCGCATTTAGCCTTTTGCGGTACAAGGCGTAACTTTGATCCGCTCATAGGTTGCCCTGCTGTCAAAGCCAATCAAAATACTATAACCCAACTATCGATTGACTGTACTTTGATATCATAATGAGCTTGCGCAAGGTCAGGCACGTCCTTGTGCAAGAAGGGAGGCGCCCTTGCGCAAGACAGAAGCCATGCTTGCGCAAGCAGCACAAAAGGTATCGGTTAACTTGTGGTGTTTATCATGTACTAGATCACCACCTTATGCGAGGGGCTCGTGATATATTCTGGTGAGTTCGATGACAAGAGCCTCATCCCGATCAGACAGGGTCAAGGCTGTGAATACTGGTATAATTAAAACCTGAAATTAAGCATATAGAAGAGGATTGGTATTCATTATTAATCGAACTCAGGCTATTTGGGATCAGTCTGTAAAGTTGGAGGTTAAACTCGGCAGACAGATTCGATATTTTTTACTCCAATCATTCAAATGTAACCTCAAGGACTTATAAGAGATGGTTATTCACGAAAAACAATAATGAATTTCGAACCATGAATCATGAATCACGAAGTAATCCTCGATCTCTATCTCTCCCCAGAAACACGAAGTGATCTGCTATTTGTAATATGGGGAAAGTTAAAACCAAACTGATGTGAAAAGAAAAAGCTCGGCAAAACCGAGCTTTTTTTCAATAGTTAATCTAGTCTGTCTTATTCTTTGGCCGATGAGATGATGTTCATATTCTCTACTCTACTCTGAATACTCGTAAAAGTGCCATCCATGGCAGCCAGTCTTTTTAGGTGGTGAAGACTATCAGGGTCTACATTCTGCATCATCTGGCTTACCACTTTCTTTCCATCTACCGATGCGTTGTATGCCTCTATATAATTCTTTGATACTTTGTAGTTGTATTTGGTGCTATATACACAATTGTAAAGGTGTAGTTCAGAAAGTGTCGTCTCGCCCGTAGCATTATACACATCTCTGCTTCTTTTGAACTCCAACATAGCCAAATCCTCTTCTCCTAATATATAGTGAGATAGTCCAATCATATCATGCAGCTCCCAGTTGTCTTCACTAATCTCTGATAGATCCTTTAATTCAAAATTCAAGATCACAGCTAGTTGATTCGCTTGTTTTACATCTACCTCCAGGTCAAGCTCTAAAAGTGAGTCGGCTACTATTTTTCCTACTTTCATGGCATTGCTAATCAGCTGACTCTGGGCACGATTTACTAGAATCTTAGACCCGTTGTCCTGAAATTTCAGTGCATTTTGAACATCACTAATCGTACTGTTGAGTAATCCTGGATTTTCCTGTAGTGTTTGAATAGTTCCCCCTTCTAGTTTTTTTTCTAGATATTCATTTCTGATGATTGCGAGATAAGCATAGGCCTTTGGTATCTCTTTGCCTTTCATCAGGTACATATCATTATGAACGGCTTGATTGAGGAGTGAAAGTGCCTCTCTGTGTCTGCCTTCATTAAATGCTATTTCTCCATTGGTGAAGTCGGCACTCTGTGCGTGACTCATGCTTGCGCATGCGATTAAGAGTAGTGTATATACACCATTAGTAATTATGCTTTTCATGCTGCTAACTGTTTAAGCCTAAATATTTTGGGATAATATTTAGTTTCTATTAACAATATGTTATTAGATGTTAATAAAAGCAAAAATTAACTGTAAAAAAGCATATAAAATAATGTGATTACCTACCTATTAAGAGAATTACCTATACAATAGGTGGTTCCCTCTAGGTAAATACTTAAGATAGATTGTAAGGCTAGCAGCGATCAAAGACTCCATCCAACAGTAGTCTGTACTACATAGTCACTTGTGCTTATAGATTCAATATTGGGATCACTGTCGTAGTTGAGCGTGTACCCCATACCAATGTAGAAGTCCTTCGGTAAGTCAAATTTCACATTCACATTGAAATTCAGTCTGTTTCGTCCCCAATCGGTAATGCTAGGGAAGTAGTTGAGAGAACTAACGATACTGACATCTTTGAGTCCAAAGGCATTGAGCTCAGCATTGACAAAGCCCTCTGTAGTTGCTGTGTTATCTGTCATGGCTTCTGCTTGGTAGCGTTCGTCGTTGATCGCCGCACCTGTAGAGATATTGAGATACATTTTGTGATTTCGGATGGGATAGTAGCCCAGTCCCAAAGTGTACGTGCTTCTTAGGTCCATGAGCATTTCGTCAGATTTTAGAAAGTCAGCACCTGTAATGCCAAACCAAGAGTTGGTCAAGAAGACCCTTACATTTCCGCCATAGTTGTGCCGCCTTTTCCTAACTCTGACAGAGTCATTTGCATCGATGGCATTGTCTACAAAGTTGAAGTATAGGTCGGGGTTTATTTTAGTTGATAAGTAAGAAGCGGTTCCTCTTAGGGTGAGCTGGTCATTATTTGCTGCCTTTGAGTGTGTGTATCCACCATCAATAGACAAGCTCATTCTATCCCAAAAAACCTTGCTAATGGAGTTCAAATAAACAACTTCTATAGTAGGCACTACTACAGTGATACTATCATTTCCAGTGATAGTAGCTAGACTGTCTTCTATAGATATGGTACCGGAAATGCTCTTCCCATTTCGGACTTGAATAATGTAGGTGTCATTGGTCTGAAGTCTTTTGATCGATTTCCAATCAATCTTAAAATTTGACTTGCTATATGATGTGCCATAGATTAACACTCCTTTGTCGAATGATTTAACATCACCTACTATGGTGTCGTCGTTGTTCAGTGTGAGTATGTCTTGTGCATGATTATTGAAAAATGTAAATAAGAGTATTCCTAATAGAATAAAACGCTGCATGTAAAAATTGATTTTTATTAAAATGTAAACAATAAGAGTAAGGATTGAGTGGTTGGAGGTGGGTTGGTAGGGCTAGAAACTCCAGCCAAATACCGACTGAAATACATAGTCGAATTTAGAAACATCCTCTCCAGGTTTGTTGTCGTAGTTGAGGGTCGCACTAGCACCTACGTAGAAATCCAGGGGAAGGTCGTATTTCACATTAAAATTGTATACTGTTCTAAAACGATTTTCCTTAGATAAACTAGGATAAAGTTGAAGCTTCGTGTAAAATGTGAAGTCATCATAACCATATGCATTGAACTCTAGTTCGGCAAAGCCTTCTAAAGATTGAGAATAATCATCACCATCTTTGAATTTTTCGGTGTTGGAAGCAACCCCTACTGAAGAGTATAAAAACACGAGGTGATTTCTTACGAGTATTTTACCGATACCTATTTGGTTAGTGGATCGTAAGGCTAGGTTTTGCTCATCACTCTGCAGTAGATCCGTAGCACTAGATATAAACCAGCTCTTGTTCAGGAATACTCTGATGTTGCTACCAGTATTGTTTCGTACTGTTTTGATGATCGTTGTATCTTCTTCTACTCTGTTGTCCAGTAGCTTGATATAGCCCTGTGCATTCAGTGCGGTGTTGGTATAGCTAAAATCTCCATTGATCGTAAGTTGCTTTGTGCTGCTAGCTTTGGTGATCGAGTACCCACCATCAATACTCGCTTTAACTTTATCCCAAAAACCATCTTCGGTTAACTTTAAATATACGATATCTTCTATTTTGGCAAATAATCTGGATCCCTCCACAGGTGATATTATGAGATACTGGGGGTTGTATTCATCCATGTTGATGGTTCCCTTGATGCGGTAGCGAGAGCTCAACATGATGATAAAATCCGCAGAGGTGTTGAGTCCTTTTACATTGCTCCACTCAACCTTGAAGTCGCTATCACTGTAATCAGTCTCGATGCTGAGCACCCCTAGTTCCATGCCTTTAATTTCACCAATCAACACTTGATTGTTGCTCATGGTCACCGTATCTCTATTGTGAGCCTGGATACCAAAGGATATAAATAAAAATAGTACAACTAAAAGGCTCCTCAATGCTTCAGATGTTTGTTTTCTGTAGTTTGAGGGCAAATATATTATAAATTAAGCTGATTGCGACAGGATTAGTTTAGTACACGTACCTCTATTCTTCTATTGAGTTCTCGTCCATTGACTTCATCGTCATTAGAGGCCAGAGGTTCTGTAGGGCCATAGCCTTTTGTGATTAGTCTATTGGTTGCGATCCCTTGCTTTACTAAGTATGCCTTTACCGATTCCGCTCTGGCTAGGGATAAGTCCATGTTACTCTGTAGCGTACCTGTATTGTCAGTGTGACCTCCTATTTCAACATTGAGACTTTTGTTTTTGTTGAGCATGAGATAGAGTTCTTTGAGGACAGGGTAGGACTCTTGTGTCAACTGCGCCGAATGAACATCGAAATAGATGTTTCGAAGCATGGCTTTTTCTCCCGCTCTAAATTTGCTACCGAGCATCTCCATTCGCTCATATTTTTGCTCAGATTTCTTGTCATAGAGCGTTTTAAAATCAGTTTCTTCTACGTGCTCTGGGATATCAATTCTAAAGTTTTGTTCGAATGATTTACTATGCTCTGGATGCTCAGATTTAAAAGTCTCTGTATGAGCCAGCTGGTTGCCTACATAGATGAGCCCTTTGAAATTCTCATTGGTGAAGATTTCCGTTTCGTAGTGCCCATTTTGATCGGTATGTGTTCTAAAAGTCTCGTCATCATTGTTGATTGGCTTAAGGTCAATTCGAGCATTCGCTACGGGACTACCATCTGCACTGTTAAAAACCGTCCCTTCTACCAAAACTTTGCCTTGTTTGTGGAAGTAATAGATGTCAAAGCCTCCTTTGCCATGCAACCTATCAGAACTCATAAAGCCTGATATGTCATCTTCATTCATCTGGAAGTTGATTTCATCATTGATTGTATTGATAGGGAAGCCCAGATTGACAGGCGTGCCCCAGCCGTAGCTGCCTTCATTCCATGTCGACATGAAAATGTCGTACCCCCCGATAGATTCTGGATTGTTAGAGCTGAAATAGAGCGTTTTGCCATCATGTGATAAAAAGGGACTGTCTTCATCATACTGTGAATTGACTAAACCAGGCACTGCCACAGGAGATGACCAGCTTTGTCTGGCAGGATCATAGATACTTTGGTATAGATCCAAGTCGCCATTGTCTGTTTTTGAAGAGAAGTAGATAACCGTCTCCGCATCATTGATGAAAAAGTGAGATTGGATGTTGGCTGAACCTAGTCGCGAATCAAATATGATAGGTTTTGACCAGCTGTTCTTGATTGGTTGGCTGAAATATAGTTGACTCTTACCTGCTTCTGTTTTGTATAGGAAAAGTCTGCCGTCATTGTTGACTACTTCAATTTTTGCATTCTTCTCGGTAAAAGTTCCTAGCGCATCAATCGAGGTGGGAGTGTCCCAAGACTCACCCGTTTTGACGCAATGAAAGACAGAATGAGTCGTCGGTTTTTTATAGTCTGTGCCTTCATGAGCATAATCTCTCGAAGAGATAAACAGTAACTCACTATGCCCAGAGAAGAACGCAGGGGATAAATCATCGTATGCTGAGTTAATAGGAGAACCTAGGTTCACGACCTCAAACTCGTTAGGAGAAAGGTAAAATTCTTGCGCTTTGACAGTCTCTTTTAGTCGTTGTTTCGTCTCTACGGTGATTTCTTTGGTTTTATAGATATCTAAATCTAGAAAGGCTTGAAAATGCTTCTCAGCAATATCAAACTCATAGCGGTTGTAATGTATACGGCCTAGCCAGTAGTTATAGAACTTGTCTGTTTTTCCTTCATTGGCTTCATATTCTTTGAGAGAGTCCAAGTTTTCGCTCGTGCCTGCCGTGAGTTGGTAAGCTACATACTTGTGATACTGAACATAGTGATTGCGAGGGTAGTTGTCTAGTATGTCACTGTACAACTCTAATGCTTTGACAAAGTCTTCCTGAAAGAAATAATAATCAGCTTGTTCTATTAGTTTCTTTTTGCTCAGTTTTTTCTCAGATATACTTTGCGCAAAAGTTACTTGACTAGCCAGTAATAATATCCAAAATATATGCTTCATCTAATATCTTCTCAAATGGTTGAAAGTCAAAACTAGTGAAGACAATTTATAATCATCTGTATGAATTCTATCAAACACTAGTATTTAAGCGTATTGCTTAATGGAATTAAGAGAAAATCTTAACTCTTATCTAAGTGAAAATACACATAAACAAGGAAAGCTTTCCTTGTTTAAATAAATAATTACAACTATTTAGTTTAACAATCTGTATTATAACGGTTTATGACTTTTCAATAGTCGCAAGATAATCATCAAAAGTACTCAGTTTATCTGCGTAAGATTTACCATCTTTCAGGTCTATGATACGGTTCGCAACAGTCTGAACAAACTCATGGTCATGAGAGGTAAATAGAATGGTGCCAGGAAAGTCTTTCAGCGCGTTGTTGAGTGACTGAATCGACTCTAAGTCCAAATGGTTGGTAGGTTCGTCAAGGATCAAAACGTTGCCCTCGTTTAGCATCATTTTGGAGAGCATACATCTCACTTTTTCACCTCCAGAGAGTACACTTGCTTTTTTGAAGGTTTCCTCTCCAGAAAAAAGCATCTTGCCCAAGAACCCTCTGATGAATACTTCGTCTTTCTCCCCTGTAGAATACTCTCTCAACCAATCGATGAGATTTTCATCCGTCTTAAAAAACTCTTCGTTTTCATTCGGGAGGTAGGTGGTGGTGATCGTCTGGCCGAATTTGAAGGTGCCGCTATCAGCTTTAGCTTCTTCCATGAAGACTTTGAATAAGTTGGTGATGGCCAAACTATCGTCTGCTAGGAAAGCAATTTTGTCTCCCTTATTCACAAAGAGATCAAAGTCAGTAAACAGCGGCTTTCCAGATACCGATTTGCTCAATCCTTTTACTTCTAAGATTTGATCACCAGCTTCTCTATTTTGGTTGAATATGATGGCTGGGTATCGTCTCGATGAAGGTTGAATCTCATCAATGTTGATTTTGTCTAAAAGTTTCTTTCTCGAAGTGGCTTGTTTGGATTTGGCAGCATTGGCACTAAATCGAGCAATGAAATCCTGCAATTCCTTTTTGCGCTCCTCGGCCTTCTTGTTGACAGAGCTACGCTGAGTCAGTGCCAACTGACTAGATTGGTACCAGAAACTATAGTTACCAGTGAATATTTTGATTGCACTGAAGTCGATATCTGCTACATGAGTACATACTGTATCTAAGAAGTGTCTATCATGCGAGACAACGATTACAGTGTTTTTGAAATCCAAAAGAAAGTCTTCTAGCCAAGAGATCGTATGAAGATCCAGGTCGTTGGTCGGCTCATCCAAAATCAAAAGATCTGGGTTGCCGAATAGTGCTTGAGCGAGTAGTACTCTTACTTTTTGGCTACCATTGAGTTCCTTGAGTTGTTGATAATGGTCATCTTCTTTGATCCCCAGACCACTTAGCAAACTGGCTGCATCGGGTTCAGCATTCCAACCATCCATCTCTGCAAACTTCTCTTCTAGCTCTGAAGTACGAATGCCATCCGCTTCGCTAAAATCAGGTTTAGCATACAGCGCATCTTTTTCCTGCATGATCGCCCATAGTTCCGTATGACCTCTCATTACCGTATTGATAACAGTCTCTTCATCAAACTCAAAGTGATTTTGTTTCAATACCGCCATGCGTTTGCCCGGATCCAATACGACGCTACCTGTATTAGGCTGTATCTCGCCAGAAAGAATCTTTAGAAAGGTAGACTTGCCCGCGCCATTGGCACCAATCACACCGTAGCAGTTGTTGCCCGTGAACTTGATGTTTACTTCGTCAAAAAGAATTCTTTTACCGTATTGGAGAGAGATGTTGTTTGCTGAAATCATAGACCTAATTATTTGAAGGCGCAAAGATAGAAGAATCATTAGTCTATCGAAACAATAGAACCATTACTTATGTACTTGGTTTGGGTTTATCTTGTTTTCTTTGGGCTATGAAAGTAGCCGTAATAGGGGGGGGAGCAGCAGGGTTCTTTGCTGCATTGTCATGCAAAGCGCATCACCCAGGTGCGACCGTGGAGATACTGGAGGCGTCAGGTAAGACGCTATCCAAAGTAAAAGTGTCTGGAGGCGGACGGTGCAATGTCACCAACGGCTGTGAATCCAATGCGGAGTTTCTCAAGTACTACCCCAGAGGGGCCAAGTATCTCAAGAAGACTTTTTCACACTTTGATAGGCAAAGTACTATCGACTGGTTCGAGTCACGAGGTGTGTCTCTCAAAACAGAGTCTGATGGACGTATGTTTCCGATTACAGATGATTCTCAAACGATTATTGATTGTCTGAGAACGCAGTGTAGTCAACTGGGAATAGTAGTAAGGCAGAACCATCGAATTACACAACTGATCTCTGGTGAGGATGACTTTAGACTCGTTACAAAAGACGGTGAGACAACCTACAGCCATGTCATCGTCGCGTCTGGCGGGAGTCCCAAAAAGGAATCTTATGTTTGGCTCGAACAACTAGGGCATCATATCTTAGACCCTGTGCCGTCGCTATTCACTTTTAACATCCCCAATGAACGAAAACTGATACAGCTCCCAGGGACGGGGCTATCCAAAGCAACTGTTAAGATCCAAGGAACTAAACTGGTAGTCTCTGGGCCGCTGTTGATAACTCACTGGGGGATGAGCGGGCCAGCCGTGCTAAAGCTGTCGGCATGGGGTGCTCGATCGTTGTACGATCGCCAGTATGATTTTAGCATACAGGTCAACTGGACTAGTTGGGATAACGAGGAGCAGGTCAGGGAGCAACTCCAGTCGTCTCTCGCCAGTTTTGAGAAGAAACTCGTGGTGAATGTCAACCCGTTTGAACTACCGAAGCGTCTTTGGATTTATCTATTGGATCGCGTAGAGATAGAGGAGACCAAACGATGGAACGAGCTTGGTAAAAAGGAAAGAAACCGTCTGATCAATGTACTTTGCAACGATACCTATTCAGTTCAAGGCAAAACGACCTTCAAAGAAGAGTTCGTGACCTGTGGTGGTGTGGACAATGCAGATGTAGACTTTAACACCATGAAAAGCCGAAAAGTACCGGGGCTGTATTTTGCAGGAGAAGTGCTGAATGTCGATGGGATCACTGGTGGGTTCAATTTTCAGGCAGCATGGAGTACAGGTTTCGTGGCGGGAAAATTAGGAGAGTAGCTCTTTACTAAACCCCAAGGTCTCAATCATCCGAATAAACTCTGGCTGTAGACACGCACTGACAGAGATACGTTTGTCTAGTGCATAGTGATGAAAGGAGATGTTTTTGGCATGCAGTAGCATGGTGTTCATGTTCCATTTTTCTAAGAACAGCTTGTTCTGCTTGTTGCAGCCAATGGGTCTGTCTCCGATGATGGGATGGAAGATGTGTGCCAAATGCTTTCGGATCTGATGCATGCGGCCTGTTTCGGGGTACACTTCGACCAGTGAATAGCGAGACGTCTGATGTTTGCCGAAGGGTACATCAATCTCACTACGGTCTAGCGTTCGGTAGCGTGTGATTGCTTCTTGAAGTTTTCCTTTGTCGTTCGTTAGTGCGTAATCGATACAGCCTTCATCCTCTGTGTATCCTCTGACGATTGCCCAGTAGGTTTTGGTTATTGCTAGTTTTTCAAATTCCTGTCTCACAGCTTTTAAGGCTTCTTGAGTTAAAGCGAATACCAAAGCTCCGCTGGTTTTTCTATCCAACCGGTGTGCGGGATAAACGTGTCTATTGAGCTGGTTACGTAGCTCTTGAAGCGCAAAATGGTTGGTGTTGGCCGCCATTTTGCTGCGATGTACCAACAATCCGTGAGGTTTGTTTATGATCACATAATCTTCGTCCTGATATAGGATTTCAAGTTTCGGAGCTGTCTCTGTTTCGTTCACGGTTCGAAGTTAGGGTATATATCCTTTTCGTTGAGTCTTGCCTTTTATAGTTCCATACAAATTTATATTTTACCTCACCAAACTAACACTGACAATTTATTATGTTTCGACCTTTACTCTTTCTTTTTGCCCTCCAATCAATACTATGCTTTTCTACATATGGTCAAATCCTAAATGTCAATAAAATGGATGTAACCTCTGATTCGTCGAATTACTTTTACGGTGGGTTTGATTTTTTCTTTGAGGCAGATAACAGAAGTCCGACTCCTGACGAATCGGCAAAACTAATGACGATAGAGTCAGCACTCGATGTAGCCTATGTGTCTAAGAAACATGCCTACTTCCAGAGTGGGGAACTGAACTATTATCGCGCTACTGGAGACCCCATTATCAGTACGGGGTATCTACACTTTAGAGCTAATTTTCTTCGAAAGAGAAGGCTATCCTACGAGTTGTTCTTACAGTCTTCCTTTGATGCCAGTCGTAGATTGGATTCTAGGCATTTAGCTGGAGTCGGGATTAAATATCGCTTCTTTGATTTTGATGGGTTTGAGTTAGATATGGGTACGGGGATATTGAATGAGTATGAGAGATGGGAGACCTTTGATGCAGTGAGTGAAGTCGTGAATATAGATCTCTGGAAATCATCCACTTATATAAAATCTAATTTGGATGTGTCAGAAAGTGCTACGCTGAGTTTTATCACTTTCTATCAGGTAGGGTATGATGGGGATATAAATGCCTTCAGAAATAGAGTTAGTGCAGAGTTACAATTAGCCTTTGAGATAACGGAGCATTTTTCGTTTGTAGCTGAAGGGATGGTTCACTACGAAGATAAACCAGTCATAGATATCAATAAAACCGTATACGGGATCAGCAATGGCGTGCGCTATGTTTTTTAATTGCTGCCCGATAGCTTTTGGGGTTTAGTCTGCCTTCGTGTTCCGCTACGGCGGACGAGCTTTTTGAATTTTGGATCGAAGTGGATTGAGCGATTAGAAAGATAATAGCTTGTGAGCTAGTCCTGAAAGCGATTTATTGGTCAGAGTTGGTGTTAAAACTATGGACTTTAGTCTTGATTCGGAATGTAGAGAATTTCATTCTCCTCTAAACCTATAGTGCTTTCAGCCAATAGTGGTCTAGTTAATATCCTAAATCTGCTTTTACTTTGTTTGATTTTAGTCCTAGCCCATGAGTTTTCTATAATATTGCGCCCGCAATGAAACACCTCTCTATGTTAGATAAGACCCAAGCGAACCCTGTATTATGGGCATCTTTGGGGGCAGTATTTATGGTATTTGCTTGGTCGGGATGGATTATTTTGTCCCGAGCGGGGGTTCAGTCGAGTCTAACCCCCTCAGACATCACGATGATTCGCTATGGTACGGCTACTTTGTTTGCTTTGCCGTTTTCGCTGCGCTATGATTGGAAGAAAGTCACACTGTGGAAAGCAGTAGTCGTCTCGCTAGGGTGTGGATTTCCTTATACGATGTTCTCGTTTTACGGCTTGATGAGCATCAAAGCAGCCAATGCTGGTGTGATTGTCAATGGTTTGCTCCCTGTGTTTGGCGTTATTCTGGCCTTTTTAGTTTTGGGTGAACGTACGACTAAGCGTAGGTTGTTCGCTATTGGCTTGATACTAATTGCTAACCTCATTATGATGGGGCACCCTCAGGCTGTTCGGGACAATTGGTTTGGTTGGTTGATGCTGATCGGTGCGTCTCTCGTGTTCTCAAGTTATATGTTTCTTGGAAAGCGATATGGTTTTACCTCCAAAGACGCGTTAGCATTTTTGCCGATTATCAATGCCGTATTATTCCTACCAATCTGGTGGATGTCTGATAGTGGTATATCTAGCACGCCTATAAGTACTATTGTTTTGCAAGCTGGCTATCAGGGAATACTGGTTAGTATCGTAACGTTGCTCATTACATTTTATGCGCTGAAGCACATTGGCGCCATGAATTTGTCTATCTACTTTTCATTTGTGCCGTTTGTGACGGCTATCTTGGCTTGGCCAATTCTACATGAACATTTGAGCCTTTCTGAAATCGTAGGGATTGTAGTCTGTTCCGTCGGCCTATTCTTCTATGCTAAAAAGTAGGAGAGGCCTTGTAGAGAAAGCGTAACGTTGCTTGTGATGGTTTTGTCATATAAAAAACACGCATGCCATGAATCTGGTATTACCGTTTTATTCAATACTAGATTCTATCGATTCTTTGCTGTATTTTTTTTCCTCTTTTTCACTTTTATTGATCCCGATACTACTCACAGCTCCACTGAGAAGTGCCTGTCCCCAGTAATGAAAGATCGCTCGATAAGGGTCTCTTTGCTGGAATATAGCCCCAGGTCTCACGAGGATGAATGTTGGGTTTTTATGTTTGATGACAAAGGTGTTGGCGAAGAAGGTCTTGATGCCATGGTTGATACCTTGTAGATCATTGGTCTCAGGGTTCAGAATTTGAATTTTCAAGTTGTCATAGCGCAGGAACATTTGACCTCTAGCCAGTTCATTGTCAGCGGTAATATTGAACAGTATTTGCTTAGCATATCCGTCTTTGATGTTGATATTGGCTACAGGTCGGAGCATCTTGTTCAATGCGCCCAATTGCATTTGATCGATCTGCCCAGCGAAAATAAATTTGTCGTTAGGGTCCTGCATGTCAAACATGACATTAACCTCAAAAGGTGCCGTATTCATCAGTTGTCCTGTAGCAATCAGTTGCATGGAGGCATTGGACATGCTATCTACAGTAGTGACATGAAGCAATGAGGCGTCCAAACTATTGAAACTGATTTCTCCCAATTTTTCTTTTTCAGCAGGCCGCTGTTGATAGGTAATATCGCCTTTGACCTGCAGAGTATCCAAATAGAACCAGGTGTCAATATTACGGAGTATGCTTTGTGGGAGTGCTTTGGTTTTAGTTATTTGCAGCGGAGCAGTTTTGTCGCGGTATACCAAGGCATTAACTCCATCGATCAGTACTTTCTCCGTAAAATACTGACGTAGGCGCAGAGACCTGTCCCAATCCAAACCACTGGCAGTAATAGCATCCACACTGACGTCATACCAATTTTTTTGTATCGTCAAGTTGGCACTGTACTCCGAGGCAGTAAAATCCGAGCTGAGGTTGATCTGATTCAATGTGAGTGTGTTTTCTGGGTGCTCCATGCCGTATTGATTGATAGTCAGATGATATCCATCACCCAGCGAGAGCGATAGGTTTTCGCCACTAGCAGAGGCATATTGGCTATAATCAAAAAAACGATCCCAAGTAATCTCTCCTTGAGCATAGAATTTTTGGACTTTAAATTCTCCCTTATGAACTTCATATAGTTTCGAACTGTCTCTGAGTTCTATTTCCGTAGCTGTCGAAGAAAAGTACTTAATATCCACTAGCTCAGGAATGCTACTGGCCCAATCACGCTGAGTTTTATTGGTCTTTTGATGATCTATAAAGATGTGTGACTGAGTCATTTGTACACTGTCTAGTACGAGCTGCTGCTTATTCACGTACGCATCGAGATCAAGCCCGACTATTTTAACCTGTGGCAAAAAGGCGGAGCTAGCACTATTTTCTTGATCAAAGTGTAAGGAGTCTACGCGTATTAGTGCATTCTTTTTGTTGAAATTCAGCTGTCCGATCACGAGTTCATCGCCATTGGTCATGATGGGCTGTAGATTTTTAACATTCAATGTCACATCATCTGCATAAAGCAAATGCTGAGCATCCAACACTGATTTTTGAGGATATTGGAAGTTAGTTAGTGTTAGAGACAACTCTGGTGTCTTTATCTTTTCAATGGCCTTCTGACCATGGTCAGAAAACGCCATACTAGCTTTTTTTACAATGATTTTTTGAAACGCTACCTCTGTATCTGTGGACGCTAGACCTGTATTGATAGCGTTTAGATTTACATTAAAATCTGGATGCTGGATCAATAAACTATCTCCCACCAACTTATTTTCTTCCCAAACCATCTTTTGGTTCAAACGATAGAGGGTGATAGCAGGAGTGTGACCATTTGCTTCAACCTTATTGGGCGTTTTAGTCTCTATGCTGTGTAGTTCGAGATTCTCGATGATCAAATCTTGTGCTCGTGTCAGCTTTAATTTACTGATTTTCAATTGATGTGCTGATTTGGGCGAGGCAAAACTGATATGTTCAGCTTGACCGAAATGGACGCGGTTGTGCGATCCCAGTGTTAGGTCTGTATAGAGATGCTTTAGGCTAAAGGTTGTAGAATCGTACCTGAACCCATTAACCTGACCATCGACGATCTCTATATATTTATTACCAAAAGCTCTCTTTTTCACGCTGTCCCTTTTGGGTTTCAGTATATCTACTTTAAACTGTGGATTATTCAAACGAATGGAATCAAAACCTAGATAATACCCTCTAGATAGGCTATCTAGGTTGATGCCTGCGATCGTTAGCTTAGAAAGGTCTCCTGATAGCGATGTATTCTGATCAGCGTAATTAACCTGCAACCCGTCTAGGATCAAACGACTAGCCCTCCGGTCTAGCTTCACCTGTCCAGCATTGATTCCGATAGATTTATTACCTATCTGTATTTGCTGCATTTCTAATTCTATGTCTTCCAATACATCATACCAAGAGTGAGAATTGCTATGCATATTGAAGTTCGACACCCATAAATTGGCTTTTTTAAAATTGAACTGATTGTTGATAGAAAACACGCCTTGGCTGAGGGTTAGTTTTTGTATACCCACTACTTTGAGATAACTATCTATCATCGCATAAATGCTGTCTGGGGAGAGAGACATCTTTTCGGACTGTCTAAGCTTCTTTTCAAAAACCACATTTGGCTGTTGGAGTTGCATTTCGGTGATGAGCAACTTCTGATGAGTCAAAATATCCAAAAAGTTCAACCCTTTGAGACTAAGCAAGGGGAGGTCAATAGAAAGGAACATGTCTGACGGGCTGTCTTTTCCATTGTTCGAAATCTTGAAATTTTTAAAAACCAATGAAGAATCGAATGAACTCAATCTGAACTGGTCAAAATGCATTGTATGGATACTATCAGGTAGGTATGCACTGTAGTCTTTAATGTTAATATCAACGTCTTCAAAGTACTTTTTACCATAGTCAAAATGATAATTACTGCTATCTATTTGAATATCATAGAGCACAATATCTACCCTTTCGGACTTCACATGTTGAAAATTGTGGTTGTAATCATCGTTGGTTTTAACATTCAATCCCGTATTGATCAGTCTCATTTTTCCAACCTTCACTTCATCAAAAATGTTGATCAGCTCTTTGAGCAGAGAGTTGTTTTTTTTCGCCGTATCATCACTTTTAGTGTCTGTTTGATCCTTAATGTATATATGAGAATCCGTGAGTGAAAGCTCCTCCATTTTCAGATGGTTTTGGCGGTAAGCGGAGAAATAATCAACTCCCCTTAACTGTAGTCTAGGAATCATAATATTATAGATGATTTTGTCATCTAGTGTATCCAAGTAGACTCTCTCTTCATGAATAGGCTTCAATACGAGGTTTTCAAAAGTCAGTACAGAATCAGAAGTTGACAACAGAAACCGGTCAAAGCTTAATTGGTGAATGCTGTCACTTAGTAGGAAATGCTGATTGCGAATTTCTAGTTCTAAACTTTCAGAGTAAAATTTCTGGTTGAAATTAGATGTTGAATCAAGCAGGAAATTTCTAACTGACAAGTCAATATTGCCCATGCCTAACTGGCTAGAAGAGTGTGCTAATTCTGCATTTTCAATACTGAAAAGATCAACTCGAAGTACTTTGAGGTAATCAGAGACCTCTTTGTATAAGTTGCCTGTTTGTAAACTGAAGCTTTCGACTGGTGCATTCTTTTCTCTGATGATATGTATCCTAGGATCGATGATTCGAATATTCTCAATCATCAACTTGCGATCGATATATATACTACTGATGGACTCAAGGTCAATATGCAGGCCGGCCAATTCTAAATCATAAAGGTTGGTCAGCCCTTTGGCATAAAAGTCTTTGTTTAAATCAGGCTTTAAGAATACTTTTTCAAGTTTGATTGCCCTGTTCCATACATCGATATTGATCTCTTCAAAAGAGAGTTGATAATAACCATTCGACTCCCTTTTTACCAATTCATAAAGAATATCGCTGGAGTAATGCATTCCTAATTTTAGGACGCCAAAAAAAGCTAAAATCAATACAATGAATATAGATACCCACGTAATAATTCGTTTTTTCAGTTTAGTAAAAGGAGATGAACCCATATCGTTAGTGATGCACAAAAGTTACAGCAAAAGTAAGTTAGAATTGCCTGAGTTTAACCCAATGAGTTAAACTCAGGCAAAAGCATTTAAACGTCCCCCAGCCAAATGTGATGTTATAGGAGGATTACGGATCACTCCGTATTTCTGGGGGAGAGGGAGTAGATCATTTCGTTGTTCAAGATTCATTGTTCGAAATTCGTTATTGTTTTTTATAAAATAATCACCTATTATGAGTCTTTGAGGTAATATTTAAATGATAGGAATAATGAATATCGAATGCTCAATGTCGAATATTGATTTTTATCCCCAGAAATACCGACTGATCCAGGATTGCTCTCTACGCTAAAAAATAGGAGAGGTCTAATTGGAAATAAGCGTGGCATTTCTTCATGATTTTGCACAAAAAAAAGCCTCACGCAAAGCATGAGGCTAATCATATCGTTTTGTGTAAGTGTATTATGAAGCCATAACTTCTTTGACAATCTGTGCCAATTGTTCTGGTCCTTCCAGAGGTTTTCTTACATATTTCTTTACATCAATTTTCAATTCATCTGTTTCATACTCAAGGTGGGAAGAAACAATGATGATTTTTGGCTTACTCTCTAAAGTAGAAATCGTCTCATATCCATCTAAATAAGGCATCTCAATATCCAAAAACAGAATATCTGGTTTGAGCTTTGATACACCTACAGCACCGTCGATTGCACTACTATAGGTACCCACTAGATCCATGCAATCTACTCGCTCGGCGAGTTTCTTGAATATTTCTAAATATACCAAGTCGTCATCTATCGCAATACACTTGTATTTCTCCATTATAATTAATTGATCTCTGTAATAGTTCTAAAGTAGTTCCAATTCTAACCAAAAAAACACTAGTAATGAAACGGGGCATTCAAAAACTATCAAAAAACTAATGGGAAAAATATAGACTACTTGTACTCTCGCTCCTCAATATATGCGTCCTGTTGTGTGGTAGGTCTTAATAAATCGTTAAATTGCAGCTGTATTTCATAATGAAATACCATTTTTAATAAAAAATTTCTAAAAGAGGTCAAATGAACAAAATTCTAGCAGAAGTAAAGGAACGATTAGGCAAACCATATCATGATTTTGAGTTTTTACTCGAATGTTTGAAGGATATATTAGAGCAAAACGGAGAAGCTACGATAGCTAAGGATATTCCGTTTATCAACGATTTTCCTTTCAAGTCTGGCGAAGAAATGACCTCAAAGCATGTTCAGTTGTATTCGTTGGTGTTCCAGCTGGTGAATATGGTAGAAGTAAACGGTGCGGTGCAGAATCGACGCAGAATCGAAAACGAAAGAGAGTACCATGCTGTGCACGGTTTGTTTGCCAATAATATCCATGAGCTATTGGAAAACAAGGTGAGCGAAGCGGATATACTCAAGCAGTTGCCTGAGACTGTGGTGGAACCAGTATTGACGGCACACCCTACGGAGGCCAAAAGAGCTACTGTACTAGATCACCATAGAGACTTGTATCTATTGTTGGTCAATCGTGAAAATAGAATGTTCTCGAATAATGAGCTGCTCAATATCCGTCACAATATTAAACTGGCTCTCTATCGCATCTGGAAAACTGGCGAGATCTATCTAGAGAAGCCAGATGTGACATCCGAGCTACGCAATATCCTACACTACATGGTCAATGTCTTCCCAGAGGTTATTCCTGTTTTGGACAGAAGACTAATTCAGGCATGGTCTTCATGTGGGCTGGACAAAAAATCGCTATTAGAAAACCACAGCTTTCCAAAGATCAGCTTTGGCAACTGGGTAGGCGGTGATAGAGATGGGCATCCACTCGTCACTGATTCGGTGACTGCCGAGACCCTGCAGTCATTGCGTCTTAATGCTTTCGTCGTGATCAATAGAAAACTCACGACACTGGTCAAGCACCTTAGCTTTTCACATCACACCAAGGCGTGCAGTCAGGCGTTTCAAGATCGAATGGAGCAAATGAAAACGGAGTTGGGTGGTCATGGCCTAGAGTCGTATGAGCGCAACCACGGCGAGTGTTTTCGTCAGTTTCTCAACTTGATCATGACCAAGATGCCGATTGCGCTAGAGCGTGGACATGCTACTGAGCTGATCGAAGAAGAGGGACGTTATAGCCTGGCCAAGGATATGCTTGAGGATTTAAACCTTCTCAAAAAGGAATTGTTGGCTTTTGGTGCTGAGTCTATCGCTTACGATGATGTCAATTTGGCCATTCGTAGCTTAGAGACCTTTGGTTTTCACTTGGCCAAACTGGACATTAGACAAAACAGTGATTTCCATGACAAAGCCATCGAGCAGTTGTTAGAGGCCGCACAGATTTCAGATAACAAATTCTCTGAATGGACCGAAGAGAAACGAGTGGCTTTCTTGACCAAAGAGTTAGAATCAAGTCGTCCTTTCACGCATCAAAATGCTGATTTGGGACCAAATGCTAGTGCAGTGATCTCGTGCTATCGTGTGGTAGAAAACCATGTGAGCAAATATGGGACAGAAGGTATGGGGTCGCTGATTGTCAGTATGACTCGATCTCTGTCGGATCTACTAGCAGTGTATTTGCTGGCTCGTGAAGCGGGTTTGTTGCTGAATACGGACAAAGGGCTAGTCTCTAAGTTGCCAGTCGTACCGCTACTAGAAACCATAGAAGATTTGCAGAATGGACCTGAAATCCTCGAAGGATTCCTAGATCACCCATTTACCAAACGAAGCTTAGAGCATCTCAGAATAGAAAAAGGACTAGAAACTGCCAGCCAGCAAATAATGGTCGGCTATAGTGACAGTAACAAAGACGGTGGTATCATTGCTAGTCAGTGGAACCTCTACAAGGCGCAATTTATGCTGGTAGAACTCGCTGAGAAGCATACAGTTGATCTGCTATTCTTCCATGGCAAAGGAGGCTCTATTAGTAGAGGATCTGGACCGACGCATTATTTCATCAAGGCGCTTCCATACGGTTCTATCAAAAACAACATCCGTTTGACAGAGCAGGGAGAAACGATCGCTCAGAAATATGAGAACAAAGTCAATGCAGAGTACAACCTAGAGTTACTCGTAGCGAACTCACTCTCTAAGAGTATCAATGATAATCAGCAAGATCGTGCATACCACCCATTGGCTACTGTACTGGATCAATTGGCTGCTGGTAGCAAAGCGCATTATGAAGAACTGACACACGAAGAGGGCTTTGTGCAGTATTTTCGTCAGGCAACACCTATCGATGCGATCGAAACAAGTAAAATCGGTTCGAGACCTGCTAAACGTACTGGTGCTAATACTTTGGATGATCTGAGAGCAATTCCATGGGTGTTTTCGTGGAGTCAGTCTAGATATCACATGACCAGTTGGTATGGTGTAGGTACATCGTTTACGAATCTGAAGAAGAATGCTCCCGAAGATTACAAGGCATTTAAGGAAGCGATCAAGGACGACACCTTTATCAGATACGTATTGACCAACGTCGATACTTCATTGGCTGCTACTGATGAGGAAATCATGAAAGAATACAGTGAACTGGTAGAGGATAAGTCTCTAAGAGATAAATTCTTAAACCTATTCCTGTCAGAACTGAAGTTGACGAGAGATGTACTGTTTGACCTGTTAGGCGAAGAGATGCACGACAGAAGAAAGAATCACTACTATTCTAATTTCTTAAGAGCTCCTTTGATGAAACACCTACACGAAAAGCAGATTCAGTTGTTGAAACTTTGGAGAAAGCAGAAAGGTGAAGAAAAGACAGAGGCCGCTACAGCGACGCAATTAGAGTTGATGCTTACTATCAATGCAATAGCAAGCGCGATGAGAAATACAGGTTGATCTAGAGGTCAATCCAAATAGGAAGGGAAAGGAGAATCGAAAGGTTCTCCTTTTTTTTTAGCTAAAGTTGCTAATGTATGTTTTGCACTGATCCTGTTGGCCTATGAACATGATGCTATGACCTTTCAGGACGAGCCATGAATTATCCTCTTTACTGAACTTCAATTTCAATTTCTTATCAGTTGGATCGGTGTTTCTTGAAAAAAGTGCTTTGAACATGACTTTAGTGTTTTGGTCTAACTTATGATCCAAAGATAGAAATAAAATTCAAATAATCAAACTATATATTAGAATGATGCAATTATTGAAATAATATTTACGAATACTCCTCAATAAACATGGATTAATACAATTAAAATAGCCAGAACAAAGGTGTTTACACACTGTAGCCTACTATATGTGCTATTGTACTTTTTTGATAAAAAATATACCCCATAGACTATTATGTCAGGTTTACCCCAGATATGTAATCGGAAATCTATTCTGATTCAAAACAACTGTGAATCAGTCGCTTTGCTTGAATGATGTCCTTTAACCATAGCGATACACTGATTCTTTGTTCTTTTGATTCTCCTAACGAACCCTATTGTATAAGCTGGATTTACAATCTCCTCATTCTATTTGTAATGGTATTGTCATCGAACAGGTGACTGTTCTATTCGTGTGTAATGGTCTTTAGGCAATCTCTGAGGAGACAATAAGCTAAGACACCAGCGACATTCAGCAGTACAGTATGGGGAGTAGTCTGTATAGTGGGCGTAGCAAAAAACAATTCTTATTTGGTTCGGTAGATAGATTTCGAACAAAGAATCTTGGACCTTTTCCTAGAAATACAAATGGCTACCAGTATAGCCTGCTAAATCCCCGCTAGGGGAGGCAAGGAGAGGGGGTAAACATCAGTGATATAGCGCGTTACGTTTTTGAACGTTCGGCGCGCATCAACTCCGTTTTGTAGAAGGTCCAGCCCTTTATCTCGAAAGAATCTCCTACTTTGAAGCCTTTCGCTTTGGTCTGGAGTAGGTGCTGATAGGACACTCCAGCATACTCCGCAGCGCCCTTGAGCGTCGAGGCTGTTTTGATATCTCCCTCCTTGATCACGGTAAATATGTGCTTGGGTGCACTCATAGCTTTCTAGTTATTTTCATTTTTCTCATACTATTTATAGTCCGTCTCGGGGTATCGTTAGTGCTCTTTGATCGTGCTGCATTATCACGCTATACTGATTCTGATCGCGGTATTTGACCTCAAAACTATAGTGAATGGACAAACATACTATATGTTTTGGAACTAATCCATTAAGTTATTTTCATTCAAAAATGATTAAACTTTATATATAAGTACTTATTTATAAAGTTTTTGTTTTATGTTTGTCCTGTAATCAAAAAACAAAAACACTTACAGCTATGAAAAGAGTACAGCAGTTGAACCAAATGGACGAGATGATCAGACTACTAGAGAAGTTGAACGAGCAGTCGACGAAGCTAATCGAGAGGAGTACAGAGCTAGAAAATGAAGTGACTACAAGAATCAACAAGGGATAAACATCCCGACCAGACCAAAACAAAGAAGGCTACCAGTGACGGTAGCCTTCTTTGTTTTGTAGCGTGTGTAAAAAATGGGTCAGCTATGCGGTAGCTTATTCGATTCGTGGGGTTTATTCTGATACTGCTGGGCGGGTAGGGTACGAGCCAGTAGTATGGTCAGTATCAGGGAGGTTTAGATATGCTTTGACTTGATTGTAATCGGTGTAGTCTAGTTTCGTACGTGCATTGACAAACTGGGCAGGCAGGACGACTATTCGTGCGATCCAGTTGTCGGTCAGGTCAGCCCCTAATCCATCTAGGTCTACTGTACCATCTAGAAAGACACGCGCATCGTACTTGGTAAAGTCAAAGTTGTAGCTCAAGATACCGTCCGTAAAATACAGACTCTGAGGCAGTGCTCTCCATATCTCGGTACCATCATCGGTGATTTCCCATAGGAGGTAGACCATCATCACATCCGAATCCAGCATCGTAAAATCGCTAGGCAACTCTAACACCGCGCCATAATCAGGCGCAGAAAAGGTCAGCGTGTACTCGAATGCATAGCCTTCTTCGCCATTTTCTCCGTTTGCTCCATCTTGACCAGGTATACCAGCAGGCCCCTCACAGGCCCACAACAACGAAAAAGATAGGATAGACAACAATATCAGTGTGTTTGAGATTTTCATAGTGCATAGATTTTTTCCTAAGCGATGATAAGTAAAAATGATGCCAAAGGACTGCCAGCACCTTGACAAATGCCCCATTTGACACAAATAGATAGAAGAGAGAGCCATAGGAGCTGGTCTATGGCTTGCTTAGAAGTATGGTCTCGAACCATTCAAGCCTACCATAGGATGGGTAACTACGGTCTGGGTAGTCAAATAGGCTAGGCAAAAAGATATGCTTCTTTTAGCGAAAAGTCGCCCTTGAATTGTTGATGCTACAGCAGACGCTCTGCAACAATGGCTTTACTCATGAAAATCCCCCTTCTAACCATCTTAAAGATCATGTCTTTGGTCATCACAAGTCTGCGCGGACCTGACCCCAGATCTGCGCGGACTTATTACCAAGCCTGCGCAGACTTGGATCAAAGTCTGGGCGGGTTTAGCTTCAAGTCTGCACAGACTTGAAATGTAATGTAGCCTTCCCTGAAAGGATAGTCAGCGAAAGCCTCATGCATTGTCTGCTAGAATTGGGGGATTCTTACGTCATCATCCAGCTTATCAGCTGAACGATTTCTCAGAACGACTATGGTAATGATGGCGCCTGTAGTGAGTCAAGCAAAGCGTTGACAAGCATGTGTTTTAGAGTCAAAAGCTAACGTCGGAGATTTGTCTGTTTGAAATTGATCTATTCATCTTTAAACATAAGCCGTTATGAGCCTAGTACAGCATTTTAACGCTTTGAAGAAATACACTTTTCAACTTCTGAAAATCACGCTCAAAACGGACCAAGTACACTACTTGTCATACTCAATCTTAAGAATCTCCCATACAAAATCACCCATTTTGGTTTCAACTATCGCTTTATCTCCAACAGTTTTATCAAGAAGCGCTTTGGCCATTGGGGAGTCCATAGAGATATAATCTTTGTTACTTTTTAACTCTTCATAACCAACAAGACGAAAACGTTTTTGAAGACCTTTCTCTTCGTTTTTAATTTCTACCCAAGCACCAAAGTTCACTTTCCCTTCTTGGCTGGGGTGGTAGTTGATGATTTTAAAGTCATCAATGCACTTACGCAAATAAAGAAGGCGACTATCAATTTCTCGAAGACGCTTTTTGTTGTAATGGTAATCGGCATTTTCTGAACGATCTCCCAAACTTGCGGCCCATGTCACCTTAGCAGTGACGTCTGGACGTTCCACTCGCCACAAGTGATCGTGCTCTTCCCTCAGTTTTTGTAAGCCTTCGGAAGTAATCATTTGTGAGCGATTGAGTTTAGGTAATGTTGATTCTGGAATTTTTCGCCTCATATTCAATGATCTTGTTTTGAAAACTTTCGCAAGATAATATAACGATAGATAGTTTGCTTGTGTAGAACTATCAATAGATGGGCTATATGAGATGCTTATCATAAATAGCAGCAAATATTATTCGTAATTACTGATATTAATCATATCTCATGTTATGATATATCCATTGGTGTCACTAATTTGGCTGTTCATCAAATAGCAGCATGATGAATAGAATTAAAGAAGTGCTAATTGAGAAGGATATAAAACAAACTTGGTTGGCAAAACAAATGTGTAAGAGTTACAATATGGTAAACGGATATGTGCAGAATAGACGGCAACCTAGTCTGGAGGACCTGAATAGAATAGCTAATATTCTTGATGTAGATGTGAAAGACTTAATAGTAAGCAGCAAAGAGCAAAAGTAGAATGAACAACAAATCACATAATAAGGTAATCAGCTACATCTGGGGTATTGCAGATGACGTACTACGCGATGTATTCGTGAGGGGTAAGTACAGGGATATCATTTTACCTTTTACTGTATTAAGAAGGCTAGATGTATTGCTCGAAGAAACGAAAGAAAAAGTCTTAGAAAACGATCAGTTTTTGATTGGAAACAAGATCGATGATAAATCGGCACTGATAAAGTTTTCTGGCTACCCATTTTACAATACCTCTCGATATACGATGGGGAAGAATAGTCTGACGGACGCCAAGTTCAAATTTGTTTCTTTGATGTCCGATCCAGATCGTATTGATTCCAATTTGGAAGAATACCTGGATGGTTTTAGCCCGAATGTGCAGGAGATTATATCCAAGTTTAAGATTCGAAATCAGTTGGAAACGATGCGGGAAGCAGGAATCACTTTTGCTTTGATTGAAAAATTGGTTTCCAATGAAATCAACCTGAGTCCACATGATGTCATTAACTCAAGAGGAGAGAAGCTGCCAGGCCTTACCAACTTGGGCATGGGCTATGTTTTTGAAGAACTCATTCGGAAATTCAATGAAGAGAATAACGAAGAAGCAGGAGAGCACTTTACACCTCGCGAGATTATTCGTCTGATGACACACATCATGTTTGAGCCGCTTAAGGGTAAGCTCAAAGAGCACGCACGTTATTCAATTTATGATCCTGCCTGTGGTTCTGGAGGTATGCTGACTGAAGCTGAACACTTTGCAGAAAAAATTACAGACCACAAATCGAAGTTTGTGCTGTATGGGCAGGAAGTGAACCCTGAGACCTATGCCATTTGTACATCAGACATGTTGATTAAGGATGAAGATCCGGAAAACATTGCCTACGGTTCTACCTTGGGTAATGATGGCTTCATGGGGCAGGAATTTGACTTTATGCTTTCTAATCCTCCCTATGGTAAGAGCTGGAAGATAGATATAGATGCGATACAGGATAAGAACAAAATCCTTGATTCGAGATTTCAGGTCGGTACGCCTAGAAGTAGTGATGGTCAATTGCTCTTTCTGAGCAATATGGCATATAAGATGAAAAAGAACACCGGGCTTGGGTCGCGTGTGGCTTCTGTGCACAATGGCTCTGCTTTGTTTACTGGGGATGCAGGTAGTGGGGAGAGTAATATCCGAAGATGGTTGATTGAAAACGACTGGCTGGAATGCATTATTGGCTTGCCCAAAAATATGTTCTACAATACAGGAATCAGCACTTACATCTTCATTCTAAACAATCGTAAACCGGACCAGAGAAAAGGCAAAGTACAACTCATAGATGCCTCTGATATCTACCAGAAGATGCGAAAGAGCCTCGGCAACAAATCCTATGAACTAACCAAATATCATATTCGACAAATCACCGATATCTATTTGGACTTCAAGGAAACCGAACAATCCAAAATATTCGACAACTCAGGTTTTGGTTACCAAAAGATCATAGTGGAGCGTCCACTGCGATTGTCCTGCCAATTTTCGAAGGAGAAAGTTGATTCATTACGATTCCTGGAGACACTGAGAGATGAAATGGAATACATCTACGATCGATTGGGAGAAGAGGTTTATTCCAATCTCAATCCACACAAAGAAGCTATCTTGAAATATTGGGAAAACAACGAGATCAAGGTAAGCCCAGCCAATAAGAATAAGCTCTTCGACTCCAAGTTCTGGTTGGGTCAGCGCGCAATTATGGAGGCTGCTCAAAAACTATTCACGCATTTTGGTGATGCAATATCACATGACTTCAATTCATACAAACCTGACATTGATAAGGCACTGAAATCCCTTGATCTCAAATTAGGTAACAGCGAAAAGAAGCAGATCATCAATGCCGTCAGCTGGAAAAATGAAGAGGCTGAGCGTGTCATTAAAAAAACCGAAAAGGACGGTACAATTATCTATGAATCAGACGCTGATCTGAGAGACGCTGAAAATGTCCCATTACTTGAAGATATCGATGAATACTTTGAGAGGGAAGTTGCTCCGCATGTGCCGGATGCTTGGATTGATTATACCAAAACTACCATTGGATACGAGATATCATTCACCAAATACTTCTACAAATACCAACCACTTAGAAGCCTGGAGGAGATTACCAAAGATCTGATAAAGGTCGAAAAGGAAAGTGAAGGGCTTCTTAAAAAAATCTTACAATAATGGCAAAATACTCTGTACACCAACAACCTGTAGAAACCCTACTTAGCTGGATCAAATCCGGTGAAATTGCCATTCCCGAAATACAGCGTCCGTTTGTTTGGAAATCAGCCAAAGTCAGAGACCTTATTGATTCCTTGTATCAAGGCTTTCCGGTGGGGTATATCATTACCTGGAGAAATCCAGATGTAAAGCTCAAGAACGGCGAACTGTCGGCAGGTAAGAAAGTTCTGATCGACGGACAGCAACGCATAACTGCGTTAACAGCTGCCATAGTAGGTCAGCGTGTGCTAAACAAGAATTACAAGGAAATCAATATTCGAATTTCATTCAATCCACTCACAGAAACCTTTGACGTACTCAATAAGGCGTATGAGAACAGTCCCGAATGGATCAATAATATCAATCCGATCATCAATGACGAAATATCCATCACCAAAGCTATTAAGCAGTATCTAACTGAAAACCCAGAGGCAGATGAAGATTTGATAGAAGAGCGGATCGAGAACTTGAAGCGTATCAAAAACAAGCAAGTAGGGATAATCGAATTGGATCATTCTCTGGATATTGATACGGTAACGGAGATATTCATTCGCATCAACCAAAAGGGAGTGGTGCTCAGTAATGCAGACTTTGTCATGTCCAAAATCGCCGCTGACGAACAGCATGGTGGCAATAAAATGCGCAAGCTGGTAGACTATTTCTGCCGTTTGATTGTAGACAAAGAATTCAATAAGCACATTATCGATAACGACAAAGAATTCGCTGCTCATGAATACTACAAAGGTCTAAAGTGGATGGCCAACGGATCGGATGATCTCTATGTGCCAGATTATATTGATGTCTTACGGGTATCTTTCACCTATAAGTTTAGCCGGGGTAAATTTAGTGATTTAGTGGCCTTGCTCTCTGGTAGAAATTTTGAAACACGAAGCTATGAGGATGAAATAGCCGAACGAAGCTATCAAACACTCTCAGAAGGACTTAATGATTTTACCAACCAGACAAATTATCAGCGGTTCATCATGCTGGTAAAATCCAGCGGGCTTATTCATCAAAAGCTCATATCCTCTAGGAACAGCCTCAATTTTGCCTATGTACTGTATTTGAAACTAAGAAAGGATGGTAAGAGCGAAACGGATATTCAGCACTTTGTCAAGCGATGGCTGGTGATGTCTTTGCTCATTGGTCGCTACTCTGGGTCTTCTGAATCAGCCATAGATGAAGACATCAAGCAAATCAACGAGAAAGGAATAGAAGCCTACTTGCAGCAGATGGAACAGGCACATCTTGGGCAGGGGTTCTGGGACTTTGGGTTAGTAAGTGATTTGGAAACGTCCAGCATCAACAACAATGCCTACAATGTGTACCTCGCAGCGCAATGCAATGGAAATGCCACCGCTTTTCTTGCCAAAGACATGAAGATCAGTAGTTTGATTGAGCAGCGGGGAGATGTTCACCATATATTCCCGAAAAAGTACCTGAATAAGCACAACTATGCGCCACGGTTGTACAATCAGGTGGCCAACTTCGTGTATACCGAACAAGCGACCAATATCAAGGTAGGTATGATGCCACCCCAGGATTACATGGCTAGGGTAAAAGAGCAAATAACACAGGGCGTTCGTGACATCAGTAGTATTGATTCAGAGGAAACTTTGAAAGAGAACCTGGTAATTAATGATATTCCTGTCTCAATTATGCAAGCCGATTATAGCCAGTATGAGGACTTTCTAAAGGAAAGAAGACAACTCATGGCTAAGAAAATAAAGCAGTACTATGAGCAACTATAAATCCTACCCTGCATATAAGGATTCTGGTGCTGATTGGTTGGGAGATATACCCGAAAATTGGAAAGCACAGAGAACAAAGACAATCTTTAAACTAATTACTGAGCCAGCTCCAAAGAATAATAATGAAGAGTTACTTTCAGTGTATACGGATATTGGTGTCAAGCCACGGAGGGAGCTTGAAGAACGAGGAAATAAGGCTTCAACAACTGATAATTATTGGAAGGTAAAAAAGGGTGACATTATTGTAAATAAGTTGCTTGCTTGGATGGGAGCAATTGGAATATCTGATTACGAAGGCGTTACAAGCCCTGCATATGACATTTTGAGAAAAAGAATAGATATTGAACCAATATTCTACAACTATTTGTTCAGAAATATCACAATACGTAATGAACTAAAAAGGTATTCAAAGGGTATCATGGATATGCGCCTCAGGTTATACTTCGATGAGTTTGGGCAGATATTTTTACCCCTTCCCCCCAAACCAGAACAAACAGCCATTGCCCAATTTCTGGATCGCAAGACAGCAGAGATCAAAGCCTTTATTGCGCTAAAGGAGAAAACCATCGCCTTGCTCAAAGAGCTCAAAACCGCCATCATCAACCAGGCAGTCACTAAAGGATTAGACCCCAATGTGGAGATGAAGGACTCAGGCATTGAGTGGCTGGGAGAGATTCCGAAACATTGGGATGTGAAGAAGTTGAAATATTTGCTTAAGTGCAAATTGAAATATGGAGCTAATGAAAGTGCAGAATTAGATAATAAAGAGTACCCTAGATATATACGAATTACAGACTTTGGAAATGATGGAAAATTAAAAAAGGACACTTTCAAATCACTGCTTCCCAAAGTTGCCGCAGAATATCTTCTTAAGGAAGGGGATATTCTTTTTGCTCGAAGTGGTGGTACGGTTGGTAAAACCTTCCAGTTCAAGGATTATGGAGGTCAAGCTTGCTTTGCGGGGTATTTAATCAAAGCAGAGGTAAATGAAAAATTATTTTCTGACTACCTATATACATATACAAAGTCAGGAGTTTACGAAAAGTGGAAGGATAGTATATTCAATCAGGCAACTATTCAAAATATTGGAGCTGATAAGTATTCCATATTACCAGTCACGCAGCCCCCGAAAAAAGAACAAAAGTTGATACTGGAATTTGTGAACGTAAAGTCACATGAAATTGATCGATCCATATCTCAAGCGGAAAAAGAAATTGCTTTGATCAGAGAATACCAGCAGAGCCTCATCAGTGATGCAGTTGCGGGTAAGATCGATGTGAGGGGGTGGAATGCTTTTGGATCTACCCCTGAGAACTTGTCACTGGCTGCTGAACCTACTGAAACCTACAAATAAGCATTATGAAAAACGCCACCTACCTTTTTTTTACTTTTGTCTCATTTTATTCACTGTCTGGTTATGCCCAGAGCGATACACTGACAGCACCCCCCAAAATACCTGATGGAGCACCTACCATCATGTTGGGCATAACGACTGTCAATAGCTTGGACTCTGACTCCACAGAGGCTGAGGCATGGAGTGGTGGGGGATTAGAACTGGTCCGGTCATTTTCTACGCTTGTTTATCCTGACCTCAGGCCTTGTCCCAAAGAGATACGAGCGACAGGAATCAAATGGCAAAAAGATTACGATTTGATTCCAGCCAAGGATGTTCTCAAAGAGAATGAATTAACACTCAAATTTTGGTTACCAGACTACAACGGCCTTTTTGAAATTAAGTATCTCAGTAAGCCTGATGGTACCTATGCTCGTTCCTGGTTGAACTATTACACGCTGACCGGCGAACGATTAGAAATAGAAACAATAGAAGAATATTATACCACCTACAAAATTTCACAACTATGGGACGACCTAGCCGAAAGTATGGGATGCTCGGTAGAATAATCTGTACATCTCTACTAATCATGTCAAACCTCAACCTATCCTGGGGACAAGAATTAAGGGTAGGCTTTTGTCATGCTTCTGATTTTGTGAACATCGAATATCAAACAGCTATTAGAAAGAGCATCAATAGATTCATGGGGACATTAGACCCCAATTTTAGAAATGATATTCGATTTATTGAGTGCCAGGAGATACCTTCATCTACTTTTTATGGTAGTCCTGATGCAGTATATGGACGTGAAGAAGCGATGGCCATGATGGTCGAAGCATCCTATTGGTCTGCAGGGGTATTGACCATTCAATCTAAACGAACCTTAGGATCAGAAGTCTTGCTGTCAAGTTGTTGTCAACTGGATTGGATTGACGCCTACCGATTGGCGAAAGCAAAGCTATATTTTCACTATGATCAATTGGAAACCCTCCAAAACAAAGTCCAAAGCTATTTAGGTTTTTCAAATTCCGAAATGGATCAACTGGTGAAATTGGTTGAAGAAATACATTACACAGAAAATGATTTTTGGGAGGGAGATAAGCCACATAGTGATTTGTTCGCTACGGCTGCCCCCATCTATAGAGTAACTATTGACAACTTGGTGAGTTTTGTTATTGGACATGAGTTGTTCCATTTCAATGATAATTCGCAGATGATCACTACACCAAGTGAAATGGAAGAGTCTGGTCTCTTCAACACTTTCTACTCTCTACAACAATACAAAAGACTGCTAGATCCATTTATCGTCAATTCTGATAAAAATGAAATCAATGCAGACAAATCTGGCTTCAGATTTCTACAATTAGTCGATAGCAATACGCGCAGAAAGGTTAGTAGCTCTTCATTGCAAACAGCGATAAGAAAATCAACCATAGACCTGCTGGCTTTTCCAGTATTGTCAGGGTTTGACTTGACGATGTTAAGTTATGATCAGCCAGTGGAAACAAGTTATATCTCAGGATATTTATATCCGATGATCAGAATGATGATGATTACTGCTGTATTGAGAAGCAATGAAAGAGAAAATGAATGGGCGGTAAAAATGTGTGGCAACACTTCAAGAGCCATCGTTCAGCTGATTCAGATATATGCAAGTGCCTATGAGAAATCTGATGGTGATGTGCCGGATGAAGTGTTAGAACTTCTTCCAGCTGGAGTCACGGTAGGATGGGAAACCAACTACTGGGATGAAAATTCCTTTTCTTGTCAACCTAACTAAACTATGATACCATGGACAACTGGTTTTTAGATGATCAAATCGTAAATATTCTGAAAGTAGGCCTTTCAGGTTTCGCGTTTCTTGTCTTGTTGATGAGTTACTTTTTACTCAAAGCAGAGCAGAAAAGGGAGGATGAAGCAAGGGAAAGCATTCTAAAATCAATACATAAGTTTACTTATGTCTCTATCATTTTTGTGGTGATCGTAGGAGGGTTTAGTGTGGTTGAATTGTTTGTCAAACCAACTAGTACATCCGGTGCAAACAAAAAGTGTCAAGAATCTATCGAGCAGATGAGACTACTTTCAAAATCACCTCAGCAAACTAAAGAAAGTTTAGTGCAGCTCATCGAGAATTTATCTGAGGATTGTATGGAATCAAATGAAATGATCATCGATTGATATGAAGGCTTACTTTACTGCATGATGAGACCTAACCTTTAACTCCTAATACTATGAGTAGAACGCTAAACCCTGAGATTATAAGCTTCGATATTTTTTATCATAAACTAGTCGATTTTGTCAGTTCTGGTCAATCATGTTTCAGTGTACGAGACAAAAAGGAATATACATCTTGGATGGATGGTAAGACAATTTGTATGTCAGGAGTAGATCGGAAAAGTCCTTCTGTCTATGACACCTCAACCTTGATCAACGTATTTGAGACCGTGAAAAATGGCGATGATATAAAAACCGAAATGCTAGATAAAGCTGTTGGGAGAGAGCGTTCCCCCATATTGGCGTTGATGATAGCAAGTAAAGTTTTAAACCAATCCTAAACCAAAGAAGCGCATGAAACAACCTACGGATACATCTGAAAAAGCATTTCAAAAACTTATCGTAAAAGCACTTGTCGAAGATCAATGCTATGAAACTTCCATGTCCAATGACTTTGATAGAGAGTTTTGTATTAATAAGGATCAGTTAATGGACTTTCTAGAAAAGACCCAACTAGCTACTTTCAATTACATTCAGCAAAAAGGAGAACGTTCGTTCTTGGTCAGACTTGATAAACGCATTCAGGAAAAAGGTATCATTGAAGTGCTTCGCAAGGGATTGAAGTACAATGACAAAACCATCTACCTTTTCTACCCAGAACCGAATTCGGCTTATAATGTAAAAGACAAAGCCAAATATGATGCGAATATCTTCTCTGCCACTGAAGAACTGGTTTATACAGATAACAACAAAAATAGACTTGATCTAACGATCTTCCTAAATGGTCTACCCATCATTACGATGGAGCTAAAGAATGCTTTTACACATCAGGCTGTCCAAAATGCGATCAAGCAATACATGTATGATCGAAATCCCAAAGACAAGATCTTTAATTTAGGTAGATGTATGGTGCATTTTGCGGCAGATACCACACAGATTTATATGGCTGGTTCTTTGGCTCATAAAAACACTGCTTTTTTCCCTTTCAACAAAGGGCAGAATGAAGGAAAACCATTTGCCCCTTTTGGAGCTGGGAATCCTGTAAACCCGAATGGCTTGAAAACAGCTTACCTTTGGGAGGAAGTACTTTCAAAATCCAGTCTCAGTAATATTATTGAGAAGTTCGCTACGCTTGTTGAAGAAAAAGATCAGGAAACTGGAAAGGTCAAACGCATTCAGATATTCCCAAGATATCATCAGCTGACTTCCGTGAAACAGTTGCTTCAAGACAGTAAAAACAATGGAGTAGGAGTTCGCTACCTCATTCAACACTCGGCAGGATCAGGCAAATCAAACTCCATCACATGGTTAGCCTTGCAGCTGGTTTCGCTATACGATCAATCCAACACCACACCATTATTTGACAGCATTGTAGTAGTCACTGATCGGAAAGTACTGGATGAGCAATTGAGAAAAAATATCAAAGCTTTTGCGCAAGTTAAGAAAGTAGTAGAAGCCATCACAGGAGAAGCAAGAGACATCAAAGCCTTAGATCCTGAAGAGGATTCATTCAGCAAAACCACTCACATGCGATTGGCGCTTGCCAACAACAAGAAAATCATTACTTGTACGGTTCAAACTTTCCCGTTTGTACTCAAGACTGTACAAGATATGTCAAGTAAAAAGGTGGCTATCTTGATTGACGAAGCACATAGCAGCCAAAGTGGAGAAGCGGCTGCTAGCTTAAATGCGTTATTTGCAGACATTAATGCAGATGAAATACCTAGAGATGAAGATGGTAAAATAAGCACCGAAGATTTACTGAATCATTTAGTTGAAGGTCGTAAAATGCTACCCAATGCCAGTTATTATGCGTTTACAGCTACTCCTAAGAATAAAACGTTGGAAACCTTCGGCACCAAACAACCTTATAGGGATGAGCACGGAGAAGAGCATTTCAAATACATGCCTTTCCATACCTACAGCATGAAACAGGCCATCGAGGAAGAGTTTATACTCGATGTACTAAAGAACTATACAACTTGGAAATCCTTTTACAAAGTCAAACAAGACGATGAGGCCACAGGAGAGGAGCAGTTTGAAACAAAGCAAGCCAATAAGAAAATCCGTTCATTTGTCGAGGGTCATGAACTAGCCATTGCTGAGAAATCAAGGATTATGATCGATCATTTCATGAAGCATGTTCGCACGAGAATTGAAAACAAAGCTAAGGCCATGATTGTGTGTAAGTCCATCGAGTCTACCATGAAATACAAGGAAGCGTTTGATCAATATTTGAAAGAGATAAATGCTCCATACAAAGCGATTGTAGCATTCTCCGGTAAAAAGAAGCACTGGAAAACAGGAGAGGAGCTAACGGAAGAGAGGATGAATCAATTCCCTGATAATCTGAATGATATACCTAAGCAATTCAACAAAGACGAATATCGTTTTCTGATTGTAGCGGACAAGTACCAAACCGGATTTGATCAACCGTTACTTCACACCATGTACGTGGACAAGCAGCTTTCTGATGTACAGGCAGTTCAGACATTATCAAGACTCAATCGAGCAAAAAAACCAGCTAAGCGTGAGACCTTCGTGCTGGATTTCTTCAATGATGTAGAAGACATTCAAAAGGCATTTCAACCGTATTACACCACCACAATCCTTAGCCGAGAAACTGATCCAAACAAGCTCAATGATCTTCAAGAAAAGCTGGATGAAGTACAAATTTATGATCTGGAGCTGATTCAGGAGTTCTTTGAAGATTACTATGATGAAGCTACGGGTCGTGATCGTTTGGATAGCATCATTTCAGAGATAGAGCGAAACTTTAACGAGGAATTGATCAAAGATCAACAGATTGAGTTCAAAGCCAATGCAAAGTCCTTTGTAAGAACATATAGCTACTTGTCCAGAATCATCGATTTCAAAGATTTCTACTGGGAGATGTTGTGGCTGACACTTAAGCATCTCATTCCGCACCTAATGATCGAAGAAGAAAAAGATGAGGAAAATATTCTTGAAGTGATCGATATGGATAGCTATCGAACCAGCCGGATCATAGATAAGACTAATATCGTCATGGAAGATGAAGCCGGTATGGTTGATCCAATCCCTGTCCAGATAGGTGGTGGACGACCAGAATCCGAATTTGATACCCTGGAAAGAATCGTTAATTCTTTCAATCGCAGATTTGGAGATATAGATTGGGGTGATGGTGTTGATGCCAATGAAGCAGAAAAAGTGCTTACTAAAGACATTCCAGATCGATTAGAAAATGATCAACATGGTTTGCTTTCAATTCTAAACTCAGATAAAGCGAATGCCAGGGAAGAATCTAATAATCTCGTAAAAGCCATTATGCAAGGTATGATGTTCACCAATACCAGTATCTACAAGAAGTATGCTGATGATGACGCGTTTAGGAGTCGGTATCAAGAATTCATCTTTGATCTAATTTGGGCTAAACCAAGAAAGAGCAAAAGTTAATACATAGTTTCATATACTATGATAAGGAAATAATGAGAGCACTTTTAGGAACAAATTGACATGCCTAGAAATAAAGACGCATTAGCGCGATATCGAATCAGATAGATAACCATGTCTGGTGATTGTTATATAATGTCCCGTGTTATGTTAATATAGCTTGGGTTCAGGGGCGGGGTTAATAGTTTAGCGTAAAGGCCTTTTTTCGTCCTTAAAAGCAGTCACTTCATTTCTTGGCAGACACGAGCACTCTTTTGACATTTTTGGACTGCAGGGACGGTTGAGGGAATGGCAAATGTGTGCGGAAATTATTATCCAATCAGTTACATATTAGGATCTATTTAATAGCTTTAAATAATCGTATTTTCACATTTATTTAATTCCCAAGCCACTAACCAAATGAACATATTTAAAAAGAAACTGGAAGAGTCAAATCAGTCCCTACTAGAAACTGAACCTATCGCTCTTTACCAATCACTTTTTCACAAAGAAGGATACTCATATTTAAGAGGAATTCAAGAGGAAGTTTTAACATCATGGCATGCTGTTCGGGATCAAAGAGATGTTTTATGCAAAATGAATACTGGCTCAGGCAAAACGCTTGTTAGTTTATTGATGCTATACTCAAAAATGGTTGAAGGAGTGGGTAGTAGTCTATACTTATGTCCGGATAAGCAGTTGCTAGAACAGGCAAAAACTCAAGCAGAGTTGTATGGAATACCGGTTTGTGAAATTCAGCAGGCAGGAAATATTTTTCCTAGTGATTTTCTTAATTCAAAAAGTATTTTGCTTTGCACCTTCCAGAGGCTTTTTAATTCCAGGTCAATCTTTGAAAGGGATAATATCGAAGTTGGATCTATTGTTCTAGATGACTCACATGTGTGTTTAGATATTGCGAGATCGGCTACAACAATTAATATTCCTTTTGGTCATTCACTCTGTGATAGGTTACTAATGCTATTTCAGGACGAATTAAAGTACCAAGCTCCGGGAACCTATAACAGGCTCATTGATGGTGACCCATATGCTAAAATCTTAAAAGTACCTTACTGGGCATGGTTAACAAGAATTCAGGAATTAATTGATTTAATAGGGGAGTTCAGTGAATACGATGAACTTAAATTTAAATGGGGGTTAATAGCTGATGATCTATCTAGCTATGAATGTCTTATAGGCCCTCAAGGGATTGAAATAGCTCCAAGTTATGTACCATATCATAATGTGAGAGCTTTTAATGAAGCAAAGCATAGATATATACTTTCAGCAACATTTGAAGATCAAATTGACTTGATAAAGGATTTAGGTATTGATAAGGATAGTATTGAAAATGCACTGATTCCTAAAGACAGAAAGGATGTAGGACAAAGATTGATTTTAGCTCCGCAAAGATTTGATTCAAGAATAGCGGATGAGCAAATAATGGATTTAGCCAAAAAATATTCTGAAGGTGGAATTAACGTGATGGTAATGGTTCCTTCATCAGAACGAGCCACCCGTTGGCAAGAGATAGGTGCACAAATAGTTCAAAACGAGACTATTAATGAGAAAATTGAAGATTTAAGAGGAAAGCATGGCTTGTTTTACGTCTTGGTTAACAGATATGATGGAGTAGACCTAAACGGAGATATGTGTAGGGTATTAATTCTAGATGGTTATCCGTCATTTTCATCCTATGAGCAAGTGTATAAAGAGATCAGGCTTGAAACAATTAAGTCTTCTTTGAAAGCTCAAATAATTGAGCAAGGACTGGGTAGAGCTGTAAGGTCTGGAAGCGACTATTGTGTGGTTTATCTAATGGGGCAAGATCTTCTCCAATTTGTAGGCAATACTTCTAACTTACAATATTTTACACCAGTCACTAAAAAGCAACTAACGTTGGGGCTCTCATTGTTGGAAGATGAATCAAAATCTAATTCACTAAATACAATACAAGAGACTGCAAGCCTTTGCTTAGACCAAGACGAGAGTTGGAGAAAGTATCATTCTGATATACTTTCAAGTATCGACAAGGATGATTTAAGTGAAAGCAGAATAGCGAAGAACTTAGAAATTGCTAATATAGAACTAAATGCTATTCTAAAGTTCAGGAGTAGAGATTACCAAGGAGCATCTGATATAATTTTAAAAGATATAATCGATTCTGGTAGTCTAAATCTGAATCATAAGCAGAAGGCATGGTATTTTGAAAAAGCGGCAGGATATCTTTATCAATTCAATGTGCCTAAATCGAATGATTTGCAAATTAAAGCATCAGGTATGGCACCTCATATGCTGCAACCAAAAAACGGTCATTATTATACTAAAATAGTTGGGGGTGAAGAACAAGCAGGCCAAGTTCTTGCATTTTTAAAAAAGTTTGAAAACTCTCAAGACTTGGAAATTGGTATTGATAAACTGCTCGGAGATTTACAATTCAGCCCTGACATACCACATACAAAATTTGAAAATTCATTGGCGGAACTTGGAAGGTTTATAGGTTACCATGCACAAGAACCTGAAATGGAATTTGGGAATGGTCCAGATGTACTTTGGGCAATGACTGATAATCATTTTCTTATTTTAGAGGCAAAATCAAGAGCAATTCATGAAGAAATCACCAGAGAGAATATTGGTCAATTACTGCAATCCGGAGAATGGTTCAAAAAATTATATGGCAATTCAGCAAAGTTTAATTTGGTAACTCTTCAACCTCCCAATTTTAAAGGGTGGAATGTAAATCCAAGTGAAAATACGGTTGTAATCGATGAAACCTCGTTGAGTTTATTAAAAGGAAATATCAAAGGATTTGTGGATGGAATAGTTAGTTCTGGAGGATTATCAATAATAAATCAAGAAATGATAAATCTATTAGCCGCCCATAAATTAACGCCAACAGCATTTAGAGCTACTTACTTAAGACCAATAAGGTCAAAGAGGGGTTAAGACTATTATTGGAATTGTTGGTAATAAGAAATGAACAATTGGTCTCAACTCCGCCCACTTTCTCAGCTAGCTTAGCTAGCTGAGGCCATTTTGAAAACTGGTTTCTTGCTGTCTGAAAGTCATCATGTAATTCAAACTAGGGGAAGATTACAGGAGCACATTTTAAGGTAATCAATCGAGTAGGGGAGCAAGAGTTTGAAATCCTATGTCATCAGATTAATATTGACAAAACGAATTATGCTTTCATCAGAAAATCTGATTTGGAAAGAGGATTAAGAGATGATCTTTGGATTGGTCTTGTGTTGTTTGTAGATGATGAGAAGCCTACCAAGTATTTGTTTCCGAGTACAGTTTGGAATGAGCCAAATCAATTATTTACAGATTCAGCTGTCAAGAATACCGAATATGGAATCAATTTGAAACAGCATTCTATGAAGGAGTTTGTAGAGAAGTATGGATTTGAGGCAATGGTTAACAAAATATGGTCATAAATGGAAAATTTGTTGAAACTTCATGAAGCAATTGCAATCATTTTACTTTCTAAAGATGATAGGACTGCCAGTCTAGAAGAAATAAGTCGAGAGATTGCTGACAGAAATCTTTACAGAAAGAAGTCAGGTGAATTTGCACCACCTGAACAAATCAGATTACGAACTCACCCAAATACCAAATCAGGAAAGCAGTATAGCCATCTATTTAAATTTATAGAACCTGATAAAGTTATGTTGACATAACTTTATGTTAAGTAGAGTCTATGCCGTCCAGGCGGGCAGGCAAGGCAAAATACCGAGGGCGCGGTTGGTTGTGTGTTGGGAGTGATTATTTTGCCTAGATTTTTTGTTTACTTTTTTATCAATGAAAAAAGTAAAAGCCCAGCGGCTTAAGCGTCACCGTGAACACAGATGAAAGACAGAAGACCTGTGAGCTATTCTGCCAGTAGCAAGGAGATTGCCACGTCACCAATGCTTCGCAAAGGTTCCTCGCAATGACGAGGTTTATTCAAGGGCTGTGCTGTGAGCCAAACAGAGCGTTGGCAAGCAAGTGTATCGCAGGCAAAATTCTTAACGCCTGAGAATGGCGTATTTGAAATCATAAACGTGCACGTCAAAGTCCAGCTTTGCTGGTTATCATAATATAGAATTATATCCAACATAATAGATTCAGTTATAGAGGCCGCATTTCACTTTAACATAAGATCAGTTATCACACTAAAGATGTGATAACTGATCTTATATTAACCATGCCTAACGGCCTGGGCGTAAAATGCTATAAGTGTTATATAATTAATATTATGTTAAATAGAGTATTCCAAGGACTCACCTCTCGATGGATTGAAACCAATCTATGATGTCCCGTGCGAGTTCTTTTCGGCTGCTGTACAGTACGCCACAGTGATTCATATACAGCGACTTAGGATTATTGAGTTGCAGTGCTGCTCCATATAGATCTGTTACGTGATAGCCTAGCTCTTCAAAAATACAAGCTGTAGCGGCATAGTCCCAGATACAGCCACCGCCTTGTGCCACTTTGGGAATCTTAAAGAATACCGCATGCTCATGCAGTGACGCTTGGCATGCCTGTAGTACTGCGCCAGCTCCGGAGATATATCTGGTATCAGTCAGTGCCTGAGACTGTGTGAGCTCGTCTAGCATCGTACGCAGCGCAGCGTAGCGCGGATGCTCTGCCATGACATGATCCAGACAGCATACGAGTTGATCAGGGGTTGCTTGGCTATCGAGGGTACGTTCTAAAGATGACTGTACGCCCTGTCCCCGAACTGCGACGATACGCTGGTCGGTGATTGGCTCGTGTACTACACCGATCATGGGTACACCTGTACGACTCACAAGTGCGATACTGACCGCATAGCCAGGTCTGCGTTCGGTAAAGGCTAGTGTACCATCTAAGGGGTCGATACACCAGAAATAATCCTTGGTTAAGCGTGATCCATCGTCTGGCAACTCCTCGGTGAGCAACCCTAAATCATAGTGTGCGATGCTCTCCTGTAGATGGTTTAAGATCAGTGCCTGGCATTGTAGATCGACCCATGTGACGACTTCTGAAGCTTTGCTACTCATGCCCGATTTAAGTTCTACAGTGATGTCACCGTGGCTGTACTGGCGGATAAAGTCTGCTGCGATAGCGGCAGCTTGTTCAGCGAGTTGTGCGAGCGTTTTAAGGTCAGCGGCTTTCATAGATGTAGACTAGGGTTTAGATGTTAGATTTTAGGCTTGTTCTTTCAACTCACTGAGGACTTGTTCGGTGATGCGCTGACTGTAGTGGTTCATCTTGTAATGGCCAGGACTCCATCCGTCTAAGAACCTGTAGAAATCTGCCCATGCGTATCTGTAGAGACCTGTCCATTCCTTGGTAAGTAGCTGTGTGTTAAGCTTTAACTTATACTCGTTACAAGCAGTACTCAAGACCTCAAAGTAGTATGACAATAGTTCTGACTCTAGCGTTTCGCACGCTGATTCGGTCAGGCAACTGCTGAGGAAATATGCTACGTCTTTCATGCCACACCCCCGACCGATGTATTGAAAATCCACCGCTGCGACTTGCGTTCCATCTTCAGAAAAACAGAAGTTGGCCAGCTTGGCATCTCCATGTACTAGCGTCTGGTACGTCGCTTCGTTTAGTCGTGTATCGATGGCTTTCGCTGCAGATTTGAGTGCTTGGTTTTGCATGACGTACCATTCGTCAGGTCTGGTATCCAGGTGCCAATACGTACCTATAGGCCATAGTTCGGGCGCCTGCTCTCCCATGTGTCGCGCATGAAAATGTGCCAGCCAACTGAGGCAAGTTTTGATTTCAGGTAAGGCAAGATTTGACCTACGACTAGGATATCCAGCAGTGTTTAGATCTTCTAGGATTATGAGTATCTCTCCTTCTTGTTGCCAGCTGTAGATATGCGCTGGGACTCGACTGTGTACGTCGCAGTGTTGCGCACGTGATGCATACCAGTTCATTTCTACTTCGTAGGATTTGAGTTTTCGCTGATGCGAAGTATCTGTATTCCATCCTCTGGGATGATGGTTTTGGTCGGGCAGTTGGACGTGCTTGACCACTACACTGGGGCGCTTCCCTCCTGCTAATCTACAGCGAATGATCTGACCATAACCACTCCATAGCGATTGGATCCGTTCGCTGTGAACCACGGACTGGCTTTGGGTATGTTCTAGGATTTGTTGCTGGATATGCTCTGTCATCTACGCGGAATTGTCTTGCCTCAAAACTAAACCACTATGAACTGAAAGCACCATGAGTTTGGTGGAGAATGAAATTCTAAAAGAACAAAAACTGCTATTGAGCCTTTTTTAGAATCGAACTCAAGCTCATAGATTTCTTCTATAAACCATCACTACCTCCAACATCTAGTGATGGTTTAAGGTGTTGTATAACTCACTGTTGTTTAGTACTATATATTCTGTTGCGTAAAGTATACTATTGCTGTGGAACATTCGTCTTTACTACCCTTCATCACATCTATGAGATCTGCTGAAGCATATTGTGCTGCTGGAGATAGGACACTGCTTTGATCACGCGCCAGTCGGGATATTGCGCCTGCGTTTGTGTTTGAAATGCCTGTACCAACTCATGCGCTTTTTGGGTGGTCGTACAGAGTTCACACAATTCTTTCAACTTGCGGTCGGGTAAGATTCTGTTGATCCGTCTCGTACCGGTAGGCTCGTCGGCAGCTTTTAGTTTGGCCATGGGATGTATCCCTGCCCAGGTCTGTCTACTCTTCCAGAATGGAAGATTTTCCCACCGTTTTTCCATCTGATAATAGGACGACCGCATCGGGATGAAGTCTTCAAATTCGCTAACCACTTCCTGACTATACACTGTCAGGCTATCGGGATCTCCTTTCAAATGACTGGCAATCGTTGTACCTGCTTTCAACCCAGCGTCCAAGGCCTTGTGTATCCCATAGGATGACAAAGGGTCATAGGCCGAGGCACTGTCACCTACTGCCAACCACCCGTCTCCCGTTATCTCATCCAGCACATAGGAGTTGGCCACTGCCACCTTGGGAGCATGAGACATTTGACAGTGCTGCATACGCTTGGCCGTATGTGTTGCTAACTGTAATTGTGTCATAAAACTGTCACGGTCTTTGAGTTGTTCGTCTTTCAAGATCGTTTTATCAGTCATGAAGGCTACTACTATTTGATGATTGGGTAATAGTGCCGAATACCACCAACCATCGGGGACAGCTTCTACCAAAGTGTAAGTACTATCAAAACGCTCACGGTCATTCTCAGGCTGCTGCCAATAACTGTACACACTGTGCAGGTCATCAAATAGAACTTTCTCTGCCCCCTGCCGCTTGGCAAATGAGATCGCCCTACCTGTGGCATCTACCACAAAGTCTGACTCTAATGTCAGCGTCTCTCCAGTATGTCGCAGACAGGAGAGCTGCCATTGGCTGTTTTCTCTCTGAGAGGAAAGAAAGGCAGTCGTTCTAAATACAGTAACTCCTTTGCGTTCAGCGATACCCAATAGCATTTTATCAAAGGCATTTCTTTCGAGATGCCAACCGCGCCCGTGTGTACTGTTCATAAAATCCTTGTAAGAGACCGTGTCCGTACCCCATACTGATGCAGAACCTAACGCATCCAAATGCCCTACTGCTGTAAAATCCTCCCAAGCCTCTAGTGCCATGATCAACTGAGCAGTAGGTGGCTGGATTGTTTCTCCTACCCTAGTTTGGCTAAAATTGCTTCGCTCCAATATCGCTACATGCTCCACACCTTGCTGTAGCAATGAAATAGCGGTGGCTGCTCCTGCACAGCCACCACCAATTATTATAACCTGGAATTTCATCTACTCGTCTGGGTTTTTCTTTAGTACTTCATCTTTCTCCACAGACAGTGACGGCACCTCGTACGCCTTGATTTTACTCGTCAGACGTTCCACTTCGAATGCCCCGGGAAATGAACCTTCCTTCATCACAAAGCCGAGGTACTTCCAGCAAGTCACCATTTGTACATCGGTCTGGTTGGAGTCGTCCACAAAATCCCTCGTCCACTGCACTTGTTCTTTGGCGCCTTTCGGTGTGACGGAATAGGGACGCTGTGCAGGCCACCACCAGTAGTAGAGCGCTGCATTTTTAATCACAGGTTTGTTAGGCCCTGAAGGGTTGATGTTTTGGATAGAACATTCGTTAAAATCTGCCTGCCAAGGTTGCGCCATGTATTTGCTGAGGTCTCCTGGTTCTAGTCCAGCAGAATAATTGTTGTCAGCTCCATTGGTAAGCGATAGCTTGCCTTGCTCTAGCAGTCCTAGATCTTTTGTTTGTATCCTAAAAAGATCAGAGGCATCATAGCCGAAAGGAAGTGGCTTGTACATAGATGTATTCCTTGTAATCCAAGTGATTTCTATTCCGGGACAGAATGCACCACCTACACAGTTGTCTAGGTTGGCACGATCTAATGCAGCCCCTGCTGGCAAAGGTGTAGGTGGTGTCTTGTCCACTTTGCCATCTGCAAACTGAGTTAGGAAGAAAAACTGAGTGGCAGTCAAGCCTAGGAACTTGGATGCCGTGAAGTTGCTGATCGGATTGTCACCAGCGAGCAAAGGCATGAGTCGCGGTTGGTTCTCCGCAGGACCCTCTTCTGGGTTACCTTGTGTGCCACGCCCTCTGAGGTATTTGACCGCTAGTGAGGCAAATTTCTGTGGGTCATCTTCTAACAATGCTCTATGATTGGTCGTCCCGAGACTAGGGATCGCCGCTACGTATTGATAGAACTCTGGACGCTCTAGTATCGGCAGAATCTCCGAAAAGTAGTTCGGCACATAAGAGGTCTGGAATTCACCATTGGCAAACAGGCTTGGGTCATAGTTGAGCTCTCTGACGAAGATGTCATACATATCATCGTATAGGTTGACCTGATTGAGGATTTCGGGTGCATAAGCTGGTGGGCCTACACTGACCCATGCCGAAGCATCAACGGGGACTTCACTCCCATCGTCCATAACCAATACTGCTGTCACAGGGCCATCTGCTATGTCATCGAACCATCCTTCGTTGTTGGCATAAGCTGAGATCACGGGACCTCCTGGATTGGTCGTGCCTGAGTTGCCAAATCCTCCTAGCACGATGAGGTCTCCTGTAGCGTTGGTCTGTGCAGATCCTAAAGTACTGATAGGAAATGGCTGCAACTGTGATAAGAACGGGTAAGTGAAGGGACTCAAATCAAAGTTGCCTGACTGGCTCGGACCAGTCAGCGTAATAGGTCCAGGATCCAAAATCAAGGGTTGACGACTAGCGTCTGCCATGGTATTAGGATCATTAGAGGTGTTCAAGCTCAGGTTGAACCGCAAAGGATTGGTAGGTTTCGTGTTATCTGTAGGAATGGCCGGTGGTTGACCGGGGTTGGTAATAGCTATTGAGGCATTGGGTACGTAGGGGTTGTTGGCATTGTTGGCCTGATAGCCCAAATCATTTTTGTAGACATAAGGTGCACTAGTGGGTGATGGAACTTCTGTACCCGGGACATAAGGTCCCATACCAGACCCAGTCTGCTGCATGAACTGAAACCAACTTGATTTCTTATTGGCAATCCAAGCAGTCCATTTGATGGCTTTGATGCCATTGGTTCCCGCTGTGACCACAGTACCTTCAGCGTTTCCAGACTCGTAAGCATAGACTTGAAATTTAGCGGCCTGTCTGAGTAGCTTGTCACTGGCATCTCTAAAGTGTACGCCTGCTGGAGGCGGTGTAGAGTATTCAGTAGGTAGTGCTCCAGCAGTAGATGGTGCTATATAATAAGATTCGCTATCCCCTACTCTGGCAATACCAATCGCAGGGTGTATTTTATATTTTGTAGACATGAATGATGATGTTTAGGTTGATTAAAAACGGTATTTCGCTTTGAGAGCGGCTAGGTTCTCTGCATCTATCTCTGGGACATCTGGTTCTAGTACAGGCCCGCCTCTGAGGATAAAACTAAAGTCAGCACCTGCCACTTGGGCATTGCCATGACATCCCATACATCCGCCCATGTTGAACTGCGTGTACTGCGTACCCGCTGGCAAGTGTACATTGTAAAACGGCTGCCCATCTGGTCCATAGTTGGAAGTTTGCCCTGCCTCATTGCCATTGGCAATTTGGCGTCCACCAAACTTCTGCAAGGTATAGTTGGTCTCTACGACGATATTGGCCTGATAGTAAGTAGCTGCTGGTTTATTTGCGGTATCGATGGCAGTCGTATCAAAAGGCTGATACTGAATATTGACCAACTTGTAATGACGCCAAGGGGAATTAGAGATGCCATTGGCAGCATCATACGACGCGATGGCCTGATGGGCACTTGTGTTGGCGGCTATGATTGTCTCTGGGATATCATGATAGCGACTGTTGACACATATACCTTGTTGGCTGTTGCCAGACGAAGGCAGCCCATCGGCTGTATTGAGATAGAACAGTCTATCATCATTGTCATCACAGAAAGGCCCGTTGACAGTAGTGGTGGTACCCGTACTAGGCGAGTCAGTATGTTTCACCTCTGGCGTGGTAGGTGTATCAAAGCCAGAAGGATTGATTACCTTTCCTTCTGCATCTTCGATGGGTTTGCCATCTGTAGTCAGTAGGTTGTCTTTTTGCTCGAATGTAGCAAATGTAAAATACGGCGCTGTAGGTGTTTTGTGAATAATGTGTAACGCTACCAGTCCCCACTGTGTATCTTCATAGTAGCATGCATCCTCTCCCTTTTTTTCATAGTAGCGCACCTTAGTCGTATGGTACTGACTGAGGGTATCCTTGGTAGTCAAGAGTCTCCATGCTGCCTTGACCATGAGAGTTCCAGAAGGGAAACTCACGATGCTGTCCTCTGGGACTACTTTGTCATTGGCAATGGCATTGGAGTATCGTTGTACATCATCATAATAACTCCCTCCGTGATTGAAATAGCCTTTGCTCGTCACATAATCAAAGTGTGACCGATTGCCTTTGGCTAAAAAACGAATCAGTTGAGGAGAGGAATTAGTTGCTGTAGCTTCTGCTGGGTTGATACCCGCAAACATGAAGTTGAGTGAAATCTGTGAGGTCTCATCCAGATTGACCAATGCTGTCTGGTTAGACGCTTCCGCACATGGAGGTATAGAGTCTTTGTAGAAATACGCTGGTAATGCGTCATAGTCAAACACCAATGAGTCTCCTTGTATAAAGCTTCCGTTGGGGTAATGACTGTTCCATGGGTAGATTTCTACTTTGGAGCGGTAAGTATGCCAGACAAGCGGCTCACTTTGGTCTCCGAACAATTTAGTCGTATCAGGTGTATCTCGGGTATTGGCGAGTCCTGACTGAGGTACTGCGGGCCAGTTGAGTGCTATGAATTCGTTCCACGCGAACTCGGCGGCTTCTGACAAGCTGGCGTTAGCTGCCCCACTCGGTAAGTCAGCGGGCAACGCTGAGGAGACTGTGATCCCTGAGGGAATCTCGACCTCTTGTTCGAGTGGAGATGTTGTTGTACTGCTATTGACGCAGCTCGTCATAGCGCCTGCACATGCAGCTACGGTCAGTAGCCGCCTAGACAGTTGAGGTAAATTAATTCTAGGTAAGTTCATACATAGTTTGGTTGAAGTTTTCAGATGGTATTAGTTTAATACTACCTGTAATTTCAGCTTTCGCTCCATAAAATGTAATCCCTAAATTCAGGTATATAAGGTAACGGTTTTGTTATTCCCAAGTGACTTGTTTTCAATAAAAGCCCGAGCGATGGTGCTCGGGCTACTTAACTAGTCTATCTTGACCAAGACTACCGTTTAGCTAGGCATTCGTTGAATGTAATTATTTCATAATGATTTTGGTGGTGTAACTTTCCGATCCGTGGGTCACGCGCACCCAGTAAATACCTGAAACTTTCTGTGACATTACCTCAGATATATCTACACGTCTATTTCCCAGCTCAGTAGGAGAATCATAGATAGTTCCTAGTGTTCTCCCCACTTGGTCAACCAGTTCAATACTTGTTTTAGCCTTTGATGATGCATGATACTCCATCATCAGAGACTGACCATCTGTAGGGTTTGGATACAAAATCATAGCACTCAGTGATGGATTCTGTGAGGGGACTTCTGGTTCCAACATCGTTCTTGCTCCAGGAAAAGTCAAGGTCATATCTAGACTACCCGTCGTGGACCAGTTGCCCGCATCATCACGAACCAGACTCCTCACCTTGGCAGATGCCGTTCTGATATCATCGGTCGATGCAGTCCCAGCGGTGATCAGTTGACTAGAACCCGATCTGAACTTATATACCGTGAGATCGTCAAACTCCACTTCGGTAGCGTTTGTCCTCAAGGATATGCTATTACCCGTACTGAGCGGTGTAGAATCCGTCCAGGTCGCAACAGATACATTGTCTTTGAATACCTCGATCACGCCATAGGCTGGACTATAGGTGATCTTATAGTTAGCCCAATTGTTGTCCTGCGGAAGATCCACCGTAGCTCTCGTGTAGAGGGCATTGCTCACTGTTTCATAAATTCGAACCTTGTCGTCATTGCCACTGAACCAAATGAGATATGAATTACCTCTTTGACTCAAAGTAGCATCATCAGCCATAATGTGAATACCGAACTTCCTCGGTCCTGATGTCGATACTACTTTAGCCGAAAACTCATATAGATAAGGTAGCCCAGACGTCTGAGACAGATACGAACTCAACTTTGTGTTGTCCGCTACTACATCTGATTGAATCATTTTACCACCAGTAGCTGTCCATGTACCCGTCCCGTAGGTATAGCCAGTATAGGTTTCTTCAAAATGATCATTAAAGAAACCATTGTTTCGGTTGGCATACCACATGGCACCATATTTTTCTAGCGTCTGGTAAAATTGACGTGTAACGCCTACATTGTCCGTATCCGTGAAGTTCGCAGTAAAGTCTCCAGACTGTGTCGTACCTCCAGTTGCCGAAATAGAGGTCGTAGGTGCTACCGTATCCACTCCAGACGGTGTGCAAGTCCCCCCTATGCTGTTTTGTAATCCCAGAAGGTACGCTTCAGCAAACAAATCTCTCCAACTATCACTGAGCAACTTAGTTTCATCTGAGGTATCCACAAAGCCTATCTCGTTGAGTACACCGATCGCATTGTTGCCATTGAGTACGGCAAGGTGAAAAATGTAAGAGTCATCTTCTACAGATCTACGGTCACTCCATGATCCTTTGTCTACCATTCTGTCTTGTATTTCTCTAGAGAAGGCACTGTTGTCCGCATCCAGTGAAGTACTTCTATTGCACCAGAAGGTTTCGGTACCTGACCCACCGCCGGCGTTGCAATGAATACTGATGAAACGATCCGCTCCCCAGCTATTAGACATGGTTTTTCGTTGCGAAAGACTAATCCATCCATTGGCCGTCGATCTTGTCATGTGCACCGTCCAGTTGGAACAGCTGTTTTCGATTTGATCCTTTAATTTCAGTCCTACTGCTAGAGCTGTAGCATGTTCGGTGGCACTACGACCATCGGGGTTGGTTCCTGTAGCACTGTATCCATGACCCGGATCTATGACTACCACTTGTGCCTGCGCCATATGAATCACCGCTAAGATGATTAGTGTTAGTACTGTTGTTTTTATAGTAAAAATTGATTTCATGATATGGATTTATAGTTCTAAGTCAGCGATAAATATTTTACCCGTTTTTTCATCCGAAAAAGCGATTTTCTTTCCGTCGGGAGAGATGTCTCCCCACGTCTCTATTAGGTCGTCAGATTGTGTCAACCGTGTCTTTGATTTATCATCTGTCTTGATGAAATATAAATCCGAAGCTGAGATACTGTGTCCGTCTAGACTGATGTCTTCAAATGTCAAGATAGCTGCATTGTCAGGCATCCAGCTCGTAGCTAGCCCCATACCCAGATTCTTTCTTTCACCGCGTCCATCTACTGCATACTCATACATGTATGCTCCTTCGTGGACAATCACCGACTTTTGATCTGGAGAAAGTACTGGCTGATAAAAATCACCTTCTTCTTTGGTGATAACCCAAGGCTCACCGTCTTCTCCTCTTTTAGCTTCTAGCTTAAGCGTTTTCAAATTGATGTAGACGAGCAATTCTTCTGACTTATAAGGATTAACTTTTCGCTGTCTGAGACTAAGTGGATTTACATTCTTTAGTTCTACTTCTTCTCTAGTTTTGAGATCAAAACTTTTGACTCTAAGCTGAGTATTGCTGTGGTTGATTTGCTCTCTGAAGATTACTTGTTTGCTATCCATAGACCAATCTGCCATGTATCCAATGCCTGCACCAGAGCGAATTTGCTCGACTTTTTGATTAGACTTAAAGTCAAGAACAAAGAGCTCGTCATTGTGATGACCTGTAAATAAGAGTTTCTGCCCATCAGGAGACCAAAGCGGCGCTTGGTACTCTCCATTAGAGGTAACTGACCTCACGTTTTTCAAGTGTTGCCCATACAATTTGGCATGACTCAATAGTAACATGACGATTGCGATCATGCCTAGATTAATTTGTTTGTTCATAATGATTTTTGTTAAAAATGTAAAAAATGCATCTCACTGAAATAGAGAGATAGTTTGATTCTTTTGATGGGTTGGATTTATTGTTTGCGAATAACGTTATGGTAATCGCTAGTACATAGCTATCCCGGCTCGCTTAAATAAAGCCAGGTTGTAAACAACAGTTAAACTGCTCAGAAAGCATCCATAAACACTATACCATACGACCTATAGATCGTTTGAGGATAGAGTACATATGGCTCTTTTGGGATACAGGTAGTTCTAACATGTAAGTATCGAACGTATCTTAGGTGTTTAGTACGATCTATTCATTACATACAACGTTTACTAACCACAAAGACGTCAATCAAAACTCAAACTAACTTCCGAATCTCCCTAAGAGAATAAATGAGTCAATCTTAAATAATCATAATACCCTAAGTATCTGAAAGTAGTAAATATTAAGCTGAGGGTAGTACAAGTGTTTCATACGCTTATTGTTTAAACTAGTGTAATTCTAAACTATGAAGTAATTGCCAATATGCAATGCGCTTTTGCACTTTTTTACAAGTACCAGCATCATTGTTAATAATAAATGGCTTACATGTAGGTGTTTTTGCGTGTTTATGCGTTTTTATGGCTATAAATATCAGCTTTAGTTATATAAAATAAATAAAACGCACTAATACACATGAACTGCGCAAACAATGCTATTAAACATTGATATCAAACATTGCCTCACACCTATCGCACTGACACTACACTAATCCACATTTTGTAGAAGCCACCCCACAGTAGCCATGATTGTAGCTTCCCCTATCAACAGGCCTTATTAAGCCGCTATGCGGCTATTTGGGTCATACAGCTTCCGTTGGCACACTTTTATCACCTACTAAATCATAAATAATTAGAACACCTAAAATCTATAAAGATGAAAAAATTGAATTCAAAAGTTAAATATACAGTACTAGGTCTTATTGCAATTTTAGTGGCAGTGTCTATGTCATCGTGTGATGACGAAACTGAGCTAGAAGTCAAACTATTTATAGAAGGCACTTGGAAGGCTACCTCTGTGACAGGTGGAGTCAGTGATGATGATGGAGATGGCGTATCTGGGACGGACCAAGATCCAGACTGGTCTATCACCTTTAATGATGACTCCTACACGGTAGATGGTGATGCCATCATAGAAGGAAATGGTAGCTACACGGTAGATGGAGACAAGATTACCCTTGACCCAGAAAACGGATCTCCTACTTCATGGAAGGTAGAAGATATCAATGCTGACTACATGAGAGCCTCATACACGGACGAAGGAGATGATGGTTCTGCTACCATCGAGATCGAATTTGATAAACAATAATAGGCAAGGCTAAACCACTGTAGAACTTAGCATAAGTTTAGTTTACAGTCTCAACAATAACAATATACAAAGTAGAGTCCCCTAATTAGAACCCCGTGACAATTGTCATGGGGTTCATTTTGATAGTAGAGAGTAAATCCTATGAAACGACCCCACACCCCTTTCAAAGACCATTTGACTTACCGCCAAAAACCCGCACAGGTTTACGCCAAAGCGTAGTGTAGTTTGTGAGAAAACCTACTGTTGTTTGTGCGAAAGTCTGCCTAGGTTCAGGAGAAAACCCGCGCAGGTTCGAGAGAAAGTCTGCACGGGTTTGGGACAAAGTCTGCGCAGATCTGAAGCAAAGTCTGCGCAGGTTTGAGACAAAGTCTGCACGGGTTTGGGACAAAGTCTGTGCGGATCTTAAGCAAAGTCTGCACGGGTTTGAGACTAAGTCTGTGCAGGTTTTGAGGGGCATGTGACTAGGCCTTATTCTCCTCATAGGGAAGCTTACAAAACAAGGATGCCGTTGCATCAGGGTAATTGATGGTTTCTCCGTGACGGCTTCTTTTTTTGGGATTATATGGAATACAATGAATCTAAGTTCACTTACCCTAACGATGCGGATCTCGCACTGGTGGGGTTATCCATAGCCGAGGAGTAAAAAAAAGAATGAGATGATCACTATGGAGGACAGTAGAATTTTTTGGAAAGACTACACTACTGCCCTATGTAGAAGACATTCGACCATAGACAACAACCTGACGTTAGACAAGGAGCAAGTCATGGAGCCACTTATAGCTGTAATCGTTGGATTGGGGCAGGTTTGGTGAAATGGAAAAATAGTAAACCCTCCAAAAGTTTGGAACTTTTGGAGGGTTAGTGTCATTTAGTGATCTATTCACAGGGAGTAGCACCACTCAAATCTTCGTCTGTAAAGGTATAGGTAAACTGAAAATGACGACTGCCTAATTTCTCAGATTGGTAATTATCAATACCATAAGCTCCTTCACCTTTTTCAAGTTTTACACAATGATTTTCTGTTTTTAAATACACATTGGTATCATCCAGCAGTAAGTCATGTAAGATTTCATTACAACAGTTCTCAACGCTTGGTTTTTTAGATCCACCTTCTCTGTCATTTTCTATTGTATAACTTTCACCAGGTTCTAAAATAGCAAGTCCCGAATAGTCTATCGTCTCATCAGTATGATTGATATAGACCAGATCAGCCTGGTGCCTGTATTCTGTCTGTTGATTGCACCCTGTTAGCGAAATGGCTATTAGCAGACTACTGCCAAGTATCCAATAATACATCGATGTTATTTTCTGTTTCATGGTTGTATCTAATTTTAATTCCTTTCATCCACGCCGATAGACTAAAATTTCCTAGCAACGCATCTTCTATTTGTCTAATTGTGTAACCTTCGACATTGTCAATAGATATGGATTCATAACCATTATTTGCATCGCTTGGACTGTCAATTAAATCAATAACAAGTTGAAGGTATTCTGGTCTAATAGTTTGACCTCCGCGATATGTTGAGTAACGCATTCTAGTCAAATCCCATTGAACTCCTCTAGCCCAAGTCTCTTTGACTACATCGTTGGTTATATTGAAGTATGTATTATGCATATGCCAATGTGAGGCATGAGCCAGTTCATGGATCACAGTGGCATACACATCTCTGGTTTGCCTAGAGGGGTTATACATTTTTATTTGGCTTCCCACGCCAAGTACTCGCCTTAGTGCAGCATGATTTCCATTGCTATCATCATTTGATTCGAAGTAAGCTCTAATTCTCATTTTTGGAGTTAACCCTTTATTTTTAGGAGGTCTCCTCAAACCTTTAATATTTTGATAATAGTAATGGTATGCTGCTCTGAATATGGTGGAGTAATATTCTTGTTTTCCTTCATTAGCAATGGTATAGTTCCATGAACCTCTCTTTTTAGGCCCCTCATGTCCTGCCATACTCAGTGCTCCGTCTCGTACACCGAACTGATGACGCTCCCACTTATAACTATACCTGCCCTCGTATCTGAACCGAGACCCACTACAGGAGAAGTACCCTTGGCTATTAGTGAAACCAGTACGCGTTCGGAAGAACCTTGTAAGTCTGACTTCTAAACCTTCAAGCGGAACAGTACCAAAGTGGTCATCCCAAGTCATTATCCTCCCACTCCCTCGCCATTTGCTTTTTCGAGCGTTAGCGTCATCTTCTTGTGCATCTTCGAGATTGCCTGTGATGCGAAGTGCCTCATCTACAAGCTGGTCGGTGAGGCCACTGGCAAGTAGTCTGGCTCCTGTCTCTTCCGTGCTGTCCTCCTCGAGTTCTTCGGGGATGAATAGCTCCGCTAGTACCTCGTAGGCTACATCAGGCAGATCATAATCTACCGTCACCGCACAGTATTGGTAAGTCGGCTGATCTACCGGGATAGTAGGGTCATGGTAGAAACTGCCCGCAGAGTCTATCTCATAATCCAGCGGATAGTCGTAGAGTATTAGTGTACTGTCCTGATATAGCTTATTCATATCTACGCTATCCTCTGGGAGGAATTTGATATAGAGGTGAGAGGGGGCTATAGTGATGGACGATGCCAGTGATCTGGCCTGAGGGTTAGATGCTCCGAGATTACCCAAGGCTTCCTGCATGTTCTCTACCGTGTAGGGATTCTCTAGCTTTTTGCCCAGCTGGGTCATGTTGCTCATCTCGTCTGTAGTCAGGTAGCGTTTGGTAGGTGCGACATCCATAGTGTCACTACAGGAAGTGAAAAACACTAGCCCGAGGACAAGTGCAAACCAATGATTTATAGTATTGGTTGTTGGTTGTTGGTTTTTCATAAAATATAAATGATGATGGTTGATTCTCAAGATGCTGCTGTCATCAAGTGCCGCAAGAATAGTATCAAAAAAACAATACCACAACAATCAAACATAAAAAGACACAATACAGTATTACAATAGTTATATATACGGTATCAATATGGATTGACGGATTGTGAGCAGGTAGTCGAGTCTGATCTATAAAATGACTTATAAACGGACATGAAAAAGGCCTGACAGTTTATCTATCAGGCCTTTTCGTTTTACGATTGCCTACTGGCTAAGCCTCTCCGTAGACCTGCATGGTCGATAGTGTCGGGCTGGCAGCCCCTCCTACTTGCTCTACAGTGACGGCAAAGGCATCTGCCTGTGCGATATTTTTCATAACCTGAAACGAAGCGGCATCTGCGTCGAATACCCCTGCGTCGATGGGTTGACCATCTTTAAGTGCCCAGAGTTGATATTGTTTTCCCTCTGGCAGTGCGGCGAGTGTAGATGAGTTCAAGTAGATCTCCTCCTGCTCTGGATTCCAGAAGAGGACTGTCTTAGCTGACGCTGCATTAGGTGTCCCATCCAGAATGATCCGTCTAAAATCTGGGCTGTTCACCACATCGAACTGCACTTGGTTGCTGGCTAGCTCGTTCTTGACGAACTGAAAGCCCTCTGCCAGTTCTTGGTGCTGTAGGTTGAGATCAGACAGCTCTCTTTCGGCAGACTGCCACTCTCCACGATAGTACAAACTCGCCACTGCAGAGACAATCGCAATGAACACACTCGCAGCGACCATGTATCGAAGCATACTGTGATCGGTAGATTTCTTCTGTACATCTCTATGTTCCATGATGAGTTTCTTGACAGTAGCTGCAGGCGTAACTGCACGATCAAATGAAAGCATCTCCAAGATTCTCTCTAAATCCTCGTACTCGTGCTTTACTTCCTCGTCACTGGAGATGAACTCCTCTATCTCTCGCGTCTGCTCTGATGTCAACTCACCTGTGATGTAGGCCACCAGATAGCCCTCGTTTAATATTTCTTGCTTATTCAAAGTCCTTTTTCAGTTTATCCTTGATACTTAATAGACAGTTCCTCAATCGAGTTTTAACAGTTCCCAAAGGCATTTCTTCCTTTTCGCTGATCTCCGCATGAGAGTATCCCATAAAGAAATTGAGTTGAATTAGTTTTTTACACATCGCCCCTATCTCGTTGAGAACTCCCGACAAGCCGATGTAATCCTCTTGATTACCTTCGCTTTCGAACATATCTACGAACCCCGTGATGTCATCGGATTTATCCTGCACTTTAAAATCAGTAGAACGTCTCACATCGATGGCACGGTTACGTGCTATTCGATACATCCAGGTAAATAACGTTCCTTTTGATCGATCGAATTTCTCGATTTGATTCCAAATCTTCAAAAACACATCATGCAACGTCTCTTCGGCCATTTCATGATGATTCAGTGTTTTGAATATGATTCCATACAATGCACTAGAATAGTGATCGTATAGATAGTCTAGCGCCGTGGGATCTTTGTCCAATAGTCGCTTGACAAGGAGAGAATTAAAGTCTTTAGTAACCAAGTTAGATTTAGTTTATCTCATACAAGAATGCCTACAAAAGCAAAAATGATTCGCATATAAAGCGCATCGATTGTACGTTTGATACGCGAATCACTTAAAGCTAAGGGATCGCTTGTCTCTTTGCAAATTCAAAGGGGCTCCAATGACTAATTTTGTTGCTCGCGCAGGTAGGTAGCAAGAAGCTTTTCAAGTAGTTCATCCTTAGACAAGTGCATCAACTGATCTTTGAATTCTCGTTTGGTCGCTTCGTCGAGTTTGTCTCCGACGGGTTTAGATTTAGCAATTTTCCCTCCCCAAATAATCGCCTTATCTACCAATTGATCCTTGGCGCTCGGGATAGGAAGCTGGTGGAGTTGGAGTTGGAGCGTGCGTTCTATCTCTTTCATTTTGTCTATCTCCTCTGGGAAGACAAAAGTCAAACTCACGCCTTTCTTGCCCGCACGGGATGTACGGCCACTACGGTGCGTGTAGGACTCGCTCGTATCAGGCAGATGGTATTGTAGTACTACCGCTACATCATCTACATCTACTCCTCGTGCTGCCACATCCGTCGCGATTAGGAAATCAATATACCCCGCACGATACTGATCCATGACTTTGTTTCTCAATCCCTGAGGCAAATCCCCATGTATCGCCCCACTGCTCATCTTATGCGCGGACAGTTGTTTATAGAGCTTTTGTACACCTGATTTGGTACGACAAAAGATAATGACCTTTTTGCCCGTGTATTTTTTGAGGAAATGCAGTAGGACATTCATCTTCTCCTCAGCAGGCACGATGATCGCCTGGTGTTTGATATCTGTATTGGTACGCTCCGCCTCTCCTACGAGTACTTTCTTGAGCTCTTTGTGAAGGTATTTCTTAACGATATGCTGAATATCATCTGGCATGGTCGCAGAGAACAACCAAGTCGCATACTGTCGATTGGCAGTCGCCAAGATCTTATCGATATCGGTTTTGAATCCCTTCAACAGCATTTCGTCCGCTTCGTCAAACACGACCTGATTGATCGTCTCCAGATGAACCACCTGTCGCTGCACCAGATCCATGAGTCGCCCTGGGGTAGCTACGATCACATGCGAACCGTTGCTGAGGTCATGGATTTGTGCTTTGAGGGATACTCCTCCATATATAGATTCTATTTTGAGACCCTCTATATGCTTGGCTAGTCCTGTCAGCTCCTTGCCTACCTGCTCACACAACTCTCGAGTAGGCACCAATACGACTGCCTGAACCTTGCCAATACTCGTATCGATACGCGAAAGCAAAGGAATGCCATAGGCAAAAGTCTTTCCTGTCCCCGTCGCTGATCGCCCAATAAAATCCCCCTCGTGCGCCATCAACACAGGTATCGTCTGCGCCTGTATCTCGCTAGGGACTTCTATGCCCTTTTCTTGTAAGGCTTTAATGATCGGTGAAGGGATATTCTCGGACGAAAAGTTATTCATAAGATGTGCTTTTTAGCGTTTCGGCAAAGCTAGGCATATAATCTATAGGGTGAGCCATAGACGTGACAATCAACATGGGCTAACCAACTGGACTTAGTGCACACCAAGTATGCGATCCATCACCCAACTCGTATGCGCAGCTGACTCTCCTAACGAAGGATGCGTGCCTTGGCCTGCGAGATGATCTCTCATATCCTGGACATGATGTAGCTGTACTGCTCCAGGGTGAGCAATCTCCAAAGCCTGTCGGCCTTCAGCAGTTTCTAACACCACAGGCTGCTCATCAAAGACCGAAAAGGAAATAGTCCCTAGACTACCATAGATTTTTACACTATCCTCGTAACCGAAAGTCCCAAAGTTCCAGCTCCCTGTACCCGTCACTGTACTCGTATGCAGCCACGAGGCGGCAAACGCATCCTTGGCTCCATACAGTCCCTGTTGGTTGAGACTAATGCCAGAAACGTCCTTCATCTCCCCTAGCAAATAGGCAAACAAATCTAATCCATGACTCGCCAAGTCGTCGAAGTACCCTCCAGGTGCTACGACAGGATCAGTACGCCAGTTGTACTCCTTGCTTTGGTCTTGGTCACTTGGCCCTTTGCTGTAGTGCCAACTGATGTGTCGAACTGTTCCTACTTTCCCCGCATCTATCCAAGATTTCACTTGTGTAAATCTCGGTAGTGACCGTCTGTAGTATGCCACGAATAAGGGCAAGTCCTTCTCCTTGAACGCTTCGACGATGGCTTTGCTTTCAGCATAACTAGGTGCTAGTGGTTTTTCGATACAACAAGGTTTGCCAGCAGCAGCTACTTTTTTAGCGTAGTGTAGATGCACATCTGGTGGAGTCGCGATATACACCGCGTCTACTTCAGGGTCGCCGATGAGCGCATCCGCATCACCATAGTAGCGTGCCACGCCATGACGCTCGGCATAGTCACGGGCTTTGTCTAGGTCTCGTCGCATGACTGCTACGATTTCGAACCCATCAGTCTGCTGATAGGCAGGACCACTTTTGACCTCTGTGACATCTCCACATCCTATGATTCCCCACTTGATGACTTTTTGCTCTTTTCCTTCTGACATTATTGTTCGTTTTTGCTATTCGCTAAAAAACAAACTTAGTGTTGAGACGATTCAAAAAGAAGCCGTTGTTCTATTTATGTTTTCATCTGTTGTTAACCTTTGGTTTCACGTGCAGCCAGTGCCGTTACTTTGTCTAGCCATTTGGCTCTTATCTCAGGAGTCGATTTATTGACTGAGCCGAAAAAAGTAGTCTTGACAGGTTTAACCCCACAGAACTCCAAAGTCCCTTTTTTGAGTTGGTGTGTAGCAGGCTGTTTCATAACCCAACGATAGTACCATTCCGGAGAGTCTCCTGTTGTGATAATTCGAGCTGTTTTTCCTTTTAGCAATTGATTGGGAAACACTTTCCCTTCTTCAAACTTAAAAGTCACACCAGGTAAGAAAGTTCTATCAATGAAGCCCTTCATCAACGCAGGGAATCCATACCACCATATCGGGTGGATCCAAACCATGTGATCGCACCATTTGATTTGCGTTATTGCGTCCTCGAGATCAGGCTCTAGCTCCTGCACCTTTTTATATCCCTGTCTTAGCTGCACATCAAAAGCCAACTCATGTAGATGGATGGTTCTTACTTCTGCGTTTTGCACTCCGTTTTCGTAAGCATTTACTAGTGCAGTACTCAATCCATTCACATCAGTATTCCCATTGATAATCAAAACTTTATTAATCATAATCTATATGTTATCTATTCGTTTTTACGTTTTAGGTCGAATGACCTATAGCAATTGTAGGTCATTCGACCTATTTTAGCAACAAAGCGATAAGAAATAAATGGGAAAGCGAGAACAAACCATCGATACGATACTACAAACGACCATGAAATTATTGGCAAACGAAGGACTGGGAAAGCTATCTATGCGCCGTGTGGCCAACGAATCTTCAGTGAGTTTGAGCAACCTTCAGTACTACTTCAAGGACATAGAAGCCTTGCTGATTGCGGTAGTGGCTAACTACTTTGAATGGTGCGCGCAGGAAGTGCAAGACAACATCTCCAACAGCCAAGATGCTCGTTTTGAAACTTTCCTTCGCAACATCCTAACGGATCATTTGGTGGTAGGTGGAAAGACAGACCGTTGCATTATGTTTAGAGAAATATGGGCTCTTTCCTCTCGCAGTACTGCAATAGATACGGCTGTCAATCAATACTATAATGCGTATTGCAAACAGGTGGTCAGTACCTTAGCAAACTACTCCGCTCAACCAGCAGTAGTAGCGGCATTGCTACTGCCCTATGTAGAAGGTTATTCGATCATGGGCAACAGTCTGACACTAGATAAGAAACAAGTCATGGATTCACTGATAGCAGTAATCGTTGGATTGGGGTAGAAACTTAGATGGGAAAAGCAATAAATCACGTTAATCTAAACAAAAAGGGCATGTTCTCTAGTTGTGTTTACAACTAGAGAACATGCCCTTATCGATACCATTTAAACTATTGCTTTAATACCTTATAAAATCGCACACTATTGTTATCCTCTTCTACCTTAAGCAGATAGAGATTAGATGAGTGGGGCAAGGATATGTTGACGTCAGTAGTCTCAACCCATCTATGGGTGGCATATAATCTACCTGACATATCTATAACCTGTATTGTACCTGTAAATGGCTTTTCTGTCTGCAAACTGATTTGATCATGTGTCGGATTAGGATAAAACACCAATTCCTCGTTTAACGAATCTTCTGCTCCCAACACATTTGTACCATCTAGATTTGATTTGATCACCACACTACTATTGACCAGAGTGATTTCATAATTGTCCGCTGATCCTCCCGACAAAACAATCGGGTACACTGCAGATGAGGCACTGACCACCGCTGTGGAACTAATAGTTGGCAACTCTATATCCGAGGCTGTGTCATCATATACCAATCCCTCCAATGACATAGTCAGTTCAGGAATCTCTGAATTGACTTTGACTACAACAATATTTGCTCTGATCGTCAAGGGTGCTTTGTCAATCACCAAATCCGCTGTAACCTGTGCTCCAGTATAAGGAGGGAATGCCTCCTGCATTGCTGTTATCGTCACAGAGCCCGAAGCTTTGATCGTAGCAGTAGTTCCGATGACCGATAGGATATCACTATTAGAAGACGTATAGTTGATGACTCCCTCACTATCACTGTTCGCTCCCAGTTCGAAAACAGGGTCTCCGTATACTTTGTCTGTCAAAGCCAAAGTTAAATTCGGCAATTCTAGTTCTTCTACTACTGCTATGATCGTGAAAGAAAAAGTCCCTTCGTCTGCATCATCACTGCTAATGGTCACCGTCTCCTCATAAGTCCCAGCAGCCGCTCCAGTCAAAGACACGGTAAAGGTGACTACTTCGTCTACTGCTACTGTCGAAACAGTACTCGTAACCACATAGTCACTACCCGACACACTGACACTAGAAACAGTCAATGCACTTGTGCCTGTATTTTCTATCGCAAACGTCTGTGTCAAATCACTACCTTCTACAACCGTTCCCACATCGAAAGCGGAGCTCTGAGCATCTAACAATGCTGTTCCACTAGTACTAGCTCCTGCATAGACATTGATCTCTGGTGCTGTTATCTCAGCGGTGATTGGAAATGTAAAAGTCCCTTCGTCTGTATCATCACTGCTAATGGTCACCGTCTCCTCATATGTCCCAACAGCCGCTCCAGTCAAAGACACGGTAAAGGTGACTACTTCGTCTACTGCTACTGTCGACACAGCACTCGTCACCACATAGTCACTACCCGACACACTGACACTAGAAACAGTCAATGCACTTGTACCTGTATTTTCTATCGCAAACGTCTGTGTCAAATCACTACCTTCTACAACCGTTCCCACATCGAAAGCAGCGCTCTGAGCATCTAACAATGCTGTTCCACTAGTACTAGCTCCTGCATAGACATTGATCTCTGGTGCTGTTATCTCAGCGGTGATTGGAAATGTAAAAGTCCCTTCGTCCGCATCATCACTGCTAATGGTCACCGTCTCTTCGTAAGTCCCAGCAGCCGCTCCAGCTAAACTAATTGTAAAAGTAGCTGAACCATCTACTGCTACACTGCTGATCATGCTAGTCACCGAAAAATCGCCTGTCACCGAAATACTACTCACATTCAACACACTAGAACCTATGTTGGCTATGGTGATGTTTTCGGATAGATCTGTTCCCTCTATCACCGTCCCAAAATCTAAAGCATAACTAGTATTTCCATCCGATATTTCAGTCCCAGAACTATCATCTCCTTCGAACACTGCTATCTCTGGCTTAGTAATCACAGCCGATACAGGAAAGATAAAAGTAGCCTCGTCTGCATCATCGCTGTTGATCGTTACACTTGCACTATAACTTCCCTCGATCACACCAGATAGATTGATCTCAAAAGTCTCCGTCTCTCCTGCTCCTACTTCGTCTGGTGCATTCTCTATACCGAAATCGCTACCTGTCACTGTGATATCACTGATAGACAATACGCTTGACCCAGTGTTTACGATCGCAATCGTCTGTATCAAATCAGTCCCCTCTACAGCAGTGCCCATATCGAGTACTTCTGTTTGATCGAAACTAAGTGCTGTACCTGTATCATCATCTCCTGCATATACACTAATCTCAGGAGTGGTAATGGCTCCCGTGATCGGGAAGGTGAATGTGGACTCATCCACATCATCACTCACGACTGTCACTGTAGCCGTATAAATCCCTACAGTAGCGCCCGAGAGTGTCAAAGTAAAAGTATCGTCATCATCTGATGCTATTGCAGCAATGGCTGAACCTACAGTGTAGGAATTGTTATCTACGGTAATCGAAGAAACATTCAACGCGATATTCCCTGTATTCTCGATGGTAAAAGTTGAAACCAAGTCCGAGCCGACTATAGCACTTCCCAAATCCACATGGTTGGTTTGCGCATCCTCTAGTGTCTCTTCATCAAACAATATGTCTATCTCTGGATCTGTGATGACACCTGAAACAGGAAAAGTATAGGTTCCCTCATTGGCATCATTGCTAACAATGGTCACTATCTCTTCGAAAGTACCACTGGTCGCACCACTGAGCGTCAGGGTAAAAGTTTCTGTTCCTCCTCCTGCTATATCTGTATTGCCAGTATTGATATTAGTAGTAATACTGACGCTGTAGTCAGTACCAGATACAGTCACACTACTAACAGACAGCTGTATTGCTCCTGAGTTGTGTATCGCAAAAGTAGTAACCAAGTCAGTCCCCAGTGCCTGAGATCCTAAATCTACCGTAGCAGACTGTGCATCTGCGATAGCTGTGCCAGTATTGTCCGTGCCTTCGTACACATCGATCTCTGTTTTAGCAAAAGTAATACGAGAGGTATTGTTACTGGTAGAAGTAGCAGTTGCACTAATCTTAGCACCAGCGGAGATATTTAGTCCACTGAGAACCCAATCTCCGTTAGTATCAGCTATTGCGCTACCCAGCAAAGTATTGGCTTGATCACTGTTACAATCATCATCTGCTACATAGACCTCCACGACATCTCCTGATTCAGAAGTACCACTAATCGAACCTGTACCTGCCCCTTCCGTGATATTGGCAAAAACCGGAACAACCTTATTTCCATTCGCACCTGTATCTATTCTTAGGCCAGTGGTATTACAGAATATGCTATTGGACCGCACGGCATTACCACTACCCGATATTATATATATACCTGTAGGGTTATAAGCGATAACATTACCTGCTCCTACTTCACTTCCTCCAATGTGGACATTACTCCCTTCCACACTAATACCATTGCCGTTGTTTCCCAGATTCAGTGTTCCATTAGGGTTAGTCCCTATGGCATTGCCGACGATAGTCACACCAGATGTTCGTATGAGCAATCCATACGAATTATTACCGGATATGACATTACCTATTTCAGACTCTTCAGTACCTATACTAGCTCCAGTACCTCCTCGCAAATAGATTCCGCCAGTATTAGCCAATTTGGCCGTCGCATCAGCATTGACTCCTATGTAGTTGCCATCAATAGTCACATTATTAGCATCTACCAAAATAGCGCTGCTCGTATTTCCCGAGATCACGTTGCGCCCCGCCAAAGTACCATCACCGATGGTTGAGCCATTTCCATTCCTCACAAACACAGATGTCCCTTGATTAGGGATGGATGACATACCTGTAATATCTGTCCCTATATAGTTGCCGAGCAATGTAGCATTGCCGTCTAATAACATACTGGACAAATTACCAGAGATCAAGTTTCCTTCCCCAGTAGTAGTACCTCCTAATACATTGCCTGATGTGCCACTCGAAAATACGATAAGTGTTCCCGTATTGGCATTAGCGGCAGTACCTGCTGCATTCGTCCCGATCTTGTTGCCTTTGATTGTATTGTTATTGGCATTGACTCGAATAGCCGTCGCATTACCACTAATGACATTGCCTTTATTGACATCTCCGATTTGCGCTTGTGTCCCTGTAATCAAAATAGCCGATTGATTAGACGCGTTAAATCCAGTGATCTCTAACCCATAAATCTGGCAACCATTTGCTGCTAAGTTAAACCCACTACCATTACTCACTTTAGCTGATCCAGTCGCTATGATTGTTATTAAATTCGTAGAAGTCCAGTCCGTAGCTGTCGTCCCATCTATGATGATGGGCTGATTGAGGGCAGGAAGAGTAGCCTCTAATGTAATCTGCTCTGTCGCGTCCAAATCAAATGATATGATATGTGGAACAGCTACGGTAGCAGAGCTATTGGCATTTGCGTTAACAATAGCTTGTCTCAAGGTTCCAGTCCCTGCTCCTACAGCAGGGTTTATACCTCCATTATCTCCCGTAGAAGTCACTACAAGTGAGGGGGCGGCAGCTGGGAATAGATAGCTATCCGCCCGCGTGGTAGACCATGAAATCATGAGGCTAAAAAAAGTAAGGGAAAGTAAATATTTGGTCATAGGTTCTATTTGATTTTATGTTTTCCAATCCATGTAAGTATCTACCAAAGACTGGTCAAGACTTACATTTCAAATAACGCATAAAACTATCTAAATCGTATCCCATTCATTAGAAATAACCTTATACAAAGCTTATACAAGGACTACTTTGCTAAGAATAATTCTGGATAAACCGTATGAGATCCGTATCCTTGTCGAGCTGTAGTTTCTTTTTTAAACGATGACGCATCACTTGTACGCTGGTAGGCTTCACATTGAGCAAACTGGCTATTTCTTTGGTGGATAAATTGATTTTGATATAAGCACATATGCGCAAATCATGCGTCGTGAGTGCAGGGTATCTATTGAGCAAAAGGGATAAAAAACCAGTATGTACCTTTTCGAAGTATTCTCTAAACTGATTCCAATCTCTTTCCTTTTGGTTGTCACTCCTGAGAACCTTACGTAGCAGCTCTTCACTACCTGCTAAGCCATCAGTAGATTCTAGCCCTGCTTTGATCTGCTCGATTACTTCTCTTTTTTGGGCTACCTCCATCGCCGTGGAAAACAACTCCTTGCCAGTCTGCTCCAACTCGTCTCCTAACTTTTGAGCTCTGGCTTGCTGTCGTGTTCTTTCATTTTTTTCAATCTGGAGTGTAGCTATCGTGTGACTGTATCGCTCTACTATAATGTAGGTCAAAAATAGCATCTCCAACATCACTCCTGCTCTGAGGTAATTGAAATCTAAAAATTCATTTCCGATCAAACCAGATGTACTCAGTGAATACAAAATGATAGAGCCACACAGCGCAGACAATCCTATGAGATAGTTTCTGGCTATATGATTACCTCGTCTCCAGATGTATATTCCCATCAAAAGCATCAGACCATTGTCAAATATAGATACCAAGACACTCAGTTGAACCACCCAAACTTCTCTAACCAATAATGACATGGCAAACAATGAGATTAAAAAGCCTATGATTAACCTAATCGGTGTTATCAATCTAGGAGCAAAGGATTTCACCTCCAAAAAACCCAATGAAGACAAGGCAAAAAAGACCTGTGTCAAAAACAACATGGAAATATGTGGTACGGCATGCAGCAACTCTCCTTCAGGGTAGAAAACAAGGTCTAGACGATTACGAAAAAAGGCAAACAAAAAACTACACCAAGTGAACACTGCATAGTACAGATATATTCTTTCTTTGAGCCGGACATAGAGGATCAAAGTAAAGAGCGTAATGACTAACATGAATCCTAAGAAGAAACCGAACTTAACTACATCCTGTAGCACATATCGGTCCCTAGCATCTTGTGTATATAAGCGAACTGGAAAAGTTGCATTGTACACGGGTTGTATATTTAGAAAGTATGAATGCGGAAGCGAATCAGTTAGTAAAACAGGCAGTGTATGATAATAGGCCTTTTCCTGATTTTCATCTCTCGTTTGATCGCCGACAACTCCTAGCAAAACCAATTCCCCATCTACCTCTTCATACAAACTTATTGAGTCTAGTACTGGAAAATTAACCTGTAACGAATACCTGATAGGGTCTTTCTGTTTCTGCTGTAGCATAAATCGAAAACAGAACTGATCTGTGGAAAGACCGAAATTCATTTTGGAATTTTTGACTGGAACGAACCCTAAACTATCCGCAGCGAAATCGCCAATCGTCGTATACCTAGCCTTTTGGCTGATACTCGAAACAGCATTAATATCCCAACTCCCTTCCCCTTCTAAAACTAGTGTTTCTTGGCACACACACGGTTGTACTAAAAAAAGTACAGCTATTAATCCTGCAATAATATGTCTTCGCATTCGATGCAAAGCACCTGTAACAGCAAACAAAAAAAACTTCGTATCAATCATCAAGCCCAAATATACCTACTACCCATTTGTTGAGAAAGATAATCTAATCAGGCTACTTACTAACTTCATGAACACTGATCGTTTAAAAAATTGACCAATCAGTGTTCATGAAAGTTAGATTTATCAGTAGTGGTATTATTTAATAAATCTAAGGTTTAGATTTTTACAATACGCTCATGGCTTACTCGGTTGTCCCCGTCGTACATCTCCAAAAGGTAAACTCCCGCTCTGACCTCAGCTATATCTAGCTCGAAGACATTGTCTCCATCAGGCATGACAGTCCACTCCTTAACGATATTTCCACTGAGGTCAATCAAACGCAGCGCTAACTCATCTTTGAGTTCGATAGGAAAGTTGACTTGAAAAAACTCCTTCGTAGGATTTGGGTACAGTCTCATGTCTTCCTTTTCGACTACCAACCTAAACGACTGACTGACCTCATGCCAACCATCCTGAGCCACTAGCGCCACAGTATCCACTCCTTCGGCAGTTCCTTTGATAAGCAGATCATTGTCATCCGTGAGGACAAACTGTGCTACAGCTGATGAGTCGACTGTCATCATCAGGTCATGACCATCGGCATCTGTAAAATAATCACCGAGTGATAGAGACTCTTTGAACTCACCATCCATGCTCACATAAATTTCTCCAATGGTTTTGGTAATGATAGGTCTAGTATTCGCTACTAGATCAATAGCCGTTTGTACTTTCCCCCCTTGACCATCGGTCACTGTGATCTGTAGCTGTCCTTGACCAAACTGCGTCCCCCAGAGTGTCAATAGACCATCTTCTAGTGTTCTGTTTAGATAGCCCACAGTAGCGACTTCATAACTCAACACATCCTCATCTGCATCGCTAAAATAAGTCCCTAGGTCTACGCTCACTGTATCCTCTCCAATAGCGATCAATCTAGCCTCCAAAGCCTCTTCGTGTACTGGCTCTTGGTTATACACGACCAACGCTACTGGCACGACCAAGCTATCGTAGTAGGGATCATTGGACAACAGTGTGAAATAGGACGAATACTCTCCTATTTCCATATCCATCGTAGAGATAGCCAAGTCATAACTAGCCGTAGAATCTGCCTGTAAATATGAACTATCTTTCACCATACGCATCCATGTCACGCCATCTTCAGGGATCAGTTGATACATGACCGTATCATTACCGACACTAGAGAGTTGATAGGTAGCCGATAGTTCCTCTCCTCGGTGGGATTCAAAAGCAAAACTAAAAACATCCATGTTCAGCTCGACAGAAGACCGCTGACCAGCTCCTGATAGACCGACTGTCAACACTGGCATATCAGGATCATTGGTAGACCAAGTCATTTCACCTGTATAAGTAGTAGGCTCAGTTGGGACGAACTGGATGGAAATAATCTTCGTTTCCTCGATACCGATGCGAACCGAATCGTTTGCATCATCTACCAACATAAATCCTGACACACGCTCATCCAAATCCAGAATCAATACATCCTTACCTATGTTTTGAACCTGTAGCTCGACATAAGTAGTATCATAGATTGTACTCAACCCGAAGTTTAGCTTATCTATATAGTCCCCCACTTGCGCATTGTTACCCGTGACGGTAAGTGCCAGTGGTATCTGGACCGATGGGTTTGACTGATCCGAACTATTGACCCATAAATCTGAGGTGTAGACTCCATTGTTAAGATTAGAAGAATTGAACTCAATACTTACTTCGATATTTTGACCTGGCGCTAACACAGTATCCTGCTGCGTGATAGAAAACACACCACTTGAAACCCCTGACTCAAATGCCAAAGCAGTCATCTGAGTTCCAGCATAACTAGTCGCCAAGGCTCCCAAACTTTGGGTCATCCCAGTGTTAGTATCAACCATTCTAAGTTCTGCACCGTTGGCATTGGAATAGGCGGCCATGTAAAAAGCCTTAGTTTTAAAATCATACGCCAAATCTTGACCAAACACAGCGTCAAACCCGATGTAACCAACCAGAGAAGCAGCACCTGTACGTACATCAATCTCATATAGGTTATCTTCTAAAGTATAACCATACATCTGACCCGATTCACCCATCGCGATCCCTATCATATTACTTGTCCCAAAATAACCAACGTGCTCTGTCGAAAAAGTAACAGGGTCTACTAAGTACAATCCTGTCTCCGTACTCGCATACAAGCTACCTGTCACTGGGTCTTTAGTCAGCCCCGTCCAGCTACCAACCGATGGAAATTGGAAAATAGTATAACTGGTTTCTTCGATGACATCCACCAAACTAAGCCTACCCACATAATCCAATACGTACATCTGAGTGCTCGATCCATATACAAACTCAGCTGCCAAAGTAGTATTATAGCCAGCAGAAATAATTTCGTTAAAACCCTCAGGATGGCTAGTTGTACTGTACCCTAGAAGGTTGAAGTCAGTGTAGGTAACAATCGAGCCATAAAAAGTCGTACCGATTGATGATTCATCCATCATTCTACTTGACACTTGATCACTACTTGTAGGCTCTCTATAAGGTGCTATCCATGGGTTATCCTTTGATTCACCTTCACTGGCTATTTCGTTTATGCTATTGAGGCGAATCGGATTCAGATTGGACTCAAAAGAAACACTAGCGGACTGAAACGAGAGAGATAGAGAATCAGACCCCGTATTAGACACCCTAAAAGTCTGATCGATACTATCGTTGACGACCAGAACTTGCGCAAGCTCTGTCACACTGACCGAAATTTGAGCTGCTGATGCACGCCCGTTCCCGATCGCTACAAACTGATACACTGGCGCATCCGCACTATTGTTATACACGGTGATCATGGTAGTGTCTACATCTATCCTTGTTGGCTTATAGAGTAACTTGAATTGGTCAGAATAATCATACGGATCGACCGATGTTGGTGCGGGCAACAACTGATAAGATGCTAACCCATCCAAATGCGCTATTGAGAACAACTCAAGATACAACTCGCCCTGACCTAACTGCCATTGGTTTTCATCAGACATAATTAGTAATTGTGAGATCACTAGATTACCCTCTTCCCATGTAAAAGCTAAATCTGTCACTTCGGTAGTCACGCCGTCTTTCTTTCTAACCAGTTTAGCACGCAATACCTCCTCTATGTCTGTGATGTTGACCGTGAGGCGTTTCGTACTGCTTCGATAAGAAACTTCATTGTTCAATGCCAAACTAGTAGCCTCATAGTATGGAAACAACAGTTCAAACTGTGTACTAGCCGAACGTATCGAGTCTACCGTTAGGATACCTAAGCTGTCGTTTTCAAACCAGACGCTTCTTTGATTGACTTGTGTAAGAAAAGTGGTATCCATCATCAAGGTGTCACTATATACCGCTATACTAGATGGAGCATCCACAAAATAGGATATCTTCAACTGGCTAACTGGGTTAATCGTATCATTGCTAGATACCGTCAGATAATCTGTATAATACCCACCCAAGTCATCCATCACATGATACACGAAAGGTATTTCTAAGGAATCTCCTGGTTGAACCAATCCACTCGTTAGCGCTGGATCGATTCGCTGCTGCGGGTGAACAAACCGTACGGCCAACCCATCTCTGACATAATCGGTATTGAATGCCACCTGTAGCCCCCGCGCTCCTGACTCATCCTCGATACCCACTGTTACATTTTCCGTAGTGCCTTGCATCTCCTCGTAGTAGAAGACAATCTCTCCCGACGCGAACAATTGTATCTGAAAAGTAAAAACTCCTGTCTGCTCATAATCAGGTACTGTATCGAACTGAACTGTCAAATGATCGTCGGTCAGTACATAATAGATGCTCCCTCCTAGATTAGGAGATAAATCTTTCCAAAAAGCAGCAATTAATCCATTGGGTGATGCACCGCTTGGTATCTGCGCATTGACTGGGTTGTTTACGTGATCATCAAAAGACAACACTCCGTTCGCACCAATCGATATATTTGATTTTCGCAATCCGTAGAAAGGAAACTCAAATGGCAAATCAATCATGACCGAAGCATCATCTTCTAAATCAACCTCTACACCTGTAGTAGTAATGTCTTGCCACAGGTAATCAGGCCCTTCGTCTTCATCACTATCCATAAAAGCATACCCAAAAATATCGACCCCAATCCCCTGGGATACAGGGTAGCCTACTCGACTATCAACCTGTCCTTTGGTAGGGATGGCCGAAAAAGATAAAGGAGTATGCTCTTCTGCTTTGAAGTTTTGCGTCAGGTGCTGTGTATGAAACGTTCCAAATTGGAACGCCAAGTCTGCCTCACCCTCATTATGAATATAAAATGACGAAGCGACCTGCCCTTGATAGTTTGCAAACAACGAAACACTATCTGGGTTTAGTCGAATAACACCTGGTGGAACTACCTCGGCGGATAGTACAACCTCCCGGCTCTGCACATCAGTGACATTTTTAATTGTAATGGTTTCGAAGTAGTGACCTATTTCATCTCCTGTAAACCGAATCGATCTTCCTGTCGTCTCAAAACCACCTGTCAAAAGGCTATCATAGTACGTGGTTTCAAAGTTCCCCAAACTGTCACCAGCGAGATAGTAATACGTCGCTCCACTCCCTTGATTGAGGATTCGTAACGTAGCATCTGCAGTATATCCTATAGTCACACTACCAAAATCTAAGGTATCGACTGCTACAAGGTCTGACACGCCATCGCTGAAAACATCCAGCTGCATAGTTCTTGTGACAACTCTTGAATCTCCACTATAGGCAGTGATTCTCGCAGACTTCAGCGATTCTTCTGTCTCGTCCGAAGAGATCGTGGCAGTAATCTCGTTAGTCGCACCTCCTTCAAGGTTCTCCATGGAGTAGCTAGATAATTCCAACCAGTCGACATTGGAGTGCGCAATACCACCAGCGACATAGTTGAGCGCATTGACCACTATTTGTACCCCATCAGTAGAGCTGTCCCAGTTGTAGCCATCATAACTATCTGAAACAGGGTAAAACCCTAGATCAACCAACCTCGCATGCGGCAACTCTTTGGCTACTATGAGTGGTGTACCATCCGACCATGATGCAACCAAATCAACATCTGGTTGGAGATCATCTACCGTAGCATTGTACCTAATTGAAGATATTCCTCCATTGAAAGTATTGACGCCATTCATTAGCAAATGATCTGGTAAGTGTACAGTCCCCATGGAGATGTTGTCATAATTCCATAACACTTGCAGATTTTGATTGGAATAGACCGAATAGGTTTCGATCTCATCTCTCCAGCGCCCCCCCATCGAACGGTTAGAGGATTCGTACAGCGCCGAAACCACCCCTCCTCCTAAATCAACATAGTCAGCCAAAACATCACCAAGTACATCTGCGTTCTGATGACCATTGTTGTCATATAACAAAACAGCGTCATACTGTTTCATATCATCTATATCGAAGTAAAAACCATAATTAGAATTGACATAACCTACATAGCCAAAAGACTCAGAGGCGATCAAATAATCTACTACACTCTCCACTGCGGAACTATAATCAGATGAGATAACCAAAACACTCTTTCCGCCCAAGGATTGAAACCCTCCAGCTAGTTCCTCTGGAGTAACTGTGTGTGCAGCTATGGTCTTGCCGTTATTTGTCGTTTGAGCTGGAGCTTTCAATCCTCCCTCATATACGCCACTTTGAATTCTATAAGACTCAATACCCGCCGCAAGATAGCGGTACGGAACAGCCTCCTCTACCACTAGACGATAAGACAGCGCATCAGTACCGAGATTGGACAATGTCACTGATCTATCCTTCTTTTCTCCCACAGCTATCGTATCGATCACGTAGGTCTCTTCAAATTCTAAAATTGCTGAAGCAACCCCAGATGCTTTGACTGCAATTTCATATACTGCATGGGTCTTATCATTAGTAGATATAGACAACATTGCCTCTAATTCTTCGATTTCAGTAGGTGTGTAAACTACCTCTATTACTCCATACTGTTGAAAGCCTACCGTATCAGTAAAGCTCACAACCTCAAAACCTGCACTACTTGAAACTGTCACCTCATCTAGTATCAAATCCTCACTACCAATATTAGTGAAGAACAAATAAGCATGACCCGTACTCCCTACTGCCACATTTTCGAAGCTCAAAGTATCATTGTTCGATTCAAATCTCGCACTAGGCAGCACGGTAAGATTAGTAGGTATATTAATCACAGGTAGATCAGGATCATTGCTGAGCACCTGTACGTTGTAGTCGTACTCCCCGAAATCTAACCCATAGGTATCAAACGGAATAGTATTCACTTCACTAAGCGAAGGTTCTAATTCATAACTTCCATCAGATTCTACTGTTTCAATGAACCTCTCCATGATAGATGACATATCATCATTGTCCACATATCCACCATTAGCACTGGCAAACAATAGATAATAGAGTCTACTTGTACCTGACAATTCATACACGGTGTGTTCATCACTATCACTATATGTATCAAAGCTGTGGTATACAGAACCATTATTTTCTACGATAATGAGATGGTTCACTGATGGATCAGAGGTGCTATACACTCGCTTAACAAAGCCGAGATACTCCTTGCTCCCAACTCTGTAGGATAAAACTGCACCATCTACACTGCCCGAACCATCTGCTCCGAGCCCTCCATTTATACCAAAAGTTTCTAAGTCGCTATAATCTGCCGCGAATACAAATAAACCTGGGTATTTTGCGGTAAAGTAATTTTCATCTTGGAGATAATAGCTAGTTAGAATCTCACCATTAGTATAACTAATAGGCCCTCCTATGGAAGTATAAAGCCTATTACCCGTATCATACATGTCTCCACCCCCATCACTAATGGAACTCCCTGTTTCTCCATTCGTGAAATCATATCGATTAGGAATCAAAGAATTGATCTCCGTATATGATTCATCTAATGCAGAGAAAACGTCTTCCAAATCCGTGTTTCGAGTACCAGCTGCCATCAATCGATCAATGGCTTGTGAGCTGTATGGCAGCCCTTTGATCTCCAACAAGTCTAATTCCTCCTTCGACTTAGTCGTTTGCGCAGTTCCTATGTAAGTCTCAGAGGTCGATTCTACAACTACCTCAGTGCTATGTGGATCATTAAGAAATGAATAAAACAGTGAACCCAGACCGCTATTCTCTACATTGATCGCTACAGAGTCTACTTGAGACTCATATAGGGTCATGACGATCTGATCCAAATCCACAGAAATTTCTGGAGCCAATAGACCTGTCACATACACCTCTACTAATAATGAAGGTTCGACAGGATCATTAGTACCTATTGCCAACGAAGTTCTAAATGAACCTTCCTCAGTTAACAAAAGACTAAATGGCACTTTGATAGAACTATATGCTGCTACAGAATATGCTTTATTTTCAATCTCAAATCGATCGTCGAACGCATTGATCATGTCAATCTCTAGTATACCCGATCCAGTATTAGAAATTTGTAAAGAGTCTTCATAGAGATGATCCACATAGGCATCTATGGTGATAGTATTAGATAGTTCCATACGAGACTCACCAGCTATAGTCGCATTGATTTCAACTGTGGCGTTACTATCCGTTATAGCATTAGAACTAATCATCCATGTATCAGTATAGCGATTGCCTTGGTCTAATCCATACAAATCATAAAATATCGGGATAGTTGCCGTTTCACCAGCAGCTAAATAGCCAATTGGATAATTGTACATATAGGTAAAGTCTTCATAGATATCAAAGGCTACCAATTTGCCATATTGATTCATAGCCGTCCACATTTTCTCACCATCGAATGACAACCCATCGGTATTCGATACCTCCTGCCCTGCTACCTGATACAGGCGGTTTTTGTGCGAATAAGATTCCTTTTCATATACATATAAATAGCTTGATTGCTTAATATATAAGGAATTGGCTACTATCGAAAAGGCTGGATCACTACTACTCCTACTTATCGAATAACTTAACAACTCTTCTCCCGAATCTTTATCAAACTGATACATCGTATAATTTGACTGGATCCAAAGGCCTGACTGATCTACTCCAATGTTATTATCATAATACCTACTCTGTAAATTCAGATAATCAATCCCCCCAGTTGTCAGATTGTACTTAACAATTCGACCCTCATACGCATCTTGTTCATACAAGAACGCTTCATCTGCGGCAATCGCTACCGACTGTATCGCAACGGATTCTATGGTATCCAAAACTGTTTCACTACTCAGATCGTACTTCAGTATCAAATTAGAATTTTGATCCGCTACCCATAGATGGCTGCCGTCCCATGCCAAATCCATCACCTCTTCTACAGGGCTATCTACACTGGTTTTGTAGCTCCCGATAGATGACACTTCATCCTTTTCACTTTCTGACTTTGCGTCTACCGACTGGTCTTCCAATGGGTCAAAAACTTGAGCGCTTTCCGCACTGACTAAATAATTTAAAAGGTCTTCACCGTCATTTGTAATGGTAAAGAAGACCTGTCCAGATAGAGGGTCGTCTTCATCAATATCAATCGTGGTAGTATTCACATTCAGTACCGGGGGCAGTGTCGATTTCCCTTTACCTACCAAGACTACCTTGTGGTGCGTGATCGCTTCATGGTCTGTTTGAAACAGAATAGAATCCACCCACGAACCTGAGGTTTGTGGGGAGAAAGCTACCTCAAAACTCTGAAATGCCCCAGGAGCTAAAGTCAAGGGATCAAAAGTAAAACTAAACTGATCACTCGCCATATTCGCTTCGAGCAGTTCAATGTATCCAGTCCCCGAGTTTTGTATGGAGAAGCTCAATAACTCCTGCTGTCCAGGGTACAGATCACTGAAGAAGACTGTATCTACAGAAGTCAACTCGGGTTGGTCCAAGGTATAAACCGATATAGGCAGTCGGTAAGTCTGCAGACTAGATACCGAAGGGTAGCTAAACGTTAAGAAACTACTATTGCCTCCCCCCACATCAGCTGCACTTAAGGTAACAGGAACTTTTGCGGTCGTGTTAGCAGCTATTGTCACACTGGGTCTATCTACACTGATCCATGAGACTTCTGGCGTAGCGATCTTGACAGTGAGGTCAAACTCACTTGTGTTGACCAAGCGCACTACGACTTCACTAGTTTCCCCTATAGTCAATTCCCTACTGACAGAAACTGGATCGATCTGCACACTTCCAGGGCCTGCACTTCCTGTCCCCACGGCATCAAGCGCACGCGAGGCGTTGAGTCGTCCTGTCCCGAGTAGCCCCGTATAGCCAAGGTTCAAATCATAAATATCGTCCGTCGTAGACAACAGTGCTTCAGCCAGCCCTTGTCTCGTAAGTCCTGACCCAAAAGCCTTTGAAACCAATAGTGCTGCTACACCACTCACATGAGGGCAAGCCATAGACGTCCCTTGAAAAAAACCGTAGCTATTCCCAGGCAGGGTACTCAAGACACCTTGATTGCTAATATCCGTCTCCCCACCGGGCGCTGATATATCCACCCAACTACCATAGTTAGAGTACCAAGATTTTCGATCTAGATGGTTCGTAGCAGACACCATAATTACTCCATCTATATCAGCCTTATAATCAAAACTAGTACTAGAGGAGTTACCAGATGAGAAAATAACTAGACCACCCTCCAAGCCACTATCTCTACCACCAGCCTCTGAAATATAATATTGAATGGCGTCATAGACAGAACCGTCATAACTACCACCTCCCCAGCTGTTGGATGAAATCACCGACCCCATGTCTGCTGCATAAATGTAAGAAGGTGCAGGGTTATAGATAGAATTGGATCCATAGTCATCTCCTAGTCGCATCATCATGATACGTACACCATCACTCGCACTAGTACCCCCTGCTACACCTGACACCCCAATACCATTGTTGTTCTCTGCGGCGATAGTACCAGATGTATGCGTACCATGTCCGTTATAATCCATCACGCTACTCGGATCTCCTCCTGCCACTGCTGCCGCAAAATTGTACCCATAGTAGTCATCTACATATCCATTGTTGTCATTATCGATATTGTCACCTGGTATCTCTCCATTGTTAGTCCAAATCCTATTCTGTAAATCTGGATGGTACAGATCTATCCCCGAATCATGCACCGATACGATGACACGAGCATCTCCTGCCTCCGTCTGCCATGCATCGAAAAGTGAAATATCTGCCGAAATCAATCCGCCAGTTTGTCCAGTATTCTCATAGTGCCACTGCTCATCGAGACGAGGATCATTGGTAGACTGAACTGCGTCTTCTGCACCAGTACTGTACACCTGAATCGGCTCGACAGCAGCTACGACTTCTATCGCCCCATATGCCGCCATGAGTTCTTCTATAGAAGTCTCTGCATCAACTCTGATATCATACCAGAGATCTAAACCATAAGCTTGATGTTTGGACTCAAATTTTCCAGCATACGGGAATACGCGTCGCATTTGCTGGGCAGAAAAGCGTTGGTTGACTTGATCTAAACCCACATTTCCTACCGACAAGTATGTACCTGTTGCTTGAAAACTGTTTTGCTGATTGTTCAGCTGTAGTTGATGATTTTTTTGAAACTTAACACGGACGACTTTATTGATTAGATCCGCAGATGAACTTTGTCCTGTAACAACAAAGTAAAATGCCATACATACGATGGCCAGTAAATATTTTCTCATAAAAATTGGTTGGAAAGACGTGACAGACTTTTTTCCCTTTAACGTATTAATAAATAACATCGCAAAATAGTGACTTACGACAGAGTATTAACACTTTTTAAGAATTAATCCCCCTTAAAAACTACCCTATTTATGACAAACTATATCACTAATCTATTTACTAACTGATAATCAATTCATTAAGCCGAAAGCATTACCAAAAGCATACAATTGTCAGTAACGGTTTATAGAGCTACTCTTTCCTTAAAAAAACATCAAAATGTAACAAGCCATTTGTTTTCTAGATATAAAGTAAAACTACTCTAGCTCTTGCAATGCATCAAAGACCAACTGAGCCACTGCTTTGGCTCCCTCTGGTTGGAAATGGGTGTTGTCATTTTTTCCTTCTGGGTAATTAGCAAATTGCCCCTCCTGTAGATTCATAAAATAGTGATCAGTCACATACTCCATACCCTTATCACTAAATGCAGACATGGAGCGTTGATTAAGATCTATGATCAAAACTCCGTATTCCTGAGCAACCTCTATAGCAGCAGTAGGATAGTCTCCATGTACATTACTAAGGCGTCCTTCCTCCCAAGGATAATTCCGCGCTACTGGGGTAAGAACGATAGGAATGGCTCCCTTTTGCAGACTCTGACTGATGTATAGCCTGAGAAACTCTTTGTAGCCCTCTACATCAACATAGCGTTCAGTCTTTTGTTCTGCAGCATCGTTGTGACCAAACTGCATCAGTACTAAATCCCCCTTTTTTAGACCATCATATATACTACGCCACCTGCCTTCTTGAAAGAAGGTTCGCGTACTCCTACCTCCACGTGCTCGATCATCGACAATCACACTATCTGTACTGATCAGACCTTTCACCAAGGGCAAGCTATCTGCTGCAAAAAAAGGTTGAAACACCTGACCCCAGCCAGTCAGAGGGTACCGTGTCGTTATATAATCTCCTTCATAGAGGTTATAATCAGCCATTGTCGAGTCACCTATCAGGTAAACAGTTGTCACCTTTTTTTTCATTCCACCAGCTGATAGCACCATCATTATTACTACCACGAGCATGCTCTTTTTCATCTTGCCTACCATATCAATAACTATCTTCTTTTGATCAGATTTAATTCTAAACTATCCAACTAAATTAGATACCTGTAGGTATTAAGGCTATTCAATTAGCAACCATTTCCTCCCATTTCACATTAGTCATCAAAAGCTCCGCAAAATGTAGCTTAGGTATTACTTCCAAACTTCAGAGTGATTTTACTCTGACAAAAAACTAATGAAAGGAAAAGAACTTATAAAAAAGGGATTGATGAGTATGGGAGGTATTGTGGCTATTCCGGATATATTCAGCAGGTGTAGTGCTGATGATTCTAGCCATAATCCCCAGCTCCCAGCGAAACAGCTGGTTTCTTTCCTATAAAAACGCCTGCTGATCTGGCAAGAGAAAATATCATCTCCGACAGAACAGGAGTTGCCTTACTGATCAACATCACTATACAAATGATAAAAAAATCCCGATACGACTTTAGGAAACCATCGAAGAAGAACCTACACAATCTCAACAGATAGAAAAGAGAGTATCATTAGAATTCATCAACCAATCATACCTTCTTCTACTAGCTTCTTGATGACGATCTCGGTCATCTCACTTTTAAATTTGAACTCGTCTCTGATATCTAACACATAAGCTTTTAGTCGAACGCGAAAAATCGGTTTCTCATGCTTGATCTCATTGATAAAAATGACTGCAATCGGTTTGTTCATGTAGACATACTTGGAGACCTGTGCTGACTGTGTAGCAATCTCGCGCACCTTGACAGTATCTACGTGGATAGGTAGATAGATCTCTGCGACCACCTGACAGTTGGGTTCTCCAGTGTTGGCATTGGAGACAGCCTTGTTCATAATTTCGCTATTGGGGATAGATACCAAACTATCATCAGGCGTCAGTATACGAGTAGATCTGAGTCCAATCTCTACTACCTCGCCATAGTGCTCTCCTACTTCGATCTTGTCCCCAGAGTTGAAGGGTCTATCGAAGAGAATCATAATCCCTCCAAATATATTCTTCAAGATATCCTGAGAGGCAAATCCTACTGCCACACCAATCGAAGCAGAAAAAGCCAATATCGTAGCAGCTGGTGGCTGAAACACCCCCATGATAATGATAATCAAAATAATGACCCAGCCAGCGATTTTGACCACTGGAATCAAACTCTTGATCGTGATACGGTACTGTGTACTCTTCTCTGCGAACAACTCTAGAATCCGCGAGGTAAACTTGATCACAAAGTAGCCCACGACCATAATCACGACTGCCCAAAAAATCTCAGAGAACGAAATCAATTCACTGATATCGGGAGGGTTATCTACGAGTTGTTTAGTCTTTTCTTTGACGGTCTGTGTAGGTGTTTTTGTACTATCCGATTTGTTCTCAGCGATCGTATCTTTCTTAGCCTCATCTGGATAGATCGCACTGTCCAGCTGCATAAACGCAGAGTCCAACCGGGTAGTATCTTGCGCATGAGCTACTGGTGCCATGAGACACAGGAGCCATACTAGTATCAACAATCGTTTCATCATCAGTGAATTAAATTCTTGGATTTTAGCAAATTGATCATGCCTCGGTAGACGATCGGATTAATCATATAAGTGGACTTTTCTTCGAATACTACTCCATCTTCTAGCAGTGCCAATAGCATGAGCTGACAGTGCGTCTGTGGTATATTCAGTACTTCACTGATCTGTGCTACGTTCAAGCCGTCATGCAGAATCAAGACATGGAGAATGTAAACCTTTTCCATAGACAATGCCTTTAGAAACCCCAAATTAGGGTTTTTAAAAGTCCCTATGGTAATCCTGTTATCTTCGATTTTTCTCGTAGACAACAACCAGAAAATCAGCGCCATACTTACGTTGCTTTTCGCAAATGAATTGAGCGAAGAAAAGAACTCCTGCTTCAACTTATCCTGCTGCTGAGCAGATGTCAACTTCATGAACTTCTTATCATTGGACCTCTCCTCCTCTACTTCGAATTGGATGTTGTAGCCACTGATTTTATTTCTCTTCCAGACGATATTGATAATCTGATCATTGGTCAGCTCCTTTAGCTCGATGATATAAGAAAAATATTGATTAATCTGTATCGTCTGACTCAGGTAGTTCCAAGTATAGATCGTACTAGTCACCACCCAAAAGATGTGCTGCCCTGTTCGGCTAATCAACTGATTGAGTCCGATCAAGGCCTGAAACCCATCCACCTTCCTCAAATACATTTTCTGAATATCCTCCAACACGATGACACGTTTAGGTCCTTGATGAAAATGACTAACCAGTTCGTCCATGTTCTGGATATTTTCCAACTGGAACAAGCGACACATCATCGTGATGAAATCGTTGTGACTATACAGATTCCCTTCTAGTGCATGTCGTGAGACCGAGTGTGTAAAACCTACCTCTTTGACAGCATAGTTCATAAAGGAAGTCAAGCCGCCCCATTTCTCTCCCAAAACCACAGTTGCACCATACCTGCCTAGTTTCCAGTTTTTAAAAGCACTCTGGAGTGCTTCATACTCCATGGCACGTCCTTCGAAGAGTTCGAGATCTTCGAGTGGCTCTATCTGGTATAGTCGCTGATAGATCAATGGCAGTTTATCCAATGCCTGCTGCGACTCGTATAAGAAATCCGAAACCTGCTTGGTCAACTCTGGCTTATTGGCAGTGAGGATAAAACGACCACTCCATTTGCTCAATTCAGCTCTAAATACCGTATAATTCACTTTGGATTTCTCCCATAGCTGCAAAGCCACTCCCTTGATTCTGTCCTGAAGCTCTTCGCGAACCTGTACCGCTTGGCGTGCTGCCTTGGCCTTGGTGATTCGCATTTTGAGCTCTCTGGTATTTTCATTGTGTGTCAGTGCGGTGAGACTATCACAAAACTGCTGAACAGCTGCCTCCAAACCATCGCTCGTTTCTGATAGTGATAGTTGTAGTTTCTCCCTGATCTCTGATAGACGTGAAGATGCCCGCTGAAAACCTTCCTCGGCAATAAGAATCACTTCCTGATCTGACTTTTCATCATCCAAAGATGCAATCGCCGACGATAGACTAAACGTAATGATGTGATCAAGATCTTTGGTCTCATCTGCAGCTGATTCCAAGACACTGAACATCTGTGTTTTGAATCGTGCCAGTTCGTTTTGAAACACCACGAGTGTCTCAAAAGTGATCAGTTCGTCAATGGATATCTGATGAAAATCATCATGCTTGAGCGGTCTATCATAGTCTCCAGACTTCAGGATGATATGCTCTTCGGACAGCTCAGACACGAGCTGAGACACAGTGACTTCCAGTTTATTGATATGGCCTACTATGTTTTGACTGGAAAGCTTCTCACTGAGCTGCGGTACCAAACTCTGATCCAGCTGCTTCACAGTCTGATAATGCAGACGCTTCAGTTCCTTGAGGATAGACTCCTGTGGCTGACCTAATCCATCCAGTGAATCTGTAATGAATTGCTGTATCTTATCTATATCAGGATCGATATATTTGGTCAATTTCTGACGCTGTGCCTCCTGGTACTGTGATAGTTCTGCGAGAGTTTTCTGTTGTAGGATATAAATATCAAGATCGGACCTCCAATCCTCGAACACTGCATAGATCGTATTCTTCCACTCGTACTGATGTCTAGACCAACTTTCGTGAGCATCCGTCAACCACCCTGCTACTTTGGTGTCCGACAGTTTCCATTTGGCGTACTCCCACGTGCCTGCACGCTCGTACTCCTGCTCGAAGGCTTTTCGTCGTGCTGCAAATATCTCTGCTATAATAGCTGGGGTCGATTCACTCCATTTCTTCTTGAATGCCAACACATGATCTGTCATATGTACGGAGCTAACTGCTGCATGTGTCGCATCCAATGCCATGGTCTCTTGCCAAGCTTTGACGGTAAGGTATTCCTTGACCATTCCGCCGAAGAAATGATCAGTTAGCCCTTCTAGATCCTCTATCAGACGTGCCCCATAGTGTCTCTGCACCAAATTACGCATTGGTATAGTATGAGACCAATAATGAAGCGCTCGTTTCTCCTTTCGAAACAAATTAACAAAGCGTCGAGGCAGCTGACCCAAAATCAACAAGCTGCGCTTACTCATCTTTAGTAATCTCAAAAAGATAGAATCCCCGACCAACGGATAAAATCGATCTCTAGACTGTTCATCCACCTGCTGTAGAGGACAACTCTCCATTTCAATCTCCCAAGCCTCAAATAGCTTAGGATAGATTTCTGCCAATGGTTTTTTCTCGGGCAAGTCCCAAGACTGATTGATGAGTTGATGCAGCTTCTCATTGCGAGCAGCGATACGCCGATGATCATCAGTAGCTCCTTCAACCTCTTGGATTTCAGCAGCAGCAATAATAGCTAACATGTGGTCACACTCTTGACTCATCTGGTCTTCCACTAGCCCCAGATAATGCGCTTGGTATAGCGTCTCTACATGCTCATATATTTCTTCGTTCGTCAGGCTCATTATATTGGTTAAAAGTTAGCTCCTACTTTTAGGAGCACTCATGTTGTAAAGTAATCCAATCCCTTGCTTTCTCAAAAAACGAATCAAGGAATAAAATTACGATCAGACGCAAAGTGATAGCAATACGAAGGATTCTAAAATACGGATAGGTTTTGTATCATTCTTTTTTCGATTGGTGATTTCTTAAAGCAGATTTTTAACCACAGTGCAAAGTAGAAACTGGCCCTAACCGAAAATAATGAACTGAAAATATTTTTAGATGAATCTAAAATAATCTTACATTTGCCTGAACAACAGGATGAATGCTTAGTTACGCAGAAGAAAATTATTTGAAAGCCGTCTACCACTTGTCTGACTCTGGTCAGCATGCGGTCACGACCAACGCGATAGCGGATGTACTCAAGACGAAACCCGCCTCGGTCAGTGACATGATCAAAAAGCTGAGTGACAAAGGCTATGTCTCTTACAAAAAGTACAAAGGTGCCAATGTATCGATCAAAGGTGCAAAGGCGGCGTTATTGGTGATCAGAAAACACCGCCTCTGGGAAGTATTCTTGGTAGACAAGTTGGATTTCAAATGGGATGAAGTCCATGAGATCGCTGAGCAACTAGAACATATCAAATCACCGGTACTTGTTACCAAACTGGATAAATTCCTAGGTTATCCACGTGTAGACCCTCATGGAGATCCAATTCCTGACGAAAACGGAGAAATCGTCATCGGCAAGAAAGTCCCGCTGACAGAGGTCAAAATGGGCAAACAAGTCATCGTTACAGGTGTAGAAAATTCAGAATCTGACTTTTTGGCTCATTTAGACAAAATCAATATTTCACTCGGATCTAAAATCACCATCAAAGACATCAACACCTTTGATGGTTCTATGCAGATAGACATTATAGGCTATCCCACCATTTTCATCTCTAAACAAGTAGCAGACAACCTGCTCGTTACCGAATAACATGAACAAACACCTCTACCATATCACCCTCATTCTATCACTATTCTGCATTCTATCCTGTACTCCAAAACAGAAAGAAAAGAAGGGAAAAGTACAAATAGTCACCACGACAGGTATGATCTACGATGCGGTCATTCACATCGGTGGAGATCAAGTCGAAGCACAAGCACTCATGGGACCCGGTGTAGACCCTCACCTTTATAAAGCGACACAAGGAGATCTCCAAAAACTCCAACAAGCGGATATCGTGTTTTATAATGGACTACACCTAGAAGGTAAAATGGGGGAAGTATTCGAGAAGCTGGCACGCATCAAGAACGTGGCAGCCATCAGTGCAGATCTCTCCGATAGCCTTTTGCGCGAAAGCGAAACCTACCCAGGCACTTACGACCCTCACATTTGGTTCGATGTAGCGCTGTGGGCTGATGCTATACAAAACATTCGTGACCAACTGATCCGCTATGACAGTGCTCATATCGACTATTATACTCAAAATGCAAACAACTATCTACAGCAGCTCGATTCCTTAGATACTGCCGTCAAATCCGAAATTGCGACCATTCCTCCTTCTCAACGTCTGCTAATCACAGCACACGATGCATTTGGGTACTTCGGGGATGCCTATGATATAGAAGTCAAAGGATTACAAGGACTCTCTACTCTATCAGAACCAGGTCTTAAGGATATTTCACAGTTGGTAAATCTGATCATAGATCGAAAAATTAAAGCAGTGTTCATCGAAACATCCGTCTCCAAAAAAGCGATCAATGCTGTTGTACAAGGTTGTAAAGAAAGTGGACATGACGTCAAAATTGGTGGTAGCCTATACTCGGATGCCATGGGCTCGTTTTGCGAATTTGAAGGCACCTACATCGGCATGGTACATACCAACGTACAAACCATCGTAAACGCACTGAAATAATGATAGTAAACGTAGAAAACCCTATACTGGAAGTGCATGATCTCACGGTCACCTACAGCCGAAAGCCTGTACTTTGGGGCGTAGACATGACGCTACCCAAAGGCTCACTCGTCGGTGTGATAGGACCCAATGGTGCCGGAAAATCAACACTTATAAAAGCCATAATGGGTTTGGTTCCTCTTAGTAGCGGTTGGGTAGAACTATTCGGTAGTCCACTAGATGATGTCCGAAAGAAAGTCAGCTACGTCCCACAGAAAGAATCTGTGGATTGGGACTTCCCTGCATCAGTACGAGATGTGGTGGTAATGGGACGCTATGCCAAAGTGGGACTATTCAAACGTCCTCGCAAAGCAGACTATGAAGCGGCAGACTATGCCATCGCTCAGGTCAAGATGACCGAGTTCGCCAACCGACAAATCAGCCAGTTATCTGGAGGTCAACAGCAGCGCGTATTCTTGGCACGTGCCTTAGCTCAAAATGCCGATCTATACTTTATGGATGAGCCTTTCGCAGGCGTGGATGCTGCCACAGAAAAAGCCATCATCGGCATCCTCAAACAAATGTCTGCACAAGGCAAAACAGTGATAGTCGTACACCACGACCTCCAGACCGTTACCAAGTACTTTGACTGGGTTGTACAATTAAACACTCGACTGGTGGCCTCTGGCCCTGTTGAAGAAGTATTCACTCAAGAGCTGCTACAAGAAACCTACGGAGGTAAACTCACGATCCTATCCGATGTAGGCAACCTCCTAAGAAAGCAAGGATTCCCAACCCGAGACGTCACCTAATGGAAGATCTGATCTACTTCTTTTCGTTTCAGGATCCTAACATTCGTTATGTCGCGGCAGGTTCTGTATTGTTAGCTATCAGTTCGGCACTGGTCGGTTGCTTTACCTTTCTCAAGAAAAAAGCACTTGTAGGAGACGCCGTGGCGCACTCTGTGTTACCTGGCATTTGTTTAGCATTTTTACTCTCTGGCAATAAGAATCCCGTCGTACTCATCATCGGAGCATTCATCACAGGGTGGCTAGCACTCGTACTCATTGATTTCATCACGCGATCCAGCAAAATCAAAGAAGATACTTCCATCGGTCTCATTCTATCTGTATTCTTCGGCATAGGCATCCTCCTACTCACGATGATACAGCACTCAGGCAATGCCGCTCAGACAGGCCTGGACTCTTTCCTATTTGGAAAAGCTGCTGCCTTAGTAGGTACTGACTTGGTGGTATTTAGTAGTATCAGCCTAGTATTGGTAGTAGTTGTGCTCCTCTTCTACAAAGAATTTGCACTGATTTCCTTCGACGAGGATTTTGCCAAGTCCATTGGTTTTCCCGTTAGGAGGCTAGAACTCGTACTCACTACACTGACGGTACTAGCAGTGGTCACTGGTATCCAAGCTGTCGGCGTGGTACTGATGGCTGCCATGCTCATCACGCCAGCCGCTGCGGCAAGATTCTGGACGGACAAACTGAGCGTAATGCTTGTCATTGCAGCGGTTTTCGGAGCTGTATCTGGGATCAGCGGTGCCTTCATCTCTTACACTGCGCCTGCTATGCCTACTGGTCCATGGATAGTTCTGATCGTCTCAATGCTGGCTCTGGTTTCATTTTTTATCGCGCCCAATAAGGGCATTTTCTACAAACTACTGAGACAATACCGTATCAAGCGTAGAATCCTCAACGAAAACATTCTTAAACTATTCTACCAACTCTCTGAGATAGATGCTGATCATCAGCGTGCTAGAACCCTCACTGAACTTCAAAACAAAAGACCAATCCGTATGAAATCCCTAAAGAAAGGACTCAGACGTTTACATATCCAAGGGTATTTATCCAATAGGGATGACAAATGGAGCTTGACCGAACAGGGTAAAATCAAAGGCCGTCGTGTTGTCAAACTACACCGACTATGGGAAGTCTACCTGACAAAATATCTGCGTATCGCGCCAGATCATGTACATGAAGATGCGGATAATATTGAGCATATTCTGACGCCTGAGTTAGAACGAAGATTAGAATCCCTACTAGAATACCCAGAAAACGACCCTCACAGTTCTGCTATACCCTACGACCCTAACCTGATGAATAAATAATGGATGCGATATACATCATAACGACCGGATCATTGGTAGCCATCGCATGCGGTTTGCTTGGCTGCTTTCTCATTCTTAGGAAAATGGCCATGGTAGGTGATGCCATCTCTCATGCCGTACTGCCTGGAATCGTTCTGGCCTTCCTGATCAGCGGCAGCAGGGATTCTTTCACCATGCTATTGGGTGCAGGGGCTATTGGTGTACTCACAACTTTCCTCATCGAATTTTTCCATAAAAAAGGAGGTTTGCAGTCAGATGCTTCCATTGGCGTGACCTTTACTTGGCTGTTTGCGCTCGGAGTTATTCTGATCTCTGTCTATGCTGGAGAAGTAGATTTGGATCAAGACTGTGTGCTCTATGGCGAAATCGCTTATGTACCTCTTGACCTATGGATAGGATCAAACGGTATAATTTATGGACCAAGATCATTGTATATCTCTGGAGTAGTCCTTGTCGTTATTATTTTATTCATCACACTAGGATACAAAGAGTTACATCTCACCACCTTTGACCCTGCCTTTGCATCAGCAATTGGTATCTCAACTAGCCTATGGCACTACCTGCTGATGAGTGCAGTGTCACTTACTACAGTCTCATCATTCGAATCTGTCGGGGCTATTCTGGTCGTAGCGTTATTAATTGCACCACCTGCTACTGCCTATCTACTCACTGCCAATTTCAAGAAAATGTTATGGATCACTGTAGCACTGAGCATATTGACATCAGCAACAGGCTACTATCTCGCTGTATACTTAGACGGCTCTATAGCAGGTGCCATGTCTACGATGGCAGGGTTATTTTTTGCGCTAGCATTTATCTTCTCTCCTGTGGATGGACTGATCGCAAAAAGACGTAGACAGCTGTATGAGACATCAAAGAATTGAGGCTGCTATTAGATCAATATTTCTTTCCTCGTTGCTGGCAAATTGACTTTCTTTGATCTGAAGTTGTTATTCTAGTATTCCAAAAACTAAAACCATTTCAATCCCACATGCCAATCACCCGTCTCATCTTACTATTTGTGTTCCTATTGTTTGGTAAAGCGTGCTTGGCTCTCTCCCCTTCTCGCACATACAAAACTTTGCCGCAGGATCATAGGATGAAATACGAATCCATCAAAATCCCTACTCCTGATGGAGCTATATTACAAGCATGGTACTTCCCTTCTAGTAGAGGCAATCAACTGATGGTGATAAGCCATGATGGGGTAGAAAATATGGCTGCTTATTTAGAACGTGTGAGGATTTTTGTCAATTATGGGTTCAATGTCGTTACCTATGACTATCGTGGATTTGGTGGCAGTAGTGACTTCCAAATCGACCCACTCAATTATATCTACAAAGAATTTTTTACAGACTTTGATGCAGTCATCGCTTATGTTAGTGAGCGCTTTGATCATGAAATCATCGTCTATGGCTGGGGAATCGGCGCGGGTATTGGGCTCAACCATGGCTACAACAGACACCAGATCACAGGGATTATAGCAGACAACCCTTATGTGGATTTTGCTGCGCTCGGATCAAGGTTCAAAGCGATACACTCGCCTATGAAAATCCCGAGCAGTGTGATGATACCAGAGTTCAATACAATAACAGTAGTCTCACAACCAGCCGGCAAAGACCTGAGAGGAATTTTGTATTTCCATGGTAATGAAAATTATGTATTCAAGGAAGAGGATATGCAACGGCTCTATGATCAAACTGATTTTGAATTCAAACAACTGCATGTATTCGAAAAGTCAGGACACATGGATAATTTCACGGTCAATGAATCTACCTACGCACGGATAATTTATGGATTTGTCATGAATTTCTGACTTGATTAATCTACACGTGCGCGATTTCTAAACACGAACGCCAGAGACGTCCCTACTCCTGCTCCGAAAACGTGTGATTCCCACGATGTCTGTGGATCGTTTGGCATCAGACCATAGACTAAACCTCCATACACTACCACGACGATGATAGAAATGAGGAGTGATTTTTTATCCTTACGAAAAAGACCAAACAGCATAAGAAAAAACGCTAAACTGTAGATCACCCCACTGGCTCCAATGTGAAAGAACTCTCGTCCAAAGAGCCAAACTAAAAGCCCTGTCACCAAATAAGAGTTAACAAACACCACACGCGCTATTAGAGGGTAGAAGTGAAAGAGCACAGCCCCTAGTAATATCAGTGGTACAGTATTGGACATAATATGGTTCACATCCCCATGAACCAAAGGGCTCACTAATACTCCTATCAGACCAAGTAGGTGCCTCGGATAAATACCCAAAAATCCTAAGTCGTGTCCCGAGTAGAATTGGTACGTAAACAAAAGCCACATGACAAATGCCATGCGTAGTGGGATAACCGAACTACGTCTATAAGTACTTATCTTCTTCATAACAAAAAACGCTACCCTTTAGAGGATAGCGTTTATCAAATTTTTCAATAGGTCGATATTACTGCTCAAAAGTATCTGGATCTTCAATCATTCCAAGCTCCATCAATTTGGCCTCTTCGTAGCTCACAGACATATAGCCTAACACACCACCAGAAGCCTCAGCTACTTTTTTTGCCATTTCTTTGAGGCTTGCATAAAGCTTCACAGCAAAGTTATGCTCAAGTTTTGGCAGGATATGGTTGAGTTTCCTCAATTCAGTACTGATCAAATCTGTTCTAGCACTTGCATTGTCCGGCAACTCTGCCACATACTTCTCAAACTTTGCCTGAAAATCCTTGCCTACTTCTCTGTAATACTCGATCAGCTGCTCGCGCGCGCGCGCTTGCTTGCTATTAGCAATCTCTACTGCTTGCGTGATTTCTGTCTTATCGATCTTGTCATCAGCACCAGCTATCATTACAGATACAAGAACTGGGGCATTTAATAATACCTCAATTTCATCGTCTCTCAGTGTTTTAAATTCTTCAACCATTTGGTTTTATTTAATCTTCAAAAATTCTGCTCCGAAAATAAGAGAATTAGTCCAAAGCGAAAACAAAATAATAATTATTCCCTCAAAAATATTACTGTAATGCTCTTCTAACCTGTTCTTCCACAAAGCCTTTGACCTGTTCTACATCCAGCTTCTTCGCAATGATTCGTTTGTCTTTGTCCAGAATGTACAGCATAGGTGTACTGCGTACATTATACTCTACCCTAAAATTGCTTTTGTACCCCATATCTGCATAATTCAACCAATTGAGGTCTAATTCTTGGATAAACTCCTTCCACTTCTCTGCATCGGTATCAGTACAGACTGCCACGACCTCTGCCTTACCATCCAACCGGTCATAAACCTCTTTGAGTACAGGCGTTTTCTTTTTGCAATGACCGCAAGTAGGCGAATAGAAATATAAGATAATGTAATCATCCTTGATACTGTATAAACTACTGGCTACACCAGACGTGTCCTGAAAATAAATCTGTGGAGCTATATTCCCGATTTGATTGTCACGATGAAATACCATTTCCTTTTTGAGTTCTGTAATCATTGCCTCATCAGCCCATGGAGCTTTACCTTTTAGGTAATACTCATCTGACAGATAGACGAATACTTTGTCCATTCCCATGATCTTATGGTTTTGGTATTTCTGAAACAAGGTCACCAGCAGATAGCGATACAGTTCCTCATTGTCTTGGCTACTACTCAATAGAAAATCTACTGAATGAATAACCGAATCAGGATTTTGTATCGTGACTTTGTCTAGATACTCATTGATTTTGGACTCAAATATCGGTGTACGAACGAGTCCTTCAGAGTTGAAATCAATGTTTTTGAAATAGTCATTTTTGAATGCATTGTACTGCTCCTGCTTTTCTTCTACGGTCAGTGAGTCTCCTTCAAAAGCAAAGTCAGTTCGCAATCCCATTAATTCGATCAGTTCTGCTACAAAACTATCTCCACACTGTTCTTGGAGACTGTCTCTTGCTGCCAAGTTCAGATCATTTAGCTCTTGCACCTGGTCAAATATGGTAACAGAGTCTTTCTTGGTAGAGGTTGAATCCAAGCGTTGCGTAAGATCACGAACATTCTGCTGATGAGCTATCATCAACTCCTGAAAATCTCTAAACTGAACATTCGACGGAGAGTCCTCTACGATCATACTACCGTATAAATCAGTACGCTTAGTAGATAATTTAAACTGCTGCTCGTCAATAATCAAATCCATATACAACGCTCCTCCATACAGAAAATACATGCCTGTTTTCAGCCGTCTATCCCCTTCAAAAACAAGCCGTCCACCAGCTTCTAACTTCGCAGTATCTTGGAGGTACTTTTTGGGACCAAAGTGATTGCCCAAATAGACAACCGTATCTTCTAGGCCTTCCATCACAACTTCTATCCTATACCCTTCTGTCTGCCCAAATCCATTTAAGCTTATTAATACAAACGAAAAAAACAAGCACTTTTTAATCCACATAAGTCAATAATTTATGTTCTGAATGAATGCAAAAGAACTAATTTTGATATGATATTCTGAACGAGAAGCCACTTTCTTTTTGAGGTTGCTATTTTTGATCCATTTCTTACTCAGAACCCTTTCAGTATTATGATTTTCAGCAATACTTGCGTATTTTGGATCAAAATTCATTAAAACATAAAAATAAACAAACCATGAAAAATTTAATAGTAAACAAGACTCTAGTAACAAGAATGCCCGATGATGATGACACTGACAAGGACAAAAACGAAACTGGTCTTCCCGAAAAGCGCTCATAATTACTATAGCAGCATTTGAGAAATTAATTATTAGAACCCATTGCATTGAATAAATCATTAAAATCAGCAGTTTTAATTCTATTCAGTTTTTTTTATTCCTCTTCCATCTTCCCAATCAATGATGGAAGTGGAATTGAATTACTTACACTTGATAACAAAGTTCTCCTTGATCATGTTGACAAACTTATCGATGATCAAGATTACGACTCTGCCCAATTTTATTTCAATATACTTGATTCCCGTTTTGATGAAGGTAAACTTTTAGTGGTAGATAAACTCACACAATTCTATCATCAGGCGAGAATGAACCATCATAAAGGCAACTATATGAGCTGTGTTCATTTTTCTAATGCATACACCCAACTACTAGAGATCAAAAATGAACCTCATCATGCTGAAGCTCAAGTTTACGTGTATTTAGGTTTAGCATATTATTTTTTAGACCAGTTAGGACTATCAATAGATGCTCACTTCAATGCAATGAAGGCATATAAAGAGCGTCATGACGAATTCGGAGTTATTCTATGTTATTATAACATTGGCAAAAGCTACGACGACTTGGGAAACTTTGACAAAAGTACTCAGTATATTAATCTAGCTATTCAGGGTCTAAAAAAAGATCAAAAACATATGGATCGACTTAGCGGCTGGTACTCGTATATGGCGAGTGTTCAGTTATCTAATAAAAATACAGGGGCAGCAAAAAATTATCTTGACAGTGCGCTCACAGCGAGTAAAAAACATGAAAACACCGATTTTTTATCTAGCATACATCGGTACTATGGTAAAGTACATTACGCCGAAGGAAATGTAAACCAAGCTATTCAGTCACTTAATCTTGCCATTAAATACGGTAAAGAGCAAAGAAGCGAAACCAGTAACATTGAAAACATGATCGCTCTGGCTAACATTTATAATAGGACAAGTAATCAAATCAAGACAATCGAGCTGTTAGAACCTTACCTCAAAGAACAACTTAGTAAAAACACGTACCAAACCCGCTTAAAGACGCTCAAAGAAGAATTGTACATGGCATACACTGATTTAGGCAAGTACAAAAAGGCGATAAACTTAGTGAGTGATTTTGAATATTTGGCAGACTCTATTCAAAAGCTTGATATGGTCAATCAGGTGCAACAGGCAGAAATTCGTGCCCATGCAGCAAACCAATCTGCTGAGAACGAACTGCTCAAAAAGAAAGACGAACTAAATCAACAAACGATCAAAACACAAAATACAATGTTGATTTCGTCTGTTATTGTATTGATACTTGTCGTAGCAATAGCGATCATCGTTTATCGAGCAGCAGTCATCAACAAGCGACTTTCCAAGAAAAATAAGGCTCAAGCGGATCGTTTGATTCAGTTAGATGCTGCCAAATCTCGTTTTTTTGCCAACATCTCTCATGACCTTCGTACCCCGATGACTCTGATTATGGGCGGTATACAGCAAGTCCTCGAAAATAAAGACGTATACCTAAACTCCCGAGCGGAAAAGCAACTAATGATTGGTCTAAAAAATGGAGAAAGAATACTTCATTTGACCAATGAAATCAACGAACTGATCAAACTAGAGGACAATAAACTCGCTATCAAGCCGAAGTATATTGACATAAATGAGGTACTTAACCTATTTGTACAAATGTTTAGTTCTATGGCAGAAATGCGAGGAGTACACCTCGCCTATTCTAGCACGATCATAGAAGGTGGTAGTATTGTTCATGTAGACCCTTTTCATTTTGAAAAAGTCCTGTTCAATTTGATTACCAACGGTCTAAAACACACCCAAGAAAAAGGATCATTGACCGTTAGCCTGAAAAAAATAGATACTTCGCTTTGTGTATCTATTCTTGACACAGGCGAAGGTATCCCCGAAGAAAACATCCCATATATATTCGACAGATATTATCAGGCACCAGAGACAACCTTCAAAACCCAAGAAGGTTTTGGTATTGGGCTAGCGCTAGTCAAAGAAATTATAGACAAACACCATGCAAAAATTGAGGTCAAAAGTAGAGTTGGTATTGGGACCGAATTTATCATATACCTAAAACAGGAACGTGTAGGTATTGATCAAGTTACTAACCTATCTCAGTTACTATACAGTGACCAAAAAAGAGATTTATTCAGAGACATTGAGGATACTGTAGAAGCAAAACCTACTGTTCATATTGACAGCATACGAAACAAAAGCAAAGATGTCAAAAACAAAACTATCTTGATCGTAGAAGATCATCCAGAAGTAAGGGATTACATCTATGATATCATCTCGGAGCACTATACGGTATTGACTGCTTCAAATGGTCAACGTGCGCTTAAGATCCTCGCTAAGGAACCTGTAGACCTTATCATCACAGATCTCATGATGCCATGGTTCGATGGATTCGAATTATTGGAGCAACTTCGACAGGACGAAAAATTAAAAAAGATCCCTGCATTAGTTCTCTCAGCTAGGACTTCAGAAGAAGACAAAGAAAAAGTCTTAATGAAAGGAGTCAATGACTTCCTATCAAAGCCATTTCAACCCAAAGAACTTTTACTAAGAGTAGAAAATCTTTTAAACCAAAAAGAATGGAATAATGCCAACGAAAACGCTTTGTTCATCAATAGTCAAGAAACCATTGATGAAGTGGAAGCTTCGCTACTCAAAAAAGTAGAAAATTTAATCTTGGAAAGAATTGATGATTCCAATCTCAGCATTACTTTCTTAGCGAAAGAAATATGCGTCAGTGAAAGAAAATTTTATAGATTTATAAAAAAATTAACGAACGCTACTCCATACGAATACATCAAGGAAGTGAGGTTGCAATACGCCAACCGAATCATTAGAGAAAAAAAATTAAGCAACTCCTCAGAACTAGCTCGAATGATAGGCATGAACAATGTCAGCCACTTCAATACCCAATTCAAAAAAAGGTTTGGAAAAAAACCTACTGATCTTTTACAAAAGACCTAAAAACAGAAACAAACTTTACTATTTCAGTCGAAGTATGAGTGCTTTATTTTGCTCAAGTTAATTTTTAATTAACTTCAACTTTGATATCTTGAAATCACAATATCAACCTAACATAAGCGTCAAAATATATGCTCAATTCCTCTGAAAGACGGAAGATCAATAGATTCATATTTGCAATATTGATAGGTATTGTAGTCTATTTTATACTTATCACACTACTCATACGATTCGAACAAGACAGTTCTCAGTCATCGATCACCAATTATCACCAGGCAGTGTGGTATACTGTCGTCACGCTCACCACAGTAGGCTATGGCGATATCTACCCCAACACTATTTATGGACGAGTCATCGGTTACATATTCGTACTACTTAGTGTAGGTATTTATGGTTTACTCATTGGAGAAATCACTAATCTTGTGTCCACAATTAAACAAAATAAAATGCTAGGCTACAATGGAACTGTATTTGAAAACCATGTTGTAATTATCGGCTGGAGCGACTTTGGCCAATTGGTCACCGAACAACTTATTGGTGCAAACAAACAAGTGGCTATAGTCACAAACCAACGGACTGATATTGATTTGATTCATGAAAAATATGAGAAAAAGAATGTTTTTACACTCTATGCCGATTTCGAAAACTTTGATGCGCTCAAGAAAGTCAACATCGAAAAGTCATCGGTAACATTCGTTAATTTAAATGACGATACGGAAAAGCTAGTATTCATTTTGAATATCAAAAAAATCTATGACAATATTGAATTCGTAGTAACTTTAGAAAATGCCAATCTCAAAAACACATTTATCAATGCTGGGGTAACGAATGCCATCTCTCCTCATGAGATTTCATCCAAAATCCTGGCTAGTTATATGTTCGAACCAGATGTAGCGGCCTACACGGAGGATATCATGTCCTTTGCACACACGCCTACAGACTATGATATCAAGCAGTTCTTGGTTACCTATGACAATCCTTATCTAAACAAAAAGTATCAGCAGGCATTTGACGGGATTAAATTAGATTTCAATGGTGTACTGATCGGAATGGTTAAAAGGTCAGGAGGAAAAAGACTTTTAATCAAGAACCCACAGAAAGAATATAAAATCGAATTAGGAGATTATTTGATTATCATAGTGAACGGTAGTTCGTTCGAACTTATCCAAAAAGCATTCAATGTTCAAGAAGGTTACTTCAAAGAAACTTAATATGACAAAATTCAAACACTCCTTCACTATAATAGGGTTCCTACTGATAGGGACTGCTTGTGAAAATCGTGACGTCAATGCTGGAGACGGACCTAATTTCAGTGAGATTCACGAGAACATCAATTATCATTTTGATCACACAGTCATTGATGGAGTAGAATACCATATACTCGAACGTGACAGAAATAATCCCCACGAAGGCTTTGGCTTTATGGCACTCAATGGCAAAAAGATTCGTGACAATCAGGACTCGATCAAAGCCTACCTAAAGACGTTACTAGAACTTCAGATTATCGCTGCTGCTAAAAGACAGAATACCACCACTAAAGAAATGGAGTCACATGCAGACGAACTATTCAAGTTCTACATGAAGTCATCAAAAACCCCATTAGACATTAAACGAGAAAAGGCAGCTGAATAATCAACTGCCTTTTCTCGTTTAAAATTATTTGTACAGACTTTACAGCGAACTAAAGTGTCCTTTTAGACTCTCTAATGCTACTTTCGTATTATCATCTACATATCCACTTGCAGCGACATCCTTAGCAACCTTTACTGCGTCTATCAGCTGATCTTTTTCTTTGAAAACTTCTTCAAGGATTCCACAGTTATGAATCACACTCATCAGAATTACAATCGCTGGAGTTGGTTTTTTACCACTCTGCACGACTGCCTTTAACGTATCTCTGATTTCTTGTTCAAACGCATAGTTAGCATTATCCATTCTTTCAGACACTGGAATCCATAGCAATTTGGTAGACTCTACCTTCAAAATACCTCTCTGAACCAACAACTCTATCACATCATCCTGAATATGCTCAAAGGAGCCAACCAATTTTTTGATAGTATCAGGCAAAGTAGAACCACCACCACCTAAGGCCTTCAGTACGTTATCTAGTACCTTATTTCCTGTTCCCGTAGTGTCTTTTATTACAACTTTACCTCCGTCAAACGAGACTCTTTTGATTAAAGACAGCTCTAAGATAACAATAGCCAATATACCATGATCAATGGAATGCTCTGCCGCTGCTAATAGTCTACCTTCCTCATCATCTAAGGCAATTAGCATCAATCCTTCTGCTAAGCTTAATTTCATTTAATTTCTGTTTAATCCAATACTAAGGTGCAAATATGATAAAACCTTTTTACTATTTCATAATTTTCTCAATAGTCAATCCTTGAAATAGAATCGAGAACACCACTACAGCGTATGTTGCCGTGACAATCACATCCTTAGCCGGTATGCTGTCGGAGAGTGATAATGCCAAGGCTACCGATATACCACCTCTTAATCCTCCCCAAGTTAATATCATTATTGTTTTTCTCTCAAACTTTTTACCGAAAGATTTAAGTATAGTAATTGGAATAGAAACGCCCAAGAAACGTGCAAATAACACCACAACAATGGCTACAGGCATAATCAGAAGGTAATGATTTTGAAATGTCTGCGTAATTACGATAAACTCTAGACCGATCAAGATGAACAAAATTGCATTCAATGCTTCATCTAGCAAATGCCAAAACTTGTAGACATATTCTCCGGTGGCATTCGCCAAATGCTCACTCCTACCCTCATTACCGATAAACAATCCCATCACTACCATACCCAATGGAGCAGACACATGGATCAGTTCAGCCAAACGACCACCTACCATTACAAGTGTCAGCGTTACCAATACTTCTAATTCCACATGATCGTTATCTATGTAGTTGAGCAACCTAAAGCCCATATAACCAAACAAGGCTCCTAACAGTAGTCCTCCAAAAACCTCAGTAGCAAACAGTCCAGCAACACTGGCAACACTCACTTCACCACCATGTTCTCCACCACCTTGAGCAATCCCTAGTATCGTCAAAAAGATAACCACACCAACTCCATCATTGAAGAGGGATTCACCAGCAATCTTAATCTCTAGGCGCTTAGCCAAACCCACTTTTTTCACAAGTGACAATACCGCAATTGGATCAGTAGGCGATATCAATGCACCAAAAAGCAAACAATAGATTAACTCTACTTCTGTCCCCATCAATGGAAAAGCGAAGTACATCAAATACCCTACAATAAATGTAGACATCAGCGTACCAAAAGTCGCTAGTATGATAACTGACCACTTTTCATTTAACAATCGACTCAAATCCACAGACAGTGCTCCCGCAAAAAGCAGGAAGTTCAGCATGACATTAAGAAGTACCTCTTTAAAATCAAACTCATGTACAATATGTTCTGCACCACTAAGTATCGATGGCATCACATACCCCAGTATGACAATACCTACAGAAGAAGCCAAGGCTATTGCCATCAACCCAATGGTTGACGGTAGCTTGAGTAAAGTAATATTAACGAGTGTAAAAACTGCTGCTAAAAAAATCAGCAAGGTGATCAGATCAAGTATCCCCATTTTAATAAAATTAAAGTAAGTGTTAAAGCTTTTCTCTTTGCAATCTTCTAATAATACAACAATCAAAAACCGCAACTAGAGCGCCAAGATACGAAGATTTCAAGCGTATTTTGAAATAAACAACATTAAATCCAGATGAGAATTTCCCCTCCAAAAAGCCGTATTATCCGTATTTATACCGATTAGACACTGTATAAAAAGTAAGTTGGATCATGTTTCAAAACCAAAGAAATACCCAATCCTACAGATAAATGTTATGCAAATAACAATTATCGATTCAAAGATTATCATTTTTGCAAAAATGTAAGTGAGTCAGATTAATTCGATTAATAATATCTCACTTTTGTTGTAATAAGAATAATTTTGCGCCAAGATGAATAGGTGATTTTGGGACTCTAAAATCCACTCAAAACAAAGTAACTAATTGAATGACAGAATCTAAAGTCAAAAATTTCGTAATTGATTTTGACAGCACTTTCACAAGAGTAGAAGCGCTAGATGTACTTTGCACACTGGCTTTTGAAAATGAAGCAGAAAAAAAAGTAGCATTGGCAGAAATTGAGCGAATAACTAATCTTGCCATGGGTGGTGATTTGTCTTTCAGGGAATCCCTAGAAAGCAGGTTGAAAATACTGAGGGCTAATAAAAATCATATTCCGTTATTAATAGACAAATTAAAAGCCCTCGTTTCCAAATCATTCATTCGAAACAAAGCATTTTTAGAAAGTAATGCCGATCGTGTTTACATTCTTTCGAACGGATTCAAGGAGTTCATCTCCCCTATCGTCAAAGAATATGGCATCAAGGAAGATCATGTCTATGCGAACACTTTTGAGTTTGACGAAAACGGGACGATCACTGGTTTTGACAAAGACAACATCCTATCACGTAGCAAAGGGAAACCAGCGTTGATAGATTCGCTTAACCTTGAAGGTGACATCTACGTCATTGGTGATGGATACAATGACTATGAAATCAGAAAAGAAGGAAAAGCCAATAGGTTCTATGCCTTCACCGAAAACGTAAAAAGACAAAACGTAATGGACTATGCTGACCACATAGCCCCATCACTCGACGAAATACTATATCATAATAATATGGAAGGAGCACTCTCATACCCTAAAAACAGAATTAAGATTCTACTACTAGAAAACATCCACAGTAAAGGTGTCAAAATAGTAGAAGAAGAGGGATATCAGGTAGAAGTTCACCCAGCAGGTTTGACTGAGGACGAACTCGTAGAAAAAATCAAAGACGTATCGATACTCGGGATCAGGTCTAAGACGATTGTCACCAAAAGAGTTTTGGACAATGCAAAGCGTCTCATGTCGATTGGTGCGTTTTGTATCGGAACCAATCAGATCGATCTAACTGAGTGTACTAAGAGAGGTATTACGGTGTTCAATGCGCCATACAGCAACACGAGATCTGTAGTAGAACTTGCGATTGGAGAGATGATCATGTTGATTAGAAACCTACCAGACAAAATTGCTAAAATGCATGTCGGAAAATGGGACAAATCAGCAAGCAATAGTTTTGAAGTCCGAAACAAAAAACTCGGAATTGTAGGATATGGTAATATCGGAAAACAGCTTTCCGTATTGGCTGAAGCGATGGGACTACAGGTCTATTATTACGACATAGACGAGCGTCTCCCAATTGGTAACGTGACTAAGTGCAATTCTCTCAATGAAATGCTATCACAAGTAGATATCGTGTCTCTACATGTGGATGGCAGAAAAAGTAATAAAAACATCATCGGCAAAGAGCAATTTGACGCAATGAAAGATGGGATCATCTTCATGAATCTATCTCGTGGACATGTGGTCGATATCCCTGAATTGAAAAAAGCCATAGAGTCAGGTAAAATAGCAGGTACTGCCATAGATGTGTTCCCCGAAGAGCCTTTGAGTAACAACCATGAGTTCGTGTCAGAATTGAGAGGATTACCAAACGTGATTTTGACTCCACATATCGGTGGTAGTACATTAGAAGCTCAAGAAAATATCGCTGAGTTCGTGCCTAATAAGATTATTAGCTATATCAACTCTGGATCCACTACTAATAGTGTTAACTTCCCTAACTTGACACTACCTAAGCTAGAGAATGCACACCGCTTCATTCACGTTCATCACAACAAACCAGGTATCATCGCTGAGATTAACAACATCTTAGCCAAGCATGACATCAACGTCATGGGACAATACCTCAAAACCAACGAAATCATGGGATATGTGATTACAGACATTGATAAAAAGTATGACAAGGATGTCATTAAGATCATGAAAAAGATCGAAGGGACAATCCGATTCAGAGTGCTATACTAAAAATGAAAAATCCCGTCCAAATGGACGGGATTTTTTTCTAAGGATCGTGTGGTTTAGTTAAACCTCTATAAGTAAAGATTTGAGCTATCCAAATGATTCAATCGTCCACTGTTATCTCCAAAGAGTTCCGACAAGTCGAAATGAGGCCTGATTTAGCCACCAGAGTCACCCGGTACTGTTATGATCTATAGTTTAATAAACTTATGATCCAAAGAGGTGCAAATATATCTAGTTTCCGTTCTTTTGTAATAATTTTGCGTTGTTTATAACGCATATGTCTCAACTTTATAGATGAATAAAATTTTCTTCACTCCCGGCCCATCTGCCTTGTATTTCACAGCAGAACAACACATAAAGAATGCCATCAAAAACGATATTCTTTCCATTAGCCATAGAAGCAAACAATATGTGAGTATTCACCAAGAAACGGTCGAATCTCTCAAAAAACTCCTCAACTTACCCGATGGATATCACATCGGATTCACCTCTTCTGCTACAGAAGTATGGGAAAGGATATCCGAGAATTTGATTGATCAAAACTCATACCATTTCGTAAACGGTTCATTTTCAGAGAAATTCCATCAGGCAGCTCAAGACCTTGGAAAAAATGCCATCTTGGATCAAGTAGAGCCTGGCTCCAATCATGACCTGACCGCGGCAGTCATTCCAGACAATGTAGAATTGATCGGGTTAGCACAAAATGAAACCAGTACAGGAGCTATGTTACCTGTGGCTGATATAGAGGCGCTAAAGAGAAACAACCCAAACAAACTATTGGCTGTGGATTCTGTAAGTTCTCTCCCGATTACCAAATATGACTTCAGTATGCTAGACACCTTGTATTTTTCTGTACAAAAATGCTTCGGTCTTCCTTCTGGTCTAGGGGTATGGATATACAATGACAAGTGTTTGGAAAAGGCTCAAAAGCTGAAAGAAGCGGGGAAATATCACAACACCTACAATAGCCTACTTAGTATTGATAAATTTGCTCAAAAGCATCAAACAAGTTGCACGCCTAATGTTCTAAATATTTACTTGCTAGGGCAAGTTGTCAAGGACATGCTCAACAAAGGCATTGATCAAATCAGACAAGAGGCAGCCTATAAAAGTGCTTTGATTTATAACCTGTTCGATACACACGAAAAGCTCACTCCATTTGTCACTGAAAAGAAATTCAGATCCGTAACGATAGGTGTAGCCGAAGTAACCGGAGGCGCTGAGAAGCTGATGTCCGCACTCTCTGACAAAGGAATGAACGTGGGTAGTGGCTATAGCCAGTTCAAAGGTAAGCATATCCGAATAGCCAACTTCCCTACTCATTCTAAGGAACAAATGGAAATGCTAGTCGATTCAATCAATGGGATTGATTTTTAGCATCATATTTGATAAGCCGACCGTAACAATTAATTCACCTGTACATCATACACATGGATAGTTTCAAAAAAATTTTAGTAGCACTCGATCACACCGATATAGACAAGCAATTGATCAAAGCAGCTTCATTTCTATCGACATTAGCTAAGAGTGAAGAGGTTCTCTTCATCAATGTGATTAAAAGCACAAATATCCCAGATCAGATCAAGAAGGAATTTCCTAACCTGATGGAAGATGCATTGAAGGAACGCCAAGCAGCTATTAAACTCAAAGTGGATCAATACTTTGAAAACAATAACACAAAGGTTAGAATAGAGATCAAATCAGGTCAACCAACAAAATCCATTCTAAAATATAGCGCAACCAAAAAGATAGATTTAATTATCATTGGCCGAAAAAACGAACACAAAGGGGGGGGCGTTTTAATTCATCGTATTGCACGTCGAGCGGGTTGCTCTCTACTCATTATACCTAAGGGCTTTGATAAGAAGGTCAACAAAATCCTTGTTCCAATAGACTATTCTGATCACTCGTTAGACTCTCTCAATCAGTTGATTGATCTATCAAAGGATAAGATGCCAAAAGTAAAAATGATTCCTCAAAACGTCTACCAAGTACCATCTGGGTATCATTATGCTGGCAAGACTTTCGGGGACTTTGCAAAAATCATGGAAGAAAACAGTCAAAAAGAGTACGCTGCTTTTGATGCTAAGATTGTAAAACAAGGGATGGAAATCAAACCTATCTTCACTCTAGATAGAGATGAGGACATCATCTCTACTATATATGCAACTGCAAAGAAAATTAGAGCCAACGCAATAGTCATCGGAGCTAAAGGGGTAACAAGTACTTCTGCTCTGTTTTTGGGTAGTAGTGCTGAAAAACTTATTCAACTGGACTCTGAAATCCCTCTCTTCGTCATGCGAGCTAAAGGGAAACAGAAGAATATCATTGAGTACTTACTAAAACTTTAATTAGTCTGGTTCTGTACCTCGGAAACGATCCAGAAATGCATTTATAGCCCGACATTCATCATCCGTAAAAGTATTGATTCGGGCTGTAAACGCATACAGTTTTTCATCGATCTCTTCTAAGAGCTTTAGCCCCTCATCGTTAATTTTTACATCTACGGCTCTCTTGTCTTTCTTGTTTACCTCTCGCGTTACGAGCCCCTTCCCTACCAGTTTATCTACTATTCTCGAAGCATTAGACATCCTATCAAGCAATCTTTCTATGATAAGATTGATAGTTGCTGCATTCGGGTACTGCCCTCTTAATATTCTAAGCGTATTGTACTGTTGAGTAGTCAGTCCATATGGCTTAAACATATAAAATTCCTCTTGATTTAACCAGTTGCTAGTAAACATCAAATTGACAACTACCTTATCAAATTCTGACTTAAACCCCTCCTGCTTTATATCGGCTCCTAGCCCCATAACGATTCATATTTAATGTATAGACACTAAATATATATGATATGAACTAAAGTATATAAAGGAGGTGTTGATTAAATTGATACCCAAGCTAAAAAACAAGATGATTACACGAAAGAGCCTTTTTAAATATACCCCAAGAGTAGTTGCAGCCTTCATTTTGTTACAGACACTATGGTTCAAATTTGGGATAGGTGGAAACGCCGCATTAAGAGAATCAAAAATAATATTCGTCCACTTATCTCAAAGTCTATTAGACACTGGCCAGTACGAGGGCTTGTTTAGATTAGGTACCGGTATGGCAGAGTTACTAGTCTCGATAGCTCTATTCACAAGGTATGCTGGGTATGGAGCGCTATTGGGTGTGGTTATTATGCTCGGTGCAATACTCTCCCACTTACTTCTAATCGGCATCTCTATCAATGGAGATCACGGACAACTCATGGTGATGGCCGTGATCGTTCTTATCTGCTGCGTTAAGGTTGCTTTTAATGAGCAAAACAATACAGTACTAAAAAGGTTTATTTAACTACAAAACTACCTGCTCCCATTTTGTAATCTTCGGTATAGACTTCTACCAAATATTTCCCTAGATCATATTCAGAACCTTTGTCATACAAAAAAGTCAAAGACTGCGCATTTCTATCATAGAGAATATCCTTTTTCACTGTATAAAAATTCTCTCTTCCCTCGAACACAAAAGTCCCTGAACCAGTCGCTACATCAAAAATAACTTTCTTATCTGGCCCAGTAATTTTCACTAGAATACTCTTTCCTTCTATTGCAGCGACACTGTTTTCCAACACATCAAACTCAATCTTCAAATGGGTAATATGACGGTTTTTGAACTCTCCTTCACGTTCCTTACCACTACTATTTATAGCTAAGATTTTCATCCCATCTATCTTCAACTGAGATGCCTTTGCTACTTTTTCTTCAAGCGCACTTCGAGTAGTGTTGAGGTCACGTAAGGACTCATTCAGCTCATTGGCTTCATCTTTCAACTCACTGTTTTCCACCAGCAATTTCTCATTTACTGCCTTCAATCTAACGATTTCCTTATCCTGAGCCAATAGCATTTCTTTGTAACCACTTACTTTCCCCTGCAGATCATTGATCTGTCGGTATGCCTTGGTTCTAAAAGCTTTCTTCTCTTCTTCTAACTGGTTCTTTATCTGTAGTAAAGTATCGATCTCTCCCCCCAATTGGGCTATTTTTAGGATACGCGTATCTAGTTCATTGCTCATAGAGTCGAGCTCATTGTAGGCTGTATCTAATTGCTGTTGAGTCAACTCATTTTGTTTCTCTAACTCCAGCGATTCTATCATTTGATAGACCAAACCGATAACTAGTGCTGCAAACACAATAATACTAAGTACAACCAAGATTCTCTTTCTACTCTGCACTTCTTGCTTCTGAGGCTGCTGCTTTTGATTTATTTCCATATTACCTAAAATTCCTATTTGTAAAATTATACCAATATCATTCTTAACCAAGACATGTTTAGAGGTAATCCTCCCAGACTACTCAAATACCAGACCAATTCACCTTTAAAAATCCACAATGTATTTACCTCGTTGTAACCTAGGGTTGAAAAACAAAAAACCCATTTGATAAGTCTCTAGTACTACTCCTTTGTCAAATTTCTTTGACAACTCGTCCCAGGCTCGTCGCATACCAGAAGACCAATTGATGTCATCGAACACCACTACACCATGATTTTGATCTACCAACCGAAACATTAACTCACTGTAAGCCAACGTCCCTTCATAAGTGTGATTCGCATCTAAAAAGATCAATCCAAAGCGGCGTTTTTGTTTTACAAAATCTCTAAGGACAACTTCTACATCCGCATGAACTAGCTCTATTCTATCCGTGAGTCCTAACTTTTTGAATAACTCGCTAGCTACGTCGATCAAAACATCATTGCGCTCGACTGTAACGATGGAGTGTAATGAGGAATTACAAAGGCGAATAGTATTAACTCCAATAGAAGCTCCTAGCTCTAGTACAGTACTAAACGCATGGTAATCAATGATGCGCTGGATCAACTGGGCATGCCTGAGATCAGTAATCCCATGCTTGGCTATTTGAGACACTGTGTATTTTTTAGTCGTCAAACTCGAACCCGCACCTGACTGAGTAGGGACTTCACGATGATCAGACTGAAGCTGATGTAGGGCTGTAGCAATCTCAGAGCTGTCGGCTTTCTGAACTCCTCTGAACACTTCATTATATAGCTCAAAAACATAAGGGGCTTGGAGAGAATGCTGGTCAACACACTGCAACCAATAGATAACGTATCGTTTGACACGAAATAGTGCTGTACTTAAATCCACAAATGATAAAAAAGATTAATTGTTACGCTCAGGTACGATCATGGTAAACTCAGGAATTAGAACCTCTAGCATTTTACCATCGATAATGCGCTCCATCAAATAGGTACCATACATCTTACCAACACCACTACGAAGGTTGCAACCCGACACATAAATGTGCTCTTGCCCTGGTTCGATTGTAGGCTGTTGTCCTACTACACCCTCACCTTCTACTTCACGATCAGTATAAGAAGCATCTTTGATATGCCAGTGTCGTCTTTTGAGTTGAATCGTGTTATCACTTTCGTTTTTGATGATCACCTTATACGTAAAGACATAATGAAACTGACGAGGACTAGAATACTTTGGTTGGTACTCAGTCTCGACACTCACTTTGATTCCTTTTGTTTTTTGGGATACCATCATATGAAATAATGAACTCAATAATGAAAATGGTCTTTTGTTGAGATTACAAGTAAATGAATTTATTTTTACTTCCAAAAAGAATGAATGTAAATATTCACGAAAGCTGGAAAGAACAACTGCAAAAAGAGTTTCAAAAGACTTATTTTCAAGAACTTACAAAGTTTGTCAAGAGTGAATATAAGAACCATAAAGTCTATCCACGACCTGCATATATTCTCAATGCGTTTGAATTTTCTCCTTTTGATACAACCAAAGTTATTATCATCGGGCAAGACCCTTACCATGGTGACGGGCAAGCTCACGGCTTATGCTTTTCCGTCAACAGAGATGTGAAAATTCCTCCTTCATTAAGAAATATATATAAAGAAATCCATGATGATGTGGGGACAACAATACCCACTCACGGCAATCTCGAGCATTGGGCCAAACAAGGCGTACTCATGCTGAATGCCACACTGACTGTTCGAGCACACACACCAGGATCACATCAAAACAAAGGGTGGGAAACATTCACTGATGCTGTGATCCAAACCCTATCAGATCAAAAGGAGAATTTAGTATTCCTACTATGGGGAGCTTATGCACAAAAGAAAGGGTCCATTGTCGATACCTCTAAACATCTCGTTCTAGAGTCAGCACACCCTTCCCCATTTGCTGCACATAGGGGATTTTTCGGTAATCGACACTTTAGCAAAACCAATCAGTATCTAAAAGAAAAAGGCTTACCAGAAATCTACTGGTAAGCCTTTCATATTTCTTGATAACTCGAAACTAATTAATTCCACTAAACAATCTTGACCAACGGATCATTCCCAACAGGTCTTCATTTGGATCAATAGACATCCAAATAAATGAAGCCTCGCCCACCACGTGATCCTCCGGCACAAAACCCCAGAAACGGGAATCTTCAGAGTTATGACGATTGTCTCCCATCATGAAATAATAGTTCTGTTGAAACGTATATTCCTTGGCTACTTGACCGTCTATGATGAGTTTGTTCTCCTGAACCTTCACATCATCTAGGCCTTCATAGTCACGAATAGTCGACCCATATGTAGCAACTCCGTCAGCATCTAACTGAACAGTCATTCCTTCTTCGGGGATAACCAACGGCCCAAAGAAATCTGCATTCCACGGAAATCTACTTGCATCTGGGAAAATACGTGGCTCTACATCATCAGATCCACGTTTTACAGGTTGTACTTTCGTAACGAAAGGCAAAGTCTCAAACTTCTTAGCATCAGATGGCTTGGCCTGAATATAATACCCTCCGTTAACAGGAGTTCTATCCCAAACACCATTCTGTTTGAATACTCGCTCGTTAATAGTCTTTTCTGTCGTAATGAAATACAAAAACTGCATTTCCTGAGGATTCTCTCCTTTCTCACCATTGATATAGACCTGTGTGTCTTTAATCTGCAAAGTATCTCCACCTATGGCTACACATCTCTTGATATAGTGTGTTTTGAGATCTACTGGATGCTCAAACTCTGGTGGATAGTTAAACACTACTACGTCATTTCTCTCTACATCACCAAACCCAGGTAATCTAAACTGTGGTAACTGTATTGCGTCAGAGTAAGAAGAAATACCACTCAAGGGCCCCCATAGTTTCGCATGTGTTAGTGGTACCTGTAGTGGCGTTTTAGGCGTTCTAGGTCCATAGTTGATTTTGCTCACGAACAAGAAGTCACCTACCAACAATGAGTTTTCCATCGATGGAGTCGGTATCGTATAAGCTTCCATAAACGCCCAGCGAATCAAAGTAGCTGCTACTACTGCAAAGACAATGGCATCCACCCACTCTCTGACTGGTCCTTTCTTTTTCTTTTCCTTCTTTTTAAATAAGTCCTTTATATTCATCACTTGATCTGATTGAAATCTTATAATTCTAATAGGTCATTCATAGAGAATACTCCCTCCTTACCATGCAACCATTCCGCTGCTAATACTGCGCCCATGGCAAATCCCTTTCGGCTGTGCGCTACATGACTAATTTTAATTGTATCCACTTCTGATTCATAGGTCACGTCATGTGTACCTGGTACATTTTCTATTCTCTCTGAGACAATGCCAATTTTACTTACATCGGACGTTTCTTCGTTTACCCAGCCAGTCTTCTCGGTCATTTGACTCATCATTCCCTCTGCCAAACTGATTGCTGTACCACTAGGTGCATCAAGTTTTTGCGTGTGGTGAATTTCCACCATCGACGCATTGTAATCGTGCCCCTTCATGAGTTTTGCTAAATACTCGTTGAGCTTAAAGAAGATATTCACACCTAAACTATAGTTAGATGCATAAAAAAAGCCCACTTTATTCTCCTCTACTATACGCTCAACCTCCGGAAACTGATCCAACCAACCTGTACTTCCTGACACTACAGGGACACTGTTGGTCAGGCAAGTAGATATATTGTTAAACGCTGACTCTGGCGCGGTGAATTCAATCACCACATCCGTATTCTCAGGAGAGATCTCTTGTAGCACTGATGGTGAATCGATGTTAACGATCTTAGACACTTCGTGTCCTCGCTCTATCAGTATCTGTTCGATGGCTTTCCCCATCTTTCCGTATCCTACTAATCCTATCTTCATTTATTCAAATTTATAACCAAAGACATGCCGACGTTTCTTACCGTGTATTGTGTTTGGTGTTGGTATGATGGCAAAAAAGACAGTTCATCATTGATATCAAATTCTATCAAGTGAGCTGCCACATGTGCGTCTACTATTGTCAAAAGGTAATATGCTACACCAATGATGATCATAAAATCACGGTCCCGTTGAAACTTCTCAGCATTCCGCTGTAGTGAGTTCGCACTAAAAGCGGGGAACGGATTCACCGTACTCTCATCACCATCTGTCTCTGCGATCCATGCATTGCGAAAGGCATTGTAGTAATCATTGTTATACTTGATAAAATGCCCTATCATGATCGCTCCTCCGTACAGAATCGGCAATTTCCAATATTGTTTGTTATAGACTTGACCCAGTCCAGGTAAAACCGCAGCATACATAGCTGCTTTGTTTGGGTCTAATGTGGATTTGCTACGAAAACTCTCTATCCCTGCTGTTTCCAAGAATAAAGAATCTTCGTGAATAATCTGTTGATCTTGTGCGTTCAGGGTATGTACACACAAGATGAATAAAATTGAATAAAGCGATTTTTTAACCAAAGTATCAAGCATCGATAATCTCCAAGATCCTATTCAGTTCAGTCACTGAAGTAAATGGAATCTTGATTTCACCTTTATTTTTATCGTTGGCCGAAATTTTAATTTTCGTCCCGAAATGCGAAGATAGTTGATCTTGTACTTTAATTATTTCTTTACTAGGCTCTTTGTTCTCAATTTTTTCCTCAGGTTCATCAGGAAAAGACGCTTGCTTGACCAATGCTTCTACTTTCCTCACTGAGAGGTCTTCCGCTAGTATCTTTTTGAGTAAATCCAACTGAAAAACAGAATCCTCTACGCTGATCAACGCTCGTGCGTGTCCCATTGAGATTTTACCATCCCTAACTGCCGCCTGAATGTCTGGTGGAAGTTTAAGTAATCTCAGGTAGTTATTAACTGTAGACCTTTTCTTACCCACACGATCTCCCAACTCCTCTTGCTTAAGACTACAATCTGTCAATAATCGCTGATAACTGAGAGCAACCTCCATCGCATTTAGATCTTGGCGCTGAATGTTCTCAATCAACGCCATCTCTAGCATCTGCTGATCATCCGCAGTACGAATGTATGCGGGAACTTTTTTCAACCCCACTAACTTACTCGCTTGGAATCTTCGCTCACCTGAGATCAACTGAAAAGAATTGTTGTTCAGCTTTCTCAAAGTAATAGGCTGGATAATCCCTTGAACCTTGATGGACTCGGCCAGTTCTTCTAAAGCCTCTTTGTCAAAATCTGTTCTTGGCTGATAAGGGTTCACCTCGATTTGATCGAGCTGTACTTCGGAGATACTACCTACAGCAGCACTTCTCTCTCGCAATGGCTTACGTTCTCTTGGCTCCTCTACGATCCCTGCTTCTTTGCTATTAGAAGAATCATCAAGCAATGCTCCTAAACCTCTCCCTAACGCATTTCTTCTTGTTGGTTTCTTACCAGCCATCTACTTCCTATCTAAATATATTAATTCACTTCTTCTACTGCCACTTGGTTATTAGCGACGATCTCATGCGCCAAGTTCAAGTAGCTAATAGCACCTTTACTCTCCGCGTCATGAGCTATGGCTGGCAATCCAAAACTAGGTGACTCACTGAGCTTGATATTCCTAGGAATCAAGGTGTCAAACACCATAGATTTAAAATGGGTGGTCACTTCTTCTACCACTTGGTTAGACAATCTTAATCGCATGTCGTACATCGTCAATAGAATCCCTTCAATTTCCAATTCTGGATTCAGTCTTGACTGAATAATTTTGATGGTATTCAATAATTTCCCGAGACCTTCCAAAGCGAAATATTCACACTGTACAGGGATGATCACCGAATCTGATGCTGTCAAGGCATTGATAGTAATCAAACCTAAAGAAGGTGAACAGTCAATAATGATAAAGTCATAATCATCCTTGATAGGCTCCAAGGCCTGTTTCATCTTCTGTTCACGCTCATCATAATCTACTAATTCTACTTCCGCTCCTACCAAATTGATATGAGAAGGTAGTAAATCCAAGTAGTCCAAATCCGACTGAATAATACAATCGTACGGATCTACTCCGTCCACCATGCACTCATAGATACCCGCCTCTATGTTCTTAGGGTCTTCACCAATCCCCGAAGTAGCATTCGCCTGTGGATCGGCATCCACAATCAAAGTCTTGAACTCTAATGCCGCTAAACTTGCTGCTAGGTTGATTGACGAAGTGGTCTTTCCTACTCCCCCTTTTTGGTTTGCAATTGAAATGATCTTACCCATAAAGCTTGGTTTCTGTTTATTTAAGTAGTGTAGTCACCATGAGGCAAACTACTGAACGGGGCAAATATATGTTTCGTTTAATCATTTACGATATATGACCTCAGAAATTTGTCCACATTAAAATGTTGATAAATATACTGCGAATCTCAGTATCAGCGCTTTACTAAATCATTAATTCTATGAATATCTATCTAATAGCGCATTAAACACTAGAGATCAATGTGTTAAATAAATTTCACTCTTTAAAGGCTTGCTCAACGAACATTTTCACAAGCTATCACATATAGCTTCACTTTCTAGACAATTCCTCTAAATTCACATGTGCATAGCACTTAATATCAAAGGATTATACCTTTATTCAGTGACAATGCATCTGGATTCACATCTTGTTTCTCTACTCCTTTAAATCTATTTACTATTTCGTCAGTGGTGAGCACCGAAGCATAGCGATTTTTCAAACTGTTGATCGTGCCCTGCTGGAGCTCTGGCGTCACAGTCGTACAGGCATCCTCTACCATCGTGACGAGATAGCCGAGATCACAAGCATCCCGAATAGTCGTCTCCACACACTCATTGGTATACACCCCCGCTACGATGAGCTCGTTGACACGTAGATTTTGCAAGATATAGTTGAGATTGGTAGATGAGAAAACACCACTGGCTGTTTTGTTTACCACGATCTCGTCTCCTTGTGGGGCTACTTCAGGCAAAAAATCAGCTTCTTTAGAACCTGGTGCCGCCAAAAGCCCTAGCCTTTTGTGTCCATTGCTACGGTCCCTCCCATCTTGGGTCATCGCTTGTATACGGGTATGGATCACTTCTATCTTTTTATCTCTGAATGTCTTGAGTAGCCGCTGGACATTGGGTAGCACATAGCTATTGAGTGTATCAAAATAATATTCCTGTTGCTCTACTGGTATCCCCGAAGTTGCCACATCTTTAAAAACACCATAACCACGTGCTGCATCCAAATACTGGATATCGATAATCAGCAAAGCAACTTCTAGATGTTCGAGATCATTTTTACGCTGTACCGAACTATCATCTACAAGTTCATGGTAGTACTGCTTCAGGGGGTCAAGGGAATCTTCGGGACGTAAGTCTCTGTCGAATTCTTTCATTTTAGAAAAAGTTAAAAGGTAGAAAGTTTAAAAGAGGAAAATAATTTTAGCTAATTAACGATCTCCCGCAATTCTTACGAGTGCATTCAGCGCTAAGTTAGCACCACTTTCGAGATGATGCCAATCGGTCCATTCGTGTGGCGAGTGGCTGATGCCATTTTTGCTCGGTACGAAAATCATGGCGATGGGTGCAATCTTGGCGACCATCTGCGCATCATGAGCCGCTCCACTCGGCATCACTTTGTAAGACATCTCTAGCTGCTGTGCTGCCTCTTCGAGATGCGACTGCATCTGGTTGTCACAAGCCACAGGATAGATCATACTGGCTTCTGTAAAATCAAAACTCAACTGCCGCCGTCTCGCAATCGCCGAAAGCGCTTTGCGACAAGCGTCTTTGAGCTCGTTCATCACCTCTAGGCTCACGTCACGTGCATCGATACTAAAATCCACTTCCCCAGGCACCGTATTGGCCGAACCTGGATAAAGCGCTACGTTCCCTATAGTAATCCGGGACGCTTCCCCACCATTTTCATCGATAATCCGCGGTATCTCATGTGCAAAATCCGCCAAACCCATAAAGGCATCTTTGCGCATCTCCATCGGGGTAGTCCCTGCATGGTTGGCTGCACCAAGCAGACGTACCTGCCACTTGAACAGCCCCGTGATGTCTGAGACGATTCCTACGGAGACATTCTCTGCATCAAGCACGGGTCCTTGCTCGATATGGAGTTCAAGATAGCTTTTGATCTCCTTTTTGGGACGAGAAGCAGACAAGGCCTGGTACGGATCGACTCCCAATTGCTGGAGCACATCCGATAGCATGAAGCCATCCAGATCCTGAGACTCTTCTATGATCCTAGGGTTGAGTTGCCCTGCAAAAGCTCGCGAACCGAACATACCGCCAAACCTCCCCTCCTCGTCACTAAATGCAATCACTTCTAATGGATAGGCTGTTTGGATACTCTGTTCTTTGATACACAGCAAACACTCCAGCCCTACCAGTACCCCTAGCGCTCCATCCAATGCACCTGCATTCGGTACAGTATCGATGTGCGAACCGATGACCACTGCGGGTTTATCTTGATTTGCTTCATTTTCGTAGCGCCCAATGATATTGAGTGCGGCATCTCGACGTGTAGGGATGCCATACGCCTCTAGCTTTGCCTCCAACCAATCCCTCGCCAAAAGTTCGTCGGCATTGAAAGCCATGCGATAGATCCCTCCATCGTCCTTCTTTCCGATGGCTGCTAGCTCGTTGAAATTTGCCTTGAACCGCTCAAAATTGATTGTCAATACCATAAGTCTATGTCTTTAAATCAAGAAACCCCTCCCAAATGAATGGAAGGAGTTCTCTTATACACAAAAAATAAAATCTTTGCTCGTTTACAAATTCAACATCTTCCCATCGATGAACTGGTTTTGCAAAATTTGAAGTCCGAGGATATGATTGACCAAAGCGTCCTTCCGCACAAGCGAAACAGGGTCTTTGTCGTTTTGATACTCGGTAATGAACCGTTTGAGACGCCCTGTATCAAAGATCCCTGCATGACGCAAAGCATCTTCATTCAAGTATTCCTCGATTAACTCATTGAGCGCATTCTTTTTCTTTTCTTCGGTATGTGCAGGTGGTGACATGAAGGCAAATTTTTCTCGCTCGTACAACACAGTCGGCAAAATATCCTTCATGGCTTCACGCAGTACCCACTTCTCTGTATTTCCCTTGATGCGATAGTGTGGTGGTATCTCACGCGCCATCTCAGCCACATGATGATCTAAAAAAGCTGGACGTGACTCCATAGAATTGGCCATATCTACCCTGTCACCTCCCCAGTTTAGAATCTGACATTCGAGCATGGTTTTGCTCCAAGTGTATTGTGCCTTGTCCAATACATGTCGGTTGTTGAGCTGATTGGTATCAAAACTCTGTGCAATGGTCGCTACCGGATCATAATCCTTGAGCTCCTCAATCAAATCATTGTGCAAGAGCGGACGTGCAATCTCCAAGGTATTCATCCATGGCTGAATCCATGAAGGTGTAAATCCACAAATCTCTTCCATCACAGGGTGTGAAACATGCTCCTCGGAGAGTATCGCCCCTTTGAACAGCGAATTGGTTTTCTCCATCAGTTCGCGGTAGCTATCTACCTCGTCCTGCGTATGCCCTGACCCTTCGATGTTTTGATAGCCATACTTGAGCATGTCCCGCTTGAGCTGTGGGTATCCACCAAACAATTCATCAGACCCCTCGCCCGTCACGACCACACGGTAGCCACACTCGTTGACCTTTTTACTCATCTGCCATTTGGCCACTCCTAGGGTATTGTAGAACGTACGTTCGGAGTGGTACGCCGTCTTGAGGTAATTCTCCCCGTATAGATCAGCCGCTGAGAGATTGATCTGTTCCTGATCTGCTCCGACACGATCTGCCATTTCTTTGGCGATGTGTGCTTCGTCATAGTCTTTGTTGTCAAAACTAATCGTAAATGCCTGCACAGGAGACTGCTGCATCGATGACGCCAAACCGAGCATCGAACAACTGTCTATCCCTCCGGACAAATAACACCCCACGGGCACATCTGCCTCCAACCTATGCTCTACTGCCTCGACGAGTTCTTCTTGTACACGCTGGATGTGGTACTCCGCTGACTTACCCATGTCACGATCTTGTTCTTCTGGGAAGTCCATATCCCAGTATTTGTGATCTTTGACTTCTAAGTTACCTCCTTTGCGCTCGATGATCAGCATATGCCCCGGACGCAGCGCCTGGATATCTTTGTAAGCCGTAGTACCCGGCACCATGGTCTGCATCAATTGATGCAATACTGCTTCACTGTCAAAGGCACGTGGCACCTCTGGGTGCACCATCAGTGATTTGATCTCCGAACCCCAAAACACATTGTTGTTTTGAATGTGATAGAAAAGTGGCTTGACCCCAAAACGATCACGCACCAAGACAAGGCGCTCTTCGTCCTCATCGTACATCGCAATGGCAAACTCACCGCGCAAGTGACTTACAAAATCTAATCCATATTTCTTGTACAGCGGCAAAGCTATCTCACTGTCACTCTTGGTCGTGAAGTCAAAACCTTCGAGCCTCAAGTTGGTACGAATACGTTTGTAGTCGTAGAACTCCCCATTGACGGTCAAGACGTGCTTGTTTTCGTTGGCAAACAAAGGCTGTCGCCCTGTCTCCAAGTCAATGATGGACAGGCGTGCGTGCCCCATTGCCAAGCCCTTTGGCTCATCAAGGTGATAGCCATAGCCATCTGGACCTCTGTGATAGAGCATTTGGGTCATTTTTTCTAAATTCTGCTGGGCAGATGATTCTAAAGCACCGGCTTTCCAATATCCTGTTATTCCACACATATTACGCTGTAGGTATTTTGTCTTTTGGGAGTTTATTAAATCGATTGAGTACGGAGATAAACAAGGCCTGCCTGATAAAGACCGCTCCGTGTGCCTGAGTAAAGTATAGGTTGTGATGGGTATCGTCCAATATCGGGTCCAACTCGTCGAGCCGTGCCAAAGGATGAAGTACCACCGCATCTTCTTTCAATTTCGTGTTTTCGTCTAGTTTGAATCGACTATCCAGTGACTTGTAGCTATCCCCCAAAAAGGCAATAGAATTCATATAGATCACATCGAGATCCTCGACTACTTCGTTGATATCATTGGTAATGTGAATTTTGATCCCCGAGGCTTCTGCTTTGACATTCAGTTCTTCGCCGAGAGGATCAGCCATCTCTGAGATGATAGAGATCTGTTTGATATCGTCTTTGAAAAGGAGCGACATGCGCAAAAAGCTATTGACTGCACGCATACTCCCTGGCGTACCTAGAATCCCCAGGTGGATTTTCTCTTCCGGTTTCAGAACGCCCTTGAGTTGAGGTTTCCACTTGAGGATCGCAAACCAATCGGCCAGCGACTGTGTGGGATGCTCTCCCGAACCATTGCCAGCATTGATGAGTGGGACACGTAGGTTAGGCAAAATCTCTTCGATCGCTGAGGTCTCGGTATGTCGCATGACCACACAATCCCCATATGCATTGAACATCTCTCCGATATCGAGCAATGACTCGCCCTTGGCCTGACCTGTACTCTTGCCATCCGAGATACTGATGATCTTGCCATCCAATCTCAATACTGCACTCTCAAAAGACAGCCTCGTCCGTGTACTTGCTTCGAAAAAGGCAGTCACGATAATTTTCCCATCAAGGGGGTGAGATTTTGCAATTTCCGTGCTCTCAAGTAGTGCAGCAAACTTGCAGATCTCCAAGACCAGTTCTTTGTCAAACTGATCTACAGATAGGATACTCTGTCCAGTGAGCCGCTTCAATACCTCTATATTGATCGGATCTTCTTGGAGTAATTTTTCGGGATCGGGATTGAGACCGTCCGACGCTAAGGGGTTTTTGTCCAGTGCATTTTTTCCTGGATCAAACTTATCACTTACCATAGTTGTTTGGTTTTAATGTCTCTAATCAATAGCCATACTAAGGCTATCACTGTCACGGTGATTCCTAGCAAAGAAGTCCCAATCAATACACTTAAAAATAGTTCAGAAAAGTTCATGGTATAGGCTTTATTCTTGAGATTTAGATTCGTTGAGTGTGTTCCATTCGAAATCGTCTGGAAACAAATAGGTACAGACCAATACCGTCACCATAGACACAGCTGCTCCAATCAATGAGGCGGTGTACCAGCCCAATTGAAAATAAGCCACTAGGCCGCTACTACTACCCAGTATCATTCCGAGCATCGCTCCTTTGGCGCTGGCTTTGCGCCAAAATAGACCTGTCACGATGGGCCAAATCGTACTCCCCACCATAGGCCCTGCAAAAAACAACACCGTAGCAAGCGTACCAATGCGTGGCATACAAAACGCCCATGCCAGAACCCCCAAGCCAATAATGATTCCTGCCGAAACTTTTCTCAGCAGCTTTTCACCAGCTTTCGGATTAATCATCTTGCGGTAAATATCTTCGGTAATAAGATCAGAGGTAGCCGCCAATAAACTGTCAATACTGGATGCGAGCGAACAAAAGAATACAGCAAATACAATCACCGCACCTGCTTGCCCCAGCACATGAGACGCCACCAACGGCCCCACCATATCCGGACTAGTGATATTGACACCCAGCGAACCACTCGTCAAAGCGATAAATCCTGCCGCAATCGGCACAGGAAACCAAAACAGACCCGATAACAAATAAGCCTTTTTTCCAATTTTTTCGCGCATAGCAAAGGCTCGACTCCACCACACGTTGCTGTGAAACACTTCCCCCAGCCCAAAAAGCAGGTTGTTAAATACGGACATGATCGCTGCAGGCATGAGTGCATTCAATAGCATGGGCTTTTCATCCAATACATTGGTATATATGTGACCAAAATCAACCTGTGTCAATACACCAACACCCACGACCACTATACCAATCAAAATAATCAGAGATTGAATAAAATCCGTCCCGATCACAGCATACAAACCACCAAACAAGGTATAAACAACGCATACACCAAGGATCACTGTCATTCCCAGTTCGTACGGAATACCTGCGATGGCATTCATCAGGATCCCTCCCGCCATGCCCATACTCACCAGCCATGTAAAACCATAAAAGATACTGATAACTAGAAAGACATACCAGGTAAGCTTGTCATATCGTAGACGGATAAAATCCCCACTCGTGTAGCCCGTCGGCATCAGTGCTTTGATTCGATTCGCTAAAGGCGCAAAAAGAAATAACCCAAAGGAAGCAGTGGAATAGGCAATCATACCCCATATCCCAAGCTGCAGCGCAAACTGTGGCGCGAGCATCGTGGTATTGGATGTGACCCATGTCGCCATGGCCGTGGCAGCACCAAAAGCCAACCCCACATTGCGTCCAGCGAGCATGAACCCATCCATGTTTTTGGCCTTCTTGCCCCAGTAGACACCTAAAAATATCCACAGTGCACTGAGTACGGCCAGTAGTATCCATCCCGTCTCAGGCGAAATAATAAAAGATTGATGATTCATGACGTAGAGGGTGTTGAGCGTGAACCTTTGATGATAACAACTGACGTCAGGCTAAATACAAGCAAGCCCAAGCCTGACAAAGTCAACGCTAGATTTAGCGACTGATGTTGCACTTGTACTTGCAACACATTCGACCACTCGCCCTCATTGGCTTTGACTCGGTAGTAATACTGCCCGTCCAAGAGACCAGAAACAAAACTCGCCTTGTCAGGTCCACGGTAGATGACTTTGGTTTCCTCAAACAGAGAGTCTTCGGCCTGTTCCAGCCAAAAGAACTCTGCCTCACCTGACCAATCAAGTTGTATGTACCCACTCGGTGCTACCTGTAGGGATTCCCCTACAAACTCTACTTCTTGCGCTTGGACCACACTCATCGCCCAACAATAGATTCCTAGGGCAAGGGATAATTTTGAGACCATTATTATTCAATTTCTTTGTCCTCTTCTTTTTTTACTTCGGGTGTTTCCTCAGGAGGTTCATCCACTATGTTGCCAAACTCATCTACATAGGCAATCATTTCGTTGAGCGTACCCCCTCCATTTTCTCTTTCCTCTAGTTTCAGCCTTTTCTCTTCCTTCTTCTTTCTCTTTTTCTCCGCTTTCTGTCTTTTGACAAATGCATTAAAGTTCTTCTTTCCCATCTCTCTCCTGTTTTAGTCCATGTATTTCGCTTCCATTCTCTACTGGCATATCCCGCGCAGGAAACGATTCTACGCACGATAGGGTCAGACATCTTAGCGATTGAATTAAAACACCAATTCCTTTTCTAAAGCATAGAATGGGCATAGCAAATCCTCCTTTTTCTGAAACAGAAAAAGTGAACCCACTATCCTCAGCAAGTTTTTGTTAAAAAGAAATTGAAAATTAGATGAAAGGTATCCGTCAAATGACTCACACACTGGCAGCCCCAGTCGGTTCATGACCAGATATGATCTGGTGCATTCATGTAGCTCGACACTGTCGATGACGGAGATATGTACTTTAAAACCTTCGATAAATATGTGGTGTCCCCATAGGCTCTGAACCAACAGCAACCCTATGATCAACTCATCTTCTAAGATATTTAATGACAATACGAAGTTAGAATATATGTCCTACACCACAAATTATAAGCGAACTAATCTATATGTATGCCCATGCAAGGCTAATCTCGTTTACATATTATACAACAATAGTACCCACTGGTAGAGGTGAAGTAAACAAAACCTGATAGATTGATGACTAATCTATCGTCATAGACAAGACTATCCCCCCTTCTGATCCTAACTAAAAAGAACCGTTTAATAAAGTGCAGTACTAATAAGAAAGTTAATGGAGTCAATGACTAACTATCTAATGGTAGAGCGTACTCTTTACACTACCAAATCGCCGAGTCGTTCACAGTCTTCCAAACTCAGCGGCTTTCGCGCTATGCTATGAATCTCCTCGTTGATCAGTAACTTTTCTAATCTAGCAATCTGGTCTTCATAAGTCAAAACAACAATCTTAACGTCCTCTTTATCAAAATGATTGAGCATGGCATATTCATGCAAAAACACTTGCCCTTCGATCACTGGAATATGAACATCGAATAGGATGAGTTTTGGAAGTGTACAACCTGAACTCTTCAAATAATCAATAGCTGCCTTTCCACTCGTCACTACTGCTACATTCTCTGCCAACTGAGACTCAATAATCGCCAGCTTATGCGCATAATTGTCAGTTGCATTGTTATCTATCAACAGTGCATTCTTGCATCTATATTCTCTCATCTACTATTCTTTGACTCTAATTCTCTCCCCTACAGAAAGTGCAAAATTATCCTTTTGATTGATCCTCAACAAGTCCTGAATCGGAATGTTATATTTTTTGGATATCCCATAGAGCGTTTCGCCTGGTTCAACGACATGAAAATCCACCTCCTTAGGTTTCATCTCAAATGCGCGCCCCTCTCCGTGTATGATCAGTGTTTGCCCTAGACTCAGGCCGACATCATAGAGATCATTCCATTCTTTGATATCCTCTACCGACACCCCATACTTCTTGGAGAGTGAGTACAAGGTTTCTCCCTTGGTGACCTCATGAGTGAAATAATTTCTATCCTCGGTTTTTTTCTCTTTTCTAGGAGCTTCATCAACTGGGGTTGGTTCTTTGTCTGACTCAGGCTCTCCTACTTCCATAAAAGTCGGCAACTCTTCAGGAGCTTCTACTTTTTCGTCCTTTACCTCATCCACGGCATCTTCTTCTAGAGGTGTCGACTCTTGCTCGTCTACCTCTTCTTCCTGGATCGCTTTCTCTATGATTTCTTGTTCCTTCTTCTCTGCTAGTTTTTCAGCCTTTTTCTCCTCACGGATCAGTTCCTTTACTGGAATCGTCTCATCTACTGGTGCAGTAGACAGTTCACGAATCTCTACAGGTTGATCCTTTGGCCTTCTATTCCTCAGCCACATCACACGACCTGCTTTGATAGGGTCTATGGTCATCATTCGATTCATACGAGCCAGTCGCTTTTCTTTGATCCCGAACTTTTGTGAAATCTCCCACATCGTCTCACCTGGCAGTGCAGTATAGTAATAGGTCCGCCCTCGATTACGCTTTGCTCTCAGGTAGTACACTTCTCCTTCTTGTATCGCCTCCCCAACAGTGATATCATTGTACTTGGCCAAACGCTCAGGGTGTAAAGCTGCCTTTTCTGACAAAGACTGTACATCATCTCCTGGCTGTGCCAATATAGTCGGCAGCCCATTGATCTTAATGAAGATATTTTTTTGCGTATTCAGACCTGCACTGAGTGATGGGATCACTACGGGTGCAGCTGTGCCCCCTGCATCTGATTTTTCGCTTTTCTGTACATGATGTTTTTCTACCCCACCATTGATTTTATCAATAGACTTTAACTTACCCGTCACTGGTACAACTACGGTATAAGTTTTATCATCTGGAATTTTACTGGTTTTCAACCATTTGTTATACTGTTTAAGTTCCGTCTCGCTGACTTTGAGTTCGTCAGCAATCTTACTCAACGTTTTCCCACCACCTCGCTCATAGACGAGTAGTTTCATCCCCTGACTATGCCCTCTCTTCATCGCTTCCTCAAAAGCGATTTTGTGCGCCAAACAACGCTTCACGTACCAATGTGTCTTTCGATCTATTGTCATTCGGGTCGCTCCGAACTGTTTCTCATCGACATACTTCGCCGCACCACCACGCCCAGTCATGTGGGCCAGCAGTGTATATATCCAATTGTTGAAATAGAAATTGTGACGTTTGAAATACTTGGCTGCACCAATAGTAGAAGAAACAATATTCAATCGCTCGTCAACATTCCTATCAATGCGCAACCCTACCTCTCTACCCGTAAAATCCTTAAACTGCCAGAACCCCACTGCGTTGGCAGAGGACACTGCATCTGAAATCAATGCACTTTCCTGTACGGAGAGAAATTTAAAATCATCTGGCACGTTCTGCTCTTTAAGCGTCTTCTCTATCACAGGAAAGTATAGCCGAGCACGATCTGCCTTCAATTCAAAATATTTTTCACTCCGAGTGAGCATATCTACGTCTTCTTGAATTTCCTTTCGTGCACCTTCGGTGATCTTGAGTTTCATTCCGGCAAACTCCATCGTCGTGGGGACTTTGGGCTGATATGGCTCTTCGGCTCGGAGACCGGAACACAAAAAGAGGACTAAACAGGTGAAAAAGTATCTCATAAAACTCGTAGGATCATTAGTCCATCTCGGACTGGCATAAGTACATTTTCGACCCGATCGTCTTGATGTACATTTTGATTGAAAGCCAATAGGGCTTTGGTGTCTTTGTCCGTTGATTTCTCGTCCACTACTTTGCCACTCCAGAGGACATTGTCTGCGATGATAAACCCTCCCTGTCGCATCTTTGGCAGCACTAGGTCAAAATAAGCTTGGTAGTTAGACTTGTCGGCATCTATAAAAACCAGATCAAACACCTCGTCAATCGTCGGGATTATTTCCAGTGCATTGCCTACATGAAAATCAATCTGATCATCATAGCTCGACTCGGACAAGTAGCCACGTACACGCTCCTCTAGTTCTTCATTCACATCCAGCGTAATCAACCGACCGTCGGGAGCCAACCCCTCAGCCAAACATAGCGCTGAGTATCCAGTGTATGTGCCTATCTCTAATACTACTTTTGGTCGTATCATGTGCGAAAACATAGACAGTACCCTGCCTTGCATGTGCCCAGAGAGCATTCTAGGTCGCATTACATAGAGATGTGTTTCTCGGTCTATCTTCTCTAGAAGTGAACTAGCAGCTTGACTATGTTGCTCTGCGTATCGCTGTATTTCGTTTGCTAAAAAATCCAAATGGTTTCGATCAATAAATTGTGACAATTCTAGTCCATATCCCGCCAATTAGCAACTTACTTTTCATGATTCACATGAAGCAAAATCAAGCTTTTTAAAATAGAATAAAGGCTTATTTTTGCGCAAACAGCACAACAACCCCATGATCAAACACATCGCCATTGCAGGGAATATAGGAGCAGGCAAAACTACGCTGACCAAAATGCTTGCCAAACATTATGGATGGGAAATCCAACTCGAAGAAGTCGACAACAACCCCTATCTAGCAGATTTTTACAAAGACATGTCCCGTTGGGCATTTCATCTCCAGATATTCTTCCTGAATAGTCGGTTCAAACAGGTACAAGAGATTGCACAAATCCAAGCGCCCGTCATCCAAGACCGCACGATCTACGAAGACGCCTATATTTTTGCAAAAAGCCTCTATGACCAAGGCTACTTTGTGCAACGCGACTATGACAACTACCTTTCCATTTTTGAATCCATGATCCAATATGTAGAGGCTCCTGACCTCCTGATCTATCTCAAATCTGACCTGGATAATCTGGTAAGAAACATAGAAAACCGAGGCAGAGACTATGAAAAAACAATCCGAATCGACTACCTACAAGAGCTCAAAACCCACTATGATACATGGATACAAAACTATGACAAAGGCAAACTGCTCATCATAGATGTCAATACGATCAATTTCGTAAAAAATCCCGAAGACTTCTCATCTATCGTATCCAAGATAGATCGTGAACTATTTGGCTTATTTAGCTAATCAATGAGTCTAAATAGAGATTATGTAAAGTCTCCCTACTATATGTAAATTACATTAACACATAACATGACCAAATCAATGAAAACCCTATTTATCTGGCTGGTATTACTAGTGAGTACGCTAGCATGCCAGCAACAAGACGTTCCACAGTCCACCTCCGAAGACGATTTTGAATATAGCACGGAGCAATTTGCAGACCTTAAAATCTACCGCTACCGCATCCCAAACTTTGATGAACTGAAGTTAAACCAGAAAAAACTCGTCTACTATCTGGCACAAGCTGGACTGAGTGGTCGTGACATTATCTACGACCAAAACTATCGTCATAATCTCACCATCAGGAAAGCCCTTGAAAATATAGTATCCAACTACACTGGAGACCGTAGTGATGCGAATTGGGCTCAACTAATGGAGTACACCAAGCGTGTTTGGTTCTCTAATGGGATACATCACCATTATTCGATGGCGAAGATTATTCCTGAATTCTCTCCCGAATATTTCGATACGTTGTTACATGCTACCAACCAAGAACTATCTGATGAGGTTCTTGATGCTATTTTTGATCCTTCGGTGGACAACAAAAAAGTAAATCTAGATGAAAGCAAAGGACTGCTATTAGGCTCTGCCACTAACTTTTATGATCCTGATGTGACAGCCGATGAAGTAGAACAATACTACAGCCAGATCATCAACAAAAACACAGACCAGCCTCTCTCCTATGGACTAAACACTAAGCTCGTCAAAAACGAAGACGGACAGTTAGAAGAAATAGTATGGAAATCTAACGGTCTCTACGGTACCGCCATCGATCAAATCATATACTGGCTAGACAAAGCCACCACTGTAGCAGAAAACGATGCGCAGAAAAAAGCATTAGAACTCCTCATCAGCTACTACCAAACGGGGGATCTCAAAATATGGGACGACTATAATGTCGCATGGACTAGCGCGACGGAGGGAGACATTGACTACATCAACAGTTTCATAGAAGTATACAATGATCCACTAGGATACAGAGGTTCTTTCGAGTCTATCGTGCAAATCAAAGATTTCGAAGCGTCGGACCGCATGCAAGTACTCTCCGACAATGCGCAATGGTTCGAAGACAACTCTCCCATCATGGATGAGCATAAAAAAAGCAATGTCGTAGGAGTCAGTTACAAGGTCGTCAATGTTGCCAGCGAATCTGGTGATGCTTCGCCTTCTACTCCCATCGGTGTAAACCTACCCAATGCCAACTGGATTAGAAGCCAACACGGCTCTAAATCCGTTAGTCTTGGCAATATCATAGATGCCTACAAAAAAGGCAGCAGCGGTGGCATGACCGAGGAATTCACCTTCTCCAAAGAAGAAGCGGCAAGAGCAGAAAAGTATGGCGTATTAGGAGACAAAATGCATACCGCCCTTCATGAAGTGATCGGACACGCATCAGGTCAAATCAACCCAGGTGTAGGTACGCCTAAAGAGACACTCAAAAACTATGCTTCTACCCTAGAAGAAGGAAGAGCAGATTTGGTCGGCTTGTATTTCATCATGGATCCAAAACTCGTAGAGCTAGGGCTAATCCCTAGCCAAGAAGTAGGTATGGAAGAATACGACAGCTACATTCGAAATGGTATGCTTGCCCAACTGAGAAGAATTGAACCAGGTGAGTCCATCGAAGAAGCCCATATGAGAAACCGCGCCTGGGTATCAAACTGGTCTTACGAACAAGGTCTAACAGACAATGTCATTGAAAAAGTAATGCGTGATAACAAAACCTATTATGTTATCCATGATTATGAAAAGCTCAGAGAGATATTTGGGCAACTACTCCGCGAGACACAGCGCATCAAATCCGAAGGAGATTACCAAGCCGCTAAAGACTTGGTGGAAAACTACGGGGTAAAAGTAGACCCTGTGATACACTCAGAAATACTAGCTCGAACCGAAAAATTAGACATAGCACCCTACGGTGGGTTTATCAATCCGTTGCTCGTACCCAACGTCGATTCGGATGGCAACATCACAGATATCACAATCGAATATCCAGAAGACTTTACAGAGCAGATGCTCTACTACGCCAAGAAGTACTCCTTCTTGTAACTAAAAAAGGGCTGTCATGTAAATGACAGCCCTTTTCAATTTCTATTCAATCAACAGCTATTTCAAATCTGGCTGAGGAGTCATTCTCAAATACGGTTTTACTTCTTTATATCCTTTAGGAAACAAAGCAGGAATATCCTCTGTCTTCACTGCTGGTACTACGACACAGTCACCACCAGCCTTCCAGTTGGCTGGAGTGGCCACTTTATGATAGGCAGTCAACTGCAACGAGTCGATAACTCTCAGGAGTTCTTCGAAGTTTCTACCCGTAGAAGCTGGGTAGGTGATCATCAGCTTCACTTTCTTGCTCGGGTCGATGATAAACACCGATCTCACGGTCAATTTATCATTTGCATTCGGGTGAATCATGTCGTACAGTTCGGACACCTTTCTATCCTCATCCGCGATAATAGGAAAGTTCACTGTCGTGTTTTGCGTCTCATTGATATCCTTGATCCATCCATGATGAGACTCCACTCCGTCTACACTTAAAGCAACTACTTTGACATTCCTTTTATCAAATTCAGCCTTGTAATTGGCTACTGCACCGAGTTCGGTCGTACATACAGGTGTGTAGTCAGCAGGGTGAGAGAATAGTACGCCCCAGCTATCGCCGAGCCATTCATGAAAATTGATTTCTCCTTCCGAAGATTGTGCCGTGAAATTTGGAGCTTCATCTCCAAGTCTTATTGTGCTCATGATATATTATGATTAAAATGGTTTAAACAATGTTATTGAATTTCTGATCGGATTCCATTTAACTGAAATCGTATTTCATCAAAAGTTTCAGGGTACTAAGAAGATTCTACGATAGAATCAACAACCACTCAGACAGCAACCATTTCGCGATGCTGTAGAGTATAGATAGGAAAAGAAATAAGTCATCTTCATCTGTATTTTCTTTTGTTACTTCTACCAACGATGGTTAGCTATTTAGGTTTACTAAAAACACCCCTTCTATTCTCAATTCAGTGTCGACTTTCTCAATACGAGAAAAAACAAACTACTACTCAGACGACAAAGAAGTAATTGATTAAAAATCATCAACCTATCTAAGCTAGAAAAGCCGCAAACATTCGAAACGAAACAATCTAATAATCAATAAAATACTACCACTCAAACACATGAGATATAAAACTAGGTTTATCGGAGGTTCCTGCAAGAGCAAGCATGGTATAAAATTGGCTCACAACGATACAGACCTTTACTAAACACCATAAATCATTAGAAAGAATAGATTATAAATCCGCATGTCAAAACCCCAATTAATTCAAACCATCTTAGGCTGCCTATTAGCCATCATTATACTTTCATCCTGTCAAGACGTTCCCACTACCACGGTAGAAATTCAGTTTCAGCCCAACAAAACAAGCCCTCATTATGAAGCTGTACAGATCGACCCCTCAGCGCTATTAGTCAAATCGATGGACGACCAAACGTGGCACCCCATCTCACAATCTTCCCCTGGTCACTATACAGCAATAAAACTAGAAAAAGGAGTAGAATCACTCTCTGGAGAAATTGTAATTCTCCATAAAAAACCAAAACACATTAAACTAATATTAGGCCATGAAAACACATTACTGTTAGATGATCAGGTCATCCCATTAGAAACTGTGCATGGTAATGAAGCACGAATCAAACTACAACTCTATACCGATTCAGAAGGAGAGATTAATTATAAACTGGTACTCGTATTCGATCACTATAAGCAAAACAACCCGCGTGAAGTCAATACATTTTCGGATATGTATTTGGCATCATAATCAACTAAACAAAAATAAACATTAATTCACCTGCCCGAGCCCTGCCAGCGTCATACTGGTAGGGCTTATTTTGCATAACCCAAGGTTGATTTGTCATTTATGCGATAAAACAGTTCATTCAGTTCAAAATTTAATATTGTGATAACAAATAAACACCTACATTTGTTTCCCCATCTGTAACACCCAGTTATACATCCATATTTAAGCATATTTGTATGTTAAGGAAAATACTAGCCGCAGGGTTAATTTCTGTCGTATTTGGGTCAATCATATTTTTATTCTGGCAACAGGAGTTGCAGTATGTACTCCCTACCCCTATCCCTACTGACTATACTGTGGTGCCTGTCAATCAACTACTGGATATAACCGACCAAAATATCGCTCCTCAGAGCAAACCTCGGCTCTATCATTTTTTCAAACCAGGATGCCCTTGTTCTCGCTTCAATGTCAAACATTTCAACTCTCTAAGAAAAACCTATCAGGATCAAATTGATTTCATTGTGGTAGTTCCTGAGGGAAGTGACTACTTCTCCTCAATAGAATATTTTGACGAAGGGCTACAAATCACAGAAGACAAAGGACTACTACTCGCTCATGAGTTCGGTGTATATGCTACACCCCAAGCTGTGATCGTCTCTACAGATCAAAAACTATACTACCGTGGCAACTACAACAAAGCCAGATACTGTACTGATCCAGGGAGCAACTTTGCTCAGATGGCACTAGACTCACTACTTTCTAACCGACACCCTCCAGAATTCGGACTATTGTCCACGGTATCCTATGGATGTGGGCTGTCGGATGACAACTTTAAATTATGGAAACTTTCACTTTAACCTCTTATGAATAAATCAAAACAACTAACCAAGAATCAGGCAAATCAAATCCTACAGCCTTATCATATCAAAGCTGACAAATACATGACTCGTGTATTACTTGGTCACGCAGCTTTTGCGCTGGTAATAGCTCCATTCTATGACACTTGGATATTAGCTATCGCTGTGAGCGGTCTAGTAACAGCTGCATGGTTTGGTACACGAGCATTGCTACCTGAGAGCAGTACCAACCGTTATTTGGCCAGTTCCATTCTGGGTGTATATGTAGCGTTATTTATATACCAAATGCATGGGTTATTTGAAATGCACTTTTTTGCTTTTATCAGTGCCGCTATCTTGATCATTTATCAAGATTGGAAAGTGCAAATTCCGTTGATTGGCTTTATCGCTTTGCACCATGGATCTTTTGCCTATGCACAGTTTTCTGGTGTACCAGACGTATATTTTACACAATTACAGTACATGGATTTACAGACATTTATATTCCATATACTACTAGCAGCTACAGTCGTTACGATTTGCGGAAAATGGAGTCATTCGTTTAGAGTCAACACCTTAAATGACGCGATCACTAAACTTCAACTGCGTGCATCCAACAAAAAAATGGCTGAAATGAACAAGGCACTGGGTAGAGCCCGTGCTGAACTCAAAGAAAAAAACGAGGAACTCAATATCAGCAATGAAGAGCTAAACCAAAGAAACGAAGAGCTCATCGAGACTACCAACAAGCAAATAGAAATCAACGCCAAACTCACCAACATCGATTGGAAGTTGTTTTAAAATTCTATTGATTCATAGGGCCAAGCAGCCCACTCATGCCCCTATGAGTCATTCCCTATTTTATGAGCAAACCGCACTACTCACCCATATCTCTTGGGCAAATCTGCATACCCTAAAGTATGTAGATTAAGTTCGGTCATACCCTATATCAATCAGACAGAGAGCAAAACAGGTGCAACGTTGTATGTAATATTATTTCTGTAAATAGATTTTTTTGGTAACTTGAACTTATTAATCAAATCTAAACTTCAACCATGAACTTTTTTCACCTAGGAATCAAGGATGACATCACTCCCTATATGAAAGGGAAAGTCAAGTTATCCAATCAAGTATCTATTATGTGTGCATTCATAGGCTTCTTCTATGCCTTCTTTATTTATGCACACTATGAAGCACTGGTCATTTACCCTGCTATGCTGTTCGTTATTTCCATCTCTTTATTGGCCTTAAATCATTTTGGTATGGTTCAAACCTCACGGTTTTTGGCCTCTTTTCAAATGCTAATCATGGCCTCTTTGTTTCATGCATCAATCATACAAAGTAGCGATTCATTTTTGATTCCATTCTTTTGCTCGATGCTCGCGATGACCCTTATCCCGTGGGTGCTGTATGGAATGGAAGAAAAAGTAATGTTAATCATCTCGCTAACGATATGCTACGGTCTACTATTGAGCCAAGGCTACCTCAATCAAATTCTTGAGATACCTGTAGATGTGGCTTTCTTTAGAGAAAGCTACCTCAACATCATGACCTACGCATTTGCTATTGCTATCGCTGTAGTGTTGTTGATCATGATGAAACTAGACGATAGTGAACGGTACAAACTGAAAGAAGTAGAATAAGGTATCGAGTAACCAAAAAAGGCTTTCGTGTCAGTTAACCTATATGGGCTGACATGAAAGCTTTTTTTGGCTAACACTATCTCACATAAACCACAGTCACCCAGTATGAAATATCTATTGTGCATTATTGGATTGATATTATCTCACAATGGGACAACCCAAAAGCTACCGTATGCCAAAAACATCATACAAACACTAGCCTCTGAAGAGTTTAAAGGACGCGGCTATGTAGATCATGGAGACCAAAATGCTGCTGACTATATCCAGTCACAGTTTCAATCCATAGGTCTAGTTCCTTTTGGGAAAAGCTACAGTCAACCCTTCACTACTCCCGTCAACACCTTTCCTTCAGCCATGTCCCTCTCGATCAATGGTGAAGCAAAGCAACCTGGTATAGACTTCCTCATTGATGCTGGCTCTCCGGGCATAAAAGGAGCTTTTGAGACCGTATCTATGGAGATCGATGACTTCATCCATCGAGAAAAACTCTCTACTATACTCAATAATTCCACAGGAAAATTCCTTATCATCCCAGATTACAACCCTAAAGACTACAACCCTGAGGAGCAAAAATCCATTCGTGAAGTCATCGATTTCATCAAGTACCACCCAGAAAACCCTGCCTCAGGGTCTATCAGCCTCACGACTAACAAACTCACATGGAGTGCTTCCACTGCTGTCTACGCAAAACCATCACTAATATTGAAAATAGACAGTACCACTAGCAACATCCATACTGTCAAAATAAACATCAAAAACAAGTTCATCTCCCGCTACCCAACCCAAAATGTAGTAGGTCATATCAAAGGACAGCATCCCGATTCGCTCGTCCTACTCACTGCGCATTATGACCACCTCGGTATGATGGGCAGTGAAACGATCTTCCCCGGAGCAAATGACAATGCGAGCGGTATCGCAATGCTCCTAAGCCTTGCTAAACACTACAAAGAAAATATTCCCAAATACACGACTGTTTTCATCGCTTTTGGTGGAGAGGAATTAGGATTATTAGGATCAAAACACTTTGTAGAGCATCCAATGTTCGAACTCTCCCAGATCAAATTCCTAGTCAATTTTGACATCTCAGGCACTGGCGATGATGGTATACAAGTGGTCAATGGGTCTATCTACCCAGATGAATTTGATCGATTGCGAGACATCAACGAAAAAGAAGCCTTGCTCCACCAAGTCAAAATTCGCGGAGAAGCCTGTAACAGTGACCACTGCTTCTTTCATCAACAAAACGTGCCCAGTTTTTTTATCTATACGCTTGGTGGCATACAAGCATATCATGACATCTATGATCGATCTGAAACGTTACCTATGACAGCTTTCGAGGATTACTTTCAACTGATGACAGTATTTATCGATGGATTATAAAGAAGGAAATAGCAAAGACTTATTTCGGATTATTACGTTAATATTACCTCGAGATACAGTTGTATCTGGATGCAGAAACGCCTGTATCTAAACCAAATCAAACAATGGGAAAATCACAAGACGCCAAAAAGAGCGTAAAAAAAGAGGCCACTAAAACACCAAAAGAAAAGAAGGCCGAAAAACGATTGAAAAAATCCAAGAATAGTTAACAAGCTAACTACAACATCAAAGAAAAGGGAGACTTTATAAAGCCTCCCTTTTCTTTGATCTAGTACTTCGCCATCTCAGGATCAATCTGCTCAGCCCATGACAGGATACCTCCCCGTAGGTTGTAGAGATTACCATAGCCTTTGGCCTTGAGTGTGCGCAAGACATCCGCACTGCGATTGCCACTACGACAGTAGAGCACTACGTCCTGGTCCTTTTGGATTTGATCCAGTTGAGCCTCGATCTGGTTTTGTGGGATCAACGTGCCGCCGATATTGGCGATATCAAACTCATACGGCTCACGCACATCGATGAGTTGAAATGCTTTGTTCGTGTCTTTCCATTCCTTGAGCTGTACTGCTGTAATCTCACGCACGGGTTCTTCTTGCTCCTCGTGTCCTGAACCACAGAAGAATTCATAGTCGATCAGTTCCGTCACGGGAGTGGTATTCGGGTTTTTCCGGATCTTCATCGTCCGCGTCTCAAAAGACAACGTGTCGAACAAAAACAAACGCCCGCTAAGCGGTTCCCCTATTCCCGTGATCACTTTGATTACTTCATTGGCCTGCATGGTACCAATCATCCCTGGCAAGACACCCATCACACCGCCTTCGGCACAGCTCGGCACGAGCCCCGGAGGAGGAGGTGAAGGAAAGAGGTCTCGGTAGTGTGGTCCCCGCACACCGGTTTTGTCTACATAGTTGAACACTGACAGTTGTCCTTCGAAGCGAAAGATCGAAGCATAAACGTTCACTTTGTCAAGAATCACGCAAGCGTCGTTGACCAAATACCTCGTCGCAAAATTGTCCGTACCGTCTGCGATCACATCATAATCCTTGAATATCTCCAGTGCATTGTCAGAGGTCAATGCCGTATCATGTACTGTAAATTCGATGAAGGGATTGAGTTTCTCAAGCCGTGTCTTAGCAGTGGCAGCTTTGGACTGCCCTACATCCTCGACCGTAAACAACACCTGACGTTGTAGATTCGAATCATCCACCACATCAAAGTCCACGATCCCGATGTGCCCTACTCCCGCAGCAGCTAGATACAACAACACTGGACTACCCAAGCCACCACTGCCCACGACGAGCACCTTAGCCTCTTTGAGTTTGCGCTGTCCCTCGATGTTGAACTCAGGGATGATGAGATGGCGACTGTATCGCTCTAGTTCCGCTTTCGAAAATGTAGTCGACATATCTAGTTTGCTCCTCCTGCTATGGCTGGAATGATGCTGATTACCGTATCTGCCTCGATGGCCGTCTTTTCATTGTCCAGCGACTTGATATCGTCTTCTCCTTTGTAGATTCTGATGAAACGCTTGATTTGTCCCTGTGCATCAAATATTTGCTTCTTCAAATCCGGAAACTGTGTCACCAGATCCTCAATCGCAGACAGGATGTTGTCTCCTGCCACGGCGATAGTCGCCTGATTGTCTGCAAATTTCCTTAGGGGTGTCGGTATGATTATTTCTGCCATGTTGTTATTCGTTCGTAATGATTTCCTCCTCAAACTCGTTTTGCTCATTGAGCTGCCAAGACCGTGTGTTTTGAACCGCGGTCTCCGAGACAGAGGCGATGATGTATGAAAAGAAAGGCAAAGCCTGCGCCAGATCATGCACCGAAGGCTCAGCAGGGTGCTTGGGGTGTGAGTGATACACTCCCAGCAATTCCTGTTTGCTTTCGATAGCATATTTTTCGGCAGCCATGTAGTCCTTTGGGTCTACTTCAAACCTTCTTCGTTGATCCCCCACTTTGGAATTTTCCAATGGGGTGTATTCTGTCACTTTTTTGGCTTCACCAGCCGACTCTCCAAAGAAAAAGCCTACGCATTCGTTGGGAAAATCTGCCAGGGCATGCCTGTGCATAGAAGCCAATATTTCGTGATCGACTATGACTTTTTTACTCATCAGAATAGTGATTTGATGATTTCGCTGTATTTCTCCGCATTGTCAGGGAAAAGTGTCACGATGACTCCCTCCTCGATCTCATTGGCTAGATCGATCGCCCCTTTGAGGTTCGCTGCAGAAGATGGACTCAGTAGAATCCCCTCCTTTTTAGCCGTCTCTTTGAGCATATCATAAGCATCATAGGTATCCACGTGCTTGATTGCATCGACCAGTGAAGTATCATAAATACCCGGCACCTTGGCCGTCTCCATGTCCTTCCATCCCTCCAATCCGTGCAATGCACCATCCGGTTGCAATCCGATCGTTTGGATGCTAGGGTCGCGTTCCTTGAGGTACTTGCTGATCCCAGTAAACGAGCCCGTAGTACCGAGTCCTGTCATGAAGTGCGTGATGCTATCTCCCAACTCCTCAAATATCTCAGGTCCTGTCCCTTCGTAGTGGGCTTTCCAGTTATTCTCGTTGTTGTATTGATTGGCGAGAAAGTACTTGTCCGGCTCATTATTGTACATCTCGTGCGCCTTGGCCTCCGACTCATCGGACGAACCAAACTTCGACGTATAGACGATGTTGACACCCAAGCCTTTGAGCAACTTCTTGCGTTCCCATGATGCATTCTCAGGGAGGCAAATCGTCACAGGAATCCCCAGCCGTGCACATATCGTTGCATATGCCAAGCCCGTGTTGCCACTGGAAGCATCTAGTAGCGTTTTGCCTGTACCGAGTTCACCACTCTCCAGCGCCGCTTTGATGATTTGGTAAGCGGGTCTGGTCTTGACACTCCCGCCAAACTGCATCCATTCCATTTTGGCATAGATCTTCACCTTTGGCTTAGGAGACAAATGCTGAATTTCGTACAGGGGTGTATTGCCGACATACTTGCCCAGCGTTGTGATACTTTTAAATACTTCTGATTCTTGATTGATCACCATTGTTTTAGTTTATTTCAAAAAAAAAGCCTTTCCTCGAAAGGGAAAGGCTTTTAAATATTTTGATCTCTGACGAGCGTTTATTTAAATCTATACTTTCCCACAAATCACATTATGAAACGCAACAACAGCAATCTGCCATCCTCATCGCTTTCTTGAATGTGTCCATGGTACTGATTTTATTCACTTTCTTTTGTATTAAAAAGGGTTCAACGCAATGTTCCGCTATTCGATCAAAAATTGCTAGTTTTTTCGTTAGAAATTTTGGTCGAGAATCAAGAACTAAGAATCAAGAGTTAGAGTCAAGAATGGAGAATCACTTAGCGCACAATCGTTTCGTGAGGACACGAAACAGAGCGGTAAACTTTCTCACTTTTAATTTTCCTCTCTAAGCTCTCGCTAATACGCGACTAGAAATCTCATCGCCGATCGCCAGCGACGAAGTAGCTGCGGGTGATGGTGCATTGCAGACATTGACGAAGTGCTCGTCTTCGAGAATCTGAAAATCATCCAACAGCCCTCCGTTTCGATCGCAGGCTTGCGCACGGACACCTGCCCCGCCTACTTCCAGATCAGACTCTTGGATCTCTGGGATGAGCTTTTGTAGCGCCTTGGTAAAAGCCGCCTTGGAGAACGAACGATACATCTCACCAAACCCTGTCCGCCAATACTTGGCGGCTACTTTTTGAAAACCTGGCCATGCGAGTGTCTCTGCCAGTTCGGCTAGATTGATATCCGACTTCTTGTAGCCCTCCCTCTGAAAAGCCAAAACGGCATTGGGACCTGCCTCTACCCCTCCGTTGATCATTCGCGTAAAGTGCACACCTAGGAACGGGAAGTTCGGGTCAGGTACCGGATAAATCAAATTCTTGACCAGATGCTGACTTTCCTTTTTGAGTTGGTAGTACTCGCCCCGAAAAGGCACGATCTTTAGATCGGGCTTGAGAGGCGTCATCTTGGCTACCTTGTCCGAGTACAAGCCGGCGCAGTTCACGACCAACTTGCCTTCGAAATCTCCCTTGTCTGTCACGATGGTTTGCACCTGTCGTGCAGCATTGATTTTGACTACCTTGTGGTTGTAGTGTATTTCTGCGCCTGCTGTGAGTAGTTTTTCTTCCAGCTTCTTACATACAGCCGTATAATCGATGATCCCAGTCTGAGGGACGTAGATCCCTTTGACACCATTGACGTGCGGCTCGTATTCTTTGAGTTGATCCTGGTCCAACCACAGCATGTTCGTCAGGCCGTTTTGTTCGCCACGCTCGTGTAGTGTAGTCAGGTACGGCACCTCAGCCTCGTCGGTAGCCACGACAATCTTGCCACACAGATCGTACTTAATTTCTTCTTTTTGACAAAAGTCCAAAAGCAAATGGTAGCCCTTGATACAATTGGTAGCTTTCAAGCTCCCTGGCTTGTAGTACAAGCCCGAATGGATCACACCACTGTTGTTGCCCGTCTGGTGCTTGGCTGGGCCTGACTCCTTTTCCAAAATAGCAATAGAGGTATTGGGAGCCTTTTCGAGGATCTTCCAAGCGCTAGCCAATCCTACGATTCCTCCGCCGATGACGATGACATCTTTCATGTGTGGTCTGATAATGTGTGATAAACTGAGGCTCGAAATTGAGCAAAGAATCAACGAAATGCAAGTATGATGCCTCCAGAACTACTCGATCTATAAGGGCACTAAAGATTACTACCCCAGAATCTGAGCTGTGTGTTCTTTGGTTTTGACTTTTCCGATGATCTCGGAGATGACACCTTGCTCGTCGATGACGAAAGTCGTACGAAATGTCCCCATGTATTTGCGACCGTACATCTGCTTCTCGCCCCAAGTACCAAATAAATCATGAACCACCTTGTCCGTATCTGCCAATAGATCGAAAGGCAACTCATGCTTGTCGATGAATTTCTGATGAGACTTTTCGCTATCCGAGCTCACGCCTAATACTTCGTATCCTTTGGCGATAAGGTCTTGGTAATTGTCCCGGAGGTTACAAGATTGCGTGGTACATCCTGGTGTATTGTCTTTGGGATAGAAATAGAGTACTAACTTTTTGCCTGCATAGTCTGACAACTTAATCGTTTCGCCTTTTTGATTTACTCCTTCGAACGCCGGCGCAGCGTCTCCTACTTTCAATTCTGTCATATTAGTATCCTCTTGATATAATCACTGCTAACTCATCCGCATCCACCAGTTTGATCTTGTTGGACTGGATATCAATGAGCCCCTCAGTTTTGAAATCCGACAAAGTACGGATCACAGACTCGGGGGACGTTCCCACAATATTAGATAAATCCTCACGGGAGATCGCAAAAGATTCGGTTTCATTGCCATACTTTTTCTTAACCGACAGGAGTGCCTCTGCGACGCGCTGACGAACAGAATTGTAGGCTAGATGAAGCATCTTTTCCTCCATCTCTAGAATGTTCCTAGAGAGGATTTTGATAAAACTACTGGCTACTGCTCTGTCTTTGTAGATGAGCTGCAAAAAGTCGTCCTTAGGAATAAAATATGCTTCGACGGTCTCAGTAGCCATAGCTCCTTCGCTGTGATCAGACTGGGTGATGAGGTCGTTAAAACCCAAGAACTCCTCTGCACCATATAACCCTGTGATTAATTCCTTACCATCAGAGTTGGTCTTGTAGGTTTTAACTTTACCTGACTTGATATAGATCAGATAATTTGGATAATCCCCTTGATGATAGAGGTTCATTTTTTTCTTATACTCTCGTAGTTTTTTCTCGTGTGAGAGTGCTTTGAGGCTGCTGATTTCTTTGGCATCATGGAAGAAGTCGTCTAAACCCGACACACTGGTTTCATAGTCCTTTTGCATCTGGCGGGTACGATTGATCCGTGCCTCTACCGCATCGAGCAGCTCCACATCGTCATAGGGTTTAGTCAGATAGTCGTCCGCGCCTAGGTTCATTCCCTTGCGCATATCAGACTTCTCAGCTTTGGCTGTTAAAAAGATAAACGGAATGTGTGAGGTCTCAGGATTTCTCATCACAATGTGTAGCACACCATATCCATCTAATCCTGGCATCATGATATCACAGATGATCAGATCAACGGTATTGTTTTCTCTGAGCATGGTGACCCCCTGTTTACCATCAGCTGCCGTGAGAACTTCATATCCTGCGAGTTCTAGAATCTCTGCGGTGTTTTCCCGTACACTGTCATTGTCTTCGATGAGTAAAATTCTTTGCATAGTGTTATTTATTCAAAATAATGGTAAACGTCGATCCTGTTCCTTCTTCGCTCTCAAAGCGAATATCGGCTTCTAGTAAGTCCAGGTATTTCCGGACGATATTCAGCCCAAGTCCAGTCCCTTGTATATGGTGTGAATTGTGCGCTCTAAAAAACTTATCAAACAAGTGCTTTTGATCATTTTCAGGTATCCCTATCCCCTGATCGATCACAGACAGTTCTACTGTTTTATCGAGATCTGTCAGCACCACCCGAATCTGACTGCTCGAATACTTGATGGCATTAGAGATGAGATTGGTCATCACCTGTCGCAACATCAAGGGGTCTGTATTCATGATGCAGTCGGTCTCTATGGTTTCTAAAACTATGTCTTGCCCGTCCTTTGCCACTGTTGCTAGTTCATCGCTGAGTTCGTCTAAGAAAGCGACCATTTCCAGCTGAGCGAGTTCTACGCGCATTTTGCCGGCATCTATCTTTTCTAGGGAGAGAAATTCATTAAGAATACTAGTCAGCTCCGTTACATTGGACTTAATACGACCGATATGTTTGTCTCGGTTGGGTTGGGTTTCGGTAGTCGTATACTTGCCGATCAAAGAAGCCGAAGACAATATCGTGCTCAGTGGAGTTCTGAACTCATGAGAAGCCATAGACACAAAGCGGCTCTTCAGTTCGTTCAACTCTTTTTCCTTCGACAAAGCCTTATTGGCTTCCTTTTCTGCTTTGATCCTTTCTTTAACTTCCTCCTCTAGGTGTTCATTAGTCTTTTTAAGATCAGTGACAACATCCGCTAGCTCTTGGGTTCGCTCTTGTACCCGTTTTTCTAATTCTGCTGCATACTCGATGAGCTGCTCTTCGCTCCGTTTGAGCGTCAGTTCAAATTGCTTTCGTACCGTGATGTCAATGATATGAGCAATCACGGCATTCTTACCGTCTATAGTGGCCGGATTAAGACTAATCTCTACGGGGAATGTAGAGCCATCCTTTCGCAGTGCTGTTAGATCTCTTCCTACTCCCATTTGTTTGGTTACAGGTGCCGAAACAAAACCCTTGTAATGCTCGCGATGCTGTTTCCTGATCTCCATCGGAACAAAATCCTCGATAACCATCCCCAACATCTCATCATGATCGTAACCAAAAAGAGATTCACACTGTGGATTGGCCAAAATAATTTTACCCTCACTTACGACCAGTATTCCTTCGACACAGGAGTAGTATATTTCGCGATAGGCGTCTGAGTTGTTCACATTAATTTGAGTTTTGTCTCGACAAATCTACTTAAATGACTCTCCCAACAAAGTGACATGAATCATATTTTCTACTGATAGCAGTCCTTATGCAGAAAATAAAGCGCTAGTAATTTTGGAGACAAGACAAATCAACTAACATGGATTTCAACCCATTACATATTCTTGTCCCGATAGATTTTTCGGACACATCGCTGACAGCCATTCAGTTGGCTCACCGATGGTCCAAAAGTCTAGATGCTCATGTAACTCTGGTACATGCCTACCGCATGATCTCAGAGACCGAGGACACACGCCGGCTCAGCGCGGTAGAGCTCAAGCGCCAAATCACATCCGACTGTCAGGACAAGTACCTAGCCTTACAAGCCAAACTAGATTTCGCCATCCCAAAAGACTGGCAATTCATGCTAGAGCCTGGGTTTACTTACCATATATTAGATAAACTGACACTGTCAGACACAGGCCATATTATCCTAAATGCTGTACCAACTCACCTGTCATCACATCAATATGAAGAAATCACCTCAATGGTTCAAGCCACTAATACCCCTATCCTCTTGATTCCTGAACGATACAATTCCCCACCTGATAGTGAGGTAAACACTCCTTTGTCTGTATTCACAAGAGAGGTCTTTGCTAAAAAAGCGCATACCTTCCTTCCACTAATAGCCAGTACCCCTGACAGCTTGGTTCTGATCAAATCGAATCATACTGACAGCCAACAATTCATCTCCTTATTTAGTCCAAACACTGTAAGAATCGCTAATTTTAACTGATGGAATCCCCTCGTCTATGCAATTAACCGTAGAGCAAACCTGCTACCACTGTGGAGAAGACTGTGACAATGCTTCCTACGAGCTAGAAGACAAGCATTTCTGCTGTCTGGGTTGCCAGACTGTGTACCAGCTCTTAGAAGAAAACGATCTCTGTACCTATTATGATCTCGAACGTGCTCCGGGCAATCAGCTCAAAAGCTTCTATGCCAACAAATACGGCTACTTAGACAATCAGGAGATCGCGGATCGTCTGTTGGATTTCAAATCCGAGGACTATCACAAAATCACACTAAATATTCCCTCCATACACTGCAGCTCATGCATCTGGCTCCTCGAAAACCTGACTCGATTCGATGCAGGCATCATCCAGTCACGAATCAACTTTAGCCAGAAAAAACTCACCATAGATTACACGCCTCATAAGACCCAGCTCCCCATTATCATCGAGCGTCTATGCCAGCTGGGCTATGAACCTGAGATTACACTAGATACACAGCAGCAGGGTACAGAGACGAGTAGCAACAAAGACACCTTTGTCAAACTAGGCATCTCAGGATTTACCTTTGGCAATATCATGCTCTTCTCCTTTCCGGAGTACTTTGGACTTCATATCTCTTCGGAATTCGTGCAGTATTTTGGGTATCTCAATCTACTGCTATCCATTCCCGTCTTGGTATACTGTGCACAGGAGTTCTTTAGCTCTGCATTTCGTGGGGTAGCCAAAAAAGTCCTCAACATCGACCTACCCATCGCCATGGGGATTCTAGCGATATTTATCCGCAGCAGCTACGAGATCCTAAGCCAGACGGGGGCAGGATACTTTGACTCCATGGCTGCTTTGGTATTCCTATTATTGATTGGCAGATGGTTTCAGGGACAGACCTACCGCAACCTATCCTTTGATCGCAACTACAAGTCTTACTTCCCACTCGCAGTGACGCTGATCAATCAGCAAGAAAAAAAGAGTGTCCTAGTAGAAACATTACAAGCCGGAGACAAAATTGAAATTCGAAATGAAGAAATCATCCCCTGTGATGCCATTCTAGTCAGTCCATCAGCTCAAATAGACTACAGTTTCGTCACAGGAGAGACTAAATCAATTGCCATTCGTGAAGGAGAAAAAATCTATGCAGGCGGACGCATCAAAGGCGTAGCTGTCAAAATGAATGTCCTCCATCCCGTATCCCAGAGCTACCTGACTCAGCTATGGAACAATGAGGTCTTTGCCAAAGAAAACCCCGACGAGGAGCACCTGATCATCAACCGTGTGAGTCGCTACTTTACGCCTACCATCCTCGGACTAGCAACCCTAGCTGGACTGGTCTGGCTCGTGATTGATAGTAGTCAGGCTATGAATGTCTTTTCTTCGGTATTGATTATCGCTTGTCCCTGCGCGCTGGCACTAGCGACTCCTTTCACACTAGGCAGTGTACTCAACGTCCTCGCCCGTCACCAGTTCTACCTCAAAGGCACAGAAGTCATCGAGCGTATCTGGCAAACCAAACACATCATATTTGACAAAACTGGCACCATTACCAACCACCAAGATCACACCATCAACTACCATGGTATGGCACTCACTGCGTATGACGAGCAGCTAATCGCTTCGCTCACCAAACACTCAACCCACCCACTCAGTCAGGCGATCTGTGCGATGTACTCCACTGTCACAGCCGTTCCAGTCACGCAGTTTGAGGAAGTCAAAGGTCAGGGACTCAAAGGACAGCTTGATGGGCACCTACTACAGATCGGTTCGGCTTCTTTGACCCTAGCACCTCATACCACCATACAACAAACACAAGTGCATATCAACATAGATGGAGTCTATAGAGGCTTCTTTTCTTTCGAAAACCAATACCGCAAAGGGCTCAAAAACCTGATAAATCAGCTCAAAGCGCACTACCAATTCAGTATCCTCTCTGGTGACAATGATGCGGAACGAACCAAACTGAGGGAAATTTTTCCTCTAGATACTGCCTTCTACTTCAGTCACTCCCCCGTAGACAAACTAGAGAAAATCAAAAACCTAGAAGCTACACAAAGCACCATCATGATCGGTGATGGACTCAACGACGCGGGTGCACTCAAAGCCAGTAGTGTTGGTCTCTCCGTCTCCGACAATATGTCCTCTTTTAGCCCGGCCAGCGACGGCATACTCTTAGGCAAAAGGCTTGTCGATCTGGATTCTTTTCTGCGGCTAATCACTCAGTCAAGAATGGTCATCATCATAGGGTTTGTGATTTCGTTTGCTTACAATATCGTAGGACTTAGTTTTGCAGTTGCAGGAATGATCACGCCTGTATTTGCTGCATTACTCATGCCGATTAGTAGTATTTCTGTCGTGGCTTTCACCACCTTAACCATCCGATGGCTCAGCCGTCGCATCTCATGAAAATCATCATCGCACTTATATTGATCAGTTTAGTAGTCGCCCTTATATTCCTATGGCTGTTCGTCTGGTCAGTCAAATCAGGACAGTACGACGATACAGACTCTCCAGCAGTAAGAATGCTCATGGATGACAAAAAACCAAAGAAAGACTGATACAGATCATTACGATCGATGAGCTATGCCTGTGCAAAGTAGATAGGCTCCTATTTATTTTGTCTCATGAACACAGCCAATAATCTCATACAAAAATACGACATCCCAGGTCCGCGATACACCAGTTACCCCACAGTTCCTGCATGGAAAGAAGATCCTATAGACACAGACCTATGGAAAGCGCATGTTCGATCAGCGTTTGAAACCAATAATAGTGAGAAAGGCATCAGTCTATACATCCACCTACCCTACTGCGAAAGCTTATGCACGTACTGCGGCTGCAATACCCGCATCACTGTCAATCATAGCGTGGAGCGACCCTACATCGACACACTCTTACGCGAGTGGTCCCTTTATCTGGAAATCTTCGATGACACGCCTCAGATCGCTGAAATCCATCTGGGTGGTGGCACACCTACGTTTTTCAGTCCCGAACACTTGACCTTACTTATAGAGGGAATCACCCAAAAAGCCATCACCACTTCAGAAACATGTATGAGTTTCGAAGCTCACCCCAACAATACTACCCGCGCACACATGCAGGCACTCTATGACCTTGGTTTTCGGCGGATGAGCTTGGGGATTCAAGACTTTGATCTCGCGGTGCAAAAGATCGTACACCGTATACAATCCTACGAAACCGTAGCGTCTGTAGTAGACACTGCCCGTGAGATAGGCTACACATCCATCAATTTTGACCTGATCTACGGTCTACCTCTACAAAACAAAAACACCATCTCCGACACCTTTGATAAGGTAGCCCAGCTACATCCCGATCGCATCGCCTACTACAGCTATGCCCATGTACCATGGGTCAAGCCCGGACAACGCAGTTTCTCAGACAAAGACCTACCCTCCGCAACAGAGAAGCGCGAACTGTATGAATTAGGCAAACGAATCTTGGCTGCTATGCAATACTACGAGATAGGTATGGATCACTTTGCACTCGCTACAGACGAGCTATACCTCGCAGCAGGGAGCGGGACACTACATCGCAACTTCATGGGCTACACTATCCATAGTAGCGACCTAGTGATAGGCTTAGGAGCCTCCTCTATTGGTGACACAGGCTCAGCCTATGCGCAAAACGTTAAAAAAGTAGAAGACTATAAGGCACTCGTATATGCTGACAAACTCCCTGTATATAGAGGACATTTCCTGACGGACGAAGAGATAAGTATCAAGCAGCATATCTCGCGACTCATGTGTCAGTTCCAAACCAGTGCCGATACCGACGACCCATTACGTGCATCACTCTTTCACTATGCAGAAAGCCGTCTGTCTGAACTCGTCGCTGATCAACTGATAGAAATCAAAAATGGGCAGCTGTACATCATGCCAGCGGGTCGCCCCTTTGTTCGAAATGTCTGCATGGCGTTTGACAAACACTACTGGCAGAACAACTCTGTTGAACTTGTCTTCAGTCAAACCGTTTAATAGAAACAGACATCATAGAATTATCGGACGATTAATTTTCTATTCTGCCGACTTAATATGATCTTTAAAGACCACCAAAGAGGTTGGTCAAACTTTAAATCTCAAATCCTAAATAAAATGAAAAAGATATTAGTACCCTACGACTTTAGTCCATTTGCAGAATCAGCTTTGGAGTTAGCCCTTGAAATCAATGAACAGTCAAATGGGGAAATCACACTCGTTCACATCATAGAATACCCGATGGGTGACACCTTTCATGTGACGGGGGAAGTGACTTTGGATGATTCTATGGATCAGCTATTCACGCTTCAGCTTATCAAGAAAGCAAAAAATGATTTACAAGGAATCCTCAATAAACACAGCGAACAGAATGTGACCTATGAGGTTTTGATGGGAAATGCCTTCAAAGGAATCGCAAGCCAAATCGAAGCTTATAGCCCCGACCTCATCGTGATGGGAACCAAAGGAGCTACAGGACTCGCTGAGATCCTGGTAGGATCCAATGCTGAAAAAGTAGTTCGAACGGCTAAATGTCCAGTTGTCACTGTGCATCAGAAACATCAGGTAAAAGCGATCAACAACATAGTTTTCCCTACGGATTTGGATGTTGAAGCAGGATCAGTACTAGAGAAGTTCAAAGATTTCCAACACTTAGTGGGAGCAAAAATCCATTTGCTACATGTAGAAACACTTCACGATCCAGTCAGTGATGACATGGCCAGAGAAGCATTAGAAAAGCTAGCTAACGATCACAAACTAACCAATTTTGAAATCCACGTGACCAGAGGGATAGAAACGGATCAAGCTGTCATGAATTTTGCGCAGGAGATGAACGCAGATATGATCGCGCTGGCGACACATAGTCACAGAGGTCTACTGCATCTCTTCCTAGGTAGTGTGGCGGAAGACATCGTCAACCATAGCAAGATGCCTGTCTGGACGATGAGTCAAAAATAAGACAGAAAAAAGTCACTTTAAAAAGGATGATCAGTAAAATGGTCATCCTTTTTTTTTGGTCTTACATTTTTCACACCTACCAGAAAATGACTAATTCCATAACTAGTTGTAGTGATAAAATAACAAAAAAAACAATATGATTCTAATCATACAAAACCCTGAATCTGTGTCATTAAGCGCCTAAAGAAACCAAACTAATTTAGCCACCGATCAATAAACTCAACGCTATCACATGGAACTTGAAAAATTCAGTTACGACAATAAGATCGTAAAGTATTTCACCATCGCCTCTGTCATCTTTGGTGTCATCGCCATGCTCGCAGGACTGACTGCAGCGATTCAACTATTTTATCCTGCATTCAATTTTGACTTGCAATACACGACCTTCGGTCGTGTGCGCCCCCTACATACCAATGCAGTCATATTCGGCTTCATCGGCAATGCCATGTTTGCAGGGATCTACTACTCCCTACAGCGACTCCTCAAAGCCCGGATGTTTAACGATACCTTGTCGTGGATCAACTTCTGGGGCTGGCAAGCTATTCTACTGACGGCAGCCATCACACTCCCGTTAGGGATGACGAGTAGCAAAGAATATGCTGAGCTAGAATGGCCCATAGATATTGCTATCACGCTGATCTGGGTTGTGTTCGGTATTAACTTGATCGGTACGATCATCAAACGCCGTGAACGACACATGTATGTCGCTATCTGGTTCTATATCGCCACATTCGTCACAGTCGCGGTATTGCACATTGTAAATTCGGTGGCTATGCCCGTCGGTTTATTCAAAAGTTACTCTTGGTATGCTGGAGTGCAGGATGCACTCGTACAGTGGTGGTATGGGCATAACGCCGTAGCGTTTTTCCTCACGACTCCTTTCTTGGGTCTAATGTACTACTACCTACCCAAAGCAGCCAAACGACCAGTGTATTCCTATAAGCTATCGATCATTCACTTCTGGTCGCTGATCTTTATCTACATCTGGGCGGGACCTCATCATCTGCTTTACACCTCGCTACCTGACTGGGTTCAGTCACTCGGTACGGCCTTTTCGATCATGCTGATTGCTCCCTCTTGGGGTGGTATGCTCAATGGTCTATTGACCTTGAGAGGTGCTTGGGACAGAGTTCGCGAGGATCCTATTTTGAAATTCATGGTAGTAGCGATCACTTGCTACGGTATGGCCACTTTCGAGGGACCTATGCTTTCTCTCAAGGAAGTCAGTGCCATCGCGCACTTTACGGATTGGATCGTCGCACATGTCCATGTCGGCGCACTAGGCTGGAACGGTTTCTTGATCTTCGGTATGTTCTACTGGCTAGTTCCTAGAATGTGGGGCACCAAACTTCACTCCATCAAATTAGCCAACATTCATTTTTGGTTAGGCACATTAGGAATCATCTTCTATGCCCTACCGATGTATGTCGCAGGTATCGTGCAGAGCCTCATGTGGCAACAGTTCGATGCGGACGGTTTCTTGGTTTACAAAAACTTCCTAGAAACTGTGATCCAAATCGTCCCTCTCTACGCACTTAGAGCCGTCGGTGGAGTACTCTATCTCTCAGGTGTCTTTGTGATGATTTTCAACCTGATCAAAACAACAGGTGCAGGACAATTCATCGCTGAAGAAGAAGCAGAAGCGCCTGCTTTAGAAAAGAAAAAAATCACTGGAGGTCACTGGCACTCTGTGTGGGAGAGAAAACCAGTTTTCTTCACCGTACTAACATTGGTCGCGATTTTAATCGGTGGTGTAATTGAAATGGTACCGACTTTCTTAATCAAGTCCAACATCCCTACAATATCATCGGTCAAACCTTACACGCCACTGGAGCTGCAAGGACGTGACATCTACATCCGTGAGGGCTGCAACAACTGTCACTCGCAGATGGTCAGACCGCTGCGATTTGATACCGAGCGATATGGAGAATACTCCAAAGCGGGAGAATTCGTCTACGATCACCCATTCCTATGGGGGTCCAAACGTACTGGCCCAGACCTTGCACGCGAAGGTGTCGGAAAGCTGAAAAAATCAGACACTTGGCACTACAACCACCTACTCGCTCCCGATGCAGTCTCTGCTGGATCTATTATGCCAGCGTACCCTTGGTTATTCGAGCAAGCCATAGACAAGGAGAGCACCGCTGCAAAGATCTCTGCACTCAGAACGGTAGGCGTTCCCTATCCTGAGGGTTTCGAAGAGACTGCCAATATAGAACTGGAAATGCAAGCCAAAACCATCGTAGCAAATCTAAAAGCAGATGGAATCGACGCGACAGGCGAAGAAGAAATCATCGCTCTGATTGCGTACTTGCAAAGATTAGGTAAAGACATCACTGTAAAACAATAAAGGAAAAGCCATGTTTAAATATTATTTCGAACAAATACATAATGTGGAAATTTGGCCCATAATTTCCCTTTCAATCTTTTTCGTATTCTTCATAGGCCTCTTATGGTGGGTGTTCAGAGTGGATCGCTCCTACATAGATGAAATGAAAAATTTACCTTTTGACGAACACTGAAAAAACCTACAGAGATGAAAATATTCAATCATACCTATAAAAAACTACCCCAAGGCAGAGCCCTAGGGATATTAAGATGGCTTCTAGTTCCGTTCGGCTCGAAGGTCAGGAATTTAAGTCCTGCAAGCTACCGCCCTGCGGTTACACTTTTACTATGCGCGGTGCTCGTACTATGTGGGTCACTGAGTGCAAATGCACAAAGCGACACGATGGGTATCAGTTCAAACGATATGATGCTGATCATGATGAGCCTAGTACTACTGGTCGTACTGCTCGTGCTACTGGTGGCAATCGTCTTACTCAACATAATCAAGATGATGCTGAATACAGACCTAGAGAAAAAAGGTATAACCATAGACGAACCAAGCCTATGGAAACGACTTAATGACAAACTCACAGGAGCTGTACCACTAGAAGAGGAAGAGGCCATAGAACTCGATCATGACTATGACGGAATCAAAGAACTCGACAATCACCTCCCTCCTTGGTGGAAATGGCTGTTTTACATCACCATTGTATTTGCCATCGCATACATGGTCAACTATCACGTCCTTAAACTCACACCGCTGCAAGATGAAGAATATGCACAGCAAGTAGCCAAAGCAGAGGCGGCAAAGTCAAGTAGCCAAGGCAGTGAAGAGCAAGCCATCGACGAGTCTAACATTAGCTTCTCCGATGATGCCGCGCTACTCACCAAAGGAAAAACCATCTACGAACGCAACTGTGTGGCCTGTCACAAAGCAGGTGGAGAAGGAGGAATCGGCCCTAACCTCACCGATGACTACTGGCTACATGGTGGCTCAGCACAGGACACGTATCACACGATATCCAATGGTGTGGTGGAGAAAGGAATGATCGCATGGAAGGAAGTACTATCCCCTGCCAACATGAATGCCGTCAACTCCTACATCTACACCCTCAGAGGAACCAATCCTGCCAATGCCAAAGCACCACAGGGTGAACTATATCAAGAGGAAACAACTACGTCTGCAGCAACAGACAGTACAGCGGTAGCAGAATAGCACGATGGAAAATCACTACGAATACGAAGAAGAATACCGAAACACCATCGCTACTGTCGATGAATCTGGTAAACGTATTTGGGTCTATCCAAAAAAGCCGAAGGGCAAGTATCACAACAAGAGAATCATCGTTACGGTGATTCTCTTGTCCCTGCTTTTTAGTGGACCATTTATAACAATAGACGGGCAGCCACTGCTATTGCTCAATATATTCGAACGCAAGTTTATCATTTTCGGGCAGGCATTTTGGCCTCAGGATTTTTTCCTACTGGCTGTATTGCTCGTCACCTTCTTTGTGTTTATCATCCTATTTACCGTGGCTTTTGGGCGTGTGTGGTGTGGCTGGGCTTGTCCCCAGACACTATTCTTAGAAATGGTGTTTCGCAAGATCGAATACCTCATCGAAGGAGATGCCAACAAGCAACGCAAACTCAACCAAGCACCTTGGAACAGTACAAAAATCTTTAAAAAAGGATCGAAGCAACTGATCTTTCTACTCATCTCGCTACTGATCTCGCACACCGTCATGGCCTATTTGATCGGTGTGGATCAAGTCATAGAGATTGTCTCTCAACCACCCCTCGAGAACCTTTCTGGTTTTTTGGGTCTCCTAGCTTTTACAGGGATATTCTATTGGGTATTCGCCTTTTTTAGAGAGCAGGCCTGTGTGGCTGTATGTCCTTATGGAAGACTACAAAGTGTCCTCTTAGTCAAGGAATCCATCGTCGTGATGTATGACTGGATCAGAGGGGAACCTAGAGACAAAATCAAGAAAAAAGCAGAACAGACCTCCGAAGCTGGCGACTGCATTGATTGCAAACTATGTGTACACGCCTGCCCTACTGGAATAGACATTCGCAATGGTACGCAGTTAGAGTGTGTCAACTGCACAGCCTGTATGGATGCCTGCGATGAAGTCATGCATAAGGTCGACCGACCCGAAGGGCTCATTCGCTACAGCTCACATACTGCCATCGAAACGGGACAAACGAAGCTATTTAACGCACGAGTAGCTGGATACGCTGTGATCTTGGTCGCACTGATCGGCTTCTTGTCGTTCATGCTGATCTCACGATCTGATGTGGACATCAATGCGTTGAAAGTACCTGGCACACTATATGAAAAACTAGCTGGTGACACCATCAGCAACTTGTACAACATACAGCTGATCAACAAGACATTTGATCCCAAAGAACTACGCCTGAGCGTACTCAATTTTGAACACGCGAGTATAGAACAAGTCGGGAGCTCCCAGATTTTGCTCAACTCAAACGAGAAGTTCTCCGGAACCTTCTTTATTAAAATACCTAAAGCAGACCTAGCAAGCACCAAGTCTAAAATAGACATAGGTGTCTATGCAGACGATGAACTAATCTCTGATTTCAAAGTCAGCTTTCTAGGACCTGTAGTACTAAAGAAATAAACACCATGAACTGGGGACACAAAATCACCATTACATTCATCTTATTTGCAATCCTCATCATCACGATGGTCACCATCGCTATGAAACAGGATGTACATCTGGTCGCGCCAGATTACTATGAGGAAGAACTCGCCTATCAAGATCAGATTGACAAAATGAACAATTACAATGCACTGATGACCAAGCCGATATTTTCTAAGCAGGATGGTAAAATCATCTTATCCTTTCCTGACACCATCGAGATCATTAGTGGCGAAGTACTCTTCTTTCGCCCCTCTCACTCAGGGATGGATCAAAAATTCACCTTGAAACTGGATGACAGTGCACGACAGTATTTTACGCAAGCGGATTTTCAAAAAGGGCTATGGAAGACCAAACTAAGTTGGAAAGATCAAACGCACGATTATTTTGTAGAGAACACCATCATTCTTTGATATGTACTGGAGCGCATTGATATTGGGTTTTTTGGGCAGTATGCATTGCGTCATCATGTGTGGCCCCATCGCGCTGACACTCAAAAGCCAAAACTCGCTCAATCGCTTCGTCACCTCTCGATTGCTCTACAACCTAGGGCGTATCTCTACTTACAGCCTACTCGGTGTGGTCTTTGGGCTACTCGGACAGGGGCTCGTACTCGCTACTTACCAACAGTTCATCTCCATCCTTCTCGGTGCGATGATGCTACTGCTAGCCATTGCGCTGTACAAACGAATAGATGCAACAGGACTAGGACGACCACTCAGTCGGCTGACGCAGTGGTTTAGACGAATATTTGGACAAGCCATGAAAGGTCATCAGTTGCTCAGCAGCTACCTCACAGGGTTGATCAACGGCTTCTTGCCCTGTGGACTGGTCTATGCAGCCCTCGTCGGAGCGCTGGCGACAGGCGCACTCACCAAAGGCGCATGGTACATGATGATCTTCGGGTTAGGCACCTTCCCAGCGATGCTCATCGTATCCCTGACGGGTCAACTGATTGCACATCGCATCACTCCTCAGATTCACAAACTCTCAGCAGGTTTTGTCATGCTCCTCGGATGTATCCTCATCCTCAGAGGCATGGAACTCAGCGTACCCTACCTTAGCCCTGTCATAGGGTTTCTCTACCCTTTGGATGGTGGGATTACTGTATGTCAGTAGATATGCGACTAAACCAAACAATGTCTAACCTCTTTACTCTTCGGAGAGGTCTGGCACTACACCAAATATCCGTGTTCCAAAGAGGTAGTGCGCGTTCCAGTAATAGGGATCGTCGATCGGGATCATCTGTACGCCCTTGGACGTGGAAGCATGAATCATCTGACCATCCGCTAAGACGAATGCCGCATGTGTCACCAGTTTGCGGGTGCTGTAGGTTTGGGTAAAGAAAATCACATCACCCGGTAGCAATTCGCTCTTGTCCAGTATGATCTCTCCAAAGCGGGCAAGAGCCTGTGCACCATGTGGGGCACTTAGTCCCAAGTCCCTAAACGTCCTGAAGATCAAACCAGAGCAATCCATGCCATCGGCAGTAGTTCCCCCGTACTGATAGGGAGTCCCTAGGTAGTTTTTGGCCGTCGCGATGAACTCCTCTCGGGTATGCGTCCCACAGTCAAACGGCTTCTCATATCCACCTTTTCTAAACTGATCGATCCTGCCAAGGACAACCGAATCAGTCAGGTTTTGCGCTATGAGTACTGACATAGCATCCTGTGCCGTGCCTATTTGAAAGCAACCCAATAAAAATACAAGGATCAGTATATTTCTCATGTGAGTCATCAATGTACAAAAAAAAGACCATGAACCTACACTTTCAAAGTGTCATTCATGGTCTCTTGTCATTGGTGTATTGCGGGTGCTTATGCAGCGGGTTCCTCATGTTTTCCATTAGACGATTTTTCAAATTTCACATGGTCCAGCCCCTGTTGTAGCAGTGCGCTTGGACGATAGACGATCTTGAATCTACGGATGTTGTTTCTCGTAACTTCATCCGCACTATCGGCAGGCGAGCTGCTGATGGAAGGATAGAGCGTACCCAACTGACCCAAATCTACTGCACGACCATTGATCAGATGATGGTTTGCTTTACGAAGAAACGCTTCCAATACGGCGATAAAAACACCGGGATGTACAACATTCAACTCTTCGATCTCTGTCAAGAGGTCACGAAAATCTACTTTGTCACCTCTATCGATGGCAGCATAATACTTGACGACTCCCCCGCCAACTACTCCTGGATGGCCTTTGGGGACTATTTTGAACTTTACAGTCATAACTTTACTATTTAGATGTTAAAAAAAAAATTGAGAATCGCTTAACTAACCCTAGCGCAGTTTGGACAGAGTCCTTCACTGAGGGAGACCTAGGCAAAAGCCGACAATGCTTGTCTGGAGCTTTGCTAAGTGGGTACTTGCAAAAGGGGTGTTGCTTGGCTGGGTCGCGACAGTGTAGTGCTCGACTTGGCTGGGCATGGGCTGTGAAAAGCGCGGGTATCGAATGGCCTTTTCGATGTATCTATTAGACAATATTTCTATAACAATTTCCGATCCAAAAGCACCACACGAGACGTTAATAAAAGTTAAAAACAAACACGTGTGTTTGACGCTCCAATCACGTGTGTTTGACCGTCCGAACACACGTGATTGATCGACCGAACACGTGTCTTTGAAGCCGCAAACACACGTGATCAAAAAATCCCGCTCAAATGGCCCCAAACGCACTTTTTAGAGGGTATTTTTTTGATAAAAAAAGGTGGACACTAGGCAGAGGCTTGTCCTCCTTGTCGGCATGCCTCTATTGATCCAACCTGCATAATGTAACAGGGTTCGAAAGCGTAGCACCGCTACGGTGACAAGCATAACAAAGCGACTGGATTGAAACGAGTTAAAACCGGAATAGATTTTCTATTGCATAATGCAGACTCAAAACTCATCCCTCAAAAACCTCCCGCAAACAGCTCTGCATGAGCTGCTCCACTTGGGTCGTACTCTGCTCGATTTCTTGCTCTAACGCATCACACAACCCCATCATGGCATTCACCTTCTCTAAAATGGCTTTTTGTTCTTCTTTTGGTGGTAATGCAATTGGAGTACTTCTCATTTGTGTCTTATTAATAGAAGCTAAATTGGTGGTTCGCTTTGCGCAGTCCTCATAGTATCTGCGCGTATTAGGTGAATTGATAAACTCCATTAAGAACCTGTTGAATAAAACGCCTTTAAGATACCCTCTTACTCTAAAAACATGGTTTTGATGTATACAACCTTGTATTTCATCGTTCCAAATTGCACATCTTCCAACTTTGTCGGGATCTCCACCCTCAATCATTAGTAAGTCACCAATCTCTATTTGATATTTCTTATAGTCTATTGATGAGACAGCTATCTCCTTAACAAGGTCTAAATTCAAGAAGCCTCTTTGCACATTGGCGACTCTTAAATATGGGCTTACAATTATTTCTCCCTTAACATTTTTTCCTTTCGCAACTCCCCCTGTAATACTCATCAAATCTTCCAACCTACACCAAACCCACCCTTTAGGCAATGGATAAGGAATCTCCTCATCGGTGATTGGAGGCAAGGGCTTCTCCTTCTTGATCTTCTTATCCCTGATGAGTTGCTCTTTCTCAGTTTTGATCCTTTCGAGTAGAACAGACGCCGGCTCCCAATTCCCCTCCTCCGGAGGGGTGCCCGCAGGGCGGGGTGGTTCTGCAGTGCGGACCGACTCACCAGCGCGGGGTGGTTCTGCAGCACGGACCGTCTCTGCAGCATGTGGCGATACCACTGCATCAGCCTCACCCACCACCAAGGCAGGATGCTCCATCAACGCATTCATGGTATAGGCCAGTTTCTTCTTGATGTCTATATCAGGGATGTGAATCACCGTCAGCCCCAACCCCTCCAAATAAGCGTCACGCTTAGCATCGTAGGCTTGCTTGTGATCATGACTGCTACCATCTATCTCTATGACCACTTGGCAGTTGGGACAGTAGAAATCCACTATATAGTTGCCGATGATCTTTTGTCTATCAAAGTCCAGTCCTTTGAACTGCTTGCGTTTGACTTCATTCCAAAACAGCACTTCAGATAAGTTTCCTGCTTTTCTGAGTGCTTTGGCTCTTTCCTTTAGTGCGGGGTTGTATGGAAGGCTAAAGTAGTTTTTGGCGTTTCGTTTGACCACCTTGTCCTGCGAGGACTTATCTGGTGCTGTATGGACCACCCCGCCCTGCGGGCACCCCTCCAAGGGAGGGGAATTGAACACCCCGCCCTGCGGGCACCCCTCCAAGGGAGGGGAATTGAACACCCCGCCCTGCGGGCACCCCTCCAAGGGAGGGGAATTGAACACCTCCTCCAAGGGAGGGGAATTTTGAAGGCGCCAGTGGTGGGTGAGTTTGCCTTGGACGGCTAGTTGGAGGATGGTTTCTCTTAGTTTTTTGACGGCTGTCTTTTCGGTGAAGAAGGTCTTGAAATGCGCCTGCAAAAACGACCACTCCTTGACCGTATCTCCTGTAGCCAATTGTTGCAAAGCTGAGGTCACAAAGTCTTCTTTGAGCTGTACCCTTGCTTGGGTTTGCTTTTCCAGTGCCTCTACTTCCTCAAACAACTGATTGACGGTGGCTACAATGGCCTTTTGTTCTTCTAGGGGGGGAAATGAAATAATTAATGGTCTAAGTTTCGCTATTGAAACATTTGCAATGTTTGTAGTTTGACTGGAACTAGCAATTAATTCATTTTTTGTTTTAGGGTTTCTCAACAATACCATCAAATATTCAGGATCAAATACGTAAGTCCTTAATGCTGAAATAAAACCGCCCAAAGTAAACTCTCTAGACATTTCCTTTTTAAGCAATGCGACTTTACCAACAAGCTCTCTACTATTTGCCATAGACATAATAACATCTCCAGCTTGCAATATTTGATCCTCTCGTTTTACATACTTCCTATCAATGTAAAGGAGATCATCCCAATCGATTTCATCTTGTACATTAGCAGTCCTTAGACAAGGAATTTTCCCTTCATAATCCTCTTTCGATTTTTCTGAACTTGGAAAAGTAATACCTCTAACAATCTGTATAACCTCACCTAATCTAGTTTTTATCCAACCATTTGGCAGATCAGAAATCTGATCGGGTAAAACATCGTCTAATACTTTCTCTTTCTTGATCTTTTTATCGTTGATCAACTGCACTTTCTCCTCCAGTATTTTTTCCAATAAGACAGAAGCAGGCTCTACATCAGGGTTCTGCTCACGCCATTTTCTAGTGAGTTTCCCTTGTATGGCCAGTTGTAGAATCAAGCCTTTGAGCTCTTGGGCATTTTTGGGATGAACTGTGAGTTCTTTGAAGTGTTTGAGTAGTTGCATTTATTTCAAAGCCTCGGTTAGTACTCGGATGATCTCCTCTTGTATGCTGTTTACCTTCTCAGTAGTCGCGCTGTATTTTTCCAAGATCACTTCAGGTTTGTCCAGGTCGTCACTCTCTTGGTGTGGGTTTTTGATGTCTAGGTTGTAGCCTCGGTCTTTGATCTCTTGTGCGGAGACCTTCCATGCATATTGGCTGTACTTTTCGTTTTCACGATCTGTCCACCATGCTTTTTCCAGATCAAACTCTTTGATATGAATCGGTTTTCCTTTGTTGTAGCTCTTGACACCTGTTGGGTATGGGTGCTCGAAGTACCACACGTCTTTGGTGGGTGTTCCCTTCTCGAAGAACAGCACGTTGGTCTTGATACTGGTATAAGGATTGAACACGCCATTGGGCAAGCGCACGATGGTATGGAGGTTGCATCGCTCCATCAGCTCTTCCTTGATCCGTGTCTTGACCCCCTCACCAAACAAAGTACCGTCTGGCAAGACCACTGCACAGCGTCCCCCGTCTTTGAGCAAGCGAATGATCAAGGCCAGGAAAAGATCGGCCGTTTCTTTGGTTCTGAACTTCTGCGGAAAGTTGGTCTCTGTACCGTCTTCTTCCACGCCACCAAATGGAGGGTTCGTCAAGATGATATCTACCTTGTCTTTGCTGCCCCAATCCGCATAGGGTTTGCTGAGCAAATTGTCCCTACGTACCGCAGGTACATCAAAGCCATGCAGCATCAAATTGGTCGTGCAAAGCAAGTGAGGCAAGGGCTTCTTTTCTATCCCTCGGATGGTTGCTTGTAGGGCTGCTTCATCCTTTTGGTTCTTTACCAGAGACTTCTTGTGATCGATGGCACAAGTCAAAAAGCCTCCAGTACCACAAGCGGGATCAAGTACAGTTTCTTTCAATTGTGGATCAATGGTATCCACCATAAACTGCGTGACAGCCCTAGGCGTGTAGTATTCGCCCGATGAGCCCGCACTTTGCAGTTCTTTCAGAATGGTCTCGTACAGATCATTGAACAAATGCCGCTCATTGGTACTGTTGAAATCAATCTTGTTGATCTCATTGATCACTTGACGAAACAGTGTTCCGTTCTTCATGTAGTTGTAGGTATCCTCAAATACAGATCGGATGATTTTGGCTTGCGGATTGGAAACAATATCCAATTCCTTCAGCGTTGGGAACAGTTCATTGTTGATGAAGGTCATGAGTTCTTCGCCTGTGAGTCCCTCTTCATCCGCTGCCCAGCTAGACCACTTGAGCGATTCGGGCAAGGGGCTTTCATAGTTGTCAATCGTGATCTCCCACTCCTCCTCCTTGTCAGCAAATATCTTCATGAATAGCATCCAGACCATTTGAGAGATGCGCTGTGCATCTCCATCCACTCCTGTATCCTTCCGCATGATGTCACGGATGCCTTTTATGTTCGTTGTGATTGTGCTCATTTATTCTTCTTCGCTTACCTTTAATGCTTTTAACTCCTCTTCATATTTAAGAAATTGGTCTTCAATTTTCTTAATTAATGGCTGTATCTCTGTAATAAAAGCATCTATTTTTTTATCGTACTTATCAGTATCATCCCATTCTTCCATAATTCGAACGAGTTCCCACGGCTGATTGAAATACAAGATTGCTTTCCATTTTTCTCCTTGACTTTTTTCCGCACCTTCTATCTCATTTAATATCTCAACTAATCTTTCATTGTAATCGAGTCTATCAGTACCAGGGGATATCATTGCTTTAAAACTTAAATATTTGCCTTGATAAAAATCAAACTCAAATAAGAATGCCTCCTTATCAGGCCATCCATTAGCAGTCTTATATCTTAGAATTAAATGGTCAATTTTATGAGTTGTAAACCTTACCCAACCTTTGTTTTTTGACCCTAATTTCCAGCCTTGATCATTTACTTTTTTTTGTAGTATTTGAGCAAAATCATCCCATGCATCAGGCTTGTTTTGCCATACAAAATCGAATAACTCTTTATGGTTTTTATATAGCTGCTTAGCTAAAATATTGGTTGAATCATCATTCATAATATGCTGACTTAATGTCTTTGAATAATCAATTAAATATGTCCTTGTTGAAGAATTTATTGAGTTCCCCTTTCCTTCTAATATCTTATTCAAAATAATCAGTATCTGACCATATGAATAATTTATATAATGTTCCTTTTCAGAAGATTCATTACCAGAAGGAGTTAAAAATACATATGATAATTTGTACCCTTTAAAATTCCTTTCTACATCGTTTTTATATCTCTTTAACTGATCACTATGCTCTCCAGACCAAATCTTATTCTCTATACAAACAACAATTTTTTCAGTAACAATCAATAAATCAATGTGATTCCATTCACGCCGTATTTCAACTTTTTTGAAATCTAAATTTCCAACTTCAATAATTGAAATATCTGTTGCTCTTTCATCTATGAGTATATCTTGTAATACCCGTCTCAAAAACTCATCTTTTAAACCATGTGATTCATTCGGGTTTAATAGCCAAGCCAAAAAGTTGGAATGTCTATTTTCTCTATGCTCAATTCCTAGAATTCTAAAAAAATTTGGTTGACCCATTTCAAGTGACAGCTGATCAAACACATCATCTTTCAACAATTGTGCATAGTTGCTTTCAATTTCTCTTTTTTCCATGCTAAGCAATATTATTATAGATCTGTTGCTCCAACTCAACAATAGCCCTTTCAAAATCCTTCTTCTTACCAAAAGCCCTGACCAATTCTACCGGAGAGCCCAATTTGTTTAAGGGTTTGACTTTCAGGATTGTCCCTTGTTCGATGGACGTGATGCCCTCATCTTCATACTTGGCTAAGAGACTTTCTAAGACCTTTTGGGCCACCGCTCCATACTTGGTAAAGTAATTCCTTTTCCTGACCGCATTGGCTCTTTCCTTACGTGTGAGTGCTGGTTGATCAAAGGCCACATGGCAGATGAGATCAAACGCATCCATGTCTTGCCCCACCTCTTCTCTCAATGCCTCTATCAAAACGCCTTGTTCGGCTAGTTCTTTGATCAATTCTTCCTTTTTCTCAGAACTATTCCACCGCTGTATAAAATCATCCAACGAAGCAAATTCATTGTTTACGTTCTTCTTGGTGTAGTCCTTGAGCGATTCAGTGATTAATTTCCCATCCGAACCATAGTACTGAACCCTTTCGTGTGCAATCGAAACAGGAATTTGATTGACGTAATACTTCTTCGGTTCAGATTCATCCCCACCCACTATATCAATACCTATACCACCAGGAGGTGGGTGTGCAGTCGTGTCACCTACTTCATTTTCTATATCTGTCTCTTCCTCTGGAGGCACCACAGGTTCTGTTGGTGACGGTTCATAGATTTGAACAGGATCACCGTCAAAATCTGGATCAGCAAACAGATTGGTTGCTTTCCTAAAATCCATAATGGTAAAGTACACTTTGCCATCTGCTTCTCTGATTCTTGTTCCCCTACCGATGATTTGCTTGAACTCGGTCATAGAGCCAATATTGGCTTCCAGTACGACCAGTTTGACCATTTTGGTATCAATACCCGTAGTAAGCATCTTGGAGGTGGTGGCAATCACTGGAAACCGCTCTTCCACATCTGTAAAATTGTCCAGCTCTCGTTTGCCTACTTCATCGTCACCTGTGATCTTCACTACGAAGTTGGGATGCTTAGCTACCATGTCGGCATTCTCATTGATGAGAGCTTGCCTCATGCGGTTGGCGTGATCTATGTCTATGCAGAAAACAATGGTTTTGGCAAATCGATCTGTAGCTTTTAGATACGCCGTGATTTTCTGAGCGACCAATTGGGTGCGCTCATCGACTGCTAGTTTCCTATCATAGTCTTTGAGGTTGTAAATTCTGTCCTGTATCTCATTGCCATATTTATCCCTCAATCCAGCCGTTGGCCTCCAACCTTCATCGATTGTTGTTGTGATTCTTACCACTTTGTATGGTGCTAGAAAACCATCCTCGATACCTTGCTTGAGTGAATAAGTATAGACAGGTTCACCAAAGTACTCCATGTTAGATACATCCTTGGTTTCCTTGGGAGTAGCAGTCAATCCTATCTGAGTAGCAGACTCAAAATGATCTAAGATTTCACGCCATGCAGAGGCTTCAGAAGCACTGCCTCTGTGACACTCATCTATGACGATCAGATCAAAAAAGTCTTTGCTAAATTCTTTGTATGCATTCTTAGTTTCTTCATTTCCTGTCAACCCCTGATACAAAGCAAAATAGATCTGATAGGACTTATCGATTTTGCGATTCTTAATGATATGCATGATATCGTTCCCAAAGGGTGAAAAGTCCCCGTTCTTGGTTTGCGTCAACAATGCATTTCTATCCGCCAGAAATAGAATTCTTTTCTTGACACCCGCTTTCCAAAGTCTCCAGATGATATTGAATGCCGTATAGGTCTTGCCTGTCCCAGTGGCCATCACCAGGATAACCCTGTCTTGGCCTTTGGCTACAGCCTCCACTGTTCTATTGATGGCGTTTTGCTGATAATAGCGTGGTTTCATACCACTGTCATCAGGATAGTATTCTTGTTCAACTATCTTTCTTGCCTCAGGTGTCACTATACCCTTATAGGCCAAATACTTCTCCCAAAGTGCTGAAGGGGATGGAAACTCCTCCAATGTTATTTCAGATTCCAACTGACCTTCTGATAGCGTCTTGTCATGAAACACAAATGAATCTCCATTGGAAGTAAACACAAAGGGAATTTGTAGTATCTCGGCATACTCCAATGCCTGTTGCATTCCAGAACCTATTGGTTTGTTGTTATCCTTTGCCTCTATGACCGCTATGGGTTCAGCATCTTTGGCATAGAGAATATAATCGGCTCTCTTCTGCTTGCCTCGCGTATGGATTTTACCTTGAACAATGATTCGCCCATCGGTAAAGGACACCTCTTCACGCACTTGACGTTTCATATCCCATCCAGCCTTTTGGATGGCAGGATTAATATACTTGGTGCAAATGTCTCTTTCAGACAGCTTCTTCTTGTCTAACATGGCCTCATTCAGGTTGGTGCTTGAGACTCATCAAAAGACTGCAAGCTTGGACAACAATACAATGTCTGTAAATTGTACAAAAAGGGGCAATAGTTCAAGTGAGTATCTACTTCCCAATACAGAACTTAGAAAATATATTATCTAGCAAATCATCAGTCGATATCTCTCCCGTGATCTCACCGAGGTAGTAGAGTGAGTGACGGATGTCTTGGGCGAGGAAGTCGTTGGTGATCTGGTTGTCGATCCCGCGTACTACATCGTGCAGTGCGTTTTGGGTATTGACTAGCGACTGGTGATGGCGGGCATTGGTCACGACGACATTGCCGGTCTTGAAGTTGTCCATCTGGCTCTTGGCGAAGATCATATCCTTGAGTGCAGCCACTCCTGTTTCCTGCTTGGCTGCTATGGAGATGTAGTGTTCGTTCTCCAGCAGTGCAGCAGGCTCTGATTCTACCTTGTCCCGCTTGTTGCCGACAAGGATGTAGGGCTTGTCCATCTCGATAAGCTGCTGCTCCTGTGCGAGGATCACATCGAGCCCTTCGGTCGAGAGGTCAAACAGATACATGATTAGCGAAGACTCTTTCATCTTTTGATTGGCACGCTCCACTCCGATCGCTTCGATCTGATCGGTCGTCTCTCGTAGACCCGCTGTATCGATGAAGCGGAACTTCACCCCACCGATGTTGATCTCGTCCTCTATCGTATCGCGGGTTGTCCCTGCGATATCCGACACGATGGCTTTCTCCTCTTCGAGCAGGGCATTGAGCAGTGTTGATTTGCCCGCATTGGGTTTTCCGACGATCACGACGGGCACCCCGTTTTTGATCACATTGCCGAGTTGGAAACTATCGATCAGCTTGACCAGTACCTTGTCTATGCCTTTGATCAGTTCTTTGAGTTCGTCACGGCTGGCAAACTCCACATCCTCTTCAGAAAAATCCAGTTCGAGCTCGATCATCGAGGCGAAGTGCACGAGTTTCTCGCGCAGGGCTTTGATTTCTTTGGATATCCCGCCACGCATCTGGTTGAGTGCTGCGGCATGTGATGATTCGTTTTCGGAGGCTATGAGGTCGGCTACTGCTTCGGCTTGCGCCAAATCAAAGCGACCATTAAGATACGCCCGTTGGGTAAACTCCCCCGGATTGGCCAGACGCGCGCCCTTACGGATCAGAAGTTGAATGATGCGGTTGATGATGTACTGCGACCCGTGACAGGAGATTTCCACGCTTTCTTCCTTGGTAAAGGACCGCTGATTGAGGAATAGCGACACCAACACCTCGTCGACGATCTCCTCGCCATCGAGGATGTTGCCAAAGTGGATGGTGTGAGATTTTTGCGTCAGCAAATCCTTGCCATCAAAACAAGAGGCCGTCAGGGCAATGCTCTCCGCACCAGACAGGCGAATCACTGCGATGGCACCTACTCCTGGAGGTGTAGCGAGGGCTACTATGGTATCGTTCATGTGCATGACCGCAAAGATAATCGCCCCAAGTCTCTGTCCACCCTTCCAACCAAAAATGTATAGAGCTAACCTGAAATTTAATATCGTTTGGTTAGGGGCTGTCTAGATCATAACGAGGAACTTAAAAATCATACAACTCTTCCCTCTGACCTGCTTTTGGCATCTAGTTCTTGGCTGGTCCATTCACTTCATCCACATATGACTTTTCAAGCAAACTTAAATTCCTTCAAAATACCATCCCCCCATTCCAACTGATTGGCTACAATTTGTGTCTATAGGGTACAAACAGATTTAGAATCAAAATGAAAATTACTATGCAGAAAGGAAAAATATGGGTTGGGGTAATCGTCATACTCACAACACTTGTCACAGGATGTCTGGAGGAATCTGACTTTGAAAAACAACAAAAACAAAGCGACAAAGAAATCAGCAACTACTTGAAGGAAAACAACATCAATACTGAAACATCCTCTTTTGGTATCCACTACGAAAAATTAGTCTCTGAACCCAACGGAGAAGCCCCCGCATCAGGAGACGTTATGTATGTGAAATACATGATCGTAACGCTAGACGGAGATACTTTAGAATCCGTACAAGACGAAGCTGTACCGTTCAAATTCAACTGGAACAGTGTATTACCACAAGGAATGAACTATGGTATAGACATCCTAAAAACAGGCGAGAAAGCACGCTTCTATCTCCCATCCTATACGAGTTACAACAGCTACTCACCATCTGACAATTCGTTCAGAGCCTACACCAACTTCATCGTAGAGATGGAACTCGTAGCGACCATGGATGAGACGGATGTTCAAAATGCAGAGATAGATACGATCGAGGACTACATCGCATCAGAAGGGTTCGAAGATGTAATACCATCATCGTCTGGTCTATACTACAAGACCCTTACCCCAGGAGAAGGAGAAAGTCCGAAAAGTTACAATCAAGTGAAGCTACACTACAAACGCAGCTATCTAGATGGTACAGTAATACAAGAAACAGAAGCAGACAAACCACTCACAGTCCAAATGAATACAAACCAGCTGGTAAAAGGATTTGAACAAGGTGTCCTACAGATGAAAAAAGGAGAAAAGGCACTGTTGATCATGCCATCTAACCTAGCCTTCGGTAGCAGTGTCCAGATCATGCCAAGCAATCTAAGAGAAGAGTTATTCGAATACGGCCACATCACTACCAACGTCAAACCCTACGCACCAGTGACGTATGAGGTCGAGCTCTTGGAGATCAAGTAGAATCTAGTTGCTAGACATTAGACCTGTCTATGCTATAGACAAAGAGCCAAGAATCAAGACTGTGTGTCTTGATTCTTGGCTCTTTTTTCTTAACGCTGATACAATTACACCTTCGCCGCTTCTCTAAATAGCTGGGAAAATTCTTCTTTGGTAAAACTACCGAGATCACCTTCTCCGTGTCTCCGCGCAGAGACTTTGCCTTCTTCTTGTTCCTTCTCTCCTACGATCAGCATGAATGGGATTTTTTTGGTTTCCGCATCACGGATTTTTCGACCAATCTTTTCATCTCTATGATCGATGAATCCACGGATATCGTTTTCTTCCATGTATGCGTACACTTCCTCGGCATACTTGGCACATTTCTCCGAGATCGGCAATACCGCAATCTGATCTGGCGTCAACCACAGTGGGTAGTTACCACCACAGTGCTCTGTCAACACCGCTACGAATCGCTCTAGCGAACCAAATGGTGCTCTATGAAGCATCACTGGGCGGTATTTCTGGTTATCAGAGCCAGTATACTCTAGTTCGAATCGTTCTGGCAAGTTGTAATCCACCTGGATCGTACCCAGCTGCCAGCTTCTCTTCAGTGCATCTTTGACCATAAAGTCTAGCTTTGGACCATAGAATGCCGCCTCACCGTATTCGGTCACCGTTTTCAGGCCTTTTTCAGCAGCAGCTTCTTGGATCGCTGACTCTGCCTTCTCCCAATTCTCGTCTGACCCGATGTACTTGGCCTTGTTCTCTGGATCACGGAGCGAAATCTGTGCCGTATACTCCTCAAACCCTAGGGCATTGAACACATAAAGCACCAAGTCTATCACTTTCAAGAACTCTTCTTTGACCTGATCTGGTGTACAGAATATGTGCGCATCATCCTGCGTAAAACCTCTGACTCTCGTCAAACCGTGTAACTCTCCACTCTGCTCGTAGCGATACACCGTACCAAACTCCGCAAAGCGTACAGGTAGATCTTTGTATGACCTTGGCTTAGATTTGTATATCTCACAGTGGTGAGGACAGTTCATCGGTTTGAGGAAAAATTCTTCGCCTTCATTAGGGGTCTTGATCGGCTGAAACGAATCTTCCCCGTATTTTTCATAGTGACCAGATGTCACATACAATTCTTTGTTTCCGATATGCGGGGTGACCACCGGCTGATACCCTGCCTTGGTCTGCGCCCTCTTTAGAAACGACTCCAGTCTCTCACGAAGCATCGCTCCCTTGGGCAACCATAGCGGCAAGCCTTGCCCTACCTTCTGAGAGAAAGTAAACAGCTCTAGCTCCTTGCCCAATTTTCTATGATCCCGTTTTTTGGCCTCTTCTAACAACTCAAGATGTTCTTTGAGCTCCTTTTGTTTGGGAAAGGTCACCGCATAGAGACGGGTTAGTTGCTTGTTCTTTTCATCTCCTCTCCAGTACGCACCTGCTATATTTAGAATCTTAGCCGCTTTGATAAAGCCCGTATTCGGGATGTGTGGCCCTTTACATAGATCCGTGAAATTGCCTTGCTTGTAGAATGTAATATCTCCGTCTTGCAATCCCTCGATCAATTCGAGCTTGTATTGGTCTCCCTTTTCTGTAAAGTAGGCTACTGCATCAGCTTTAGATACTTCTTCTCTGACGTACTCACTCTTGTTTCGAGCAAGTTCGAGCATCTTGTCTTCGAGTACTTTGAGGTTTTCTGAGTCAAACTCCTGATCTCCAAAATCAACATCATAGTAAAAGCCTCCTTCAATAGCAGGACCTATTCCGAGTTTCACGCCCGGGTAGAGCGCTTCGAGAGCCTCTGCCATCAAATGAGCAGATGAGTGCCAAAACGTAGACTTACCTTTATCATTTTGCCAGGTTAGCAGGTTCACCTCCGAATCAGTGGTAATAGGACGGGTAGCATCCCACACCTCTCCATTTACTTCAGCTGCCAAAACATTTCTTGCCAAGCCTTCGCTGATACTCAATGCTACATCCAAACCGTTAGAACCTTTATTAAGCTCTTTGATACTGCCGTCTGGCAAAGTGATCTTAATTTTACTGTCACTCATCAATCCAATGTTTTCTTTAATTCTGGGGAGGCAATATCAAAAGTCGGTATCGACTCCTTGCGTTCCCTTATTTTGCGCAAATATGCAATTTTTCCATTTACTTTTCTTACTCCTTCGATGGCTTCTTGGTCGAGGGAATCAATTTCTAAAACCTGCTCATAATACTGAATCGAACTAGAGAAATACCCCTTTAGATCATACATCTCCGCTTTGTCCATCATGGCATCCCTATTCACACTATCCTGCTCCAAAATCACAGAGGCATAATGTAACACTGAATCTGCTTTATGACGCGCTTTGAAGAAGTTCACTAATTCTTTACCAGAACTAAGGTCTCCTTTATCAAGCTGCCCCTTTAGAATAGCGTTCGCCTCCAAGTCCATACCTTGAGAGCGATAAATTTTGATTTTGACCGCACGAACCTCGGGAGAACTCTGATCTAAATCGACACGATCCAACCAAGAGATGGCTTCCTCTAACTCACCCTGGTCAGCATACAAACGAGCTACTTTGACAGGAATATCCAATTTGCTTTGATCCAACGACCAAGCCTGCTTATAATAAGTAAGTGCAGACAGACTATCTTTCATATGCAGATAGATGTTGGCCTTTTGATCAAACAATGTAGAGTTACTACTATTGATCAAGATTGCATTATTGATCTGATCAATCGCCAAGTCATAAGCTCCCAGTCTATTGTAGATTTTGGATTTAAGGTCATACACCTCTAATTCAGGCATGCCTTCTACTGGCGTATTCAAGTGCTGAAGGGCTAGATCATATTCTCGCTGATCAAAGTAATACTCAGCCAATAAAAAACAAATATATGGTTCAGTCCCCAACTGCTCAGTGAGTTTACGAGCCACTCTCGGCGAGACTCCATCCCAATGCTTACGCTTCTCTTGCAATAGATACTGAATCACAAATTCTGCATGCAATGGCTCGTCAAGATCCAACGACAACCCCGACAATTCCAATTGTCCGATAGACAATTGATTGTACATTTCATACTTTCCGTATCTCTTCACACAAGAGGTATCCATACACAAGGATATCACTGCCCAAAAGAGTATTGTCAAAGACTTACTATTCATTATTCAAAATTATGTAGAAAAAATGGCGAAAACAGTGAAAGAGAAAGTAAGATAAAAACAGGTGATCGCATTTTTTTCAAACAGGCCTCTTGAACCTAAACCTAGGTCATTTTCAATCATCAAAAATGCCCTACACTAGGTAAATCCCCTAAGCTCTTAGGTTTACACTTAAATGATGTCGAAAAAAATAACAAGGCTTGGAAGTTGTCTTTATTCTTGGTAACATTCAAAGTTGATACAATTCAACCTGTGTTTAATTGAGAAAAAGAAACCTTGTTTTATTCAGTGACAAAGCTGAAATATCACATGTAAGGCTCCATCTTCGCGGGAGACAAAAAAAGCTTTTACTTTTTCTTTGAATAGTGCAAACAATGCATGTATTTTGATTCACTAATTGAATTCGAGCTAAAAAAAACATTATTATAAGTAAATGATTAGTTCAAATTCACCGATTATTATAGAATCAAGGCTTTTGATAAAAAATGGATCTCTTAAAAAGATATAAAAACATATACGACACCAACATCTTACTGATGTACAAAGGTGAGGTTACTTTTGACTTGGTTACCTCTATCATCGAGACTCTGGATGGTCGTATCGGGGAAATTGAAAGTGATCGATTGATCAAAAAGAAATTTTATGGTGCGGCTACAGAATGCATCCAAAACCTCTACCATCATATGGACGAAGTATCGGATGAAACCATAGACACCTATGATTCTAAGGCTGGACTGCTGATGGTGACCTCTCGTAAGAAGTTTTTCAACATCATGACGGGAAATTTCATCCCCAATGACAAAATCAATACCATCAAAGGAAAACTGGACAACATCAACTCACTGGATAAGGATGAACTCAAAAAGCTGTATAAGGAAATACTCTACAACGGAGAATTTTCGGATAGAGGTACCGCAGGTCTTGGTTTTGTTGAGATCGCTAGAAAAACTGGACAAAAACTATCCTATGAATTTCATACAGTAAATGAAGATTACTCTTATTTCACCTTTCAGATTAGAGTGTCTAGAGTAAAAAAAGAAGAATTGACAGAAGCATAAGCGCTTTCGAATAAGAATAATATGAAAGAACTTTACCACGAGGAGCAGAAGATTTTGTCGGATTATGTCGGCAAGGTAAAGCAGAAGGATTTAAGCATGGACGATGCTGTGGGTATTGCTGTGCACTATAAAGACTTATTAGATCAAAGCAAAGTCATCACACGAATCAGTGATAGACTACAGAAAAAACTCGATCACGCCAACCAAAAAATTAAAAGCCAAAACTCGGAGATTCAGAAGAAGAACGTAGAATTAGAAGACACCATCAACGAGCTTGACAAAATGACTGTAGGTAAAAAAGCCTCCAGAATCATGTTTGCACTAGCTATTATTTTGTTCGTTTCAGAAGAGCAGTTTCTCGGACCTATTATTGAAGACGCTATTGATATCCCATATTTGGGATTGTTAATACTTTTGATTATTGCAATGTTTTTGAAATTCTTTGAAGGAATGCTGGAAAGTTATTTTCTAAAGCAAACTAAAAAGAAAATCTTAAGCAAAAGTTCGTTGAACAAAGACAACACCAACTTAGGAGAGAATAGTAGTCTATCCTACTCAGAAAAATAATACTACTATGATTCACCCTAATCTAAATACACCAAAATGAAAAAGGACAATCTGATTAGATCTTATGTACTGACCATAATACTTATAATCATAGGGCTATTCTTTGGTCAATTTTTAGTTCAGAACACAATCCGTGTTAATAAAAATGATGCACGACTAGTCAAGCTAGCTCAGCGCCAAGCCACCTATAGTGAAGATATTGCCAAAAACTCGATCTTAATGAGTACAGACAAAGTACTTAAAAGCGAGCGAAATTTTATCATCGCTAGACGTAGACTAAATGCCTCTATCGAACAATTCGAAAAAACACAAAAAGCACTAAAACAAGGTGATCCAGAGCTAGGTATCAGTAGAATAGAAAACTCAGACCAAGTCATTTCACTATTAGAGGAATCAGACGTTTCCTTTATAGAAGTGAGAGATGCAGCCAAAGAAATCGCCAACATTAGTTTTGATGATGACCCACAAGACAAAAACTTAATCATCGACCGAGCCTTAAATAACATTATTGACCAACAAAAAAAATACACAGAAAAAGCCAATGAAATCGCTGATGTCTACGAAATAGAAGCCAATATCAACAAAGCAGGTTCATCTTCCATGGGCTACATTATTACGGCTATTATTATTGGGGTGATATTGTTGCAAGCCTCTTTCGTATTCAGACCTGCCGTCAATCTTGCCTATAAAAACTTCATGACAGCAAACCAGGCTTTCACCAAACTCCAAAAATCAGAAGAGCAAATCAGACGCAGTGCTGAGAAACAACTAGAAGCCAATGAAAAGCTAATTCTCTCACAGCGTGCCCTAGAGCAGCGCAACAAAAAATTAAAACTCTCAGAGCAAGAAATCCTCAAAAGTTCACGAAAACAAATAGAGGTCAATGAGAAACTAATCCGCGTACAGGATGAACTAAGAAAGGCGTATGATAGAGTGAAATACTCTGAAGAACGCATGAGAAATATCGCTGAAGAACAACTAGAAGCGACCGAAAAACTCATGATCACGGAGAACCAACTCAAACAAGCCCTAGAACATGAGAAAGATAGTAGTACGGAGTTAAAAAACACCCTAAACAACCTAAAGAGTACTCAGTCTCAACTCGTCCAGTCTGAAAAAATGGCATCCCTAGGTCAGTTGACCGCAGGTATCGCCCATGAGATCAACAACCCGATCAACTTTGTATACAATGGTATTGACACCCTAAAAGTCTCTCTGGATGACCTCATGATTATCGTAAATAAATACGAAGAATTAGAAGAAACAACAGACTACAAACAAACACTAGAAGAGCTCAAAGATCTCAAAGAAGAGTACTCTTATGACGACCTGTTAGAAGACCTTAAAGAACTGGTATCAGATATCAAAAAAGGAGCTGTACGTACTATAGAAATCGTAAAAGGGCTAAGAGTCTTCTCGAGACTAGATGAAGAGGAGATGAAACCAGCCAATGTCAATGACGCTCTGGACGCCACCCTCACCCTACTCCGAAATAAAACCAAGAACATCATTGATCTAAAGAAATACTATGATGACGATATAGAGGAAATCAACTGTTTCCCTGGTCAGCTCAATCAAGTGTTTATGAATATCATCAGTAATGCGATTCAGGCCATCCCAGAAGAAAGAAAAGACGGGGAGATTCAGATATATACTGAGAACCAAGATCAGCACATCATGATCAAGATCAAAGACAATGGCGCTGGTATGTCAGAACAAGTCAAAAGAAGAATATTTGAACCTTTCTTTACGACTAAAGCAGTGGGTATTGGGACGGGACTAGGAATGTCTATTACCTTTGGAATCATAGAAAAGCATGGAGGCAACATCTATGTCAATAGTGAGGAGGGCAAAGGAACAGAATTCTCCATCCTATTACCAAAGCATCTGGCTGAAAAGAAAGGCCAAAACAAAGTCTCACAATCTCAACAAGCATAATTGATTAGGAAATAATAATGGAATCAAATCAAGAATTAGTAGCAGAGCAAAAAGCCCCAAAAAATAGAGACAAGTACACGATTCTCTATGTGGATGACGAAGAAAGTAATCTTCGTATTTTCCGCATGGCATTCAAAAGGGAATACAATGTACTCACTGCTCTGGGTGGGAACGAAGCAATAGAAATGCTACGCACCAATGATATCCAGTGCTTGATTACCGATCAAAAAATGCCTGAAATGACGGGGACAGAACTCCTAGAGCGCGTACTTCCTGAGTTTCCAGATGTTATCCGAATGATTTTGACAGGTTTTGCAGACATTGAGGCCATCGTCAAAGCAGTCAACAAATGCGGTATATATAAATATATCACCAAACCATGGGATAAAGGCGAGATGAAACTAACCATCGATAAAGCCCTAGAAGCCTACGAACTAAAAAGTGACAAAATCAACCTGATCCGTGAACTCGAAAAAGCCAACTCAAGTCTCGAAGAAAAAGTAGATCAAAGAACCAAAGAACTAGCAGAGGTCAACAAAAGACTCATGGATAGCATCAAATATGCCATGACGATACAGAATGCTATGCTAGTATCTCCAGAACTCATCAAAGAAGCATTATCTGACTTCTTCCTCATCTTCAGACCGCTGGATATTGTAAGTGGTGACTTCTACTGGATAGCAGAAATAGAAGGCGAAGATGGCAATGCATTAACATGTATCGCAGCAGTAGACTGTACAGGACATGGAGTAGCAGGTGCGCTGATGAGTATGATTGGAGAGTCACTACTCAACCAAATCGTACACGAGCATGAAATTACTGACGTAGATGAAATTCTAGAAAACCTAAATATTGGTATCGTAGAGATACTAAACCAAGCAGAGACAGAAAACCATCACGGTATGGACGCCAGTATCCTAGTAATAGATAGAGCCAAATCTCAGGTTCTTTTCGCTGGTGCTAAACAAAACCTACTCTACACCAAAGACGGAAAAATAGAAACAGTCAAAGGTGACAGAATATCACTAGGAGGTGATACGGATCCTAACAAAAAACACACCAAGCATGTAATAGATTATATAGAAGGAGATACTTCTTTCTATATGTTTTCGGATGGTTTTCCCGATCAGTTTGGTGGCCCTAGCAACAAAAAATTCAGTGCAGCGAGACTGACCGAAGCATTGGAGAAAAATATAGATAAACCTATGGATGAACAAAAAGCCATCCTAGAACAGACATTAAACGATTGGATTGGTAATGAAAAACAAACCGATGACATTATGATCATGGGAGTCCAAGTTTAATTCAGAGTAAGCGCATAAACGAGGAGGAGTGTATGAAGATAAAGGTGATAACATTAAAAAACTGGTGTAACAAAAACATTACCCCATTGGCATGGCAAAGGATCATTATCAAAGTCTTGCCCCAACTGCGAGAGAAAGGGTTTGAATTAGATGAATTAGAAGATCCAAACAATGACCGGCTATTTCAAGAAGAAGAGTTCAAACTATTCACTGATGCACTTGATACTTTGTACAACATCAGCTTCCCAAAAGAAGTCATGGACAAAATACAATAGTGTATCCACTCCTCTATTTAATTAGCTTCTCTTCGAAGCTTTTTTTATAACCATGAAAAATAAACCTGAGAAAATATTAATTATCGCTATCTGTATCACGATATGCCTGGCACTCCCCTCCTGCTCACCCAAGCCATTTTCTAGGACGATAAGAGTAGTTAAGCCAAAAAACAGAATATTCTCACGTTACAATCATCAAAAACACGCCAACCGTAAGCGTACCAAAACTGTGCGTTACAAATCCTATTAAATCACACACTCCAACTATTCCCCATCCCTCCAACAGATTTGTCAATAATGTAGACAATAGGTTTTTAGATCCAAACTAATACAACACAGAGTTTACATTTTATTCGTCTTCTCACAGGACATGATTATTATTGCATCCTATGGATTTCAAAATCACCTCAGAATACGTTCCCACTGGCGATCAACCCAAAGCTATCGCACAACTCAAAGAAGGACTTGACAAAGGCGATCAATCCCAAGTTCTATTAGGAGTAACAGGATCTGGAAAGACCTTTACCATGGCCAACGTCATCGAACAGACCAATAGACCCGCCCTAGTCCTCTGCCACAACAAAACCCTAGCTGCCCAGCTATATGGAGAGCTAAAACAGTTCTTTCCCGAAAATGCCGTAGAATACTTCATCAGTTACTATGATTACTACCAGCCCGAGGCATTTCTCCCAACAACTGGCCTATACATAGAAAAAGACCTTAGTATTAACGAGGAAATCGAAAAACTACGCCTAGCCGCTACATCTTCCCTACTAACAGGTCGCAGGGATGTGATCGTAGTAGCCTCGGTATCCTGTATCTACGGTATCGGAAACCCTGAAGAGTTTGGAAAAAACGTCATCAAGCTAGAAGTTGGCCAGCAGATCAGTAGAAATCAATTATTATTCGCATTTGTCGACATTCTATATAGCAGATCAGAAGCAGACTTCAAACGTGGTAATTTCCGAGTCAAAGGCGATACCGTAGACATATTCATTGCCTACGGTGATTTTGCCTATCGCATCATATTTTGGGGAGATGAAATAGAAGCGATTCAGAGGATAGACCCCTATTCAGGAAAAAAACTATCAGAAGAATCCATCGTGAGTATTTTCCCTGCGAACCTCTTCGTTACAGGCAAAGACACGCTATTTCAAGCCATCAATGAAATTCAAGATGACATGATGGCGCAGGTGCAGTACTTCGAAGAAGAAGGCCGCTTTCTAGAAGCCAAACGCCTCAAAGAAAGAACTGAATTTGATATGGAGATGATGCGTGAGCTCGGCTACTGCTCTGGAGTAGAAAATTACTCTCGCTATTTCGACAGACGATCCAAAGGTTCTCGCCCCTTCTGCCTGCTCGATTATTTCCCAGATGACTTCTTGATGATCATAGACGAAAGCCACGTTACACTACCACAGATTCGCGCCATGTGGGGTGGTGACCGTTCTCGCAAAGTCAATCTCGTCGATCATGGATTCAGACTTCCATCGGCGATGGACAATAGACCACTGACTTTCGATGAATTCGAAGGCTTGGTCAATCAAACCATCTATGTCAGCGCCACCCCTAGTGACTATGAACTACGCAAATCAGAAGGAGTCGTTGTAGAACAAGTCATCCGCCCAACAGGACTATTGGATCCTATTATAGAGGTACGACCTAGTACCAATCAAGTCGATGACTTGCTGGAAGAGATTGATGAAAGAATCAAAAAGGATGAGCGAATTCTAATCACCACGCTGACCAAACGCATGGCAGAAGAGCTGACCAAATATTTTCAAGATTTAAATATTAAAACACGCTATATCCACTCCGAAGTAGACACACTTGACCGAGTAGAGATTTTGCGCGAGCTGAGACTAGGTGTTTTCGATGTATTGGTAGGCGTCAACTTACTCAGAGAAGGGCTAGATCTCCCTGAGGTATCTTTAGTTGCTATTATTGATGCAGATAAAGAAGGATTTCTCCGAAATGTAAGATCACTGGTACAGACCATAGGAAGAGCAGCACGTAACGAAAACGGTATGGTCATCATGTACGCAGACAAAATCACAGGTTCTATGCAAGTAGCCATAGACGAAACCAATCGTAGAAGAGCAATCCAAGTGGCCTACAACACAGAACACGGCATTACGCCAACGACTGTGAAAAAGTCCAAAGAAGCAATCATGGGACAAACCTCCGTGGCAGACTCTAAAAAAGATACCAAAGGAAAATACTATGCGGGGAACGAATCTCCAGATATAGCGGCTGACCCAGTGGTAGCATACATGGATGCTAAAGGTCTGGAAAAAATGATAGAACGTACAAAAAAACTCATGGAGAAGGCCGCCAAAGATTTAGACTTCATGGAAGCCGCTCGCCTCCGAGATGAAATGCAGGATTTACAGAAACTAAAAGAGACAAAAAAATAGGGCTTAAAAAAACAGCAATTTATAGATAGGCTATACCTTCCTGTATTAACAACTTCAACCCAAAAGCAATCAAAACAATCCCTATTGTCATCCTAAGATAACGTTTCACTTTAGGGCTCAGGTACTTTTTCAGTTTTTCCGCATAGTATGCCTTGAGAGAATCAGTAAGCCATACGGTACTTAATATCCCAAAAAAATAAAACAACTCTCCTCGTGGACTGGTAAATGTAACAATCGCATAGTTAGACATAGCTGCCCAAAACGCCCATACAATTGGATTAATAGCGCCGAGCATAAAGCCCTGACCTAACAAACCTACATGTGCAAAGTTCTTCTTTTTGATGGGGGTTTCTATCTCTAACTCTTCGGAATTTTCCTTTTTGATCAGAAACACTAAACCAAAACTAATCAACAGCAAACCTCCTGCTAGTACCATCCATGGATTCGCAGTATCACCAGTCACCTTAGTCATCCCAAACCAAGTCACTGCTATAATCCCTGTATCGGCTATGCCTACACCTAGCACAAAAAAAAGTGCTTTTTTGTAACCATGATCAATAGATTTTTGGATTAAAGTAAGGAAAACTGGGCCAGTAGAAACAGCCAAAATCAGTCCTGTAGATAGTCCTATAAGATATGGAGGCAAATCGTCTTTTTTTAAATTTGAGCTAAATTACGTCGTTTTCTAACAACGTCTGCCATGATTCTAATCTTTCGGATTTCAGTACACGTGGAAATTTACTTTGCCCTCCTTCCTTGCCGTTCTGTTTCATCCATTGGTAAAATTGCTGAGGAGAAACCACCGTCACAAAGATATCTTTGAGGGCAGCACTTCTCTCCACCTTATAGTCATCGTTGAGTTCCTTTAGGTGGTGGTCTAGCACCGATTTGAGTTGACTTTCGTCTATAGACTGATCCGTTCCCACATACCAATGATGTGCAAATAACCCCCCATGAGACTCCCCCGCTACTGTAAATTCCTTAACATCAATATTGAGCTGCTGAGCCGTCATTTCCATCGCACGATTCATATTGTCCATAGAAAGGTGTTCGCCACAAAGGCTCAAAAAATGCTTGGTTCTACCCGTAATAATCAGTTCGGTTTCGGCTAAATTGGTGAATTTCACTACGTCACCAATCAAGTAACGCCATGCACCCGCATTGGTACTCATCAAGAGCGCATACTCCTTATCCAATTCCACCTCATCAATTTTGTAGGTAGATGCGTCAGCCTTCACCTGACCATCCTCATCAAAATTCTCAGAAGTAAAAGGTACGAACTCGTAAAAAATTCCATTGTTCATCACGAGCTTCATAGACTCATGCGCCAGATCATCCTGAAAAGCCACAAAACCCTCAGAAGCCAAATAGGTTTCCAAATACATCAGTGGTTTGCCGAGTAGTTTTTCAAACCCCTTTTTGTAGGGTTTGAAGGAAACACCACCATGTACAAATATTTTCAAATTAGGCCAGATGTCATGGATATTATCGAGTTGGTAGTGAGCGATGATTTTTTCGATCAAAATCTGTATCCAAGCAGGCACACCTACCACCACTCCAATATCCCATGACGCAGCTTTTTCCACCATTTCATTCAGCTTCTGATTCCAATCAGGGGCTGCTGATATTTTCTTACCTGGTTTGTAAAAATGCTGAAACCAAAACGGAACCTGAGAAGTAGTAATTCCACTCAAATCACCTTCAAAATAGCGTCCATTAAATTTGAGATCGGTACTGCCGCCTACCATCAAAATCCCCTTCTCGAAGAACTCTGGTTCCAAATCATACTTAGAAATAGACAAGAGCTGACGCACACTCGTCTTACGAATGGACTTGATCATATCCGTTGTTACTGGGATATATTTAGAGGAAGCGGAGGAAGTCCCTGAACTCAGTGCATAATACTTGACCTTACCTGGCCAAGTCACACCCTTTATTCCTTGTCTACCTTTGGACCACCACTCGTCATTGATCGTCTCATAAGAGTAGATTGGCACATTGCTCTTATAATATTGATAGAACAGGTGCTCATCCTGATCTTTAAATCCATTCAGGATAGTTTTAAAATAATGATACTGACCAAAATAAGTATCCTTTGCTGTTATGAGCAGCTTACGCAACTCATTTTTTTGGAGATCCAAAGGAGAAGTATAATCCTGCTCCAAAGTCTCCCTGAGCTTAATTCCTTTCTTGAGTAGTTTACCTAAAAATGCCATAGTTAAAAAACCGCATCATGCTATAATTAGTTTTCCAAACATAGAACTATTTATATTCGTTGGTCTTCATAAGTTAATGGTTATTTTGTTAATTCACCATTACGAAATCATGAAACAACGCAGGGATGAAATCTGAAATAGCAGAGAGAATTAGGGAAATAAACGAAGAATTATCAGACAGTACAGCAAGGCTCATTGCTGTCAGTAAAACCAAGCCTAATGAAGCGATCGAAGAAGCTTACGCGATGGGTCAAAGAGCTTTTGGAGAGAACAAAGTACAGGAGTTAGTAGACAAACACGAAGCGCTACCAAAAGATATAGAATGGCATATGATCGGCCATCTTCAGCGAAACAAAGTCAAGTACATTGCTCCTTTTGTTCATCTTATACACGGTGTAGATACAGAAAAACTCCTAAAAGAAATCAATAAACAAGGCAAAAAAAATGACCGAACTCTATCTTGCCTTCTTCAAGTACACATCGCTGAGGAAGACACAAAGTTTGGGTTTGACGCAGATGAAATAACCACCATGCTAGACGCGGGCATCATGGACGAACTTCAGCATATCAAGATTTGCGGACTCATGGGGATGGCAACCCACACAGAAGATCAGGCACAGATCATAAAAGAATTTTCAGGATTAAAATCTCTACGAGATCAACTCCAACAAAACTACTCGCACGACCGCTTAGAGCTGAAAGAACTCTCCATGGGAATGAGTGGAGATTACCCTCTGGCAGTCAGCCAAGGCAGTACTTTAATCAGAGTAGGCTCAACAATCTTTGGCCAGCGCGACTATAATACTAAGTAACTAAAAAGGATCAGTCTGTAAAGTTGGGGGATAAACTCGGTAGACAGATTCGATATTTTTATCCCAATCATTCAAATTAACCTCAAGGACTTATAAGAGATGGTTCGAAAAACAATAATGAATTTCGAACAATGAATCTTGAATCACGAAGTAATCCGCGATCGCTCCCCCAGAAATATGGAGTGATCCATGTTAAGCAGCTTACGATCAGTTATACAGGTAGTACTGTCAAAAAAAAAGCGGACATATAGCCCGCTTTCAACTTAATCGAAATATCATGTATGATTAACCGATCACTTTTACGTTAACGGCGTTCAATCCTCTTCTTCCTTCTTCTACGTCAAATTCTACTTTGTCGTTTTCTCTTACTTCGTCAACTAATCCTGAAGTGTGAACAAAAATATCATTCCCACCTTCGTCAGACTTAATGAAACCAAATCCTTTGGAATCATTGAAAAATTTAATTACTCCTTGTTGCATTATTATATTTGTTATTAATTCTAATCTAAAAGTGCATTAGCACTTACTTTTGTACTTCTTCTTTAGTAGCAACAGCTTCTACGGGCGGTTCTTCCAAAATGTTACCAAACTCATCTACATAAGCCAACATTTCGTCTAAATTTCCTCCTTTGCTGTTCTCCTTTCTCTCAAGCTTTCGTTCCTCTTTTTCCTTCTTCTTAATCCTTTTCTTCTTTTCTTTTTGGAACTTGATAAAGCTATTTTGAGATCTACTCATAGAATATTTTTAGTTGAATACTAATTACTACATGGCCTACATTTAGACCCTGCAAGAAAAAAACAAATGCTTCTAAGAAAATGTCTGGAATGTATCGAGAATTACTTGTACTAGAAGTGGTATTACTAATTTCTGACACAAAGGTAGTTCTATTATTGGTATAACCATGGGTTGGATCAACTATTCCAGATAAATACTTAGAACCAACCCAGTACAAGACAAAAAAAGCCTTGGCTTTCATTGAAAACCAAGGCTTTAATTTTGTGTCAACAGGATATTAAATATTCTCAGCCAACCAAGCCCCTACTTCTGAGGTCTTGTATGCTTTTCCTTCACCAGAAATGTCCTCAGTGACAACACCTTCATTGAGTGATTTGTTGACTACATCTCTTACGGCTTGGGCTTCTTCTAGCAAATCCAAAGACTCCAACAACATCGCCGCTGAAAGCACAGTCGCTAGTGGGTTAGCGATATCTTTGCCCGCAGCCTGAGGATAAGACCCGTGGATCGGCTCAAAAACAGAAGTCTCTCTACCGACAGATGCAGAGGGCAATAGACCCATAGAACCTGTGATCACTGATGCTTCGTCCGACAGGATGTCTCCGAACATATTTTCGGTCACCATGACATCAAACTTCTTTGGCCACTGGATCAGCTGCATCGCCGCATTGTCGACGAGCATGTAGTCCGTCTCGATATCTGTATATTCTTTCTCAACTCTCTGAGCGACCTCTCTCCAAAGTCTAGACGAGCTCAATACATTGGCCTTGTCCACTACAGTCACCCTCTTGCTACGCTTGCCAGCATAGCTATAGGCCAATTTCAAGATACGCTCCACTTCCTCTACCGTGTACACACATGTATCAAAAGCTGAAGTCAAATCCTCAGATCTACCACGAGCACCGAAATAGATACCCCCAGTCAATTCTCTGATCACGACCAAATCTACATCTTGCACGATGTCTCTTTTCAACGGAGACTTGTCGATCAATGATGGGAAAGTAGCTACAGGTCTGATATTGGCATATAGTCCTAGCTTTTGTCTCATCCCCAACAATCCTTGCTCAGGTCTCACCTTCGCTGCAGGGTTGTTGTCGTACTTAGGATCACCGATCGCGCCGAACAGCACTGCGTCAGAATCCAAACATACCTGGTGCGTCTCATCTGGGTATGGGTTGCCCGTCTCATCAATCGCGATTGCACCGACGAGTGCTTTTGTATAGTTGAACTGATGACCAAACTTGGTTGCTACTGCATCCATTACTTTGATCGCTTGCTCTACGATCTCTGGTCCGATACCGTCACCGGCCAATACGCCAATTTTAAATTCCATTTATTCTTAGTTTAAAATTCAATATGTAAAGGTCAAGGTTGCAAATCTGCCCTCGACTATATGTTATTCTCTATGATGTTCAACATCTTGATGGTCGCTTTGATCGCCGCGACCGTCTGATCCGAATCCAAGCCTTTGGTTTTGAATCGCTTGCCTCCCTGCCAAGTGATCGTGGTGATCACCAAAGCATCGGTCTCACCTCCTGGAGGAATCTGCACTTCATAATCCACCAACTTGGGCAATTCTTTGTTCAGTTCCTGATAGATCAGGTTCAGCGAATTCATGAACGCATCATACTGTCCATCCCCACCCGCTGTCTTCTCATACACTTTGCCGTTGACCTCTATACTCAGGGTTGCCATGGATTTCAAACCCTGCGCTACGGAAAGTGAGTAGTTCATGATACGGATCGATGGATCTACCACCTGCGTACCCAGTACATCCTTGATGATGAAAGGTAAATCTTCTTTGGAGATCGATTCCTTCTTATCACCCAGTTCGATGATCTTAGCGGTCACTTTTTTGGTTTCCTCTGGACTCAATTGAATCCCGAGTTCGTCCAAGTTCTTTTTGATGCTGGCTTTCCCAGACATTTTGCCCAAGGCATATGAGTATGTCCGTCCAAACCGCTCAGGATTAATACTGTTTTGGTACAGGTTGTCCTTGTTGTCTCCATCGGCATGAATGCCACTCGTCTGTGTAAACACAAACTCACCGATCAAGGGCTTGTTGGCTGGAATTCGTATACCCGAAAAAGATTCTACGAGCTTACAGGTCTGATACAATTTAGACTCATCCACCTTCATCTCATAACCGAGATGATCTTTGACGATACCGATCACACTCGATAGCGGCACATTGCCAGCACGCTCCCCGAGCCCATTGAGCGTCGTGTGCACACCAGTAAATCCACACTCTAAAGCAGAATACACATTGGCTACCGACAGGTCATAATCGTTGTGTGCATGAAAATCGAACTTCATATCAGGAAAATTCTTGGTCATGATGCCACAGTACTCGCTTGTCTGGATATGATTGAGCATCCCCAAAGTATCTGGGAGCATGATACGGTTGACCGCCATCTTCTCTAGTCCCTGTACCATTTCGAGTACATAGTCTGGAGAGTCTTTCATACCATTGGACCAATCCTCCAAGTAGACATTGACTTTGATCCCCATCTCTTGTGCGATAGAGACGGTCTTAGCGATATCTGCTAGATGCTCCTCTAGGGTTTTCTTGAGTTGCTTTTCGCAATGCTTTCGAGAGCCTTTGCATAGCAAATTAATCACATGCCCCCCTACGTCCTTGATCCACTGTAGCGAGATATCTCCGTCTACAAATCCTAATATTTCTACTGCTTCGCCGTAACCATGGGCATTGGCCCAATCGAGGATCATCTTTGCCGAGCGAAACTCCCCATCTGATACCCGCGCAGAAGCCACCTCTATCCTATCAACCTTGAGTTCGGCCAGTAGCATTTGTGCAACGCGCAACTTTTCCCCTTCGGTGAAAGACACCCCAGAAGTCTGCTCCCCATCACGTAGGGTGGTATCGAGAATTTCTACTTTTCTAGACATGGATACAAATTAAGCACCTAACAATACGCCAGTGCAGCGACTCATTTGACAAAAGGAGAAATCCAAAACACCTATTGCTTTAGATTTCTCCTTCGTCGAAATGACAAAAATATTATAAAGGCAGTTCTTTGGCGAACTCTACGATCTCACCTTTGATGTTTTGTAGGTAATCGATATCATCAAAACCATTGAGCATGTTGCCCTTCTTGTAACTATTGATATCAAAGCTTTCTGACTCGCCAGTAGACACAAGTGTGACTGTTTGAGCAGGAAGGTCCACTTTGATCTCAGCTTTAGGATCTGCTTCGATGGCCTTGAATATTTTGTCCAAAAACTCCGCGCTCACCTGTACAGGCAACACGCCGATATTCAAACAGTTGCCCTTGAAAATATCTGCAAAGAAACTTGAGATCACACATCTGAATCCATAATCGTACACCGACCATGCCGCGTGCTCTCTCGACGACCCTGAACCGAAGTTCTTGCCACCTACTAGGATCTGTCCTGAATAAGTCGGGTTGTTGAGAACGAAATCCTGCTTAGGACTACCGTCTGTATTGTATCTCCAGTCTCTGAACAAGTTGTCACCGAATCCTACACGCTCGGTCGCTTTCAAGAATCTCGCTGGAATAATTTGGTCAGTATCCACATTTTCGATTGGCAATGGAACTGCACTACTTGTCAATATTTCGAATTTATCGTATGCCATATTTATTTACTTTGGGTGTCGGGCTATTCGCTGTACGCAAATCGCTAAACGCCTATTTTATCTTATTAATCAAGTTATACAAACTCCTTTTGACCTGATTGACCATATAAAAAAGAGAATCATAACCTTTTTCATTCAAATATTTCAAATCTTTACTCAAGAGTAAAAAATATTCTAATTCAGATGCCGACCCTTTGGCTATTACCAAATAACGAGCGAGCTCTTTATCACTATCTCTTCCACAGCCTTCACTTATGTTGGATGGGAATTGAATAAGCCGCTCTTTGCATCTGACTAACTATTCCGAACTTTTCAGCTGCAGGAAACTCCAAAGTAACTCGGTAAATTTCAAGAGTCAACTCATGACCCAATTCCCATACCTTATACTTTCTATAATCTCTCACTGTAGTTGCAGCGTAAAGCGAATAGCGCTAAGCGTAAAGCGAATAGCGCTAAGCTTAAAGCTAATTAAGCAATCAACTCTCTCGGGTCGCTCACTACGCCGTTTACAGCAGAAGCAGCGGCAACTAATGGGCTCGCCAATAGTGTTCTAGAGCCTGGGCCTTGTCTTCCTTCGAAGTTACGGTTGGACGTACTCACGGCGAGTTTACCCGCTGGCACTTTGTCATCGTTCATCGCGAGACATGCCGAACAGCCTGGCTCTCTCAATTCGAAACCTGCTTCAGTCAAGATATCCAAAAGCCCTTCTTCTTTGATGGCAGCCTCTACCTTGTGTGAACCTGGCACCAACCATGCCGTTACGTGATCAGCCTTTTTCTTTCCTTTGACGAGTTCGGCAAATGCACGAAAATCTTCGATTCTGCCGTTGGTACAGCTACCGAGGAATACATAGTCGATTTTCTTACCGATCATCGAATCTCCTTGGTTGAAATTCATGTATCCCAGTGACTTTTCGTAAGTAGACACACCACCATCCAAGTCCGCTGCATTCGGTATATTCTTGCTGATACCCATACCCATACCTGGATTGGTCCCGTAGGTAATCATCGGCTCTATATCACTCGCATCGTAGGTATATTCTTGATCAAACGACGCGTCTGCATCTGTCTTCAAGGTCTCCCAATAAGCCATAGCTTTGTCCCACGAAGCTCCTGATGGGGTAAACTCTCGGCCTTTGACGTATTCGAAGGTGGTTTCGTCTGGTGCAATCATACCTCCACGTGCTCCCATCTCAATCGATAGGTTACATACAGTCATACGACCTTCCATGGTCATGTTTTCAAACACATCCCCAGCATATTCTACGAAGTACCCTGTAGCACCAGAAGTCGTCAGTTTAGAGATGATATAAAGGGCAACGTCTTTTGGTGACACTCCTTTTTGTAGCGTACCGTTGACGTTGATTCTCATTTTCTTTGGTTTAGGCTGCATGATACACTGCGACGAGAGCACCATCTCCACCTCCGATGTACCGATACCGAAAGCGATCGCACCGAATGCACCGTGCGTAGAAGTATGCGAGTCTCCACATACGATCGTAGCACCAGGCTGAGTGATACCATACTCAGGCCCTACCACATGTACAATACCGTTTTTCTCATGTCCCAGACCCCAGTGAGAGATCCCGTGCTCCTTGGCGTTGGTTTCCAAAGCTTGCAGTTGGCTCGCTGACAAAGGATCCTCTACAGGCAGATGTTGGTTGATCGTTGGTGTATTGTGATCGGCTGTTGCAAAAGTTTTCTCAGGGTGTAAAACCTTCAAACCTCTATTTTTCAACCCTAGAAAAGCAACTGGACTAGTCACTTCGTGTACCATGTGTCTATCGATAAACACAACGTCTGGTCCTCCTTCAATCTTTTTAACTACGTGCGAATCCCACACTTTGTCAAACAACGTCTTGCCCATAATTATGAATTTTTAAAATATTAAATCAAGTCATTCGATCGGATGGTCATAATAACTACCCAAAATCGAAGCGCAAAGGTAAGGTATTGTCTGTTATTTTAGGGGTTTAGTTCGAATAATGGCGGTGATTAAAGTGATAATTGAAATTTTGACAAAATAATCTTCTCGATTTAATGAATTTGACAAACGAGGTTCTCTATTGATTCGTTACAGAGCAAAAGCATACTAAAAACCTCAAAACCCTAATTCTATAATTTTTGCTATGCTACTCGCCTGCATTTAATTCTTGGATCAGAACAAACAAACTATTCGAAAGGCTCGTTACTTGATGCTTGATATTGACAGGAATATCTAACTCATCAAACTTACGCAGCAAGTATTTGGTCTCTCCCTGCTCGTACTCTACCTCCCCTTCGACTAAGACCAACTTGGTCACGTAGGGAGTTTGATGCTCGGTGAGTATTACTCCTTGCTTGAGTCCTATCCCCAATATTCTGAGGTTTTCACTTTTCTCAATGACTTTGACCACTGGTTTGTCAGATTCTAACAATTCTGTCCAGATGGCTTGATTGACAGCTGTTTTCATAGTTATTGTGGGGATTTGGCTTGCCTCGCCTGAAACAAGCGCATGAATGTAATGTGTGCCACGTTTCGTGCTCGTTCTTTGGCAAGAATCGCCTTCTCTCCTTCAAAAAGCTCCTCTACGGTCTCGAACCACAGCTGTAGCCAATTGCCAAAATGCTCCTGCGAGATACTGTGATCAAACTGTTGATCTACATCAAGATGAGCACGCATAGGATTCCCCTTGAACTTCTGCACATAAAACAAGTTGGTTTCCCAAAAATCAGCCAGCTTGGCTAAATGCTCTGGCCAATCCTGAATCACTCCATTAAATATCGGCCCCAACATCTCGTGTTGCCTTACTTTTCCATAGAATGTATTGACCAGTAACTCTAGGTCGGATCGAGTGGAAATATCTTGTTTTGACATGAAACAAATATAGATCAGTAGATGCCCAGAAAAAATGATCTAAATCATAACTGGAGAAGATTTTTATAGGCTAAGGACAACCTTGTACAAAAATATAAGTCTGTAAAGGTGGGCTTAGACTCAACTTCTGATCGAGAAGTAAACCTTCGCTCATTTCTCTTTCGAGGAACTAACACGTATTACAATCTAAAAGCATTCTATGAGATCAATAGAAAACAAAGTAGCCCTCATCACAGGAGGCACCAAAGGAATAGGATACGGTATCGCCGAAGCGATGCTGAAAGCAAACATGAAAGTCGCCATCACGGGCAGAACGCAGGAAGGAATCACCAACGCAATCTCTAAATTGGCTGAATATGGCGATGTAGTAGGGATCGTCGCAGATGTACGTGACGCCTCTGCCATGCGTGCAGCAGCCGATCAGGTGACCAACCAAATGGCTCAACTCGATGTAGTCATCGCCAATGCAGGTGTAGGACACTTCGGGTCGATCACCGAATTGACAGATGAGCAGTGGAACGAAACGTTGGATATTAATTTAACGGGAGTATTCAATACGGTCAGGGCGTCTATTCCAGCACTCAAAGAAACGAAGGGATACATCTTCACCATTGCGAGTTTGGCTGGCGCCAACTTCTTCGCCAAAGGCTCTGCTTACAACGCGAGCAAGTTTGGGCTGGTAGGCTTCACCCAAGCCATGATGCTAGACCTCCGTCACGAAGGCATCAATGTATCAACGATCATGCCCGGCTCTGTGGCTACCTACTTCAACAACCACACGCCTAACGAAGAGGATCATTGGAAAATACAGATCGAAGACCTTGGACAAATGGTAGTTGATATGCTAAAATTAGACCCTAGAACTCTCCCTTCCAAAATAGAAGTGAGACCAAGTCAGCCTCCAGTAAAATAGTATTGAATACTGTCTATTAAGATAAAACGCCTCATGTCAAAGTGAAACTTTACATGAGGCGTTTTTAGCTTGTATCAACAAGCCACTAATCAGCTGCTTTCGAATCAATCGAAATGAATGGCAATCTGATGGTAAGAACTGTTGCCATCCTCGTCTAGTGCCGTTATCATTAGGTAGAGATGCTCTCCCTCCTCCAACTCATCCAGATCCGATTGTGTTACCACTATATTAGCATCAGCTAATAAAGACTGTATCGTAACACTAGTCGCTCCTTCCACTTCGAACTCCTGATCAAAAATAGCTTCATCCAAAACCCTGGCATGTTCGTGATCATGTTCCTCGATCTCTTCCGCATGACCTACTTCGATATCTACATGATCTAAAGTCCCAGACTGATCTTCGATCAATCCATAAAACTGAATTGTCTCGCCTACAACAGCCTCGTACTCCTCTACTTCTTCTCCTGTAGCATCCTGAAAATGCACCAATGGCATCTGATCATTCGTAATCCAAATCTGACGTTCTATCGCTGACCCATCTGCAAAACTAGTGGAATTGCCCGTCGCATCGATAGCTTGCACTATGAAGTGATATGGGCCTGCAGTGGCATCAGCATCAATATCAATCTCTACATCAATCTCTGCCGTAGCTCCTTCTACTACATAACTTTGGTCAAAAGCAAATGCTGACAATGTTCTTCCATGCGTATGATCATCAAAATCATCGTGAATGGTAATATTATAACTTGCCAGACCTTCATTATCTGAGACCTCTCCGTGCGCATGAATTTCACCGCCAGCTGCAAATTGCTCACCCGACTCAGGCTCCTCTACTTCTATCACCGGTGCAGTCACATCTGGTGTGTTGTCATCAGACTCACAGGCTACTAATGCAGCTGATACAATTATTGAAAATAATAGCTTCTTGTTCATTCTTTTATGTTTGTTTAGTGATTATTTACTTCCAATAGGGACATGGAGTGAAACGGTAAAATTTCGTCCCTGCTCTGGTAGATTCAACAGTCGATATCTACTCAGATGATTCCAATATTTCTGATCCAATAGGTTATTCGCGCTCACAAAGAGGTTTGCTTCTGTAAAACCCAAAGAAATAGTCGCTCCTAAGTTTGCCCCCATAGTAAAGTACCCTTCTGTACTTCTCTCGTTTCGATCTACACGCTTTTGATCAGAAACCCATTTTCCATTAAGTCCAAAACTCATGCTACTCAGTATATACTGACCTAGCTCCCACTCATAATCTATATCCGAATACAAAGACGGTGGAGGCGTCAGCGGCAGTGGCAGGTAGGTATCCAGATTATAATTGTAGATATATTCTGCAGCCAGCTTCCAATGCAACGCATCGATCGGATGGTACTCTACCGCCAGCTCCGTTCCTGCAAAAAAAGTATCATGCTGTTTATACTGGTACACTTGTGTACTCTCATAAAATGCATCTGGATCCAAATTATTGGAGAACAATGCAGAAGGTGCTAAATAAATGTAGTCCAAGAAGTACGACACATAGGGTGTCACAACCAGGCTGAAATTAGATCGCAAATAGCTCAAACTAACATCTGTTTGAATTCCTCTCTCAGAGCTTAAATTTTCATCTCCAATTTCATGTCTAAAAGTACCATGATGTATCCCGTTGATACTCATCTCTGTGGCGGTGGGCACCTTGTAACTCGTCCCTACATTCAGTTTCGCATTGAACTGCATCGTAGGATAGTAGGACACCCCCAAAGAAGCCGAATAATTTAGAAACGACTTGTCTATCGCAGCGTTCCTCTCATAGTATCGATCGACATCTTGGTTCGTGTCATAGATGGGCTGTCGGTAGCTGTCAATGTTACGATTGGCATAGTCTAGGCGCAGGCCTCCCGTCAGGGTCAACTGATCATACCAACTATGCTCCTCATAGATATATGCTCCCAGAGACGAAGACTTAAAATCAGGAATCAAATGCTCAAAACCACCTTTTCGATTGATTTGGTATTGTCCCTGCACACCGAATATTCTACTATGATTAGGACGCTTGTGCAAAAAATATCGTCCGTTGAGCGTAAAGGTCTGTAGTGCCAAACGCAGCGCCAAATCATCATCCCCTATCACAACTTGCCCCGTATGAGGATTGGAAATCTCTTTCCTTAAGTTGTACTGATAACCCAGATCCAACTCTAACCAATTCTGTCCCAACAGCACGTTAGTATTGGATATTACCTTGAAGTGGTTGGTCTCCTGCCGTGGTTTGTCCCTATCACGACGGTCACCATCTGGCTCTAGCAATGTAGCATTGGGTATACCCACTGCTCCGGCAAACAGTCCGACTTCCTGATTGAAATTACTGATTGTAAGCGTAGAATACCCCCAGCTCTTTTTGACACCTGTCATGAGACTAAAGTCACGTTCTCTTCCAGCGGTATTCTTGAGATGCTCGTCATAGATCGGGTAAATCGTACCGTTATAATTGAAAGACTCTGCAGGTACACGATAGTCTCCAAAATCTTGTGTACTAAATCGTAAACCATATACCCAGTCACGGTGCTTTCCTTTGACATTAGTCGACGTACCGACCAGGTGATTGTTGGTCTTGTACATCATCTGAAAAGCACCTTCTGCCCCTTCCTGCTGAGGAATAGGTGGTGGCAAAATATTGATCACACCGCCTAGCCCATCAGAACCATACATCAATGAACTAGGCCCTTTGATCACTTCTACGCGACCTGGCGCAAACATATCTATCTCCAACCCATGATCACCGCCCCATTGTTGCCCTTCTTGTTTGATTCCATGATCATTGACAATGACGCGATTAAAACTCATGCCTCGAATGACCGGTTTGGCTATCCCTACCCCAGTATTGATCGTACTCACTCCTGGTAGGTTTTCTAGTGAATTGACGAAAGAACCTTCTCTGTTTTTTAATAGATATTCTGTATCCAGTATTTCCATAGATAGTGTCTGCTCTTTAGGGCCAGTCTTGTAATAATTAGACTCCACGACCAATTCACTGAGTTCCAAAGACGTCTCTTCCAGTTTCACTACCAGCAGTTTAGGTAGTTCATCTGCTCGTACCAACAACGAAACTGCCTTGTAACCTACGTAGCTAAAATGTACATGATAATTGGCACGCCGCACTTGAGCAAACGCAAAGTTCCCATCCACATCGGTAATCATGCCTACTTCCAGTTCATGGATTTGTACTGTAGCACCAGGCAGTCCTTCTCCACTTTTAGCATCCACAACTCGTCCCCTAAAATCACCTTGCGCCCACACGGTTTGCGTAAAGGTCAAACCTAAAGCGAGCCAAAAAATGTATTTCATGTAGACAGATTTATTGATTGCAGGATTTACAAACACCATTCAAGATCATATTTGACTCCTGAATCAAATAACCAGGTATAGTCACCGTAGGCACGGTGTAATCCGACAGGCAATCTACATGACCACAACTGCTACATTTGAAATGCACATGATCATGATGGTGTGCAGCAGGCGCACATGAATGACCACAGATGCCATAGCGTGCAATCCCTGAGTCATCTGGAATTTTATGTACGACACCCTTCTCTATGAAAGAATTCAAAGTGCGAAAGAGCGTCACACGATCATAGCTTGTCAACTCATCCTCGAGATATCGAGAAGTCAAGGCATGTCCTCTAGATTTAAACAATTGGAGCACATCTAGCCGGCAGTCCGTCACCCGCAATTGGTGATCCTTTAGTAGTTTCTTAAGCGCTGAATACTTTAGCATGGTGGCAAAACTACAATAACTGCAATGATGTTGCAAACATGAAAATACATTTATTCAAAATCTTTTTTGAAACACTACCCAGTACTATCTTGCGTGCTCATTAACCAGCTTTGCCCAAAGACTGATTACTTTCATTCAAACAAAAGACGATTAGGTTGCTCTTTGATAAAACCTAATGACGCAACGCACATTACGGGTAAACGCTATGTTTTCAACGATTTCAGCTATATTAAAAAGGCCTACTATTGGGTTAAAGCTCAGTTTAATTCCTATCCTATTTTTACTTTTATCTCTCATCAACTACGCTACCATATCGTACTTTAGAGGGCTACAAGTTGATGACACGATAGTTGTCGATGTAGCAGGCAGACAACGTATGCTATCTCAGCGCATCGCATTTTATAGCCAGCTGGTAGCGCAAGGTGATCGCAGCGCTATTGAAAACCTACGCAGTAGCCTGACCCTCTGTGATCAATCTCTAACGATTCTCAAAGAAGGCGGTCAAGCCCCTGGTCACCCAAAAGGCAACACCCTACCTCCTACCACACGCCAGTCTATGGAGAGCTGGGAGCGTACCGAAAAACTATGGAAGAGCTACCACACACATGCAAGCAAACTGTTAAAAACCAATATTAACAATAACGAAACCAGTAGTGCCGCCCATGCCATCGCTAATGATGCCACCCCGATGCTCAAGCAATTCAACCTTTTGGTACAAGCTTACGTTGCGGAAAGCCGAGACAAACAGAGCACACTTGATTTGATTCAATATCTGTTAATTGCTATCAACTTGGTAATTATCGGTTTGGCAGTCTATTTCAACGACCGCAAGGTATCCAACCCTCTGAAGCGAATATTAGATATTGTACAGACACTATCAAGAGGCGAACTCAACCATACAACTCCCCATTCGGGCAAAGACGAACTCTCTCTGGCCTTATACAATCTACACGTGCTCGACCAAAATCTCCACAAAGCCTCCTCGTTTGCCAAGTCGCTCGAAGAAGGTAATTTGGACACAGAATACTCCATACTCAGCAGCGAAGATGAATTAGGCAAGTCACTCATCACCTTACAGTCTAAGCTAAAAAGAACAGTTGATGAATTCGAGCATGTCGTCAACCGTGCAGGACTAGAAGGAGACCTCAACAACCGCATAGAAATTAACGAAAAGCAAGGCGCATGGAAAAACATCAGTGCCTCCATCAACCAACTCCTCCAAAGTATCCAAACCCCTATCAAGGACATCAAAAGCATCGTAGACGCACTCGCCTCTGGGAATCTCAGGTTCGAATACAACGGAGAAGCCAAAGGAGACCTCAAAGCACTGGTAAACAGCCTAAACCACGCCATCACGAATCTGCATCTCATGATGACAGAGGTACGAGGCACCAGCAAAGTAGTCAATGACTATACCACAGACATCCTAGGCCATGGTAGTGAAATGAACATGTCTTATGGGGAAATATCCTCTGCTATCAGAGAGATGAATCAAGGGGCTCAAAACCAGCTCCTAAAAATCGAAGAATCATCCAGTACCATAGAAAACATCAAACGGTCTATCGACCACATGGGAAAACTCTCACATGCAATCGATCTATCCGCGACCAATGGCGTAGAAAGCAGTGCAAAAGGAAGACAAAAAGTAGACGAACTGATCAAAATCATAGACACTGCGGCACAGTCTGCCACACAGGCCAAAGACTCTATGGACGTACTAAGCAACCAGTCCAAAGAGATCGAACGAGTACTGGGTATCATCACAGAAATCGCTTCTCAGACCAATCTCCTCGCATTGAACGCTGCAATAGAAGCTGCACAAGCTGGTGAATCAGGCAGAGGCTTTGCAGTAGTCGCCGAAGAAATTCGAAAACTAGCAGAAGGAGCCCGAAAATCAGTCAACGAGATATCAGACCTAGTCTCTGCGGTACAAAATGACACCACTGCTGCGCAAGACCTGATGGTCATGATGAACAAGAATGTAAAGACAGGGGTCAAAGCTTCGGTAGAAGTAGCAAAGGCTTTTGAGACACTATCCGATGCATCCAAGGAGACATCCATCAATTCCAAGGAGATCCTAGATACAGCTCAGAACCAAAGCCACAACATCAACTTCATGGTCAGCAGCAATGAGAACGTCATCATCATCGCTGAGGAAAGTGCTGCAGGATCCGAACAAATCGCTAGTTCTGCCGCCCAACTCTCTGCAGGCATGGAGACATTCATGAGCAAAACACAATTCTGTAGAGATAAAGCAGGAGAACTCAAAACAACCATAGAACAGTTCAAGCTCCGAGATCAGAATTAACCACAGCCCCATCTGATAACCATACAGACACAACCAAGATTACTCTTTCAAAAAAGATCAACTTTCAGAAATCACTACTCAAAACAACCCTTTTGTAGAATTATACAAAGTGCTGTACGCATACCTTCAAAAATTCACAAAAAACAAACCACCTTTCTACTTTTTTTGTAAAATTCAGCCTCTACCTATTTTTTAATATGTCATATTTATGACATATTAAAAATCCTGATATATCCTTACAGAAGCATTCGAGATTTAAAGCAGCCCTGAGAAAGCTAAACCTGTAACTTTAAATTTTCAATATATATATTTAATGAAAAACCCCAACCAACCTCTGCTTTTGCAAGGCATTTGTAGGCTCGCTACAGCCATAACTTTATTTACAACCCTAGTCTCATGTAATACCGAATCAGACGACTATTTTCAGGATAGCATAGTCTTTTTCTTAGGAGATACCTACAATGGATTTTATTATAAACACAGCCCAGGAGACACTATTGTTTTTGAGGTAGAGCAAAAAGTATCCTCAGTCAAATATATTGACATGAGCCTGATCAGAAACGAGAATAACACGAACCAATACACTCAACAACGCGGTGAACTTATGCACTTTGAATCCTACTACCCTGTAGGCAAAAAGAGAGGTGACACCTACCAACTTCTTTTCCCCATACCTGCGGATATCCCACTAACCCAAATGAAACAATACGATGTAATAAATGTTGATATCGTTAGTGGACATTCCAGTTCCTCGGGTGAGATTATCAACTTAGGAAAGATCAGAAACAAGTCTGAAGTCCCTATGGTTTCCTGGTCGAATATAAGCCCTGTCAACTACTATAATAACCTAGAGTTCGGGGAGACACTAAAGGCGCTGCTTGTTGTCCAAAATGGGGTTATCGTTGAAAAAAATGTAATCGTCTTTAATCATGACTATAGCCATTATTCTAACAATGAATTTTATCATGACGAAGATCGCTACTATGACACTTTACATTATGAAAACAATCTAGATAACACACTAATGTCTGATACCACTGTCATAGAACTACCGATAAATAGTTCCTTCACCAATGACCCTACTACAGAAATTTATCAAGGCATTAATATTGAATTGACTTTTCAAGAAGGATACACCTGGTTCTACTCACTCAATATTGGAAATGTCTCAGCGCCTAACTGATCGAAAATTGAATTTAAAAACCACTTTATCCCTAATACTGTTTTCCTGCCTAAGCACATTTGCCCATGCACAGAAAAAGCACAGTGTACATATCGTCGAAAACGATGCGTACCAAACACCGCTCTATGGTGCAACCCTCTATCTGAAAGAGTTAGAGAAAGGAGGTGTTAGCAATATCTCTGGGCACATCTCTACCAAGGACATCCCTGACGGCAGCTACCACTGTCGGGTTAGTTTCCTAGGCTATGTCACGCTGGAGCAAGAGATCGCATTTCCGCTTGGTGAAGACCTAACCCTCGTCATGACTCCAGACACTCAGGAACTACAAGACGTAATAGTAGAAGAATCCGCCATCACATCCGTGCAGATGCAACAAGCCAAACTCAGCACCATCAATATCTCGGAGATGAACCTGATCAATGTCCCCAGAATGCTGGGAGAGCCTGATCTAATCCGTATGATTCAAAACCTACCAGGAGTCAAAACAGAAACGGATTTCACAGGTGGTTTCTTTGTCAGAGGTGGTCGCAATGATCAAAACCTGATTCTGCTGGATGGTGTCCCCGTCTACAACCCTTGGCACTTGTTTGGCTTGTTTAGTGCATTTAATACCGAAGCGATCGATCGGGTCGAATTGACCAAAGGCATCTTCCCTGCGCAATATGGTAGCCGCCTCAGCAGTGTTCTGGATATCGAACTGCAAAAAGGAGATACGAGAAACGGCGCGGGCTACCTCACCATCAGCCCGATTAGTGCCTCTTTCTCCTATGGCAAACCCATCAATCAAAAAACCTCGGTCTTGGTTAGCGGTAGACGCACTTATCTTGACCCTATATTTTGGATATCCGACCCAATCTTATCAACGCCTACAGACCAATACAAAAACCGCTACAATTTTTTCGATTTTAATCTAAAGGTAGTTCACAAATTCACTCCAGAGACTAGAATCGAAACCGGGGTCTTCTATGGCAATGATCAACTGGTAGCGAACAACTATTACACCCCTGATGATAACCCCTACTCACAAAGCCAATTACCAGATGGGGCAACAACCTCCTCTGACAACAATATCAAATATGGCTGGAGAAACGTCACTGGATCTGTCAAACTAGTAAAGGAGAACGAACACATCAAATCTACTTCTCACTTCTTTACCAGTTGGTACCTAGCGGACAATCAATACTACTATAATGATGAAAATTTCATCTACAGGACTGAAAGCAACCAAATAGTGACACGAGAATTGTTTGACCAGCATTTCACGCAGGATTTCACAGACTATGGCACCCAACAAGACTTGACCTTTTTTCTATCCGATCAGCTATCGATCTCAACGGGCGCACAATGGCTCTACCACTCCTTTACCGAGAGTAAGATCAACAAGGAACAACAATATGGCTTCAATGGAAACCAATCTGACTACAAAGACGGAAATCCTACCATTGAATTAATTCTGAACAATATCAGCGGTGATACTGCGGTCACCAATAGCCACGAAATCAGCACCTATTTGAGTGCTACCTACGCTATTGGAAAGCTATCCATCTATCCTGGCCTGCGCTATCAGTATTTTTCAGATGGGCATTACAGCCATTTACTCCCACGTCTCAACATCAACTATCAGATCACCCAGTCGCTCATGTTTAGCGCTGGCTATGGGCACTTCTCCCAATACCTACAGAGTTTGAGTCTGGACTTTATGCGTATCCCCGCGGACCGATGGTTTTGGAGTAACGACAACCGTCCTCCCGCCCTTGGTAAGACTTTCACGGTAGGCGTTGGCTATCAAATCCCAAAAGTGGGATTATTCAGTATAGAAGGGTACTACAAAACACAAACAGGACTACTCAATTTTAGCATTGAGCAGCAGTCAAAGGCGCTTGACACCAATGGTTTGATCCCTGAGTTCACGAGAGAGACGATTAGCGGAACGGGAGAAGCCTACGGCGTAGAGTTCATGCTCAACAAAACCAAAGGAGACATCACTGGATGGCTAGGTTACACACTCTCATGGGCCTACAATACCTTCGAGGAAATCAATCACGGAAACCCGTTCCCGTCGAGAGTGGACAAGCGGCACGACATACAGGCCTTCGTCAATTGGGACTTTGCTAAAAACTGGAGTCTCGGTGCATTATTCAATTACAAAACAGGGCAGCCCCTCACCTTCTCGACGCAAAACTATCTAAACAACCCCGATCCGCTGGGAATCGGAGATCAAGCAGGTGATATTCAAGTCACGACCTCATACAATAACTTTAGGTTACCCGCCTATCATCGACTCGACCTCAATTTGACTTGGAAAAATCGAAGATTCTTCAAACACCGTACAGAAGTTTCCCTCAACATCATCAACGCATACAATCAATTCAATGTACTGACAATCATGCCGAGCACATCTTTAGAAGCCCTACCAAACGGTAAATTTAGGGCTTTCCCCAAGAACAAATACATCAGTCAGATGCCTATCATGCCAGTCATTAGTTTAAGAATCGGATTAGGAAAAGATCAAAAATGGAAAGACTAAGAAAAACCATAGCTCCACTATTCATTCTCGCAGGGACTATATGGAGCTGTCAGTCCGAGGCAATCATCGACTCTAAACAGCCCTCAGTGTTGCATATTGAAGCTGTATTTTTTGCTAGCGAATCACTGCCAACCATCACAGTTGGGCAAAGCGTCAACCTACCAGGTCAAGACATGATTCTACTGGATAGTTCGGATTTTATGCTAGATAATGCAGAGGTAAGGTTAACATGGAACGGCAAGCCAATCCCTACCCGACAAATTGGCCAAGGGCTGTATCAAGGTGTTTCAGAAGCAATTGTTTCACAAGGGGATGTATTCAATATTATAGTCACACATGACAATCGAACGGCTCAAGCTACGGCCATCGTACCCACTATTGACGAGAAAAATATTACCTCTAGCATAACGGACACGGTGACCTTAGACGAAAGTAGGCTAACCAAAACCATCCCTTCCGATACTGCATCTGACGGATATACCCGCATAGATAGTACGATTTGGGCAGGATCTGCAAGAGTACAATCGACACTACCACAAGTGCCAGATTTCACTTATGCTGCCTCATATTCTACACGGGAACTTACCTTGTTTGATAGCGACTGGAATGTTCATATCCCATCTTGGTTTCAAAGCGACTTATTCACCTATAATAACTATGACAAGTACTATTTGGGAGAAAATTATTATGGGTTTGATCAGCTCGTTATCAACAATACAAATTTTGTCATTGCTCAAAGTGAAGAGGATTTCGAGAATGGGCATATGTCAGTTGAAATCAACTATGAAATCATCATCCCAGAACCTATTTATGCTGACTATTATCAGCTATACAGCACTGAGATTCTCCCTATCACCGTCACCAATGTAGAAAATGGTGTAGGGCTATTCATAGGAGCCGTTAAGATAACCCAGAGTAAAAACCAAGAAATCAATATTCTCAGAGGTAAAGAGTATGACCCAGAAGATGAGAATCACTACTACTAAGCTGGCTACATCTCATAACACAAAAAAGGTCTACTGATATCTCAGTAGACCTTTTTTGTAAGCAACGATGTGATGCCATTCCTATTTTACTTCTCGTCTTCTAGGCGCTCTTGCAGCTCTCCTTCGACATCAGTCAGGTTCACTGTCTCGAACCCTACCAATTTCAAGTCTATACCTCTGGTCTTGCTACTAATCTTAAAATCATCGATCACCTCCATGACATCCCAATGTATATCCTGCGTTCTAGTAGCGTCTATGATCAATTCACTATCGTTAGGAATCATACCAAACGTCTTGATAAAACTCGCTTTGTTGAGGAAAGTCACATTGTCAGAAAGCACGATCTTAATAGGCTCACCAGGCTTCACTTGATTCGGGTTGAAATGATAAGGCGTTTTGAAATTATTCCAAAGAATAAACATAATCGCAACCGCTAGCCCTAGTCCTATTCCAATCAAAAGATCCGTAAACACCAAGCCTAGAATCGTAACTATATAGGAATAGAATTGCGCATTGCCCGTCTTGTACATTTGCTTGAACATCGCTGGCTTGACAAGCTTATACCCTACGATCAACAGTACTGCAGCCAAACTCGCTAACGGAATCAGGTTCAACACATGCGGTATCCCCACGACACATATCAATAGAAAAAATCCATGCATAATCGCAGACAGCTTGGTTTTACCACCAGACTGCACATTAGCAGAACTCCTTACGATCACTTGCGTAACTGGCAACCCACCAATCAAACCAGAAATAGAATTACCGATACCTTGTGCTATTAACTCGCGGTTGGTAGGGGTAACTCGACGATCTGGATCTATCTTATCCGCTGCCTCTACACTTAATAATGTCTCCAAACTCGCTACAATCGCAATAGTCAAAGCCACAATATATATTTTCTTTTCGCCTATCATACTCCAATTTGGCGTGGTGAATAAACCTAGAAACTCATCAAAAGACTTTGACTCAGGTATATTGACGACATGTTCTCCGTGTAACGAAAAGAAAGGGATTCCATCAAATACAACATTAAGCGCAATACCCGTCGCTACTACTACTAATGGTCCATTCACGAATTTGGTAAAACTCAGGTTCTTCATGAAAGGTCTATCCCAGAGTATCAAAATAGCTAAACCTAAAAAACCAATAACAACTGCGCCTGGTGTTAAGTTATTTAGGGCATAAAGAATCTCACTAAAGGTGTTGTGACCATCGGGTTGAAAAAAGTCCAAATCACCTTCTGGATCCATATCATACCCTACAAGATGGGGAATTTGTTTTAGGATGATAATCACACCTATCCCCGACAGCATCCCTTTGATGACTGAGGATGGTAAGTAATAACCAATCACCCCAGCTTTGGCTATACCTAAGAGTACTTGCATGACACCTGCAATCACTACTGCTAAGAGGAAATTTTCGAAACTACCTAGATCTGTAATGGCGTTGAGTACGATTACAGCCAGACCTGCAGCTGGACCACTGACACCCAGACTCGATCCACTGATCGTCCCTACGACGATCCCGCCGACGATACCCGCTATGACTCCCGCAAACAAAGGAGCTCCAGAGGCCAAAGCTATACCAAGACATAAAGGTACTGCGACTAAAAATACAACTAAGCTGGCAGGTAAATCACTACCAATATGCGCCAGAAATCCTGACTTTTTTGAATGGTTCATTAAAGTAAAAGGTTGTTTTGCTATCCAAAGCAAGTTAAAAATCAATTGATCAATATAAACAGGTGCTTATATGACTACATCAGCCTATAGACTGGGCGTCTGGAGGTGGGCTGATCACGGTATGAAAGTGCTGTGATAGATAGAATAGATATCTACCTTCCGCTTGATCAATGCTTAAATATTGATTAGGTAGGATAAAGCTACAGTTGAGTAACTTATCCAGCTTAATCTTTTCTTTTACTTCTTCCTCACTTTTCTCTTCACTTTCCTTTTCTTCTAAATCTGAACTCTCAATCACCACACGATCATCGTTAGTAGTCAAATACGGCACGACGGTTTTGACCATAAAAAGGCAACAAAACCCAATGAGTATGATTTGTACTTGATATGAAATAGAATTTTTACTCACAAATAGAAAATGATCCAATAGTTACTTTTTTGTAACTCTAAACAACTGCATTAGGTTACACCATCAAATGTAGTCAAACATTCACCACATTGACAATACGTAATTTCGCTTAACTTTTAATAACCTAACCAGTCTCTTTAGTATCCACTTTAGAAAGCGCAGAAACAAAAAGGACTGCCAATGTTAAGTCATTGGCAGTCCTTAAGTTTAGACTTTTTTATCGTTTAGAATTCTACGATCACAAACTCTGTCCGACGATTGGCTTTTCTACCCTCTTCTGTAGCATTGTCCTCTATCGGCGAGGACTCACCATATCCTTTGGATCTTAGTCTCTCCTGTTCTACACCTGCCAGCACCATATAAGCTACCACTGCATCTGCTCTGGCTTGGGACAGTTTGAGGTTCAGCTCATCAGACCCGACATTATCAGTGTACCCACCTACCTCGATGACCATAGTGCCATTGTCTTTGAGCAACTGTACTGCCTTGTTGAGTTCGACATAAGAGATCGGTTTCAATTCTGCTCTACCTGACTCAAAGAAAATATTATTCAAGACCACTTTCGTCCCTTTCTCAATAGGTTCGAGCAAGATATCCTTGGTGATCTCAGCATAACTCGCGTCATCTGGTAGGTCAAAACTCTGAGAATAAAAGAAGTAGCCATCCTTGGTAGCCGATACACTATAGCTACGACCTGCTGGCAATACGATCAAGTATTCACCTGTTTCATCATTACTCTTATTTAGCGCAATCAGCTCTCCTGTGACCATATCCTCCACTAGTACCACTGCGCCTATTGGAGCGGACGTGTTCGCGTTAGACACGATACCCTGAACTACCACAGACGGTTTTGGTTTCAGGTGATCTGGCAACTCCATCTCAAATATATCATAGTTGGCCGCATCTAGACGAGACGAAGCAAAGTACCCCATACCAGATGCAGAGATACTAAAGTTGGTATCATCACCTGATGAATTAATAGGTGCACCTACATTGATAGGAATCCCCCACTTACCATTGTCAAATAAGCTATAAAAAATATCTGATTCTCCATATCCAGGGTGTCCCTCTGTCGCATAGTAAAGTGACTTACCGTCAGAGGCCAAATATGGACTCTTGTCACTCAACGGCGTATTGACCGTACTTCCTAGGTTGGATGGAATCCCCCACTCTCCGTACTGATTGAGAGAAGTGACATACAAGTCTGACTCACCATATCCACCATCTCGGGTAGAAGAGAATATGATTCGTGTACCATCCGAACTAATAGTCGGTTGAGAATCCCACGCGCCGCTATTCACGACGTTACCCATGTTTTTAGGTTCTGACCATTGACCTGACTCTAAATACGCAATGTAGAGGTCGCACCCTCCGATACTCTCATCCGTACCACATCGTACATACACCATGGTTTGTCCATCACCTGTAAATGAAGACCCAAAATCATCTGACATAGAATTGATAGGCTCTGGCATAAGCACTGGCTTCTGCCATACATCATTCTCATAGCTAGAATAGTATACATCTTCGCCATAGTTCGTCAACCTAGCACTGTCCTTGATATAATCAAATCCCCCCTGACGAACACTCGTGAAATACAGTCGCGTTCCTGTTGGGTTGACCTGTGGTGTATAATCGTGCAGGCTACTATTGACATTCGCCAATGGAAGCGGCTGATCATCGCTATTTTTAGACGCACGAATCTCAGGACTTCTTTTGGCATACTCTATCCTATTCCTTGCTAAATGTAGCGTAGCAACGCCCTTAGGATCTTTAGGTAGGTTATCATAAAATTTCTGATAATAATCCTCTGCTTTACGCAAGTCATCCAAATCTAAATAGGCATTACCTATGTAGCTATAGACCCACGGGTTGTAGTCAGGGTTGATATTTTCCAGTCGCTTGAGACAGTAGATCGCACGCTCTGGGTTGCCATCATTGACAAAAGCCATCCCCGCATAGTACCATGAGTTCTCATGACTGCTTCTATACTTCAGTGCTTCCTGAAACTGATCGACTGCACCTTTGTAGTCTCCTGCTTTATACGCTTTCACGCCATTTTTATAGGCAGATTTAAACGCTTCGTCCAGACTGGTAGTCTGTGCCATAGCACCCGACACCAATAGAAAGCTAAATATGAATAGATAGTAACTGATTGTTTGTTTCATTCTAATTGTGTTAATTCAAGTTAAAGTTAGAAGATTTGATGTAAAAAAGAAGGTTATCTGACTTGAACTCTATTTTATCATCATTCATCGAAGTTCACCCCTCATTGATCGAATGAAACAAAAGCTAATTAAAACTGGCATCATGCTTGTAATAATCTCAGCAACAACATGACCCAAACAGGAGTCTCCAATACTCACAATGCTAAACACTTACTGAGATGAAACACCATGAAAACAGCCCCATCAAAAACTTATTCACTACTGGCACTCCCATTAAAACCTTGTTTAATCTCATCCATCCTATTCACAAAAGCTTCCCTCGACAACAAATAGAATTCAACATCTCACACTTTCTACGTAGACCCATCGCCAACATGTACAGTATGGTTTTTGAGATTGGAATCAACCTAGATAAGAAAAATGATCTCCAGCGAGATTTGAATATTCTAAAATCACTCAACAAAGAACTAAGCAAGTCTATCCAGAAAATTGAAGAGCTATTAAAAAACGATGAAATAGAAAATCTAAAAGAAGACGAAAAATATCTGAAATCCATATCACTCAGTATGCTGATGTGAATAAACTACCCCAAGGCAGAGTCATCAGTATATCAAAATGGCAGCTAGTTCAACTCAATCCAAAGACAAGAGAACCAACAGGTTATTATCATACGATCAAACAAAAACTTTAGGACCAGACTTTAGCAAATCTTGAAACTCAGATGGGCCGTCGACTATTTCCTTTCTATAATTATCCAACTCATCCTTCGTTTCAGCTGATAATAGATCTACTACTTCATCAAGTACAGGTCCAGAAATCATATATGGAAACTCCGAAAACACCAACTGGTCACCTTGGCAACTAGCATAAATCTGACACTCAGCCAATTCATTAACGTCTCTTCTACTCACCAGACACTTTTCTATCCATTTCATAGGATCATATTCCTCCTGCGCCACCAAATGCGCTCTATGTGCATAGAGATCCACGTGCTGTTGAAAATAGTTCATCAGATTAGCCAAAGATGACTTGGACAACATCGACTTCATACTGTCTGCACAGCCCAAACACACAGCGTACTCAAATATCGTAGAATAGGCTTCATAGCTCCCATAGGGCTTCAATGCCTTTTCGATCAAATAAGGAACATCCCCTTCATACAGTTTCATCTCACACTGAATACACTTATGAAATGGACCTCCAGTATAATCACAGTGAAAGACCTTAGGGATATCGATTGTTTTCTGCTCCATATTCATAGTTGCAATTTAACCGAAGAACTGAGTATTTTGGCTCTAAATATAGGAGACTTTGAACCGAGTGTGTCACTGTTGTTTTTTCTAGATTATAGACAACCGTTTTATACCATACGGTAGACTCATCAAATTATTCCCTATCGCACTGATTAATCAACTTACTCATTCCACTTTGTGAGATTCGTTTCATGTGAAGAGCTTCATGGCTAATTACTCTTCAATCAAACGACATAAGCCCTTTTTATAACGTAAAGATTTAACCACCCCAACAATACATAACTAACTGAAAATGTATACATAAAAAAGACTCGAGTTAAAGCACCTCCTTTCCTTTGATAAAAGAGATTTGATAAATACCATTTTATAAATATTCATACTACTTTTAAATTAATTACTGTATTCCAAACCAAACTGATCACCTAACCCTAGATGTTAAAGCGCCTTACCATCAGCACTCTGGCTCTGTTTACCAGCCTAGCCTCTTTTGCACAATCAGCAAATTTCACAACCGATTTATCAAATAACGAAAGCTGTGGGGCTACATCAGTCAACTTCTCAGTTGATGACGACACAGACATCACTGATTACAGCTGGGATTTCGGAAATGGAGAACCAGTCTCTACTAGTGCTACCGCAGGAACTACCTATCTAGAACCAGGAAACTACACAGTAACCTTAACGATCAATGGAGGGGCTGAATCAAGCCAACAAGAAATTATTATCTATGCCAAGCCAGAACCTGAATTCATAGTTGATGGAGGTGATGATTCAGGGTGTATCAGTTCAACTTTAGATGTTTCGTTCGACTACACAGGTGTAGTTCCTCCAGTAAATGGAGGAGAAATTGTAGCTTGGGACTGGTCATTTGGGGATGCAAAAGATCCCATTAGGCTATATGCTAGTGAGGGCAACAATGGAGACATTACTTATACTTATAGTGGGTATGGTTCTTTCAACGTGGTAGTCGGTGTACGTGATGCAAATGGGTGTACAGCATCCTACGTACTACCCAACGCAGTTAGTATTTATCCAGAACCAACATCAGATTTCACCTATAGTTATGACGAAGGATGCAGCTTTCCGTTGGACGTACAGCTCACCAACTCCTCCACAGACCCCACCTCCAGCATCAACTTATTCCTCTGGACTGTCACTGACCTTAGTAACTCAACTGTAATAGAAACAAGCACAGATGAAAACCCTATCATCACTCTTCCCACTGCAAAAGATTATGACATTAGCCTAGAAGTCACAAATAGCCCTGGTTCATGTAGCAATGAAAGTAATCAAACACTCAGTTTTGAAAACAATGTTGCTGTTTTCGTCTCAGACAAATCTGAAGTATGTGTTGGAGAAGACATTCAGTTCACCAGCACTGTTACAGATGGACTAGGAGGCACTCCTGGTATCTATCATTGGGATTTCGGAGATGGCAATACCGCATCAGAACCCAACCCTACATACGCCTACAGCGACGACACAGGCAGTCCATACACCGTTGCTCTAACTGTCACATTTAGCAATGGCTGTCAAGAAACAACTGCACAAGAAGACCTAATCATAGTAAATAACATAGGTGAGCCTGTAGTGAGTGTCAGCAAAGAGGAACTCTGTGATCGAGAAGAGATTACTATCTCAACTAACACCATTGGCACTAAATACTACTGGGATTTTGACTATGATGGCACTACACCTGATTTTGACACAGGTACATCGACAGGTACTGTCACACACTCTTACCTTTCGGAAGGACTATATGATATCCTAGTACAAGTGCAAACTGCTGAGGGATGTCAAAACCAAGGAATATTCTCCTCAATTCTAGTAGAGTTCCCTAAACCTGCCATAGAAGTCTCCGAAGGCCACTATGGCTGTGTCGGTGATCTTGCTAGTTTCGACGCAAGCGGCTCAACGAACACACTTCCTACTGGCAGTAACGCTATAGTGAGTTATAGTTGGGACTTTCAGAACGATGGAATGATAGACCAAACAGGTTCTAGTCCTCTAGCAGAAGACATCCCTTTTAATGAGGAAGGTAAATTCGACGTAGCACTAACTATAGAAACCTCCGATGGATGTACTAACACCATCGTATACCAAGATGCAGTAGAACGGGGCTATGTTCCGACTGCTACTTTCACTTCTTCCACGAATACAGAATGTGTAGACACAGGTATCAGCTTTAACAGTACCTCCTCACGCAACGATATCGGTACACAACCTATTGATAGTGTAATTTGGGATTTTGGGGACGGCACTATCGTCAGTGGAAATCCGCTAGAAGACCCCAGCCTTAACAACCCCTCTCATGCCTACTCAGATGATACGGAAGATGGATCACCATCTGGAGGTTACACAGTATCACTTACTGTCTTTAGTGATGGTTGCCCTTCTAATATCGCTACAGATGTCATCAATATCACTTATCCTGTTGCACGATTTGAGTATCCAGATTTAGGTCAATGCTTTGCTGCCAGTGATATTGTATTCACAGCACTAGATGGTGCTAATTTGAGTGAAGGAGTAGATGAATACCGTTGGGATTTTGGAGATGGCAGTCTAGAACCTGGACCAGACAACACAGCCTTTACCGTTGGAAGTGACCCTAGTACGACACACCAATTCACCAAAAGAGGCAACTACACCGTTGTCCTTTATGTCAAAAACAATACCAGTGGATGCATAGACACTTATTCATCTGTCATACCCGTAACTTTTGCGATCCCTAACTTCACTACATCAGACTTGATCGTATGCTATGACGCTGATGAAGTGCAGTTTGTCAACCGATCCGTCTCCATAGCTGCGACGCCTAGTTATAGCTGGGACTTTGGGGCTGACGCTACTCCGGCCACTTACGATGGCGCTACCCCACCTGTTGTTATTTATTCCTCTCCTGGACTAAAGACCGTGACATTATCCATGAATGAAAACAATGGGTGCCCTGTAAAAGTAGCTACCCAAACAGACTATATTGATGTCCGTGGTCCGATCACGGACTTCTCAATTGTTTCGGACAATGCCGACCCCAATGTTCAGTGCTTAGACCCAGAAGAAAGCCTCACGTTCACCAGCAACAGTACTGCCAATGGCAATACAAATATAAGCTGGGAGTGGGATTTTGATGAAGGAGCCAATCCTCCAACAGTCAGTACTGACAACCAAGACCCGATAGAGGTTAGTTACTCTACTACAGGATTAAAAACGATCTCTTTGACCGTCACCGATGATGCTGGCTGTGTAGATACAGAGATTAAAACAGATGAAATAGCCATTCCAAACCCTAATGCAAACTTCGGTATAGGGAGTGAAAACAAATGTATCACTGAGAGCATTACCATCACTGATCAATCCAACACCAGTGGACTAAGTAATATAAGCGACTGGGAATGGGATTTCGGAGATGGTGCTACGCCAGCGACTTTCTCTGGTCAAAACCCTGGATCAGTGGTCTATGCTACAATCGGTACAAAAACCATAACCCTCACCATCACCAATGAGGACGGATGTATGGATATATCCACACAAGATCTTGAAATCTATGAGGCTAATGCTTCTTTTCCTGCTGTCACAGAGACGGGCTGTGCTCCATTAGAAGTTACTTTTGAAGACACGTCCGTAGACGCTGTTTCTTGGCTGTGGGATTTCGGAGATCAATTCAATTCTACCTCCACAGAGCAAAATCCTACCTTTATCTACATCTATCCTGGCACCTATGACGTCACACTGACGACTGTCAGTGCTGGTGGTTGCCAAATTACCGTCACTGAAACGGCAGTAGTGACAGTAGATGGCCCTCAGTATGACGATTTTAGCTATATACTAGATCAAGTGTGTATCAATGAGGATGACAATCAATATCCCGAAGCGACATTTACCATAACTGGCCTTAGCGACACCAAGTCTCTGCGTTTGGATTTCGGGGACGGGACAGTTGTTTATGAAGAAGAGTTTACAGATGCAATGAATCCAAATAGTGGCAATCCAGTAGTCGTCACACATCAATATGAGACCTTTGGAACTTTCAAACCAAAGCTAACCATCGCAGATGATCCAGCAAGTCCAGATGCATGTGGTGCTTTCGTATACGTACCTGAAGTACCGGAGCTCATCATCAGTCATGATACAGAACCTGTTTTCACCTCCAACTCCGTACAAAACGAAACATGCCAAAATGTAGCAATTCAATTTCAAGACAAAACGCAAACGGACGGTGGATTAATCGATGATCGCTATGCGATTACAGACTGGTTATGGGATTTTGGTGATGGGACAACCTCTACCGATAAAAACCCTAGTCACAGCTACGCCTCTACTGGTACTTATCAAGTCTCTTTGACGCTCACTACCGAACTCGGTTGTGATGGCACGACCACTCAATCTATCGAGATCGTCGGTGCACTGAGTGACGACACGCCTGGGACTAGTACAGAGATATGCGCAGGAGAAACGCCTACACTTGATGCTAATACCCCAACAGGAGGTGAAACAAGCATAGCTTATCAATACCTCTGGCAAGTCAGTTCCAATCAAAGTACTTGGTCTGATGCTCCTGGCATCAATGATGGAGAAGACTACACGATCACCGCTAGCAATCCTACTGCTACCACGACCAAATACTATCAGCGCATCACTACGTCTCTCAATTGTACAGCTGTATCAGGCATGTTCACAGTGGTTACTGATCCGAGCACTTTATCTGGAATATTGTCTTCGGATCAAAACGAATGTTATGGCAACAATACTTTCCGACTGGTCTTAGAAGCCTACAGAGGAGAGATTTTGGATTGGGAGTCGGATACCAATGCAGACTTTAGTACGGCTACTTCCCTTGGTATCACTTCAGACAGTTACACTTACAGTGACCTAACTGGCACTACTTATTTCCGTGTATCCGTTCAAAGTGGGGTTTGCGAACAAGAATACTCCAACACTGCTACTATCACCGTCCAAGATGAAATTACAGGAAATGTAATTGACCCAGATATTGCTGAATGCTCGGACACAGATCCAGGCACACTCACCGCTACTGCTGTAGCAGGTGGAGCAGGATCTGGCACTTACTCCTACCAATGGCAAAGCAGTTCGGATGACAGCAATTTCTCTGATATAAGTGGAGCGACCAGTGAGAATTATGCACCCGGTATTCTCACTAGTACCACCTACTTTAGACGAATAGCTACCTCTACAGGCACGAGCACATGTAGTGTAACTAGTGAAAGTTTAGAAATCAACATCACCCAAGCACCCAAAACTGACCTCACAGTACTTGCCCCAGCGGTATGTGACGATGAAGACGCTGTAATTACCATTCAAAATTCAGAATCTAGCTATACCTATGAAGTACTCAACACGAGCGATGCAGTCGTCGGTACGGGTACTGGAAATGGCAGTGACCTCAACATCACAGTCGCAGAAGCTGACTTACCTGATGGGGAGACCCAATTTGATTTTGTGATCCAAGTCACCAATGGGATATGTGTTCGCGACTTCCCGAGCAATACACTAGACATCAATGCTGTACCTGATTTAGATCTAATAGTGACACAATTCGGAGATGTCTGTAACGGTAACGACGGTCAAGTCACTATCGCATCAGCAGAAGACGGCTATACCTATGAAATCCAAAACACAGATCAGAGCAACAAGGTAGTAGCTACTGGCACTGGTGACGGCACTGACCTCTTACTCACCATCCCATCTAGCGAACTACCTAGTTCTGGCACATTCAACTACCAAGTTACCGTACAAAATGGCGCTTGTGGAAAAGTTCTAAACACCACTGGGTCATTTGACATCATCCCTACTCCTGACAATAGTCTAGCAGTATCCGACCCTACGATCTGTGAAGAAACACTCCCTACTACAGTCGACATCATTGTCTCTAATGCGGTAAGTGGCGTAAGCTACCAGCTTCGTGAAGACTTAGGAGATATTAATGTAGGTGCAGCACAAGAAGGCACTGACGGAGACTTGACATTTAACATCACAGCACCAAGTGTAACGACTCTTTACAACGTACTCGCTACCTCGACCTCCACAGATGGAACTCCCGCCCTATGCGACGGTATCGAACTCACCAATAAATCCAAAGTCACCATCATCCCAACGCCAGCGATCGACCTGACCGTAAGTGACCCTACTATCTGCGAAGGAGATGATGCCACTGTCAACTTGGACAACTCTGAGGTAGATGTACTATACACCATCAGACTAGAAGATGACACGGATGCTACAGGTACTACCACGCAAGTCAATGGTACAGGAGGTACGGTCAGTTTCACTGTCAGTACCACTACAGACCAAGTCTACGAAGTAGTCGCACAATCTACCCTAACTGGTGATGCTGGTTTATGTGCGGAATTTGTCCTCACAGATCAAGCCACTGTGACGGTACGTCCTACGCCCGAGACTGACGCCACCCTAGTCGTCAATGATTTCGAGTATTGCGAAGAAGAAGTAACTGTAGCAGCATCTGTTCCAGACCTAATATTTACCGTTACGGATTCAGAACTCAACGTCAACTATAGCATCAAAGAACAAGGATCCGCTAGCTACATTGAAGCAGATGTTCCTGGTAATGGAGGAATTCTTACCTTTTCGGGCATTCCTGCTCCTAGTACGACAACTATATATGAAGTATACGCGCGTGACAATGATGCGGCCGATAGTGGGCTTTGTCCCTATTACCTCTTAGAAGATACTGGCGTAGCAACTGTCGCACCTATCCCTAGCCAAAAAACAGTCAGCGATCCAGTAATATGTATTGGTGATGCTGGAGAGATCATCCTCAGTAATTCTGAGCTAAATGTATCCTATCAATTGGCTTTAGCTGATGGTTCTTTGGTCGGACTACCTGTAGCAGGTACGGGCTCGGATATTACTTTTTCGATATCCATCGTAAACAATACAACCTTCTATGTCGCTGCAACCTCCACCCTAGTTTTAGGTTGTGAAACTGTGATCATGTCCGACAATGCAGATGCAGTGGTCATCCCTATCCCTGATGCCAGCGTAGATTTTACAGCTTCAGACGCTGAGGTATGCGAAGGGCAAGAAATCACCTTCACGATAGCTACAGAAGATGAAGTCACCTATCAAGCCAAAAAGAATGGTGTAGCACTAGGAACACCTATCTCTGGAGATGGCACACCGCTGACTTTCACAGACACACCAGCAGCCTCCGCAGTCTATACAGTAGAAGCTACACCTAGTACGCAAAACTCACTCTCGGCTGATTGTGCGACTATCCAGTTGTCCCAATCCATTGGAATTATAGTAGTAGGACCGATCGCATTTGATCAGCAACCTACTGACCAGACCCTATGCTCTGGCACAGCTACTTCCTTTGTATCCCAAGTCTCTAACAACGGAGACGGTGGCGCACCCGAATTACAATGGCAAGTCAGTACAGACAACGTCACTTATACAGACCTTAGTGATGGTGCGGTATATACTGGGACACAAACAGAAAACCTATCGATACTAAACACGACAGGACTAGATGGCAACTACTACCAACTCATTGCCAGTATCGGTTCGTGTGAGGAAAATTCTGACCCAGCCCAACTCAATCTAGGTACGATACCGGATTTGGCGGGGTTTGCCTTATCGGTCGACGACTTGTGTTTGGGAGAAGAAGCAGAAGTAACTGTCACTGGGCTTTCGGACGGAATCTATGACTTCACCTATGACATCACAATCTCTAACACCGTAAGTGATGAAACAGTAGAAAATATAACTGTGACAGGAGGAACTGCGAATTTCAATGTATCAGCCGACTTGATCACCAACGATGGAAACAACTCCTTCTTTATCACCCAAGTTGACTACAGTACTGGGCAAGGTTGTGGTTCGGTAGCTACCGCAGAAGATAACTTCATTGTCTTCCCACTCCCAGATGTGACTGGGCTCAGTGTCGTAGCAGATGATATCTGCGCTGGTAATGACGCAGTAGTGGATGTATTTGGCAATCTCGTGGACGGCTCTTACACCTTCACTTACGATTTATCGGGTGCTAACACCGCTACTGGACTTACGGCAGATGTAGCTACGATTGGTGGAGAAGACACTTTTACCATCCCGAGTACCAGCTTGAGTAGCAGTGGTGCAACCGTGATTTCTATCACCAAAGTACAATACGTTACTGATGAGCAATGTGCGACCACAGCAGTTAATGCCAATACTCAACTGACCGTAATCAGTGCACCTGATGGAGCTACCCCGACGCTCGATGACTTAACTGTATGTGAGGGAAACAGTGGACAACTAACCTTGCACAATTCACAAACCAATGTCAGCTATCAACTAAGAGATTCTGATGGTGACGATGTAGGCTTGCCCCTTCAAGGTAACGGTGGTGATATATTCTTTACCATCACTCCTACGAGCAATAGCAACTACAGTGTGTTCGCTAGTTCATCTGTGGTTACTAACTGTACTGGCGTAGTACTGGCGGATCTAGCTACTGTCACGGTAATCTCAACACCTACCGCAGACTTAGAAGTAGTAGGCGATACGCCGATCGCATGCTTCGGAGATGAAGCTTCGATCACAATCAAGGATACAGAAGTCGGCGTGAGTTATCAGCTCCGTGCCAATGGCATAGCTGTCGATGGATTTGTATTGGTCGGTGATGGCACAGATCAGTCTTATGCAGGCGTACCTTCCAAATCAGCCGTTTACTCCGTACTAGCGACTCCAACCACTCAAGACAGTGATGCCAACAATTGTAACAGTATCCAATTATTGGATTTGGTGACTATCCAAGTCGATGGCCCTATCGTCATCAATGCTCAGCCCGACGATGTAACAATTTGCTCTTCGAGTCAAAAAGTAGCCTTCACTACAGATATAGACAATCAGGGTGATGGAGGAACTCCAAATTACCAATGGCAATCCAGTGCTAACAATACGACATTCAACAATATATCAAATGGTGCGGTATACGCTGGTGTAAATACCCAAACCCTGCAAGTGCTCAACAATACAGGGCTTGACCAGAGATACTACAGACTTAAAATAACCACTGCGCAGTGTGAGTTATATACTGATGCAGCGCTGTTAAGTATTACTGCATTGCCAGACACAGATGATCTAGCACTCACTACCACTGATGTGTGTGCTGGAGAAGATTTGGTGGTAGATTTCACGAGCAACCAACTCGCCGACCAATCTTATCAATTCACTTACACAATCACTGGCAGCAACTATTTTGGACCTACTGAAACCATCGTTTCGGTAACTAGCGGCAATGGGTCAGGTTCTTTCACAGTTCCTAGCGAGCAAATCAGTGACATAGGCACTACAGTCGTCACAGTCACAAAAGTAGATTATGAATCCGGCCAAGCTTGTAGTGTATTCGGGCTCTCTGCCGCCTCTACATTTGAAATAGAAGCAAATCCAAATACGCAAAACCTATCTATTGACGGTACCGATATTTGTTATGGTTCGGATGGAGAAATCGTGTTCAATGGTCGTTTGGCAGACGGCAATTACCAAGTCATTTATAACCTCTCAGGGGCTAATACGGTAAGCGATCAAACTACTACTCTCACGATGAGTAGCAGAACAGGTACGGCTTACATCCCAGCAAATCAATTAACCAATAGTGGTAGTACCGATTTCGAATTAACCAACATACGCTATGCCTCCGGCAAACAATGTAATGTCACAGCGGAAGATGAAACAGACTTTATCGTCTTAGAAAACCCAGTATTATCTGGCGAAACGCTAACTTCACCTCAAGTATGTATCGGTGAATCCGTCAGCATCACTTTGACCAACTATCAAACAGGCTTTAATTACTATATCCAACGCGATGCGGATGGAGTCAGCGTAAGTGATTCGCTATCTAGTACAGATGCTATAGCGAGCGAACTGATATTTGACTTATCCCCTACTCCCATGGTTACCGGTACTTATAACCTTATAGCTTATGCCTTGGGAGCAAATCAAGCCTGTACCAGCGTCGAGCTTTCTAGCACGAACATAACCATAGTACCTGTACCAGTGACCAATACCATCACTGTGAGTACTTCTGATGCTCAAATATGTGCAGGTGAAGATGTAACGGTCAACTTAGACAATGCCGATGCTTCAGTATCCTATCAGCTCCAAGCCAATGCAGTCAATATAGCAGGAGCAGTCATTCAAGGAGTATCAGGATCGCAGAACTTCCCTATACAATCACCTACGAGTACGACAAATTACCGTGTCACTGCTACACCTTATGTAGGTGGATCAACCACTTGTGATACCGAACTACTCACTAGCAGTACAGCTGTAGTCGTAGAAGGGCCTATCACATTTGACGTACAACCTATGGACGCAACGATCTGTGATGGATCTCCAGTTCAATTCACGACTCAAGTCACAAACCCTAGTGGTACAACGACCTACCAGTGGCAAGAAGACAACGGAGGTGGCTATGCGGATCTCTCTGAGGCAGGTGTCTATCAAAATGTGACATCACAGGTACTAACCATCACGAATGTAACTGGTTTGACTACTAATCAATATAGGTTAAAAGTAACTACTGCTGAATGTGAGAGCTACTCGAATGAAGTGACACTCACTGTAATGTCTACACCAGATGTATCAGGCATCACTCTGTCTAGTGATGATGTTTGTCAAGGACAAGATGCCACTGTATCTCTAACGGCCAGTAATCTATTGGATGGAACGTACAGCTTAGAATACACCATCACGCCTACTTCATCAGGCACACCTGCCACTTATAACACAACTGTTACACTTGCTTCTGGCGATGCTGGAACGGGAGACTTCATTGTAGATGCATCATTGATAGCAGATGTAGACGAATACACTATTGATTTCACCGAAATCAGCTTAGGGGGTACATGTGCCGATGATCCTGGCGTACAATCCACCTTCAATGTATCCGCTAATCCTGACCTAACGATATTCGACATTACCATAGATAACATCTGTCCAGGTTCAGATGCAGAAGTGAATATTTCAGGTAGCAGTTTAGCCGCTGGTACATATACCGTTTCCTATGATTTGACAAGTGCCAACACGGCATCACTATCTTCCATAGCGACGATAGACGGGTCAGGTGATGGGTCATTTGATATACTCAGTGCCAACTTAGGCACCAATGGAACAACAGTCGTCACAATAACTGACGTAGCTGTCGATAATGCACTAGCTTGCAACACAGCAGTTGGTACTGTATCTGCATCCTTCTTAATCGTACCAGACCCTAGCATATCTAGTCAGATCCTCTCTGATCCGCTATTCTGCGAGGATGACAATACAGTCAATATCACGATGACCAACTCACAAAACAATGTGAGTTATCAATTGAGAGACAACACTACTGACACCCCAACAGGTTCTGCACAAACAGGTAATGGAGGTAAACTTAACTTCAACAGTATTGCAGTAGGTACTACAGATGTTGCTTTCAATATACTCGCTACACCAATATTGGATACTACACCTACCTATTGTGGCAATGCTTTGGAAATATCAGACCTCTCTAATGCCACGGTGATTGCTAACCCAAGTGATGCCTTGACGGTGACCGCTGATGCAACGGATGTATGCGCAGGGGATCTCGTCACCATCACCGTTGCTAATACGGAAACAGATGTCCGCTATGAACTCTATGATAACAGCGGCACTCCTATTGCCGGTCAAATCTTTATTGGTGACGGGACAAGCAAAACCTTTACCAATCGACCAGACGCTACCATCACTTATGTCGTCAAAGCCACACCAAACATACTAGATAGTAACAATACTAGTTGTGGTGAAACGACCCTGACTGACATGGCCACTGTACAAGTCGACAAATTAGAAATCACCACACAACCGCAAGATCAGTACACATGTAATGCAGGTGCTACCCTATCCGTCGTAGCGACCAATGAAGGAACTACCAGCATAGACTACCAATGGTATAGAGGCAGTACGGCTCTGAGCGACGGTGTGGATTTCACGGGGGCTAACACTGCTGATTTGGTAATTAGTGATGCATCAGCATGGAATGAACAAAACTTCCATGTGAACCTATCTACGACTACAGGATGTGATTTGGACTCGGACGAAATTACGTTATATGCACGCAATGCACCTATAACCTCTAATCTGAACCTATCGACTAGCAATATATGTCTAGGTTCAAGAGAAACAGTACAGGTGTCAAGTGACCTCTCCGCTGGCGTTTATGAATTCACCTACAACATCAGTGGTGCCAACGTTAGCACTGGTAATACAGAAAATATCATCATCAATGGGCAGGGCAAAGGAAATCTATATGTCCTCAGCGGAAAACTCACCAGCTCTGGTAACACCAGTATTACAGTTACGGAAATAGACTTCACCTTAGGTATGGGCTGCTCAGTTTCAGGACTATCAGCCACCTCCGCATTTATCATTGAAGACCTACCTAACGAAACAGGACTAAATCTAACCGTAGACAACATCTGTTTGGAAGAAAATGGGCAAGTAGACATCACCAGTTCTCTCGTAGATGCAGACTACTTCTTTGATTACACGCTCACTGGTGCCAATACTGGCAGCTACTCAGGAGAAGTCACGATCAACAGCGGAGATGGTTCGGGGGATGTTGACATCCCTGCCAGTCAACTCACCAATGCGGGCACTACAACCGTCACCGTCACTGCCATTCGATTCGAATCAGGGCAGTCTTGTGAAGCAACAGGTACAAATCTGGCACAAACCTCTTTCGATGTTGAAGCCAACCCTATAATCTCCCAAATGGTCATTCAAGTGGCTAATATCTGTGAAGGGCAAGATGCTTTAATCAATATCACAAGCACACTACCAGCAGGAAACTACAATTTTACCTATGTCACTTACGGAGCAAATGCCGCTGCAGGAACACAACTCGTGACCATTGCTTCGGACGGGTCAGGTAGCTTCACGGTAGCAACTGATGACATCCCTGTACCTGGTGCAATGACTTTCGCCATAACAGCTGTTGCCAATAACACAGGAAACGCTTGTAATATGAGTAACCTCAGCATAGCTGATAAATTCATCATCGAAGACCTACCTAACATCACGAACCTAGCAATGATCACTCAAAACACTTGTGAAGGCGAGCCTGTAGACCTAATCTTCACGAGCAACTTAGTCGATGGCACTTACGAATTGACTTACGAGCTATATGGCGCCAATACAAAAGCTGAAAGCGCGATCGTGGGTCAAGTCACCTCTGGCACAGGCAATGTGCAAGTCACCCTCCCAGAGACCTTTGTGCAAAACCCAGGGTTGACAACCATTTCTTTATCTAACCTGAAGTTCACGGACGGACAACAATGTGGACTACCTCTGGATGTTCAGGCGACTTTGGAAGTCTTAGAAAAACCACATCCTCAAGATTTCCAAATATCTATTGACAATGTGTGTGAAGGAGTCGATGCAACCGTCACTGGTACATCGACAACTCTAGCAGATGGCAGCTATTTGATCCAATACAATCTTGTAGGATCTGATGGTACATCCTCTCAGTCACAGGCTATCACGGTAAGCAGCGGTACGACTACTTTTGATATTGATCAAACCTTGCTAACGGCTACTGGGAGTTACGCTGTAAACTTGACTGAAATCACCTACAGCACTGATCTAAGCTGTACCGAGGATCAAGTATCCACTTCTACCTCTTTCTCCGTGAATAATCTACCTGATGTCTCCAATGTCGCTCTAGACATAGAAAGTCCTATATGTAGAGCCAATGCACCGATACTCACAATCACAGGACTGGAAGCCAGTACGCAGTATACCATCAGCTATGACAACAATGGTACGACGGCTACACAGGAAGTCACTACTAGTTCAACTGGAACAGCAGCACTAACTACCAATAGCCTAACGCAGGATGGCAACTACGAAGTACTATCAGTTGCATACAAAGATGATGACACCAACTGTGCTTCGGATGTAAATATGACACCTGTGTTAGCAGATGTAGGATGTAATCCGATCAGTCAAGACGCTACTGTGTCAGGTCTAGAAGATAATTTAACAGTATTCACCGAAAACGATTTCTACTTCGAAGACCCAGACAACGATGCATTCCAAGGAGTCGTCATCACGAGCCTACCTGTAAAGGGTGCTCTTTTCTATTCGGCCAATCCCGTCACACAATCAGACGTAGTGACTAACACAGCTTATCCAAATAGAAACCTATTCAGATATCTACCTAGCTTTGATGGTAACGGTCAGCCATTTGACTTCTTTACCTTCAAGGTTAAAGACAACTCTGGAGATACAGACACCGAACTGAGTATCGACAACTATACCATGAAAATCGACATCCTCAAAGTAGAAGATGCGCCTGAAGTGGAAGACATTGATTTATCTACCGATGAAGAAGTAACACTGACTTTCGCAGAGAGCAATTTCCTAGATAGTTTCTTTGATCAAGAAAACGAACCCCTGCAAACTATACGCTTCGAATCTCTTCCTCTCGCTACAGAAGGCTTCCTATTATGGAATACAGATACTGTACTCGTGGATCAAGAGTATGCTATAGCCGAAGCAGCCAACCTCACATTCGTTCCTGCTACCAATTTCAGTGGGGATTTGAGTTTCGAATGGAATGGCTCTGATGGAGACTTATTCGCAACGAGTGCTGCTGATATCAACATCACGGTCAACCCGATCAACGATGCACCTATCGCGCAGGATGATGCCTTCAATACCAACGGTACCAACCTCGTAGCAGGTAGAGTCTCTGTCAACGACACTGATCCAGAAGGTGACCCTATGAGCTATACCGCTACCTCACAACCAACCGACGGTGTGTTGATTTTCAATACAGATGGCTCCTTTACCTACCAGCCTAACTCTGGTTTCAATGGTATCGACACCTTTACATACCAAGTCTGTGACACACCAGCCAAACCACTGATCTCACTTTGTGATGATGCGACGGTTACGATCTCAGTCACCGCAGTACTACTCGACTCTGATGATGACGGTATATTGGATATCATCGAAGTAGGCTCAGACCCCTCCAACCCAATAGATACAGACGGTGACGGATCTCCAGACTACCTCGACAAAGACGCTGACAATGATGGCATTGCTGATTTCTTCGAATACAAAAACACGGATTTTGGCATCAGTGGTCGTGTACATGCTACCAACAATGTCTTGATCCCTCTCGATAGCGATGGAGATGGACAGCCAGACTATTTAGATACCGATTCGGACAATGATGGCGTACTCGATATGATCGAAAGTGGCAACATCCTTCCCTCCGGACAGGATTTGGATGGCAATGGCATTGATGATGTATATGACACGCCTGATGGTACATTCACCAACTCGCTGTCTCGTGATCCTCGAGATACCGATGGAGACGGTGTCCGTGACTATGTAGATACTGATGATGATAACGACACCATCCCTACCCTACTTGAAGACCCTGATGGAGACGGTAACGCGACCAATGATGATACAGATGGAAATGGCATACCCAACTATCTAGACAATGACGATGACGGAGACAATGTACCGACCATGATCGAAGATGTAGACGGAGATGGCAACCCTACAGACGATGACACAGATCAAGACGGACTAGTCAACTACCTCGACAATGACGATGATGGTGACTGGGTACTAACCATCAACGAAGACATCAACACGACTGGTAGGCTAGAATTAGCCAGCTACGAATGGTTCGATACCGATGGAGTCACATGGTTACAGGCTGATGGTGACCCTACCAATGATGACACAGATGCTGACGGCATCCCTAACTATCTCGATAGTGACGATGATGGTGACGGGCTATCCACTAGAGAGGAAGATGTCAATGGCAACCAAAACCCTCAGGATGATGATGAAGATAAGGATACCAAACCTAACTACCTCGATTCATCTAATGATGAAGATGGTGATGGCACGCCTGATATCGAAGAGTGTGACCAAACAGGTGATGCAGGAGCAGGACTCACCTGCGACTGTGATGGAGATGGTATACCTAACTTCCTCGATGCGTATGACGACTGTGATGGACCTCTTTTGGTAATACCAAACGTATTTACCCCGAATGGCGATGGATCGAATGATACCTGGAGAATACCACTCATCGATGACCCACTCTATGCTCGAAACAAAGTGCAGGTATTCAACAGGTGGGGAACGAAAGTATATGAAGGCACCGACTATGACAATGTCAATGTGGTGTGGAATGGTACTGCCAATACTGGTTTAGTACCTTATGGAAAGGAGTTGCCTGACGGTACCTATTTCTATTACCTCACGATCGAGGGTGAAGATGAACAATTGTCGGGCTATGTAGTGATTAAAAGATAATGAGAAAGCAACCATCAAATATCGTTTTACGAGTAGCCTTATTCCTGTTGATGATCATGGCGTCTGGAGCTGTCTTTGCGCAGCAGCAAGGCATGTACACGCAGTATATGTTCAATGGCCTAGCGCTCAACCCTGCCTATGCAGGGAGTCATGAAACACTCAGCCTAACAGCACTCACCCGCCACCAATGGGTGGGACTAGATGGCGCACCAAATACGCAGACGTTCTCCGCGCACGCACCTCTCAAAAAAGATCAAATCGCCATGGGACTGCAAGTGTACAATGACAACATCGGCGTATCACAGACCTTCTCAACATTCGTGTCAGCGGCGTACCGAATCAATTTTGAAAAAGCCACGCTCTCACTGGGGCTACAACTTGGGTTTTCGAGTTTCAAATCAGATGTCACCTCACTCAACCCAGTCTTTGACCTCAATGATGTGGCGCTGAGTGAAAATGTCAGAGAACCTTTCAAACCCAATATTGGTACAGGGGCTTACTATTATTCGGATCGATACTACATAGGTTTTTCCCTCCCGACGCTTCTCAACTCGACCATCAATACCTTCGAGATAGATGACTCGAACTTGACCTACAAAAGCGGAGAAGCCAAACGTCACATGTTCTTGACAGGAGGTTACTTGTTTGACCTAGGAACACATTTCAAAATCAAACCCAGTGCATTAATCAAGTATGTATCAGGTGCCCCCATGCAGTTTGATATCAATGCCAACTTGCTGATCGACGAGGTAATTTGGGTCGGAGCATCCTACCGCATTAACGAAAGCATCGCATTTCTACTAGAACTAAACCTGACAGATGACCTGAGGTTCGGATATGCCTATGACTACACCCTCAACGACCTCAGCAATGTCAGTTCGGGCACACACGAGATCATGCTCAACTACCGCGTAGAATTTAAGAAAAACAACGTCACCTCTCCTAGATATTTCTAAACTATGAATCCATTGATTAAATATAGTCTGGTTCTATTTCTTTCAATCTTTAGTGTATTTGTCACGCAAGCTCAGTACGCCAAAATCACCTATACGGGGATGAAAAGTGAGAAAAAAGGAGATGTAGAAATGGCCAATGGCTCTTACATTGCTGCCATCAAATATTACAAATATGCGCTAGAGGAAGATTCCACGAATACGTCGGCCATGTTGAAGTTGGCACGTAGTTATCGCAAAATCAACGATAATATCTCAGCAGAACCTGTGTTTAGTCAATACCTGTCTCATGTGGATTTAAACAAAGTAGCGAGTGCCATGGATTCATCTAAGCTGGTGATCTCGGATTCACTCAAAGCAGCAGTACTCTATGCCTACATCGAGGCACTGGCCAGTAATAAAAAATACGACGAAGCATCCTACTGGTATGAAGTCTATCAAGGATTAGATCATGCCAACCCAGAACAATTCGCTCGACTCAGTGCCTATGCAGATGTACATGATTTCAGCAAGGATCAGAAGTATTATCAAATCGCCAACCTGACCAAAAACAACAATCGAAACGATTTCGGACCAGCATACTACAAGGAAGGCTTCCTGTTCATCTCTGACATGAATGAAAAAGTCGTCATTCGGAGTAAAACCAAGAAAAACCGATCCAACTACTTTGACATCTACTTCACACAAAAGAGACCTGACGGTGGGTTTGAAAAAGCAGTATTGTTCAGCAAAAAGACAAGCAGCAAATACCACGAAGGACCTGTCAGTACCTTTGAAAATGGGTCTATGATTGCACTGACGAGAAATGCCGTCGAGAAGAAAAACAAAGCAGTAAGAGGCAAAAGTGAAGTAGAGTCTCTTAATATCTACTTTGCAGAAATCGAGGACGACAAGATTCAAAACATCAGGCCCTTTCCATACAATAGTCCCGACTACAACAGTGCTCACCCTGCTGTAGCAGAAGACGGTTCCTTCATGATATACTCCTCAGATCAGCCCGACGGCTATGGACACGCAGACCTATACATCACCTACAAAACGGCTAACGGATGGTCAGAACCCAAAAACATGGGACCTCAGATCAACACGACTGAGCGTGATGTATTTCCATCTCTCAATGGAAACGTTCTTTATTTCGCCTCCAATGGCAGACCTGGACTGGGTGGATTGGATATCTACAAAACCATACTCAACGGAGATACGCCTGGCCCCATCAAAAATGTAGGCGCACCCGTCAATTCCAATAAAGATGATTTTGGGATGATCACCCGTACAGGCAAAGAAGGCTACTTCGTGTCCAACCGGCGCAACGAACTCAATGATGTCATCTATAGCTACGAATACACCAAAAAGAATGACGACAAACTGATCGCATACGTCTACGCAGTGGATACCACTCAAGTAAATGACTCTACAAGTTTGGCAGATTCTACCAACTATAAAGTTCTATCCAATGCATCCATCAATGTCGTAGACACACGAAACAACCAATACCTAGCACCGATAGAGGTTCGAAACGACTCCTTCGTCTATGTATTAGATACGGGTGTAGAATACTCCGTACTAGCCGCCAAACAAAACTACTTCACCAACCAAGTCACCTACCTGTCTGGTAACGAACTGAACGGCGAACTCTTTTGGCCTGTTCCACTGGACTCGATGCAGGTCGGCAAATCCATGGTACTAAAAGACATTCTCTACGATTTTGACAAGGCAACATTAAGAGACTCCTCTAAGTTTCAGCTCAACTACCTCATCGTGATGTTGCAAGACAACCCTACGATGAAAGCGGAACTCCACTCCCATACCGATACCCGAGGCAATGAAAACTACAACATGCGCCTCTCCAAACGTCGAGCCAAATCAGTAGTCGACTACATGGTCAATGCTGGTATCCGTGAGGACAGACTCGTACCTGTAGGTATGGGCGAATCAGAACCCATCGTGGATTGCCAAGACGACTGTAGCGAAGACGACCATCAGCTGAACCGGCGAACCGAACTACTGGTCACGGAACTGTAACCTTGGGCTATAGGGTTGGTCTATAATATCCGCTCTATGCGGCTATGATCCCTCTCCGGTATATCCTACTACCACTAGACAAATAACCTGAGGTCGATTAATAATTGAATACTGAACACTAAGCCCAATTTCCTAAGCAAGCCTACAATAATCAGCCCCATTCTCGTTAATATTGTCGGTGCTTATTGCCTAGCTGCAGTAGCCACTTTGATTTAAACAGTCGCTATGAGAAAAGTATTACCCCTACTGATCGTATTGATCAGCTTATCTACTCTATCCTTCGCACAAGAGACTCCCGAAGAAGATCCATTCGCAGACTACTCCTATCTATGGGAGGATACCAAAAAGGACAAAAAGAAAAAGAAGAAAAAAAACAAGGAAACAAATACTACCGAGCAAGTTGCACCTGCAGCGGCTGTGGTAGCTGACACCACCAAAGTCAAACCTGAAACTATCACCGTAGACTCCCTTTCTCAAACAGCGGTAGCGGACAGCCTGGCCTCAGAAGAGCTCATCATCCCTACAGACACTGTAGTGCAGGACAGCTACATATTTGTAGACTCCACGACTTTAGAAGAAGGCCCTACTACTGAAGAACTCGCAGTACTAGAAGCACAGCAAGCAGCGCAAGACTCTACAAAACAAGCGCAAAAAGCAGCCAAACGCGAAGAAAGAAAGGACAAAGACAAGGACAAAGAACCTGCCGAGGACTTCCGTGCGGGGCTTCCTCCTGTCAACAATGGCTCTGCCATCAACGGAGGCTTCACCTACACCGTCATCGATGGAAAATCCTATGCAGGGCTAGTATTAGCTCCAGAGCTTAGCCTCGGCAAAGTCGGCGTGGGTCTCGATATACCTATTCTCTATGGGATTGATGACCAGAGCATCCGTACGGAGATGTACGAAGATGGTGTCGGGGCACTCAGACTCCTGAGTTACGTCCGATACGGACAACAAAAAGTAGACCCTGTCTACGTCAAAGTCGGCTCTCTCCCCGGCACGATGATCGGATATGGGGGGTTGGTCAACAACTACTCCAACAGCATCAGTTACGAAAAGCGTAAAATCGGACTTCACTATGACATCAACGTCAAAGGGCTCGCCGGCATAGAAGGCATGTATAGCGATTTTGACCCTAGCTCTTTCAACCTTTTTGCCGTCAGACCCTATGTGAGACCACTCAGTTGGACTTTCGTGCCTATAGTTCGCAGTTTGGAGATAGGAGCTACCTACCTATCCGATCATGACCAGACTCATCTGCTAGGTACTGGAGACACCAACGCGACCTATGCTTTCACCAAGGATGGTATCAGCGCATTCAATGTAGACGCAGGACTGACACTCCTCCGTGTCCCTTTCATCCAGATCGACCTATTTGCCAACTACTCGAAGCTCAACGTCAGCACCCCGGCGTTGTTAGATTCGATCGATGCACAACAGGCTGCTGGTGAGCTCACCATGCCTTCAGACGAGTTCACAGATGGATCGGGTATCAGTGCTGGTTTCAACTTCCGGTTTCACTTCATCGCGGACTTGTTGAGTACCGACCTCCGAATCGAGCGACTCTCCTACTCGGACTACTACCTTCCACAGTTCTTTGATACCTCCTATGAGATAGACAAGGATGGTAAACTACTCTCCCTCGCCTCAGTCGAAAAAATGCAAGGCATCTATGGCAGCATCACAGGCCATATCCTTCAGAAAGTAAACATTGGCGGGAGCCTTTTGCTCCCAGATCATATCGGCGAAGCGGCCCCAGCTGTCGTCACTTTGACCGCTGATGTAGACCGCTTGTTTGACAAGGTCTCTATTCATGCCAAGTACTTCAAAGGAGGATTGACAGAACTAAATGACGCCTTTACCTTAGACGAAAGGTCACTGGCCAAAGTACGGTTCGTCTATCATCTCAACCGCTTTATCGTGGCGGGTGTCGATTACTTCTATACCTTTACACCTACAGAGAATGGGTACGAGACCACACAGTATATTTCTCCCTACTTTGGTTTGAGTATCCAGTTTTGATCGATAGATATAAAGTAAAACATGACAAATAACGATATCCTGCGTAGAGTACGCTATGCCCTAGACCTCAATGATGCGCAAATGGTCGCCATTTTTGGACTAAACGAGCAGGTAGTGACCAAAGCGCAGGTAAAAGCCTGGCTCACCAAGAATGAAGAACCCGGGTTCGTAGAACTACCCGACCGTGACTTGTCCAACTTCCTAGATGGCTTGATCACAGACAAGAGAGGCAAAAAAGAAGGTGCAAAACCGATCACCACCACTCGCCTCAACAACAACATCATCTTTAGGAAGCTCCGCATCGCCATGAACCTCGACGAAGCGGCCACCCTAGCGCTGTACGAACTAGCGGATATGCCCATCAGCAGGCACGAACTCAGTGCATTCTTTCGCAATCCCAAACAACCCCAGTACCGCTCGTGTCAGGATCAGTTCCTGCGCAACTTCCTCAATGGCCTACAGATCAAACTCCGTGCAGAGGAAAAACTCAAACAAAGGCTGAAGAAAACGAATTAGTTTATGAACCATTTGGGTCAACCTTATTAGAGAATTTCATGTATAAGGCTGTTAAACAGATCCAATAAGACAAAAGCCATGACTGAGTTTTGGGAAGAGAATTTTATCGAAAAGCAGGAAATGTGGGGCTTTGAGCCTTCCTATTCGGCAGTATTAACCAAAGACTTTTTTATTAACAAAGCCATTAAGAACATCCTTATCCCAGGGATAGGCTATGGGCGAAATGCTCAAGTATTCAAAAACAGCGGGATAGACGTCACGGGCATAGAAGTCTCCAAAACCGCCATCGAAATGGCTAAAAAGCACTATGGCTCATCCATGAACATCTATCACGGCAGTGTGTCCGACATGCCTTTTGACAACACCCAATATGATGGAATCTTTTGCTATGCCTTGATCCATCTATTGGACAGCAAGGACAGAGAAAAGCTAGTGCAAAACTGCTACCACCAGCTATCAGAGGGTGGCTATATGGTTTTCACGGTGATTTCAAAAGAAGCCCCGACCTACGGCAAAGGCACACGCATTGGTCAGGATAGATATGAACTACACCAAGGGGCTAAGATATACTTCTATGACAAAGAATCAATCCATAGAGAATTTGACAAAGTGGGACTATTTGAGATCACAGAGATTTCCGAAAACCAACCCTTCTATCTGATCAAGTGCCAAAAGGCATCTGCCTCCGCTCAATGACTGATTAGCCTACTTCTCCGCTCGCCGATGGGGATAGCCTGGTCTATCGCCAGGCTATGACGGGTAGAATAGAGTGGTGTGAAAGAAGCCCTTTGCATTTGAGCCAAGCCTACCAAACCAAAAGCACCGTCATTGCCCGACAAGGACGAGGTACGAGGACGCAGACCGGTGCAATCCCCCCACTACGAGCAGAGCAGCAGTTACACCCCCTGCAAAACACCAACAACGGGCGGACACCCTTCTCTCTGAGCAATTGCCAAAAGGTATCTGTCTCTGCTCAATGATTGATTAGCCTACTTCTCCGCTCTCCGGTGGGGATAGCCTGGTCTATCGCCAGGCTATGACGGGTAGAATAGAGTGGTGTGAAAGAAGCCCTTTACATTTGAGCCAAGCCTACCAAACCAAAAGCACCGTCATTGCCCGACAAGGACGAGGTACGAGGACGCAGATCGGCGCAATCCCCCACTACGAGCAGTGCAGTAGTTACTCATCCTGCAAAACACCAACAACGGGCAGACGCACTTCTATATTTTGGGTCTTAGAATCGCTAACGCTTAACCTAAGACCAGAAGTGAGCAGAGAACTTTTGTTTACAGCTGACCCGCCATGATTTGATCACAGCATGTTAGCAGCTTTTATTCTAAAGTTTCAAATAGTAAATTAATTGATTCGTAATTTCTTTTTATTTCATCTTCATTGCCTTCTCCACCAAGAATAGAGGAAAACAAACTTGTTGTAGTTGCTATAGAAGCAATTGACATAAGTAAAATGCCAAAAAACTCTTCTCTTAAATCCTCAATCATTTTTCTGTTTGAAAAGCTATAATGCTGATACTGTGAAAAGTATTTAAAACCAACGTAAAGAAGTCCATAATCTTCGTTTTTATCATTTCTTTTTATTCGTTTGGCTTTTTTTTCTTCAGTTAGGTTTCCGTCAAGTTCCTTAGATAGTTTAATTTCTGATGTGCTTCTTAATGACTTTGCAGATTTTAATCGCCATTCAGTATCTTCTTTATTAACGAATAATTGAGGGTGGGAATTCTTAAAGTTGCTTTCCCATTTTTTTAATTCTTCTTCAGCTTCAAGGGTTTCAAATTTTTGTAGATACCTGATCTTTTCATCTTCAAAGAATCGAAGGAATTTTGCATATTCTCGACTCATCACATCTATTTCGTTCTTGAGAGATTCATCACTATTTCTAAATGTAATTAGATAAACACCTGTTAAGCAATCTGCAATTGCACCTCGAGTGATAAGTGCAATAGGGACTCTCTTTAAATTGTTGCGTTCATCATGAAACTCTGCCAACAGAGTTTTTATGGCATAAAGGTTTGCATATATCTGTTTGCAAAGATCAAGCAAAGCATGCTTAAGTAGTTTCTTCTCAGAAAAGGGCCTAGCAACGGCCTTATTCCCGATTAAATCTAGAGTTTTCACCAATGTGTTGGTGATTGAAAGTAGAGTACTGTTATTATGTTCTGTGAAATGAAGATCCATGTTAGGATTACCGCTATCATACACATAAAGCACACCCTGCGCTTTACTTCACCTAAAAATGGTTGATTTTAGGATATGATCCCTAGGTTTAGGGAACTAATTATTTTTTTACATCCTCATAATCGACTCAGGTTTGCCTCTCAAAAGCAAATCCGAGCAATCTGGTTATTCTCGGTGGATGTGCAAGCCGATCTGTCGATGGATACGCAGGGAACGATCTTCTTCCCTACGCCAGTATGAGATCCCAGTCCCTGCAGTACTCCCCGAAAATCCCGGCACAGACCAGTCCACATAGAATCCTGCATACCTGATATACCCATCATCTACCGTATCGACCGCAAAGGGAATCACTTGTATAGAGTCTATTTTGGCAGGATGCCTATAGTAGTCTTGGTAGTGCTGCACCAGAACCGATCTGCCCGACTGTATAGTATCTGCGAAGGGCAAATACATGGCATCTACCGAGTAGGCGTTCGCAGATTTTTCGGGGATTCGGTCTATTACATTGGTTTCATTCAGTGCGTTGTATGCTTCCAGTTCCCATGGGATGGTGATGGCTTCCACCTCGGTTTTTGCGACACTATGCACCACTAATGGGGATGGGGCCTCTACCTGATGCAGGTACCCAAAAGCCTCCGCCAGCAGGGTCAAATGCTGGGCACTGTCTCGTTTCCATACGTTGAAGTACTTGCCTCTATACACATCCGAACTGTCCAATACCTTGGTAAACAAACCTATCTCGATGACCCTGTCCTCGAAAACGAGCGTATCGATCAGCGCTCTCGTGTATGTTTTGACATCTTCTCGACCAAATATCTCTTCGTAGTATACTTTTATATTGTCCCTAGTTGTAATCAACGGGTTGTACTCTGCCATGAGCATGGCCTCTTTGTCATAGAGACTACTGATCTTTGCAAATGATTTGGTCTTGGCGGCTTCTATCATTTTTTGGCTGTTTTGCAGGAGCTGCTCTTCTATCAAAACATTCGCTCTCTCTTCTTCAGGGAGCCGACTTTCTGTGTCGATACAGGACGCGAGTACAACAGCAAGCACGGCACAATACAGGTATGATTTCATCACTAGGTGGTTTGGGTGAGTATCGATTTCATTTTCAGATACAAAATAAGAAAAACATCTGGCTTCCCCCCTTCTGCACATCAAAAAAGTGCGTTTAAACGCATTTAGAAGGGGGTAAATCAAACACGTGTGTTCCGGCTCGCAAACACGTGTGTTCCGGCTCGCAAACACGTGTGTTCGGAGCATCAAACACGTGTGTTCGGAGCGTCAAAGACACGTGTTTGGAGCGTCAAAGACACGTGTTTGAATTTAAGGCATTTTACCCGCATGAAACAATAGCATAATTCGGGTAAAAAAAGGAGAATGGTTGGTTGGGATAAGACTGATCATCAAAAAGCTGGTACCCCTTGACCTGTCTCAAAGCAATCCTTGCTTGTACTAAAAAAGCTGTAAGAAAAACCTACAGCACGTTGACCTCAGGTAGGATCTCGATCCCGAATTTGGACTGGACGGAGGCTTGGATCTCCATCGCTAGATCATAGAGGGCTTGCCCACTACCTCCTCCGTGGTTGACGAGTACGAGGGCTTGTTTGTCATGTACACCGATCGCACCGATTCGCTTGCCCTTCCAGCCTGCTTGCTCGATGAGCCATCCTGCGGGGACTTTCACTTGCCCATCAGACTGAGGATAGCCAGGGATTTCGTAGTGGTCTTTGAGTTGCTCATATTGCGCACTAGCGATCACCGGGTTCTTAAAAAAGCTCCCTGAGTTGCCGATCACTTTTGGGTCGGGTAGTTTGGACTGACGGATCGCTATGACCGCATCACTCACGTCACGTATCGTCGGGTTGGCAATCCCACGCTCGGTCAGGGTCTCATTGATGGCGCCATAGCTCGTATTGAGTTGTGCATTTCGGGAAAGCACCAAAGTCACCGAGGTGATGATGTATTTGCCTTTCAACTCCTTCTTGAACACACTCTCACGGTACCCGAACTGACATTCGTCAGCGGCAAAGGTTCTGGTCTCTAAGTGCGCTCTATCCAGTGCGGTCAGTGAGCCGAACACGTCTTTGATCTCTACGCCATACGCGCCGATATTCTGCATCGGCGCAGCACCTACAGTCCCAGGGATCAGCGACAGGTTCTCTATCCCTCCCCAGCCTTGTGCGATACTGTGCAGCACAAACGCGTGCCACACCTCTCCACTGGCGACTTGTACTCGAACCTCCGTATCGCTTTCTTCCAGCACAGTCACGCCCTTGAGGGCATTCTTGATCACGAGTGTTTTCACATCCTGTGTCAACAAGATATTCGAGCCACCGCCAAGGACATAAGGCTCTACTCCTGTCTCCCTAGCCCATTCCAGTGCTTCTTTTAGTTCGGACTCAGTAGTCACCTCGACGAAGTACTGCGCCACCACATCTAGCCCAAAAGTATTGTAAGGTTTGAGAGAAACATCGGTTTGAATCAATGACATAGAATCGAATTATGATTGGAACTTGGAGTAAAGGCTGCAATTTATCAAAGCCCTGATGATATCCCTTTATTTTGATCCAAAAAACTCCTCAAAACCGACCACCAAAGCACTTAGTTTTAGTAGATTTGTAGGATTTTAAAAAGTGGAAATGAGCGAAGAAAACAAAACACCTAAAGGAGACTACTCGGCAAGTAATATTACCGTCCTCGAAGGACTAGAAGCAGTAAGAAAACGACCTGCCATGTACATCGGTGATGTCGGAATCAAAGGGCTTCACCACATGATCTGGGAGGTAGTAGACAACTCTATCGATGAAGCACTCGCAGGACACTGTGACACCATCAACGTCACCATCAAACCAGACAACTCTATCCTCGTCACTGACAATGGACGTGGTATCCCTACCGACTACCACGAAAAAGAAAAGAAATCAGCCCTAGAGGTCGTCATGACTGTCCTTCACGCAGGAGGTAAGTTCGACAAGGACACCTATAAAGTATCAGGCGGTCTGCATGGTGTCGGTGTATCCTGTGTCAACGCACTCTCTACCAAACTAGAAGTGACCGTACACCGCAAGGGAAAAATCTACCAACAAGAATATGGTATCGGTATCCCAAAATACGACGTAAAAGAAATCGGGACGACAGACATCACAGGTACGCACGTACAGTTCTGGCCTGACACAAGTATTTTCACCGTCAGTGAGTACAAATACGAAACAGTCGCTACACGACTCAGAGAGTTGTCCTTCCTCAATGCAGGAATCACCGTCAACCTAACGGACGAAAGAGAAATCGAAGAGGATGGGAACTTCAAAAGCGAAGTATTTCACTCAGAAGGTGGGCTGGTAGAGTTCGTCGAGTACCTAGATAGCTCTAGAGAAAAACTAATCCCTACACCTATCTATATGGAGGGAGAAAAAGGAGACATCCCAGTGCAAGTAGCCCTGACCTACAACACCTCCTATACGGAAAATGTAGTCTCCTACGTCAACAACATCAACACCATCGAAGGAGGTACCCACGTCGCAGGTTTTAGACGAGCACTGACCCGTACTTTGAAAGCCTACGCGGACAAGTCTGGCATGCTAGACAAAGTGAAAGTCGACATCACTGGCGATGACTTTAGAGAAGGGCTAACCGCTATCATCTCGATCAAAGTAGCTGAGCCTCAGTTCGAAGGACAGACCAAAACAAAACTAGGTAACTCGGACGCAGTAGGCGCAGTAGACACCAGTGTCAGCGAAATCCTCAACAACTTCCTAGAAGAAAACCCGAAAGAAGCCAAAATGATCGTGCAAAAGGTAATCCTAGCCGCACAAGCTAGAAACGCCGCTAGAAAAGCACGTGAAATGGTACAGCGTAAAAACGTACTATCAGGCACAGGACTTCCTGGGAAACTAGCCGATTGTTCGGAAAGAGACCCTAGCAAATGTGAGTTATACCTCGTAGAGGGAGACTCTGCAGGTGGATCAGCCAAACAAGGGCGTGATAGAAAATTCCAAGCGATCCTACCGCTAAGAGGTAAAATCCTCAACGTAGAAAAAGCCCAAGAGCACAGAATCTACGACAATGAAGAGATCAAAAACATGATCACCGCACTAGGTGTCAAATTCGGTACCGATGATGACCCAAAGGCACTGAACATGGAAAAACTCAGATACCACAAAATCATCATCATGACGGATGCGGATATCGATGGTAGTCACATTCGTACTTTGATCTTGACCTTCTTCTTTAGGTACATGAGGTCATTGATCGACAATGGGTACCTCTATATCGCCCTCCCTCCTCTTTACTTGTTGAAAAAAGGAAAGAAAGAGCGCTACGCCTGGTCTGAAGAAGACCGTGCGAGAGTAACCATGGAAATGGCTGGAGATGGCAAAGAAGATTCAGTAGGTGTACAACGATACAAAGGTCTCGGTGAGATGAACCCAGAGCAACTATGGACGACTACTATGAATCCTGAATTCAGGAGTTTGAAGCAAGTAACTGTAGATTCGGCAGCAGAGGCAGATCACCTCTTCTCTGTACTGATGGGGGATGAAGTAGCACCACGTCGTGACTTCATCGAGAAAAATGCTAAATATGCGAATGTAGACGTGTAATAGAGCTCATCGCATCATTTCAAAAGAGGTATCTTATTATTTAAGATACCTCTTTTCTTTTGAGGCTAAAAATCAAACTTAGCCAGCCCAATATCATAAGCACCCCTCCAATAGGCGTTACAGCTCCTAAGAACTTAATCCCCGTCACACTAAGCACATACAGCGATCCGCTAAAAAACACTACCCCTAACACGAATAGCCACGCCGATCGCACCAGCCACTTGGTCTCATACTGCATGGTGAGTACCCCTAGAACAAGTAAGGCAATCGCATGCATCCCCTGATAGCGAACCGCAGTCTCGAATATTTCGACGGTATCATATTGCATCAATACTCCCTTCAGTCCATGCGCCCCGAATGCCCCTATAGCCACCGTCAAAAGAGCCATGATAGCCCCACTTCGTATTATTTTAGTATCCATTTTTCAAGCGATTAATTCGCCACAATGTTAGTACTTTAATTTTAGGCTAAAAAGGAAGGTACTACCTAGACCTTACACTTATGACTAAGTGAAATAACCCAAATTCAGATTTAAGTATATGGCTTATAGGATAATACCTCGATTCATGTGACCTTTGAACATCAGATTATCATAACTATCTATGTATTTGAAACAGATTGTAGCGGCTATATTATTAAGTATTCTGAGCTTAGGTTCTTTCGCTCAATCCTTGCGAATCGCTGCTGCATCAAGCATGGTAGACTTCTTAGAAGAAATCAAACCCAAGTTTGAAGCTACCCATCCACAAAGCCTTGAAATCATCACAAACAGTTCGGGCACACTCGCCAACCAGATAAAAAACGGGGCTCCTTTTGATATTTTTCTATCGGCCGACCAAAAGTACACCACCCTATTACATCAAGAAGGTTTTGGTGTATCCGCACCTGTAACATTTGCTTACAATAAATTAATCTTATACACTAAAAAGGACATTGCCGCAGATCAAGTACATGATTATTTGGCTGGTACAGAATGTACAAATATTGGTATAGCGCAACCTGACCTAGCTCCTTTTGGTAATGCGGCAAGGAAATATCTAACACAAATAAAAGTACTAGATGATATATCAAACAAACTGATATACGGTCAAAACATATCTATAGTCAACCAGTATATCTACACCCACTCAGTAGACGCTGCGTTCACTTCTCTATCATCTAAAAACAAACTGTCATCCAAAGTGGCCTGTTGTTGGATTGAGCTATCCTCTGAGACTGCCCCAGCTCTCCCTCAGTCTGCCTTGATTCTCAATGACAGCACGCGTGATTTTCTTGACTACTTGCGAAACGATAATAATGCCAAGTCTATCATTCAAAAATATGGCTATTTAAATAACTAAACGTACATGAAATTTAAAACAAAAAAATAGTGACACTGTGAAATATATCAGCAGTATGTACGTAATTATCTTATATAATACAGCAGTATATATTGTATTTTCAATAAACTTGCGGTTAAAAGTGATTAGACTCACTTTACTCCTAACTTTAGACAACAAACAAAAGACCGAATGGATACATCCTTACGATCTAAAAATATGTCGATCTACACTTGCCTTCACAAAGGTAAGTATCAAATCTACATACCTAAAACCAACCCCATCCTACCTGTATCATTTCATTCTTTAATCCTAGATTAAAAAATGAATCACAGACACACACATTTGAATTTCTCCTGTATAATATTTGTTTCTATAGACGTAGTAGTTGCTGCTAGTCGTAGTTATCTAGTACTAGATGAAACCAAAATATAAAAACAACCCTGTCAAGGCATTACAGTTTGTCAAAAAGAATATGACCCCAACACATTTAGCACACCATATGAAACAGTTTCTACTCGCATCCATCTTGTGCATTACGACCTCCTCTCTTATGGCTCAGCAGGGGCCTGCTGGACTAGGATTGACCGATGGTAGTTCGTCACTCGAGCTATGGCTCAGAGCGGATCAAGGAATCTCAACGATTGATAACAAAGTTCAAACATGGTCAGATCTCAGTGGTAACAGTAGAGACATGCTCCAGACCAATGCGACTCGCAGGCCTTCATTCAATATCGCTGCTGCAGACCTCAACGAACAACCTACTGTTGATTTTGTCTCGTCATCTAGCAGCTACTTAGTAGGCTCAAACACCCAAGAATTCTTCGGACTATCTGGTGATGACCCTACCCAGACTGGAGATGTGTTTGTGATTTTCAAACAACCTTCTACCAACTCTGGCTATGTCATGCAATTTCCTAGAACAACAGGAAATGCGTCCTTTTTCACACTCCTTTCCAACGGTGGAGACGGTACCCCTGCTGACAACAACAAACTAAATGATGTACAAGTATTTGTTCGAAATAGCGCAGGAGGATTTGATGTACAGTCTTCTCACAATGATCCTACCCAAGACAATATCTTTACTGTCAACAACTTTCACCTAGCTAGAATGGGCTTTGACCCATCAACCAATGATTTTTGGCTCTACAACAATGATGAACTCATCACCTCAGAAACCACTATTAATGATATCAGTTACAATGGAGAGACAGGAAACGGCCCTCTAAGATTAGGTAGCTCAGGATCTGGTAGTGAGTATGATGGCGAGATTGCAGAGATGTTTTTCTTCAGTGAAAAACTAGATGACACACGATACATCATCATCCAAAACTATCTCAACGCCAGGTATGGATTAGCCACTGCCAACGATTTCTATGCAGGTGATCTAGAAGCCAATTCCGAGCACATCTATGGCGTTTTCGGTATTGGGAAAGCAACAGGAGCAATAGCTCATTCGACCTCTGCTAGCGAAGGGCTCGTACTCAGTGTAAACACAGGGTTAGACGATGATGACTATGTATTTGCAGGACACAAAATCATTAACAATACTCTCTTAGAGTCGGATATCGCTGGAATAGCAGGAGCCTCTCCTGCTAGAATGCAGCGTGTATGGTACATCGACCAAACTGACACAGGTACTCCGCTCACAGTAGACATTACTTTTAACTTGGATGAAGCAGGGATACCTGATGTCGCGTTAGCAAATGCCTCCAACTATAAACTCATCTCTCGATCTACTGCCAACTCGGGGAACTGGTCAGATGCAGGCGGTACCGTATCTATCGATGATATCAATAATACTATTTCCTTCTCAGGAGTTACGCTGACAGACGACTTCTATACCGTAGCAACAGAAGACAATACATTGAGCCCCTTGGGTGATGTCCAACAAACCTGGTATTCCTTTCAAACAGGGTCTTGGGGTGACCCAAACTCTTGGACTCTAGACGGAGCGACTACTCCCTTATTTGACAACCCTAACAATGAAGTGCCTGGGTCTGCAGACAAGGTCATCATCACAGCAGGTCGTACGATCTCCATGTACCAAGTAGATGGCTCCACAATCTTAGACAATGTAAGCGTACAATCGCTCGCTTTGCGCTCGTCAGGTAGACTAAACCTCTTAACTTCCACAGGTAATAATTTCACAACAATCTCTGGCGCAGGGACTTTATCTCTACAAGGGTCTCCTAATGTAGACAACAGTGCTTTTTTGGAGAACCTACCTGAAGGTGATTACTCAGCATTCGCTGATCAACTACTCGGAGGAACGATCACCCTTAAGACAGCGTCGACGGGTATACCTCTCCTACTAAACCAAGATCTCAGTACAGGAATCATCACAGACCCAAATGGTGCTGTTTCTAGAAGCTTGACTATTAACATGGACAACAGTACAGATTTAGTCATCTTGCAAAGAGACCTCTATCTCACACGAAACCTAAACCTCACTCAAGGAGAGCTTCAAATTCACAGAAATAGTGGTGAAGGATATACTGGAGTCACCTTCATGGATGCAGATCTCAACATCGATGTAGTCAACAACGTCTCCATCGCAGCAAATGCATCTTTGACTACAGGAGATGCCAATCAGCGTCACCAATTCAATAACTACGGCGACTTTTCTATCAGCGGCTCTGCAAACTTCACCCAACGTACCTCTGCCAACTTGACGACTACCGCTACTGATGGGATTGTAGACCTCAACTTTCTCAACACGGAGAAAGATCAGTTGCTGACTTGCAACGCTATCGCGAATTTCTACCGAATCAAAATTGACAAGGAATCGGCTGCACATACCTTGAGTATAACAGCCAGTGCAGACGGCAACTTCAACCTCTACGGTAGAGCAAACTACAGCGTTGACAGTGACCTCAGCTATGGAGGCACCAACAACAATGCCTTTGCCTTGGTCACAGGGACGGCCAAATTGGGATCGAATGTGAACTTCACGCTAAATCAAGGAGGCAACTACTCCATCTCTTCTTCCGCTCAACTATGGGTAGATGGTGCAGAAATCATCAAAACAAGTGGTTCGGCACTCGTGCCCTACGGCCAGTTCAAGATTTCGGCAGGGATAGCAGAATTTTTGGTACAGAGTGGGATTACCATCCGTGATGCTGGTGGCATAGAAGTCACTGGGGGAACATTGTATGCCAATCAAATCCGGACATCTATACAAGCCTCAGACGACATAGGTAGCTATACGCAAAGTGGCGGACATGTATATGTCAATGGAGGAAGTGGCACAGGCCCGAGTGGTACATTCGGAGGTGGCACACAACCTGACTATTTCGTCTTCTGTCTACCCGAAGCAGCCAATGTATTCAGAATGTCGGGAGGTACACTCGAAATCCAAAGATCCAACTACAATACCACCAGCTCTACAGGCACAGCCAATGACGAGGATGCAACTGACGATCTCGGAGGCGGTATATTCATCAACTCAGCGCCCCAAAACATCGAAGTAACTGGTGGTACGGTCATCATGAATATGGACAATACCGTTCCTTTCAAGGTAGTATCCAAGGCCCCATTCTATGATGTCATCATGACCAACTCAGGAGGTGGTGCCATCAATGATGCCGACGGCAACACCACCGTCAACGTCAAAACTACCGACGACAATATCGTTTTCCTAGCTGGAGGACAATCAGGGGACGGCTCAGGAGCAGATGTCATCATGCAAGCTCAGCCACTTGTCGTGCTCAACGACCTCATCATTGGAGATGGCACTAATCCAGTGAGATTTGATCACTTGGGACAAGACGTCACCATAGGTAGGAATTTTACCATAAGTGAAAATGCAGAATACTATTTTGGGGTTGGACTATTGCCTATTGATTTACCTGGAGGTAACGCTTCTGTACCAGCAAGTCATCAGAATACTACAACCTTCAACTCTAGTATCAGTGGCTCGCTCGTAGTTAGTAATCTAATAGATGATGGAGAACCTAATAATGAGCAGTTGTTTCATAATGTAGTGATCAACAAAGAGGAGGATGCCGTTCTTACTCTGGTTGCCCCAAATAAAGTAAGCGGAAATTTAAATGCTTTCAGAATACCCGAACTAGGATCAATAAGAGTTGAATCTGGGACATTTAGTCAAGGGATACAAAGTATGCGTTTTTATGGTGATGTATATAATGCCAGTACTTTGGGAGTGTTCGAATCAGGAGTAACACCAAACAACGCTCTTCTTAAATTCAGAGCGAATGACTTCACTATCAATACAGAGCCAGGAGCCGTTTTCGGAAACTTCCGATTAAATTCTGGAACAGGCATAGTCACCTTAGACAATGATGTAACCATCAAACGTCTTCAATACCAATACGGTAGGTTAAACATTGGCTCTAATAAACTGATCGTTGAAGAATTAGATTTAGCAGTTAGTACCAACCAAGCCGACTATAGTAGTTGTGCTGGATGTTTATCTGTAGAAGACATGATCATCACCAATGGAAAAGCGTCCGATGGAGGTTTATCCTTAAGAATCACTGAGGTGGCAAATCCAGCCGGTGCGGTAGGAAACAACATCAATGGAAATGCAACCTTAGACGCTCTAGATGATGATGATTTCTTGTTTCCCCTTGGTATTGGGACAAGTGGCGATGCTTCTTCCAAATACACCCCTGTCCTACTCAGCCTATCCTCTATTGGAGACCTAGGCGAAGATGGTGAGGCGTACATTACCATCAACCCTGTACAAGGAGAACTCAAAACAACAGACATCTCTACTGGAGAAGGTTTAACCTACTACTGGAGAATACGCACCGAAGGTTTTGATGCAGCACCAACATTGGATTATGTTCAATTTTTTGGAAACAATAATGACGACCCTTCTGCTGGAGCAAACTTAGCTAGCTACGTATCTGGTAAAGTAGAAGACGGAGGAGATTATACAAGAAGTTCTGAAACTCATACTGTAGTAACTCCCTCTAACCCAGCTTTTGAAAATACAGACTATTCCATCTTATTCGATGGTGATGGATCTGGATTCACTTTGACAAACACCAATTTCACAGCAGGTGATGCCGCTCGTTTCATTGGCTCTCCAGACATCTTCTACACAAAACTTAATTCACGTAGAAACTGGAACGACCAAACCAAATGGACACACAATGCGGATGGATCAGGTGGCGGTAATAACGGTTACCCACAGGCGGGTGACATAGCTGTCATCCAAAGCTATGGCAATGCCAACCAGAACCACTGGGTCAATGCAAATGTAGACATAGAGATCGCCGAATTGAGATACGATGCCTCTGCAGGTGGTTATCCTCCTAGACTCTGGGTCACAAAAAATGATGCTGACCTTAACCTAGGACTTGTATCCGGTGAAGGCGACTTGTACCTTGAAGTAACAGCAGCTAACTCTCCACAGTTTACTGGAGAAACCGATCTAGGGACTTGGTCTGATGAACCAAATAGTAGTTTCACTTACCAAGTAACTAGTAACAACAACACCGTAAACATGATGAGTAATGTGGAAGTGTATCCAAGACTAAGAATAGAAGCTGAAGGAGGTACGAACCGTGTACTTCAAACGTCCATCCCCATCATCATCAAGCAAGATGTAAGAATAGACCGTGGCTCAAATTGGAGGCTAAATCATGACACGCATATTCAAGGAGATTTAAGAATCTCATGGCAAGACAACAGTGGCTGTTCTGTCGAAATCGGTGACGACAGAGAGGTTACAATCACTTTAGATAGTGATTTGAAACTTGAAAATGGAAATGGATCAGGTGCAGCCAGCTTTACTGTAGAAAACAACAACCTCAATAGCTATCGACACACCATATTACTAGCAGGAAATGTTGAAATTGAAACAGGGTTAACAGGTAGTTCTTCCTTGAACCTATACAATGGAACGGGCACAAACAACAACGCTATACTTGAGTTTACTGGCAGTGAGTCTAAAACCTTAATTAACAATTCATCAGCATCTGTCACTCCTAATTTGTACCGTATGGTGATGAACAAAGGCACAGATAATACGTCCAGCTTCGCTGTAAACAATACGGTAACCTTCCCACTTCCCTCTGAAATCGGTGAACAACCAATTGAAATAGTGAATGGAACGCTCATCTTAGACGATTCGGGTATCGACATCACACTGACAGATGCCTCTACCGGAGATTTCAACCTCCCCAACCTATCAAACCCAGACGCATCCTCAGGATCGGGTGGATTAGAAATCAAAAATGGTCTACTAAAAATAGAAGGAGACGATACTGGGCTCATCCTTGACGGAAGTTTGATACTCAGCGGTGGTAGTTTAGACATGAATACTGGAGTAGGCAATGGCAACAACTACATAGAGTACTCTGCAAGTAATAATGCATCAATAGAAGTCAACAATGCAGCATCTACACTACAAGTAGGTTCACAAATTCGACGTGGGTTCTTCTCAGAGGCAGGTATTCTAGACCTGACCATTACAGATGGTACCGTAAGTATAGGGGCAGGAACAAAAGGTGACTACCGAAGAGGAATGCTCGAAGTAATAAATACTGGTAGTAACTTAACCTTCACGGGGGGACAATTGATTTTTGTCAACCAAAACGGCGCGACAGCCAACAGTGCACTCAAAGCCTCTTTGCTTCTGGAGCCTGACACCTACGACTTGACTGGTTCTACTATTTTGATTGATTTGCTCGAAAACACCAACAGCAACTTCAGCATCAACAGTAATATTCCTTTGTATAATCTTACCCTACAAAGCACCATCGGTTCTGAGAGTGAAGTCATACAATTGAAAACAAGAGATTTGACTATCGAAGGGGATCTGACTCTTTCTTCTGATGTCGAGTTCAGAAGTAACAACTTAGACTTGACACTGTACAGTAACATGACGATCAATGACAATGCAGTGTATACCGCGGGAATCAACAAAACGACCTTTGACGTAGACGCAACTGTGACCCTCGGAGGAACTAATTCAAGTACCATTGAATTTTATGATTTTGAGAAGACAGGTACAGGTACACTATCCTTGGAGACAAGTATTGAAATCTCTGGAGCAACCTTTGATCTCTCAGAAGGCACTCTGGCGGACAATGACAACACCATTGATTTCATAGGACAAAGTATGGTAAACAATGGCATACATACCTCGAACAGTAACTTAGTGGACTCAGGCATACGGTTCAAACGCACGAATAGTGAGCAGACGCTATCCACCTCAGGTGAGGGTGTTTTTGGAAACCTGACCATCAGCAATGAAAATGGAGTCGCCTTGCCCGATGCGAATCAAGATTTCCAAATCAACAACAACTTGACGTTGGATGAAGGAATTTTTGACATTGGCCCTGCCCTCTTGCTATTTACCTCGACGGGTACGATCACCAATGGCGAAGGCAATGGCGCTAGTCTTTTGGATTTTGGCGAACAGAATCAAATTCAGACCAACAGTTCTATCATTGACTTTGGTATGGAAAAAGAATTTGCAGCCAATTCGACCACCAACTTCGTATTCCCAGTCGGTGAAGGCAATCGATACACACCTGTATTAGTGGATTTTGCTGGAGGGAATTCTGGATCTACGCCAGGCAAACTTAGAATTCGACCAAGAAATGCAGTGGCACCTATCATGCTCAGCGAAGAACAATCGATACAAGACGCCATCTTGCAGTACCACTGGTTGATCAATGCAACAGACTTGACCGACTTCAATGCCAACATCATCGCCAGCTACGACGATGACGTGATCGGTACAGATTCCGAGGACACATACAGAGGTGCTAGAGCTATATTCACAGATCCCAACTTGGCGGTACAGAACCCTTTCCCTGACTCAGATGGAGACGGCATGATCGAATCAGACCCAGATCCAGATGACAATGTGGATGATGCCTTGAATACGATCACTTTCCCGATTGCTACTGAAACAGACTTCTCTGGCGAGTACTTTGCGGGAGACCCTGCCACGATACCAGACGCATTCGAAGCTTTGATCTTTGATGCCAACGGTGCTACCTCAGGCAACCACAACGTCGCTGAAAACTACTTTTATGACCAGAACAGCGACGGCATATACAACGGCACAGACGTCAGACAATCCGACTTGAATGCGGTGATAGGTGGAGCCATAGAAATCGCTTCAGGCAAAACATTGGTGCTAAACACCAACAACATCAGTTTCAGTAGATTGATCCTTCCTGTTGATGGAATACTAGAAATCGATGGAACTAATGGACACATTCTTGGTCAAGTCAGTGGTTCTGGAACCATACGTATTAATAGTGACGGTACCACCGCGGCTCTTCCTGCAGGTGACTACCTCAACTTCTTTGACTGCACAGGTGGTGCCTTGGAGTATGGTGGATCCGGAGACTACACCATTATGGTAGAAACCAATGAAGTAAGACAACTGACGTTGAATGGGTCAGGAACCAAAACTTTCGTATCCAACAGTGATATCAACATCTGTGAAAACCTCATTGTAAACGAAGGAATACTCAACCTTGCAGACGACAAAGAATTCACTGTAGGAGAAGATTTCATTCTCAACGATGGTACGGTCAACATGGCCTCTGATGCGGTATTCGAAGTGAATGGTGATGTAAATTTAGTCGCAGGTACCCTAACCACCGCTAATGACAGCTACTTTGATCTTTATGGAGATTTAAGCCAAAGTACTACCAACATCACCACGAGTACTGGGGGGACATCTACTGTTTCTTTCTTGGGATCTACTACTCAAACCATCACTGGAGACTTTAGCATATTCAATGTAGTCATCAACAATTCCGCAGCTGGAAATGCAATTGTGCTAACAGGTGGAACGACACTGCAAATCAACGGAAACTTGAGTCTCGTAGATGGAATCATAGTCACAGACAACACCGTATTCAAGTCAGGAGTATTTAGCATTGACAACATCCTTTCCTTTAGTACTTCAGCGACATATACAGGAGGAAGTGCCATCAGTCACGTAGATGGAGTGGTCAAAAAAATAAACCTACTGGCCAACTCTAGCTTCACCTTCCCAACAGGAGACAATGGAATTTTTGCTCCAACAGTTGTCAACGAAGACGCTACAGGTGGGTCGGACTGGACCGCACGCTATGTCAACATCGACCCCACAGGATTCTTGAGCAACAACGTATCCAACATCGGAACGACCGAAGTATCTATAAATGAGTTTTGGGTAGTACACTCTTCAGCAGTCCAAAGCGCTACTATAGGTATGACATATGGACCTCAGTCCGACGTATTGATCCCGACAGAAACTACGGTAGTATCCATTTTGGACAATATCGGAGGAGGCAATGGCGTGGATAATGACGACACTTGGGCTGACATGGGACGTGGAGGACTATCCTCAGGAGCAAGTACGAGTGCTGGGACAATCACGGCCAATACGAAGAACAACACATCCTTAAGCTTTTACACTCTAGGAGGACAAACTGCAGATGCACTACCTGTTGAACTGATTAGTTTTGATGCTGAATTAATTACTAAAAGTGTTAAAATCAACTGGACTACAGCCTCTGAATTGAACAACGACAGATTCGAAATCGAACGGTCAGCAGACGGCGAGTCATTTGAATACATTGGTCAAGTAGCAGGTAACGGAACCATCAATGAAGAAATCCAGTACAGTTATATAGACGAGCAGCCTTATTTCGGTGTAGCTTATTATAGACTGATACAAATTGACTATGACGGAACTGAAACAATCTATGGCCCAGTCAAAATCGATAATGATCAGTTCAAACAAGGCATAGACGTAGTGTTATATCCTAACCCTACTCCTTCTGATCAGATCAATATTAGATTGAACTCTGGAGATGAAAACAGCAAAATTGCTATTACCATTTTCAACACAACAGGGCACATGGTATACCAGCAGATATATGACGCGCAACTTGGACAACAAAACATCGAAATCAAACCTCATGGTCATCTCGAAACAGGACTATATCATGTCAGAGTCCAACAAGGAAATCAACAGGTGATGAAAAAACTCATCGTTAAATAATCAAAAAGGCGGTCTTATGAAAAGGCCGCCTTTTTTTTGCACTGATCCAGACAGGCTTATTTAAATCAACTTTTCTATCTTCGCCATCTCATGGAAGAATTTTGGCATCCCCTACTTCTCAGTGGCAAACTGGCGATCTACACCACTGCTATTCTTTTCCTCGTCATCGCCCCCATACTATACGTCCTCTCGATGTATCATTTTATAGGAAAAAAACTCATCAAAGCCATCGTGGCACTACCGCTAATACTTCCTCCTTCTGTCCTAGGCTTTTACCTTTTACTAGCATTTAGTCCATCAGGAATCCTAGGACAAGCTTGGAATCAAGTATTCAATACACGACTTGCATTCAGTTTTCAGGGTATCCTCATCGCCTCGGTTATTTTTAGTTTCCCTTTTATGATCAACCCGATTCTTTCCGCCATAGAAGGGCTCCCCATCACTCTGACCCAAGCCTCATACTCACTAGGAAAATCCCGTTGGCATACATTCGTCCGAGTACTCCTGCCCAACGTCAAACCATCTATTCTGTCAGCATGTGTTTTGACTTTTGCACATACAATAGGTGAGTTTGGTGTGATCCTAATGATCGGTGGCAACATCCCCAAAGAAACCCGAGTCGCCTCCATGGCTATCTACCACCAATTAGAAATGATGAACTATGATATCGCAAATCAATATGCGATCATCTTAGTCATTTTTTCATTTGTGGTACTCTTGGGACTCCAGTTATTACAAAAGAACCCTACACGTCCCATTCTATGTTAATCACCGAAATCAGTCTCCAGTTCGAGCAGTTCTCAACTCCTATTTCGTTCACACTAAAACCCGGCAACACACTCGGACTGTTTGGTAAATCAGGTGTAGGCAAAAGTTCGCTACTACATGCCATCGCTGGTCTCAATCATAGATTTGAGGGAAAAATCAGCTTCAACGACATGATATGGGATCAAAACAATAAACATCTCGCTCCTCAGATCAGAAGCATCGGACTGGTATTTCAAGACTATGCTCTCTTCCCTAATATGACTGTGGAACAAAACCTGCGTTATGCTCAAGGTATAGATCAAGTAGAATTGAAAGAAATCATCGACATGTTAGAGATCCATTCTCTACTGGGTAAATCTACAAACCATCTATCCGGCGGACAAAAGCAACGTGTTGCCATCGGCCGAGCACTTGCCTACAACCCTGACATACTCTTACTCGACGAGCCTTTCTCTGCACTGGACATCAGCGTCAAACAAAAAATCAGTTCCTTCTTGAAAAATTATTTTATCCTAAAAAACAAACACGTCATACTATCGAGTCACATTCGCGAAGACCTACGTTTTTTTACAGACGATATCTTGGAGATAAAAGAGGACGAATAGTTTACATTCCTCTCTTCCGTACACCAAATCGATACTGAATACCCGTCATCAAAAATCGCTGTGAATCTGACACACCATATTCTCCACGCAGCATCCAATGCTTATTGATCTGTAGATTAAAGCCAAACTGAAATGTAATGGTCTGAATCAAATCTTTTCGAATGAAATAGTCAATTTCTGTAGAAAAAAGTCCACTATCGTCTACGGTCGTTTTAATAGTATTTAAAGCCAGATTTTCTGCCTTGAGCTTGGCAATCTCATCGGCATTGGCAATCGGATTGGCACTCAACACATCAATTTCATCTTGATTGGTTTCTATTTTGTCCTCAACACGGGTATCAAAACTCTCTTGCAAACCAGGAAACACTTCATCAAAATTGATAGAACCATTATTCCCTTTAGAACCAATAAAATTGCGGTACATGATACCTGCATAAGGAGCGACAAACAAATCACGGTTATTTTTATTGAGGAAAAAACGATGTCCTGCACGCGCAGAGAGCGTCAAGTATCCGACTTGATTTTCAAGCAATTCAGTATCTGTTCGGGAGATATTGACATCTGTACTCAAGAAATAACCTTCCCAGCCAAATATAAAAGTAGTACCTATACCGTATGCCAATGCATCGAATTCTACACTTGAAGAAAACTCAGGCAACTGCAAAATGGTTTCACCGACTGAATTTTTCCATGTTGGCTGCAAGCTCACATCGGTACCACCTGTAACAGTTGACAGCAAAGCGTACACATTTACAAATGGAAGTATCCAAGCATCCGCTCTATAGTTCAGTCCATTTGTAGTGGCGTTTACACTGGTAAAATTGAGTGTTTCTGTGTTTACAATTCCGCTTAAGTCCTGTCCACCTATTGTCAAACCAAACTCCGTGATCGCTAAATCCATGTAGGCATTGACATAATTGACATTGAGTCCAAATGGCAACTGCAACTGATCTGCAAAACCTCTATCCTGTGCCTTTTGACCCCAGATCGGGAGCACGTATGGGTATTTAGTAGAATCTGCCGTAATAGACTGTGCCTGCACATCAAACATAAAAAGGCTAAGGCATACCAATGAGGTAAGTACAAGTAGGATTGGTTTAATATTCATGATCACTTCTATAAATTTCATGATAATCTAATGGCTAGCCTCCATATTCACAACTTTGAATCCATTGATTTGGTATTCCATTACATAATCGTCCATCACATAACCTCCACCAATATCTACGACTACTTCTTCTATGATCACAAAGCCTAATTTCTCATAAGCACTGATTGACGCAATATTGTCTTTGTTCACAGTCAGACGGATAATTGATACAGAGCCTTCACGAGCCTGTTCTTTCAAAAAAGCCAACACTTCTCTAGCTAAACCTTTACCTCTATGATCAGCGTAGATATAGAGTTTACTTAGAAAAAGTTTTGTTCTATCTGTCTTAAATGTAAAATAGCCTAATAACTCCTCACTGTCCTGAATCAGATAGTATTGATACCCCTCCGACTGCTGCGCTAACATCGCCTCCAAACTCGAAAACTTCCCCAACATATAATCCACTTGCGACTGACCTATGATAGCTGGAAAGTACTCGTTCCATATCTCAGCTGCCAAATCCACTACACCTTGTAGCGCATCTACTGACTCAGCTCGTACCCATTGAACTTTACTCATTTTGGATTGATAGTTAGTAGATGCAATATTATGCTAGTGATATATATTTTCCTGTTAACAGCTCGTGAAATTAATTGAAATAAAAAATAACTTTATTTGTTGTAACAAATAAAGTTATTAAACGGTATACTTAATCAGGTAATCAAAAAGATAGGCCGAACTAAAACAGAAAAATTATGAAAACGATATTTCACGCAGCAGATGACAGAGGACATGCTAATCATGGATGGTTGGATGCGCATCATTCATTTAGTTTTGCAGGATTCTACAACCCTGAGCGCACCAACTTCGGCGCACTGCGGGTGCTCAATGATGATATAGTGGCAGCAAGTAAGGGATTTGGCTCTCACCCGCACGACAACATGGAAATCATCACGATACCGCTCACGGGAGAGTTAGAACATAAAGACAACATGGGAAACCAGTCTGTCATCAAATCGGGAGACGTGCAAGTCATGAGTGCAGGTACAGGTGTGTACCATAGCGAATACAACCCTAGTGAAGCAGATGAAGTCAATTTGCTCCAAATTTGGGTCTTCCCTAATAAAAAGAATGTCACACCTCGGTATCAGCAGATTACATTGGGTAAGCAAACACACAACGAACTACACCAGATTCTATCTCCTAGCTCAGATGACGATGGGGTATGGATTCATCAAAATGCGTGGTTTCATCTCGGTCGAATAGATCAAGGACACAGCGTAGACTATTCATTGAAAGACAGCCAAAATAATGGCGTATATACAATGATCCTAGAAGGTGAAGTGGAGATCAATGATCAAAAGCTAGGTACTAAAGATGCTATTGGAATTTGGGAAGCAGCTGATTTTGAAGTAACAGCCAAAACTGACGCTCGAATTTTACTGATCGAAGTGCCTCTAAAATTTTGAATTGAATAAGCCAAGACTGTGGGAGAGTTCTCTCCCACAGTCTTGGCTTATTATCACTACAGGATGATACCAAAGCTAAAACCATTCAGTTCGGGTCCTCTATTCTCTGCAAAGACATTGTTCAAGTCATAGTTCATAAACACGTCCATCCCTCTGAACCCAGCGCGTACGCGAACACCATAGCGGAAGTTGTTGAGGTAGTAATTACTCTTTTGCTTATCCTTTTGCTTGTCTCCGTTCTCTTCATAAATGAACTTCGTCCAGCTATCGATGCGATATCCTACATAGCCCCCTGCTCCTATTCTAAAACCGCTTTGCCCGTAGCGTTTAAACGGGCCGGTGTTTAGACTGTTGTCTTCATGTCCGAAATCCAACATTGGCACGAGATTTAGATTGATAAAGGTCGCTGCTAACTTACTCTTTCGGCCAACCACGGTATTATCTTCCACGAACATCGTTTCTTCAGGTCCCTTAGAAATTCGAACGTTGGTATTGTCCAACTTCCAGTTGTACCACGAGATATTCCCTCCCCAATTAAGCATCAGTGGCCCACTAATATGCGTGGTGTTAGTATGTCCCAAAGCCACATACCACGAGCCCCAAGGCTTGACGGTGTACAAAGCACCATTGGCATCTGGAAACTTCCCTTTTTCGATCCAGTTGTTCATCCCGAACTCGATCTCAAAACTTCCTTTGGTTCGTCGGTCATCCTTTTCACCATTCCAAAAGTCGAAATCAAAATCATTGTCATCGTCATCGTCATCGTCCCATTCGGTTTCCTGCCAGTCTTCATCTGAGTCGGACGAACTACCCTCTCCGTAGTAGACCAATCCACCATCACTATTCGTCGAAACAGTGTCTTGTGTGTAGTGTGTGCCTACAGAATCTATCATAACAATCTCTTCCACTCCCGTGGCAGTACTATCTAAATTTAGGTTCAAGTCACGGATAATCTGATTGATATCAAGTTTCTCCAAGCGTTTCAAATCCTCCTGACTCTGCGCGATTATAATCATCCTGCTGTTCTTACCGAACTCCACTACCACCGTATCCTTTGACGTGCTACTATCCGTCGCATAAACTGTCTGCACAAGACATAGCAATCCCATGACGATTATGTTTGTAATTGTTTTCATACTTCTAACTATTTAAGTTTTTGACGTTGTTCTCGTTGTGAAGCGAAGGGGTCGTTGAGAACACGATCCTTAGCATCTCGGATATCTGCCCAGACATCCGATGGATCAAATGTTCTGGCTTGATCCAATATTTTTTTGATCTTGGGTGTATGTGTAGTATCTACCACATGAGCTACCAGTGTTTGAGTCGCTGGTCCTCTCTTATAGACTACCTTCACTGCGACTGGCTCTTTCTCTTCTATATCTAATGCTGGTAGTACTACCGGAATTTCTAAAGCCTCTTCCGCTAGCAAGGCTTCTGGCGATGCTGCTGTTGCCCCCTTGGCCGCCATAGCAGGGGTCGTTATTTGAGCAGCCCATCTTCTTATTTTTACTAATCTAGGTTGGATCGTGGTGGGCTGCGGTATATACTGAGTCATGGATACTTTCTTTGGCGTCACCTGCTCCAGATTATGCTCAAAAGCAATATAGTTTTGGGATTCCCAAACACCATAACCCCATAAGCTACCGATCACCAATACTGCTACTGCCACGCGCCATATCACTATCCCTCGTTTTGGTGTGGCAGACGGGTGGTCTAACATCATTTCCAGTTTGGACCAATTATCGTCACTTGGCAATGACGCTTTGGTAGACAATCTCGACTTGAATATATCATCTATCTTGTTAACTCCCATTGTCTTGTCGTTTAAATGCTACATACTTCTCATGGTCTTCTATCTTAGCCTGAAGCCATTTTCTGGCGCGGCTCAGTTGAGACTTAGAGGTATTGACTGATATCCCAAGTAGAGCTGATATATCTTGATGCGTATAGCCCTCGATGGCATACATGTTGAACACCGTTCTATACCCCTGAGGCAACTCCTGAACCATCGCAAGTAGGTCATCTGACTCCAGAGCATCTGAGACAGTCAGATGATCTATCTCATGCTCGGCATCTACTATATCTACCTCCATATAGAGTGCCTTATTTTTGCGAATCCATTCTAGGCAAGTGTTGACCATGATTCGACGTATCCAGCCCTGCAAACTACCCGACAACTTGAACTGATCTATTTTCTCAAACACCTTCATAAACCCGATCAACATGAGCTCTTCTGCTGTGCTATCATCCGCGAGATACCTTCTACAGACGGTCAGCATTACACTCGACTCTTTCTCATAGAGATACCGTTGCGCTTTGGCATCACGTCTTTTACACCGTTTTACTAGCTCTAAGTCACTATATGTTGATTTGGTTTCGCTTCTCATGATCTTATCAATCATATACAAGATGGAGATCTATAAAAAAGGGTTGCATTGAGCTTGAAAATTAATCAATAAAAAACCCGAACCATATATGATTCGGGTTGTCTACCTTTTGTTATCCTAGATTAGTCGTCATCTGCATCACGGATTTTACTCACTCCACTTTCGTGAATATCGATTGACTCAGGTGAACCTTTGTAGCGAATATTACTAATCCCCGACGCACTTGCTTCGATGCTTTCGCGTGCATAAACTTTGGCCGATGAAGCACCTCCTGCTTCAACATTTACCTCTTTGGCTCGGAAATTATACGCCCTCAGGTTAGACGCTCCCGACAAATCTACTCCCAAATAATCTGCAGTGCCTGACAGCTCCAATACAGCTGCACCAGACATATCCGCTTCCAATTCTTTAACCTGCACCCGAAGATCACAACTAGAAGCTCCCGACACATCTACTTCAAATTCGTTCAGTTCAAAATTATCTACCTGAACTTTACACAGTCCACCAACCTCGAGTCTGTTTATGTTCGGCATGGTGATGTACAATTCCAGTCTATCATCATCTTTCAAGTCCTGCATCAAGCTCCAATCCTTGTTATCCAACCCCACTTCCAGTACTTGATCAAACTGCTTGACCTGCACCTGCTTTTTCAACTGATCTGATCCTTTGATTACGACTTTGTAGGTATCATTCTCTTCGATAAACACCCTGTAAATCCCATCGATCTCTATTTCATTAAAATCTTTAAGATCAAACACCAAGGATTCTTCATCCTCGCCGATTGGAGTTACAGATTCTAGTCTCTCCTCCGAAGAGTCGCTTTCATCCATTTCTTCCTCCTCTACTTTCTCTTTTTCACAAGTGATACAGGTTAGTCCCTCATCGGTAAACATCCACTGAGTATCATCGTCGATATGGTACCGGTTGTAATCCGATCTACCCAGACGAAATGGGAGAATTTCCCTCATATAACGCTCCATCACGAAAGCTTTCCCTTCTGGAATGTAAAGAATCAAGTCCACGGTCTGCCCTCTAAATTTAGCTCCCTCTTTGAATTGAAAATTTGCATCAAAAATCAGGTTGTTCCCAAACTGACTTACCTCGTAAGCTACCATTTGTGCATTTTCGATCGCATTGCTTCTGCTGCTTCCACGAGACTCTTTGATTACAATAAGCTGCACTAGCGAATCTTCTCCTCCTCTCAATACGAGATCAGGTTTTTTCATCTCCTTCATATCATCGAGTCCTAACTTTAAGATCAAAGGCTCATCATCAGTCAACTTATATTCACGTGTCTCTTTGTACTGTCCTTCGCTATGGAAACTAGCAATGACATTAGGCACAGTCACAATAGCCACTATCAAGCCTATGAACCACACGCCCAACGCAGACCACCCAATCGCTGAACTAATCACGAGGCGTTTCACAATCAGAGATATGCCCAAAAGCGTAATCATTAGCACGGGAACTATAGCCAGAATAAACATTGATACAAAAGCCCACAGAGAAAAGCTCTGAGGTATAATCTCGACAGGAATAGCCCCCAATGACAAGAACTCTACCTGAGAACTAATCAAACCTAAAGCTATCCCGATGGTAGCGAACAAAGCTATGATCGTCACCATACCTACAAGTGTGATCAGTATACCTACAGCGATTCGTACGATATCAACAAGCAACTTTGAAATAGGCCCTATCAACTTACCTAGCATCCTAAAAACCTCTGCGATAACACGAAACGGAAAAAGCAGTATCTTGGCAACTGTACTTTCTTCGCCCTCTTTGGTTTTCAAACCTCTCGTTACACTTTGCTGAATATTCGACAAAGTGACTGGCTCTCCTTGCATTTGCATCTTTTCGGTGATCGTCTTAGCGACTGGCGTGATCATCCACAGAATGATATAAAGCACTAAGCCTGACCCTCCGAGAAATATTGAAACGACAAATAACAGACGAACCACTGTCACATCTATCCCAAAGTAAGCCGCTATACCCGATGCGATCCCTCCCAAAACTTGGTTTTCTGGATCCCTAAACATCTTCTTGACACTCTCTTGGTCGCCTAAATCAGTAGAGACAGGTATCACCATCCATAGGACGATGTAAGCCAAAAACACTGCTCCACTAAATCCTAAAATGAAGACATTAAGTAGCATGGCAAGCATCACTAAACGAATCCATAAAGGGTCAATCGAGAAATAATAAGCAATTCCTGCTGCTACACCGCCGAGTACTTTGCGTCTGTCATCACGGTAGAGCGTTTTCTTCCCAAAATCGTCAGTTTTTTCCTTAGAGCCAGTCTTTGATGCAGATTCAGTTTCTTCTGCTGCCTCTTGCTTGTCAGTAGCTTCCTCATCTCCGTACTCAACCGCATCGAAATCTGCAATTGTACCCATGGTCTGTATCAAACCACTGACATCTTCCAGTGTGATGACCTGTTTGCCATCACTGAGTTTGCTCAAAAATATCTCCGCAATACGACTCTCGATATCAGAGATGATCTCCGAACTATCATCGTAGGTAGAAAAGTACCGATTGATTGATTCCAAATAGGTTTTCAGGTTGAGGTAGCCATCCTCTTCGATGTGAAATATAATTCCACTGATGTTTATACTGATATTTTTTTTCATTGCCATATTATTTTATCCGACCGACAGTCATGATATTCAGGTTATGTTTGATAGATATGCTCATGATGCTTGACTGGAAATCTTCTTGGTAGAAGCCACGAGCTGCTTCCAGGTAGCGTCGAGAGTTTTTGCAAAATCCTCTCCTACCGTGGTAATCGTATAATATTTCCGAGGCGGCCCTGACTTGGACTCCACCCATTTGTACTCAACCAATCCCGCCTTTCTGAGCCGTGTCAGCAACGGGTACAAAGTCCCTTCCACCACCATGATCTTAGCAGAAGTCAATTCTTCCAACATATCCGAAGCGTATACCTCTCCGCGCGAAATAATCTTCAGCACGCAATACTCGAGGATACCCTTTCTCATTTGGACTTGTGTATTTTCAATTTTCATATGCCTATAGTTAACTTCTATCCGAGTAAATCCATCACCACAAAAGCGACGATCATGAACAGAACAATTACCAATGAAATCATAATTTCTACTTTTCAACTCCGCCCTACGAGATGGCAGATTTAGTTTAGTTAGTTAATGGTTACGGAAAAGTACCTTGCATAGCCAAGTACTAGGTGGTAATTTTCTATTTTTATTCACTTTTCTACAAATAATCCCACGTTATCTAAAGAAAAATCAAAAGTGTTCGGTCAGATTATTAACTTTTTCTTTCCAAAATAGAATTTCAAATGACCAATCGTATCACGGATCAAGGCAATGTTTTTACCTTTGTAAGGTTATTTCTTAAAGTCCGAATTTGAAATATTTAATACTCGCCATTACGTTTTGGCTCTTTTACTTCAGCGTCTGTGCTCAGACCAACACGCCCAAATACAGTAATGAGTTTTTGGCGATTGGTGTAGATGCTCGTGCCTTAGCGATGAGTGGTGCTTTCACCAGTGTAACCGACGATGTATCATCAGGCTACTGGAACCCATCAGGGCTCAACCACCAAGTGGACAAATACAGCGCATCACTGATGCATGCCCAATATTTCGCTGGGATCGCTAACTATGACTATGCGGCCTTTTCGACGCGCATAGATGATGTCAGTGTCCTCGGTATCTCTGCCATCCGCCTCGGAATAGATGACATCCCTGACACGCGCTACCTCTATGATGCCAATGGTGCTCTCAACTATGACAACATCAAATTCTTTTCCTCTGCCGACTATGCATTTTTGTTCTCCTATGCGAGAAAACTAAAAATCCTCGGCGGGCTAGAGAGCGGGATTAATGCCAAAATCATCTACCGCAGTGCAGGGAGCTTTGCTACAGCGTGGGGCTATGGCCTTGATATTGGATTCCAAAAAACAATCAACAAGCTCAAAATCGGTCTGATGCTCCGTGACATCACAGGCACTTATAATACTTGGAGTCACAACACCTCTCTAATCGCCGATATCTACACCCAAACAGGCAATGCTATCCCAGAAAACTCTATTGAGATCACACTACCCCGCATGATCCTCGGTGGCAGTTATCACGTGAGTATTATTGAGCGCTTCAGTATTTTGATGTCTATAGATGTAGAAGCCACACTCGATGGCAAGCGAAACACACTCATCAAATCAGACCAGGTTTCACTTGACCCTCGGGCTGGACTAGAAATCGGGTATGTCGATAAGTTCTTCCTACGCGTAGGTGCTGGGCAATTTCAGGAAATACAGGATTTTGACCGTAGCTATCAGACCGTCTTCCAGCCCAACTTCGGTGTGGGAGTCAAGCTCAGCCAGTTCAGTATCGACTATGCACTGACAGACATTGGAGATCAGGCAGAGTCCCCCTATTCCCATGTATTATCCCTAAAAGCGAGTTTCAATGATAAGAAGTAAACACGCCATACCCTCTCTTCTCCTTTGGATCTGTTCTATTACGGCACTGGCACAGCCCTATGGCAATGAATGGATCAATTTTAACCAGAGCTATTTTAGGATACCCATCGCCGAAAATGGCATCTATCAAATCACAAGAACCGAATTATCTGCTGCGGGGGTTCCAGTAGGAAGCCTCGACCCTAGAAAACTTCAGATTTTTCACCAAGGACAGGAAATCGCCATCTATGTCTCGGGAGAAAATGATGGCGTACTGAACTCCAACGATTTCGTGGCATTCTATGCAGAAAAAAATGATGGCACTACAGACACACCACTATACGTAGCTCCAGATGCTCAACCACACACGTACTATAACCTGTATAGTGATAGTTCTGCCTATTTCCTCACCTACCGTTTGGATCTCAATTTTGGAAAACGAATGACCTCTTTCTCCGAAAACAACATCGATGGACTCACCGCCGAAAACTACTACGTAGCAGAACTACTCGAAGTGTACGGTAGCAATTACTTTGAAGGCATCAGTTACGGTTTTTCAAACAAAACATTGCGAGGAAGTTATGACTATTATGAAGGTTGGACAGGGCCATTTGTCTCTACCAACCAAACAACCAGTCGTACACTCACAGGTCTGACCAACACAGTACAATCCGACTACACTCCTAACATCGAGCTACAACTCACCGCTGGCAACAACAACTCACACAGTGTAGAAATCTATGTAGGCTCAAGTGCCAGCTCACTTCGTCTCATCGAAACAGCAGTGTTCAACCATGACGAAAATTTCACTATCCAAGAAGACCTCCAATGGACAGATATATCCTCTACCGGCGAACTCATGGTACAGGCCATACCCCGTGGAGTCAATGGCAATAGTGACCGAGTCTCTATCGCTTACATCAAAGTAAAATATAGCAAAGCATTTAACTTAGGTGGCAGCTCAGACCACTACTTGAATCTAAAAACCAGTACAGGTGAAAAGTCCTACATCAGCCTACAAAACACCCCTAGCAACAACCTACTGTATGACATCACTGACACCGCTACGCCAACCCGCATTGGTATCAATGAATTCGTATCAGAGTTCAACGCGATCGTAGACAATACCAATACAAGCCGCACACTCTACACACAGTCTGGATACAAATCCATCTCCGAAATCAAAACGGTGAATTTTCAGCAGATCACACCGTCCAGCTACAACTATCTCATCGTGAGTCACCCAGACCTACGTGCCAACACCTCCGACAATGCTGGAGATCAAGTCGAAGCATACGCCAACTACCGCTCGTCTACAGCTGGCGGAGGGCACACAGTCTTGACTATTGATATCGATCAAGTATACAACCAATTCAACTATGGCAACCCTTCTCCACTAGGTATCAAACGTTTCTGCCAATACATGTATGACAATGGCTCGCCAGAATTCCTCTTCCTAATCGGAAAAAGTACTAGTATCACATCCAAATACTACCGACAAAACCCAAATACAACGACTATTAAACATTTCGTTCCCACCTTCGGCTATCCAGGAGGAGATGATGAATTTTCTTCTGGCTTTGATGGAGGGACAGGGTACTCTACACTAGCGACTGGCCGTATCAATGCGACCGAACCAGACCACATTCGAGACTACCTCAACAAAGTCATCGAAAAAGATGCGACACCTTTCAACACGCTGAGACTGAAAAATTTGGTTCATCTCAGTGGTGGCAACTCGGAGCAAGAGCTAAACACCTTCAAGAACTACATTGATGGCTTTGCCAGTCAAGCAGCAGACGTCATCCTAGGTGGAGAGTCTTCTCAGATTTCCAAAAACAGCAACACCAGCGTCGAACTCATTAATATCTCCGATGAAGTCAACGATGGCGTATCGATGATTACTTTCTTTGGTCACTCCAGTGGCACCATCACCGATATAGAGATTGGGCTAGTCTCTGACCCATCATTTGGCTATGCCAATAAGGGGAAATACCCTACCATGCTAGTCAATGGTTGTCTTGCAGGAGATTTTTTGGGGCAAAGTGAATCTTTCGGTGTAGACTGGATACTCACACCTGATCTAGGCGCGACAGCCTTCATTGCTCATAGTTACAACGCATTCCCCTCAGACCTTAAACGCTTTACTGAGCTATTCTACACCTATGCATTCAACGATGAGACGACTAATAGTCTCGGCGTAGGGCAAATCAAACAAGCAGCTGCCAAAGCTTTCATCAGCCAATACGGCAATTCCAATAGCAACATTGCTCAGGTGCAATTAGAAAACCTACAAGGCGATCCAGCTGTAAAGGTTTTTGGCGCAGACAAAGCTGACTATTCAGTATCCGAAGATCTGATCGAAATCAGTTCATTTAACAACGAACAACTGATCGCTACAGTAGACTCATTTAAAATGGATATCAACATCAAGAATTTCGGTATCTATGACAACACCCCCATGGCTATACAAGTCGTCCGTACATTAGCAGACGGTTCCACGATCACCTATGGACCGCTCGTTTTCGATCCTGTCTTAAGAGAGGAAGTGATTTCTTTTGTGATAGATAATCAGATCACCAATGCTTCGGGACAAAACTCTTTGCGTGTGGTAGTAGACCCATTCAATGCAGTAGCAGAACTCGATGAAACCAACAATTCCGCTACCGTAGATCTATTTCTCACCAATGGCAGCACACTCAACCTACTACCCTCAGATTACAGCATACAATCAGAAGCAAACACTCATTTTTTCTTCCAGTCAAGCAACCTCTTTTCTACAGCGCGCTCTTATGACTTTCAGATCGATACTGTCAAAACGTTCAATAGCCCATATCTAAGTAGTCAGTCGCTAAATGCTAAAGTCATCGCACAACTTAACTTTGACCTGAACAGCAAAGGAGTCATTCCAGACAAAACGGTATTCTATTGGCGAACACGCTATACAGACCCATTGCCAGACGAAAACGATGAGTGGGTCGTATCCTCATTTAGCTACGATGCATCATCCACACAAGAAGGCTGGGCACAACATAGCCATGACCAACTGGAAGAATCAAACAGCACTGGGCTTACGCTGGACACCAGCAATGGCATCTGGGATTTTATCACGACCTCCCTAGACTTAGATGTGCAGACCTACGGCTCCAACCATCCCACGGAGACCTACTCTGACACCAAAGTCCTGCTTTCTGGGCGAAACTATTTTGTATCCAACTCTACCTTAACCAACGGACATTGCCAAAACAACACGATCAACTTTCTAGCTTTTCAGCGTCAGTCTAGTGCACCTTTTAGTCCATACACCTTCACGACCCCCGCTGAGCTAAACCCTCTGATCTGTGGACTATTACCCCAGTATATTTTTAATTTCAATGCAGGCAATTTTAGTAGTGGCTCAATCACACCCATCGATTATCTCAACGAACTCAGTACGGGAGATAAAATTTTGATCTTCTCATTGGGAGATTTTGACTACTCGATCTGGACAGACGAATTCAAAACTGCTTTGGAAGCATTCGGCATCCAGCGTGCCACGATGGACAACCTCGTCATGGGTGATCCATTTATCTTTCTCGGAAGTAAAAACACAGGTACACCAGCGACTGAAGTAGTTGCTAGTTCTACCCCGACGAACGAAACAACTCTGTTCTTAAACGAGGATGTAATCGGCAGCTATGACTCAGGAGAAATCTCTACCAATAAAATCGGTCCAGCACGTACTTGGCAAAATGCTTCACTACAAGTTGCCCCTTCGAGCAACCCAAGTGACGACATCACCCAGGTCAATATCATTGGAATAGATGCTATAGGTAATGAAGTTCGACTGGGGGGAAACCAAACAGATATGACCTATGATTTAAGTTTCATAGATGCGTCTACCTACCCTTACATTCGACTTTCGTTAGCATTATCTGACCCTGTCATGTTCTCTCCTGCCCAACTACAAGCCTGGCAAGTAAACTACGAAAGCGTGCCAGAAGGCGTACTCCTAACCCACAACCCTATCAATCAAGAAATAGAGTTACAAGAGGGGCAGGAACAAACCTCTTCCTACACTTTTTGGAACATCTCTTCCAAGAACTATATAGACTCCCTACTGGTCAATTATAAATTTTTGAACAGCACACTTAATAGGGCTTTTGAAGACACAATACGTATCGCAGCTCTTAATACTGGCGACTCAGTACAGTTCGATATTCCGCTCAAAACACTAGACAATACCGGAACCAGTGACCTAGTATTAGAAGTCAACAAAGCAGATCAATACGAGCAATACACTACTAACAATAGTTTGAGAATCGCCGAGTTCATGGCAGTAAGTGGAGATGAATACAACCCTATCTTAAACGTTCTTTTTGATGGCATCAAAATAATGGATGGAGACATAGTTTCTCCCACAGCCAGAATCAATATCACGATGACTGACGAAAACGAATACTTACTCAAGGAAGACACGCTAGGGATGAACTTCTACCTCAAACAACCCTGCGAGGACTGTGACTATGTACGCATCCCCTTTAGCAACCCACAGGTCACCTGGCAGGCGGCCTCAGAAGACACAGACTTCTCCATAGACTACAGCCCAAACACGTTAGAAGATGGCATGCACAGTCTCCGCGTACAAGTCACCGATGCATCAGGTAACGAATCAGGTGTAGCACCCTATGAAATCAATTTTGAGGTTATTAACGAATCAAGCATCACCAACTTCTACCCCTATCCAAACCCATTCTCTACCCAGACCCGATTTGTCTTTACACTAACTGGGTCTAAAATACCTGAGGATCTCAAAATTCAAATCATGACCGTAAGTGGACGTATAGTCAGGGAAATCTTTATGGACGAACTCGGTAGTATTAGAATAGGCAACAACTTGTCTGAGTATGCATGGGATGGTAGAGATAACTATGGCGACCAACTTGCCAATGGAGTCTATCTCTATCGCGTCATGATCAAAAACCCTGGAGAAGAGTTCAAACACCGTGATACCGCAGGAGACAAAGGCTTCAAGAATGGTTTTGGCAAAATGTATATCCTTAGATAAGTAGTAAAAACACCTACTGTCTTTAAATAGTTATTTCCTTTTTCATTCCACCCCGTCACAACTTGATGCTTGTCATCACGTAAGTATGGCTAAGCATACTTTAATTAAATCAATCCCCTATGGAAACGAATAATTTCGATACACTATCAGAAGCCATGAATGCATTGACAAAAGATGGGTTCACCGAAGACTTCAAAGCTGGCAAAGAACATATAGTAGGATTATACTCTAAAAATGAATATCACCCTTCACAACTCAAGATCATCAAATCCTTCCGGTTTGAAGGTATGACCAACCCATCGGATCAAGCCAATCTATATGCGATCATTGCCGACGATCAGTCCAAAGGTACGCTCACACTGAGCTATAGTGCAGAAAGTGATCAAAACGAAGAACTGATCAAGCAAATCCCTATGAGTCAAGAATAATTCCTTATCCTCCATTTACATTTTAGGCTATTTCCAAATCTCAACACTAGACTTTTGGTTAGCGAATGATTAGCTTTGCCGAAATTCAAAAGCGCACAAGACTATGTTTGATAATTTAAGCGGGAAGTTAGATAAAGCATTCAAAAACCTCAAAGGACAAGGACAGATCTCTGAGATCAACGTTGCAACTACCGTCAAAGAAATTAGACGTGCACTTATAGATGCCGATGTTAATTTTAAGGTAGCTAAAAATGTAACTGACACGATCAAAGAAAAAGCTTTAGGACAAGACGTTCTCACTGCAGTTTCTCCTGGCCAGTTACTCACCAAGATCGTATCTGACGAACTCACACTCCTCATGGGAGGATCTAAAGAGGACATCAATCTCAAAGGTGAGCCAAACATCATACTCATTTCTGGTCTACAGGGATCTGGTAAAACTACTTTTACTGGAAAGCTCGCCAACCACCTCAAAAGCCAACGCAACATACTTCTAGTCGCCTGTGACATCTATCGCCCCGCGGCAATCGATCAGCTCAAAGTACTCGGTGAACAAATCGGTGTAGATGTCTACGCAGAACCTGAAAATAAAGACGCACTCAAAATCGCTAAAAATGCGATCAAGTACGCCAAAGAAAACAACAAAAAAACCATCATCGTCGATACCGCTGGTCGCCTAGCAGTAGATGAGCAGATGATGCAAGAAATCGAGTCTCTCAAAAAGAACCTCAACCCTGCAGAAACACTTTTCGTCGTGGATGCCATGACAGGTCAGGATGCCGTTAATACCGCTAAGACCTTCAACGAAAGATTGAATTTCGATGGAGTTGTCCTTACCAAAATGGATGGTGACACACGTGGGGGGGCAGCCCTGTCGATCCGTACTGTGGTAGATAAGCCTATCAAGTTCATCTCTCATGGTGAAAAGATGGAAGCACTTGACATATTCCATCCAGAACGTATGGCAAGTAGAATCCTCGGTATGGGTGATGTTGTGTCCTTGGTAGAAAAGGCACAGCAAAATTTCGACGAAGAGGAGGCCAAAAGAATTCAAAAGAAGATCCGAAAAAACAACTTCGGGTTTGATGATTTCCTCTCTCAACTAGAGCAAATCAAAAAGATGGGTAACCTCAAAGACCTTATGGGTATGATCCCTGGAGTAGGCAAAGCCATCAAAGATGTAGACATTGATGACGATTCGCTCAAACCTATAGAAGCAATCATCAAATCAATGACTATCAACGAAAGAGAAAACCCAGACGTGATCAATGGTAGCCGTAAAAAGCGAATTGCTAACGGTAGTGGGACCTCCATCCAAGAGGTCAACCAACTCCTAAAGCAGTTTGACCAGATGCGTAAAATGATGAAGACCATGAACAAAATGGGTGGAGCCAAGCGTATGATGTCTGGAATGAATATGTTCGGAAAATAAGTGAAAGACCTCCACGGACAGGCGATATTGGACTTTTACAAAAAAGCTCCTGAAAAGCCTCTAATGCTACACAATTCCTACGGAGAACCAGAAGAAATGCCTGTAGAGGTGTTCTTCAGAGAGAACGAAGACTTTAGTGAATTAGAAAACCTTGCTATCACACACTGCCGAGGTAGTATTCTCGACGTAGGAGCTGCAGCTGGTGCGCATGCGCTATTCATGCAAGCACTCGACATAGATGTCACAGCGATTGACAACTCTCCCGGTTGCATAGACACCATGCACATGTCGGGGATGAAAAAACTCATCAAAGAAGACTTCTGGAAACATAAACAAAAGTACGACACATTGTTCATCCTCATGAACGGGCTAGGTTTGGCAGGAACTTTAGAAGGCTTGGATGCATTTCTACTCCACTGCAAATCACTATTAAATGAGAATGGACAGATTCTTATAGACTCGTCAGACATTTCCTATCTATATGAAGATGGCTTGCCTAAACCTGAAGGGTACTATGGTAATATCCGCTACCAATATGAGTACGATGGAAAATTAGGCGATTGGTTTGATTGGGTATATGTAGATCAAGAGAAACTCAAAGAGGTGGTAGCTTCTCTCGGGATGGAAATAGAAATACTATTGACAGACGAAAATGATCAATATCTCGCTAGGATTTACTGAGTCTGGTCCGTTAGTCTTTTGGTCAACTTTCTAAAGCGCATCACATGTGCCACTGCCGCCAAAGTCAACCCTACGGATAACCCGACCCACACTCCAGTACTTTTCATCCCCAGGACAAAAGCACATACATATCCAAACGGAATGGCAATCCCCCAGTAAGCAATCAGCGTAACAATAGTGGGTATTTTCACATCTCCTAAACCACGAAGCACTCCCAAGCCCACTGTTTGTATCCCGTCTGATATCTGATAGAACGCTACCACCACGAGTAACCCAGAAGCCAAAGCGATTACTTCTTCATTATCAACATACAACTCCGGCAATGCAAATCTACCCACCACGAAAGTGAACGAATAGACAGCCATCAGTACTATCGTCATCACAAAACACGTCACACCAGCAGTACGAAGGTTAAGATAATCCTTTCTTCCCAACTGATTCCCTACACGAATAGAGGCTGCTGCTGCTATACCTGTAGCAGTCATATAGGTGATCGCTGACAAATTCATCGCTATCTGATGAGCCGCCAAGGGAATCGCCCCTAACCACCCAATCATAATCGCCGAGGCGCTAAATGCCCCGATCTCAAACACAAATTGCAGACCTGTTGGCACGCCTATCTTTAGAATTTTCTTGATAGTACCCCACGCTATAGTCACCTGACCATACACCGCTCTATAACGAACGAACTTTGGATACAACAGCACAAAACCTCCCATCGCAAACACCATGATCACGCGTGAAATCAATGTGGACACAGCCGCTCCCAGCATCCCCATAGGTTCAAAGCCCCAGTGTCCGAAAATCAATACCCAGTTGAGCAGTACGTTGAGTACGTTACTGGCGACAGAGATATACATCGCTTGCTTGGTCATGGAAAGTCCCTCTGCGAATTGTCGAAATGCTTGAAAGAGCATCAAAGGCAATAGCCCCAATGCAAGTACTTTAAAAAATGGAATAGCCCCTTCCAGTACCCCCTCTTCTTGCCCCAGATAGGGAAAAATGATCACAGCTCCTAAACAGAGTAGTACCAAAACCACTCCTATGAACACACTCACGACCAAGCCGTTTTTCAAATAGCCACTCGCAGCTCGCTTGTCATTCGCTCCATCTGCTGTCGCCACCAAAGGAGTCATACCGTAAGATGCACCTATCCCGAAAAGCATGAATAACGTAAAGACACTAATTGCCAACGACACTGACGCCAAGGGTACAGCTCCCAGCTGCCCCACCATCACACTATCCGCTACGGAGACCATGATGTGTCCGAGCTGACTTAGTACTACGGGGTATGCTAGAGAAAAATTCTTCTGATAGTGTTCTTTTAGGGTCATTGGCTTCTCATCATGAGTTTAATATCATGTGGACTTTCAGTAACCCTGCCATACTGAGGCTGTCCGTAATCTCACCTGACATCACCATACCGACTGCCTCAGCCAATGACACCTTCTTAATCGCTAAGTCTTCCGTATCATCAAAAGCTGTTTCGCCTAACTCCAACCCTCTGGCAAGAAATATAAACCCCTCCTCGTCTGTCACAGAATTGGAGGTATGAATTCGAGATATGCTCTGCCAATCACTAGCTGTCAAACCTGTTTCTTCCTTAAGCTCACGCTTGGCACTATCTAAAATACCCTCATCCAAATGCCCTCCCCCCATTGGGATCTCCCAAGAGTATTCACCCAATGTATATCTATACTGTCCTACCAGCCATGTATTCCCCTCATCATCAATTGGCACGATGGCTATGGCACGATTTTTAAAATGTACTTTACCATAAATTCCTTCTCCACCATTGGGGTTCAAAACTTGATGCTCTTCTACAGTGATCCAAGGATTGTTATAGACCTCCTTTTCACTTAATGTTGTCCAGGGATTTTTCATAGTCATAAAAAAAGGCGCCTTTTAAGCGCCTTTTGAATTAAAATATTTTTACTATCAGTGTTGTTCCGTATCTCCGTGAGCATCTCCAGCCGCTGGGTGTGCATAAGAGTGGATGGTCTTTTCTGTCACAGAAAGCAATAAGGCTGAAGCGATAAAAACCATGTGAATCACAATCTCCACATATATACCTTCATTACCTTCTACTGCTGCAATATCCCTATAATCCACAAACTTCTTCAAAAGCTGAACTCCAGAAATAGAAGCCAACGAAGTAGCTAATTTAATCTTCAACATACCTGCATCGAGACCTTCCAGCCAGAGCGGTTTATCCTCATGCATTTCCACATCGATCTTACTTGTAAAGATCGAGTATCCACCAATTGAAACCATGATAACCAAATTCATCACCATTGAGATATCTACCAAACTTAATACGCTCAGCATTACTTTAGTCTCTGTTTCCCCTCCTAATACCTGATGATACAAGTGAGCGAGTTCTGTAAAAAAAGTAAAAAGGTAAAGTACTGCACCGATGATCAGACCACCATAAAGCGGGGCTTGCACCCATCTACTCCAAAATATAATCCCTTCAAATGTGTTTTCGAACCAACCAAAAGCTTTAATCTTTCGTGCCATAGTTTCTTATTGTTGATTATCTGTTTTCAATATAAGGCTAAAATAAAGACTAATTTCCCTTTTTCAACAAAAGACGGACTTAATTTATCTTAGATTTCAATTCCCCATCCCAGAACAAAATACTAGTCTCTACAAACCACTTTTGTCCCGACAATCAAATCATGTAATCCTTTTTTATCCTTTCGGAAATAGATCATAAAGAAACCCCCAAATAACAAAGCAAGTGACAGGAACTTCATCAATACCCTATAAATCGCTTGAAAAAGATTTAACCTTTCCTCAGAATCAGTCTCTACAATTAGTTTACTGTAGCGTTTGCCTAACGTCCCTTGCCATACACTGCTCTCCATGACCGCATGGTATAGACATATCACCCCAAAAGAACTCCAATAGAAAATAGTATTATTAGCGATCCACAAAGACATCGGCCATAGTAGCAACACTAACACGGTAAGATCAATATTATAGGCAAATAGTCTCTGAGAAAAATTAGCTGAAAGGTTTGGCATAGAATTAATTAGAGATTCAAAAACAAGGTTTAACCCCATACTAGAGAGACAAATTTACTTGAATAGAGTCTGCTTATTCTCTATCTTTCCTATAAACAAACTGAACAAAGCATGAAAATCGTAAAAATCCTCATTCAAACGGTAGTGATACTATTGCTACTTGTAGCTCTTGTCGGTTGGCTACTCCCTAGCGAAATGGCCATCTCTAGAAAAACCAACATAGATGCCCCTGCCTCACAAATATATGAAGTCGTCAACAATCTAAAAGTCTCTCAGGAATGGTCTCCATGGTACAAAATCGATCCAGACAGTACCGTTTATATTTTCGAAGGTCCTGAAAGTGGTATCGGAGCAAAAATGAGTTGGACCAGCAACAACCCAGAAATAGGTAATGGCTCACAAAAAATCATAGAAAGCAACAAACCTACGCTTGTTAAATATGAAATGACATTTGAAGGATTTGAAAAACCAAGCTATGCCTCATTTATCATAGTAGAATCAGGCGGACAAAGCCAGGTAGAATGGAACTACGAAGGAGATGTTGGAGTAAACCCTTTCTACCACTACATGACTCTAATGATGGATGGCATGCTCGGTCCATACTATGAGCAAGGACTACAAGATCTCAAAACTATGGTAGAAAACATGCCAGACATCAATGAAGAATCGGACATGGAGATGCAAACCGAAATGGATTCTATGACAGTCAATGAGTAGAACCAATAGATTTTTCTTAACACTAAATTTCTGCGCTAAAAGTCCAAAGGTTTGAACCTATTCGTCAAACCTATAAATGATCTTCGCAGCAATGTAAATCCAACAGGCTATGTCCTGTCTTTCATAGCAATATCACCTCTGCATCAGTCAGTTGAGCGATATCATATTGCCCAACTGACTGTTTACTTACTAAAAGCTGCATACTTATTTCAATTTTTCTATCAAAGCAACTACTGCATCCTCTTTGCTAGTCGCTACGGTCTCTTTGAACTCACCGTTCTCTACGATCGCGAAAGACGGTAGGTTGGCTACACTTCCTTTTGCTCTTGCGTCAGGATTGTTCTCTGCATTGATATTCAAGAATGTCACATCTTGGAACCTCTCGTCTTTGGCTAATCTTTTGTACTTTGGGTTGAAAAGCTTACAAGAGCCACACCAATCCGCATAGTACTTGATCACAACTTTAGGATTCGATGCGAGTTGTTGTGCTAATTCCTGATCTGTTACTTCTATTACTTCCATGTCTATTATTGTTTCGTATTTCAATTATTAATTTCATTGCAATTTTACGGCAATGTTCCAGCGAATGGTTTTGATTTGCATAAAATAATTTGATTGTCCAATTGACAGTATTGATATGAATTTGAAAAGCTTTGTTAAGGTAGGAAATATATCTAATCTCAGTGATGCACGCTACTGTGCGGGTTTTGGTGTGGACATGATCGGTTTCAATTTGGATCCTCAAAATGATAACCCTGTAGCATTAGAGACCGCACAAGAAATCATGGGCTGGGTCGCGGGTGTAGATTTAGTGATGGAATATGGCAACCTACCTTTGGCTCAGATTCGTGAAACACATCAAAATATAGGCACAGGCTACCTACAGGTCAACTCGGTAGAAGTCGCACAAGCGCTCGCCACGGACACCAAAGTCATCCTAAAAATTCATATCGACGATGCTAATGATCTAACAGCCTTTACTTCCGAAGCAGACGGTCTTCCTGAGGACATTGCCTACTTACTCATCGATTGTCAAGATGAGTCTTTATACTTGGATATCGATCAAGCCATATCAGAACTAGAGCTGACCATCCCTACCCTCAAAGCCTTTGACGTCACAGCAGACAATGTTTTGGCCAAACCGGCATTCTATCATGGCATAGCTCTCTCTGGAAGCCATGAAGAAAAGCCAGGTTTCAAAGACTATGATGAACTAGCGGATATTTTGGAGGTATTGGAAATCGAAGATTAACAATATAAACTGTGGCAGGCAAGAACAAGCACATCAAACACCTCATCGGCAGATCCAAATCTGCTTTTCAAGAGGTGCAAAAACTAAACGTGTCCTTGCCATCACTCAAGCGCAAAAGACACCCCGCCACTCAGTGTCTCAACTGCCAGTTGGCATTTGATATTGAGACCAACTACTGCCCTCGCTGTGGTCAGGAAAACAACCATAGCAAACTCTCGTTTTGGAGGATCATCACAGACTTCCTACACAATTATTTTTCGTTTGATTCTCGATTTGGCCATAGTCTACTTCCCTTTTTCTTCAACCCTGGCGCACTTACCAACTACTATACAGAAGGCAAACGAGCAGCCTACATCAATCCGATTCGGCTTTACCTGATCGTGAGTTTGTTGTTTTTCTTTGTGTTTAGCATGATGGGACGTGGATTCATCTCCAAGGCACAAAAACGACTAGACGAAACCAATCAAACCACGATAGACTCAGTATCGATGGATCTTAGTCAGATCATTAGTATCAAATGGGATTCGATAGAGCATGCCAGAAAAGATTCTATTGCACACATGATGGCGCAAGACACCACTCTGAACCCAAAAGATATCAGTGTACCAGACGACTTTCTCTCCGCCTCCAATGGACAAATCTACATTTCGCTACGAAAAGATCGCAACCTCTCTGCCTTACAAATCATGGACTCGCTAGATACCCATGGGTTATCAGCATTTGAGAGAAAACTTGTACTACAGGCTATCAAAACGGATCAGATGCCTAAGGACATGCTCATGAGTCAAATCTTGCAAAACCTCCCCATCATGATGATGGTCTTACTTCCCCTATTGGCCTTAATACTAAAGTTGTTTTACCTCAAAAAAGACATCTACTATTTTTCACATTTGATTCATTTGATTCACTTACATAGCTTTACCTATTTCGTCTTTGGCATTGGAGCTATTTTGGTACTAAACCATGACACTTTGCAGTTCTCCTATGCTAAAATATGGCCAATATGTTTCATTCTGGTGACAATCTATGCTACACTATCTTTTAGGAAAGTCTATGCAGAAGGATGGATACGTACACTGATCAAGTATCTATCAATTGGACTCATATACTTATTCATTCTGGTGTTCGCGAGTCTAACGGAGCTACTCTTGACCGTATTCAATATCTAAATGATATGTCCATGGATATAGATCAGTTATTTCAAGCTCGCTTTAATAAATCTACAGGTAAGGAGATCGCACAGTACATCTTGGCTCATCCAGATCAAATGTCTACGTTGACTAAGCATTTTCTGGGCAAGAATGCTAGAGCATGTCAAAATGCAGCCTGGGTACTATCTACTCTCAACGATATGGATTCTAACCTGACACTTCCCTATCTGGGTACCTTTATCGATCACCTAGATACGTCTCCTATAGATGCAGTCAAACGAAACACACTCCGGGTTTTACAGTTTCAAGACATCCCAGAGGAGTATCAAGGAAAACTTGTCGATCACTGTTTTCACTACCTCACGGATCAAAAACAAGCCATCGCCGTACATGCTTTTGCAATGACGGTCTTGGCTAATCTGTGTGTGATATATCCTGATCTCAAAAACGAATTGCGTTTGGTTGTTGAGGATTTGATGCGGTTCGGCTCGGCAGCCATTCAGTCGAGAGGAAAAAAAGTCCTAAAACTGATCAGTCAGTAAAAAACATGTAGCCTAAAATCTAATCTATCACCTTTGATGGTGACAACTGAAAAGCAACTCTAAAGTTAGCCCCGCCTGTCTTGGCATCTTCATACCACACACGTCCGCCCATCATCTCTACGTAGCGTTTCACCAGTGACAGACCTAGACCAGCCGAACTCTCTCCAGCCGTAGGTCTTGACCTTAGCTTGGTGAATTTTTTAAAAAGCATATTCACATCCTCTTCAACAATCCCTGGCCCTTCATCGATCACACTGATTACCAACATATTGTCTTCGTTGGTAGATACCACTTGTATTTTCTTGTTCTCAGGAGAGAACTTAATCGCATTAGAAATCAAATTCTCCAATATTAGCGTCAAATAAATTTCATCCAAATCACATAAAGCGTTCTCCGTATGGTCTTCAAATAACAACACGATGTTCTTGGCCTTAGCCCCTTCCTTGATTGGTTGAATAATATTACGGATAATCGATACTGTATTGACAGGTACCAATTGAATATTCAAATCACTTTGACCCGCTGCGTCCATCTCTAAGACACGGTTTACAAGGTTTTGTGCGTTGACAGATGACCGCTCTATAAGCTGTACAAACAGCTTTTTCTGTTCAAGATCTATGTCTTGATTGATAAACTTGGCCAGACTCTGAATGTTTGACAATGGACTTTTTAGATCATGCGCTAGTACACGAATGATATTATCCTTCTCTCCGACCACTTTTTCCAATTCAATCGATTGTAGCAAAATAGTTTCCTTCTGTTCTTTAAGCTCCTTATTGTTTCGTTCTAGTACTCCCAGCGCCTTGGCTTGGATAGATTCAAACACAAATGCAATGAATAGTACGATCAATAATAAACCTGGAAGAACAGAGATATACCACACTACACGGAGTTCTGGATTGTATTCTACAGGCAGTTCCACTCCTATATAAGCCTTATAGCCAAACCAAAGCATGGCTAGAAACGATATTGCACCCCATATAATCCCTGAGGACTTGTTGACTACTAAAAGAGCCAATACAGGTATGGATATGATCCATGGATATATCGCTGACCAAACACCACCAGAATAGTAGGTTAGAATCACAATAGCTACTGCACCAATAAGTACATAAACATTACCTAATAATACGATAGACACCTTGGTTTTAGCGTACAACGGCAGTAACAAAAAACCAATGACATTGAACAACATCAAGTAGACACCACGCTCATAACCAAAGATGACACTCATCCAGATATACGAAGACGAAAAAAAACTCGTCAACAAACAGGCGCGCACAAACAGGCGAGCTCTTCGCAAAACGTTAGGATTCTCAAAATGTACAGGGTGGATGAAGAAATCAATTGCTGATTCGATCTTCATTACTTTATTTAGTTTTCTCGTCCCGAATATATCCATAATTATTAACCTAAAAGTCACTTTTGAAATACAATCCAAGGACAAACTAGCTAACTACCTCGCTATCATGTAAGAAACAATAGCACTCACGTATATCCAAACACCCAATCCTATCCCCAGATATACCGTCCTTCTCAATATGTGCTGCTCTGCATACCAGACGATCAAGGGAAGTGAAAGTGAAATCAGTGCCTCGCAAACAATCACATAGATCGGAGCATTAAGAATCATGGCCGTATTGTTATTATACCACCACCATCCTGCGCCGCTAGCGAGGTGCTCATATAGCGGAATGTACATTCCTCCAGCGATACAGAGTACAATAGACGCTATCCATATATTATATTTCTGTGTGAGTAACACACCAATAAAACTCAGTTGTACCAATACATTAGCCCAAGCAAAAGGCATGTAGGCCGGCGAACTCCATATCATCCACTCTCCCTTAGGATACACCAAACTGTGAATCGTATGTACCAAATAATCATCCGTCACCAGTTCCAATACCCCAGCGATGGTTCCTAGTATAATCAACCGCTTGATGAGGTAGTTTTTGGTGAGCAAGGCATAGCCCCAGTAGAACATGTATAGACCATAGGTGATAATACTAGCCGTCACAGGCCCCAAATCCACCCACGAACTCCCATAAGACCATACAAGTAAAATGATCGAGGATGAAATAATCAAAAAAGTAGTCTTAGCATCTAAGCCCGGATAGTTGTTTGCTTTCATGTTAATACTCATTCTTAGTCAGTTAAATTAATTAGTGTTTTGGTTAGGTCTATTTTAGTCTTCAAGTTTCCAGTTTTTCTTAAGACTCGGAGGGATGAAAAAATGAACCTTCTTCCCCTTGTTATAATACTTGATAATCCCCTCCAATAGTAACCTATTAAAAGGAGCAGATATACGTTGGACGACCTCTATGTTAGCGACATTGCTCAAATGCCCTACAATGAACTGCGTCAGTCTGAGTACCAGTTTGTCACGGAGATCAATTTCATTTTTTACTCCGATACACTCTCCTAGATCAATCCCCGATGCTTTGGAGAAATCTGCCAGAAAATATTCGGTCAGATACGCAGGTACATCATCGAAGAGTTTCATCGGGATCATTTCGTGCATGAACAAGGTGCAGGCATTGTTAAGAGCCTTGCCCGCTTCGGACTCACAGGCCTGATGTTCAAGTATCTTAGTCGCCAACCCAAATCCCTGTTCGTAGGTATCGGGCAGTAACTGCTCGTCTATACCCATCAGGTATCCTACGACCTTCCAAGTATGCATATAGGCATTACACTGGACGGGTGTTAGGTCTGCATTGAGGTGTTTGAGTCCAGACAATATCACAGGTCCAAAGGACATGAGCGTTCCTGCTAGATCTTCTTGATTGATAGGCTCGCCCAAAGTTTCTGTATCCCAACCGCGTCTCTTAATGAAATAGCGAATCGCTGCATGAATCAGTCTTACCTTTTGTATGGTCACTAGTCCTTTGCCATCAGGCAACAGCCCTCCAGGCGAAAGCACATTGACCACCATCTGAGCCGTCTCCATCAGCCGTCTGGCTAGCGGATCTACATCTCCGTTGTGCGTGAGCAGTCTCCCCGTATCGAAGAGTACTTGCGCACCATTGGCACAGGTATAGCACATCGGCAGAGAGCTCACATTGAGCAACATGAACACCTCCGGGCCGTAAGTAGCGAATAGCTCCTCTCCGATCAGGACCTGTTGCATATCTGCCCATTCGGGCAAAACACTACTCTTTTCAAAATAACGAGTCAAAGTATCTGCCAGATCCCCATCCAAATCACAAAAGGTATGCGCATCAAAACTGTCATTCTGCACAAGCAACGCAAATATCTGATTGATCTGAGCTTCATACCCAGAATCTATAATCTCTCGTACCGTATTGTCTGCTAGAGGATCCGTATGAGACCTAAATCCCTCTAAGCTATCCGTGTCCAAACACGACAAGTCAAATGCCATATCATTCATATTAGTCTAACTCCCAACCCGTGAATATAATCTCGAATGGTTTTGAGATACAAGTTTATCCCCCTCTGTTTCTTAGTTATTTTAGTTTTCCTCCAATACTTATACTAAATCCTTGATCAGGTATAAACACAGCTTCACTCCCAATAGAGACTTCAAACGAAACCGGGGCAAACTCTTTTCATTCAGAAAATACACTAGCATTTTTTGCGTATCCCTTTTAGTACTGGGGTTTTTGTTGGATATTTATTCCAGACATTTTAACTCCCCCTATTGAAGTTCAACAATCAAAATTTTGGTTCACCACGGGCAACTCGTTCTCGCTTAGTGAAGCGAGTTCCATTCATCCTATCCCTGATTGCCACAGTCCTTTTGATATTTGATTTTGGGTTTGACCAATCCTCCGAGATCGCTGCGGATTTATTGTGGTTCTATACCTTTACACTAATAATAACAGTAGCATCTATGGTCTATCGCTATATCTCAGCTACTGATCGACCTCCAGCCAAAGTATGGCCTTATGACGGAGTTCTCATAGCCTTCTTGCTTACCATCTTAGCCAACTTTCTTTTGGGTTTACACATGATAGGTCTCAATACCGTAGAATGGTTTGTACTCTCTATTTTGGTGTCCCTAGTTCGAGAGTTTTCCGCCCTGAGAATTGATTTCAAGGTACAACACTTCAACCCAGCGCAGTTATTTATCATCAGTTTCGTGGTAATTGTACTGCTGGGAGTGGTTATGCTCTTGTTGCCCAACGCTACCCATAATGGCATATCCGTTATCGATGCACTGTTCACTGCGACCAGTGCAGTCTGTGTGACAGGCCTGATTGTTGTAGATACGGGAAGCTATTTCACGCATTTTGGACAGTTCGTCATCATCGGTCTGATACAGATCGGCGGGCTGGGTATCATGACATTCACGAGTTACTTCAGTTACTTCTTTAGGGGCAGCTCTAGTTACGAAACCCAACTCCTGCTTCGAGACATGACCAATTCGGAGAAAATCGCTGAGGTATTTAACACCTTGAAAAAAATTATTCTCATCACCGTCCTTATCGAACTACTTGGAGCAGTGTTTATATTCATCAGTTTGGATAGTACAGTGATCCCTTCACTATCACAGCAGATTTTCTTCTCGGTTTTTCACTCTATATCAGCCTTCTGCAATGCGGGGTTCTCTACACTAGCCAGTAGCCTCTACGACATAGACTATCGATACAACTACCCCATGCATCTGTCTATTGCCATGTTGTTCATTCTAGGTGGAATTGGTTTTCCTATTATATTCAACCTGTATAAATACCTCAAGCATCTAGTCATCCATCGCCTAATGCATCTAGGAGATAAAGAAAAAATGATCTTTAATCCATGGATGATCAATCTCAATACACGAATAGTTGTCATCACGACCTTATTGCTAATCGTGACGGGTACGATTGTTTTCTATGGATTTGAATACAACAACACGCTGAAGGAACACCAAGGGCTGGGAAAATTAGTCACTGCTTTCTTTGGCGCAGTGACACCACGAACGGCAGGTTTCAACTCCGTAGACATGACGGCCATGCACTTCTCTACGATCTTATTTACCTTCATGCTGATGTGGATAGGTGCATCACCTGGCTCTACGGGTGGCGGCATCAAAACCAGTACCATCGCCATCGCTACACTCAACTACCTTAGTATAGCCAAAGGAAAAAACAGAATTGAACTATTCAACCGAGAGATCGCGGAGATTTCGGTACGTAGAGCATTTGCCCTGATCTCTCTCTCACTAGTCGTAATAGGTACAGCCATCGTACTGATGGCTGCTTTTGATCCCGACCAGCATTTGCTAGGGCTCGGGTTTGAGTGTTTCTCAGCCTATAGTACAGTCGGCCTTAGTCTTGGGATCACGGCGAGTTTGTCTACGGCAAGTAAATTTGTGCTGATCGCGACGATGTTCATCGGCAGAGTCAGTATGCTGACGCTACTCATCGCTATCATGAGAAAAATCAAACATTTGAACTACCGCTATCCTACAGAGGAAATTCTGATCAACTAATCAACACCAATTATGAAATATGTAATTATCGGTTTAGGCGTATTTGGGGCATCCCTAGCCAAAAAACTCACCGAATCAGGCAATGAAGTCATCGGTGTGGACAATGTCATGAGCAAGGTCGATGCACTGCGCGAAGCGATCACCCACACCATCTGCCTGGATAGTACTGACCCACAAGCCGTCACCAATCTACCGCTCGCAGACACTGATGTCGTCATCGTATGCATCGGAGAAAACGAAGGGGCCAACATCATGACGACTGCACTGATGAAGAAAATGAAAGCCAAACGCCTCATTAGCCGTGCGGTCTCTCTGCTACACGAGACAGTACTAGAAGCCATGGGGGTGGATGAGATTGTACACCCTGAAGAAGAAACAGCCAACCGGTGGTCCAAAAAACTGAACATTACGGGAGTTGTAGATTCGTTTCAGCTCACAGGGGATCACAACATCATTGAGGCAACTGTACCTACTCAGTATGTTAGCAAAAGCCTTCAAGAACTCAACCTACAAGAAAAGTACAATGTGGTCGTACTGACCACTATGCGTGTGACAGAAGAGAAAAATGACTTAGGAAGTATTAAAAAAACTGGAGAGATCAACAAGGTCGCTAACGCCAATACCATCCTAAACAAACATGACATACTCGTACTATATGGCAATATGTCCGACATCCGAAAACTACTAGAGGATGGAGAGTAACCTATCAATTGACAATGAATCTTGGCATAGCAAAAGGTCCATCCAGAATTTTAACTAGCTTTGTGCTACTTATGAGAAACCCGATTGGTATACTACTCACCTTCATATTCATTACACAGGCACTCGTGCCCAATATGGATATATGCTGTGAGTTGGAAAAATTACCAGCACTCATCAGTCACTATCAAGAACACAAAGCCTATGACGGAGATTCCTTTGTAGCATTTCTGATCGAAGACTACCTCAGCGACGAGGAAGAAGGACATCACGATGAAGCACAGGACAATGACCTTCCCTTTCATGGGCAGCACCAATGTCAACACGCTCCACTGTTCTGCACCATCGAGCAGCAGTTTAGCATGAGCGAGCTGAGTGCTTTTGAACGCACACAATACACTTCCTACGATCAAAATATCGCTTCTGAATACAGCGAAGCACCCTTTCAACCGCCTAAGCTCGGCTAAGCAAGCGCTGTGTGATTTGATTTTGACATAAAGTCAGCGTGCAGCTCATGGGACAAGACTATGGCTTTTTCCATGGTGCTATCACGTACCTGTTAGTCTCCTTCTACTTTATCCACAGCATCACACCTTGAGCTGAATAGAGAAACTCTATCACCTCAATCATCAATAGTTATATTTGACCTTTTGGCCATACATATATGCATATTGTATTCCACCGGTCACTGGACTATTACTCCATAACATATTTCTTAAAAAAATCCGGGTGGATTCACATTCATCTCGGAATAAACATGAATCAATATGCTTGATAAAATCATTCGATTTTCGATCGACAACAAGCTGATCATAGGGCTACTGACGCTAGGCCTGGTCATCTGGGGGGGCTACTCGCTCAGCCAGTTACCGATAGACGCAGTCCCCGACATCACCAATAACCAAGTACAGGTCATCACCGCGTCCCCTTCCCTCGCCGCAGAGGAAGTGGAGCGTTTGATCACCTTTCCGATTGAAATTACCATGGCGACTATTCCCGAGATCGAGGAGATACGCTCTTTCTCACGTTTTGGACTGTCTGTAGTGACCATCGTGTTCAAAGAAGACATAGACGTCTACTGGGCAAGACAACAGGTCAGCGAACGCATGTCCGAAGTGGAGTCGCAAATCCCGCCAGGGGTCGGCAGGCCGCACCTCGGCCCTATCACCACGGGACTAGGCGAAATCTACCAATATGTCGTAGGTACAGCACCAGGCTATGAAAACCAATATGATGCACGCGAACTTCGCAGTATCCAAGACTGGATTATACGCCGGCAGTTGTTGGGCACCCCAGGTGTGGCAGATGTCAGCAGTTTCGGTGGCTACCTCAAACAATATGAAATCGCCATAGACCCGGACCGCCTTCATGCCATGAAGGTATCAGTGGCAGAAATATTCGAGGCACTATCTGCCAACAACGAAAATACAGGCGGGGCATATATCGAGAAGAACAATAAAGCACTTTTTATCCGAAGCGAAGGGCTCGTCGGTAACTTAGAAGACATCAACAACATCCTCATCAAGAACAATGCTGACGGCATCCCTGTACTGATCAGGGATGTCGGTACGGCACAGTTAGGCAGTGCCGTACGCTACGGCGCTACCACCCGAAACGGTAAAGGAGAAGTCGTCAGTGCCATCGTCATGATGCTCAAAGGCGAAAACTCAGCAGAGGTGATCAAGAACGTCAAAACAAAGATCAATCAAATCCGAAAATCACTACCCGAAGGCGTCACCATCGAACCTTTCTTGGATCGAACCAAACTAGTAGAAAATGCCATCGGTACCGTCACCAAAAACTTGACAGAGGGTGCCCTCATTGTCATTTTCGTATTACTACTTTTACTCGGAAACCTACGTGCGGGACTCATAGTCGCATCGGTCATACCGCTCGCTTTGCTATTCGCTTTTAGCATGATGCATGTCTTTGGCGTATCGGGAAACCTGATGAGTCTGGGTGCGATAGATTTTGGGCTGATCGTAGATGGAGCAGTCATCATCATAGAGGCAACACTGCATCATTTGGGTCTCCTCAAATGGTCTCGCCGCTTGACGCAAAAGGAAATGGACGAAGAGGTCTACCAGTCCGCCAGCAAAATCAGAAGTTCGGCCGCTTTCGGTGAGATCATCATTCTGATCGTATATCTACCTATACTCGCACTAGTCGGTACAGAAGGGAAAATGTTTGGTCCCATGGCACAGACAGTCAGTTTTGCCATCTTAGGTGCCTTCATCCTTTCGCTCACCTATGTACCGATGGCGTCTGCCCTCTTCCTCAACAAAGACACCCGTCACAAACGCAACATATCCGATAAGATCATTGAGAAGATTCAAAACCTCTACGATCCCATGATTCGATGGTGCATGACGCATCGAATCATTATCCTCAGTATGACACTGGTGCTATTTCTGGTTGCTTTATTTACTTTTTCCCGAATGGGAGGAGAATTCATCCCTACCCTAGAAGAAGGGGATTTTGCAGTCGAGACTCGGGTCGTCACGGGAAGTTCGCTACAGAACACCATAGATGCCACGACTCAGGCCGAGACGATCCTATTAGATCAGTTCCCCGAAGTAGAACAAGTGGTCGCTAAAATCGGCGCAGGAGAAATCCCTACAGACCCTATGCCTGTAGAAGCTGCCGATCTGATGATCATACTCAAGGACAAAAGTGAATGGGTCTCAGCGGACAACCGCGAAGAGCTCGCCAACCTCATGTCTGAAGCGCTAGAGGTGATCCCGGGTGTCAACTTTGGTTTTCAGCAACCCATACAGATGCGGTTCAATGAACTAATGACAGGTGTACGTCAAGATGTCGCGATCAAAATCTACGGCGAAAATCTCGATGACCTCTCTGACTATGCTAACCAGATCGGTCAGCTGGCTACAGAGGTAGAAGGTGCGGTAGATTTGTACATAGAAGAAGTCACAGGTGTTCCTCAAATCGTCATTGATTACAAACGAGATCAGCTGGCCAAATATGGCATGAGCATTCAGGAGGTCAACCGAACCGTGCAGGCGGCTTTTGCAGGTGCAGGGGCAGGTATGGTGTATGAGGGAGAGAAACGGTTCGAGCTGGTAGTACGACTAGACAAAACCAACCGTGAGGATTTGCAAGATGTCCAAAACCTCTACATCTCTCGCAACGATGGGCATCAAATCCCACTGCGGCAAGTCGCCAACGTATCGATCCAAGATGGCCCCTACCAAATACAGCGAGACAACACCCGACGGAGGATCATCGTCGCATTCAACGTCCGAAATCGTGACGTGGAAAGTATCGTGACAGAGATCAAACAAAAGATCGAAGAACAGGTCGTCCTTGCGCCAGGTTATACTGTCACCTATGGGGGACAGTTCGAGAACTTGGTAGAGGCACGCCAGCGACTTCTCGTAGCTGTACCTCTTGCACTACTGCTCATTTTTGTCCTGTTATACTTCACCTTCCGATCGGTCAAACAAGGCTTGTTGATTTTCACAGCCATTCCACTATCGGCTATTGGAGGGATATTCGCTCTCTATCTGCGCGATATGCCTTTCAGTATCTCTGCCGGCGTGGGTTTTATTGCACTATTCGGTGTGGCAGTACTCAATGGGATTGTTCTCATCGCTGAGTTTAATCAATTGAAAAACAGGGGAGTTATAGACCTCTTTGAGCGGGTGTATCGAGGGACAAAAGTCCGTCTAAGACCAGTCCTACTGACCGCAGCAGTGGCGTCACTCGGCTTCCTGCCGATGGCACTATCCCAGTCCTCAGGGGCTGAGGTGCAAAAGCCTCTCGCTACGGTAGTTATCGGTGGTCTCATCACTGCTACACTATTGACACTCGTGGTGCTGCCGATACTCTACTACTACTTCGAACGCAAAACTTTGAATTCTAAATCTGAGCATGATGCATAAAGAAAAAGATATAAAATGGATTCTTATCCCTAGCGCACATACTGTGCTGATTGTCATTACGTTATGGATGAGCCAAACCGTGACTTGGGCGCAGACAACGGAGGCGAATACCTACCACCAGTTGGACGAAGCGGTACAAACCGCCATAGCCAACAACCCTACGCTCAAAGCGGCTGATCTACAGATCGAACAACAGCGGGCTTTACAAAATAGCAGTTGGGATATACCCAAAACGGAGGTATCGTGGACCCATGGACAGTACAACAGCATCCAAAGCGATGACAATCAGTTCAACGTGAGTCAGCGGATAGAATTCCCGAGTGTATATGCGCACCAAAATAAGCTGGCCATGGCGCAGGTAGAGGGACGCGAACAGATGCGAATCGCTACGCAAAACGAGCTGATACAGCAGGTCAAGTCCAATTGGTATGCACTGTGGCTGGCGATGAGCAAAGCGGAACTACTGCATCAGCAGGACAGCATCTATCAGCGCTATGTACACGCTGCTACACTGCGATACGAAACGGGAGAAAGCAACCTGCTCGAACAAGCTACCGCCGAATCCCAAGTAGCGGAGATCCATGTCATGATAGACCAGAACCAATCGGACATTTCGATTTTGCAGACCCAACTCCGGACACTGCTCAATATACAGGATGCTACTATACGGCCGCTGGGCAAGTTAGAACGTCGCGCAAACAAGATCACACCCGAGTCCAGCGACATCACACAGAACCCTACCCTCGCCTGGTTCAAGCAGCAGATGCAAATCGCTGCCCGTGAGAAGTCCGTGCAGAAAGCACAACTGCTGCCTGATATCACACTGGGCTATTTCAATCAGTCACTGATAGGTACGGGGCGCACGTTGCAGGGTGGTCAGACCAACTATACAGCAAGTGATCGCTTCGATGGGTTCAGTGTAGGTTTGGCCATCCCTATATTCAGTTCCAAATCCCAAATCGCGCAGGTCAAAGCAGCCGAAATGAAGCAACAGACTACTGCTGCCCAGCTAGAGGCACAGACCCATGCGCTGCAAGGGCGGCTGGAAGCACTCCTACAGCAGTACCAAAAGTACCGCGCTAGTCTCGACTACTATGGCCAGAACGCACTACCGCAGTCTGATCTTATTTTGGCGCAAGCCCAAAAAGGATTCGAGAGTGGCAGCATAGGCTACATCGAGTACATACAGGGCCTCAATACCGCCCTCAATATCAAGTTTAATTATCTAGAAACGCTGAATCTATACAACCAGACCTTGATTCAAATCGAATGGATCTCAGGCGTACAATAACATACAGATCATGAAAAACACATTCATAAAAACAATATCCGCCATACTCTTCCTCCTATCAGCCCTACAATATGGCTGCACTGTACCGAATTCTCAGGAAGAAGAACATGGACATGATGAACACGAAGAAGCCATAGAGCTCACCACAGCGCAGTTCGAACGTGCCCATATCGTCACGGGAAAAATCGAAAAGCGCAACATCGGTTCGGAACTAAAAGTCAATGGAATCATCGATGTACCCCCACAGTCCAATATCTCGATCAATATGCCCTATGGCGGTTTCGTCAAATACACCGACATGCTACCGGGTACTGCCGTCAAGAAAGGACAGTTTTTGGTATCCATAGAGAACCCAGAGTTCATCCAGTTTCAGCAGGAATATCTGGAAAGCCTGGCCAATCGTGCGTACCTCGACGAAGAATACAAACGCCAAGAGCAGCTCTACAACGAGAAAGTGGCATCCGCCAAAAGCTATCAGCAAGCCAAAAGCCTATACCTCGCCAACGAGGCAAAGCTTAAAACCATGGAAGCTAGATTGAAAATGATAGGCATCAACCCTAAAAAAGTAGAAGGCGGTAAAATCTCTGAGGCCGTTAATCTCTATGCACCAGTCAGTGGATCTATACGAGAGGTCTACACCAATATAGGCAAATACATCGGTCCGCAGGACGTAATCATGGACATCACCAACTCTGACGATCTGCACGTCGAGCTCACCGTCTACGAAAATGACATTCCCAAAATCAAAACAGGACAGCGTATCCGTTTTGCACTCAGTAATGACCCCACCAATTGGCGCGAAGCAGAGGTCTTCCTCGTGGGGACGAGTGTCCGAGAAAATCGCTCCGTCACCGTACATGGGCACCTCCAATACCACGATACCGACACTGTGGATCAGGCAGGTCTCGTGCCTGGCATGTATATCTCCGCGCGTATCGAGACGGCTATGCATGAAGTGTGGGCTTTGCCTGAAGAAGCGATTGTACGCTTTGGTGGCCAACACTTCGTCTTTGCAGCACTCGGCGAAAAGCAAGAGAATGGGCAAACAGTCCACCAGTATGAGATGCTAGAGGTCGAAAAAGGCGAAACAGAAGATGGCTATAGCCATGTGACACTGATAGATGATACCCAAGAGATCAGTGCGCTAACGCTAGTTAAGCAGGGAGCCTTCACCTTACTGGCCAAATCGAAAAATACTGAGTCTGGACATCACCATTAACCTGAATTATGCAATTCAGTAGTTAAATGTTAAAAGAAGGATAGTTAATAGGTAAATAGTATCTGACGCTCAGTTCCAAAGAAAACCCAAGCCTACTAACTATTCTTCTTTTTTCCGATCTACCGAATCAGACTGGCTATTAACTCCGATGAAGCTATGCATCATTCGGGATGAAGAAAGCATTGTTCATGTTGTTAGGGAAGATTACAAAATACCCTGAGTTAGAACGAAAAGTAGATAAAGCCTTAAAAACTGTACAACTGAAGAGGCTATTAAAGTATGTATGTGACGTGAGTGTTATTTCTATTCCCACTTGATGAAAAAAATGTGGTATCGTGACCAAATATCAAACAGGTATTTCTAAATTAAATAAGGATTACCATCATCCAAATTAACCTAATAAACAGAGGGGAAATTCTATGAAACGGAGCATGCTTGACAATTTCATTTTTTCATTTCCCGTCCAACTATTTGCCCAATATTTCAAATCGCATCAAATTCTCCTCATTGCATGGGTACTGTTATTTCTATTTATCACAGGCTCCTCTGGCAATGTCATGGGCATTCCCTATGTTTTTTTAGACCCTGAATACCTCCATGAAGTCAGTTTTTGGAGTTTCTTCATCGTTGGTATTGGGTTTGGCATATTGACAGTTTCTTTTCACATTACAGGCTATATTCTTCATGCCAACAAGTACCGTTTTGTCGGTTTGCTCAAAAAACCCTTTAGCAATTTTTCAGTCAACAACAGTGTCATTCCACTCTGTATTTTGATACTGTACACGGTTGCGATCTGTATTTTTCAGTCAAAAGACGAACACAATACAGGGTTTACCATTTTCACCTTTTTGGCGGGATTCTATCTAGGGTTGATTCTCATCACTGCGCTACTCTATGGGTACTTTAGGCTGACCAATAAGAACATCTACGCCTACATCACTCGAAAGCTAAATGCAAGGCTGAAGCTAATCAAGCTGAGCCGTATCAATATACTCGACCGACTATCCAACCGAAAAAAGCGCAAAGTCACCTCCTTCATCGGGCTAAACCTCAGGATACACGATACCAAGGAGCTGTATCAATTCCCCAACAAAAAGATCATCACTCGGGTATTTGATCAAAACCACCTCAACTCAGTTATATTGGTAGTCATCCTGACGGGCCTTATTCTTCTGATGGGACGTGGTATAGATTATAGTATTTTTCAGTTGCCAGCTGCAGCTAGTCTGATGGTACTCTTCGGGATGATCACCATGGCAGTGGGGGCACTCGCCTACTGGACTAAGGAGTGGCTCGTAGCTGCATTTTTCGGGGTATATATCATATTTAATATTCTCTTTACTACAGGGATCATTCTAGACTATCATGAAGCGTTTGGGCTCAACTATGACACGGTGCCTGCGAACTACACCATCTCTAAGCTTTACCAACAATCTACCGACAGCATCATCGCGCACGACAAGCGTAAAATGATTCAGGTATTGAATCAATGGAAGCAGAAACAAAAAACAGACGACCCGGTAGCGGTGTTCGTATGCGTGAGCGGTGGCGGTTCGCGGTCTGCACTATGGGCACATGCAGTACTAGGGCAGATCGACCAGCGGATGAAAGAACCCCTCATGGATCAGACCGTACTGATCACGGGTGCATCAGGCGGTATGGTGGGTGCATCTTTCTACCGAGAGCTCTCCTATCAGCGTCAACTAGGTCTCATCTCAGATCCCAACAGCGACATCTATCTGGATCAGATCGCCCGTGACAACCTCAACCCTATGATTTTCAACTTGGTCGTCAATGACCTTTTTCTCCACAATCCTCGATTTGAGTATGCTAGACACACATATTCTAAGGACAGAGGTTTCGCTTTTGAGCAACAGCTCCATACCAATACGAATTTCGTGATGGATAAAAAACTTAGCGACTATGGCGCACTAGAAGCTCAAGCCAAAATCCCCATGATACTATTCGGTTCTACGGTCATGAACGATGGGCGAAAACTATACATCTCAGATTTCAACACCGCCTTTATGAACACCAGCCCGAGGCGCAAAACAGGCATCAACGAACCGATCATAGATGTGATAGATTTTCAGCGCTTCTTCCAGAATCAGGGTGCTAAAGACATCCGATATACGAGTGCACTGCGCATGAATGCATCGTTCCCTTACATCACCCCCAGCATCTCTCTCCCCTCCGATCCTACTATCAAAGTCATGGATGCGGGTGTCACGGACAACTTTGGCGTGACGGATGCAGTGCGTTTCATCTATGCCTTCAAAGATTGGTTGGCGGAGAACACTTCATCCGTGGTATTGATTACCATCAGGGATACCAAGCGTGTACAAGTCATCGAACCACAGCCTCATCAATCCATCTTTGATAAGGTCAGTAACCCCATCAGCAGTGTCTACAACAACTTGGCGAACTTTCAGGACGTCAACAATGCCTACAAACTAGAATACATGAAATCATGGTATCCTGACAGCATTCATCAATTCGTACTAGAGTATGATATGTACGAGGACTATAGAGAAGAAAATGATCACAAAGGCGTGTCTACAAAGGACTCGACCAAAGCCAAACGTCCCTCACTCAACTGGCACCTGACCGAAAAGGAAAAGAAATCCTTGATCCGAAACGTACAGTCTAAAAGCAAGCAATCTACGATTCATGATCTGGTAGATAGGCTGAGCCAAGGAGGTAATAACCATCATCAATAGCTAATCTCCCACAGACTGGCATTGTTGGCACTAGACCCTACAATAAAGTGGTCACTGTTGTTTACGAAACTCACATCGTTAATATTACCGAGTTCCTTGACGATATGTTCTTGCTGTCCTTCAAGAGACCATATCCTGACAGTCTGATCAGATGAACCTGTGATGATGTGTTTCCCATCCGGGGAAAATGAAACCGTATTCACTGCTGATTCGTGTCCCTTGTATTTTACATGTTTTTGATCAGACAGCCTCCATACACGCACTGTTTTGTCTCTGGAGCTTGTCGCAACGAATTTACCATTCGGTGAGAACGCCACATCCGTAACCCAGTTGATATGCGAATCCAAAGATAGTTTTTCATGCCCTGTCAAGTCCCAGAGCTTAGCAGACTGATCCGCTGATCCGGAGATGATACGATCTCCTTTGGGTGAAAAAGCCAGTGAGGTAATTACCCCCCTATGCCCCTCAAATACTTGCAGCAATTTCCCTTTGATATCAAATAATCGGATTTTATGATCGAATGACCCTGTAGCAATCATCGTACCGTCTGGGGAAAAGGCTGCGGTACTCACATGATCGGTATGCCCTTTGAATTCACTGAGTACTTTGCCATTCAGATCCCAAAGTTTGGCAGTCTTGTCCCACGATCCAGTGAGAAAATGGCGGTTGTTGGGAGCTATCGCCACGCAGGTAATCCAGTCGTCGTGCCCTTTGAACTCATGGATCACCTCTCCATTTATATCCCATAGCCAAGCACTTGTTTGCCAAGCACGAGTCATTATTTTTCGTCCATCAGGTGATACTGCCACACATTCGACCTCCTTAGGTGTACTGTATTTGTGTACTAGATGTGGTGTCTTTCGTCTAACCGTAGGTGCGACTTTGGGGTTCTCGATTGCGTCGATACGTTGTAGGACTTCAGACTGGTAAAGTCCATTAGGATACAGTTCGTAATACACTTTGTAACCCACCAAAGAGCCGTCTGTAGTCGCTTTCTTCCAAGCTTGCTCATCTTTGACACTATCTTGAATCTGCTGAGCCTGTTTGACATATTGCCCAGTTGGGTGCGCATTTAGATAGATCATGACCATAGCGGCATCACGTTGCACACGTACACTATCCCACATCAGCTGATCACTGAGACTATCGATAAAGTGTGCCGCTTCTATTTTGTGTAGTCCCTGTGGGTAGTCTTTTTTATATTGAAGAAAATACTCGTAGCTGTGCTTACGGTATGCCTGCTGCCAAGCCAAATGATCAGCCATGTTTTCGTCATTCATTCGTTTGACAAGAACCACGCCTGTGATCAGTAGAGCCAAACCAATGATACTCGCAGCAGCTATCAAATAAGGTTTCCACCGAATGGTTTTATGCGGTGGTCCTGCCAATTCCTCTAATTCACGAACGAGTATTTGAAATGCCTTATCATTGTCATCTGTCCAGTCACCTAAATGAAACAAATGCCTTGTAATCAAGGAATCAGGCGGTGTTGCAGCATCAAATGCCACGGCTAGCAGTTGCTTACGATCATAGGCTTCTTGCACCTCTCGATGAACAACGTCATCAGACACAGAGGCTTCCGACCAGATCACTATTTGCGCTTTGGCGTACTTTCGTGCTTCGTCTCGACTCTCACCATCCATGACTTGCTCATACCACACTGACCACCCCACAGAACGAATCGCCTGCCCTAGTCGGCGTGCCAGTAACTTATCTTCACGCGAATGGCTGATAAATATATCACTCATGATGTGCTGCTAGACTTTACTCCCAAAAGGGCATTAAATAACTCCGAAAATACCCCAAAGCTAATATTAGATATATACCACTCACTAATCGAGTGTAACCTCCTCTAGTGCTTTGAGGTGATGTATATGTTCGTCGATGATGTCGATCTGATAAGTGATTTGTTCCACGTACTTCACCAATTGTTTCTCCATTTTTTCAACTTCCTTTTTGTAAGTCTTTCCTTTGGCACTTCCGTAGTTCTTTTCTATCTCATTGAACTCTGCACACTCTTCATGGATGAAAGCCAAAAACTCCTTCGTTGTGTAGTCTTTTTCCAGTTTTTCGATATCTGACAATGTCGCTTTCGCTTCATCATCTTGGTTAGCATCATATTTGTCACGAACGGTCTTGTGTAATACCGAATCGTAGTGATGTATGGTTTTGACTAGTTTGATGGTGTTGCGACGGTGCTGACCATTGTGACAGTATTCACGCATGCCTTCATAAGTTTCTAAAACAATGGCTTCCTTGTCCCAAATGATGGTGAGGCTATCGACTGTAGCAACGATATTGTTTTGTGCCTGTACTAGGCCCGTCCAAAGTGTAATAGCAAGTAGAGTTAGTATGGTTTTCTTCATATTAGTTATAGTAGTAAGTTAAAATCTACGCAATGGTCTCTTCAACAAAACTCATTGATTTAATGCATGTTAGCTTCTTATCAGGTTTGTTTGTTTCTATTTTAGGATAAACTTAAATTGATTCAGAGTAAGAAACAAAGGCACTATTCAATATTACTAAAATCAAGAAAGGGACATCCCATACATTTTGCATCCGGCAATCTCTCTAAGACAAGTATTTTGTACCTAGTAATAGCACAGTAATACGCTTAACAACCTGAAATTGAACATATAGTAGATTTCAACACTCAAGAGACATAAAAAAAGCTTGAGTGTTACTCAAGCTTTTCAATTTCATCAATCTTAGAACCTTATTTACGGCGTTCTCTACTGCCTCTACCACGGGATCCTCCACCACCGTGCCCACCACGAGAATGGCCTCCACCGCCTTTGAATCCACCTCCGCCACCACGGAAGTCACGTCTACCACCTCCTGGACGTCTGCGTTGACCGCTAGACTCAGCGACTCCTCCTTCAGTCACACTAATGGCTCTGTCGTCAAACTCAAAACCCTTAAACTTATCTGTAAAGCTAGAAGACTCTGATTTTCCAATTTCTACGATTGTCTTTTTCTTCTGAAGATCGATGTTTCCAACCTCACCTTTTTGCATGCCCGTCACCTCGATGATGATGTTCATGATATCCATTTTACCGATATTGTCAATCTTACCAATGTTAATCGTAAAGTTGTTGAAACCTGATCTAGCTCTACCACCCGTGCTTTCTCCTCTATCGTCCGACTTAGAAACACTCATGTCATTGAGATCACTGTTGTCGTTGAGATGCATGTTTTTCAACTCCATCGTCAACAATTTGTCGATCAAGTCCTCTTTAGATAGTCCCTCTAAATTCTTGTTTACAATTGCCTTGAGTTCTTCGGTGACCGTATGGTCTACATTTTGTTCCACGAGCTTTTGCGCCCATAAATCTACGCGCATGTTAGCGATTTCACTACCTGAAGGCACCATAACTCTTTCGAATTCAATACCTAGGGATTTCTGAATCTGATCAAGTCTGCGCTTTTCTCCTTTAGATACGATGGCAATAGATATCCCCTTCTTGCCTGCTCTCGCTGTACGACCACTCCTGTGTGTATAAAACTCTGTTTCGTCTGGTAGTTTGTGATGAATCACGTGCGTGACATCATTCACATCTATCCCTCTCGCCGCTACATCTGTTGCGATCAAAAGTTTTACTCTGCGCTCTTTGAACTTCTTCATCACCATGTCGCGCTGGTTCTGACTTAGATCTCCGTGCAATGCTTCTGCCCTATAGCCCACTCTACTCAGTTCATCAGCCATTTTTTGGGTATCAATTTTAGTCCTACAAAACAATACACCAAAGATATCCGGTTCCATGTCTACCAATCTTTTGATTGCCTCGACTTTATCCGACTGTCTTACCACCATATACTGGTGCTCGATATTTTTATTTACCTCTACACCACTCTTTACTGATATCTCATGTGGCTCGTGCATGTAGTTTTTGACCATCGTGCGAATGGCTTTGGGCATAGTAGCCGAAAACAACCAAGTCGTCTTCTCGTCTGGCGTTGATTTGAGGATCACATCAAGTTCCTCTTTGAACCCCATGTTGAGCATCTCATCTGCCTCATCCAAAACGAGGTAGCGGAGGTGCTTTACGTCCAGTACTTTTCTATTGATCAAGTCTACCAAGCGACCTGGAGTCGCTACCACAATCTGTGGTTTGCTCTTAAGTTCCTTGATTTGATTCATGATAGGTGCGCCACCATAGACACACGCTACCTTCAGTTTCTTGCTATATTTTGCGAAAGACTTGAGTCCTTCTGCGATTTGCTGTGCTAGTTCTCTTGTTGGAGACAAAACGATACCCTGACAAACGTTGGTATCCTCCTCTGTCAATTCTAATAATGGCAGTCCAAAGGCAGCAGTTTTACCTGTACCTGTCTGTGCCAGACCTATAAAATCCGCCTGTGATGAAAGTAAAAATGGGATGGCTTCTTGCTGAATCTCGGTAGGAGTGCTAATTCCTAATTCAGTTAGTGCTTGAAGAATTTTTTCATCAAGACCTAATTCCTTGAAAGTATTCAATATGTATTTGTTAAATGAGGCGCAAAGGTACAAAATATAGCGCTAGTAATCTAACTATCTGCTAGTTATATACAACTCTCTGTCACTGAACCCCATTCATAAAATCTCATGAACCTGTACAGCTCTTCGAATAAGAAGAGGGTATTCTATGAGCATCCCAAAAGTGGAATAAATCAACGATAAAAAACTTCAATAGAGGCAAGTTATTTTATTGATAACCTATTATTTATAGAACACCGATATTTATCACATAATTAGTTTCACTCTGATTTTGTTTCGTGTTTTTTTGGTAGATTAAACGTTCAGTATTGTTGTTGATTCGAGAAAAAACAAAACCAGATGGAAATGAGAGGGTTACATTTAACCGACTATAAAATACAGTCAAAAGCGGTATACCGTTCCCTCCTACTTGGTCATACAGCCATTGCATTTTTATTGTTGCTCACAGATATTTTCGTCGATCTTAAATCAGGGCCACTATGGCTCTACTCAGGTTACTTTGTCCTATGCTGTAGCGCTACAATACATGGCTATCGTAGTGATGAGCAAATCAAGTCAACTAGAGCCTTGACGCCATTTCTTATACTGGTGATGATCGAACTTACATTTTTTAATTATCCTGCTTCTTATAACACAATCGTCTTTTGGATGTGTTTTGTTCCTTTGGTAGCGCTTATTGCACAAGGTATTCGTGCCTCACAATTATGGGTTGTTATCGTATTCTTGAGTTATGTGGGTAACTCATTTTACATCCATTGGATCGCAGGTGAGGCTTATGCGATAGAGGTGTATATCATACCCACTGCTATTGGAGGAATCATATTTTTCTCTGGACTATTAATCTCCATATATGTGCTATACAATTTGTTAGGTTATGCGTATAAATCCTCCGTCGAAAAAAATGAAGAGCTCATAGCTCTCAAAAATAATCTTCAAGCTAAGACTACTATTTTGGAGGACTATCACGCAGCGATGATGGATTTGACAAGAAAAAACTTAGAAAAAAAGGGCAACACCGTTATGATCGAAGAAGTTTGTCAAGTGCTTAACCGATTATTGAATTTGAGTCGAGTAAGTATTTGGTTCTACAATCTAGACAAAACAAAGCTTCAGAGGCAGTTTCTATTAGACAATGGAAAAGTGTATCGAGAAGAAGTCAGTTTAGCTGTCATTGACTCTCCAAAATACTTTTATGCACTAGAGCATAAGCCATTCATCACAGCCCCACTAGCACAAACCCATGAAGACACATCTGAGTTAACCAAAGGGTACCTCAAACCTCACAATATAAAATCCATGCTAGACTGCCCGATCTATGAGGACAGATCGGTCATAGGTGTGATCTGCTGTGAAAACAAAAAGTATGTAAGAAATTGGAGTGCAGAAGATGCCCTGATCGTACAATCACTCGGGGATTATTTATCAACTCAATACAAAAACGAGCAAATACTTCAACTCATGAATCAGCTCAAAACACAAAACATAGCATTACATGAGCAACGGGATGAAATCTCTAGTATGAACAAAGAGCTACACACCCTGAACCAAAAACTAATCGAAACGAATGGTTCCTTAGAGTCTACCGTCACACAAAGAACACAAGAATTAATTACTCAAAATAATCAACTAAAAGAGTATGCCTTTGTCAACTCTCATATGCTCCGCGCTCCACTGTCCAACATACTGGGTCTATCTAATCTCATCAAATTAAACCCCGCCTTTTCTAAAGACCCTGAGCTTATACATGCCCTCTATCAATCTACAAAAAACTTGGATGAGATCGTTCGAAAAATCAGTGCAACCCTCGAAGACGGCAGCAACCTTACCCGAAAAGACATAGACTACATCATCAACGAGCAGTTTAAAAAATCCGACACAGATTAACTATTTGACCTTTAGTCAGCTATCATCATTTAAGTTTCTAATAATCAGGAGGCAATACAGATTAAACCCAGCATTTTTGCGTTGAATAGAAAAGTGTCCCAATGATTAGAAGATTCAAACACGTAATCTCCACCCTCATTATTCCCCTTGTTTGCTGCATATGCTTCACTCAGGCAAGCTATGCACAGACTCCCCGTCCTATGAAAGTAAACCTAGAGAACATTAGCGATCCCCGTATCAAAGACAGTTTCATGAAGGTAATGGAAAAATACTTTCCATTACACACCTATGAGGTCACGCTAAAGCAAAAGCCCATCAAAACCTCTACGATGCAGGCTCAGCCAGTCATTACTTTTGGAGGGTTGTTCACGGGAGTGAAGCGCTACCGCATCAAACTGGCCTACTATGTACGTGATAGCGAAAACATCAAAGTATCCGAATTGCCCGATGATGTTCTTACAGGCTGGTTTGCCCATGAGCTAGGTCACGTCATGGACTATGCCCCCTACTCCAACTGGCAGATGATTGGGTATGGATTTAAGTACGTCTTCTCTAAAAAATTCAGAAAGCAGGTAGAATACAAAGCAGACTACATCGCGATCGATTATGGTTTTCACAAAGAGATCGTAGCGTCCAAGCGTTTCATTCTAAACAATGACATGTTGGAAGACGACTACAAGGACAAAATCAGTACCTACTACATGTCCATCGAGGAGGTCAGAATGTGTGTAGAGAACAAAACACCGATCGAACCAACGGTAGAGTTATAATGAGGGCACAGTCAGTTTTGACTCGACGAACTGAATCATAGACTGCATTTTTTCCTCAGACATTACTTTTGGTGTCTTCAGTTGCCCTCCTTTTTGCTTGGTGATTTCTAAGTAATCGTAATACAACTCTTTATTGATTACTTTCACATTGATCCCTGAGAGGGCTTTGGATCGAGCGACAGCATAATTCTTGTTGGCATCTTTTAGTTTCTCATCTAACTGATTAGCAAATTGAAGCGCCTCTACGTTTTGATCTGTGACGATCACCCACTGATGAATATAATCTCCACTTTCATTCTTGATGGCTCCTACAGCATACTCGTTGACGCGGACGTTCATTGAGGAAGAAACAGAAAGAATCGCTTCGTCCATTTTCTCCTCCGAGAGCTGAGAACCTACGACATTGAGAAAGAACTTGGTACGCCCCGTAATCTTGATTTCTATGGGGTCTAAGCTGGTAAATTTAATCGTGTCTCCTATCACATAGCGCCATGCACCTGCACAGCTACTCACGATCAATACATAGTCTTGATCTAGCTCTACCTCATCTAAGGTGTGAGACACAGGTTTTTCTAGTAGTTCACCATACTCATCGACACCACCTGTACCGAAAGGTACGAACTCATAGAAGTAGCCGTGTGATAGTGCTAACTCCATATCCATCGCACCAGGTCTGGCAGTATAGGAGAAAAAACCCTCAGAAGCCAAATAGGTATCCATGATAGTTATCGGCTGGCCAGATATTGCTTCGAAATCCTTTCTGTAGGTCTCAAAAGCCACACCACCACTTGCATACACCGTCAAGTTGGGCCATATCTCGTGGATATTCTTCAGTCCATGCTTTCGGATCACGGTTTGCAACATGAGAAGCACCCATGACGGGATACCTGCGATCACGCCGATATTCCAATTGGGCGCCTCTTCGGCGATGCGCCCGATGCGCTCATCCCAGTCACTGATCGCTGCGATCTCTTTGCCTGGACGGTAAAACATCCCATACCAATCTGGAAAATTGCTCACATTGATTCCGCTGATTTCACCTTCCAGATACCCTTCTTCGTGCCGTTTTAAATCCGCACTACTACTCAGCATCAGTATTTCACTCTCAAAGAGATGTTCTGGAAAATCAAAATTAGGAATCGCTTTGACCATGCTCGTACCTACATCTCTCATACTCTGTATAAAATCAGATGTAATCGGGATACGTTTGCTGGACTTGCCTGTCGTACCGCTACTTAGTGCAAAGAAGTCTGGTTTTCCCGGCCAGGTGATATCTGGGTACTTCTGCTGCTGGCCCCACCAGTCCTCGTGCATCTGATGATAGTCGTAGATAGGTACAGTCTGCTGATAGACTGCTATGAGATCTTCCGCTTCTAGCAAGGTGGTGAATCCATAATACTTACCAAAAGCCGTATCCTTAGCCTTGTGCATGAGTTTTCGCAGTTCTTCTTCCTGCAGTTCAGCGGCTGACTTTCCAGTCTGAAAAGTCAACTTCTGATTCAGTTCTATTCCATTCTTGATTAGGGTACCTATTAGAGACATCGTTCGTACAGTTAGTTCATGGATTTATCAACATGGCTGGATTGAAAGTAGCAGTTCATTACATCGTCACAGCTAATACAGGTTTATCTACGTGATTGATAAAATCTTCAGTATCACTACCGTATATCAACCGAGCAATTCCCGAATCTCCTTCAGAAATACTAGCCACCACATCGATATGCCACGCTTCGACAAAAGCCTGAACTTGCTCTACTTTCTGGCCACTTTCTATTACATGAACTTTGTAGTCTGTAAAGCCATGAGCCCGTGCAAAATCCTCTAATCTATCCGAGATACTTTTATGAAGCAAGTCATGCGGTTCAGTGACATGCGCGATGTGCACATTCATACGCATGGCCTCTGCAAACTCCCGAATGCGCGCAATACTCTCTGTACGATAATCTCTGATCCCTACCAAGACCAGCAATTCACCGCCAAGCGAAATCTTCTGATTGTCTTTGATGACCAAAGTGGGAATATCTGCAATCCGCATAGTTCGGGTAGCATGGTTTCCTTTGAACCACTCCGCTATGGAGGTTTCTCCACTACTCCCCATGACGATCAAATCAGCTGGGTGTTCTTCGAGATGTTCCTCTAGCCCTTCATTATAGCTTCCAAAAGCGAGAAAAGATTTCACCTCTACTGATGCTGTATCAAGCTGCTCGGTCAACAGCTTGAGCTCTCCTTTCATTTTCCGGATCAACTCAGACATGAAGTGCTCTTCTTCATTAATCTCTTGTTGTTTGGCAACTAAGTCTGCCTTGGGCAACACCCCTACCGGGGCGGGTTCATGGATGACATGCAAAAGACTAATGTGTGCTCCAGTGCGGCTCGCTATATCCAGAGCTACCAACAGGCCAGCTTTGGACTCAGGTGTAAAATCAATCGGAACTAATATGTTCATGCTTTTGTGTGTTATGTAGTGATAGGATTAGTGAAATGACATTGGTGAAGGTTACTTCTCCAGAAAATTGTAAGCCTCTCGCGTCTCTTGCAGTTCGTTGATCAGTATGCGCGACTCAGCCAGCTGACTCTCGAACAGAAACTTGATAAACACATCTAACTCGTTATCTTTGGACTGTAAGACTTCCTGATACATCTCGATGAGTTCATCTTCTCTTTGGATACAAAAACCAAGAATTTCACCCTCGTCTCGTTGCAAAAAGATATGTTCAACTTCTATCGCTATTTTCTCCCAAGCAGCCTTCAATCTATCTTTGACACCCATGGTATGCTCCTCAAAATCTACATCTACGAGCTTGCCAATATCCGTTAGGAACTTGGACTTACGCTCAGCCAATACTTTCATTTGGTTGGTCATCGGCTCATTGTGTATGCGTGAAGAAGCCTTTTCATAAATCTCCTTGGCAAGCAAGAGTTTATCGATCAAGTTTTGCAATTCAGGTGTTAGCGCTTTCATATATGAATAATCTTTTGGTGATACAAATAAAGGTGCTCGTTGCACCTACTAGTCTGTATGCCAATAAGCATGCCTATGCCAACATGAGCTCCTCTGGCTACTTCTAACCATCTATGCGTAGCATACCGAGTCAGATTCTCCACAATTCGCACCTCTAATTGTAGACATTTATTCACACCTCCTTTTTCAATCTCCCCAAAAACAATGACCAAACAAAGACTGAGACAGACAAACCATAGACTAACCAAAGCGGCATGATTATTTGACGCTCTACCATGACTTTTATGTTTCATCTAAACAATACAACCATGGCTAAGCATCACGGATCATCTATCATGAACAACGAACAGTATGAGGCACTCCGAGACAAAGGAATGAGTAAAGAAAAGGCAGCTCGCATCGCCAACACACCCGACAGCGGTACAAAAGGAGGACATGCCTCCAAATACGAAAAACGAACAAAGAAAGAACTCTACGACCAAGCCAAGAAAATAGGAATCGAGGGACGATCCAAAATGAACAAACAGCAGCTCATCGCTGCACTACGAGAAGAATAAGCTCAGATAGTAAGTAGTATTAGGTCAGTGTCACATCTTCTACTTCTTTGTCGTCCAACTCATCTTTTAGTTCGGAAGAAGAGGCAAGACCCAGCTCATCACTCTATATATAATACTTCAGGTCTCCAAAACTGTTATCAGTGATCTATTCATCCAGATCTTCTCCAGTACTGCTTCGTTATCTTGATCAAACTCAAAAGCTACGGTCTGCTCATAAGACACATCGATAGAGATACCATCTAAGATATCTTCCAGATCACAACTACTACAATAAGTAAATTTAACAGGCCTACTAGTTACGTTCAAATTAAAAGCACCTTCTCAATCTTTAAAAAAATCATATTTCAGACCTGAAAAGAACACCTTGTCTTTCGATATTGTTGTAAGCCTCACTCCATTATTTAAAAATACCCTATATATTGGGATATAAATATGCAATCCATGTCCGACAAAAAAACAGAGCAACTGATAGAGCAAGCCAAGCAAGTGGCTCGTCACGCCTACTCTCCTTATAGCCGCTTCAAAGTGGGCGCGGCGTTGATGGACCAGTACGGCAATATATACAGTGGGTGCAATGTCGAGAATGTTTCATTCCCCTGTGGAGTTTGTGCAGAGACGAGTGCTATCGCTCAGGCCGTATCGAGTACTGGATCAGCAATGAAAATAGACACACTAGTGATCTATACGCCGACCGCTTCGATCACTTCACCATGCGGAAACTGTCGTCAGGTCATCCACGAATTCAGTACGTCTGCGACGAAAGTGATCTGCGTATGTAACGAATCAGTTCAGCTCACGCTGTGCATCGAGGAGCTACTCCCCCATGCCACCAACATAAGCTTAGATAAATAGTCTAGGCAGTAACGGTCTTTACGCCCAGCGATCGCATCATCCTAAAATGATCTAAGATCGCAGCTACGAAAGTCCTCTTAGTATGATATGGAATACCATATTTTTCGGCTGTATCTGAGACGATGACTGACAGCTTCTTATAGTGTATATGGCAGACATTAGGCAACAGATGGTGCTCGACTTGATAGTTTAACCCACCAATAAACCATGAAAACAATCGGCTATTCGGTGCATAGTTACTAGTAGTTGCCAACTGATGTACAGACCAGTCATCATGAATCATTCCCTCTTCGTCAGGCATAGGAAAATCCGAACTCGGCATCACATGAGCAGTCTGAAACACGATAGAAATAAACAACCCCGTCATAAAGTGCATCGCTAAAAATGCTACGATAATCAACCATGGTGCCAATGGCACTACAATCAATGGAATAATCAATGAATAGGAATAATACATCACCTTAAGTAATACTGTTTTAAACAACTGCTTTTTAGCCTCGTGTTTTTCAGTAAAAAAGCCCATTTTCTTATAACGAGGGATACGAACAAAATCCTTAACCGTCACCCAGATCAAAGTCAAAAATCCATAAAAAAACCAAACATAAATATGCTGGAACTTATGAACGGAATGATATTTTGTATTAGGTGAAAACCTTAGAAAGAAAGGCATGTTGATGTCGTCATCTGCGCCTTCTATATTCGTATAAGTGTGGTGAAGCACATTGTGCTGAATCTTCCATACGGCCGCATTGGCTCCTATGAGATTGATAGAATATCCGATCCACTTATTGATACTGTTTTTGTTAGAGTATGAACCATGGAGCGCATCGTGCATGACCCCCATACCTATACCGGTCATCCCGAGTCCACTAATCATATACATCCCGAATAGCATCCATGGAGTAGTGACCAAACCTACGTTCATGATGATTAATGGGATAAAGAATAAAGAAATCATAAATACCGTCTTGAATACCATCTTGCGATTGGCATATCTACTAGTATCTTGATCTGAGAAATATTCCCTGATTTTACTTCTGAGCTCATTAGAGAAGTCAGCGTGCGAGGTGGTTTTGGAAAACTTAAGATGCTTGATATACTTGTTATTTAGGACGATATCTACCGCTCATTAGCGTGCTTTTAAAGATGCCATCATGATTAAATATTAACTACTTTATAGGAAGGTTACTACATACGTAGCACGGCAAGCTACTCCTAATCAACCGTAGGACAAGCCATACCCTAGGATATAATGTTAACTCAGTGAATTATCATCATATATTGATAGCTAATCATACAATAACACAAATACAATACAGATACTTAGAAGTCAAACAACTACTATATTTTCGATTTAGGAATACAACTTTGCCCTAGTCAAAAAAACAGAGTCGTATTACACCACTTCCATAGATTTTCCTTTCAGGGTTTCCTACCTTCGCGACTTAGTTAATACACGATATGATTTCAGTAGACGCAGTTGGGGTTGAGTTCAGTGGCACCACCCTATTTAACAACATCAATTTCAACATCAACCCCGACGACCGCATTGCCCTCATGGGCAAAAATGGAGCAGGCAAGTCTACCCTTCTCAAAATTATTGCTGGCAAAGACAAACCCACCCATGGCAAAATCTCTGCCCCCAAAGAAGCCATCATAGCCTACCTCCCACAGCACCTATTGATAGAAGATGACTGTACGGTATTCGAAGAGGCAACCAAAGCATTCTCTGAGATCGTGGAGATGAAAAAACAACTCGACGACTACTCGCTACAACTGGAGACACGTACTGATTATGAATCAGAAGCATACAGCAAAATCATAGAAAAAGTCTCCGAGCTCAGTGAAAAATACTACAGCATAGAAGAAGTCAATGTAGATGCTGAAGTAGAACTAACCCTACTCGGACTAGGGTTCGAAAGAGCAGATTTTACCCGACCAGCCAGCGAGTTTAGTGGAGGGTGGCGTATGCGTATTGAACTCGCCAAGATACTCCTCAAAAAACCAGACCTCATCTTACTCGATGAGCCGACCAATCACCTCGATATTGAATCTGTACAATGGCTCGAAGACTTCCTCAAAAACGGGTCAAATGCTGTCATGGTGATCAGTCACGACAAGACCTTCGTGGACAATCTGACCAACCGCACTATAGAGCTAACGGGTGGGCGTATCTATGACTACAAAACCAATTACTCCCACTATCTAGAACTACGCCAAGAACGCCGCGAACAACAGCAAAAGCAATTCGATGATCAGGCGAAACAAATTGCCGACATCCAGCAATTTATAGACCGATTCAAAGGCACATATTCTAAGACACTGTCTGTCCAGTCACGCGTCAAGATGCTCGAAAAGATGGAGATCGTAGAAGTAGATGAAGTAGACACCTCAGCACTCAACCTTAAGTTCCCTCCTGCGCCTAGATCAGGTAACTATCCAGTCATAGTCGATGAACTTAGCAAAAGCTACGGAGCCCATACGGTATTCAAAGATGTGTCTCTGACCATAGCCCGAGGCGAAAAAGTAGCCTTCGTTGGAAAAAACGGACAAGGTAAATCTACACTGATCAAAGCCATCATGGGCGAAATCAAACATGAGGGAGACCTCCAACTTGGGCACAACAGCCTCGTAGGCTACTTTGCACAGAATCAGGCCGCACTACTGGATGAGAAACTATCGATATTCGAGACCATAGATGAAATCGCGAAAGGTGATGTACGTTCCAAGATCAAAGACATCCTAGGCGCTTTTATGTTCAGTGGTGAAGCCATAGACAAAAAAGTCAAAGTACTCTCTGGAGGAGAACGTACACGACTGGCCATGATCAAACTACTCCTCCAACCCGTCAATCTCCTCATACTTGATGAGCCGACCAACCACCTCGATATCAAAACCAAGGATATTCTCAAAGATGCGCTCAAGGCCTTTGAAGGAACTATTATTTTAGTATCTCACGACAGAGATTTCTTAGACGGTCTCGCATCCAAGGTTTTTGAATTTGGAAATCAGAGAGTCAAAGAACACTTCGAAGACATCAATGGCTTTTTGAGAAACAAGAAAATCGAAAACCTAAAAGAAATTGAGCGCAAAACGATTTAAGCCTATTTTTCAGAGCTCCAATCAAGTCTATAAACAGGCTTAAATCCCACCAATATTCAGAATAACATCTGTTTTAGGAAGAGAGATATTAACCTTTGAAGGAGCCAAATCTGCAGACTTATCGTTATCGTCTTCTAACAAAAAAATAGCAGAAAGACATATCATTATATTGGCTAGCATCAAGAGGATCGGAAGTTTCATTTGTTTCATCGCATGGAAAAGTTCAAGGTAATAGTACGACTCTATTTATTCATACTTTTACCATTTACGAACCCACCAACCTCATTGGATTTTATAAACCTTAAGTTTTTTAACTATTATTTAATCTCTCCCCATTTCTAAGCCCTATCCTCTACCATTTCTGAAGTTTATAGACTTTTTTCACCTCATCACCTCATAAAAAAGCAACTCGTACGTTGACTATATATATCTTACACGCTTTCACAAGTCAATTATCATAAACATCTAACAATCTTACTGTTAAAATATAATGGCTTAATAATTAAGTAATTTGACAGAGATTTGAAGTATCACTTTACGATTTTTGGATTGAACTTTTTTTCAGAGTAAAAGAAAGTGAATAACTTTAATTTCGATTTCCAGAAGGGAGATCATTTAACCTATTTTTTTAACCTAACCCCTTTTAACTATGAAGCAACTTTTCATGGTTCTATTGGTATGTTTTCTGACCAAGCAGGTTGGCTATGCTCAAGAATTAGATCTGGGTAGTAGTGAGTCATCTGGTATTAGCTCAGGAAATCTATTGATAGAAATCACAGGAACGCCATTCGCTAGCAGTTCCTTATTGAGTTTTGGCGAATTCAGAGCCAAGTATGTTGTCTCAGATCAAATCATTGTCCGAGTGGGCATGTATATGGATCTGAACAACAATCAGACAAAACCCGACTATGTCACTGACTACAGCACCTACAGGGTTACACCTGGTGTGGAGATTCAGCTCAGTAGCACTGGTGGGTTTCGTTCTTATGTTGCAATAGATGCTATCGTTGGGCAAAAATTTGCCAATGTAAAAACAACGACTGGCTCCTCTGTAACAGGCACAACGCAAATCCCTAACGGTAACAACTACTCTTTCAGTCAAGGTTCGCGTGGCTACTTCGAAGCAGGTGCTGCTTTATCTGTAGGTGCTGACTACCATTTTGGTTCTCGTTTTTATGTAGGTATGGAGGCTGGATTTACGGTCAAGACTACCATGTATGACGAGATTCAAGTAGATGGAGCGCCCTACCAAGACGGCATCACCTACAACAGCGGAGATTTGCTCATTAGCAACTCACTGCGATTTGGCTTTATTCTATTATAACCTAAAATTCCTAATCGATGAAAAAATTAAACTTTAAGCTTAGAGAGTTCGGGCTTAGGTTGTTGGTCTTTGGCATAACTATGCTCAGTATCAATGCAACAATAGCCCAGACTTTTACGACAGATACGCCTCCCACAGTGGAAGTGAAATATGCCGGAGAATCCGACACCTATACCTATCAAGGAACTGGCTTTGATCCAGGTACTACATTTATAGTATATCATGGAACGCTTAGTGAAAACACTGTCTTGGGTACCAGTACAACGCAAGACGCTGATACTGACATAGTGTTTAACTGGCCTGATGGTGACATGAATATCAACGTGTCAATCGGCGCATTCTCTGGTAGTGACTTTGATGCGGATCCATATACTGAAATCGTAGCAGGGTCATCGTCATTGTTCGATATTGACAAGTCAACACTCGATATAACAGATGTAGAAGACGATCTCGGAGGGTCAATATCTACTGCATATCCTGGGGACGAAATCAAGGTAAATGGCACACTATTGAATATTGACCTTAGTAACTACAACTATGCGGTATCAGTAGGTGATGGTACCAACGAGTATTTGCTCGAAAACCTAAACACTGACGACATTGACAATACCGCTGGAGTCAAAACTTTTGAAGTCACAGGCAATATCCCTACAGGTATTGAATATGATTTAGATGAAGTAACGCTCTATGCTTATGAAAAGAGTGCTACCGCACCACTGTTAGGCTTGAATCTATCTAACGATTTTTCACTTTCTGGATCTACTGATGATTTTGATGTAGAAGGTGGGGAAGAAGATGTCGCTACAGGAGTTCTTTTTGATAAAGACGAAGAAAGAAGCATCACATCAGAAGCTATGTATATAGATTCCGAAAACGGCACTATTACGTTGAGTTTAGCTAGAGGTCAAAACCTTATCAGTCCAGCAGGGACCGATTTGGTGATCGAGTATAGTACCAATGGATCAACCTATAGTGAGCTTTCTAGTATCACGATGAACGAGTTGACAGCTATCGGTAGTGGTCATACGACAGTAGAATTAACTTCTTTGCCAGCTGGGATTGCTAGCAACACTACACAGTTTAGAGTCAGACAAGAGGGCAACAATGGTCTCAACCTTGATACATGGTACTTAGTAGACATGAATATCTCAATTGAGTCTAATATAATTAGCCAGAGTAGATTTAATCTCGATCCTCAGACTTTAAATATACCAAGACCTAACATCACGATTGATGCTATAGCTACTACACCAATCTATCCGATGACTGAACTGACTCAGACTTGGACTATTGATAATGGAGCATTCCCAGCAGCTACAGAAGCAAAATTAATGCTTTCAAGAACCGGAGATGAGGAATATGATTTAGTCCTAGCAGACATTACAGATATTACTTCTGGCACTGTGACCTTCGAAGCACCGATACTGCAAGCAGGCTTTTATGGTACCTACATTGCTGTAAATGGTGAAAAGTACAATTCTTCGCTCACTATGGACGGTTTAGGACTTACGATAGATGACATCAACTTTACTGACCCGATTACGATAGCAGGTGCTGATTATGGTTTTCCTGGAAGTAGTGTAACGGTAGATTTCACTGTATCAGGTGTACCGGGTGCAGGTGCAGAGCTCATGCTAAGCGTCTATGACAATGATGAGATGGAGTATTACATGATAGGTGCTAACTCTACCGTGGTAGAAGGTGCAGGAACTATTACCGCAACCCTACCTCAAGATTTTGACTATGGCACTACACCGTCACTTGAAATCAGTATTACTACAGGGGTTTTCAATAACTCTTCTACAAGCCAAACACTGCTAAATGAAAGCTGGTCTGGCAGTGAAGGTCCTTCAAGTTTAACATTCGAGGGTATCGAAACGTATAATAATGCCGAAACATCCATGGTATCAAGTAGCCAAAGAAGTATAACTACCGAAGCTTTTGATATGAGGTATGGAGGTTCGCTTCAATTCTATTTTACAAATTCTGTATTTACATCCCCTTTTGATGTAATGATAGAAGCCTCTACCGATGGAAGCAACTGGGAAGAAATTGAATCTAAAGCGATTAGCGCTAGTGGTTACGACAATACTGGCTTGATCACCTTACCAAATCACCTTTGGTCAGAGACTACTTCCTTAAGGTTTGTGTACAACAAGAATGGAGAGTCTGGATATCAGGAGAACATAGTTGAAGTTTACTATGCGCTTGTATACTCGGCAACCTTTATGGAAACTTCTAATACTACTTCTGTATTCAACCTACTAAGACCATCACTGGATGTGGAAGAGTTGGACCACTCCTCGTTCTCTTTAGGGGAAACAATAACAATCAACTACAACGCACAGAATTTCCCAACAGGAACTGAGTATGCTGCAGTTTTAGAACAAGGAGATGCATACTATGTACTCGGAACTAGCAATGGACAAAATGCTTCAAGCATTAATGCTGTCATGCCTAGTCTGATTCCATTAGACCCAGAAGAAGCAACACCTGATTATGACATTGTGGTTTACCCATACTCCCCTACTACTGCTGGAGGAGACTTCTTAAAAGGAGAAACAATCACTTTGGAAGAAATGAATCAGTTCGTATCGGTAATGGGAGTAAATGGTACTGTAGATTATCAAGATATAGAATTCACTAGCTCTGGTGAGCGTTTTGTCGTCACTGAAGCATTCGATCTATCAGGAGGAGAATCGGCTACCTTATCATTTAACTTTAGTAGCTATACAGGTCTAGATATTCATACAAACAAAAACGTAGTACCAAGGCTAGAAGCATCTACTGATGGATCTACTTTCCAAGTGATCCCTGTCTATGAACTAGAAGACGGAGAAGATCAAATCTATGATGACGGTTTACTGTACTTGTCACAAGGTTATGCTGTGGAAATTCCTTCAGCATTTTTAACAACTTCTACGAGCTTCCGATTTGTGCAACCCTTGAATCTAGGTACTAATCAGAATGGATGGGAAATTTCAAACCTAGCTATTAAACTAGATTTAGGCAATGCACTTGATGACTACCTCTACACTACGGTAAACAATCCTATCGATATTGATCTGGATGGACCTAATTTGACGCAATACACTTGGTCGTTGACAGACTTAGATGATGCGGTTTTTAATGGAGAGGATTTTGATTATAACTGGGACACCAATGAGAACATCACTGAGCCAGAATTGTTCCCAAGTGGTACGACCTTCATCTTCACCATGGATGAAACAGACCCAGAAACGAACGAAAACATAGTCTTAGGCTCTACTACCTCATTAGGAACTTCCTCAGGAACAGTGCCTAGTTATGTTGAAAATGGCAACTATGATGTATACATGTCTGCGATGGTTACAGTGGATGGAGTAGACTATTACCTCTACGAAGACGAAACTGTAGGAAGCCTTGAAGTCTTCTTAAGAGCTGTTAGAACTACTTTTGTTTTTGACGAAAACGACGTATTCTATGCAGGTAACTCTGCGACATTCAGCATTGAAATCGAAAACGATGAAAGTAATACTGCAGGCATAGACGGATTATTCGCCAACCTATTGGTTATTGATTATGATGGAAATGATGATCTATTATTAGCCACTCAAGAAGGGGTAGATAACATTACTGTTGACCTCCCTCCTTACTTACGTGGTGGCAACTATGAATTTCAAGTTATGCTCACTGAGGGTGCTTCATTTGGAGAAGCAGGGGACTTAGCTAATTTTGATGACGCAGCTGACCCTATGTCTATTGGTGGAGACTATTATAATAGTGGAAACTTTCAAACAGTCATAGAAACAAGAGATTTCTATGAGTCTAACTTCTCGTATAACACTAATAGAACATTTTCTTGGAACTATGAATTTGATCCTGTAACTGCAGCAAGTAGTTCAAGTAACGAAAGAATGGCTTTCCAGTATTCTAAAGATGGAGGTAATTCATGGTCTACGTACACTTATTTTAATGGACCAAATACTAGTAGTTATTCTCCCAACTTGAACTACTTCATTGATGGGACTTATAATAGTCCAGCAGGTACTTATAATGAAAGGGTTAGGTTCAGATGGATAATTTATGATCCAAATGAAAGTTACATTCCTACGGCACAAGGCAGTACCTTAAAGTTGAGTAATGTAGAAATTGCTAGCTACGCTTCCAGCATGGAAACTAGCACTTATTATTTCCCTACAGGTGCAGAAATCAGAGACGAGGTATCTTTTGATAATGACTTTGGCAGAGGTTTGATTTCAACTAAGGAGTTTAAAGCTGGTGATCTTGAAAGATTTGAGTTAGTTTCTTTTGATTTAAGCTTTGAAGAAGTACTCAATAACATGGCATCTAATCAAGTCCTTGTTTTTGAATACTCTATTGATGGTGGTTCTACTTATACTGAGGTTTCTTCTTTCCCCAATCAAAATATCTATGATGACCTATTTGATGGTGAAGAAGAAGAATTAGATAATGAAACTTTTGAGTTTGTTGTCACTAACGAGATGAAGTCAAATGACGTAAAATTCAGGTTCAGACAAGAAGAAAGGAACGATATCGACGTGTCTATTGGATTCCTTGAGTTCTTACCAGCTAAGATTCTTCCATTCGACTATATCAGTGACGATCAAACGATTGCAGAGCAAGCACTTTTGGTAACAGCTATCGCTTCGGAAGAGGCTTGTCATGAAAGTGAAGTAACGCTGAGTTACGAAGTTCGTGGTAAATTTGGCGCGGGAAATATAGTAACTGTTAACTTTAAAGATGGAGATGGCAGTACAACTGCTTTGAGTGGCTATGAGTTCAGCATCGTAGAAGGAACTGGTGACATTAGTTTCAATCTCCCATCAGACATATTAAGTTCTGGAGATAATAATGCGTTCTTCCTATTTAACCTTGAGGCTGAGGATAACACCTACGAAGACATCGATGAAGATTTCGAAGTGACAGGTGTCTACTCTGATTTCAATTTAGAGGTAGTTGCTCCTATCCTATTAGATACAGATTTTACAATTGAGGATCAATTGCTATGTGATACACAAGATATCATGGTGACTATTGATAATGTTCAAAACTACTTTACTTATCAGTTGATCAATAAAGAGGATGGTAGTACCCTAGGTGCCCCATTGACTTACGATCCAGAAGTAGATGAAACTGAAATTAATATCGGTGCATTGACAGACCCTATAGAAATAGGATTGATGATAACTTCTGCTTCTTCTACAGGTACAGAGTGTAATACAATCACATCAATCTATGAAGATGAACTAGTAGTACGACCTAGTTATGTTCTATATAGAAGCCGTGATTATGGCGACAATTATATAGTCAGTGCAACTGGAAACTCAGAAACAATCTGCGAAGGAAGTTCTAGAGTAGAATTAGCGGCAGGTAGAATCTCTAGCAATAGTACTTCTGTGTCTATGACTTCTAGTGTTGAGTGGTTTAGAGATAATATCAACACGCCTGTAAGCACGAGTACATACCTTACATCATTCTCTCAATCTGGAGAGTACTTTGCAAGAGTAAAAGATGGAGATTGTATCTATACTACCGAAACTATCACGATCACAGTGATCGAAAGTCCAGAAAGACCAACCGTAACTGTAGTAAGTGGTGACCTAATTGCCTGTGAAGGTAGCATAGAAGTAGTACTAGAAGCTCCAGAAGGTTTTACTCAATACGAGTGGAGCGGTGGATCAATAAATGGACAAGGCACTAGAACTGTGACAGTAACAGAAGCAGGATCATACAGTGTAAGAGTTTCAAACCAACCAGCAGGTTTAGGTTGTGCAAGTCCATATTCTCAACAAGTCATTGTAGAGGACGTTGCTTTACCAGAATTCACAACAAAAAACAGTACATCAACTTCTACTAGCTATAATATCTATGAAGGAGATACTAAATACAGTTGTGAAAACTATACTCTATACTTCTTTGAAAACAATTCATATGGAAATGATGGAACTGTTGTAATCTACCAAGATGGGACAGAGATTGCTAGAACACATAATAACTACTACGTAATCAATACATCTGGTATTTACCGTGCTGAATGGATTAGTGATGATTTAGATATCTCATGTACTACGTCTACTGGTGAATTTGAGATCATTCTATTTGATGAAATAGATGTTACTCCGGTATTAACCGCTGATGGTTCTCTCGAAGTATGTGAAGGTGAGTCTATCACTCTATCAACTACAAGTGACGCTCCACATTTCACTTGGTATAGAAATGGTAGTGTAATCAATAGTTCAGAAGGAGGGGCTAATACGATTACGGTCACCCAAGAAGGACGTTATCAAGTGATGGCACACGCTACTGATGAAGTGACATGTAGTGCCAGTGATTTATCAAATGTGATAGAAGTAAAAATAAACTATCTACCAGCTACTAACATCTCTTTTGGTAATGAGAAAACAGATTGTACGACTGGTGACGTCACTGTAGATGTATACAACACAGATGCAAACCTTAGCTATCAACTAACAGATAGAGAAACAGGTCAAAATGTAGGGTCTGCATTCTCAGGAAGTTCTTCAGGAACGGTTAACGTAACACTTTCAGGTCTAGTTGAACGTACATATTTGGGTGTAGAGGTTAGCTATACAGATGGTTCAGGCTGTTCGGATAAAGCTGATTATGTTGACAATATCATACCAAATAGTGTCATGTTAGAAATAGAAGGCAACACATTAATGGCCACTATTTCTGGTAATCACTTGGAATATTCATGGTATAGAAATGATGTATTATTGAGAAATGCTACAGGTACTTCTCTATCTATAACTGATGCCGCTTCATATACCATAGAAGTCCTATTCGAAGGTGGTTGTACACTTACTTCCAATTCTGTAGATTTAGCACCTAGTGCTCCAGCTCCAGAAGAAAGCGGTAGACTCAGTGTCAATACAACTACCTTCCCTAATCCAACGACTGGTGATCAACTCAATGTGGAAGTACTAGGTACCAACTTCGGAACCTATACTGTTAGCATCATGAGTATGTCAGGGCAAGTAATGGTCTATGAAGAATTGGATAAAAACGTAGAAGAGTTTACAAAAACTATTTCTGTCAGCCACCTTCAGAGAGGCTTGTATAACCTACAAATCAAGAAAGGTGATGAATTAGAAAACATCAGAATTCTTAAAAACTAAGTAATCATGAAAAAAGCAATAAATTATATAATCGTACTTGGGATGGCTGCATTAGCCTTCTCATGTACCGATCCTGAGGAATTTACCGCTGCTAAAAACAAGCCCTACGGTGATTGGGAAGTTCAGCAGTACTATGTTGACGGTCAAAATAATGGCAACTCTATCCTGGAGAGATTTACATTGGAAAGAGATGGTTCTTTCTTATTAGAAGACGAAAATGGAGTTCTTTTCTATGGAACATGGGAGTCGACTGACACTAGTCTTACATTAACAGAGGCAGGTGAAAGCACTCAAATTTTTCAATTTGAAATCGTATTTTTAGGCCCTGAAAAAATGCAACTTTTACAAAGCATTGAAGGATTAGACTTAGAAATCAGGTATCTAATGAACTGGCAAAATGCAGATGAATATTAATCTCATCTAGTCATAAACACTATTATATGAAAAGCGGTGATCTAAAAAGGTCATCGCTTTTTTTTATTCCTCGACAAATGTCCCTTACTTTGATATCATTCTGTTCTATGACCTAGAGAAGTTAACCAAAACCGAAAAATATAATCCACCACAGATTATTTGGATAATTCCTAGACTATGAAAAAACACTTACTTGTTAGTTTGTTTTCGCTATTGATCAGTACTGGTACTGTGAACGCACAACTTAGAGTGGACAGGGTCATTCCTCCCTCCTTCAATGCTGCGGCGATTATCAAATACTGCGATCACCCTGTAGGAATCAAATATGGCGTCCCTAAAATAAAAATCCCTATTCAGACCCTCATCAAAGACGACTTATTTGTACCCATCAGCCTCAACTATCACACGATAGGTATCAAGGTAGAAGAAGAAGCTACATGGGCAGGACTAGGCTGGCATCTGGAAGCTGGTGGTACAATAACCCGACTGATCAGAGGCGAAAACGATCTCGCCCTAGCTGACAAAGCATCTAATAGTAAAGCATTGGGTTACCCCTTCGAACATATCAAACCTTGTTTTGACGACTGTCAAGAAAATGAAAATGATGACTTCCACGAAAAGGTATGCGCTGGTGAGATTGACTCAGATCCAGACATATTCTTCTTCAACATTCTAGGCATGAAAGGGAAATTCCTTTTGACTCCTGATCATGACAGTACGACCCAGATTCTCAAAATAGAACTTGTCCGTCCAAGACAGATGACTGCTGAGTTTTACATGGCCGACAACTATTGGAAGATATCTGACCAAATGGGCTATCAATACATCTTCAAACAGAAAGAAATCACTAAATCAATCAGTACTTATTTGGACTATAAGTTCGAAACTGAGTCTACAGATTTTGATTTCAATAGTCAAACAGCTACTACGTCGTGGCACATGAGTAAGATCATCTCTCCCAGTGGAGTGGAAGCAACCTTCAAATATGATGTAAACATAGACGGTGTGTCCAAATACCTCAGCAATAGCGCTTATCACAAAATGAACATCAACGACGAAGAACTTTGGGATGTACACTATAGTTCCTATTGTTTTCCAGACAGTATCGAAAACGTTCGTGTCACCTCAGAATACCTTCATTCAGATGTATACTTGGAGTCCATCACTCTAGGTGACTATGTGGCGCACTTTAGTAAATCCGAACAAGATGGTATCAGATCCTCAAGCACCACTGGAGCTGGCACCAATCATTTCATCCAAGCAGTTGCTCCTAACTACAGACGACAACAACTTGACAAGCTAGAAATCCTCCAAGGGGGAAACTCTATTACTTCAGCTGATTTCAAATTCTCAAAATTCAAATCTTATGAAGTAGTAGACAACCCTATACTTAATCACCGATTGAAATTGGACAGTATGCTACTCACTAAACATGGAGAGACAAAGCACATGGGGTTTGAGTACGTCGAAAAATATGGTCTCCCCTCGAAAGAAAGTCATGCTAGAGATCTATGGGGTTACTATAATGGAGAAGATAAAGTGACCAATATCACACCCTCAGACTACTTTAATTATTCTCAACCTGAAAAACTACTGCAAGAAGAAGGCAAGACCAAGCATTATTCAATAGATCATATCAAGGAAGGAGTCATAGCTAAAATAGATTTCGGAGGAGGAAAGGACAGAACCTATCAATTTGATCATCAGGAGTTTTTTGACATAGATCTAGAGATTACAGACCACTTCACGAATAACATGAAGGAGAGTAATTTTAACTCACATATCAAGCCTTTCATCTTTGGAGGACTCAGAGTTTCAGAGATCGTCGAATCATACCCCAAAGAAAAAATATACAAAGACTTCTTCTACACGATCAATCGTCAAGAATCTGGAAAACTAATTATCACCCATTACAGTCATGAGCACCACGGATATGGGCATACTACCTCTGGCAATCATGGAGTCAAATACCCAAAGGTACGCATCAAGACAGGTAAGCTCTTTAATGGCCACAAATTTTAGACTATGAAAAAGAAAATCACAACGTTCATCATTGGGTTGGTAGCAGCAATAAGCCATGGCTTGTCAGCTCAGGATATAACAGGAGTATTTTTTGACCCCAGAGATGGACAAGAATATGAAACCGTATTCATCGAACTACAATTAGAAGGTGGCGCATCAGTAGTCAAAGAATGGCTTGGTCAAAATCTAAACTACCCCATGGAAGGCGCTTTCTGTTACAAAAACTATGAGGAATACTGCGATACCTTTGGGCGTTTATACAACTGGAAAGCTGCATTAGAAGCATGCCCTGCAGGATGGCATCTACCAGATGATGTGGAGATTGGTAGTTTGACGAGTAAGCATGGAGGTAGTAAATCTGCCGGAGCGACCTTCAAAGAAGGTGGTGAAAGCGGGCTCAATCTACTAATGGCTGGTTTTGGCGAAGCAAACGGCACGTTCATCGACGTAGGGGTTAATGGCTACTACTGGAAGAGGGCAAACAAAGAGGATCGTACCCCAGGGCTATTAACTATACATAATGGTGTCGACTACTTCACGGACGACAGCATCGATGGCACCCACCGAAACAGTATTCGTTGTGTAAGAGACTAATTAGTTAGACGAGGATATGGAACACGACCATTCACATCATGATAGTGAAACAAATATCAAGTGGGCATTCTTCCTCAATATTTCCTTCACCATTTTTGAGTTCATTGGTGGGTTTTATGTCAATAGTATCGCCATCGTTTCGGATGCAGTGCATGACCTAGGAGATAGTCTCTCCTTAGGGCTATCTTGGTATCTCGACAAAAAATCCAAACAAGAGGCAAACTCTCAGTTCAGCTTTGGTTATTCCCGCTTTTCGCTCTTGGGCGCTTTGATCAACTCACTGGTATTGATCGGTGGATCTATCTATGTGGTATCAGAAGCTGTAAATCGCCTGATCAACCCAGAGCCTTCGGATGCCAATGGCATGATAGTCTTTGGTATCATAGGTGTACTGGTCAATGGATATGCGGCGTACAAATTAAGCAGCGGAAAATCCCTCAATGAAAAAGTACTCTCGTGGCATTTGATAGAAGATGTGCTCGGCTGGGCTACGGTTTTGGTAGTGGCTATTGTACTCAAATTCTACCAAAACCTATACCTCGACCCTGCCCTGTCTCTACTCATCACCGCCTTCATTCTATGGAATGTCATCAAGAGACTCAAACAAACACTTGTTGTTTTCCTACAAGGAACGCCTGTAGATATTTCTCTCACAGAGATAGAAGAAAAACTATGTAACGTAAGCCATGTAACTTCACTACATCACTGTCATTTTTGGTCTCTCAATGGTGAAGACCATGTCTTTACTGCACATATCAAATTAGAGACGATTAGCGACTTATCTGCCTTGCTAGAGGTAAAAAAAGAGATTAGAGCTACTTTAAGTCCCTATCATTTCGAGCACTGCACGATAGAAGTAGAGCTAGACAAAGAGACCTGTAGATTAGAAATTGAATAAGAAAGCCTCATAAACACACAAGGGTTGCTAAATTAGCAACCCTTGTGTGTTAAATATCACAATACTTAAATTACAGCTTCGCAGCAGTTTTAACCTTTTCAATAGCTGTCTTACCATTTTGAGCTTGCTTTTCTACTGTTTTATTCAGTATATCTTTGGCTTCTTCTAATTTGCTAGTGGCAGCTTGTTCTAAACTCTTCTTCATAGAATCGATCTCTTTGGTGAGTTTCTTTCTAGATTTTGCACCGTCTCTTGGGGCGGTTAAATATCCTGCAGCCAATCCTGCTCCTGCCCCTACTACTAATGCGATTGTGGTTTTTATTAAAGTATTCATTGTTTATTTATTTAAGGTGTTAAAATGATCGCTCTACAATACATAGAAACGATTATGATTAAAATGAGTTTAACAATTATGAAATATTAACTATTGTGAGAAAAGGCAGTCATCATCCAATGGTTCTTTTCAGTCTGTTTGACAAAACCTTTGATCATGTCTTCTGTACCACTATCCCCATGGTTGATTGCCATTTCGATGACACTAAACATGTGCTCCAGTAGGATTTCATAATCTTTTATAATTTCTCCTACCATTTCCATTGCGGTGAGATCTGTACCAGACTCTTTGATTTCGGAGGTTTCGAGATATTCGCGCATTGTACTGAGCGGTGTTTGATTGAACACTCGAATACGTTCTGCGACATCATCGATTGCGACTTTGGCATCATTGTATTGCTGCTCGAACTTTTCATGGACATCAAAGAAGTCTGCTCCCTTGACATTCCAGTGAAAATTTCTAAGTTTCTGATAATGTACGCTAAAGTTGGCCAGTAGTCGATTCATAACCTCTACCAACTCCGCTGTCTCTAGTTTGGTATAGCCCAACCTAGCATGTGGCTTTCTATCTTTTGATATTTTCGTCTTGGATAACTCTAATGTATTGTTGCTCATAATTTCTGTGTTTAGTTCTTCGCTTATTTACTTGCGAATTGCATTCCAGAAATCCGAACAGCTCTCAAGAGCTCTAATCTAGCTATCGTCTTGTATTATGTGTAGAATACCCCCTGTATCTGGGGAAGACTCTCTACACTCACCACAACTATCAACAGTTGAAGGTTACATAGAAGGTAGTCCCCACTCCTAGCTCACTGTTGATAGAAATAACTCCTTGGTGACTATGAACAATATTTTGAACAGTAGTCAAACCAAGACCTGTACCTTCTTTTTTACCTGTAAAAAATGGCTCAAAGAGATGATTTATGCTTTTTTGGTCTATACCCTTACCATTGTCAGTAATGGTCAAAATTGCCTTACCCTTTTCGAGAACAGTTGTGACTGTCAAAACCCCCACTTCAGGCTTCATTGCCTCGATCGCATTGATGAATAAATTCAGTATCGCCACATTGAGTTGATCAGCATCTAATGGAAAATCAGGAATGGCAGCTTCATAACTTTCCTCCAGTGTCATACTCTGCAGGTTAAGCCTATCTCTGACCAAATCTAGGGTATCCGATACGATACGATTGAGTGATTGATTGACGAGTTGTAGTTCTTTAGGTTTAGAGGAATTAAGTAAATCCGAAATGAGCTTGCCAATACGGTCAGTATTTCTAGAGATAATATTAAAATAAAGTTCAGCATCTTCCGCTACTTCCTCTGGAATCTCATCCTTCAACTGCTCTAAGGCCAAAGACAGGTTGGTTAAAGGATTTCTAACCTCATGGGCAATGGTACGCGCTAGTTTGCCCGTCATTGACAGCTTCTCAGCCCGCAGGAGTTCTAGATCAGCCTGCTTACGTTTAGTCATGTCCCTAATGACACCTATATAGTTTTGCTGATCTGTGTCCAAATCAATAATAGAAACACTATTCATTGTACAATAACGCTTGTACTGATTTCTATCTAACAATACCGTTTCATACTCCTCACGTCTACCATTCTGCTCCAGCTCGGCCTTTAATGCCAAGAAATCAGCTTGATCTTCAAATAGCATATCCAATGACATTCGAGACAATTCTATACTACTATAACCATAGGCCTGAATCAAAGCCTCATTGGCATCTACAAAAAAGAAATCATGATTGACAAAAAAGATCGCATCTATAGACTCTTCGAATAGTCGTTGGTATTTGTTTTCCCTTGACTTTACTGCCTTTATTGCCTCTTTTTCATCTGTAATATCCTGCAAAGTCATCGTACAGCCATCTCCTAACTTTACGATGGACATCTGGTACCACCTGTTACTAGACTCATCCACGACTTGCTGTTCGAAGGTCGTACTCTTACCGCTAAGAACCACATCAATGAGCCTATCCACTATTCCATATTTTTGATACAATGGCAGGACACTGATCAACCGCTCCCCCATCACGTCATCAGATTCTAAATCAAGCAATTCCTCTGCTACGTCGTTGATAAACAGCCACTCAAAATCAATGATGTCTCCTCGATCATTTCTAATCGAATCAAATGACATGATCCCATCAAAGGCACTATCCAGTATACTTTTGAGTAGTTCCTCAGTCGAACTATTGGTTTCATTCTTGAAATTTTCGAGCATAGATATGGATTAAGAATATTAGAATCTAAAGTTCATTAAAACTTTGGTCAAATATAATTCAAGCAAAACAACTGATTCACAGTTGTTTTGGATCGGAATAGATTTCCTATTGCATAATAGGATTAAAATCTCACGCTTAGTAAAATGCTGTTTATAATATTGATTATCTACTTTTTAACTTTAGCTCCTGAACTAAGCAATTCAGGCTTAATTATCAATATTGTACAACGTCAGCTTATTGTAGAGAGTCTTGCGATCTATATCTAGCAATTCAGCGGTTTTAGACTTATTGTTATTGGTTTTCTTCAAGACTTCTAGAATCGCACTCTTCTCTGCATGCTCTACTACTGCCCTAAGACTGGTTGGCAATGTCCCATTAAAATCGACATCTATATTGCCACTGGATACTGGTTCAGGGCTCATCAGCTCCACAGGCAAACAGTCATCATTGACTTTATCAGACTGGCAGAGTAAAACAGCCCGTTTGACGACATTGCTAAGTTCTCGTAGATTCCCATGCCAGTGGTGTGCTTTGAACATCGCCATAGCGCCTTTGTCGAATCCCATCACTTGTTTATCTAGTTGTTCATTCGCTGCACCCAAAAAATGCTCGGCAAACATCGGTATGTCATCCGTGCGCTCTCGGAGTGGAGATAGTTCGATCACAAATTCGTTGACTCGATGATACAGGTCCTCTCTGAAATTACCCTCCGAAACTGCCTTTTTCAAATTCTCGTTAGTCGCTACCAGTACCCTGACATCTACAGGAATATCCTTCGCACCACCTACCCGACGTACATATCGCTCCTGTAGTACTCGGAGTAGTTTGACCTGGTTGTCATAACTGAGGTTACCCAGTTCGTCCAAAAATAAGGTTCCCCTCTCAGCTAATTCGAAGCACCCTTTTTTATCATTGATTGCCCCCGTAAAAGCCCCTTTGATGTGCCCGAACAGTTCACTGCCCGCCAACTCGTCTGGCAAAGCGCCACAGTCCACCGCTATGAAAGGCTGATCCGCTCGCTTGCTGTTATAATGAATAGACTTGGCTACATATTCTTTACCTGTCCCTGTCTCACCCAGAATAATCACAGACATGTCCGTCGGTGCGATCAACTCGATATGCTTTTGCACAACCTGCGCATGTCGTGATTTTCCCACGACATATTGATTAGGAGCCGTGGCTTTTGTAGTAGAAGTTTTAACTGGTTTGGTCGAATTAGGTGATTTGGCTTCTTGCTTGAGTGCGTTTTTGACAATCATCAAAATCTCCTCAGGGTAGAGCGGTTTGGTTACATACTCATAGGCCCCTTTTTTCAGAGCCTCTACCGCTATTCTCACATCAGAGTATCCTGTGATGATAATCACTTGAGTCTTCGCATTAATGATTTTGATCTTCTGCAGGATCTCCAACCCGTTGTAGTCCGGTAGTTTAAAATCGCAAATCACCAAATCAAATGTCTGCTCCTTCAGCTTTTTGATTCCTTCTTCTCCATTCGCTGCAGTATCTGTTTCGAAACCATTTTTGGCAAAAAACTTCTTTAAAAGCAGGCAAATATCTGCCTCATCATCCACTATCAAAATTCTCTTCATCGATATGCTATTCGTTTATGCGTTGACCGCATCTATAATCTGTTTCTTTGTAAATGGCTTTTTGATGAAATGATCTATGTTCATCTCTGCAGCTCGCCGTGTCTCCACCACACCATCATAGGCGCTAATAATGATCACTTTAGCTCCCTCAGATGCATTCCTAATATCATCCATCAAGTCAAACCCCGTTCCATCAGGCAGATTCAAATCCAGGAAATAAACTTCATACGCATGCGCTTGGATCATATTCTTGGCTTTGGTAATACGATCTGCATAATCTACCGATATTCCCTTCTTTTTTAAAAACATGGACACCATCAAACCTATATCTTCCTCATCGTCTACTATCAATACATTCATACACCTAAAGGTAATAGGAATGCCAGAGGGATGCAATTATGAGTTGAATCGAACATGGCTAAACTTGAGTACTGCCACGAAAACCGTCCCTCCAATTGCATTGCCTACGGTAGCCCAAAACTGAAATTTGAGATAATCCATAAAAGTAATATCCTCACTGGTAATCATCCCTGAGAACACCTCGATAGACCCAACGATACAATGATGCAGTCCCGCCATACCAATGATAGACGTCACCATCCCGATCATCAGAATCCTACTAATCGTCTCCTGAGAGGAAGTCACCAGCCAACCCAGTAGCCCCATCATCCAGCCTGCCAGCAAAGCACTGAGTAATATCACCTCCCAGTGGTAGTCAGTCATTTCATGGGCTAGATGGTAAAATACGGGTTCATCGATGAACCCTACCGCAGGACCGATTTTAGCGATCAGTAGACTAAATATAAATCCTCCAATCAGGTTACCTGAATACACCAGCCCCCAAAGTTTGAAGATAAATTTCAATTTGATCGACCCGTTCAAAACGGGCAATATCGCCAGTGCAGTATGCTCCGTAAACAGCTCCGACCGACCTATGATTACAAAAATAAAACCAAGAGGGTAGCACATGGCCAGCATGATTTTGAGCACCTCAGGACTTACCAAATCGCCAAACATCGTAAACACTGTCCCCATGAACAAGACACTAAAACCGATCTCTAGTCCAGCAGTAAACGCCGACATGAACAGCCCTGAGCTAGAGCGATTAAACTCCTTCATACTCATATCTATCTGCTCCTCCAATATCTGTTTGACCTCTTTGGGTCTCCCTGGCTCGGCCTCTTCTGTGGGGCGAAACTTTCTACTAAATAGATTCATCTCTTTTTACTTTTTAGGTGATTGAAAAAGAACTTTGTAAGGTAATACTGTATCCCTATTTCATTTCACTAAAGCCATTTCTTTCTTTTGAAATACACGATCATAGTAACAGATAGCATGATCATGACACCCCAAAATACGGGATAAGCATATCTGTAGTTGAGTTCTGGGAAGTACTTAAAATTCATTCCGTATACTCCAACCATGAATGTCAGCGGAATAAATATAACCGAATAGATCGTGAGGAGTCTCATGATCTCATTCAGTTTGTTAGACATATTGGTATGGTAGACACTGAGCTGTTCGTTGAGTAGCTCGCGATAGGTCTCTATCGACTCTGTTGCTATGGTCACGTGATCAAATAGATCCTTGAGGAAGTTCTTGTTTTCCTTGTCAACAAACTCTGATTTGTCAAATTGAAACACTGCCTCGCGCACTGGGCGAATGACCTTTCGTAGATAATTGACTTGCTTCTTATAGTAGTTGATTTGCTCCAAAATCTCCTTTTTGGGATTGACCAAAACTTCTTGATCAATCTCTTCGATACGTACCCCAAACTGCTCAATAGAGTAGATATAATTATCCACAATTGTATCGATGAGGGCATACGCAAGATAGCCAATCGTCCGAGTACGTATTCTTGTCATCTCCTGACGTATGCGGTCCCGGACAGAGTCCAGCACATCCCCTTCTACCTCCTGAAAGGTAAAGAGGTAGTTCTCTCCTAGCACCATACTAAACTGCTCTGATGTCGTGACATCCTGATGCTCGTCATAGCGTATCATCCGTAGTACCAAATACAAGTGTCCATTGTAAATCTCGCATTTCGGTCGCTGTGAAGTATCCAAAATATCCTCTAGCATTAGTGGGTCTAGATTCAACTGTTTACCAACCTGCTCTACCACTTTTTCGTCGTGGAGTCCGTCGATGTTTATCCAGTTTTTTTGATTGAGATTCATTCGCTCAAACACCTTGTCGATTTCGTCTAGTTCATATTCATGATATGATTCGGTATCATATTGGATCATTCGTATGATGGGGTGCTCCATTTTCTGCTCTCCGACGAATATCAGTGAGCCAGGTGCTGTAGAGTTCATTGGACCGGTTGATATAGCGGCTCGTGTTTTTTTCATCTTTTCTATTCAGAGGTCAAAAGTTTATTTCTTGTGGAGGGAGATCACCCTTTATTTCATCCAATAAGCGCCCGCATACTGATATGCCAACCCGATCACAATGGATAAGCCAAAACTCAATAAAGTTCCGATCAAGATATATTCCGTGAGTTTCCTGTCCTTGGCACGTGACAGATCGCTAAAACGAAACACCGACTTGGCAGCTATCAAGAGACCTATCGCCTGCCACTGATCTAGGATGATAAACCCAAAGACGAATAACCGCTCTAGTATCCCGATGTATTTGCCTGCCTCTGCGAGAGAATCCGTCGCGTCATCCTCATCTAATGACCAGCGACTCATCACCTGTTTCATCACCACAGAGACGACCGACGTGAGCATGAGCAATGCCAGCACCAGCAGCAATAAGTGAGTAGAATATACTTCAGTCCAATTGATCTGAACAGGATAGTATGCAAGTACGGTTGCTGCAATGACCGTCAGGTGTGCCAACTGATCCCATACAAATAACCATAGATGGTTCACGTGGTTCATCAATCGTAGCTTGGCCACATCGATCAGCCCGTGACTCCCTCCGATAATCAATAGCACTGGCCAATAATCCATCTGCAGCAGCACAGCTAATGCCACGATATGCACCGCTAGATGTATATATAGATATCGAGACTTGTGCCCTTTGGCGATTTTGTCGAGCACCCATGCATTCGGTTGGCATACAAAATCCCCTATAACGTGGGCGATCAAGAGTTGAAGTGCAAATACAATCATAGTTGGCTAAGTTTGGATTGATAATACGCATTGAGCTGCATGATCTCTTCGAATCCTCCTCGTTTGAGTGCCTCGCTCACACTACTCTGGGATTTTCCTAAGCGCTCTGCTATCTCAATCTGATTCTTATCAGTGTGCATCAATACTGTCGTCACCACTCCTGCTACGGTAGCACTCCAGTGGTTGGCAGTCAACAGTGCCAGACTCAGCATCAAATTGATCGGTTCGTTCAGCACATCATGGCTGGAGCGAATAGCGAGTGTCTGTTTTTTCAGAGACTCAAAACACTCCCCCGATCGTACAAAAGCTGTCCCATTAGATTCTGTGATTTTCTCGGCTGTGTGGTCTTGATCCCCTAGCCCTATCGCCATACGTACGTCATGTGCTTTGCTCTGCCTGACACTGGCCTTGATATGAATAGCCGCTAAAAGTGCCTGCTCGGGGGGTAAAATAAGCTGAAAGCTATCTCCTCTATATATCTCCCACTGCTGTGGAGATCGTCCATAATGAGTCAATGCTGATTTGAGTGGGATAAGCCATTCTGAAGTATCTCCTGCTCGAGAGTTAATAATATCACCAGTGATGACCGCCTTTGTGCTTTTCATATCCTAAAGATATCGGATTATAAACCGATACCCAAACATATCGGATATAGAACCGATATTAACCTATATCGGATTTATAGCCGATATTAATACCGACTAACCTTGCAGCACGCTTTGTAAGAACAACTTATAATGAGATTGGCAAAAGCTAAAACAACATACACTAAAGCGATATTGTCAACCATTATTAGGGGATCATAAATTGATCATGCTGGCTTGACAGCAAAACTGAAACGGAGATACTCCCAAGCAAAGGTTACTTGGCCATCCAGAGCTATTTCGAAATTCATCCTTTCTTGAAGTTCTTTCACTTTAGAAGTGGTCACGGTAAACCGCAGAGCATCCAGCTCTTTTTCATAGTCATAGGCACCCCAAACATCATACTTTCTATTCAAGATCACCTCCCACGTACTAGAGTCCGACGGTATCGTGTACAAGGCATAATCCCCCGCTGGTAGTGACTGCCCCTCAATCTCAAGGGCTTTATCAGTAGAGAATACAGTGGCCTCATTCGCTCCTGTTCTCCATATTTTGTTATACTTGACCAAGTCACCCCAGATGTCTCTGTCCTTGACGCCTGGTTGACTATAGGTGATATACACATGCGTATCCCCTAACATCTGATCCGCACGAGCAGGCGGTGAAGGTCTATTACTCGCCTCCTTTTTATAATGCTGAAAATCTGCAGAATCGGCCGACACATAATTCCTTGAATATTCCTGCCTATGACAACTGGCTCCCCATACCAAAATCATCGTCATCATCACCATCATTCCTATCTTCTTCTCTGTCTTCATCTGTTCCCTGTACAATGTTGCTTTTTCAATCTTACGAAGATTATGAAAAATATGTTTAAACATACATTTCAAACCATCTATAAATAATCATTTTAAGTAACTAACATACATTTGACCTAACCTATCATGAGTTGATCGCTTCATACTACTGTATAAGGAATAGCCATATCACTAGATTAATTATCAGAGTTCAAGTCCATCAATCCACTCAGTCACATTTGCAGAAGCGTATCCGTAGAACTGGTTAGTACGCTAGGTGAAGGCTAAAATCGACATTCTTCTCTGATTCGTTTTTGTCGATGATTACAATCCCCTGTTCGTACAGATCCAAAGTATAATTCACCTCTGGATCTTTCTTGATTATCTCCCAGGCTTCTTTCATTTCGTCACTCCAGTTGATATCATCAAAAATGAATATAGCTGGCGAACTCACGTTAGATTTTAGTTGCTCAAAATACTCAAGAGTAGGTTTTTTCTTGTGATTACCGTCTATAAATAGGATGTTAAAATTGATGTTCTCTTTTAAAAGTTCAGGGAATGTCTGATCATATAATCCTTGTTTTACTTCAAATTTAGAAGCAGGTACGATACTGGAAAATTGTTTAGACGAAATAGTGCACAACTGAGGAAGGCCCTCCATGGTCACAAATTTACTTGCCTCCTTATGCTTCATTGCCTCAAGGATATAAGATCCAGACACACCTAGGTTTGTACCGATCTCTAGGCAAATAGGTGCACTCGTATTTTTAATGATAAAGTACAAAAACTCGCACCATCTTTTACTCGACGGAGCATTTTTACAAATTTCCATTACTCGTGCGGTCTTATCAAGACCAAATATATCGTAGGACACTTCCGTTTTGTCATCAAAAAGTGTGCTTCTGTAATTTTCACAATGTTCAAATGCACTCTGATCTTCATGATCAATCTTCCTGTGCTTGACAGTCAAAAAGGAAGTCAAAACTTTCTCCAAAGTTTGATTTTGGTGCTTTGCTATCCTTCTCAATTCAGCCTTTTGATTTAGTCTTCTGGAAACAATCAAAAAGTGCTTTTTAATTCTTTTTACGGTCATATTGTTTTGTACTCACTTATATTTTCAAGCCTAGAAATCATGGTGCTTCGGGATCCTGACATAATCGTCTAAACTAATATAATTCAATATGAAATTAACCTTTCAAGAAGGTGTTTTATTCGTAATTATCATAAATCACCAGTGTCCCCTAGCACGCTTTTGTAAAGCGTGCCGATTTCCCATAATATTTGCAATTCGATGGAGAAGAATTTAGATTCATTGTATAATCGGACAAATACAAGGCACATGAACTGGGAAGCTGTACTTTGTAACGGTGACGGTGGTCGGCTGGATTGTTTGACTAAGTCAGTCGAAGCTTTGGTGAGTTTTTAGATACGCCTTTCAACTCCACGGCGCTAAATGTTCCATCACCCCTTCCCCATGATTCTTTGGCGGTGTGCTTTGCCCCATTTGTACAGTTCCTCTATGGCAGGATTAAGGGTTTTGCCATAGTCCGTGAGCGAGTACTCTACGACTACTGGGATGGAGTCGTAGACGGTACGTTTGACCAGTTGGTTCATCTCTAGTTCTCTAAGCTCTTTGGATAGCATCCTGTCAGTGATTTTTGGGATTTCTTTGGACATCTCACCAAAGCGTTTGTTTCCAAATGTCAATGAAATGATAATGGGCAACTTCCATTTCCCACTCAACACATACAACGCATCCTGTACAGGCTGTATAATCCCCACACAGCCACTGTGTGTTTTTTCCTGAGGCTTTACTGATTGATTATCAGCCTCTTTTATCTTTCTAGCTTCCATAAATCAAAAATTAATGAAACAAACTATAACAAAGTATAGTACTATAACCCTGTACACTACTTACTAAAGTATAGTAAACTTAACTAAGTTTGCTCAAAAATCATAAAACAACTACAATGAGTTTAATAGAAGACCTACAGTGGCGATATGCTACTAAAAAAATGAACGGGAATACCGTACCAAAAGAAAAACTGGACTACATACTGGAGGCCGCTAGACTAGCACCCTCTTCGTCAGGATTGCAACCCTATCAAGTATTCGTGATATCTAACAAAGCCCTACAGGAGAAAATAAAAACTGTCGCATGGGATCAGAGTCAAATCATCGATGCTTCGCATGTTCTGGTGTTTGCCGCATGGGATGGATATACAGAAGAAAAAATCAAATCGGTTTTCGACAAAACGCTAGACGAAAGAGGGCTACCGCATGAGACCATGGACGACTATCGAAAGAATATCTGGGGACTATACGAGCCGCTAGGTCAAGCGTGGCAAGCGCAACATGCTGCTAAACAAGCTTACATATCTTTTGGGCTGGCAATCGCTGCTGCTGCTGAACAAAAAGTAGACGCCACACCTATGGAAGGTTTCTTGCCTCCTAAAGTAGATGAGCTGCTGGAGTTAGATAAGCTAGGGTTGAAAAGCGCATTGATTCTCGCGCTGGGCTATAGAGATGAAGAAAATGACTGGTTGGTCAACATGAAAAAAGTTCGAACAGCGAAAGAAGATTTCGTTACAGAACTCAAATAACAACAGTATTAGCACAATGATCTTCCCATGATCATGCTAATCAAGGCTCTTTGTATCCCCATACAAGGAGCTTTTTTTATGGATAAAGAACCCTAATCACTGCTGGATAATCTCTATGACCAGTTCTTTGGTGAGTTTTCGGCCGTTGGCTTGGGTCTTGATGTCTCCGAAAGCAAAGCGAAAATCACAGCCTTCCTTCCAGCGACTACAGCCATAGGCTGTTTGTCCTTTGATGAGGGTTCCCTTCTTACATTTGGGACAAGGAGGCATGGCTTCCTGTTTGGGTTTCAGAGACACAGGTGCTTTGTTTTCGAAAGTCAATTCGAATGTATCGGTGAGTTTGATGATGCCATCTACTTTCTCTCCCTCTAGTACAAATCCTTTGAGTTTAGTTGTCACTTTCTTCTCTACCAGTCGCTGCAACTGCTTTTCTGTCAGCTTTTTGTCCAGATACTTAAACGGCAGTCTCAAATCACACCCCGCCTTGAAAGCACTACAGCCATAAAACTGCTTGCCTTTGAGGATGCGTCCCTGCTTACATTTGGGGCAAGTCATCCCCACCAGACCTGTCTTCGCTGCAGCAGCCGTTGTTTTTTTCTGTGCTTTAGCCTCTGACTCAGTAGCGAGTCGAGGCTTACCTGTCTCCATGCGCACTTCATACACCAGTTCATCCACCATCTTTTTCATGTTGATGATGAACTGACCCGCACTATACTCGCCTTGTTCAATTTCCTTGAGTTGCTTCTCCCATAGACCTGTGAGCTCGGCGGATTTGAGAAGTTCGTTTTGAATCGTATCGATCAGCTGGATGCCCATTACGGTTGGTACGACTTGCTTCTTTCGACGCTCGGTGTACTTGCGCCGAAACAGTGTCTCTATGATATTGGCACGCGTCGAGGGACGCCCGATCCCGTTGGCCTTCATCAGATCACGGAGCTCATCATCCTCCACCTGCTTGCCCGCTGTCTCCATAGCTCTTAGTAATGAGGCTTCCGTATAATTCTTCGGTGGTTTGGTCGTCTTCTCAATAAAAGAAGGCTCGTGTGGTCCCTGCTCCCCTTGTTCAAACGTCGGCAGGATGCTTTCTTCCTCCTCTTCTTTTCCGTCCTCGTCCTCCTTGCTTTTTTTCTCTTTTGGAAACAATACACGCCAGCCTTCTTCTAATATCTCTTTTCCTCTCGCCACAAAAGTGACCTTTTCGACCGCTGCATCGACCTGAGTCTTGGCTACTTTACAATCAGGATAGAAAACCGCTATAAATCGACGGACGATGATGTCATAGACTTTCTGCTGATCTGCACTCAGTGGTTTCTCTTCGCCCGTAGGAATGATGGCGTGGTGATCGGTGACTTTGTTGTCATTGAAAACCTTGGGAGACTTGCGTATCTTATGCCCTATGAGTGAACCCGTGTACTGCGCATAATTCGTGAGCCCCTGCAGAATCCCCGTGATCTTAGGATACATGTCGTTGGGCAAAAAAGTTGTATCGACCCTCGGATAGGTCACCACTTTCATCTCGTAGAGGGACTGCACCATCTTCAGCGTAGATTCTGCTGTAAAGCCAAACTTGCTATTGCAATAGACTTGCACACTCGTCAGATCAAAGAGCTTGGGGGCATACTCCTTACCGTCTTTTCGCTCGATGGCAGTGATCTGTAGGTCCTTGCCACTGATCTGGTTCAGGAGCTTCTCACCATCTTCCTTAGTATGAAACTTACCTGTCGTGTTGTTAAACTTGGTCTCCCGGTAGACTGTCTGTAACTCCCAGTAAGGCTTGGGCTGGAAGTTTTCAATTTCATAGTGGCGATTCACTAGCATGGCGAGAGTAGGCGTCTGTACCCGGCCGATGGACAGTACTTGTTTGAACCCTCCATACTTGAGCGTATAGAGTCGCGTGGCATTCATACCCAAGAGCCAGTCCCCTATCGCACGCGAACTGCCTGCATAGTAGAGATTATCAAATTCCTCCGCGGGCTTGAGTTGCTCAAAGCCTGCGCGAATCGCCTCTGTCGTTAGTGACGAGATCCATAGCCGCTGCACCTCTCCTTCGAACTGCGCCTCCTTGATCACCCATCGTTGGATTAACTCCCCTTCTTGCCCTGCATCACCACAGTTGATCACAGTATCTGCCTTGTCCAGCAGTTGTTTGATCACCCTAAACTGTTTCTTAACTCCCGTATCATCCATCACTTTGGTCTCGAATCGCTCTGGCAACATCGGTAATGTATTCAAGTCCCAACGCTTCCAGTGGGGTTTGTAATCCTCCGGGGGATACAGCGTGCAGAAGTGCCCAAAAGTCCATGTCACCTGATAGCCATTTCCTTCGAAATAGCCCTCGTGGCGATCCTTTGCACCGATCACATGAGCGATCTCTCTGGCGACACTTGGTTTCTCAGCGATACAGACTTTCATAGGCAGGGGATCAATTTAGTAGGGTTATCATGAGACAGCAAAGACATCAAGCGCAGCATTTTTTATACTTCTTGCCACTACCACAGAGACAAGGATCGTTTCGAGAAATCTTCTTTGTCAGGTCTACGGCCTGCGGGTTTATTTTACCTTCGAGGTAAAACCATTGCGTGCCTTCTTTGAGGAACACCGAACGCTCATGGTGCACCTGTTCGATTCCTTTGGCATCTCTAAAATGCGCTTTGAACTCCACTACGCCGCGACTATCCATGACCCGACCATGTTCTACACTAATGATCTCCAGTTTTGTCCAATGGTTGGACTCGGACCACTGACGGATGTCATCGACTTGATACTGCGACCGAGTACGCGAATGAGTCGTTGCTACGAGGTATTCTGCGGCACCTATACTATAGGCACTGTAGCGCGATCGCATCAACGCCAGTGCTGTAGGAGCAGATTGGTCAGAGATGATGGGTTCGCAACATTCGCTAAATAGCTTTCTCGAACAGCACGGGCAATGGGTCATTTTCTTCGGGGTTATAGAAACAAATCGATCACAAATATACCTAGACCTTAGGTAAAACAGGATGAATACAGGTTTACCTTGGAATCAAAATTCTAGGTTATCAGACTCTAAATTTTATCTATCTCCTTATGTGAGGTTTAAATAAGTAAAATGAATTAATATCCAACTATCTAAAATAAGGTCTGTGTGCCACAGACCTTTGAGCAACATCCTTCGAAACTAACCGCTATTGATCAACATCTTACTTTTTTCATTTCATTCCTCCCAAACCATAGAGGAACGAGGCGTAACTCAAGTGTGTGAGTAAAAAGCGCTTGTCTGCGATCCATGGAGGCGTAAAAATCGGTTTGTTGATCAAGCCCATCTCAGAGAGCTGATGCAAAGCTGGTAAGTCCGAAATGTCAAGTTTGCCAGCAAACAGTAAATCCAAATACTCCCATTTACCTTTGCGTACTACATCTCGGAGAAACTTGTGTACCGTAATGAAGCCTTCCAGGTAGACGATATCCTTCGTGAAAGGTGCTCCACCCGTCACTACTCCTCCACGAAAGACGCGCTTGGCACTCTCAAATGACTGATCAGGGTTATCGATCGTCCCCAAAAAGTACCGATACACCTCCATAAAATCTGCACCATCAATGGCCATCTGTATCCCTATCACACGGTCGGACAATCGTCTCACACGGTACAAATCAATCGATCCAGTAATAAACTCCGCAAACACTGCCAGACCTTCTTGGGTCTTGGTCGTCCCTGGGTGCCCTTCTCCTAATATTTTCAGCGGTTGCATGTGGCCGTTGAGGGAGGTCGCTACATGCACGAACAGTTCATGATGAATCAACTGTTCGATATCCTTGTCCGTGAAGTGGGCACTGGGACGAATACTTACTCTTCTCCTACCTGCGAGGGCATTAGAGGCGAGGCTGGCATCCATCACGATCTCTGGTGCCATGTCTCCAAACTTATCTGCCACGACGCGCTTCATCTCGTCCGCTAAATCCTCAGCTGAAAAGTGCGCTTCCAGTGGTGCACCCAAATCCACACCTTTGACTCGGTCAAACATCGTCTCAAAATGCTGCGCCAACTCCAAAGTCGTATGACCGATATTCTTCAACGGGGTTGAAGGCTGCCCATAAAGTAGCTCGGAATACTTGTAAAAATCTGATGTGCCTCGGCTACTCAGTAGCAAAGCACTATACTCGACCTTGTCAGCTATCTTAGCAGCCCATCGATGCGTCTGAATGCTCGGATCGATCAATTCGCGGATCGCCTTGATCTGCGCCAATACCGCTGCTGGATCGTAATGATCATAGCTCACTACAGGTAGACGCGTGGCTTTGGCTTTGAAAAACTGATCTTTCACCTCCTGATCCCAGGCTATATTACGGAGAATGCGCACCGAACTAGAAGCGGCCTGCAACTGATCACTGATCTCAATGATACGTTTCTTGTCTGATTCCATGGTATTCAAATTACGAAAGGCTACAGTCCTCAGAGGTCAACGGTCATACCGATATCACACCTACCAATCCATTGTTCCTTCATTAATCGGAACATAGATAGTTTCTAAAATCAATATTTTGATCTATCGAACTTAAAAAATTCTGTGATTATTTTAACATACTTATACCAGACCTCTACTGAACACACCAAACGAATAAGACAGCACCTACTTGGCTTGCTTATGCGACCCGTCACAGTTCGGCATTCTTTTGGATAGCCCACATACACAGTCATTGAGACCAAATCCATTGAGAATGCGCTGGGTGTATTTGTCAACACGTGTTTCTCGTGTTTTGGACTGCTTGGCTGCCGAAAAGTAAAGATTGTAGGCCCTTTGGCGTCCTGGTGTTAATGCTTCGAATGCTTCTTTGAGCGCAGCATTGTTCTTCAGTTTGTTTTCAAACTCTTCAGGTAGGTCTAGCGGTTCTTTCTTGCGTGGTGCTACTTTTAGTCCAGCTCTTTCCACTTCTACTGCTTCGTAGATATAGGCTTTCAAAGTAGCCTCTTGCTCCACAATCTCGTCCAGCGTACTAAACCGAATCTGACGACCAGACTGGACATTCTCCGTCTGCTGTACCAGTATACCCTCAGCATCCTGCAACAGTGCTCCCTTAAAGAAATTGAGCGCACAGTACTCCTTAAATCCGTGGATCAAAACGACATTACTCCCTTTCCCACCAACAGGGATCGTATAGCAGGGCACCCTCCACTTCAGCTCCTCAATCAACCCACAGTCCAGCACGATCCTGCGCAACTGCTCCAGTTCTTTATGCCACTGCTTGGCCTTCCCAAAAAATGCATCTACCTCGGGATTCATTCTATTCTTTTTTGATAACAAAAATTATAACCACTTATATCTTGATCCATAAGGCAAAAGTCGTTTTTTTCTAAAACTTTGATTGAAGCTTTATTCTCTTTACTACACCAAGCCGTCACTATCCTATTTTTTTCATTCAAGGCTAACATTTCAACCATTTTTTTTACAATTTCCTGTCCCAAACCATCTCCCCAAAATGCACGACCTATTGAGTAACCTATTTCACACTCCTCTTTTCTACGATTATCATATCTGTACATTGAAGTTCCTATTAGGGTCTTGTTTTTTTTCAATTCGACTCCCTTTCTGATCGTTAGTATGTTGCCTTCTTGTAACCTCTGATTTTCCACAAACCTAGCAGCATCATCAAGACTACCCATCGGTTGACTAACTCTGTATTTCATCGCATCCTTATCTGAATAAATTTCAAATAATTTATCGATATCATCATCACTCAACTCTCTAAACTTTATTCTATTGAACATACTTCGATAGCAATTAATCTGATACGCATATATGACCCATTGGGAATGACAATCCCTACGATTCTTTTTAATCTGCATAAATATAGCAAGCCGTCTCGGTACTGTCAACTTCTTTGATCACTGGATAAGAATAGTAGTATACTGCTGTTTTTCCTTGTCATCAGCCTTACGGGTTGCAGAGTATATGCTACACTCCCCCCTTCCTTACATCACCTGTTTGTCATCTAGAAAATCACTGAGATCATCGAATATCTCCTCTACTTCTATCTTTTTGAGCTCATAGAGTTCGTCATGTTTGACATTGTTGCTATAGTGATTCCAGTGCTTGGTAGCCTTTTTGATGACACGATGGGTGATATCAAAATCTTTGTGATCCAACAGATCCTTGGCAATCATCGATACCTTAAAATTACCAAATAGATAAAGCTTGAAAAGCGCTACATAGTATTCGCTGACGTCAAAGCCTTCTAATACAGATAGCAACTCTCCTACTTGATTTTGATTCTCCTGGTCTTTGATCGCCTCAAAGACTGCTGCTAGTCCTCCTTCATTATCCTCCATCAGCCCCAGCGTACGGGCTGCCATGTAGCGTGATTCTGGGTTGGCATTTTTGAGTAGTACGATCATGGCCTCCAACACCTCTTGGGTACCGATTCGAGCGAGCGAATCTGATACTTCGTATGCCTTGTCTCCGAGATCCCCAGAGAGCTTATCTATCATTGCTCCTATATCCATGATTTGTATGTCGTAATCAAATGCCAAAACTAGCACAAGTTGATAAAGTAGCAAGCATTACTGTTCTCGAAAGAAGCGCTAAGCTCAAATCTTCTCGCTGAAAAGATTTGCCAGTTGCCATCGTCTCTCCTAGATTTGCTCTCGTCAGGATAGAATCAATCCAGAACACTATAACTACCTGACAAACAACACCTGCCATAATCCCTAGCATACTTTGGCCACTGGTCGTTTTGTATGTGTTTGACATTAAGTTTATAAACCAAATCGTGAGGAATATCTTGAGATTCGTAAAGGTCATCGTATTATGTCTAGGTATTGGGTTAACCGCTCAGGACACGTTTGCCCATGATGCTACAGGTAAAGATACTCTTGGCCGCATCACACCAACTTATCTGCTCGTAGATACTGCTGCTGATTTGCCAATAGATACGGTAGTGAAGATGTTCGCAGAGGGAAAATTCCAACCAGTGAATCGCGAAATAATCAACCTACCTATCAAAGACTCTGTGGTTTGGCTCGCCTTTAGACGTCCCTTAACTGACCAAGCCCGCCAGTACCTCAGTCCTGGCAGTGAGTCTACCATCTGGAGAGCTACCTTATACACTCTAGATACTGTGGGTCAATACCAACCCTATTTTCACTTTGATCATCTTAGAAGTGATACACGACCCGATGGTCTGCCATTCCGAACTGTAGCCATCCCGCTACCAGACAAGCTCAACGATGACTTGCTACTACTACGCCTAGCTGCACGCAGACACCGCAACTATATCCTAAAGACTGGGGATCTCTCTACGATGAGTCATTACCAACTGCACAAGGACACGATTCCATTGATATTCATCGGTTTCATGTTATGTATATTCATCTACAACGTATTTCTGTTCCTATCCACTCGCGATATCGTATTCCTACCCTACCTACTCTACTTGCTGTTTGTAACCTATGCTGTTCCGTTTCATAATGGGTACGTTCTCTTCAGTGAGGAGTGGATGTGGCAGGGCAACCCTTTCTATACCGTTTGGACAGGCATTGGCTACCTCACAGGCGCCATATTCGCGATTCTCTATTTGGATCTCAAAAACACCGCCCCACGATTTCGGGTATGGATCATACTACTCACTTTCATTTTGGTCGTGATCGTTCCATTACTAGACGTATCCAGGTGGTTTCATGTGGGTATCATGGCCAAAATCGTCTCTACAACCTCATTAGTATTCAATCTTAGTCTTTGGTTTTCGGGATTGTATGTATGGATCAAAGGGCGCATCGAACATGCACATTATTATGTTTTGGGTTGGCTATTTGCCATAGCTGGCATGGTACTTTTCATTTTATCCACCAACGGCATCATCCCTTATACTGATTTCGTAGAGCAGTCATTCTTTTATGGTTTTGCTATCGAAGCGGTGTTGTTCGCATTTGCGCTTGGTGACAGAATGAATGTCCTCAAGAAGGAGAAACGTGCGTTGGAGGTAGAATATCTAGACTACACCAAAGAACAAAACTGGCTACTGGCACAGCAATCCTTCATGAACTCTCACCTACTGAGAGCACCACTATCACGTATTTTAGGATTGCTAAACTTGCTCAAATTCACGCACAGCAAAGAAGAGAGTGATCTCTACATCGAACACATCGAGCGTTCCACGGTAGAGATGGACGGGATCGCCAAAAAAATGTCTGTCATGCTAGAAAAGGAAGGCTACATGAACCAATACGAAACAGAGTTTAACGAAGTAAGGAAGAGCATATACGAGGGTAATGAAGAGGAACAGGGCGATGGCGGTCAGCAGCACAACGAATCCTAAATCGCAAGGATGAGTAGAATAATTCTTGTCCAGAAGAGAGCTACGAACTTTCCATTGGCTATTTGTATTCAAGTAAAGCATCAGATCGTCTGATCCACAAAAATTTCTCTCCTACAACATCACACCAGCTCTGCTACAGACTCTTCTTTGTCCTCAGGTATAGCAGCGTTCGACTCTGTATTCTGACCCTGCTTTTTGTTCAGGTTTCGATAGGCCAACCACGCCAGTGCAGACAGCCCTATCCAAAACAGATCTATGAACAACACCTGATCAGCACCTTCTCTCCAAGAAATCCATATCCACTGCCCCGAACTGATGCCATTAGCGATCGGCACCAATAGTCCTATCAGACTACCAGACAACAAACAATACTTGTTCGTAAAGCCTATGTCGCGCTTGATGATAAATAAGACCGACGCGAACAACCAAGTCAGGAAGTAAACCGAATAGATAAAGGGCTTTCCATAGCCATCAAAAAGTTTGACTGCTACAAAGGTAAGAGCCGTCACTGGAAACATACTGAGGCATATCGCCATGTAGATCTGAGCCACCCATAGATTAAATTTCCGTTTGCGTTCAGGAATACTCTGCTTCTTGCGCGCTACGAGCCATATCATGATCCCAGAGATGATAACAAAACAGGACACGATTCCCAAGAAAAAAGAGACAATCCTCAGCGCATAGCCTCCATAGTCGCCATAGTGCAGTCGATAGAGCCAGTTCTTGACTCCATCCATATAGCTCGCAGCGACTAGAGGACTTTGCTCCTCGATCACCTCTCCAGTAGCGACCTGATAGATACGCTTGCCAGGCCCGGTGAATTTCACATTTCTATTCATCTCCCCTTCTACTGCGACATGCATGGTCGAATCACCATAGTTGAATATGTGCATGTGGTTAACATCAAATCCTGCCCAGTCCTGACTTGTTTCGCGCACCATGTCGTTGAAACTAAACGAACTACTGAGCGGCTGATAGCTGTATTCGAAGGTAGGCTCACCATACCCTAGATCTGCATAAAACTGCTTTTGATCCCCATCGTAAAGCACAAAAATACTCGGCGCGATCAAAAGCGCTTTGATCATAAAGAATGCACCCGTGACCGCATATACAAACTGAAACGGGAGTCCCAAAGTCCCCAAAGCAGTATGTGCATCTGTCCACATGGCTTTGAGCTTCGCCCATGGACGAAACAGGAAGAAATTGCTCACGATCTTGTCCCAGTGCACGAGTATCCCTGTGATGATCGCAAAGAGGAAAAACAGTGCCGTAAAACCTGACAAATAATACCCTACTGGGTGAGGTATCTGTGCCATAAAATGCAAACGATAGAGAAACTCCCCTAGCGAATAGGAGCTCGCATAGCTAGCCGTCTCTGTAGTTTTCATATCTAGATAAAAAAACGCACGAGCCTTGTCCGCTTCGCTCGCCAGGGAATCATGAGAGGCACTGAGGCTCACGCCTATTCTTCGCTCCAGATAGTGCTTGCTAATCGATACATCTCTACCGTGTAGGTTGTAATGCTGTGACAAGGAGTCCATCGCCGCATCGAGATCCATATCGATACGCTCGGTCTGCTCTACGGTATGCCCTCGCTCCCAGTTGACGATATCGTCTCGAAAGAATGAAAATGAACCCGCAAAAAAGATCACAAAGAGCAGTACACTTATGACAATACCACTAACGGTATGGAGGTGAAAAAGGATGTTGTAGACGCGATTACTCATAGTGCAGTTTCGACAGTAAAATAGATTTTATTCACATAAACGAGGATAGAGAAGAACCCCGTTAGCAAGAGATAGATTCCCCAGGTCTTCCACCCATTTCGTCCCAGAAAAGCGATGATCATCAGTGCGACCCACAGGATAAACCCCGTATAGGTCGAGGTAATCAAGACTGTTCCTTTGTCCAGCCAAGTAGCCAAAGCCAAATGAACAGCGGTCGTTAATAAATATCCACCGAGGATGGCTGCTGTGATCTTAGCCATGCGCTGATGGATAGCTTTGGTCAGGTGTTTTGGGTTTGCAGGCATATTAGAAAGTGATTTCGATCAGGAGAGAAACAAGTGCTACCACAGCGAGACTGCGGTAGCCTATAATACGAAGTGGTGTCAAGAGGACGATTAGACTACCTACGGTCATCAACGTGACTAAAAAGAACAACACGCCCGCTACCGCACCCCAGTGCGCTATCGCAGGGAATATCGCGGTGATGAGACATATAGCTCCTAGCGACTTAGCCGGCTGCTGTTTCATATACATCCATCGCTCCACCCGCAGGGTACGTGATGGGTAAGCGCGCTCCGAGGTTTGATAGAAAAAATAAAACCCAATAGCTACCAATATAACCGTCAATGTCACCATAGTCCTTGTATGATTAGTTCTGAATACTGTAGGTCACACAGTTCCATACGAACTGATAGTCTTCTCCTCTAAACGTACCTGGCACTTCTTCCTTGGTCGTCGTTTCGATAATGTACTGGGTACCCTCCCATGGGAGATCAAACGAGACCAAACCCGCTTCATCAGTGTGCAGCGTCTTGCTCCACTGATCTGCGACGAAAACCGTCAGTTCATTTTTAGCCAAAGGCTCTCCCTGAAACAATACACGCAGGGTCACCGCATCATCAGCTGACGCGACACGCTGAACAGTAATACCTGTTTCATTTTGTGCAACTGTATCTGTATCCTTTTTACCTACTTGGATATTGGCTATACTATGGTAGTGGGTTTTAAAGATCCCAAAATCATATTTGGTATAATCGATCACATCGATGTTGGCATTGTCCATGATCACCGTGTGTGTTCCTTTCGATTTGGGGGTATATTTGGCGAGATAGTAATCTTCGGTAGCGGTTACTTCCAAGGGTATTTTGTTTCCCTTGGGGTCGACGACCCACAACTCAAAATCTTTGACACGCTCAAAGGCATCCTCCCCGATCTTCTCTTTCACCCCGTAGGTATACTCCCCAAAGTAGACTTTGATTTCCTGTTCTTGATTGGCAGTACCCGTCGCATTGGTTTCGATCCAGAGGTAGTGTGCAAAAGCAGTCGATGAGACCACTAGCAATAGTGCTAAACTTAATATTTTCTTCATCTGTATATACTAATTTGTCTGGGTAGTTAGCCCAACAGGCCATCGCCCTATGATTAAAATAAGGTTGCCCTGACCGAAATCAGGACAACCTACTATTCATGGAATATGTATTGTCTTAGTAAAGCAAGTTGATCGATTTGGCATAGTTGCCATCTATCTCGGCACCCTTCACTGCGGTAGCCGTCTCAGGATCTATCTCATAGATATAAGCCTCGGTTGATGTTTCGGTCTTATAATTACACACGTTGATGTACACTCTGCCATCATGTACCATGTGAGCGACTCCCCATCCGCCACCATTGGCTGGGATATCATCTATGGGTGTTACGGTCTGGTTTTCTAAATCCGCTACGGCTAGATAGCAAATGGGGGTTTCTGGATAGACGCCAAAACTTGCACCATAATAGATTGGGTTGTTAGAGTCTTCTTTGATCATTTTGACAATCATTTTGCCATTACCAGCATAGAAGGCTTGGTTGATTTTGAACCCACCACTAGCCTCTTCGAAGTTGAAGAAGTAGCTGTCATCAAACGCTGTCTCACCGTTTTGGATTCTCAAGAAGCCTGATGGATTAGAAGGTACAGGTTTGAAATATGAAGCTGATCCAGAAGTTGAAAACGAGTAGATGTCACCGTTTTCTGTTTCCATAATAGCATTTTCGCCAGAATACAATCCAATATCAGAGGTGCGGTCATCCGTAGCGATGTTTAGCAACTCCATCTCTGGGTAAGAATAGATCGCCACACGGGCTTGATTAGAGTTAGGAGTAGAGAATGCTGGTGCTTCTTCTAATTCACCTGCTCCCATGAGGTAATAGGAGATATAGAGTTTGTTCTTTTGTCTAATCATACCTGTAGGCCAAGCGACTAGCCCCTCTTCCTGACGCTCGTCTATTTTGGTATTGAACCTGCTGATGATAGACATGGTATTTAAATCAATCGTATAGAAAACTCTATCCTCAAACCCAGCACGTGTCACACCTGCTACCAACGCTGTGTTCTCATCTATCTCAGCGATACCATATACGCCGAGTTCGGTGATGAATGAACCTACATCTGTCAGTACACTATCTATCATTCGATAGCCAGTCGTCATGTTATCACTCGTATATCCACTGGCCAAAAGCGTGTTACCTACTTGATAAAACGACATCCAAGCAGGCTGTTCGACACCTCGTCCCACTGGAGAGATCGTACCCGACATCAAATCATCCGCTCCTACTAATATATCAGTACCAGACTCCGCCTCGATCCCCACGATCAAGTGTGACGTAGTGGCCGAACTTCCATCATCATCTAAACAAGAAGTCAAAACGATGGTTGCGCTGAGAACCCCAGCTGCTATATTCAAAAATTGCTTTTTCATGATCTATTTCTAATAATTAATTTTTGCTAATAAAGTATCTGAGCTTTAAGTTGAAGGCTCTACCAGGGTTTTGCTGGTTGAAATTATCGTAGACTTTGGCATCAAACATATTCGAAACCAAAAACGATACATTGTACCTCCCGTTCTTGAGCGAATAGGTCAATTGTAAATCATTAGTCAGTCGTGATTGGATCACTGACTTGTCCTGAGATGCCAGACTCTCCCACTTGAGATAAAAGTCATGCACATAACGGTTGATATTGGTGATGGTCAACTGATCTTCCAAACCTAGAAGATTCGAAATGCTATAACTCAGGATTAGATTGCTATAGATATATGGCTCGTTGGGCAAACGGTCACCATACAATCCAGACGCCTTATCACTGTTTCGTAGATCCAAGTATGTACCCCCAAAACCTATAGAGAACTGGTCTCGAATCGCATAGCGCAAGGCCAAGTCTATGCCTCGGGCTAGGACACTTTTGTCATTGACATAGGTGCTGCGGTTCAGCTTAGGCTCGAATCGTATGTAGTTTTCACTATCTCTCACAAAGGCATTCAGCTCGAACATATATTGGTTCTGTCGCTGAGAAATAGAATTGAAGCGTATGCCGACATTGTAGTTGTTGCTAGACTCAGGCGCGAGAGACGGGTTTGGGATGACATTGAGTCCATCACCATACATCTCATAGGACTCAGGAAATCGAAATGCTTTTTCAAAAGAAGCTTTCACCTGAAAGTTATCATTGACGAAAAAGGTAGACGCCAAGCCATAACCTAACCTATTTTCTTTGGTCTCGAAAAACTCCGTTTCCTCTCCATCATAGCTAGCGATATTGCTCTGGATCAAATAGTCATAGTTTTTGGCAAACAAAGTGGTACTCAAGCGATCCGCCAGCATCGTATGGGTATAGCCTAAACCTGTCACTTGTTTGTTGACTATGTTGGGATTACTAAATTGGGTATTGTTCTGTGGTTGAAAATCATCACGCCCCTGTAGTTCCATTCTATTGATCGAATAGTTCACGGACAGATTGTGATTGGAGCTAATGGCATATTCTGCATTGGCATTTGCCAAAAAATTAGTCCTATTGAGATAAAAGTGCGTTTTTCGTCCCAGCTCCCCTGTCGTCACATGCACATCTGGTCTATAGTCCCCAAACCAATCGTATTGGTTCGAACTCGTGTCTACGTACTCTTCGTTCGCGTCTAGATACACGGCATATCCACGTACGTTTAGGTCTTTGACAAACAAGTCTTTTTTGCGATAGGACAAGTTGAATATCTTAATATCAGACTGTGTCTCTGCTTCCCCCACTGGGTAAGCAGAAGTGCCTGTTGCGTAGGGGTTTTGCTGTAGTTCTTTATAGTTACCAGACAAAACCACGCCTACCATCAGTTCATCTGCATACGACTTATTCATCACCCCTACTTCTGCCCATACCATTTGTGAAGAGTAAGCATCATGAAACCGCTTTACTTCGGTAGTCTCTTCGTCTAAATTACCTGTTTCGGTGTTTAAGATATTGATATCTATCGGGTAGTCATTATCTGAGTGGTTGTAGAAAGATTTAACCCTAAAGGTCAATCCTGTTTTTTTATCATGCCATTGACCATTGAGTGCCCCCGTCTGCGTATTGAATGATCCATAGGAGAACGATGCATCTAGATAACTCATCGCTCGGGTATCAGTCACTATGTTGATCGCCCCACCCAAAGCATCCGAAGACAAATGAATCGGGACAGCTCCTTTGTATATCTCTATTGTACTGATCAGGTTGGCAGGAAAATTATTGAGACTCAAAGAAGAGCCGAAATAGTCCATCGGTACGCCGTTGATAAATGTCCGTACTCTATTGCCTGAGAGGCCATTCAGTGAAAGGTTAAAATTAGAGCCCATCCCTCCGTTTTGCCGGATGTTGATTCCTGACACGCGGTTAAGAATTTGATTGACATCAGCACTAGAATTTTTCAATGCTTTCGCTTCTACCACTGAGACGGCATACGCTTGCTCTCGTACTTGCGTCGCTTCAGATTTACCAACTATAGTAATCTCCTCTAGGCTGGTCGAACTAGCCTCTAGGTCGATATGGACTTGATGGGATTGTCCCGCTTTGACGAGGAGTTCTACAAACTGCTCCTCAAAACCAATAGCAGATATCTTAAGCTTTTGACGACCTGAAGGAGCTGAGTCTATACGATATACCCCTTCAAAATTCGCTGCAGATCCTAGGCCAGTCCCTACGATCATGACGGTAGCTCCAGGTACTGCCTCACCCTCACTATCTTTGACCACACCATGGATCGATTGTGCTTGCACATGTAGCGTTAGAACCAGACAACTGGCAAATAGTAGGACTGACTTATACATTACCTTTATTTAGACTCGATTAAAATAAGGTGCAAATGTATGCCTGACTCTCCCTAAAGCACAATCCCTAAGAGTAGTGAATTTTAACCACACAAAATCGCCTACCCAGTTTCAACTGAATAGGCGACCGATACGTCCTAGAGACCTAAAGCAGGGCTAAAAAGTCTCTGAATAAAAAGTAGATTATCAGGTTGGGACACTTCGAGTGTCATCTATTGTAACACCTTTGGTGAGAACTCTTCACCTAGCCCAGAACAAGCCCCTACTGCAAGCGAATGTTTTTAAACTGAGCGCATGATTTTTATTAGGCTCGATTGTGTGATACAATCAGGCTTTTTGATTCTACCGTCCTCCATAGTGATCACCTCATTCCTAGGCTATGGATAACCCCACCAGTGCGAGATCCGCATCGTTGGGGTAAGCGAACTTAGATTCATTGTATTCCATATAATCCCAAAAAAAGAAGCCGTCACGGAGAAACCATCAATTACCATGATACAATAACGGCATCATTGTTTGGCAGACTTCCCCATGAGGACAATAAGGTCTCGTCACATGCCCCTCAAAACCTGCGCAGACTTAGCCTCAAAACCGCGCAGACTTTGTCCCAAACCCGCGCAGACTTTCTCTCAAACCTAGGCAGGTTTACTCCCAAACCTAGGCAGACTTTCACACAAACAACAGCAGGTTTTCTCACAAACTACACTACGCTTTGACGTAAACCCGCACGGGTTTTTGGAGGTAGATCAAATGGTCTTCCATTAACGAGGTTACTTAAAGTAACCTCGTTAATGGACAGTCAAAGTATCCAATCAACCCACCACCGATATCGTGCTATGGCCGGCTGCATTTAGGTCTAGGACGATCTGAGTGGTGATGCGCTCTTTGAGTTGCTCTACGTGGGAAATGACGCCTATACTACAGGCGGATTTGTATTGGAGTTGCTCTAGCACGGTCAGGACGGTTTCCAAGGTATTTTGATCCAAGGTGCCAAACCCTTCGTCAATGAACAGGCTCTCTATCTTGACATTCTTGCTGGCCATCTCTGACAACCCAAGTGCTAGGGACAAACTGACGATAAATGATTCTCCTCCGGACAGTGTAGATACGGATCGCTCGGTATCGCCTTGCCACTGGTCTCGGATATAGATGTCTTCTTTGTTGGTATCATTGGCGTCTTTGATCAGTACATAACGATCACTCAGTGTACTCAGATGTCTATTGGCTAGGAAGATGAGATGCTGTAGTGTCAAGTTCTGTGCGAAGGTGCTAAATACCTTGCCATCTGCCGATCCGATCAATTCGGATAGCTTTTTCCATCTGGCAAACACCGTCTGCTGGGTTTTGATCTCAGCTCGAAGTGTTTGATTCTTGGATTCGTTTTTCTCGTGATCCGCTAACTTGAATTCTATCTCGTTGATTCTTTTGAGCAGTGCTTCTTGGGCGGTATTCAGCGCTTCTATCATGGCTATAACAGCCTCATGGTCATAACCATTGGGTAACTGGGCAGTTTGGCTCTCAATCGACTGGGACAGGCGAACAATCTCTGCCTGGATCGTTTCTCTTTTGCGATCTAGCGTGCGGTCTTTCTCTTCGATCTCCTCGACCCGAGAGGGAGACAACAGGCACTGACGCAGCTGCTCAATAGACTCTAAGTTGAGCTTTTGGACGACTCGAGAGAGCGCTGTAGTAGTCGTATCGAGCCGTAGCTGCTTGTCTTTTAGTTCCTCCTCTCGTGTTGAGAGAGAGGTGCTCAATGCCTGAATACTCTCCGATAAGCGCGCATTCTCTATTTTGGTATCGTTGAGCTGGGTTTTGGTATCGTCCATTGCTTGAGCCAAGGCCGCTTGTTCTTGCTCTGGATCTTTGGTACCGAAGGCTTCACTTCTCTGTTTCTGCTTTAGTTCCAACTGCTTCTTTTGGGCTGTCTGTACTTCTGCTTTCTTAGTAATATGGGTATTACTCTCTGCAATGGATTTGGTAACTAAATCTTCCTCTTTTGCTATCGTTTGTAGTTCGGACTGGATCTGCTGTAGCTTAGCCTGATTTTCTTCATACTGGCGGGTGGCTTCCTTGAGCTTATCTAAGTTCGCACTGCCAACAATCTCACTGTATGGTGCAACTTCAGCTTTGTAGAGATCAGCGGCTTGTTTGGCCTTCAGTGCTGCAGATCGAACGGTGGCCATGGCCATGTGGTCTTGTTGCTTCTTCTCCTGCTGGATCAATCCCTGGAGCTCCTCCTCCGCCTCGTGAAGTAGCAGCTGCGCATCTGATACAAAGGCAGTCCTCGCTAGCGCTGCTAGGTCTACCGACGTGTCTACTGCCAAACAAAGAGATTCGAGTTCGTCCATCATGCTTTCATAGGCTGATGCCAATGAGGCTTGCTTGTCTTTCGCCTCGGCGAGTTTCTCTTGGGTAGACTTGATAGCCGCTTGTTTTTGGATCAACGCTGTACTGATCGTCTCCAAGTCCAGCTTGGCACGCGTCAACTCTTCGGCAGTCTTGCTGACCGAATGGGTATAGTGTGTGACGAATGGATGCTGCTCAGAGCCACACAATGGACAGGGTTGATGTTCAACCAATGCTTCTCTATCCTCTTCGTATTTCGCTTCTAACTGCTGGCGTTGATGCCTGATTTCCAACTCTTCAACAGTTAATCCTTTAACCTCCTGTTCATGGCTTAATCGATCCACCGATTCCTTTAAATTCTCAAGAGCCAATGTGTCTGAAGCTATTTTAGCAGTGACTTGCTCTAGCTCTACTTGATCTGATTGGATGTGTTTTGCCTTTTCGTGCAGTTCCTTATACGCATTGAATCTATGTCCTAGTTCTTTAACCTGATTACGCTGTTTCTCGACCTGTGCAGGAATATTGTTTGCCCCTTGATATCCAGCCGTCAATTCGTCGATATAGTGCAGGATCTCATCTGGCTTCTTCAGTTCCTTGACAGCCTTGGATAGATCCTGGTCGTTGAGCAGAAGTTGATCTCTCAATCGATGGCAATCACCCGTTAAATCTTGTGCCTGTTTATATTGCTTCTCCAGGCCAGACAAGGCACCTGACAACCCTTTTAATCCTTCGTTTTCAGTCAGATACAGCGCACAGTTGGCCCTTGATGTTGTCGTGGCATCTTTTCTCTCCTGCAGTTGAGACAGTTCCAAAGTCTGCTCGTCCAACTTGGCTTTCAACTCAGCTAATTCAGTAGATTGATTGGCAAGCAACCGACCTTCTTCGGCTATTTCAATATCCCATCGCCTGACTTGCTCCCATATTGGCTTTTGGGCGTCCCGCTCTTTTTCTTTGGTGGATAGTGCTAGAGCGAGCTGTTGGATATCGATCTGTAACTGATCCATTGCCTTTTGCTGCGTACGCTTCTGTTCGGCATCTCGATCAAGCCCATGAGTCATCTGCGCCGTATCCTTGGCCAAGGATTCATATTGACCCATTAGTTCCTGATGCACAGCTACTTTACGATGCTGATGTAGAAGTTGCTTTTCCTCCGATTCAAAAGCCAAGATTTGCTGTTGCATCTCTTCCTTTTCCTGTTGTTTTTGCGTCAAGGACTGTTGATCCCTTTGGATGAGTTCAAACAGCTGCTTGGATTGGGTAGATTGGGCGAGTTGCTGCGCGTTGGCTTTCCTTTCTTCCTCCTTGGCCTTACTTTCTTCTTTTAATTCTTCTAGTTGGTCTTCTGACAAAAGCTCAATTAACTCCACTCCTTTTTCTAGCAGCTCTAGCTTGTCTTTCTCCAGTCTTTGCTTGTCATAGGCAGCCATACCGATCTCTCGGTATATGGTGGTGCCTGTGATGTTCTCTAGCAGTTTGCCTCGTTCGTCTTTACTGGCTTTTAGAAACTTGGCAAACTCACCCTGTGCGAGCAGCGAAGACTTGAGGAACTGCTCAAACCCCAGCCCTATGATCTGTTCATTGTGTCTAGGCACTTCGCTCTTTTTCAGATCATAAAACTCACCCGTCGCTACATCGGCCAGGGTCATTTCATAATCGGCAAGGTTGCCGCGCTTATTGATTCTAATCGACCATGACGATCGGTATTCCTTTTCATCGACGCTGTATTCTACCTCTGCATAACTGTCAGTGGTGTTTCGCGTGCAGATCGCGCCACTTTGTACCAAGAGGGTTTTAGAGACTTTCAGTGTTCTGGGAACTTGATTGTACAGCGCCAGACAGATGGCATCCAGCAAGGTAGTCTTGCCAGCACCGGTAGGGCCAGTAATCGCAAAGATGCCATTCTCTGACAGTGGTCCCGACGCAAAATCCACCTCATGTTCCCCCTTGAGGGAGTTCAGGTTTTTAAGTCTCAGCTTATTGATCTTCATTCTTTGCCTCGTTCATTTCTTTCAACAATTCATTAAATGACTCCTTGTACTCCTCGTGCTCCTCTGCTGGCACATTGGCCAGCCTTTTCTCAAAGACTTCCTGCGGTTTGAGATCTTCCAGTAGCTTGTTTTGTTGGAAAAAGTCTCCGGTATCTCCTTTTCCCTTTTTGACCGAAAAACGGTACTTGAGTACTTCGACCTGAAACGTACTCTCTGACATAAAAGCTTCAAAATCCATCCTCAGTTGGGGTGAGTGCTCCTCCTCCACAATCTCGACCTCTGCCCAATCCACCAGATTGGACTTGGATTCATACTGCAGTAGCGCTTTTTGTAGTTCTGCAAAAGTGCCTTTGAATTTCACCAGTTTGCGAGCGGGGTGAAGTGGGATGATTTCTTCTATGGTCAGCTTTTCGTTGACTAGGTTCAATAGCACGACACTTTTCTGGTCCTTTCGCTCCGAGAAACTTAGAGGTAGTGGAGATCCCGAGTACCGGATCATCTCATTTTTGCCGATCACCTGTGGCTTGTGAATATGCCCCAAGGCTGTATAATCAAATGATTGGGGAAATTCATTGGCATTGACCGCCCCTAGATTACCGATATTGATGTCTCTTTCGCTGTCTGAGGTAGTCGCCCCATGAGCAAAAAGGTGCCCCATACCTATGCAGGGCTTGGTGTCGTCATGCAACAGCGCCTCAATCGTATCATAGAACTGCACCAAGCCATTCTTTACTGACTTTTCACTATCCGATGCATCTTGCCCTGCTACACTCTTTCGGACGTCCTTGTCCCTGAGATATGGGATGGCTGCCACATTCAGGACATGCTGGCCATCCTTGTCCAAGACTCGGACGATCATGTCGCTCAAGGACTCGGTCACTCCACCAATCGTCGTAACATTGACCATCTTCAATACTTCTTTGGGTGCATTCAGAGTCGAGATGGAATCGTGGTTTCCTCCAGTGACGATGGTATGTCTACAACAGGTATTGAGCAGTCGCTTGATGAAATTGTAGTACAACTCTTGCGCTCTATTGGATGGAGACGGCACATCGAAGATATCGCCAGAGATCAACAGTAGCTCTACCTTATTCTCCTCTATCACCCCAATCATCTCATCCAGCATGTATTCAAACTCCTCGTATCGGTCTTGGCCGTAGAGTTTTTGTCCAATGTGCCAATCAGAAGTATGCAGGATTCTCATTCGTGTGTGTTTGGAGAGTGATAAATCAACGCTCTATTCATCAAGCGAAGACGATCAAAATTAGGGATAATTTGATTCTACTCGAGATTTAAACGATGAATATCGAATGATTTTATAAGGCTATAACCAACCGACCCTAGGCGAAGGGAATTAGACGCTCCCATCCTAATCAGCATCTCCATAAATAAAGAAGGTGTGCTCCGACAATCCAGAGCACACCCATTACATGTAGCTAGCGACTACAGTTCAACTTAAATTATCTTATACTACAACTATTCTGCTGCTACAGTACTGTTGTTGATGATAGGCCAAACACCCGGGCTGGGTACGCTCACGCCTTTGTTTTCTCCTCTGTCGCTGTCTCCCCCATAGTAGTATACAGGCCAGCCTTTGAAGGTAAGTTGCATCTCACCGAACACTTCGATTTCCCCAAAGTCCGCCGCGTCCATCGCTGCAGGGAGTTGGTCTACCGTCACATGGTATATAGGCCAAGAGCCGTCGTTGCTGAAGTCCTCGTTGGTGAAAGTATTGGTGTCTTTGCTGTCGTTGTTGAATGCATACAACGTTTTGCCCCAAGCACTGGTGAAGTAAGTCGTTTCGCCTTCTCCCTCAGTGTAGTCCTCTAGATAGTTTTTGCCATCCGCACCGATGAGCTGTCCTTTGGCTAGCATGATGCTGTAGTCTTTCATCACATACCATACACCCCCTAGTCCTTGGCCTGAGGCATTGCCTACTGCGTCTATCACACCATCACCCGATTCGGAGTGATAGTATAGCGGCCATCCTTTGTAGGTCGTGATCATGTCGCCATCCTGCTCGATGTTTTCAAAGTCCTCAGCATCGAGTCCTTCACCTACTTCGATATCAGCGGTATAAAACACAGGCCATGAATCAGCACATCCTCCTGTACAGTTTCTAGTACCCGCTACATCTTTGGCGAAATAGTACAGCACATGCCCCTCAGCATCAGTCAGTAATTCTCCTAATGCATTGTCCGTACTCAACATTATGGTCGTTTCTACTATTACTTCCTCAGCCGCTGCTAGGTCGGTAGTAGCCACAGGCCACACACCCGGTGCAGGCACACTCACGCCTTTGGTATCACCTCGGTCTGTATCCTGACCAAAGTAGTACAACGGCCATCCTTTGTAAGTCAACTGACTCTCACCGAATACATCGATTGATCCAAAATCATCTGCATTAATAGAAGACACGACTGCTTCGATCTCTTTGGTATAAACTGGCCATACGCCATCATTGGAAAAATCACTCGCCGTAAAATTATTGGTATCCTTGGTGTCATTCGTGAATATATAGAGTGCGCGACCGCTTGCATTGACAAAATAAGATGTGGCACCCTCTCCCTCTACATACTCCGAGGTATAGTTCTTGCCATCGACTCCTACGAGTTGTGTATTGGCTAGCATAATGGTATAGTCAGGCTTGGCTACATGAAATGCAGATCCAGCACCATCACCAGCAGTACTACCAGCCGTTTCGATCACACCATCACCAGATGGAGAAAAATAATACAGTGGCCACCCTTTGTAGGTTGTCTGTTTCTCCCCATTGCTATGGGTGATACTGCTAAAATCAGTCGCTTCTAATCCCGTACCAATCACTGCATCTTCAGCATAGTATATTGGCCAAGCATCAAGACATCCGTCCAAACAAGCACTAGTACCTGCTACATCTTTGGCAAAAACATACAACGTGACGCCATTGGCATCTGTCAAAATTTCGCCCAAAGCAGCGTCATTAGACAATTGAATCTTGGCACTGGCCGATAAGTCTGGCTCCTCTGTATTGTCATCACTACTACACGAAGTGACAAATACTATAGAGGCAAGAGCCAACATAAGCCTAAGGCTAAATTGATTTACTACATTCTTCATTGTTCTTTACTTTAAGTTTAAATAATAAGGTTTTGTTTAATTTTTTGGACACACCTATGACCCTGACACATCCAGAAAATTCTCTGGACGCATCAGGCATGGGTCATTATTGGTATAAAAGAGTGTTTTAGTTTACCTGAAAAGTTCTTGAGATATTGAAACCAAAGTGGATTTCACCCTCAAAGAAGTCGTTGGTGGTTTGTGTGATAAAGCTACTCGGTACCATCGCAGTAGCATTGGTAAACTGGAGTTGAAAAACATGCCCTCCAGTCTCTATGTCAAAACCAATAGCCAAGGCATTGGTCGTTGTATTGTTGAGTGGTTCGAACTGATAATAGTACTCTACGCATAGGGCCACACGCTGAGAGAATTTGACACGTCCACCGACACCCATTGCTAAGATGTCATTGGTATCATCCTCTTCACCTATCAAGTTGCGATGCACCCAGGTAGGCATGATCTGAAACGACAGCTTCTCATACTTTCGCGCAATCAGCAACTGATGTGTAAAGGACAGTTTGTCTGTGAACGCCAGATCATTTTCGGGATCCTTTAGCGTCTTGATCGCCATAGAGCTCAGCCACGTCGCAGATATAGGCATGCTCCCCTTGCCCGTCGACTGACGTAGCACACGATACTTCGCAAAGCCATCATAGGTCTTTTCGAACGAGTTTCGTCCCAATCCTACGTACAACCTATCCGTCACGGCATACTCTAACCCGATTCGTATCTGTGCATAGTCCAGTCCGAAAAGCTCATAAAACCCTCCATCAATGGTCCCGAAACGATGCGAAATCATAAAATCCATGACACCTTTCTTACGTGTCTCAATCGAGTGACCATTGATCAGTCTCGTACCTTTGAAAGTAGCCTCTACCAGCATCTTTTGATCTGCTTGCTCCGCTTCCAAACTAGCCAGTAAATCATCCTGAGCCCAAAGTGCTGAAGAATAAGCCAACACGATGATTCCTGCGAATATTTTCTTGATCATCATCTTATCGTGCGAATTTGAATGAAGCCTTTACATCGACAAACTCCGCAATGTTCTTGATCACCAGTGTAGGAATCTCAATGTCATGCTCCGCCACCGATATTTCAAAAGCCGTTTTCGCTTCAATAGTCGAGGCTGTCACCTTGAACTCTACCCTGGTTTTGAGCGGTTTCTTGACACCATGGATTTCCATCTCTCCATCAGCTTCTGCCGTATAGGTTCCTGTTTTGGTCAGGTCTAGGTTGGCATAGTCCGTTATCTTGCCCTTAAATGTTGCCTTAGGATATTTCTCAGACTCTAGATAATTCTCGTTGAAATGCTCTTCCATCAAGCTCTTGTCAAAGTGAAAGCCTTTGATAAACATAGATACCGCTAGGGTTCCTTTTTCCAAATCTATGGCTCCCAATACTTCCTTGTTGACTGCTTCGATATCTTCCATTGGCGCTTCCGAAAAGAAGGAAGCAACCCCTGCGCGATCAATTAAGGTATTTTGTGCCATGGCTTGAGTCATAGCAAACAACGCGATAACAAATAGTAACATTTTTGATTTCATAGGGTATTATTTAAGTTTATGTAAATAGGTTTTTGTTAGTTTCTAGTTGTCCAGTGCCCCATCATCTACCCAACAGGCTATTTGATCGATCTGTGTCTGTGACAGGGTAGATCCTTTGGGCATGGATCCGTTGGCCGTCCTGGATTTGATACTGCTGGCTCTGGCTTGAATGGTTTCGAATGATCTAAAATCAGGAAAGACACTTCCGTTGTGACAACCCGAAATCGCGCAACTATTCTCTATGATTCCCTGGATCGTGCTGTTATAACTCACACCAGACAGAACCTCTACACTTTGACTGATTTCACACCCTAGCTGATCCGCAACCACTACAGTATGCATTCCTTTTTCTAGACCAGAAAACACATGATCCGCCTGTGCACTACCATTGTCCAAAGTGTACGCATAAGGTTCTTCCCCACCAGATGCCACGATTTCAATACTTCCATTGCTGCTACCACACCCTGCATCATTGGTTTTCACCTCATCAAGATTAACGCCACCAAGATTGGGCACTATCACGTTTAGTTCCGCAGTACAGTCATTGACATCAGTCACTTCTACTGCATATACACCCGCTTGGACGTTAGCGAACACACCATCGGCGTTGGTACCAACCCCAGAGTCAAAACTATATGGAGACTCACCACCAGTTGCTGCTAGCGTAAAGCCACCATTGGCAGCACCGCACCCTGTACCCTGTGTTTCTAGTAGCTCCACGACAACTGGAGATAATGAACAGTCTATTGTAGGAGTCATTTGGTCCCATGTACACGACATGGTACTGGCAAGCAATCCAACATAGACTGTGATAAAAAGTAAATTTCTAATCATGGCTTATTTTTTCTTTAGTTTAGATATTAGGTCATTACAAATTGTATTATTACGTAATCTGAAATTTGTCAGAAAACGCACTATTACAACATTACATTTTTCACATATTACAAATCCCTTTACAACTATTCATTCACAAATAAAGGCTGAGACACACTCCTGTGACTAGTACTATTCCGCCGAATCTGATAACTTTTCCGACACGATAAATCTTGGGTCGAGAGATTATTTAGTAGATGCTTCATTGACCAAGTGTTACTTGTTCTCTACCCAGAGAGTCCACTCAATAAAAAAAGGGTGACTCAACTAGTCACCCTTCAAATTCATACTTAAATGAATTTGACCTAACCTAACCGTATTCTTATACCTTTTTTCTCTTCTGTTAATTGATCAACTATATCTCCATGATTATGCATTCTCAGTAATCCCCACCCTCCAATTTTTGGTTTAAAAGATCGACCTACCCGCAGACTGCTATCAACAAGTAGCCGATCTTTTTCACTCTATTTGTGCGCATTTGACTTTAACAAAAGTAGTTCACCAGTAAGCTATCACACTGACACAAAACCGCCAAAACCATCTATTTACCCAACTAATTCTATCACAAAACCGACACATGGATGGAGAGATAAAAAAGCGTGACTCAAAAGCCACGCTTCAACATGTGTGTAAAGTGTAAATGCAGAATCCTAATTCTCTTTGACGATTTTATGTGACACTATTCTTTTGTCATCTTGGACAATTAACAAATAAACACCCTGACCTAACCCACTTACATCAAGTTCCAACGCAGTACCCTTTTGTGCGGAGAGTACTTGGTGACCATTTAAATCCATCACATACACTGTGACTTCCTTCAATGACTTCACTTTTAGGATATCATGAACTGGGTTTGGATAAAAACTCCATGCTACCTCTTCGCTAGTACTTAATACTTCCTCCGCCTCTACAGTCACTGTCACAAGCCAATCTTGAATGGTAACCCCATCTTCTGCCGTCACTGTGTAAGTCACCGATTCTGTAAAATCAACTGATGATCCACTAGTAGGATTGCTAATAGCGCCCTCTGATAAGGTAAGCGTAGGTATCAACCCAGTGATATCCGTACCAAAGGCTACTTCGATAGCTACAGTATGATCCGTTGTATTGATAGTAGCTGCTCCTGTTTGTTCACTCAATTCGAATGTCAAAATATCAGTATCCGTATCAGGGTCTTCACTATCTACAGTCACTGTCACGAGCCAATCTTGAATGGTAACCCCATCTTCTGCCGTCACTGTATAAATCACCGATTCTGTAAAATCAACTGATGATCCACTAGCAGGGTTGCTAATAGCGCCCTCTGATAAGGTAAGCGTAGGTGTCAACCCAGTGACATCCGTGCCAAAAGGCACCTCTATTGACACGGTGTGATCCGTAGCATCGATAACTGCTGCTCCTGTTTGATCTGCTAATACGAAGGTCAAAATATCAGTACCCGTATCAGGGTCTTCACTATCTACAGTCACTGTCACAAGCCAATCTTGAATGGTAACCCCATCTTCTGCCGTTACCGTGTAAGTCACCGATTCTGTAAAATCAACTGATGATCCACTAGCAGGATTGCTAATAGCGCCCTCTGATAAAGTAAGCGTAGGTGTCAACCCAGTGACATCCGTACCAAAAGACACCTCTATTGACACGGTGTGATCCGTTGTATTGATAGTAGCTGCTCCTGTTTGATCTGCTAATACGAAGGTCAAAATATCAGTATCCGTATCAGGGGCTTCACTATCTACAGTCACTGTCACAAGCCAATCTTGAATGGTAACCCCATCTTCTGCCGTCACTGTGTAAGTCACCGATTCTGTAAAATCAACTGATGATCCACTAGCAGGATTGCTAATAGCTCCCTCTGATAAAGTAAGCGTAGGTGTCAACCCAGTGACATCCGTACCAAAAGGCACCTCTATTGATACGGTGTGATCCGTAGCATCAATTACTGCTGCTCCTGTTTGTTCACTCAATTCGAATGTCAAAATATCAGTATCCGTATCAGGGTCTTCGCTATCTACAGTCACTGTCACAAACCAATCTTGAATGGTAACCCCATCTTCTGCCGTCACTGTATAAATCACCGATTCTGTAAAATCAACTGATGCCCCACTAGCAGGGTTGCTATTAGCGCCCTCTGATAAGGTAAGCGTAGGTATCAACCCAGTGACATCCGTACCAAAAGGCACCTCTATTGACACGGTGTGATCCGCAGCATCGATAACTGCCGCTCCTGTTTGATCTGCTAATACGAAGGTCAAAATATCAGTTGAAGTATTCGCCGCTTCTGTGACGGTCACTACCCAGTCTTGTGTGGTAGTGCCATCCTCAGCTGTCACGGTATATGTCACCGCACTGCTAAAATCAACCGATGTACTACTAGCAGGGTCGCTCGTCGCTCCAGATGACAAAGTAAACTCTGGCGACAATGCACTCACATCTGTCCCAAAGGCTACTTCTATAGCTACAGTATGATTCGTAGCATCGATAACTGCCGCTCCTGTTTGATCTGCTAATACGAAGGTCAAAATATCAGTTGAAGTATTCGCCGCTTCTGTGACGGTCACTACCCAGTCTTGTGTGGTAACCCCATCTTCTGCCGTCACGGTATACGTCACCGCACTACTAAAATCAACCGATGTACTACTAGCAGGGTCGCTCGTCGCACCAGATGACAAAGTAAACTCTGGCGACAATGCACTCACATCTGTCCCAAAACCCACTTCGATAGCTACAGTATGATTCGTAGCATCGATAACTGCTGCTCCTGTTTGTTCACTCAATTCGAATGTCAAAATATCAGTTGAAGTATTAGCCGCTTCTGTGACGGTCACTACCCAGTCTTGTGTGGTAGTGCCATCCTCAGCTGTCACGGTATAAGTCACCGCACTGCTAAAATCAACCGCTGTTCCACTGACAGGGTCGCTCGTCGCACCAGATGACAAAGTAAACTCTGGCGACAATGCACTCACATCTGTCCCAAAGGCTACTTCGATAGCTACGGTATGATCTGTTGTATTGATAGTAGCTGCTCCTGTTTGATCTGTTAGTACAAAAGTTAGCACTTCAGTGGCGATACTATGAATAGTAATTGCAACAATTTCAGAATCAGAGAATTCTCCATCGCTTACCAATATCTCCACCGAATGACCTCCAGCTTGTTCAGAAGAAGCTGTCCAACTCAAAACGCCTGTAGAAGCATCTATGTTCATTCCTTTATCTTCGGAATTCGAGTCAATAGAATAGACCAATGTATTAGCTGGTAGGTCAACATCCAAAGCACTAGCCGTAAAAGACAGTTCTTCTCCTACTCTACCTGTCTGCGCCCCAATAGCCGTCAATTCCGGTGCTTCGTTCACATCTGTGAGCGCAACAGTGACCTCTTGCTCTACAACTCTAGCTGGCTCTCCACTATCACTAACCTCGACTGTCAAAATGAATGAGGGACTGGTTTCAAAATCAAGGACTGAGGAAGTATTGACTGTTATAGACCCTTCGTTGCTGATAGCAAACGCTCCGCCAGTATCCCCTCCAATAATTGCATATGTCAATGTCTGGAAGCTATCTTCGTCTGAAGCCGTCACTATAGCTACTTCTGTTCCTTCGCTGGCATTTTCTTCCAAGTCATTGATCTCTACATTAGATACGAATGGTGCAAATTCATTAACATCATTCACCACGATCGTCACGGTTTCGATCGTCCCCAGTGCACCTATACCTTTATCTGTAATCCTTACTTGAAGCTCTACCTCTTGGATACTTTCATAATCCAAACTAAACGTCCCAACAGCATCGCCATTACCTCCTAGGGTTATCTCCCCTGTTTCAGAATCCAAAGACACAAGCCCTTCCTCACTGACAGATATGATCTCAAACGAGTCTATACCATCCGTATCATCTGACTCCAAAGTACCGATAACTGACCCTAAAAGAGAATTCTCGTCTATATCAAATTCCGTAGCAAGCAAGCTGGGGAATTGATTGACAAATACGAATACCTCTACTGTGATTATCGTTGACAAACGCCCATCGCTCACTTCTACTTCCAAATCGTAACGCGGGGTGTTTTCTACATTAATTTGACTAGCGTCTATGACAGCAGCTACTCCAGTATTCGGTCCTACAGCGAATGCACCTTCTTCGTTTCCTGACAGAATCGTATAAGTCAATACATCATTTTCTGGATCAGCGGCCAACACACTTCCCAACACATGTCCATTTTGCACAAAGGCACTCATGTTCAAGCGCAAGTCATCTGCAATCGGTGCTTCGTTGACATCTGTCAAATTGATCGTGATGATTTCTTCGTTAAATAATTCTCCAATCCCATCATCTGTCACCCTCACTCGAAGGTCAAAAGATGACTGGGTTTCAAAGTCTAATACAGATTGATCCGTTACTTGTAATTCTCCATCCGTATCTATCGAGAACACATCCCTACCGCTACCTCCTACGATTGAGAATAAAAGCTCATTCTCATCATCATCAGTCGCCTGCACTACAGCTACTACTGTGCCATTTGCAGTATTTTCTTCCAAACTAAAAAACTGTTGAGCGATGACAGGAGGCGTATTCGTGAATGATGAGATGCCCACTGTAGCACTCCCTGAACGTGTCGGGTTACCATTGTCCGTGACCACTACGGTCAATGAATAATCTGTATCGGTCACTAGATTGCTATTGTCAGCAACCGTCAACACGCCTGTCGTTTCGTCTATTCCAAAAATAGAATCGTCATTCCCTACGGTAATGGCAAAGGTATGCGACTGATCAACGTCTTCATCAGCAAAATCAATGGTTCCAATTACTAAACCATTTGGGCTGACATCACTAATATTAAAACTGACATCACTGACCTCTGGTGACTCGTTGACATCATTTAGGTTGATAGTAACCTTCGCACTACTCGCAAGTGGGAGTTCTAGGTCTTGATCTGTGACTTCTATCTCTAGGATGAAAACGGATTGCTCCTCAAAATTTAATTGCTCTGACGCATTGACTGTGATTTCACCTGTCGAACTCATCTCAAAGGCAGACCCTGTATTGCCACCAATTATCGCAAAATCCATACCGTCATCGTCGGTAGCGACTACTTGTATAACTACCGTACCATTCGCTGAATTTTCATCCAATGTGATCTCCTGATCTGCTATTACTGGAAATTCATTGTCTACTATATTTATCGTAACGATACCTGTAGAAGTCAACGCTCCTGGCCCTTGGTCTGCCGCCTGTATGGTCAGTTCAAAACTGGTAGTAGCTGATGCTTGTAGAACAGTTTCGTCAATAACAGTTATTCCGCCAGTAACTTCATCGATAGCAAAGATTCCTTCTTCATTACCTGCAGTAATACTATATAGCTGTTTATGTCCTTCTTCATCACTGGCAATCACCGTTTCTACTAAACTGCCGTTGGTACTAAAGCGGCTCATCGACACCTCAGCATCTTCTACAGTAGCTGCGGTATTGGATCCATCATTGATCTGAATAGTAAACGTCCCTTCTTCATCGATACCATTCCAAAGCTGTAATTTATAATCTGTATTAGGTTCAACATCCATCGTGAACGTACCCTCTCCCTCACAAATATCCAGTGATTCTCCACCACATGTTTCATATCCGTCGATTTGTATGGATTCTGCCACTACCAATGGACCGTCTGCATCAGTATCTGTCAACGCCACCGTAACAGACACCTCTACATTAGTACCCGAATTGAATCGATACCATACGTCGTTTATAGTACCGTACTGATCACACTCTTGGGTTTGAGTAAAAGCGGTCGCATGCGCATTGGTTCCATTTGTAGGCGTTCCCGTTCCTTCTGCAAATACCGTAAGCACTTCTGCTCCTGAGCAGTTGTCATTGGCTGGAGGTGGGGTGGTGGGCACACTTGATGTGATTAAATCAAACTCACCTTTAGCGTCTCCATACCCATCCACTAACACAAAGTATTCTTCGTCTAATACGGAATTGAAACTTAGCCTAGCTAAATAGCCATCACCTCCACATTCGGCTTGCTCTCCATCCTCATTTCCTGCCAAACATACCAGACCTGTAGTACAAGATCCTGTATACACGCTCAAACTCGTATCATCAAAATCATATTTATCTCCTGTGCAGGTGTTTAATGTAATGGTTTCGCCATTTCCCACCAATTTATACCAGACGCCAACCGATATCCCTCCATTTTCGCCATCATTATCATTTCGCACTTCGTTATTACCACAACTTGAAGCCACCGCTGCATCGTTGGAGGCAAAAGTCGTATTGCCAGACACGGTCTCTCCTATGGTGACTGTGATAGCATCTGAGCAGAAGTCGTTGCTTGGCACGACATTCACCGTGACGATCCAATCCTGCGTCGTGGTTCCATCCTCGGCAGTGACAGTAATGGTAACAGGATCGGTAAAGTCTACCACCTCCTCATTAGCCGGTGAAGTAGTTGCTCCAGGAGAAAGCGTCATCAAAGGTTGCAAAACACTTACATCCGTGTTTTGAGGAAGTACAATCCTCAAGGTATGGTTGGTAGTATTTACTGATGCAGACTTATTGAAGTTCAGCATTGCCAAACTAAGAATATCTGTTTCGCTGGAGCAAAACTGCCCATCATCTCCGATAGTCCAGCCATGGTTGTCGATTAAAGCCTGTCTGGCCTCTGCTCCTTTGCAAAAAGTGATGTCCTCTGCGTCCAAGGACACGTTATCATGGACTTCTTGAGCAGACCAAGCCATAAGTGCCTTATCATAATTTTGAGGAGACAGCCCTGAGTTAGAAAACATTTCGCCCATGTCTGTAACTGCACCGATTTCCCAAGAACTTAGGTCACTATTGAAAACTGTTGCATTTTTGAACATCTGGGATAGATTAGTAACCTTACTTACATCCCATTGAGAGATATCTTGGTTAAAGGCCTGCGCATTAGAAAACATGTCTCTCATATCCGTGACATTACCTGTTTGCCAACCGCTAATGTCTTGGTTGAAATTTTCTGCACCAGAAAACATCAAAAACATATTCGTTGCTTCATTTACTTGCCAGTTGTCTACGTTTCCATTAAACGCTGTAGCATTTCTAAATGTACTTTCAAAAGTAGTCACCTGACTTACATCCCAGTCACTAAGGTTGCTGTCGAAGGTACTAGCATTATCAAACATAGATGACATATTGGTGACACTACTCACATCCCAATCACTAAGGTCACTGTCAAAAATACTGGCATTCTCGAACATAGATGACATATTCGTAACACTACCCACATTCCAGAGACTCAGATCGCTATTGAAAACACTCGTTCCAAAAAACATCCGTGACATATTGATAACCTGACTGACATCCCAGTTACTTAGATCCTCATTGAAATTTTCAGCATTTTCAAACATTCTGGACATATTGGTGACACTACTCACATCCCAGTCCCTTAGATGACCGTCAAAAACACTGGCATTCTCGAACATAGATGACATGTTGGTAACACTACCCACATTCCAGAGACTCAGGTCGCTATTAAAAACACTCGTCCCAAAAAACATTCGTGACATATTGATAACCTGACTTACATCCCAGTTACTAAGGTCCTCACTGAAACTTTCAGCATTCTCAAACATTCTGGACATATTGGTAACCTTACTGACGTCCCATGTACTGAGATCACCATTAAAATTCGTTGCTTGAAAAAACATTTGGCTCATATCATCTACCTGACTCAGGTCAGGTAGATCTGTGGTACTAAAATCAGCACCTGGCCATTCATTAAAACTTTGATAAAAGCTTTCCCATACAATATCTCCCCATTGCAAAACGTCCAGCAGCTGATCCTTGGGATAGTTGCCAGTCAAATGAGAGAAACCTCCAAAAACCTCAAGGGTGTACGTTCCTGTTTCTGAGAAAACAGTACTGAAATCGCCATCTTCAGACCGATGGCTACCAAAGTCTGTTACATTTCCTTCATCATCTTTCCAGATATAACTAAAATCATACAGAAGGTCGTCATTGAGCCCAATGGTAATATCTTCTTCTGCTGTCACAGACCATGAGGTGATAAATGGGCGCTGACTAGTAACACTCATACTGACTGTCCAATCCTGTAAAGTTGATCCATCTTCGGCTGTAATCGTATAAGTCACAGCATTGGTAAAATCTTGCAAGACACCACTTTCAGGATCGCTTATTGCTCCTTCTGACAATGTCAATACAGGCAACAAAGTGGTAACATCCACCTCTGAAAGCACCCCAAGTTCTATCGTATGATTACTATAGTCGATCAATGCTTCATCTACCTGACCTTCAGAGAGTTTAAAAGAAAGAATGTTAGTAGCTTGATCACAGGTTCCACCATCTGTGATCGTCCAATTAAAATCTTTGACAAGCCTTTCTCTTGCTACTTCAGCCTCCGTGCTACAGACTTCAATATTTCCTATACCAAATTCGACTCCCCTCTTTACCTCCTGTGCTGCCCAACTGATTAATATATCATCATAAGTAGCGGTTGAGATAGAAGTACTATTAAAAGTACCATTAAACCTTGATGCATTACTGATGTCCCATTGGCTTAAACCATGTCCCTCAAATTTATTGGCACCATTAAACGAGTTCCCGAAATTATCGACCCCTGTCAGATCCCATGAACTTAAATCAGAATTGAAGGAACGAGCACTCTGAAAAGCCTCATTAAATTTATTGACATGACTAACATCCCAGTGGCTGAGATCTCCATTGAAACTACCTGATTGCCGAAAAATCCTAAAAAAGCTCACCCCATCACTACTCAAAATGGGTGCGTCAATAGCAGAAAATGTACTTCCTCCCCAATTTGCAAAGGTTTGATCGAAACTCCCCCAGACAATATCCCCCCATTGATTTACATCCACCAATTGGCTCTTGGAGTAGCCTGTAAGATGAGGGAATGCACCTGCTATATACAACGCAACAGTATCAGGTTCAGTAAGTCCAAAAGCAGAGAAGTCACCCGCCGAAAACACGGTAGCAAAATCACCATCTACCGACTGGTGTGCACCGTCAGATATAGTGTCCCCCTCATGCACCCATGCATAGGTAAAATCATAGGTAAAATTCGTATTCAGTGCAATGGTCACACTTTCATCAATGGCACTCAGTTTCCATGATGAGACAAATGGTTGAAAATCTTCTTGAGCCAATAGCGGTTGAAAAAGCATGAGACTCAGGACAATAGATAGAAATGAATTTTTCATAGCTGTCTGTATAATTTTAGATGGATCATTATTTAAATCTTAGTTGGTTAATTGTTGTAAATGAAGAAATCCATAGCGCATACCATTCAGGACATACAAAAAATGCCCTCCATGCTGTCGCTACTACGCGTTAAAAAAAGGGTGACCCTGATAGTCACCCAAAAGCCAAATCCACTGGATTCAACCAAAACGATTTTGTGTTGTGGGTCTTGATTTTTATCATACTACAGCTCAGTTTACATGAACCAGTACTCTCATTTTTCAATACATTCAATGGAAGTAAAATTAGGGTGATCAGCTACTAACGGACTATCACAAATCCGCCGAATCCTTTAACAATTCCGACACAGAAGCCCTCTCACTTACAGCATATCTGATACTGCTATGGTTTTAGCAACCGACGCGTACTGATTTTCTTTTTGCAACAACTCTGAGGGAGACAAGTCAAATTCTTTCTTAAAACATTTAGAAAAGTAGGATGGGTTGGAAAACCCCATTTTAAAAGCGATTTCGGTGATATTGAAATCATGACGGCCAAGAATCAGTTCTTTGGCCCGGTGAAGTCGTACCGAGTTGATCAGTTGATTGGGAGACTTGTTGGTAATGGCCTTGAGCTTTCGTTGCAACTGACGCTCACTAACGCCCACCTCCCTACATAGCATTTCTACTCCAAAGCACTCATCACTTATATGCTCATCAATACAAGCCAAGATATCCTCTAAAAAAGACCCTCTATTATCGGCCCGTACCCGAACAAAGTCTTGAGTATTATCAACTCCAGTATGATCCATCACGCTAAACAACTTCATCTTGTCGTTCGATACAGTTTCAAAAACTGATTTATCTTCGACGAAATTTAGCCCTGCCCCTGAGAGCAGGTACTTCACCGTTTGTGTAATCAATACTTGATTAGGCAGCGTATGTCTTAGAATTTCATTGACGCATTGCTCTGTTTCATCACGAATAAAATGCGCTTCATTTACTGCTCCCTCTAGAATATGGATGCCTATGGCTAACTTTGCTACAGAACGCTTCACTGCCTTTTGTAATTCTAGACTACAGTGTACCGCCTTACTCGGCCCCTCGAAAGTTGCAATAAAAACACCTTGATCATATTGGATAATACTTCCACGATACTGCGTCACAAATTGACCAACTATATCTTGATGACTCATGTCTTCTGATGGAAGAACCCGTCCAGCCAAGATGGTAAGAAGTCTTTTTTGATAATTCCTCTTTGGTGTCACATGAGTCACAAATGCCCGTATCTCTTCTAAAACCTCTTCGGTATTACCTGCCCAAAACAAGTGATCACTCCCTTCTAACTCAACAAAGATAGAATCCTCTATGCGGTCTGCGACAAATCTTCCTTCTTGTATTTTGACATCTACATCATGCGTGCGCTGCAAGAGCAAAGTAGGTACTTTGATAGAGCCTAGGATATCCACAATATCCACCTCTGTATTCATTTTGGTTAGCACCATGGCGGCACTTGGGCTAGCACCAGATCGAAAATAATTAGCCAACCAATCCATAAAAACCTTATTGTTGGCCTGCGAAGGTGCGAGAGATTCCAACCCCATTTCACCACTCCCCCAGCTGTTTTCGATCATGTCGTAGACTTTCTGACGTTCGTCATCCGTAGGTGCCCATGGGTAGTCAGGACTATATCTTCGTTTGGCAAACACGCCAAATGTGATCAAAGATATCGTTCGGTTCGGGTAAGTCGCTGCAAACAATGCCGATACAGAACCTCCCTCTGAGTGTCCAAACAATACGGCCTTCGGAGAACCTACAGCATCCATCACTGCCCTGATATCATCCATTCGTTCCTCGATGGTTGATAGCTCTACGATACGATCTGATAACCCTGTCCCTCGCTTGTCAAACAATATGACTCGAGCAAACTTGCCCAACTCCTCGAAAAAATAAACCAACTCTGGACATGCCCACATCCAGTCTATATTAGAAACCCATCCAGGAATATAGACCAAATCGATCGGCCCTGATCCATATACTTGATAGGCTATATTGATATGCCCACTCTTGGTGTATTGTGTTGCTGGCTTCATCTACTCAATCGTTCGGTGTACAACGAGCAAATATCTGAACTAGTATTGATAGGCTATTCCAATTGCCCCTCAGTTGTATAGGAGAATTCCTTGGTTCGGTCATTTTTCTCGGTATTTAGGTTTCAAAACCAACAGTCAAAGAGATAACTCACACATGAAAATGTAGCTATCTGTCTCGCTAATTGGATAGGTGTAAATGCTAAATTACCACCCCAAAGACTCCTTATCTAGTAGACTGGGGCAAACGGAACATTCAGTGAGTAAACGACCCTAAAACACAGTCAAACGATCCATGAAGGACTTTCTATACACCTTACCAATAGGCAACGGGCTGCCGTCGACAAAAACCACACTATTTTCGATACGATCGATTTTCCTCAAGTTCACCAGAAAGGTCTTATGAATGCGGCAATACCCCTGGTTGCTGAGTTTCTCCTCTACATTCTTGAGTGTCTGAGACACTACATGCTTGTCTCCTTCTGTATAAAAAATGGAATAGTTGTCCGATGCTTCTATGTACAATATCTGATTGAAATCTAGTGGTACGATGGCATTCTTTTCCCTGACGAACAAGTTGAGTTGCTCTGTGTTAGGTTTGCTCACACGCTCGATTTTATTTTTGGCAAATGCCATATCCACTGCGACTTGTATATCTTCATCTTTGAAGGGCTTGACGATGTACCCAGAGGGTTCGGTATTTTTGGCACGAGTGATCGTGGTTTTATCATATAGAGATGAAATGAATACAAAAGGTATCATTGTCTTTTGGCGGATGAGCTGCGCGAGTTGAATCCCATCTTTGTCCCCTTTGATCTTGATATCCAACAGAATCAACTGTATGTCATGCTGATCCAAAGCCATCAACGCCTGGTCTGCCGAATCACATATATCCACCACCTCATGTCCCATTTGCTCGAGGCAAATTGCTATATCATCTGCAATAATCGGCTGATCCTCTACGATCAATATTCTTCGTTTTTCACTCATAATTAGAACGTTAGTCTAAAAACAGTCCCCTGATCATGCTGCATCGTGATCGTCCCTCCCAGTCCTCTAGCTATAGATCTTACTATTCTATACCCATACGACTTCAGCAAATCCTCTGGCGAGGCTATACCAATACCATTGTCCGAAACCTCTAATTCGTATACCGCCTCTATTTTGCGGAGAGACAAGGATACCATACCCTGTTCTGTATCAGGGAAAGCATACTTCAAAGCATTGGATACGAGCTCGTTGATAATCAACCCAATCTGAATCGTCGTGTCGATCGATAAGTCTACTACCTCTATCTGACTTGACAACCTCACTCTATCTTCGGACACATCGTAGGATTGAAACAGCGCATTGGCCAACTCTTGTAGATATTCTTTGACATTCACTTGGGACATATTTTCGGATTGGTACAGCTTTTCATGGACCAATGCCATGGACTGTACTCTATTCCTCCCCTCCAGTACGGCTTTCTTGGCCAGCTCGTCATTCAAATATTTGGACTGGATATTGAGCAAACTGCTCACGACCTGTAGGTTGTTCTTGACTCGGTGATGAATCTCACGAAGTAGCACCTCACGCTCGTCTAGTGCCTCAGAGATCGTTTTATTTTTCTTTTCCAGAATGGATTTAGCTTTTTGGCTCAGTCGATAGTAGCGATAGATCACAAAAACAAAAATCAATGCAATCATAAACCCAGCTATCGTTACATACTTCATCAACCGCTGCTGATCTAGTTGGGCATTGACCGACAGCAATTCGGATTGCTTTTGAAACTCCAGTGAGTCACGCTCCTGCTCGAATGCATAGTTGAGCTCCAATGTCGTCAGTTGCTCCGTCATGTCTTCATTGAAAAGTTCACTATTGAGTTTGAACGTGATCTCCAAATAATGCAAGGCTTGATCAGAAGCACCTTTGGATTTGTACAACTCAAATAGCGACTCGGCTAAACTCATTTTGGAGGTTTTTAAATCATACTCTTCTGCTAGCTCATACCCCTCTTTCCATTTTTGCTCGGCAAGATCGTATAGTCCCTGCTTAAAATAGATTTGTCCCATAGAATACAAAGATTGACAAACGCCCTCTGGGATATGACAAACTATAGACCAGTCATAGCTAATTTTCAAGTACTGAAGTGCCTCATCCAACCTGCCCAACTCAAGGTAGGTATGCCCTATATTTATTGCTGGATATGGCAACCTACATGACTCGCCCAGCGAATCCAACAGTCTGTAGGATTTCAAGCTATAGTCTAGCGCTTCTGAATAATTATCGACACTCATATGGATCAGCCCAATATTACCCAATGTAGACGCTTGCTCCATCAAAGAACCCATCGATTCTTCTATATCCAGAGTTTGTTGGTAATATCGCAGCGCTTTATCATAGTTGTTCTGGAGACAATAAACGCTACCAATATTATTAAGCACCATAGAAACACCAAGAGAATCTCCCAACGCACGTCTTATCGTAAGCGATTCTAGGTAAGATGCCAGGGATTCGGGATACCTGCTCGTGGATCTATACACTTTACCCCTCGCATTTAACAAAATAGCACTCCAAGCAGAATCGTATAATTGCTCGTTGACTACCAGAGAGCTATCATAGTAACTCAAAGCATATTCAAACTGCCTTAAGTCTTGATGATTTAAGCCCAGCATATAAAAAGCCCTTCTTTTACCTGATTGATCACTGATCCTCTTTGCGATGACCAATGCCTCTTGTGCTGTCCAGATAGAAGAATCATTGCTTTGACCATAATATGCACTAGAGAGCTCATTAAGAACCCGCACCTCAGACGTGTCCCCTTTGTGGAGAGAAAGCGCATATCGCAGACTGTCCATGTTCTCTTGGGGTCTGGCATCATTTGTCATCACGAACATCGCGACAAGCAAATGCCCGAATAAAACAGTAATTCTCATAGCTGCGAATTGGTTTGGGGTCTTACAATTAATTGAACAGTTCGTTATTGGGTGTTGGAAATTTAAGTCTTACACTAAAGCTAAATTAGATAGTGCATCTGAAATACCATTACTTGTTGTTGCAAAATCAACACTAGAGTACTTAGAAGTTTACACTCCCCCACTTCTTATATACACCAGACTGTGTACTTTCGTAGCTTCATAGCTAAGCGAACAATATGTCTTTTGACCCATATCAGATAGACCTTCCCATCACGGAGGTCATAGCTCCTACCCGACAGCATCTTGCACAGGAAAACACACTCATCGTGCATGCACCTCCCGGAGCTGGCAAGAGTACTTTGCTACCCTTATCACTACTAGAAGAGAACTGGCTCAATGGCAAAAAGATCATCATGCTAGAGCCCCGGCGACTCGCTGCACGATCCATTGCCGTACGTATGTCGGAGTTGATCGGTGAGCCAGTCGGCAAAACCGTCGGGTATCGCATTCGCTTTGACACCAAGGTCAGTGAGCACACCCGAATAGAAGTCGTCACCGAAGGCATCCTCACACGCATGCTTCATAGTGACAATGCCATCGAAGATGTAGCACTAGTGATCTTTGACGAATTTCACGAACGTAACCTACATGCAGATGTAGCACTCGCTCTGTGCCGGGAGGCTCAAAGCATCCTCCGCCCTGATCTCAAGCTCATGATCATGTCCGCTACGCTGAACACCACTGAACTGACGGCACTACTCAAAGCGCCGCTCATAGAAAGCAAGGGACGCCAATATCCAGTCGACGTATTTTATGAAGACCAGCAGGACGAATGGATGATGGCAGAGATCGCTGCACGTATCATCAGTAAGGCCACCAAAAAACACGATGGAGATGTCTTAGCATTTTTCCCTGGTCAGGGAGAGATTATTAAATGTGAAGAGGTTCTGCGCAAGGACATGCATGATTTTGCCATCCACCCACTCTATGGCTCCTTGCCACATGGCAAACAAATGGCAGCCATTCTGCCCAACCGAGACGGCAAACGCAAAATCGTCCTAGCGACCTCCATCGCAGAGACGAGTTTGACTATCGAGGGGATCAAGATCGTCGTAGATACAGGTTTTGGGCGTACATCCAAGTTTGACATCAAATCGGGCCTATCCAAACTAGAAACCGTACAAATCAGCCAAGACTCAGCTGACCAGCGAGCTGGACGTGCTGGACGTCTCAGTCCAGGGGTCTGCTACCGACTATGGAGCAAAGCCACACAAGACCGGTTGCAAAAACACCTGACACCAGAGATCATGGAAGCCGATCTCGCCAGTCTCGTACTCGACATGGCGCAGTGGGGTATCAGCAACGTCCAAGAAATGACCTGGCTCACTCCTCCCCCCAATGCCGCTGTGCTACAGGCACGAGAGCTACTACACCAACTCGGAGCACTCGACAACAACAAGATCACACCACATGGGCAACGTCTGCATCAACTTCCCTGCCACCCGAGAATTGCTCATATGCTACGCATGACTGAAGAGCAAGGCCTCATCGCACTCGCCTCTGATATCGCGGCACTACTTGACGAACGTGACCCCCTCGGCAAAGAAGCCGGTACAGACATCAACGAGCGAATCGAAGTACTCCGAAGGTTGAGACGTGACAATCGACTCGGACGGAAATTTTCACGAATAGAGAAAGTAGCTCAACAATACAGACAACTCTTTTCGCTCGACGCAGAAAACGACAGCCACGATCCTTATGAAACAGGCATACTGTTGTCATACGCCTATCCCGAGCGCATCGCCTATGCTCGACCGGGCAACAATGCTCAGTTTCAACTTTCCAATGGAAAATATGCTATGCTCGGACACCGTGATGATCTCGCCAACGAACCTTGGTTGGCCATCGCGCACATGGACGCACGTGACGGGATGGGAAAAATATTCATGGCCTCTCCGCTCAACCCTCGTGACCTGATGCCTATGGTCGAAGAGAAAGAAATCATCACATGGGATACACGACAAGGCGGATTAATAGCCTCACTAGACTTGCGTATCGGTAGCATCACCCTGCGCTCTACCCCGCTATCAAATCCCGACGAATCAAGACTTGTAGAGGCAATCTGCGATACTCTCAAAAAAGAAGGTGAGCGCCTATTGAACTGGGAAGAAAACGTGACCCAGTGGCAAAACCGCGTACTCAGCCTCAGACAATGGAATCCTAACCAAGGATGGCCTGATGTTAGTACTCCTACGCTACTCGCTACTAACCATGAATGGCTAGCCCCCTATCTTGAAGGAATTAAAAAACCAGAAGCCCTTAAAAAGATTGATTTGAAATCAGTACTGCAGCATTCGCTAGCTTATGACCTACAGGGCAAGCTAGATGCGCTTGCTCCCGTAAAAATCAATGTGCCAAGTGGCTCACATATCAAATTAAACTATGCTGCTGATGGCAGTGCACCGATACTGGCCGTTCGCCTACAGGAAGTATTCGGGCTAGTCGACACGCCTAAAATCAATGAGGGAAAAACCAGTGTCTTAATGCACCTTTTGTCTCCTGGCTACAAACCAGTGCAAATCACAAGTGACCTCAATAGCTTCTGGAACAATGCCTACTTTGAGGTACGAAAAGACCTCAGAGGACGCTATCCGAAACACGTATGGCCAGAAGACCCTTGGCAAGAACAAGCCATCAGCGGTGTAAAACGAAAGAAATAGACACTATAAATCCTCAGGCAAGTATTTGACCATCAATGCATCGTATTCTTCTGGAAAATAGGCTTTCAAAACAGCGACATAATAATTGTGCGGTTTGTGTTGATAAAACATAGGAGGCCTTTCGTAATATGATTCATCCACAAAATAACCTTCTGAATCTCTAACAGCTGTTTCGGCCAACGAATCGTAAGACGCTGCTACCCATTCTTTGTACATCCTGGGATAGGCAAACGGATGTAGCGTAATCAGTTGCCCCGTCTGAAAATAGTTGATATCATCTACATAAGGAGGGAATACAATATCTCCTAAATCTTTGGCCAGTCGTTCGCTTGCTGACACACTCATGGATTGAACCCTATTAGTCGCGAACCCTTCAAATGTCTGAACGAATGCACTTTTCAACAATAGCCCTGTATCAAAACCATTTTCATCCTCTAATAGAGAAAGAATTCCTCTTTTTGACAATGCCTTTTCTTCCATATAGTTCATAGGTAGTTTAGGCACTGGATCAGCTGGATTGATCACACGCATACTCCAGCCTGTCTCGGCATATTTCTCATTATATGCCTGCGCAAATCGTTTGTTTCCCACCATGGGGTTAGCAAATGAATAATTCTTGAATTGGTTTCTGGAGGAGATGGTTCCCTTAGGTAGACCATCTAGGTATGCCAACAGCAAGGCAGACAAAGCACCTCCCTGACTATGTCCAGTTAGATAAATATCGAAGATCCCCTGCCTGTTGAGTGACCGTATCTGTTCTAAGACAGATGCATGCAAATATCCCAATCCGAGCATATATCCTGAATGTACCGCAGCTCCCTCAACATTAGACACCACATAGTTGAAAGGTTCGTTCTTTATTTTGATATCCCCAGCAGCAGGGATCATGGCAGAAGTAAAATTCGCCAACCAGCTTTTTTGATCAGCAGTTGATCCCCTAAAGCAAATTACACCATGGTTACCATTGGTATAGACCTGATACTTGTTGTCCATCCCAAAAACACCAGACGTAAAGATTTTTTCATATCCCGAAGGAATAATCACCATATCACTATCGTAGAGTTCGAGGTAGGTAAAACTATTGCACAGCGCAATGAAATCTTTGGCTTCCTGTGCTTTGAACCCTGGATACATCTGAGCATAAAGAGGTAGGCTAAATACTAGAGACAGGAAAAATGCTATAGGTTTGCGCATACAAGTATGGAATGAATTGTTTACATACCCTTAGAAAAAACCATACCAAATTCGCAAACCTGTGTTAGTTAAATATTCTTCAGAGAGAAAGACTTAATGTATACCGTGCATCATCTTTCGCATCAAAGGAGCCAATACAAAGGCCAAAGCAGCACCACTGAGTACTACGAAAGCAATACTCTCGAACCCATCGGTATAGATTTGTAGTGAGACCAAAGGGTCAGCATCTTCGGCAGCTCCTCCCACAGCCAGCAGTTTACCCACTGCTCCGACGATTCTAAACGCAAAGGCAGAAGACAAGAACCATACGCCCATCATGAATCCCACGACTTTCTTGGGAGACAGCTCCGTGACCTTAGACAAGCCTACGGGCGACATAAATAACTCTCCCGTCGAGAACAGTAAATAGCCCAGCAATAAAAACCACATCGGTACTTTACCCAACTCATCTGCGAAACTGCCACTCCAGGCAAAAACAGCAAATCCTCCCCCTAAGAGCAACAGACCGAAGGCAAACTTGAATGGTGTGAAAGGATTGGCTTTAACTTTGGACAACCTGACCCATATCCATGAAAATGGAACTGCCAAAGCTATAATATACAACGCAGTGATGGAGTTGGCCTGTGAGGCATTGATCCCTACTAGGTTCACATTGCGAAGTGCAAATAATGTCAACGTACTCCCCGACAATTCATATCCACCCCAAAACATCGTCATAAACATCGTGAGCAGTACGATCACGAGTAGCTTTTCTTTCTCAGGCCTACTGACCTGAGCCATCGTACTAAAGATCACTCCCAGTATCACGATCAATATCGCATAAAATATATATTCGACAATCTGTCCTTCATAGTGAAAAGTACCCAACAGTGGCAAGGTCATTTCTCCATAGTACATGATCACAGCAATCATAGGTACCAGTACTGTAGCGATGATCGGGACCCAATGTTTAATACGAAAACCTGCGACTGACTTGCTCAGATAAGCCTCATCCGGTGCATAACCATGCGATCCAAACACGCCAGTCTTCAAGCCAGACTGAAATACAATCACACCTGCTAACATACCGATACCTGCCGCACCGAAACCATAGTGCCAACCATAGGCCATCCCTAACCAACCACATAGAAGCGGTGCGACGAATGCCCCTAGATTGATCCCCATATAGAAGATCGTAAAACCTGAGTCCCTACGTTTATCTCCTTCTGTATAGAGTGCTCCGACAAAAGATGAGATATTTGGTTTGAAGAGACCATTGCCTACGATCAACAAAGCCAAGGCCAAGAAAAAGCAGATTTGATTATCAAAGGCTAGAACGAAATGTCCCAGTGCCATCGCTATACCACCTAGCAATATCGCTCTACGGTAGCCCAACAGGCGATCAGCCAACATACCTCCGATCACAGGCGTCGCATACACGAGTGCCCCATAGGCCGCATAGATCGTAGACGCGATCGCATCACGTTCGACCAATGATCGGTAAACCTCCTCGGTCATATAGACCATCAGCAGTGCACGCATGCCGTAGAAACTAAATCGCTCCCATAGTTCTGCAAAAAAAAGGTAAAACAACCCTTTTGGATGCCCCATCAGCTGGGGAGTTTCATGTGCATTCGCCTCGTTCATCGTCATAATCATTTTTTGGTTTGCTAATATATACAATCAAGTCTGATGGTTAGACATTGTACATATAGTTCTTATTATTTCACATATTCCCTTCCTCAAAAAAGGAAAGATGACAGCTATCAATCTAAAGTGGCGTGCATACAAAATCTGATCAGGAAATGTACGACCACAAACCCGCGGGGACTTGAATGTAAACCTGCGCGGGTTTACATTCAAACCTGCGCAGATCTGAGTGTAAACCTGCGCAGGCTTTAGCTCAAACCCGCGCAGGTTATGGACACCCATAACAATGGTCCTGAAAAGAATATAATGATGGTATAAGCAGAATAACCTAACAACAAAAAAGGCGAAGAGGTCTTCTTCGCCTTTTTTGTTGTTATAAATCAAGAGCACTATTGAATGCCGCTTTCTTCGATCATCTGACCACTGAGTGTACCTGTCAATGAGATAAACTCTACACGTCGGTTCTCCGCTTTACCTGCTGATGTAGCATTGGTCGCGATAGGTTTAGACTCTCCCCATCCTTGGGTATATAGCCTTGCTTCAGAGATACCAAACTTAATCAAGGCATCCTTGATCGCCTCAGAGCGTCTCTCTGACAAGGATTGATTGGAGTCCTCTGTTCCGTCACTATCCGTGTGTCCATCGATTCGGAATACCAAATCTGGATGTTCCTTCATCAAGGTAGCAATTCTATTCACTACGATAAATGACTCAGGCTTAAGTGTTGTCTTTCCAATATCAAACTGGATTCCCCTGGTGACAAATTTACCATTGGTAACAATCTGCTCATACAAGTTCAGCGCATCATCATCCAATGGACTGATTTCACATCCATTGCTATCAGAGATATTGACAGTGTATTTACCCAAGATCAAGTTTTGAATATCCTGCGTCGTTGCGCCATTGCTCCACTCATACTGATAAGGCTCTACCCCACCATAGACTGAGATAAAGATGGCTCCACTCTGATCCCCACAACACTTGACATTGTGAACCGAGTCGATCTTCATTCTCAGTTCATCAGGTTGGTTCACGAAAGCATTGATGGTGTTCAAACATCCATTGGCATCTGTCACCATCACTGAGTAGTTGTCCGCTTTGACCCCCAAGATATCCTCTGTAACTGCTCCATTGCTCCACGCATAAGCGTAAGGTTCTACCCCTCCACTTACGTCTATTTTCACTTCCCCAGTCTCATCATCAAAACACTTCACATCTTTGACATCCGTCAAATTGGACACAAACAGAGTAGGCTGTTCGATGGTGGCTTCTAGGTGATTGACACAACCGTTGGCTTGCGTGATCTTCAGTTCATAATGCCCCGCTACCAAACCAGTAATGTCTGCCGTTTTCTCACCATTGCTCCATTCAAAATCATAAGGACCGACACCCTCCAGTGCTGTGACATATATAGATCCTGTACTATCTCCGTGACACTGTATATCGGTAATCGCATCAATCGTATGTATCAACTTGACAGGTTGCTCTATAGTTGTTTTGATCACCGATGAACAACCATTTGCATCCGTCACAGTGACATCATAATCTCCCGCCAAAGCATCTTGAAGATACGGTGTATTCACGCCATTGTCCCAGTGATAGGTATAGGGTTCTACACCTCCTTTTACTGCTACACTGGCATACCCCGTTTCATCTCCATAACAGCTAACATTAGATACAGAGTCTATGCTCAATACTAGTAGCTGAGGTTCTTCAACTTTTGCGGTCAACTTCTGGATACAACCATTGGCATCCTTGACATTGACACTGTACTCGTCGGCGATTACATTGACCAGGTCTTCAGTGTGCGCACCATTGCTCCAAGCGTATTGGTATGGCGTAACACCTCCACTGACTGTAATATCTACCAAGCCCTTCTCATCGTCTTTGCAAAGATTGTTTTGTATGGTATCCAGTGCCAGCACCAGCTGTGCGGGCTGTAGTACCTGCGCTTGAATCTCTCCGACACACCCTTTGGCATCCGTGACAGCTAGTGAATATTGCCCTGCTACCACTTTTTTCAAATCTTGGCTGGTCTCACCACTACTCCATTTGTAGTTGAATGGTGCTGATCCTCCTTTGACGTCTATGCTAACGTTACCCTTTTGGTCTCCAAAACATGCGACATTGTCAATCGAAGCTATGCTCACCTTCATTTCTTCTGGTTCGGCGATCGTCGCTTCTAAAGTCTGTTGACAACCTAAAGAATCACGAATAATAACGTCATATACACCTGCGGAAAGATTTGATATATCCTGGATGCTATCTCCGTTGCTCCAGCTATAGGTATAGCTTCCAAACCCACCATACACATCTAGTGACACAGAGCCTTTTTTCTCTCCGAAGCAACTGTTGTCAACCACTTCTGTGATTTTAGCAACTAAAGCTGGTGGTTCGGAAATGACCGTACTCAATCCAACGACACAACCGTTGGCATCATAAATCTTGACAGAGTACTCTCCTGCGATTACTTCTGTAAGGTTCTGGGTTTTCTCTCCATTGCTCCAGCTGTATCTATAGGGCTCCACACCACCTAACACCTCGATCCTGACAGCCCCTTTATTATCTCCGTGACATTTGACGTTTTCTACGTCAACTATTTTAGCCACTAATTCATTAGGCTGAGCTATCTCTATGGTTTTAGATTTCTCACATCCATTCCGATCTGTTACCACAAAATCATAGCTACCAGCGGGGATATTCTTCAAATCTTGGCTAGTTGCACCATGGCTCCAGCTATAGGTATAAGGCTCCTGCCCTCCAGTGATCGTGAGTGCCACCGAACCTGTCTCAGCTCCGTAGCATAGTACATTCTTGACATCATCTACGATGATATTGATAGGCACTGGTTCAGATATTTTAGAAGTCACTACCTCCCTGTGATTGTTGGCATCAATGACAGTCAAGGCATAGTCCCCTGCCGGTACATTGGACAAATTCTGGATACTATCCCCATGATTCCACTCGAATCTATAGGGTCTCACTCCCCCTGTCACGTTGACATTGATAGCTCCAGTACTTTCTCCACTACAGGCAATATTGACCACCGACAAAATAGATAATTTCAATGCTGGTGGCTGCTTCACATTCATATTGAGTGATGCTTGGCACCCTTGATTATCAACAATATTCACAGAATAATTACCCGCTTGTATTTTTGAAATATCTTGAGTCTTAGCTCCATTACTCCAACTGTATACATAGGGTGCTACACCGCCTGTCACGTTGATATCTATGGCACCACTGCTGATTCCATAATTCATCACATTCGTCACACTTACAATCTGAGCATTCAGTTTTTCTGGTTCAGTAATCGTCACAGAGATGTGTGAGTCTGTACACCCGTTGGCATCTGTGATTTGAACTGAATAGGTTCCTTGCGGCACATTGGTCAAGTCTTGAGATACCGCCCCATTGCTCCATTGGTATGCATAGGGTGTAACTCCACCATTGACAGTGATGTTTATATTACCATCATACCCTCCAAAACAAGACACATTGGTAGACTCTACCAATGCACTAGTCAACAGCATCGGTTCTGTAATCTCAGTCGCTAACTCCTGAATACATCCATTGGCATCCGTTATTTTGACAGAGTACTTCCCTGCAGATAGGTTGGAAAGATTTTGTGTAGTCGCTCCGTTGCTCCATGCGAATACATAAGGCTGAATTCCTCCTCTGACATTGAGTGTAATGGCTCCCTCGTCATCTCCATTACATTTGATATGCTCTACTGACAACAAACTAGCTAAAAATGGCTTAGGTTGTTTCACTTCTGTAGATGCAGTCTTGGTACAACCATGCGCATCGGTCACGGTTAGTGTGTATTTGCCTGCACCTAAACCCGAAATATCCTCTGTGGTTTCACCATTGCTCCAGCTATAATCGTATGGTGCTACACCACCTTTGACAGATACTTGGATCAACCCCGTATTGTCACCATTACAAAGTACGTGTCCAACTGTATCCAATTTCATCAGCAATACCTCAGGCTCTTTGATTTGCGCCTGTAGTACATTTTTACATCCGTTTCCTTCTGAGATTTCAACAGAATAATTACCTGCAGAAACCCCTACAAGATCCTGAGTAGTCGCTCCATTATTCCAGCTGTACACATACGGCCCTACTCCCCCAATAATAGAAATATCTATTGCACCACTGTTATCGCCATGGCAACTTAAATCAGTGACTTCATTGACTGTATAAATCACTTCGGACGGCTGTCTAATGGTTGAATTAATCAATTCTGTACATCCGTTGGCATCTGTCACTGTCAACTTATAAGTTCCCGCAGGAATATTGGTGATATCTTGAGATGAAGCGCCATTGCTCCAAGTATAGGTGTAAGGCTGAACCCCTCCGCTAACGCGAACGTTGATAGCACCCGTACTCTGTCCAAAACATTTGACATGGACCTCAGACTCTAAGATGGCAATAAATCTAGATGGCTGAGAAATCATCACATCTTTGATATCAGAACAGCCATTGGCATCTGTAACCACTACAGAGTATTGGCCAGCTTTGAGACCTTTGATATCCTGTGTCACAGCTTCATTGCTCCACATATATTTGTATGGTGCTACTCCACCTTGAACAGTAAGATCGATGGCACCACTGGACTCACCATAACACAGTATGTTAGTCACATCGATACCAACTTCCAACAATGGCTTCTCTTCGACATAAGCAGACAGTTCATCGGTACAACCATTGCTATCTATGATTTCGACCTTGTATTCACCCGCCTTCAAATCCGTCACATCTTGTGATGTAGCTCCTGTACTCCAGCGGTACTTGTAAGGTGTTTCACCACCCGAAACATCAATATTAATTTCACCATTGCTCTCCCCAAAACACAAGTTATCTACCGTTCCAGATAGAGACGATATTAACTTGGTTGGTGAGGTTAGCTCTTTGGCGTATTTGACCTGACAGCCATTGGCATCTGTGATAGTCACAGAATAATCTCCTGCTTTTAAGTTCGCTATGTTTTGAGTAGAGTCTCCCGTGTTCCAGAGGTATTTATAGGGCAGTTCCCCTCCTGATATGTTCAAATTGATCTGACCTGTATTGTTGCCAAAACAATCAATATTCTTTACTTCCCCTTCTCTAACTACAAGCAACTCAGGTTGAGTCAGTTTTGTTTTCACGGATTTAATGCATCCATTAGCATCTGTGACAGTTACCTGATAGTCACCTGTCTTCACGCCACTTATATTTTGGGTTTTAGCTCCATTGCTCCATTCGAATTGATATGGAGTCGCTCCACCAGTGACAGTAATATCAACAGAACCTGAAGCATCATCGTAGCATAGGATATCAACTGTATTTTCTATATTGACAATCAATTCATCGGGTTGAGTAATAGAAGCAGACAATTCCAACTGACACCTATTGGCATCCATGATAGTCACAGAATAATCTCCTGCTTGCACGTCTATGATATCTTGTGAAATCATACCATTTCCCCAGTGATATTTGTAAGGTTCTACCCCACCTTTCACTTCAATATCAATCTCTCCTCTATTCTCTCCATTACAAAGAATGTTCTTTACAGAAACAACAGACGCTTCAAATAACTCAGGTTGTCTAAGCACCGTATCAATTTCAATCTTGTGATTGTTGGCATCCGTAATGACCACTGAGTATTTCCCTGCTTTCAGCCCACTAATATCTTCTGTAGTACTCCCGTTGTTCCACAAAAATGAATATGGCTTCACTCCACCGTAAACATAGATGGATACCTCCCCTGATTCATCTCCATTACACTTGATATCGACTGCCTTATCGATTCTAGCATTTAGGGCGGATGGTTGACCTATCGTTACATTGATGATTTTGCTACAACCCGTAGCATCAGAGACCCTCACATTGTAGTTACCAGAGTTCAGTCCTTCTACATCTTGTGTCAAACTACCGTTATTCCACTTGTACTTATACGGCGCTACACCGCCTGTCACATCTATATCGATTTCACCATCAAGACCTCCGTAGTAAGACACGTCACTAGAAGACACCAATGTCACTAGCAGGTTTTCTGGCTGGGTGATCTCTACAGACACACTCTCTTTACAGCCATTTTTATCACTTACTTCTACGGCGTATGATCCTGCTTTCACTCCAGCTATATCCTGTGTTTCGGCACCCGTATTCCATTTGTAATCATAAGGGAATACCCCTCCATCTACTTTGACATTGATAGACCCCCCATTATCGCCATAGCACCTTACATTGTTGATTCGGTCAAAACCAATAGTCAACAATTCTGGCTCTAGGACTTTCGTCGTAGATACTTCTGTACATCCCTGCGAATCTTTAACAAGCACTTCATACTCTCCGGCTTTCAGATCCTTTAGATCTTCTGTAGATGCTCCGTTACTCCAACTATAAGTATAAGGAGGACTACCCCCTTGTACAGATATATCTACCTCTCCTGTTTGATCTCCATTACATAATATATTCTTCACATCGTCAATCGACCTGACGATGAGCGGTTTTTCATCTATAAAGCCCCTGACTATTTCTTGACAGTTGTTAGCGTCTGTCACCAACACTGAATACTCACCCGAAATAACTCCCTTGAGATCTTGTGTCTTCGCACCATTGCTCCAGTTGTAAGTATAGGGCGCTACTCCCCCTTCTACCTCAATATCAATTTCTCCCTGATTGTAGCCGTAGCACAGAATATCCTTTACTTCGACTATTCTCGGCAACATTTTTTGCGGTTGCTTTACCACGACTGTCAGCGTATCACTACAGCTAAAGTTGTCATAGACGGCTACTTTATACTCTCCTGCTTCGAGTGCTGCCACATCTTGTGTGGTGCTCCCATTGCTCCAGAAATACTGATAAGGTGGGAACCCTCCCTCTGCAGAAATGTTGATAGCTCCCTTTGCCTCCCCATGACAAACGTTATCAGTAACTGCCTCTAAAGAAACAATGATTTTTGGCGATTGTGTAATGATAATCCCGACCCCCTTCTTTTTTGGAGGAGGGTCTTGTTCCTGTGCATATAGACTGGATATACCAAAAAGCAAAAAAACAATAAGTAGTAAATGGTTCTTAGTTCTCATGATGCTGCTGCTGATCAATAATTAGAAAGTGAGACATCCGGTGTAGTAACAAAATATTGACTACATCCAGTATTTTGTATAAATATTTAAACAATATGTCAGCAAATATACTCCAGAGCCATGCCTAATAATATTGGTATATCCCCCTATATTCTATCTAGGAGGTTTACTTAGTGACAGTAAATAAACTGTTTCAAAACACCCCAAAAACACCCCTTCAGTACCAATGTTATTGTACAAGCCATATACCTCTCGATAAAACACACATCTACTAATAGTACCCTTAATCAGAATCCATTTTAACCCTTAGAAATTAAATATTTCAGCATGGTACTACACTGTAGATTACCGTTCAAAATTTGATATAAAATCATATGCGTAACAAACAACGTTTTATATAAAATACAATGAGCGAAAAGCACAAAACAAACCTTACGTTTCCTTCTCGAACACTAACGATCACACGTGAATCGACTCTATCCGCTCGACTAGAGGTCTATGTAACACTCTATCACCCCACCCGACGAGCCACAGATGCTATCCAAACCCAACATCAGAATATTGCCGAGACAATATTGTAAACAAGTCATATTGTAGTTGAAATGTCTTTAGGAATAAGCAAGTAGTCTTATGGAGGATAGACAAATCCTCCTAACTTCGTACAGGAAACTATTGACATCCCTTATGAGTGATCTACTACAGCAGCCCATCAACCCTCGTTTCATCGAAGCACTTCCTGCCGATCCCATAGCAGCGAACTATCCACGACAGGTACATGGGGCATGCTATTCACCTGTAGAGACCAAAACGCCTAGTCATCCTGAGATGATACACTATTCTGAGGTACTGTTAGAAGAGTGGGGATTGAATATAGCCGATCAAGAGGAGTTTCTTCGAGTGGTGAGCGGTGCAAAGCCCTATCAGGATTTCATCCCCTATGCTATGTGCTATGGCGGGCATCAGTTTGGGCACTGGGCAGGACAACTCGGTGATGGTCGAGCCATCAATATAGCCGACATCCTAATCCATAATCAGCCCATGCAACTACAGCTGAAAGGTTCAGGACCAACACCTTACTCTAGAACTGCGGATGGTTTTGCGGTACTCCGGTCATCGATTAGAGAATATCTGTGTAGTGAAGCGATGCATCATTTGGGTATCCCGACTACACGTGCCTTGTCTCTGGTCAAAACAGGTGATCTCGTCATGCGAGACATGCTCTACAACGGTAACCCTGCACAAGAGCAAGGAGCAGTCGTCTGCCGTACTGCACCTTCTTTCATCCGTTTTGGAAGCTTTCAGATATTTGCTTCACGAGGCGAGACAGAAGTCCTAAGACAGTTGGTCGATCACACCATAGAACAACACTTTCCTCATCTGGGTACTCCTTCTAAAGAGACCTACTTGGCGTTTTTCCAAGAAGTAGTGACCCGTACCAAAGACATGATCGTTCATTGGCAGAGAGTGGGGTTCGTGCATGGAGTCATGAACACGGACAACCTATCGATCCTCGGTCTCACAATAGACTATGGCCCATACGGATGGCTGGAAGACTATAACCCTAGCTGGACACCCAATACGACTGATGCGCAGCAGAGCCGCTACCGATTTGGCAATCAACCCAACATCGCCGTATGGAATCTCATGCAGCTCGCCAATGCACTCTATCCATTGATCGACGAAGCAGAGCCACTACAGGAAATTTTAGACGGATACAAAGATGCTTACCTGATGGACTATCACCAGATGATGTGTGCTAAGATTGGGCTGGATCAAACAGAGAAAGTAGAAGAGACAATAATCACTCGCTTGACACAGTTGCTTGGTCAGTCGGAGCAGGATATGACTTTGTTTTTCAGAGAATTATCAGCCATTGATTCGAGTGACTGGGCTACCTTTTGGCAAATGCTAGAACGAACCAGTTATATGAAAGCCCATGAGATGACTCCACTGCACACACAATGGGAGTCGTGGCATGCTAGTTATCGTGATTTGCTCCTAGCCGAAAACCAAGAGTCAAATGCACGTCGTAAAAAAATGAATGCAGTCAATCCAAAATACGTCCTGCGCAACTACATGGCACAGCTTGCTATCGATGCAGCAGAGCAGGGAGACTATACGCTGGTAAACGAACTCTACCAAATGCTACGCCAACCCTACAACGAACAACCCCAGTATGAAAAGTGGTACACCAAACGCCCCGAATGGGCACGACATAAGGTCGGTTGTTCGATGCTTTCTTGTAGTTCATGAATGGTCGATGTGATGGGTCATGAGCCTCTGAAAGTAAGTATTTCACATCTTATCTGTTAGTATGCTGATCGTATCATATTATTGCATCGACGAATAATAACGGTCAATCCAATGATACAAAGCAAGGTAAAGTTGTCACATATCTCTATAGATGAGCTACTCGAAGAAGTGCGCGACGAATATCCAGACGCTAGCTATGATTACAAAAAACATCTGGTACAAATCAGTGAAGCCAATCACACCGTAGCATACATTCGTATACCGCTTCATCTATCAATAGATTCGTCACTTGCCATCGCAGACGAAGAAACTACCGTACTGTATCTGACCATTGAATCTGGTAATGCTGCGATATGCATTATGCAAGGAACACATCAAGTATTTCATACGACTTTCTCGTCTTACATGACTCGCAAGAAGCAAGGTTTCAGTCAAATCAAATACCTAAATAAGAAGGGAAAATCCAGAGCTGGCTCTAGAGTTCGATTGGCTTCCACCCTGGATTTTTTCGAAAACATCAATGCGACATTAACAGATTTGCTAGAGACTTTCGAAGTGGAGCGCATAGCCCTAGACTGCAACAAGACGCTGATACCTTATCTATACCAATCCTCGGTTGCTTGCCCTTTTGACAAAAAAGACACACGCCTGTATAAGATTCCATTGCATATCCCTCAGTCCAATTTCACTAATCTGGAATCCACCATCAAAAAACTAGAGTCCCCAGTATTGTTTTGTAATGAAGCCTCACAGACATCTCTCGAAGATTTTTTTGGAGGTTTAAACTAAACTTGCTCAAAATAGGTGTTGCAACATCTATTGAGCTCAGTATTTCTTCGTAGTTTTATACCAAACTAAAAACACAACTACTATGAATTCAAAAATTAGTCTAGTACTCGCCATCGTAGCGACTGTCATCATGACATCATGCGGAGACAAAAAATCAAGTACTGAAACCACTACTACGGAAGAAGCATCCACAGCTGTAGCAGCTTCTTATACAGTAGACAAAGCAGCTTCTACAGTGGCCTGGTCAGGAGAAGTCGCCGGCGTATATGGTCACAACGGTGTAATCGAAATCGCAGAAGGCACCATCACTACAGCAGGAGACAGCATCTCTGGTGGTACCGTTGTAATCGACATGACGACTATCCAGCCATTAGACTCTGCATCTTACTCTGAGGAGCATCCTGCATCTGATTTGGTGGCTCATTTATCTACTGAAGATTTCTTCAAGGTTGAAGAAAATCCTACTTCTACATTCGTGATCAAAAGCCAAGAAGGCAGCGAGCTAGTCGGTGATTTGACTGTAAGAGGGATCACCAAAGAAGAAAAAGCGACAATCAAATCACTAGTAGTAACACCAGAAGGGTTGACTGCATCAGCTGAGTTGGTATTTGACCGTCAGGACTATGAGGTGAGCTGGGTTCACTACATGGAGGATATGATCCTATCAGACGACATCACCATCAAGTTGGATATCGTGGCTAAGCCATAATCCAACCACATAATTAACAATATGAAAACCGATCCTTTGGATCGGTTTTTTTGTTTGGGACTATAAAACAGAATTACTGGTCTCCAATTAATTCCATTCAAAGACATGCCATAGAAGTCTTTTCTACTTGAAAGGCTACTCTTTGAAAAAGGCCGTACCACCGATTTAAAAAAGGGTTTACAACAAACACCTCAAGGTTGTACAACCAAAGGTCAAAGCTTGCGCAACCACAGATCTTAGCTTGAACAACAAAGGAGCAGAGGTTGTGCACTTTGGGTAAACCTGTCTAAACAGAATTCAGCTGTTTATGTAGCCTCCTCCATAAATTCGCGATCAAAAGCTAAGAAGACAGTAAGCTTGTGGGTAATTTGACTGTAGAAGGGATCACCAAAGAACAAAAAGCTACCATCAAATCAGTAGTAACGCCAGAAGGATTGACTTCATCAGCTAAATTGGTATTCGACTGTCAACTATGAGGTGAGTTGGGTTTACTACATGGAGGATATGATCCTATCAGATGACATCACCATCAAACTGGATATCGTGGCTAAGCCATAATTCAGATATACTTAACGATATCAAAACCTGTCCTTTAGATCGTTTTTTTGAGGCATAAAACAGGTATTGATATAGCGTTGATTTGGCTTGTGTGCCACACGTTAAGGAAGAGGAATTTGCTATGCTGAAAGGTATATATGGTGAGAGTCGGCACCTTGGAAACTTTTCTTCCTCTTGTAGGGATCCTATCAAGAAAACAGATATGAACGAATAATAACTAACCCTATACGAATATGTTTTTAAACCCGACACTTATTCAAAGCTCGGGAATCTAAATAAGGGAAATCGTAATTTTATACATACTATAATTTACGATTTTAAACCAACCTTATCATGAAACAAATAAGACAAACCCTATTGTCCATTTTGATGTGCTTTGCGATATACACGTCCCATGCACAAAAATCAACAAGCCATGTCCAATACTGTGGACAAGATTTACTCAACAACTGGATGGAGATTGAAAACTCCGACTTTAGCCAACAACTAAAGAAGCAGAACGAAGATATTGAGCTTCGGATGAATGAAAGTGCACGAATGGCCATGACAACTAGTGCAGTCAATGGAATTTATCATATCCCCGTTGTGTTTCACTTTATAGTTAGCCAAGCCACACTAAGCCAACTCCCAAACGGGCCTGGGTGGACTGATGAATACCGAATGTACAAGGCATTCTATGATGGTGGTGCTAGCGCCAGTAGCAACCGGCTCTTGGATCAACTAGCGAGAATCAATACAGAATTTTCGGATGCCAACATCTCTTTTTGTAGTGCACAGCTTGCCCCACAGACTTTCCCATGGCAGCAGATAACTGATCCCTCCACTGGAACTGTCTTTGAAACAGCTGGTGCGACCTATACGGTTGACAATACGCTAGCACATATGAACGGAATGATCAGTGCACAAGCCATACAGTTGGAGCAGGCATTGCCCTTCAACCAGGCCAACGAACCTCAATACCTAAATGTATACGTTACCGAAACTACCGCTTTGGGAAATCAAACAGTGGGCGGCTATGCTCTCCCTGGCGGGATTGATGGTAACGGGATTTATGTATCCCAATTTTTGTTCGGTGACAATACAGGCAACAACCCCAACTATTTTTTGCCTGCAAGTGTATCTCCTCAATACGAACAAGGCAAGACTGCGGTACATGAGGTCGGCCATTGGCTTTCTTTATGGCACACCTTTGCCACGGATGGCGCATGTACCAATCTAACTTTACCACCACACCTTATGCCTCATGGAGACTTTGTCGCGGATACCCCTCCGCAAAATAATCCTTCCCTCCAGTGCAGCACGACCAATATGATCTCATGTACTAGCACGCTAGTTCCAGGTAACAACCACATGGATTATACAACCGATAATTGTAAAGTACCTAATGGTTCGGTGATGCCCTTTACATTAGGACAAATTCAGCGGATGCACCTATATCTTGATAATTTTTTGGAAAACATACATTCACATACCAACAGACTCTTGACAGGTATTGAGAAGAATGGATGTGTGAATAGCCCTATTCCCTTTACAGCGGAATTTGAAATCGACAGTAACATATTATGTGAAGCCCAATCTATACAAGTAGAAGGGCTAGATATAGCCCTTCTACCTGCAGGTCACAGTCTACAGTGGCGTCTGACGCTCACAGATGGTACGACCACACACCATGTCCCCTCGGCGAGTACGTACAACACAGGTGCTATTAACACCTCATTTCCGACTTTAGGCATGGGACAAGGTACCTTTACTATGAGCTCGGAAATGATCATCACCGATCCGAGTAGTGCCACCACGACGATTTCCTACCAACTGAATGACCCTATATTAATAGAAGATTGTACCGCTTCGGCACAGAAGTATACCCGTAGCTATGAATACCCTGAAGGAGACTTGGACAATATGTCCATCGTCACCACACACGCAGGAGATGGCTATATCGTATCAGGTAGCAACAGGAACTTGACTACCGACATTAGCTCAACGATTGTATTACGGGCAGATTTGTTTGGCAATATCCTCTGGGAACGAACTTTCGACAACAATGGTCAAAACATCAGAGGGTTGGACATCATCCGAAACAACAGTACCACCGATACATATATCATTGCAGGGTCTGTAGAAAGTACCGCAGGCAACGACGACATACTGGTCATGGAGATCGATGAATCGGGTAATCCTACATCTGTAGCAGGTAATCCTTTTTCTATCAACATCTCCTCAGGCCCAACACAAAACAGTTCCGCTGCTTTCGAAATCATTAATACTGTAGATGGAGGTTTTGCACTAGCAGGCTATGTAGGCGCAGGGTTAGAATTTGCAGACGCCAAAGAGCAATTGATTGTCAAATTAAATCAAAACTTTTCTGTTGCATGGTCAGAACGATACGACTACTCTAACAACAGTACTAGTGACCTAGATGTGGCCAATTCGATTTTAGAAATCCCTAATTATAACGGGACTGGCGTCAATGCTTATTTTCTAGGTGGATCAAGGAACAGGATGACACTTTCGGGTCTTCAACATAGCAATACATCTATGTTACTCACAGACAACGTAACTACTCGTACAGTCATCTGGAATGATACTTGGCAAGGTAACGAGCGAGATTTCGCATATGATGCACTTTATGACGCTAACCAAAATGTGATCTATCAGTCTTCTTTCAATAGTGAAAAACATGGAAATGTAATCGCTATGTTAGACCCTACAAATGGCAATATATTGGGTTGGTACGATAGTAAATTGAGTAATATAGAAGAGTATTTAGGAACACAACTCTTAGAAAATGCTGCAGGTGATTCTTTAGTTTTAACTGGTTATGCCCACTGGGATGGTTTCCAACCAACTGCAGACCGAATAGATAAGCTCACTTTTACAAATCAAACGGCAGGTAGATTCAATGTAAACATGTTTGATACTCATCTTGACAATGTATGGCACAACCAAAACATCTACGGCTTTGACAGCCACAGTGATGCCTATGCTTTTCCTAAAAGTACAACCTTGAGCCCCAATGGAGGATATATGATTGTAGTAGGTGGTAGAGATAATGATTTCCCTGATCATACCAATAAGCTAACCTTCATCAAGATCAATACAGACTTAATGACTGCATGTCAAGCGAATGAAGAAACTGAAGCATTAGACGGATATACACTAAGAACAACACTACCAGTAATCACCCATACAGCTAATAATAGTGGTGTAAACCTCGCGAATGGTACCAATACTTTGGCGACCGAGTTTCCTTGTGCGACTTACTGTGATGGAGGGTTGATCAATACAACAGAGGTGATTTGTGGTAGCAATCCAGTTGTGTCATTAAATATCGATTCTGCCTACCCGATTCAGAACACCAACATGGTCTGGTCCCCTGCCAACTTGGTCACTCCTACCAGCGACCCACGCATATTTGAGACAGTAGCCCTAACAGAACCACAGGTTATCACACTACAAGGCTTTTCAACTCAAGGTGGATGTTTGATTTACGAGCAGACTTTTAACATTTCGTTTCCTGCCGGTAATGACTATAATTTTACGGATTGTACTGGGCTACCTTCTATTAACCTATGTTATATGCTAAGTATAATGGATGCTGGATCGACAGATGGCATTTGGTATGTAGGCACTGTAAGCGCAAGCACTGAGCTCAATAGCACAAACTATCCTGCTCCAGCTAGTTGGCCACCTACTACTTACCCATACGTGTCAGGACAAAATACGGGCTGTAACGCTAGTCCCTCTATAGGTATTGATGCTACTCCTACTACATTAGTTTATCAAGTAATAGACCCAGTGACTGGGTGTATTGATGAATCTATATTAACAATAGACACGGACGCCAATAGTATAGATCCTAATTTCGACCCAGCGACAAGTACCAGCCCATATTTGTATTGGGATTTTAGATCTCAGCTTCCAGATGATGATTTTGGGCAGTATATCTTTACTTGTAGTCCTAACGACATTGATTTTATACCTGTAGACCAAAGGTCATCTATTGGCCACAATTGGAAGTTTGATGAACAGAACTCTAACCTACAAACTTTCAGTACTAGCGTAAACCCACAATTCAGTATCAATAACATTGTCTACGGTGCTATTTCGCCTAATGCTAATGCTGAAGCTATCGACGTAGAACATACACTTACCTCTCTATGTGGTGAAGACACGACAGTAGCAGCACTGATAATAGTACCTGAGATAGATCCTAGCATAGTGATCGATCCCCTCTCCGATTGTAGTCATAATTTGACGGTAACTGATAACGTATTTGCTATTAGAGACCTTATACTTTCTAATCCGAATTTTTCTAGCTTAACAGGTATACCGAGTATTGATGCCTTTGCTTCCATCATATGGAATGATGCCAATGGTATCGTAATCGGGTCTGGTCAAACCTATCAGGCCACAGCGGACGGTACTTATACTGCTACGATCACTTATTTTGGCGGGTCGTGTACAGCGTCTGTATCGGCAACTGTCACAGGTACAAATACATTTACGCTCAATGACATCAGTATAGATGGATGTGATATCGGCAATGGTACAGGGATATTTGATCTAGCTGCAACGCAAGGTGCTATTAGTTCCTTATCTGGGCTGACCTTTACGTGGTGGGAAGATGCCATTCAAACTATTCAGATCAATACGTCTACACCATACATAGGCCCAGCGGGTACAGTATACGCTGTAGCTAGCTCTCCAGATGGCTGCCAAAGCATGGCTACCGTTTCGTTGAATCTAAAAGACGCACCGATACTAATAGTGAATGGTGAAACGGAATTGTGTGCCGGAGATCTCTTAGAACTCCAAGCTACTGCCGATGGTGGAGTACCACCTTATTCGATTGACTGGGTATACAACAACGGCAATAACACCCACACTGGCAATGTACTACAAGTAACCAGCTCTGTAGGTGTGAGCAGCTATCAAGTGACCGTTACAGATGCCAATGGGTGCTCCACGACACAGACCATAGATGTCCGTGCGACCTCCTGTTGTCCTATACAGAAAGACGAGGACTATTTTCAAATTACTGATTACCAATCAGGCAACCATCTCGTCACTAATGGTGATTACATAATTTGGCCAGACAAAGTATATATTGGCCCTGGACTCACAGTAGTCGTATCAGGCAAAGAAAGTGTTCTGGATATCACTAATTGTGATGTAGTCTTTGGGGAATGTGCCAAAATAGAAGTAAGAAACGGTGCAAGGATAATCGCAAACAATGCTGTACTGAGACCCTGTGATGAAATGCAAACGTGGCAAGGTGTAGAGTTCATCTTCGAAGAAAAGTCTGCCCCTACTGGTAGTTTTACCGAATCAACCTTTATCAATGCTACGACAGGCATTGGCATCAGACGAGCAAACCAAATAGACACTGGTATCCCTGTGGAAGTTGAGATCACAAACAATTTGTTCTTAAACAACAAGACAGGCGTTCAAATAGCTAATGACTATTTCGAGGGGGCTATTACTGGAAATACCTTTAAGATAGAAAAGCAAGTAGCTGAGCTCCACTACTGTGGTGAGAAAGAACCTAATAGTTCACCATCGGTCAACTTTGGTGGGATCAAGCTCATTAGTAATGAATACTTGAACTATTCGGTTATAAATCACAACGTCATCGCACAAAACGATTTTGTAAAAGGAATAAACCTTATTTCCGAAGAAAGTAAACTGATCCAGTTCGATGGTATTCATATGATCGGTACGGTAGGAACCAGTATTTCATTCAATCAATTCACCAACAATGATCGCAGTGTCATCATGCTCCGTGTCATTGATGTAACAGTAGAAAACAATAGCATGGAAGTCACCCGTAGGTCCAATGCAGATTTAGGCACCTATCAAATCAGCTTTGACGGTGTGGGCAATTACGATTTCAATGCTTTGATCCAAAACAATGAAATACTGAACTCAGCAGAACTGCTGTACGAAAGCAATGCCACCAACAGCAATGGAAATTTCGTAGGTACAGGAGCCATCTATGCATCTAAGGGTGGTAAAGTCCAAATTGAGTCCAACAAAATAATCGGGTATGAGATTGGCATATTCATAGACAATCACAAGTCTGCTGGTATCCTGAGTCGTATCGTCAACAATGACATACAGACACACACCTATGGTATCTATCAGCGTGATACACGCTGGACTACTGAAATTTACACGTCATTCATTGGCTGTAACACGATAGACATGTTGCTCAACGTACCTGGAAATACCCTCTCATCTGGTGTGGTTGGATATTACTTGGACTATACTTCCACAACAGTCACCTCTACTAATCCAGCCTCTAATAGTAAGATTATCTCCAACGTGTTTTTATTCGGCAACTGTATCAAAAACACTACTTCGGCAGTCAAATTGGTACACACTAACCCTGCCCCTAGCTCTTCATCTACGCTACCACTCATGATTCGAATGGAAAACAACTACCTCTACAACTATAGGTACGCGGGATTAGACATCACGGATTTTCATGGCACGGTACAGCAAAACAATAGCTTCATTAGCAACCAACCACAAGCAGTAGCAGACATTCACTCCAACCGAGTGATTCCTCTGGTGATTCCAAACAATCAATTACCTATTGTCTCTAAACTAAGTCACTTTGGAATAGATAATGCACCTACTGCTGGTGGCAATGGCACTGTGTATGCTACACACATTGATTATCCTTCGGTCACCAGCTGTGGCAACCAAGACGCAGGCAGTAGCTTGAAAAAGAATTTCATCGACTATTGTGAAAACGAGAATTGGGCTGATAAGCCTAAAGCAGCTATTGCTGAACAGCATGGCAATACGGTAAGCCTGAATGATGACTACCAAGAAATACTGCTAAGACAAGCTGAAGAATCACTAGACCAAGTCGTATCAACCACTTTCGAAATGGTAAATACACTCACTGACGAATCAGATCAATCCAGACTCGTAGACTTTGTGAATCAGCATAACTGGCTTTCTCATCAAGACAACCAATGGCTTACCTACTATCGTCTAGCCAATCAGTCCAACTATGAGCAAGCTCAGGTACAGCTTGCCTCAATGATCGCTATAGACGAACAAGATAGACAGCACCTCTTTATTGAAAGCTTACTAATTGGTAAACTGTTGGACAGTGAAGCTGATCATTTTGGAATCTCTGAAATGGTAACCCTGCAGAATATCGGTAACACAGATACAAAATGGAGTACCTTAGCCAATGCGCTGTTACATAGTCAAGGAGATGATAATCACTATTCATACCCTAGTACTGCTAGAACCACTGCCTACTCAGATACGGAAGTGTATAATTTGGATATGAATGCACTGAGTGTATATCCGAACCCGGCCAATGACCAAATCAATGTACTGGTCACAATGACCGAATCACTAGATACTGGCATATTCAAAATATATGACATCAGTGGCAGTGAGGTGCATAGCGTCACCGTCGATCTATTGTCCAATGTATCGGTCACCGTCGATATCTCTCAGCTACCTGCTGGTATCTACTTGATCAAATTAGACAACCACTCCGATAAACATCTGACTCAGAAGTTTATCAAAAAATAAACATCTCTTTACTTTAAGCTATAACCATAAAGGCACCACTCGGATCATATCGAGTGGTGCCTTTTTTACATATTCCCAGTTACTAATTACCCCCTGAAATAAAAAGAGTAGCGCGAGATCCTGTTCTAATGAAGTATATCTACTCAAGGAAACATTAAATCCATAGCCTACCTATCCAATGGGGCTTGAAGCCCCCTCCCAACCCTTCGTTGTGATCAGATACCTCTAAAGCTATTGCCGACCAGCGAGCCTTTCGTCGTGGAAACGGGTATTTGATACTAAGAGGCAAACTGGTATGGGAAAAAGATTCCTATTAGAGTTGTAATTCTTATTCAATGCTTCATTATCAAAAATGTCTACTTTAAAAAAAGGTTATGCTTGAAAAGCCCTGCAGCATACTCTTAAAGTAGCTCACTGATATCTCCATGCGCCCGACGGTTGTACACTTCGAAGTGTCAAGGGGGAGCGTCTATCAATGATAACCGACATTTTTAATCAGATACCCATAATTTAAGATTGCACTTTACGAATTCACGGAAGTTGATATGGATATACATGTAGCGAAGTTGCTAAACCTCTGATTTCTGATTTTGCACCCTGATGAGGACAAAGCCAAAAAGGTAAGTTTACCTCCAGCTATAGATAAACTAACCTTTGGATCACGGTAAAGGTACATTTGCGTTGTGGTAAACTTAAGTTTTCCAAACAGTACCTATACCTTAGATTTTTAAGAGAAAAGCCAGGTATATCCCGTTTGATCGCATTTCTGAATGCCACCGAGTGAGACAGATAAAATGTACCTAACAATTCGGTATGATTAGCAAATATTAACACCTGAATTTACTGACAATCGCTCTGACATACCATCATGTATGCATGACATACAACAATTCAATAAGAGAAATAGATACGCTTAGCCCACTACAGTGACAATATCTAATCGAATAGGTGTTTCGTAGTGTTCGGGTTTGTTCCTAACGTCACGGGGAAAGAATCCTCAGCGCTAAACCCCAATCACAACCCATATCACTCCAGTGACGCCATGTTTTCCATGAAGGCTTTTTTGTACACCCGTCCGATGGGGACTGTATGGCTGCCAGAAAGCTGTATCTTGTTGTGAGATACCTTTCTGACGTGCTTGAGGTGCACCACAAAGGATTTGTGTACTTGGCAAAAACTGTCATCCAGTGTTTCGAGCCAATGTCGCAAAGGGTAGCCACTCAGGTGCTTGGTATCCTCTCCTACTATCTCCGTATAGTCTGCGTCAGACTTGATCAGTACGATATCATCTAGCGACATGCGAATGAGCTCATGCCCGGACTTGATAACTATCGTCCGTTCGTCCTTGTCGTCTTCGGTATGACGTGTACTGACAACCTTGGACACTGCCAGATTGAAGCGCTCTACAGAAAAAGGCTTGAGCAGATAGTCTATCACCTGGTACTCGTAGCTCTCCAAGGCATAATCAGGAAAGGCGGTGGTAAGGATCACCGGAGGATGATCGGCCTGAGACTTCAAAAACTCCAACCCTGACATCTTAGGCAAATGGATATCCAAAAAGATCAAGTCTATTTTAGACTTTTGCATAAAATCCATCAGCGACACTGCGTCCGAAAAGGTCGCCTTTAGACTCAAACCAGGGTGATCCCCTATAAACTTGCTGAGGATGCGCTGCGCTGGTGGCTGATCCTCTACTATCACACATTCAAGCATAATCTGACTGTTTTAACTTTAGCTGCAACCGTACTTCGAACGCATTGCCCTGATCATGGATCTCCAAGCGGTGACTATCCGGATAGACCAGTCCCAATTGCTTCTTGACATTGGACAAACCAATACCATGAGCCAAATTTTCCGTATTGGTATGGGGTAAATAACTATTGATACATACGAAATTCAAAATACCCTCTGCACTCACCTCCATGCGCACATGGATGTATATCTTGTCGGACTGACTGGATGTAGAGTGTTTGAATGCATTTTCCACAAACACAATCAGTATCAACGGAGCAATCATGAACCCCTCATGATCCACCTCGGATGTGAACGACACTTCCCCCCTATGCTCGATCCGCAGTTCGTTGAGCGCCATGTAGTCCTGGAGGTGCTTGACCTCTTGTATCAGATTGACCTGCTCCGAATTGCACTCATACAGCATATAGCGGAGCACCGAAGACAGCTCCAAGATAATCGAAGGAGTCTTGGGTGAATTCTCTATGGCGTAGGCATACAGGTTGTTGAGGTTATTGAATAAAAAATGGGGATTGATCTGTGACTTAAGGAACTGTAGCTCGTTTTCCTGTGCCAAGGATCGCAGTTCCTCTACCTCCTTTTGCTTCTTGATAAAATCCCACGCCAACTTAAAAGCCACAAAGATGACCATGATCGGCAGAGTCTCACTCAAGGTGAATACCAATCCAGGAAAATACGTACCCCGAGTATCTGGAAAGTAGAGCTGCTCCAAGCCATACTCATCGACCAAGATCACCAATACAATCACCGTCACCACTGCTGCGACAAACAGCAGCATGCGGTTGCGATAGTAGAGCTTCGGCAGCAATACATAGTTGATCACCATAGCAGCTACCATGTAGTTGGCAAAGAATGCAATCTTGTATGGCTCTATCGCAAAAGTGTAATCCTGCACATACGAAAAGAAGAAAAGCAGTACAAGCATGACAGCCAACTGGTAGAGTATTTCTCTGCGTGTCCATTTATTCATCTTCAAAACAAGTCATATAATTCTATTCTGTCTTCACATCAATCACAATTTTCTCAGCCTGACACAAACACATGTCGTTCACCGTAATTTTTCGGTTGTTGACAGAAACTAACTTTCAAATATGTAGAAAAAATACATTTTTGCTATTCATAATTAGTCTAAATAAATAAAAGCTACTTAATATTAAATTCTACTGAGTACAAATCATTATCTATGAAAATATTAATCCTTAGCATCACGTTGATTTTAGTTTCTTTCCTCGCCAATGCGCAGGAATACTATATATCAGGTGTAGTCACCAATGAGCAAGGAGAAAACATCCCTGGGGTAAACGTGATTATTAAAGGGAGCACGAATGGGGTATCTACAGATGCTGAAGGGAAGTTCAAGGTTAAAATCCCAGGAGGAAAGCGTATTCTGCTTTTCAGAGGAGTCGGACTCAAAACGCAAGAAATGCTGGTCGATCATTCCTTCAGATCCAAGCAAGTGAACATCCAGATGGAAGACAGCGCTACTGAGTTAGATGCCATACAGGTAGTAGCCGAATCGGAATCTTTCCTAGTAGAAAAAAAAGGCTTTAGTGTGGATGCTATCGAAACGCAGAAAATCAAATCTCAAAGCCTAGAAATAAACAATGTACTGGGGAGAACCGCAGGGGTGCGTGTCAGGAAATCTGGAGGTGTCGGTGCAGACTTCAACTATTCCCTAGATGGGTTGTCTGGCAATGCCATTCGCTTTTTTATAGACGGTGTTCCGATGGACTATTTTGGATCGTCCTATTCTATCAACAATATCCCCATTACACTAATAGAACGAATAGATATATACAAAGGTGTAGTGCCCGTAGCGCTAGGGTCAGATGCCTTAGGTGGAGCGATCAACTTGGTCACGAATCAAGAAGTCTCCAACTACGTTTCTGCCTCTTATTCATTTGGCTCATTCAACACCCATCAAGCAACACTAAATGGGCAGTGGAGGACTGATTCTGGTCTCACCACCCGACTTTCTACCTTTTACACCTATTCTGACAACAACTATAAGGTATGGGGTGAAGGCGTTTTTTATGGTGATGAAGATACAGGCAAAGCCATCTATTTTACCGAAGATGATCCGGCCGAAAGATTCAATGACGATTTTCAAACTGCCACTGTCAAGTTTGACGTAGGCTTCACGCAGAAACAATGGGCAGACCAGTTGTTTGTCAGCATATTGACCTCCGATCAGAAAAAGGGAGTACAAACAGGGCAAACCATGGGACATGTCTATGGTGAAATGCGCAACAATGAACAGGTACTGATGCCCAGCATCACCTATCAAAAGAAGGATTTATTTACCAATGGATTAGATGTTAATGCATTTGCTGGATATTCATACATAGAAGGCACTACGGTAGACACCACCACCAACCGATATGACTGGCGGGGAAAAGTAATTGGGAACAACCCCTCTGGAGGGGAGATAGGACGAGGCGGCAGTAAATCCTTATTTACCATCAAGGATAAGTCATATATCATGCGATTCAATACGACTTATCAATTGCCTTTAGGTTTTAGACTGGGATTTAATTACCTGTACACCAGCACAAACCGTACAGGAAACGACCCTTTTTCACCCTCCTATCGAATTCCTTATCTGGAGCCACAAAAAATCGGTTCTCATTTTGCGGGCTTGTCACTAGAGACATCTAAGTTCAATGACAAGCTTCACGCCAATGTATTTCTCAAAAAGTATGCTTTCAAGTCTACTATCAATGATTTGGTCTACACGACTGAGTATGAAATAATAGAACATAAAAATGATATATCCAATTGGGGTGGTGGCTTTGCAGCTTCCTATCTGATCCAGCCAAACCTGTTAATCAAATCCTCCATAGAACAAGCTACCCGATTGCCCAGCGCTACAGAGGCGCTAGGTGATGGGGTTACCATTGAAAACAATCCTTCGATAAGGCCTGAGCAAACCTTCAATGCCAATATAGGAGCTGTACTGGGCAGGTATGAGCTGGGTGCTCGACATGGGGTAAAAATAGCGGTAAGCACATTTTACAGAGATGTAACTGACAAACTGAAACTACTGGTAGAGGGAGGTCAGGAGCAAGGACAGTACGAAAACATAAACAAGGTGAAAGGAACAGGTGCTGAGATAGATATTGTCTATGATTTTGATCAAAAACTAAAACTTAATCTAAACGGAACCTATCTAAACTTCAGAAACAACCAGAAGACAGACGAGCATGGCAGGGAAAACATCGTCTATGGCGACCGACTTAGAAATGACCCCTACCTCATGGCCAATGCAGGGCTGGAATATAATGTAATGAACCTTATTCAAAAGAATAGCCGGTTTTTTGCCTATCTGCAGTCCAGCTATGTGCACGAGTTCTTCCTCAACTGGCCTAGCCTAGGAAGCAGAAACAACAAGAGTATTATCCCTTCACAACTCGTCTGTGACGCAGGTGTTGGGTACACTTTCCCTTCCAAAAAATTGACGCTGGCTGTCGATGTATCTAACCTATTCAATGAGCAGGTTTATGACAACTTTCTACTTCAAAAACCTGGAAGGGCTTTTTTCTTAAAAATCAATTATCAAATTATAAAATAACTTAAGTCTATAATTATGTATAAAAACAAACTTGTAAAGCTGTTCTTCATAGGTACCCTCTTAGCTGCCGGATTTACATTCGTCTCTTGTGACGATGGAGTAGATGAAGTAAAAGGACCAGAAAACACCAAATATACCGTAGGAGCGGATGTAGATGGCGAAGGCTACTACACCACTACCGACGACCTCATGACTGGCACCATATCGATAGTTGGGAGTGGATCCGAAGGCTGGGCCAACCTATCAGTGAGCGTGGATGGATACATGTATATCCTTAACAACACAGAAGGTCTGACTGAAAAATATGAACTGACGGCCACTGGTCCAGTTTTGGTAGATGAAATTTCCAACTCAGCTTTGACTGCTGGGGGGTTCTTCCGCTATATTCAATCGATCAATGATAGTGAACTATTCCTGTCAACCAACCCAAATGATGAAGGCTCAGTTCCATATGCTATCATAGACTTAGAGACTTTCTCTGCTACCAGCAAAGGATACCTCGAGATGCCCACTATCAACGATAAAAGCAACCTATGGGTGAACGCCGTTGTGCAAGGAGGTTCAATGTATTTCGGGTCACTATATGGAGATGCAGCGACTTGGGGACAGTTGGCAGATTCATTGGTTACCGTAAAGTACGACTACCCTTCTTTAACCAATCCTGAGATACTCGTATCGACTGCATCTGCGGGCATGACCGCAGGTTACCGTACCAACGGATCATTCGTAACAGAAAATGGTGACATCTACCAATACAACATCACTGGTTCGCTGTGGTATGGCCATGATGAAGTAGCTGACAAGCCATCCGTATTCGTGAGAATCAAAGATGGAGACTATGACGACTATGTACTAGATATCTCTGCCGAGTTCGATGAGCCTATCGCCATCTGGAATGCTTGGTATGCTGGCGATGGCATAGCGTATGCTAACGTTACTCGCGTAGGTGATTTGGCTGAATGGGGTGACCTTTCTCAAAACACTGGTACATTAGTAGAAATCAACTTGGAAACCAAGTCGGTGACGGAGTTGAACTTACCAAAAGCATCTTTTGTCAATATCTTCTCTTTGGATTGTGTCACTGACGGTAAATTCTACATCCCTGTAAGTGTGACCGGAGGAGACGCCAACATCTACGAAATCAACAGAGGCGGTGGGGCAGATGGATTCACAAAAGGAGCTAAACTTGACGGTAGCAATGTATTTGTCAATGCGCTGTTTAGAAACTTCTAAGCAACCAGATTTAAAACAACCTATTCCAAACCACTGATTGTAATCACACGGCTCATCACGAGCTGTGTGATTTGTTTGGTTCATAAACTGTCAGTACTCCTACGCATGAAAAAACCACTCAAAAAACTCATCCTCCAACTCCACCTCTGGATCGGTCTACTCACAGGTCTTGTCGTCTTCATCGAAGGAGTCACAGGAGCGATCTATGTTTTTTCGGGTGAGATCACCGAATGGGTGGATGCGGACAAACACCGAATACCTGGAGAGCCAGGGGTAGCCTACATGCCTGCTAGCGAACTGCAAGCCCTAGCGCAAGAAGCCATCGAAGAAAAGGACGCTTCTCTGCTGCGCTTTTTCATAACCAACGACCCCAAATCCTCCATCGCCTTCACCTTTCGCAAGCTCAACCCTGACGCGCTGTTTTACAACAGCTACATGGAAACCTACAAAACCGTCTTCCTCAACCCCTACACGGGCGAGGTGCTGCAAGTAGAAAATACCAAATGGGCGTTTTTCAACGTGATCATGTGGCTACACATGACCCTGCTGCTCAACTACAGCCTTGGAGGTACGATCGTGGCGTGGGGCGTACTGGGCTTTGTACTGCTTATCGTCTCGGGTCTCATACTCTGGTGGCCCAACAACAAAACAGTACGCAAAAAACGATTGACCTTCCTCTGGAAACCTGAATTCGGATGGAAAAGAAAAAACTTTGACCTCCATGTCGTCTTGGGCTTCTACATCATCGCATTGGCCTTGATCATATCCATCTCTGGGCTCTTTTACTCCTTTCACTTCGTGAGTGACAGCCTCCGATGGATCGCCAACGGTGGCCAAACCATCAAGCGTCCGTTTCCCACAACCGCCGAGGTGATCCCCAACTCCGACATGCAACCGATCGATATTGCCTTCCAAGCATCCCTCCTCAAAACGCCCAACGCAGACTCCTATGTAGTCAAACTACCCCGAAAACCAGAATTCTCCTATGTCGTAAGAGCCTACATGTCTAAAGATGTCTACTACCACCGCGTGGTACACTACTACGACGGCCAAACTGGAGGCCTACTCCAAACAGACACCAGAGAAGACCTCACCAACGGCGAACACTACAGCAACATGAACTACGACATACACGTCGGTAGCATAGGCGGCCTACCCACCAAGATCCTCGCCTTCCTCGCCTGCCTGATCATCGCCAGCCTACCCGTCACAGGCTTTCTGATTTGGAGAAACAAGAGTTACAAGATCTAAGCAAACCTTATAGTTTGTCTAAACCCAGTAGTAGCCCGCCTGACTCGTGAGCATACGCAAGCCAAAAGACGCTCGACCCAAAAAGCTGTAGATCTGAGTTCGATTCATAATCACTACAAATCATCTGTTGTCTGCTTTATTCAATGTTTTGAAAATTATACTGTTTGAGCGATAGCGAGTTTATGACTTTCTGGCCCTTTTGCTTCCTTTTTTGGCAATGAAAAAAGAAGCGTTTACCTGCCGGTAAGCATGGCTTGTCTGACTTGAAGACAAAGTAGGATTGTAGCATTACAGAAAAGGTTTTAATGAAATTTAAAACCGAACTCAGGTTGTAGCTTACCCAAGTGAACACTCTGCCTACAATACCCCTTACTTATCCAAGATGGATAAATAAGCCTTTGTCCTTTAACTCGATTGGGCTATCTTTCTGACTTAATCAAAGCTTAGGACGTCACCCGTAGCATCGTTGCTTCAACCAATTATTACCTATGAACTATTCTAGCTCTTTGCTTTTTCAGCAAACACTGACAGGGAGTATTTCCCGATCAAGTGATCGTCGCATTCCCCATGCAAATGGAAGATTGCTTGACCTCCACATAGGTTTATCAACCGATTGAATCCTGTCAACTGACAAGATGTAATGAATCTCAGACCCAGCAAGAGGCAGCACGTCTTGCCTCACTGCCTCTGATACTACAAAATTCTGCATACAATGAGCAAAGCCCTTTTTACCCTATTCACCCTAGCCATATTCTCCTTGTCTTGTTCCAAAAAACAAAGCGCACAACTGGAACCTATCACCTCCTCTCAAGATTCATTGACAATGGAGGAAATCCGTGGACGATGGAAAAAGTCGCTCTACCAAACTCCCGACTCGGTAAAGGCAGCAGCTGAGGAAATGTTGCAGTTCGCTCAAGCAAAAGGCATCAGGTCAGGCATCATCGCTGGCAACAACATGATGGCCGTCTACTACTCAAAAAGCGGAGATGATAAGCAAGCACTTGAAATGTATGATAAAAATTTGACACTGAATCAAGGAGATCTCAAAGGAGAAGCCAACATTTATAACAATATGGGGAATTGCTACCTCCGGTTGGGTGATTTTGATTTGGCACTAGAGGCTCAAATCAAAGGGCTAAAGGCTGAAGAAGCCAGAGCCAATACGGAAGGCATTGCGATCTCTCATCTCAACATATCAGGTGTGTACGCGCATCTCAAAAATGATGACAAGACGCTAGAAAGCGCCATGAAGGCCTACGACATGGCGCAGAAGCATAGCATAGAGCCTGTCATCATGCAGAGTGCTTTTCAGATTGCTGAGCTTCGGATCAAGCAAGGAAATGATTCTTTGGGAATGGTCTATGCCGACACGGTGATCCGCTCGGCCCAAAGACTAGGCTCGAGTTTTGGGGTACACAAAGGCATGTCTGTGCAGGCCAAAGCCCTTGCCAAACAAGGCAAATTGTCTGAAGCACTGGCCGTAATCAGAGAGGTCAAATCATACTATCTCTCCAAGGATGTCAAAAATGAGGTGCTCCTCCAATCCGTATCGGAAATCGAGTTTCTAAACATGATGGGGCGATACCATGAATCTGAAATATTGATCTCCAAAGCCCTCAACCTAGCGCAGCAACTAGGAGAAAAAGAGCAACTGGCCAGCCTCTACTACACCCTATCGATGATTCATCAGCACCGAAACAATGCTATAGCAGCACTGGAGGATTTCAAGCGGTATCACAGCTATAAGGACAGTCTACTCAATTCCGAAAAAGTAAAGGCGATCGAGGATATGGCGATCAAATACGAAACAGAAAAAAAAGAAGCAGAAATAGCCACGCTCTCTCAGCAGGCGGCTATTCAAGCGCTGGAATTGAAACAAAAAAACCTTGCAATCCTTATTGGATTGGTCGTTTTCATCCTGGTGATCGTCATTGCCTACTTTGTATACCGAGAGCGGTCACTCAAGAAGGAACGCGCACAAACCGAGCTAGAACAACGCTTCCTTCGCTCCCAACTCAATCCTCATTTCATCTTCAATGCACTGATGGCCATTCAGAATTTCATGTTGAAAAATGATGGACCAACAGCCGCAATGTACCTCACCAAGTTCTCCAAACTCATGCGAGAGATTTTGGAGAGTTCGAGACAAGAGTTCATACCACTGGCCTCTGAAGTCGAGCTGATCACCAACTATCTCGACATACACAAAATGCGCCTAAACGATGCCTTTGCATACAGTATTGAGATTGATAAGGCAGTAGATCCTGAGACCGACACCATCCCTCCGATGTTCGTACAGCCCTTTGTCGAAAATGCCATCGAGCACGGCATAGCAGACAAAAAGAATGGAGGACAGATCGACCTTAGGTTCAAAAAATATGACGAGCACATTGCGATAGAAATCACGGACAACGGAAAAGGACTCATCAAGAAGACCCATTCAGGACATAATTCACTGGCTTCTACCATCATTCAGGAGCGAATGACCCTCTTCAACAAAACCCTGAAAACCAAAATCCAATTGGTACTGGGCGACATCAAAAATGACCAAGGAGAAATTGAGGGTACGAGAGTAGAATTGAAGGTTCCTTTCAGTTACATTTGAATAAGCTAGTGAAGAAACAATTATGCGCGTAGTTCTGGTGGATGACAATGATGTCGTCAGAGACAATCTAAAGACCTTATTATCAATGTATGCTCCAGAGGCAGAAGTAGTCGGTGAAGCAGACGGAGTGCAGGCAGGGATTGCCTGCCTCAAGGCGAACAAACCTGACCTCCTACTTTTGGATGTAGAAATGGAAGACGGTACGGGGTTTGACCTACTCGCGATCTATGGACAACTTGACTTCAAGGTGATCTTCATCACTGGACATGATGCCTATGCAATCAAGGCCATTAAATTTAGCGCCATTGACTATCTCCTCAAGCCTGTTGACCCGGAGTTGCTTTCAAACGCGATTGCCCGTGCCAAGCAAGCCATGGATACCCAGGAAGAAAATCTAAAACTCACCAACCTGTTTCAAAATCAAGACAGCACATTGCCCGATAAAAAGATCGTTCTCAAAGATGCGGAAACCATCTACCTGATAGCCATCAAGGATATCATTCGGTGCGAGTCTCAAGCAAACTACACATGGTTTTTCATTTCAGATGGTCGGAAAATCATCGTTTCGAAAACGTTGAAAGAATACGACGCTCTCTTTGAAAGCAAGTACTTCTTTCGAGCGCATCAGTCGCACTTGATCAACCTCATGCATTTTGACCGATACGAGAAAAAAGATGGTGGCGTAGTACATATGAAAGATGGCAGTACCCTACCCGTAGCTGTACGAAAGAAAGACGCGCTACTCTCCTCATTGGAGTCGATCTAAGCAAGTTAAACGTCAAGGGAATGAGCCCTAAAGGTTTGCAATGAAATCCTGTGGGCACAAGATTCGATGCTAGACATTCGACAAATCGAATTCGACCCAAAACGAATAATAGAAATAGTCCAACGAATTTTCAATAGGTAGACCCGAACAGTCAATTGAAAATTTACTCCTGTCAATATGCTTTTTGTTTGATCAGCCTTAAACAAAAACAAACTTGTCATGAGATACCTTTTACCAACAATCATCGCAGGGTTCATCACCCTAACCGCATTCAACGGAATGGCCCAATGTCATCTGGCCGTTCAAAACATAACCGAAGATTTCAACAATCCAGTGAGCTGCTGGACTTTCACCGCTAGAAACAATATTGCAGAAAATTTCACTGGCGTTAGCAATGGTGTTTTACGGATGCTTCCTAGACACATCGGATCTCTCGCCGTATTGCCTCGCGTGTACAACGCCAGCGGGGTATTGTCATTTGATATTTCCGGTTTGGGTCATTACCAAGTCGGCGTGATGGCCAGCCCTGGGGATGGCGGTTCATTTACAGAGATATCAAGTGGAACGATCAATACAAGCGGTACAGTTGCGCGAACAGTAAATTTCGGAAGCTATACTGGAACGTATCAATATATCGCTATCCTCGTGACCAACGGACCCTATTCCAATGGAAACATTTCCGTAGATGATCTTAGCTATATCAGCGGATGTCCTAGCACAGATTTTCCGGTTTTTAATATCAATGAAAACATCACAGTAGACTTGGATGCATCAGGCAATGGGAGTCTATCTGTTGGCGATGTAGACGTGAGCTCTGTCACGTCCTGTGGCCATGCGCTATCCAGCCTCAGTCTCGACCAAACGGCCTTTACTTGCTCAGACTTAGGGGTCAACAATGTAAACCTGACCGCCGAATACAACGGAAACCCAATCGGCGTACTCTCTGTCCCCGTGACAGTGGAGGACAACCTGGCACCTATAGCCGCTGGTCAAAACATCACCGTACCTGTAGACGCCAACACAGGCTTAGGCATGATCACCGCTGACATGGTCGAAAACGGCTCTACGGACAACTGCGACAACAATGGAGATTTAATCAAATCGCTTTCCAAATCCATCTTTAGATGTGAGGACACAGGAGACAACCTCGTAACGCTTAGCGTAGAGGATGCCAGCGGAAACATCAGCACGACAGAGGTCACCGTGACCGTGACCTCCGATGTGACAGATGAATCGATCACTGCTGCAAACGCCAATTTCTGTCCTGATGGTACCGCAGGATCCACCATATCCACAGGCAGTTCGGTTGTGGGCTTCAACTATACCCTGAGAAACAGCGAATCCAACGCCATAGTAGATGGTCCCTATGCGGGTACAGGCAGTGCCATTGATTTCGCCACCGGAAACTTGAGTGAAACGACTACATTCAATGTACTCACAGAAAAAGTAAGAACGCCGACCCAGACCGCTTTGGCGTTTGATGGGGTAAACGATTACGTATATGCCGGCACAGACAACAGAGGCATCACCACTGAAGTCAGCATCGCCGCGTGGGTAAAAACCACAGCAAGCGTGGTTAAAATCATGGTGGCCAAGTATGATGGCACAAACGGATTTTACTTACAGATGAATGCAAATGGAACAGCCATTCTTTATGGAAGAGATGGGTCTGGCGCCAAAAATTCAGGGAGTTCTACAACAACGATCAATGACGATGAATGGCACTATGTAGTCGGTACTGCCAACTTAGCCACGGGAAACTGGAGGATATACATCGACGGAATCCAAGAAAACGGAGTGACCAATTCTACTGGTGCCACCCTGGCCTCCCCTGCCAATTTCTACATTGGGGCACAATCGGCCATCTATTTCCCTGGTAGTCTTGATCAAGTCACAGTTTGGAATATGGAACTGGGAGCAGCAGACATTCTTTCACACTTCACCTCCTGCCTGACCGGTACGGAAACGGGCATTGTCGGGCACTTCATCTTCGAAGACGGGTCTGGTACGACATTGACCGATCAATCCCCATCAGCTATAGACGGGACATTGTCAGGCATGGACGATGCGGACTGGATTGATGTCATAAGCCCATCCTGTGCGGCTAAAGCGTGCGAATACCAAATGGTCACTGAGGTAACAATTGGAGACAATACACCTCCTACTGCCATTGCGCAAGCGTTCACCTTGTTGCTAGGGAGCACAGGTAGTGCGGCCTTGAGTGTGGCAGATATAGACCATGGATCGTCGGACAATTGTACCGCAGCAGGCAACCTAATGATGGCATTGGACAAAACGGAGTTTACCTGCGATGATATCGGCACCAACACCGTGACACTCACCGTGACGGACGAAGAAGGCAATGTATCCACCGCCAACGCAACTGTCACCGTGACGACCGTCATCGAGGACGAAGCGGTCACCATATCTGAGACGGAGCTTTGCCCATCAGGCGCTTCTGGCACTACCGTCTCCGTGGCTAGCTCAGTCGTGGGGGTAAACTACTATCTCCGAAACAGCAGCGACGATAGCGTACTGGACGGCCCAATAGCTGGGACAGGGAGCGCACTGGATTTCTCCACTGGATCGACGAGCACATCCACGACCTTCAATGTTTTGGCCGAATCAGAGGGGCTTACAAGAGACTATCTTGACTTTGATGGAGTAGATGATCAAGTCAACGCAGGAAACGATAACAGAGGGATTTCGCAAGAACTGACCGTGTCCGCATGGATCAAAACATCTGCATCGACCACTCAGGCCATTGCCCAAAAATACGACGGTACGAACGGGCTCTTGATGTACTTGCATACATCAGGTGCGGTAGCCATCACAGCAGGTGATGGCAATGCCTATAAGACATCCAACTTCTCCACCACTGCCGTCAATGACAATGAATGGCACTATGTGACAGGTACGATAAATATATCCACCGGATTCTGGGCGATCTATGTAGACGGTGTACTGGAGAATAGTACAATGAATGTATCGGGAGCAACTTTGGCGACCACTGCGGATCTCATCATTGGGTCGTACTCAACATTCTTTTTTGAGGGAGCGATTGATCAATTGACCTTCTGGAACACCGCCTTGGATCAAGCGACCATTCAAAGTAACATGGTCAACGGCATCACTGGGTCAGAGTCTAACCTTGTTGGCTATTTCCCATTTGACGAAACTGCTGGCACCACAGCCACCGATGCTTCCGCTACGGCAATCCACGCATCACTGACCAACATGGATCCATCCACGGATTGGCTCTCTGAGCATACACCCGGCTGCCAACTAGAAATGAGCACCGAGGTGAGTATCACGATAGCGGACAATACCGATCCAGACGCCTTGACTCAGGACATCACCATCGCGCTGGACGCAAACGGCGATGCGAGCATAGCTGCTGCCGACATTGACAATGGATCATCAGACAATTGCTCTACATTGACCCTGAACCTTAGCAACAGCACCTTTACCTGTGCTGACCTGGGAGCGAATACCGTGATCCTCACAGCTGAGGATGGCAGTGGCAATCAGTCCACAGCCACAGCGACGGTGACAGTCGTAGACACTACCGCTCCTACGGTCGCTTCCCAAAACCTATCCGTTGCACTTGATGCCACTGGTAATATCACCGTTGATCCTGCTTCTATCAATACGTCTTCATCCGACAATTGTAGCGCTACGCTAACTTTTGGCTTAAGCCAAACTGCCTTTGACTGTACTGACGTTGGAGAAAACATAGTGACTTTTTCGGTGATGGATGAAAATGGAAACACGGCAACAGAGAACGTGACCGTAACCATCTCCGGAAATGCTCCGACCGTAGTGACTCAGGACATCACAGTAGAATTGGACGCCAATGGTGCAGCTACTATCAGTCCATCAGACATAGACAATGGGTCAACGGACGATTGCACTACAGTTAATGATCTAGTCATGAGTCTTGATGTGACATCCTTCGATTGTACGGACATCGGTACGACCAGTCAAGTAGCCCTTTCAATTACCGATCTCAGTGGAAACACCACCACAGAAACAGCCGATGTGACGGTAGTGGATATAACAAAACCAACAGTTAATACACAAAATATTACAGTCGTATTAGATGGAAGTGGAAATGCATCTATTACTCCTGCGGATATTGACAATGGATCCAGTGATAATTGCACAGCTGTATCTAACCTAATACTTAGTCTGGATGTAACCACTTTTGACATCAATGATCTTGGGCAAAACACCGTAACCTTGACTGTAACAGACGCCAATGGCAATAACAATACGAGTACTGCAACCGTCACTGTTTCTGAAAAAGAGCAACAGAACGTAACCTTTACTGGTATAGCGGACAAAGTGTTTGGCGATTCAAATTTCAACATCGTTGCATCGGTCGATAGTGGACTACCTGTAACCTTCTCAGTAACTAGCGGAAATCTGAGTATTGTCACATCTGACTCAAATTCAGCAACAGTTTCCGTAGACGGTGCAGGCATCGCCACGATATCCGTTTCCAACAACGGAGATGACACCTATGCGCCCCTACAGGAAACCATTACAATCACTGTAGACAAAGCTGAGCAAATACTTAACATCGAGAATGTTACCAACCAGTCGATAGGTGCTTCACCCATAACGATCAATGCATCGGTAGACACTGGATTAGCCTTGGACTATGCCGTGACAGGTCCTGCCACCCTATCGGGAAATGTAGTTACTTTAGATAGATCGTTAGGCACTGTAGAAGTGACGGTAAGCCAAACAGGGAATAGCAACTACCATGCGGTTTCAGACGCGATTCGTTTCGATGTAGTAGAAAAGAAAGCTCAGACCATTGTGTTTACTGACATTCCTGATTTGACCTACGGGGCACTTGATCAAACCATGACTGCCACCGCATCCTCTGGATTATCGATCGATTTCCATGTAATATCAGGCCCTGCGGTGCTAAACGGAAGTACACTATCGATTACAGGCACTGGCACGGTAGTAGTCGAAGCGACTCAAGCTGGAGATACCGATTTCCTCGCAGCAGTAGCACAGCAGAGTTTTGTGGTAGACAAAGCTCCATTGAGCGTCACAGCAGATGACCTGTCCATCACTTATGGTGATGCCATTCCTTCATTAACATTTACTTACGCGGGGTTAGTAAATGGCGAAAGCGGAAATGATTTATTATCTGAACCAACCATTATCACAACAACAAACAACACCAGTGATGCGGGAACTTACCCTATCACGCTTTCAGGTGGTGCTTCAGATAATTACGACATTTCGCTACAGGATGGTACCTTGACAATCAACAAGGTAGACCAGGTTATCAGTATAGATCAGATTGATGACAAGGCGCCAACGGATGTAGACTTTGACGTGGTGGCATCTGTGACCTCTGGCTTGACGCTCACCTATGACATCTCTGGCCCTGCGACCATCACTGGAACGACCATTAGCCTCCATGGCACTCATGGTACCGTGACGCTCACTGTGACACAGGCAGGAGACATCAATCACAACGCAGCATCTGAAAGCATAACGTTTGAAGTACAGCTCATAACTGCCGTTTCCACTTTCGACTCAAAAATAAGTGTGTATCCAAATCCTGCGATCAGCGAATTGGTGATCACTGGAGCAGAGCACAGTGCAGTGAAAATGTTCTCCTTGGACGGGAAACTCGTAAAAGAAGCGACCGTGAGCCATCAAAAACTGAATATCGGAGATCTGGAGAATGGCACCTATTTGATGGAAATTAGCCAAGGGCAAGAACGAGCAGTGAGAAAAGTAGTGAAGGTGAACTAAGGCGCGTGTGCTACCGCACATGCAAAGGCGACTCCTCTGGGGCCGCCTTTATTATTTCCAGGTCTCGATATACTCGCTAGTCATAAAACAAGGAAAATCAGTAGCGTCTTGGAGTAACCAGTAAGCGTAATCATAGCACCAAGGTTGATATGATGAATCCTCTAGTCGTAAGTACAAATACCCTTCGCATCGAACCAACCAGAATCCCTTACTATTTCACAATAACAACCTCTCTTTTCCATGACATTTTTGAGTCTTGGTGTTTCATTCCTACTACTTAGAAACTATACTTGCGAGACATAATTAACCCTACAAATAATGCCATTAAAATCATCGCATTTAGTGCTGTTTTTAATCCTCCTGTCTACCCAATTATTTGCAAACCCGCATACGATACAGTACCTCAAGAAGGACGCTTCTCTGCATGAGATCAAACAACTACATGAAGACCAGTGGATAGATTATACAGAGCCTGTCTATGAAGGAACTGCCAATGGCATTTACTGGTTTAGGATAGAAATTCCCGCATCAACGGAATCTCATATAGTCACCATTCCCGAATCTCATATCACTAGAGCATCACTCTATCAGGGGAAAGACGAGATTCTGCCCTTAGCTGACACACGCTATAGGAGCTTCTCGATCGCCCCTTCTCCTAGCGCAACCACTTACTACCTGAGGGTCAACTGTCGATTGGAAGCCAGAATCCCGCTACAAATAGAGCCATCAATGCGCTATCATAGATCCGAACAATATGAATTCCTAAGCATGGGGGTCTATTACGGAGTGGTCATTTGTGTGGTCTTTATCAATCTCATCTCCTTCATTATCTTCGGAAACAAGGGTTATATTCAATACCTATTCATGCCCATCGGTATGTCCATCAATTCTGTGTACAAAGACGGCATTTTTGCGCTTCTGTTTGGTTCTATAGGTCTCAATGAATACATCGAACCTACCCTCAACAGTATTTTGGCGATCACTTGTGTCTTTTGTATTGAGAGCTACCTCAGTATCAACCGACACTATCCCCGATTGTATCGAATCGGCATTGCTTTTGTCGTCCTGTCACAGTTGCTCAATATTGGCGTACTCCTGACACATGGGGCTTTCTCCCTCTATGTCTCCACCGACTTGGCTATTCTGTTGGCATTAGACACATTCTGGCTATCAGGCTTTTTGCTTTGGAGGAAAACGAAAACCATAGAGTCTGGCTGGTTTTCCGTGGCGTATGGCATACCGCTCTTTGTAGCGCATGGATACTATCTGAGTCCCTACTTCGGCTTAGACTTTATGAATATATCATTTATGTGGTACAAGGTCGGGTCTGTATTCGAAATGGCGATTTTCACCTACGCCATTATGTTTCAATCCAAAAAGATAGCCTTGAAAAACCAAGAGATGAGACAAACGATCGTGGACTATACCAATCAGCTCAACAAGCTACATGACAAGCCCAATGAAAAGGAAGCGCAAACCTTAGAACTCATCAAGCGCTACCGGTTCACGCTCAAAGAGGTAGAAGTTCTCCAGGATATAGCAGACGGGTGCACCAACAAAGAAATCGCAGACAAACACTTCATCAGTCAAAATACAGTCAAGTACCACATCAGGCACATCTTCGAAAAACTGAATGTAAACAACCGCAAAGAAGCCGGAAACAAACTCATGCATCCCGCTGATGCCCCCTCAACAACGACTCAAATTTAACCCTCTCATAATAAGATAATTACCCGAACGGGTGGGAAAAACCACCCCCTCCTTTTTTGTCGTTGACCTAGCCATTGCGATAGCTTGCTGCACAGTTAAACAAACAGCAAATTTCAATGGTCACAATGTACAAACACTCCACCCTGTGTAAAATTAAGTTCTTTGATAACCTACGTCGTTTTCTCTTGATGCTCGCCATCCTGTCGATGGTCTCAGTATCCTATGCCCAAAATCAAGCACCAGTATTCACCTCTATACCTGTTATTGAAACAAATGACAATGTAGCATATTCATACACTGCCCTTACTTCTGACTCTGACCGTGATAGGGTAACAGTAACTGCGACAACTAAACCCAGTTGGTTAGCCTTAACCAATATTGATGCTGAGGTCACCACCTTTACAGGTTCAGGTAGTTCAGGAAGCGAAGATGGTCACGGCACTAGCGCCAGTTTTAATAACCCTTCTGGAATGGCGATAGATGCATCAGGGAATATTTACGTCACTGATGCCAATACAATAAGAAAAATAAGCCCCAGCGGTGATGTCACCACACTAGCAGGCTCAGCAGTTGCTGGAGATACCGATGGCAATGGTGTAAACGCTACGTTTAATCTTCCAAAGGGGCTAGCCATAGATGCCATAGGTAACGTATATGTAGCAGACACTTATAATTTCAAAATCAGAAAAATAAGCCCTAGTGGAGACGTAACTACATTAGCAGGATCAGGAAATGTGGCGAGTATTGACGGTAGTGGAGTGAGTGCTAGTTTCAATTATCCAGCTGCATTAGCTGTAGATGCTACAGGCAATGTTTATGTAGCTGATGATGGGGGGCTAAAAATACGTAAGATCACCCCCGGCGGAGAGGTAACGACCTTCGCAGGCTCTGGAGTCAATGAAAGTGTTGATGGCAATGGACTGAATGCTAGTTTCATAAGTCCCCGTGGATTGACCATAGACGCTGCTGGCAACCTATATGTTACAAGTATTTATGGTCATGCGGTGCGTAAGATAACTCCTGATGGAGACGTGACAACACTAGCAGGATCAGGAACTGCAGGCAATACAGATGACAATGGAACCAGTGCAAGCTTCAATGAGCCAGTAGGAATTGCTGTAGACGGTTCGGGCAATCTATATGTGGCTGACACCAAAAACCATAAAATACGCAAGATCAGCACCGATGGTGATGTAACGACCTTGGCAGGCTCAGGAAACCCGGGCAGTACGGATGAGAATGGAGTTAATGCAAGTTTCAATACCCCAGTTACAGTAGCTGTAGGTCAGAATGGCCATTTGTATGTGTCTGATTTGATGAATAAGAAAATTAGACAGATTAGTAACAAAACAGTACTTGCAGGAGATGCAACAGATCAAATAGGAGATCACAATGTAACACTTACTGCTAGTGACGGTAAGGGAGGAACAGCCACACAGTCTTTTGTACTAAAAGTCGCTAAAGGTAGGACTATCGGTACGGGCAATATTCTGTACGTCAACAAAAATGCAAGTGGTGGTGATGAAAGAGGTAGTTCGTGGATCAATGCCGTTCCTGAATTGGCCGATGCGCTCGTATGGGCCAAAGACAACTACGATGATGCTTGGGCTACTACCCCATTAAAAATATATGTGGCCAAAGGTACTTATAAGCCCCTGTACAGTCCTGAGGATGGTGCCAACTTCGGTACTGACCAAGGGCGTAACAATAGCTTCTCTATGGTCAAAAATATCCAGTTGTATGGCGGTTTTGATCCAGCAAACGGAATTGAAGACTTAACTGACACACGTATCCTCCCCTCCTCTGACGAAACAGCAGGGACGATATTGAGTGGTGATATTGGGACTGCAGATGATGCGACCGACAACACCTACAACGTACTCGTGAGTGCCGGAGATGTAGGTACCGCTAGCCTAGATGGGTTTAGCATCACGGATGGATATGCCAATGATTACTCTGACATTTATGTCAATGGTAAGCAGATATTCAAATGCTCTGGTGCAGGAGTCTACAACTCGGTCTCTTCGCCCACTTATAAGCATGTAACACTACACAACAACAGCTGTACAGAATCTGGTGGAGGGATGTTTAGTTACATGTCTTCACCAGCTCTTCAATTGGTTATTCTAAAAAACAACCAAGCCAAAGATGGCGGGGGAATAACAAACCAAGAGAGTTCTTCTCCTACACTTTTGAATGTCTCCATTCAAAGCAACAATGCGAGTGAAAATGGTAGCGGAATGTACAATGTAGATGAATCAGAACCTACGCTTACCAATGTTTCTATTGTAGGCAATGAGGCTTCTGTTAGCAGTGAGGAAGTGCCTAGTTGTGTATCTCAAAACTCCTCTCTCACGCTAAACAACTGTATCATTTGGGATGTGGTCACTGGAGATTACACAGCTCAGAACAGCCTAATCAAAGGAACTAGCGATACCTCTAATGGTAACCTAGACGCTACTGACTTGACTGATACGGACATCTTTACTGATCCTGCCAACGGGGACTATAGTCTTAAAAGCACCAGTATAGCCGTAAACTCAGGAAGCAATACCTTATACACCGACGCTGGTGGGGACTTAGCCAATGATGTGGACATAGCAGGAAACGCACGTCTCTATGATGGCATACCTAGTACAGATATCATTGATATGGGAGCTTATGAATACCTCGACAACATCGACCCTGTCTTCACCTCTACAACTACAGCCAGTTTCATAGAGAACGAAACAGGTACAGCCTACACCGTGACTGCTACTGATGCAAACACGATTACCTATAGTCTCGGTTCTGGCAATGACGAAGCACTATTCGATATAGTAGGTAGCACGGGAGTTGTAACCTTCAAGGCTGCTCCTGATTTTGAGAACCCTGCGGATGCAGATGAGGACAATGCTTATCTCATCAACGTGATTGCGAGTGATGGAGTGAATGCCGCAAACCAAAACGTAACCATCACTGTCACTGATGTGGATGATACCGATCCTGAATTCACTTCAGCTACTGCTGTCAACTTTGCAGAGAATGAAACAGGTACAGCTTACACCGTGACTGCCACTGATGCAAATACATTGACTTATAGTCTAGGTAGTGGTAATGACGAAGCACTATTCGATATAGTAGGTAGCACGGGAGTTGTAACCTTCAAGACTGCTCCTGACTTTGAGAACCCTGCGGATGAGGATGAGGACAATGCCTATGTCATCAATGTGATTGCGAGTGATGGAGTGAATACCGTAAACCAGAACGTGACCATCACTGTCACTGATGTGGATGATACCGATCCTGTATTCACTTCAGTTACTGCTGTCAACTTTGCAGAGAATGAAACAGGTACAGCTTACACCGTGACTGCTACTGATGCAAACACGGTTACCTATAGCCTTGGCTCAGGTAATGACGAATCCATATTTAATATAATTTCAACTTCAGGGGTAGTCACTTTCAAGACTGCTCCTGACTTTGAGAGCCCAGCGGATACGGATGAGGACAATGACTATGTCATCAACGTGATTGCGAGTGATGGAGTGAATACCGTAAACCAAAACGTGACCATTACTGTCACTGATGTGGATGATACCGATCCTGTATTCACCTCTGCAACTACAGCCAGTTTCATAGAGAATGAAACAGGTACCGCTTACACCGTGACTGCCACTGATACAAACACGATTACCTATAGCCTCGGTTCTGGCAATGACGAAGCACTATTCGATATAGTAGGTAGCACGGGAGTTGTAACCTTTAAGACTGCTCCTAACTTTGAGAGCCCTGCGGATACGGATGAGGACAATGACTATGTCATCAACGTGATTGCGAGTGATGGAGTGAATACCGCAAACCAGAACGTGACCATCACTGTCACTGATGTGGATGATACCGATCCTGTATTCACCTCTGCAACTACAGCCAGTTTCATAGAGAACGAAACAGGTACAGCCTACACCGTGACTGCCACTGATGCAAATACATTGACTTATAGTCTAGGTAGTGATAATGACGAAGCACTCTTCGATATAGTGGGTAGCACGGGAGTTGTAACCTTCAAGGCTGCTCCTGACTTTGAAAGCCCTGCGGATACGGATGAAGACAATGACTATGTCATCAACGTGATTGCGAGTGATGGAGTGAATACCGCAAACCAAAACGTGACCATCACTGTCACTGATGTGGATGATACCGATCCTGTATTCACCTCTGCAACTACAGACAGTTTCATAGAGAACGAAACAGGTACAGCCTACACCGTGATTGCTACTGATGCAAACACGATTACCTATAGCCTCGGTTCTGGCAATGACGAAGCACTATTCGATATAGTAGGTAGCACGGGAGTTGTAACCTTTAAGACTGCTCCTAACTTTGAGAACCCTGCGGATGAGGATGAGGACAATGCCTATGTCATCAATGTGATTGCGAGTGATGGAGTGAATACCGTAAACCAGAACGTGACCATCACTGTCACTGATGTGGATGATACCGATCCTGTATTCACTTCAGTTACTGCTGTCAACTTTGCAGAGAATGAAACAGGTACAGCTTACACGGTGACTGCTACTGATGCGAACACGATTACCTATAGCCTCGGCTCAGGTAATGACGAATCCATATTTAATATAATTTCAACTTCAGGGGTAGTCACTTTCAAGACTGCTCCTGACTTTGAGAACCCTGCGGATGCGGATGAGGATAATGCCTATGTCATCAACGTGATTGCAAGTGATGGAGTGAATACCATAAACCAAAACGTGACCATCACTGTCACTGATGTCGATGATACCGATCCTGTATTCACTTCTGCAACTACAGCTAGTTTCATAGAGAATGAAACAGGTACAGCCTACACCGTGACTGCTACTGATGCAAACACGATTACCTATAGCCTCGGTTCTGGCAATGACGAAGCACTATTCGATATAGTAGGTAGCACGGGAGTTGTAACCTTCAAGGCTGCTCCTGACTTTGAGAGCCCTGCGGATATAGATGAGGACAATGCTTATCTCATCAATGTAATTGCGAGTGATGGTACGAACACAGCAAACCAAAACGTGACCATCACTGTCACTGATGTGGATGATACCAATCCTGTATTCACCTCTGCAACTACAGCCAGTTTCATTGAGAACGAAACAGGTACAGCCTACACCGTGACTGCTACTGATGCAAACACGATTACCTATAGCCTCGGCTCAGGTAATGACGAATCCATATTTAATATAATTTCAACTTCAGGGGTAGTCACTTTCAAGACTTCTCCTGACTTTGAGAGCCCTGCGGATACGGATGAAGACAATGACTATGTCATCAATGTGATTGCAAGTGATGGGCTGAATACCGCAAACCAAAACGTGACCATCACTGTCACTGATGTGGATGAAGTAGATGAGGTGATTACAAGTACTCCTAGCAACGAACTACAGCTAACGGAGATCGCGCTGTATCCTAACCCTACCAGTCATCAGTTAAACATTGATTTGTCTAACTATAGTGGCAGTGAGCTATCTGTACGCATCACAAACGTATCTGGCGCACAATATTTCCTTCAAGAAAACATCAGCGCACAGGGCTTGGTGGTCAATGTAGAAGACTATGCGTCGGGCATCTACTTAGTGATGCTAACAACCAATAACAGTATAGTAACGAAGCGAGTGATTGTAAATCCATAATCATCTCCCCTCCTTCATTAACTAGAACAAACTAAAAAGGGAGTCCACATAATGTGGACTCCCTTTTTAGTTTGTTTCCTCTCTCCCATGTCCTCGCCTGACATGAGAATCCACTAGTGATAAATGATAAATCCATCATCCTGCTAGACGTGAAAGATACCTCAATCTTACATCTGGATACGACAGTAGTGGTAGTGTTAATCGTGGTATGGCTAAACCCTTGGAGAGATTTCTGTATCATGATTTCTATGCAATAGTCCTGTCAAGAGACTATCTATATGTTTGTATTTCAGTCACTTTTGATTATATTTCATCAAGCATTACCTGAAAGACCAACCTCCATGCCTAAACCAACCCGCTTAGATGGCACGATCTATTGTATTCGATTCTTTTGTAATACAACATACCCCCAAACATCTCAGGTCAAAAGATGCCTAGTATCACAACTACTACCATCGGTGATTATACCCTGAGTTATCCTATACATCATCCCCCTTAGCTAGACTGTATGTAAGAACCCTTTTTAAACCCAGCAGCTTGAGAAATGGTTTCTTTTACAATATAAACAATACAACAATGGCTATAAATTATTCGCTATACGCTAACCACCTCACCAATTCAGAAGACTATATGGCGGTGGTTCAAAACCAAAAGACAAAAACACTAGATGAACTCATAGATCGTATGATCGGTAGAGGGAGTACCGTTACCAAAGCAGAAGCCCTCGCCGTATTAGAGGAATATCAGGCATCTGTACAGGAGGCATTAGAAGAGGGCTATAGTATATCCACTCCACTTTTGAGAATATCACCGTCGATTCAAGGTGTATTTACTGATCCTCAAGACAACTTTGATAGGAGTCGTCATATCTTAAGGCTCAATGTCACCTCTGGTAGTAGAATCTCCCAAATATCTAATGTACTAAAAGTAGAGAAAGTAACAGCCAAAGCGCCTCAACCTACACCTGTTGACTTTACAGATGTCAAAACGACTTCTAACGAAACCCTAAGCCCAGGCGGAGTAGGTGTACTCACAGGTAGTCGACTCAAAGTCAATCAAGAGGACACTCAGCAGGGTATATTCATCATAGGAGCAGATGGCACAGAGACTCGTGTGACGACTTATATCCGAAACATGCCCAGCAATCTGATTTTTATGATACCTGACACACTGACGGCAGGTATCTATCAAATAGATATTCGTACGATATTCCAAAAGAGCAAAACCATACGGAGTGGTACACTCTCTACTGACTTGACAGTACAGTAAAGCTTGGTTATCATTCGGATTAAAGTAACTGACAATGATACACTACAGACTTTTGCCTTAGAAGGCACCGAACATTAGTCTTAGAAGGCTTAGAACTATAGCCTACTAAGGAGTGATCGTGTAGTCTTAGAAGGATAAACTCTAGATGCATCATTGACCATCCCATTATACTACACAGCCCCTATGAAAGTACTTTCATAGGGGCTGTTTTGTTATATTCGTTTCTAAGACTATGCAGATGGTATGATACCCATCTAAAATCTACCTACAAACAATCAAGTGTCTAACCTTAATTATCCTGTAGCTGTTTTAGGATTTCATAAGACCTAAGCCTTGCCTGATGGTCATAGATATGAGAGACCACCATCAGTTCATCGATGGCTGTATCTGTTACGAACTGAGAGATAGAAGCCTCTACTTCATCTGGACTACCTATGAATGAATAGGTCAAGAACTGCTGCAATGCCTGCTCAAACTCTGGCGGTAGTACAAAGTCTTTGTCTGGTGGCTGTAGTGGACTTCTGTTTTGGGTCAGTATACCCATGAATATCTTTCGCATCGATGTAGCTAATAGATGCGCTTCTTCGCTCGTATCTGCTGCTGTGACATTGACACAGGCGATGGCATAGGGTTCTTTGCAAACTGATGAGGGCTTAAAGGTACTGCGGTATATATCCAGTGCCTGATGCAGTTGTACTGGTGAGAAGTGACTAGCAAAGGCATACGGCAAGCCCAGTGAAGCAGCAATGTGCGCACTAGACGTACTAGACCCCAGTATCCACATCGGTATATCTAACCCCTCTCCTGGTATGGCCCGTACACGACCATGTTCGTTATCGGCAGAAAAATAGTTCTGTAACTCACGCACTGACGTAGGGAACTTGTAGGCTGCCTGATCGTCTCGCTGTAGTGCTGCAGCAGTATGCTGATCCGTGCCAGGGGCACGCCCCAGCCCTAAGTCTATCCGTCCTGGATAGAGAGATGCCAAAGTCCCAAACTGCTCTGCGACCATCAGTGGCGAATGGTTGGGGAGCATGATTCCCCCAGAGCCCACACGTATCGTAGAGGTCGCTCCAGCTACATCACCGATCAGCACCGAAGTAGCTGAGCTGGCTATACTGGGCATGTTGTGATGCTCAGCCAGCCAGTAGCGCTGATAGCCCAGTCGCTCAACATGCTGTGCCAGATCACGGCTATTGCGAAAAGAATCCGAAGGAGTGTATCCTTCACATATTACTGCCAGATCCAAAACGGATAAGGGTATTTGCTTAAAATCTTTGTTCATTTACTCGAATGGCTTACTACACTTATATTCATCCTAACGGGTGTCAAGGCGACACCTAATCTATTCCTCAATTAGAAACTCGGATGATCCAAAAAGGTTATGTAAAATTGAGTCCGAAGCAGTGATTTCGTATGCTATAGATGCTTACATAAAAGCAAGGCTTAAGCTTTGGTCAATCTCACCACTGAAAAATCTCTATCCACCCACTCGTCTGCCTTGCTCTTGACACGCTCTTGATGATCCAGTATATCTATGATCTCAAAATCGGTCTGCTCTACCAGCGTCTTCACATCATGATTGTCATAGAGTGTAAACCTATCTGCTACAAAGGGCAATTGATCCATGAATTGTTTTTGTGCATAACCAATAGAGAGTATTCCATTGGGCTTGAGCACCCGGTATAGCTCCTCTAAAAATCCCACAGGATCACCCCAAAAGTAGAGCGTATTCACTGTCAGTATTCTATCTACGCTATGGTCTGCCAATGGAATGATTGCTCCGTCATAGCGCTCAAACGCTATGTCAGAAGACTCAATCAAAGCAGCATGCATACGACACGCCTCCTCATGCATCGTCTCAGATATCTCCACTCCTATATAGGATAACCCATGTGCCTGCTCCAGTATCGTCGACAGATGGGCACAGTTGCCATGCCCTATCTCCAACACATAATTATTCTCTGTGATCTCCAAAGACTCTATCGTGGTAGTAATCATGCCCGCATTGGTCTCGTTCATCATTGCTGCCATCTTGATACCATTCTCTCCCTGTGGACAACTGAGCTGTCTTTCTATTTCGGCTAGTTCCTCTGGTGTCGATTCTTGACTCATCTTAGGTGGGTTTAGATTTGTGTTTTCACCTCTAAGATAAATTAGATTTATGAATACTAGAGCCTGAATAATGCATTAGGCAGAGCAATCACATTCAAACCAATATCTAGAAAACCCTCCAAGGGTTTAGCAATAAAATCAAGGCTATCATTCATACCCGTACGGTTCATTAAAAATACCTAATCCTTGGAGGGGCTCAGTATTTATAATACATAGCCCCCTTTCAAGGTCTATCGAACCCAACAACCTGTGTTCGACTAATTATTGTTGTATTGGTTATCTGAGCCTCTTATCAGCATACTTCTGCCCTAGACAGGATGTCATTTCGATGATAGGAGAAATCTATGCGATAGTACCTTAGATTTCTCTACTGTGCTTCGAAATAACAAAAAGGCTTTAATACTGCTATTGAGTTCTTTGTTAGAACCGAACTCAGGTCAATAGAGTATGAGCGTATTGGCAATCATAAATTAGTAACAACCCCTAGAAGGGATACCTCAACAAAACCCCATAGCCTACCACTCACACTCAGATATTCTGAGAGAGCATCTTCTCGATGGCATCTAGGTTGTTTCGGTCTTCTATCAGCTTTGAGGTTCTGGGTTCGCTTTTCAGTGCCATTCGTAATACTTCTTGCGCTTTATCCTTTTGATCATGCGCGATCAATGCTTCGGCAAAGAAGCGTGCATTGGCAGGATCTTGGGGTGATTGGCTGTAGGCAGTCTCTAAGAGACGTAGTGCTTCGTCTTCCGAGGGCCAAGAGAGTACAAAGGGGATTTGAGGCAACTTGAGGTGCATAATCCCAAGAATACGCTGTGCGCCCGACTCAGCAAACAGATCATCCATCTCGATGACCTCTTCGGCGAGTGCTTTGATCTCATCTGATACTCCTTCTTGGGCAGCCGTCATCACGCCTACGGTATTGCCCCAGCGACCCAGATTGGTCATGTAGTAGTATTTTACCCCCACATCAGAGGCATATCGATGGATGTATTCTCTACCCAAGTCTACCGCTGCCTTGTAAGTCTCTAGTTTTTTCTTTTCGCTCAATCGCGTAAAGCTCCCCTTGAACTCGTAGGCACGGAGTAGTGCCGCAACAGTCTCAGGTGTCTGATCCGCACGTTTGTAATATTTAATGGCACGATTGATCATTCGCTTGCGTGCCACTAGCCCCTGAGCACTATCTCCACGGTCTGCAAAGTAACGTTCCGCTTTTTCGTAATCCGACTGTGCCTGTGCAGGCCATATAGTCGTGATGATAACGAAAGCCAGTATAATGAATGGTCTAAGTTGTTTCATAGAAGTTACTTTTTAGTGATTTTGGATATAATGGATTGCCCCCATTGCTCTATTCGTTCGAATATCGGATGGCTATTCTTCTCTTCAGAGTCTCCCAGTAGCAAAGCCACAGGCTTTAGCTCCGTGTAGTATGAGCAGACGACTTTGAGTATCGCCACCATAGGCAAGAACAGTATCATTCCAGGGATACCCCAAAGCAAACCGCCAGCGATCAATGATAGTATAGAAAAGAATGCGTTGATGTTCAGGTTGCCCCCTACGATTTTGGGATTCAAGAAGTTCCCCTCTAAGAACTGAACAAACCAAAACATGGCTACCACGCCAATCGCATACCAATAGCTATCATAAGTGATCAACGCAAACAGTGTTGGGATCAATCCACCTACGACAGTACCTACATAAGGTATGATGGCCAGTAGTGCCGCTAAGAAGCCAAAGAACAGCGCATACTCAATACCGATGAGCCACAGTCCGAGACTATTGAGCCCTCCCAGCACCAGTACTAGCGTCAGCATAGAAGTAAGGTACTTCTGCCCGATCTCCTGCACTTCCTTCAGCATCTCCCTAAAAGCAGGTTGATCCTCCTTTGGATTGAAATGGATCAAAGCTTTGGTTAAGTGCTTATGATAGAGTAGAATTAGAAAGGAATAGATGAAAGTCAGTACAAGATAGGTGAACAACGTACTCGTCACGCCTATGGTATCCGACACGATCAACAGACCACTGTCCGAAAACAGTTGGGTGATCTGCTCATTGATCATCTGAGAGTCAATGGGTGGGATGATACTAACCTTTTCATTGAGGAATACAATGACTTTGTCCATCACCTCTTGTAGGCGTGCTAGAAAGCCTGAGTATTCCTTGACGATCGATACGATCTGTGCAGAAAATAGAAACAGTACCCCCAATACGACAATGGTCACGCTGGCCATTGTCCAAATGACAGACCAGATCAACGCGATGTTTCGCTTCGTTAGCCATTTGACCAGTGGGTAGAGAATGAAAGCCACCAGCATGGCAAAAACCACGGGGATTAAAATAGACTTAGCCGCAAACAGCATATATATACTGAGCAGCACCGTGGCAAGGACAAAAAACAGCTTCTTGAATGATAAGGTCATGAAATAAGGTTTGAGTATACACTAGTCAGCAGACCTTCATGGTCTACCGACTAACAAGATACACCCAAAACCACGCCATGCGCCAATTGTAGTCTAGGATAAGAATTCAAGACCATTTCGACTCTCAATCCGTCCCCTTTCCTACACACCTGTTGATTTTATGACACAGTTTGACCTGCATCAGTCATCGCCCAGCTGTTGTTCTAGGCCAGTGCCTTTTGAATCAACGCCAGATCTTCATCTAAGTAGTCCAGCTCCAACGCCATCGCATGCCCCTTTTCCGTCATCTTACCCCACGTCTTCTGTACGATATCGATGAGTTTAGCCTCATCGTGTTTCGCTCCAAACGCATGGAAGTAGTACTTCAAAAAGACCAAGCACACAACATCTTCCAGTTTTTTGGACTCATCATCCGTCTTGAGCTTCTTTTTATTGACCAGTTCTACGACCTGATCAATAGAGTCAGAAGAGAACCCCTGCTTTTCCATCATTTCGGAGAGCAATTCTCCATGGTATATTTTGAGCATCGTCCTCCATTTGAGATACCCCTTTCTATCCATGGGATAATCACTGCGTGGGATGTGCCATCTTTTGATATGCTGCCCTCTAGCGGCTATTTGTAATTCTGGAGAAGCATCTGCCTCATACACTTGGAGCATATCGGTCATTCGTTGGCCATATATCAACTCTTTAGGAATGAGTTGACCATCTACTGCCTCCATATTTGGGTCTTGTGTATTGACCTCATCTATTTGTGCAAAGATTGTTTTCAGTTTATCTATCATACGTCATATTCTTTCGTGTTCTATAATTCCTGTGTTTTCCTGTCAATTATCAGTTTACACCCTAACATAATTACGTAGTTGATATAGCTTTTTATACATTTAATACGTAGTTTTGTTTCCATATCAGAATTTAATACGTACTATTACGTAATAACATTAAAATCATGGAGAAAATAATTGTAATCGGTAACGGCATGGTGGGCTACAAGTTTTGTGAAAAACTAAGAGCCAAAGCTGACAAGAACAAATTTGAGATCACAGTTTTTGGAGAAGAACCTCATGCAGCTTATGACAGAGTGCATTTGAGCGAGTACTTTACCAATCCCTCTGTATCACATCTCGAAATGGCTCCAAGGTCTTGGTACGAAGAAAACGACATTAACCTGATCTCAGGCGAAATGATCAACGCCATAGACCGAAACAACAAAACCGTGACCTCACACAAAGGTACACAGTTGCCCTACGACAAACTCATCCTTGCTACTGGATCGAGCGCTTTCGTCCCTCCTATCAAAGGGGTTGAAAAAGAAGGGGTATTTGTCTACCGAACGATCGAAGATCTCGACGCAATTATAGAATATAGTAAGAAGACCAAAAAAGCTGCCGTCATGGGTGGTGGTCTACTGGGGCTAGAGGCTGCAAAAGCCATGATGGACCTCAAACAAGAAACACACGTAATCGAATTTGCCCCACGTCTAATGCCGAGACAGTTAGACAATGCAGGTTCTGATGCCCTACTTACCAAAATGCAAGAGCTAGGCATCAAATTACACTTAAATAAAAACACAAGAAATATAGCTGGAGAAGGTCAAATGACGGGCATGGAGTTCGCCGATGATTCTAATCTAGATGTAGAAATGCTCGTAATCTCTGCCGGTATCAAACCGAGAGACGAGTTGGCCACTCAGTGTGGTCTGGCTGTAGGACAAAGAGGAGGAATCGTAGTGAACGATCTGTTGCAAACAGATGACACGGACATTTTCGCGATTGGTGAGTGTGCTTTGCACAAGAACTTCATTTATGGATTAGTAGCGCCTGGGTACGAAATGGCAGATGTCGTGGTAAACCAACTCATAGGTGGTGAAGAAAAAAGCTTCAAAAGCTATGACATGTCCACCAAACTAAAGTTGATCGGTGTAGATGTGGCGAGTTTTGGCAATGCCTTATGTGAAAACGAAGATCATAAACCTATTGTCTTTGAAGACAAACACACAGGTATCTACAAAAGAATCAACATCTCTGAAGATGGTAAACGTCTACTCGGTGGTATCCTCGTCGGCGAAGCAGAGGCGTACAACATGCTACTCCAGGTCACCCTCAACGGGATGGCGCTCCCTCCTAACCCTGAGGATCTAATCCTAGGTAGTCGAGGTGGTGAAGAGACCAAGATGGAGCTACCAGATAGTGCCCAGGTTTGTTCGTGTGAGAATGTCACCAAAGGCGATATATGCCAAGCAGTCATCGACAATGAGTTCGAAGATATCGAGCAAGTCAAAACGTGCACCAAGGCGGGCACTGGCTGTGGCGCTTGTAACCCTATCGTCAAAGACATCTTCAACGAGCAATTGGCCAAGATGGGAAAAACCGTCAAAAACGTCATCTGCGAACACTTTGACTACAGTAGACAGGAGATTCTAGACATCATCAAAATCAAGAAGATTCAAGACTACAACCAGCTGCTCAATGATCACGGTACGGGTGATGGATGTGAAACTTGTCGTCCATTGGTCGCTTCACTCCTAGCCAGTACATGGAACGAGATGATCCTCGACAAAGGGAAAGATTCGCTACAAGACACCAATGACAAGTACCTAGCCAATATCCAAAAAGGTGGATCGTACTCTGTAGTACCTAGAATACCAGGTGGAGAGATCACACCAGACAAATTGATCGTGATAGGTCAGGTAGCTAAAAAATATGATCTCTACACCAAAGTAACTGGTGGACAGAGAATCGACTTATTCGGTGCGCAGATTCATCAGTTGCCAGATATCTGGGAGGAGTTGATCAACGCAGGATTCGAAAGCGGCCATGCCTATGGCAAGTCACTACGTACAGTCAAAAGTTGTGTTGGGTCTACATGGTGTAGATACGGTCTACACGACTCTGTATCCTTCTCTATCGAGGTGGAAGAACGGTACAGAGGACTCAGGTCTCCCCACAAACTCAAAGGAGGTGTATCAGGCTGTAGAAGAGAATGTGCCGAAGCGCAAAGTAAAGATTTCGGTATCATCGCTACCGAAGAAGGCTGGAACCTATACGTATGTGGAAACGGTGGATCTAATCCACAGCACGCACAGCTATTGGCTGGAGATATTGATTCAGAAACATGCCTCAAGTACATCGACAGATTCCTCATGTTCTACATCAAAACTGCTGAGCCGCTCAACAGGACAGCCACATGGCTCAACAAACTAGACGGAGGACTCGACTATCTCATCGATGTGGTCGTCAACGATTCTTTGGGCATAGCTGCTGACCTAGAAAAGGAAATGGAGTTCATGGTAGACACCTACAAATGTGAATGGAAGGAAGTAGTGAACAATCCAGAATTGAGAAAACGATTTACGCACTTTGTCAATACAGAGATTCCTGATCCCACCATGAAATTCGAAGACATGAGAGGGCAGAAAAAACCAGTAGAATGGGGTGCTTGATCCTAGCCCCTATTGACCCTTTTTTCAACCCATAAAGCATACAACCATGACAGAAGTAACAGCAGAATATAAAACAGTAAAGTCAGAAGAAGTAAAAATCTGGCACAAGGCCGCATCAGTAGATGCATTCCCTACAGACGGCGGTGCAGCCATAGAATACAAAGGACTACAAGTCGCCATTTTCAATTTTAGCCGTAGAGGTGAATGGTACGCCAGTCAAAACCTATGCCCACACAAAAAGCAAATGATCTTATCAAGAGGCATGTTAGGCTCTGAGGGACAAGAACCTAAGGTCGCTTGCCCATTTCACAAGAAAACATTTAGCCTCAAAACTGGGGTTAATTTGAATGGAAGCGAATGCGACCTAGCTACCTACCCCGTCAAAGTGGAAGAGGGGTATGTTTACGTAGGATTTTCGCAGTAAGCTGCGTAATTTCACCTAATATTGCACTTTAGACTTTAAATACTTGAGAAGTACCAGAACATTGCAACAACTAGGTTATTCAGGCCTAGCTTCATTTATTGGTGTAGTAGCTGCTATACTGGCGGGACAGTATTATATATTAAATTTCAGCCAAGAGAAAAGCGGGCTCATCAACCATGAAATCATCTTCATAGTCCTAATACTGGCACTCATTGCCTCTTTGTTTTTCGCGCTACTCTATCCCCGATACCAACGCATATACGCTTCGTATAAGGATCTCATCCAATCAGAAGATAGTGCAAAATCAATGGCTTCTCAGTTATCAAAACTCTATGATGAGTTAGGTAAATCTTATCAAGACCTGGAAGCTGTAAATCATCAGCCTGCCGAACTGAGTATTCTACTAAAACTAGATATCGATGGCAACATCCTTCAAACCTCAGACAAATTCAGAGAGATTTTGCTATTGGATACTGAAACTGTCCCAGCCAATTTCTATAGTTGGTTAGAGCAGCACACCTATCGCGAAGATTTCATAGAACAATTGAAATCCTTGGCCAAGGAACGAAAATCTTGGAATGGTGAAATCAAAGCGACCAATGATGAAGGTGATTTCGTTTGGTTCGATCTAGTTGTTCAGCCTGTTCCTCTCAACAAGGAAAAGAGTCAATTTGGGCTCCTAGTGATCGGTACAGACATCAGTAATACGATAGAAGCCAAACAACGCTCTAGAGAGATAAACCTCGAACTCGTCAACAAACGTGTGAAAGAACAACAATACAGATCCGTATTAATTCTCGAAGGACAAGAGGAAGAAAGGAAACGAATCGCACAAGAAATCCATGACGGCATAGGCCAGATGCTAACAGGGCTAAAACTGAATCTAGAAGGGATTACTACCTCTAGTTCACCACACATGAGACAGCGCATGAGTGACACCAAACATCTCATGAAAAGTATCATCAAAGAGGTCAGACGGGTATCCTTCAACCTTGCTCCAAGCAGTTTGGTGGATTTTGGGATCGTCCCAGCTCTCAAGAAAATCAGCCAAGAAACCACCTCCCTAACCAGTACAGAGGTGGTATTCGAAAACAAAACAGGCTTTATCAACAGACTAGATGGCACGATAGAAACCAACCTCTATCGCATCATTCAAGAAGCCGTCAACAATGGAATCAAGTACGCCAAAGCCGACCAAATAAAAATCACTTTGGAGCACACGATCAACCAACTAACCGTCAACATAGAAGACAACGGAAAAGGGTTCGATATAAAGAAGTTAGAAAACGTAGGCCACTTTGGCGCCTCAGGCCATGGGATATTCAACATGAAAGAACGTGCTGCATACATCAATGCCAAATTAGATATTGACACCAAAATTGGACAAGGTACATCTATCACCATTAGTTTACCTTTAACGTAATCCACCTATGAGTAAGATTAAAGTAATATTAGCCGACGATCATGTCATTGTTAGAAATGGAATCAAAATCCTGCTCGAAAGCAACGGTGATGTAGATGTGATTGCGGAAGCATCCAACGGAGAGGAAGCATTAGAAAAAGTAAGATTACTTAAACCAGACATATTGATTTCGGACATCAGAATGCCCATCATGAATGGTATAGAAGCAACGGCTCGTCTCAAAGAGTTTTCTCCCAATACCAAGGCACTCATCCTATCCATGCATGACGATGAAGAATACATCATCAAATCCATCGAAAGCGGTGCTTCAGGATACTTACTAAAAGATACCACCAAAGAAGAGTTTTCAAAAGCACTACACGCCATCCTGGATGGACAAAAGTATTTTAGCGGAGACATCTCTAACATTCTAGTCAACTCTTACCTAAACATAAAAGATGGCAAACCTGTCAGCACCTCTTCCCAGTCTGGCATCATAGATTACCATATTACCAAACGTGAAAAGCAAATTCTACAACTCGTCTACGAAGGCAATAGCAACAAAGAAATTGCAGACAAACTAGGAAAAAGTGTTAGAACCGTAGAAACACATCGTTTCAATATCATGAAAAAGCTAAGTGTATCTAATATCACCGAACTACTGAGAAAAATAGATGCAGAGCCATACATAACCCAGTAAAGAGTTACTCCTGAAAGCATTCCTAGCCATTACGTTTATCGTAATGGCTTTTTTATGTCATTTGACATAAAACACTACGTAGTTGTAAACATATTTTATACGTATCAATACTTATTTTAAAAATGTAATTATGTATATTTGTACGTATAAAAGAGGGAGTCATTAATCACTTCCTTCTATGAAACAGTAACTACTTATTCAAATTCATATGAGTTCTACTTTCACTAGCAGAAATATCACCAAAGCGAAAACTACTTGTTCATATTGTGGAGTCGGGTGTGGTATGGAAGTAAGCATAGACAAGAAAGGTAAAATAGAACTCGAAGGTATCGAGGACCATCCTGTCAACCGGGGAATGCTATGTTCGAAAGGGCGAAACTTGAACTATGTCGTTCAAGATCAATCTGACAGACTGCTACACCCTGAGATGAGATGGTCCAAGAACCACCCTTTGCAAAAAGTAGACTGGAACACGGCGATAGACCGTGCCGCAGCTGTTTTCAAAACATTCATAGAGAAACATGGACCTGACTCAGTTGGTTTCTACGTATCTGGCCAGTGCCTAACCGAGGAGTACTACCTCGTCAACAAGCTAACCAAAGGTTATATAGGTACTAACAACGTAGACACCAACTCTCGACTCTGCATGAGTTCGGCAGTGATGGGATATGTCAAGACACTAGGTGAAGACTCAGTACCTATCTCCTACGAGGATATAGAGATCGCAGACACCTTCTTGATTGCTGGAGCAAATCCTGCATGGTGTCACCCCATCCTATTCAGACGAATAGAGCAACACAAAGAAAAGAACCCAGACACCAAAATCATTGTCATCGATCCACGAGTCACAGACTCTTGTTCCTTGGCAGATCTTCACTTACAACTACGGCCAGGCACTGACATCACACTACTCCAAGCGATCGGTAGAGTATTGATTGAAAATGGCAACATTGATTTGGACTTCATCCAAAATCATGCAGATGGTTTTGAAGCATACAAGGGCGAAGTATTCAACACGACGTTAGAGGATGCAGCACTGATATGCGATGTGCCTGTAGATGACATCAAACTAGCAGCGCAGTATATCGGGAATGCCAAAGCCTATCTATCGATGTGGACAATGGGACTAAACCAAAGTACACAGGGTGTCAACAACAACCTAGCACTCATCAATCTCAACCTCATCACAGGACACATTGGCAAGCCAGGCTCAGGCCCTTTTTCTCTCACAGGTCAACCCAATGCCATGGGAGGACGAGAAGTAGGCGGTATGGCCTCTCTCCTAGCCGCTCATAGAAAACAAGCCAGCCCTGAAGACAGACAAGAAGTCGCTGACTTTTGGGGTGTAGATTCTGTTCCTGACAAACCTGGATTAACCGCCACACAGATGTTTGACGCACTGGACTCTGGCGAGCTCAAAGCCATCTGGATTATCTGCACCAACCCTTCGGTGAGCATGCCAGATGCCACACTAGTGGACAGAGCGATGAAAAAAGCCAAATTTGTCATCGTACAAGATATTTCGAGAAAGTCAGATACAGTGAAATATGCCGATCTCGTACTCCCCGCAGCAGGATGGTTGGAAAAAGAAGGTACCATGACCAACTCTGAGCGTAGAATCTCCTACCTGCCCAAAATGGTTGATGCACCTGCAGAGGCACTCCCTGACAATGAAATCCTACTTCGTTTTGCCAAGAAGATGAGATACAAAGGATTTGATTTTGAAAACACGGAGGCAATCTACCGTGAGCATTGTGCACTCACCAAAGGAACGAACATTGACATCTCTGGGCTCAACTACGACCGTCTAAAGAAAGAAGGATCTGTACAGTGGCCAGTACCTAGCGAAGGACATCAAGGGACTCCACGACTATTCGAAGACAAACAATTTTACACGCCCAACAAAAAGGCACAGATACTTACCACTGGCGTATCCAACGACGCAGACATGCTTTCTGAGGATTTCCCACTCATATTAACCACTGGCCGAATCAGAGATCAGTGGCACACCATGACGAGAACAGGCAAAGTCAGTAAACTCAACAAGCATATTGCCAAGCCTTATCTAGAGATTCATCCGAAAGATGCTGAAAAACGGGGCATCACAGAAGGAACTCCCGTCGTAGTAACAGGTAGTCGCGGTGAAGTCAAAGTCACTGCTACGCTAACCGAAAAGATAAAACGTGGAGTCGTATTCCTACCGATGCACTGGGGCAAAATTCTCAATAGTGATTTTGGTCGAGCCAACAACCTAACCAACAAAGCATTTGACCCTATCTCAAAGCAACCTGGATTTAAGTATTCAGCAGTCCAAGTAGAGAAATTCGTCAAGGAAAAACAAAAAATCGTGATCGTCGGTGCAGGAGCAGCAACTTACCGCTTTCTCAACACCTACCGATCACTAAACGAAGAAGATGAAATCCATGTTTTCTCGAAAGAGGAATACCCATTCTATAACAGAGTACTCCTACCAGAGTACATCAACCAGCACAAGCAATGGGAAGATTTGTTAAAATTCAAGTACGGTGAACTCGAAGAGCTCAACGTCCACCTACATACCTCATGTAGCATTGACAAGATCAACCGAGAAGATAAAACAGTAATCGATCAGTTCGGCACAGAGCATGACTATGACATCCTGATCATGGCGACTGGTTCAAGAGCATTCGTACCACCTAACGTACCTATAGATAAGCCTGGTCTCTTCACCATGAGAGATAGAAAAAGTGCTGATGATCTCAAAGCATTCACAGGCAACCAAGGACATGTCATCATCGTAGGCGGTGGATTACTCGGGTTAGAACTCGCCTCTGCCCTACGCGAAATAGACATTGAAGTATCTATCATCCAGCTATCTGCCAGACTGATGGAGAGACAGCTAGACCCTATGGCTAGCACATTGCTGCGTGACCTTATGGAAGACATGAGCGTCAACGTCTACACCAATGATGAAGTACAGGGACTCCGTTCTTTCGAAACAGAAAAACGTGTAGAAGCTGACCTCAAAAGTGGCAAAACCCTACATGGCAATGCTGTAGTATTTGCCATCGGCACACGTCCCAACTCAGAGATGGGCCGAGAAATCGGTCTCGAATGTGGACGTGGGATTTTGGTCAACGACTACTTACAGACCTCAGACCCTACGATCTATGCCATGGGTGAGATTGCAGAGTTTAACCGCACACTAAATGGCACTACCGCAGCAGCAGAGGACATGGCTGATATCTCCGCTCGACATATTTCGGGCAACCTCACCGCGATGTATCAGGGCACAGTATCTATGAATATCTTGAAATTTCCCGATTTGGATCTCTGCTCTATCGGTATGCCCGACCCTCCTCCTAGCATGAAAGATTTCGAAGAGATTCTATTCATAGATAAGTCTCAGAAGTACTACAAAAAGTGCATCATTCACAACGACAAGCTGGTCGGGGCGATATTGATGGGAGACAAATCTGAATTCGCTGAGTTCAAAGAACTCATCGAAAACAATGTAGAACTTTCCGATAAACGCAAAGAGCTGTTGCGTTCTGGTGATGCTGGAGAACCTATGCTCGGTAGTTTGGTCTGCTCATGCAACAATGTAGGGACTGGCAACCTCTCCTCTGCTATAGAAGGCGGATGTAGCACACTTATTGATGTATGTCAAGCGACAGGTGCAGGACTGGGGTGTGGCAGCTGCAAAGGTGAAATCCAACAAATGATCAAAGCACATCAAGCCAAAAAAATAGAAGAAACTATAGAGGTGTAAAAAAATTGTCAAACCCTGTTCGAAGTGAATCTGCCATTTTGTGTCCTCAAAAAGAATTCACTTCGTTCAGAATGACATTTGAAATTACTTTATACTTTTGAGAAAACATTGAATAGTTAACTGCAATGAAGAAAAAGGATTTGGTTAGGGTATTTGTGAAGGGGGGAGTTCTGTCGACAGGTGATTTCCTAAAAATCATCAACACCGCACAAAAGTTAGGTAGTGAACACATCCATCTGGGCTCTCGTCAAGACATACTTTTTCCTGTCAAGGAACAGTACAAAGACAACCTCGATGAGACCTTTGAACAAATCCAGACGGAGTACCAAATCAATGAATTTACCCACCAAAACATTCTTAGTTCATACGTAGCATTAGACATCATGCCGCATCGGGTTTGGCTAGTCCCTCACGTATTTCACTACATTCTAGACAGTATACAAGTCAAATCCCCCTACAGAATCAACATCGTAGATCCACTGCAAAGCATGGTCCCACTGTTTACAGGGAACATAAATTTCATTGCCACCAAACAGGATAACTACTGGTATCTATATCTACGATTTAAAACAACCAATAATGAGCCCATTGCTTATTCTAAAATCATCTATGGCTATGAACTACATAAAGTAGTAACTCTGATCTCTGAGATGAAAGTCGAGGAAAACCAGTTGAGTGCTGAGGATATATTCGAAGCAATCGACCAACTGGACCTCACCAAACAGAATGTAGTAGAAGAACTACAATATCCAAAAGCATACTTCCCCTACTACGAAGGACTGAACCGTGAACCTGGCGGCACTTATTGGTTAGGACTCTACTGGAGGAATAACAAATTCTCCATTAATATCCTAAGAGATATCTGTCAGCGTTGCCTCGACACAAACGTGGGCCGTGTGAGCCTGACTCCATGGAAAGCCTTTATCATCCAAGGGATACGTGCGGAGCATATCATCGGCTGGGAAAAACTCATGGGTAAGTCTGGCATGAATCTACGGCACTCATCACTAGAACTCAACTGGCACTTACCTGTGATGCATGAGGAGTGCCTGCAACTAAAGAACAGCCTTGTCAGAGCACTAGATCAACAAGATATCAGTACATCAGGTCTGACTTTTTCGATCAAACCAAACGACGATATACACCTATTTACTTCCGTGGTAATAGAGTTTGATGAAGCACAAAATATCAACGACAGACTATACAACATCCTATACTCCACGGATTTTAATCCAAATGCTGGCGAATATCAAACCTATGTAGCAGGTGCTACACGAGAGGTACTTCCCGCACTGCTTATCGAACTGAGTCACCTCTACTACGAACAACTCGAAGAGCTACCTGTCAAGAAGAATACCAAGACCTCTGATTCAAAAGGCAAGCAATCAGTGAAACACCAGTGTAGTAGCTGTATGACTATCTATGACGAAACCTATGGGGATGATGCTGCAGATATTGCTGAAGGCACACACTTTGAGGATTTGCCCGAAAGTTATCTATGTCCAACCTGTGGAGATGGAAAATCAAGCTATCAGAGACTGTAGATAGACTCTAAAATATGCGAAGCAAAAAAATCACTCATCACTAGACAAGTCCTGCTGTACAAACCAATCCATATAAGAGGCAACAGCAGTAAAGGCATCAAACTCACCTTTATCTAATCTAGTGAAGTAGACAGCCATCTGTGCCTGAACTTTGGGATGTTGGAGAAGAAAAGCCTTCATACCATCTTGCACAGTTGTTCGAAAGAATATTTCGCGCTGTGCTCCTCTAAGTTGAGCCAAACGACCGCTTTTCATCCATTTGAGATACCGCTGTTTTATATCGGTATATACTTCTTTGATCCCAGAATGCGCTATGGCAGAGCAGACCATCACCATCGGTGAATCCCCCTCTTCCTGAGTTGGCAGATAATGTAAAGCCTCGATCAACTGCCTTTTGGTGAGTTCTGCAGCATGAATAAGCTCTCCATCGCATTTATTAACCGCTATGCCGTTCGCCATCTCCATTACTCCTTTTTTTATCCCCTGTAGTTCATCCCCAGCGGCAGGTTGCACAAGGAGTAAAAAGTAATCGACCATATTTCGAACGACGAATTCTGACTGCCCTACTCCCACCGTCTCTATGATGATGTAATCAAACCCCGCCGCTTCACAGAGCAAAATACTTTTGTATGTGCTAGGATTAACACCACCTGCATAACTCAAAGAGGCACTCGGACGGATATAAACATCTGGATGTACCGTCAGGGATAGCATACGCGTCTTATCCCCCAAAATACTACCGCCGCTCTCTGGACTACTCGGGTCTACAGCCAAAATCGCCAATCTATGCCCAGAATCTATGACCTCCCGTCCAAAAGCTTCTATAAAGGTGCTCTTTCCTACTCCAGGCGCCCCTGTGATCCCTAATCGTACTGCTGACGTATCCTTCATGGAGAGTTGGGACAAAATATCGTTGGCTAATTTCTCATCCTGAGTGACGTTACTCTCTACGATAGATATGGCTCGAGAGAGTGCGTTTCTGTCACCCTCTCGGATCGCTCCCAAATAATATGATGCCATCTTTCTTTTCATCTCTCGAAATATAGTCTTAAAATTAAACTTCCACTCGAACTACAATGACCATTGCTTAGTAGATTATTTTTTCTTCTCCATGGAATCATTATGTTTATAGCTTGAATACTATTGTTCATCGAGAAAAAAACAAGTCAGCACGTTTATTTACATCTTATCCCTAATTTTACAGTTGTTGGTTACTATTGTCGCTGAAGACATATCAACAAACGATCATAACCTTAATCAAATCTAGAATGTTCAAAAAATTCTGGCTCGACACCATTTATGCCTTAGCCTTTATCCTAGTCCTAGCGTTCATCGTTACGCAAGCCTTCGCTTTCAAAATCTTTGACGTGTTTGATCCTATAGGAGATGCCTTCAAAGACATGGAGAGTACAGACATTGTGTTTTCGCAACTACGAGAAGACCCACTAGCAGAAGAAGATTTGATTCTGGTCAACATTGGTAATCTTAACCGTCAAGGGATCGCTGACTTGGTCAACATTATCAATGCAGCAGAGCCAAGAGTTATTGGCATGGATATGTTTTTTCCAGAACTAAAACCTGACACCCTTGGGGATTTAGCTTTGTCCTATGCTTTTTCCCAAGTAGAAAACCTAGTCTTGGTGAGTAAGCTCGAACAGCCTAACGATAACAACACGTTTGACTCACTGGCACTATCTCATGAAATTTTTAGTCAGTATGGAGAATCTGCCTTTGCCAACTTCATAACAGGTGCTGCGGATCAAGATGACATCAAAGTATGTAGAACATTCGCTCCAAAAGAATATGCCAATGATGAGCTACAATACGCCCTATCTGTAAAACTGTCCTACTATATGGACTCAGTCAAGACCATGAACTTCCTCGAGCGTAACAAAGAAGTAGAAGTCATCAACTACCGAGGCAACATCTTTGATTATGGCGCAACGGAAGCACCCATAACCTACTTTGCACTGGACTGGTATCAAGTGTACGATGGACAGTTTGCTCCAGAACTCATCAAAGACAAATGCGTTCTCTTTTGCTTCTTGGGCAGTGAACTCGGAGACCGAAAGGCATTGGAGGACAAATATTTTACACCGCTTAACGCCAACTATGCAGGTAAAGGACATGCAGATATGTTTGGAGGAGTCGTTCATGCCAATGCCATGTCTATGATACTCTCAGAGGACTATGTGGATCAACTAGGTGATAACATCACCTACATTATAGCCATCATTTTACTCTACATCAATGTTGTATTGTTTGTCTTCATTTATAAAGTCATGCCAAAATGGTATGATGGATTAACTAAACTTATACAATTAATAGAAGCTTCTACGTTATTCACTTTAGGATTGATACTGTTTAATAGCTATAGCTTTAAGGTCGATACGACTTGGATGATATTAGGAGTACTAATCGCCGGAGATGCATTAGAAGTGTACTTCGGAGTTGTTAAAAATCTTTTCACAAAAGAAGGACGAAAGGAATTAACACAAGTAAAGAAATTGTAAATTTGAAAATTCATTAATACATTATATCATGAGAAACAAACTAATATTTTCAACTCTTTTGATATTCTTGCTAGTCAATACCAGCTTCGGACAAGGATTCGTATTTAGAGTATTAGCCAGTAAGGGTGCCAATCAAGTAAAAAAGGCCAGTGGAGAGACTACCCCTCTCAAAACAGGGGCAACACTGATGAGTGGTGATGAGCTGATTGCAGCAAATGGTGCTTACATAGGATTGATGCACAAAACAGGTAGAACCATAGAAGTAAGAAACTCTGGTGTTACTAAAATCACAGACTTAGAATCCAAATTAGCCAAATCACAAAGCGATGTAGCAAACAAATACGCGCAATTCGTGATGAATAAAATGAACGAAGACGATGGTGATGTCAATAGCAACTATCGTCAAAACATGAAAGCAACTGGTGCGGTCACTAGAGCAGCTAGTGACGGATCACTAAAAGTCATGTTACCAAGTTCTGTAGACATTCTAAACCCAAATGCCATCATAAGATGGACTCAGGCTCCAGATGTAGAAAACCCACAGTATGTGGTTAGCATCAAGAATATTTTTGATGAAGAAATCTACAAAGCAGAAACGGAAGACACTAGTCTAGCAATCAACTTTGATGATGAAAACCTATCAAGTGAAAGACTGGTTATTCTGAGCGTAAAGGTGAAAGATCAAATGGATTTGGTATCTGGAGACTATGGAATCAAAAGAATCTCTGCTGATGACGCTTCGGCTATCAATGAAAATTTAGAAGCTTTAAAATCTGCAGTCCCAGATGATTCACCGCTTAATAAGCTCATCTTCGCATCGTTCTATGAAGAAAACAATCTTATCTTGGATGCTTTGACACAGTACGAAGAAGCAATTGAATTGTCCCCAGAAGTTGATGACTTCAAGATGATTTATGATGACTTCTTAATCAAAAACGGATTACAATAAGACACAAGAGAAAAATTAATGAATTGAACCGCATCTTATGATGCGGTTTTTTTTGCTCTTTTCTTATTGTGGATTACATTTAATTAGTAATTCGTTGCTCCAGCTAAAATACGACAGTCATGGCAAGAAACATTTGTTTTCTTTTCTCAGCACTTTTAGTGCTATCTATTGATTCCTTTGGTCAAACCTTTGAATTTAGAGTGCTTGCCAACAAAGGAGCGAATAAAGTTCAAAAAGCAGGAACAGGTGAACCCGTATTCCTCAGAACTGGTGTCAAACTCGATGATGGAGACCAAATCACCGTTGGTGCCAATCCCTATGTCGGGTTAATGCATAAGTCTGGTCAAACACTGGAAGTAAAGTCTCCTGGAACTATGACCGTAGATGAGCTACTCAGTAAACTAGCGGGCACAGACAATGAATCATCTAACAGATATGCGAAATACGTCCTCAAAAAAGCTGATGGAAGTACGGATGTTAATGGAAACTTCAAAGAGGCGGTCCATAGAGCCAATAGTACTGCCATATCACTCATGATCCCTCAGTCTGTACAGATATTCAATCCCGAAATTATACTTAGATGGAATTCAGTAAGTGACAGTGCCTACTACTACATCACGATCAAAAACATCTTCGATGAAGAAATCTACACTGCAGAAACAGACAAAACACACTTATTCATCAACTTCAATGACGAAAACCTCATGCAAGAGGAACTCATCACGATCAAAGTAACAGTCAAAGGAAACGAAGAACTCTTCTCTCCTAATTACGGAATAGAAAGGCTTCCTGCACCAGAACATGCCAAAGTGCAACGAGAACTTGACGAGGTAAAAGCCGACATCCCATTTGATTCACCGTTGAACAAATTGATTCTAGCTTCATTCTACGAAGAGAAAGGGTTATTATTGGATGCGATCACTCAATACGAAGAGATCATAGAAGGGTCTCCTGATGTAGATGATTTCCAAACCTTATATGGACAATTTTTGATCAATAATGGTCTCAGCAAACTCTAATAGGTTTAGGCAAACTTTCTAAACCCCTGAGCTGGTATATAATATTGAGCTTGGGCTACCCTACCGTCCCTGCTAAAAGGTACAATACAGCCATCCGGACTGCTACGCCATTCTCCACCTGATCTAAAATTATCGAATGGTGAGAATCTGCGACATCACTCGTCAGTTCTACTCCCCTATTGATAGGACCTGGATGCATGATTACTATTTCCTTATTCAGGCTATCAAGCAACTGCTTGTTCACCCCAAAATATAAGGAATACTCTCTCAAAGATGGAAAATATTTAATCTGCTGGCGTTCCAGCTGTATCCTCAACACGTTGGCGATATCACACCATGCCAAAGCCTCTCTCACGTCTGACACGATCTTCACTCCAAACGAAGACAGATACTTAGGAATCAAAGTAGCTGGCCCACATATCATTACATTTGCACCCATTTTTTGCAATGCAAAAATATTGGACAGTGCGACTCTAGAGTGAATAATATCCCCGATGATAGCAACGTTTTTCCCTTCCAAGTCACCTACTCGCTCACGCATAGAATATGCGTCCAATAGTGCCTGTGTAGGGTGCTCATGTGTACCGTCACCGGCATTGACAATATTAGCACTGATATGATTGGCTAAGAAATGAGGTGCTCCAGGTGAACTATGTCGCATCACGATCATATCCACTTTCATTGCCAAAATATTATTAACCGTATCGAGCAAGGTCTCACCTTTCTTGACAGAGCTCCCTGAGGAAGAGAAGTTTATTACGTCGGCAGACAATCTTTTTTCTGCCAGCTCGAAAGACAACTTCGTCCGCGTCGAATTCTCAAAGAAAACATTAGCGATCGTAATATCTCTCAGGGAGGGCACTTTTTTGATCGGTCGATTGATGACATCCTTGAAATTATCGGCAGTCTCAAATATCAAATGGATATCTTCCTTTGTCAGATCCTTGATACCCAATAAATGTTTACTACTTAAATGACTCATTATTTAGACTTATCGATCAACCAAATTTTATCTTCTTTCTTTCCCTGTTCGGTGAGTTCTACGAGTACTTTTTGAGAAAACACCGTATTCACCTGCTTGCCTACATAAGTAGCCTCCACAGGGATATCTCTACTGTATATTCTATCTATTAATGTCAAAAATTCTACTTTGGCAGGTCTCCCAAAAGCACTCATTGCATCCATCGCAGACTTCACTGATCGCCCAGTGTACAATACATCATCGATCAGTATGACTTTCTTGTCTTCGATGATAAATGGAATCTTGGTTTCGTTAGGCGTGAGGGGCTCATCACGTCTTCTAAAATCATCTCTATAAAACGTAATATCTAAGTAACCGAGTTCAATGGGTCTCTTGATAATCTCTTCTAATTTAGATTTGATTCGCTCAGCGAAGAAAACCCCCTTAGGCTGCAAACCAATCAAAACCGTGTTTTCGAATAAGAAATGATTCTCAATAAGTTGATGACAAAGGCGAGAGATGGTGATACTTAAGTGTTTCTTATTAAGTAGAAGTCGTTTCTGCATGTGCTTGAAATTAGGCAAATATAGAGAGTCCACTTACATTTTGAAAAGCATTTAGCTGATAAGATTTGTGCTATTCCATATCGTACTCTACCTTATTGATATAGAATACCTTTCGATTGAGCTGAACGTTATCATCATGCTTGTTCTTTATTTTTTGCATTCCATAAGCATAAAAAGACTGTCCATACCACCATTTAATTCCTTGCATACCGGTAATATTTTCGCGTACCTCATCGGTCTTGTATTTCAATTTGATATCATTGATCGTTTTACCTTCTAGTACGCTGTCCCCTTGGATTAATTTTGTTTTTAGTGAGTTGTCAAAAGCATACATCAAGACAATATCATTCGGCCTTACACTGACTTGTACGTTTTCTCTCAAAGGAAATATAAGTACATCATTGATTTCAAAACTATTGTCCCATAAAATCTCACCATCCTTGTTGAACGCTACCACTATAGCATGCGTATAATTGTACCCTAACAGTTTTGGCTGTGCATAAGTGGGCTGCTGTCCTGTCTGATTGTAAGGATTATTCATACTACCCTGCACACTGGTTGTACTCGAATACTTAGGATAATAGGCCTCTCCTATCAAAATATACTCATCACCCCGTTTAACAATATCGTGTACCATCAAACGATAGTTTAGTTTTAAATTCTTACCATTCCCCCTCTTTTTCTCTATTTTCTTTTTCATTTTCTCCTCACGCCTATCTGTCAGATAGGAAAAGAAATTATCCAAATCACCATAACTATAATACTTGATAAACTCCTGTTCTCCATACACTAGTTTGGAGACATAAAGCCCTCTGGATACATCCGAATGGCGCGCAGCATAAGTCCCTGCGATATACTGAACACCTCCTTCAAAATTAGTTGGCACACCATCGATGAGGCTTTTTTCATATTCTGTCTGAATGGTACTAGTATGAAGTGTTCGTCCTTCGCTCGAAAAAATCTTGAGAGACACTGTCACATTCTTTTTGTAAGATTTCTCGTTCAAAACGACGGTGAATATTTCCTCTTCGTCATTGACTATGATATCGACAATCTTGCTTTGATTGTTATACACACCTGGTAGCACTTTGGCTTTATCTCCATTCAGTTCGTAGAAAAGTACTACTGGGCGGTTATTGGATTCTCCACCGAAAATGAGAGAGTGCTGAATCACCTCAAAATGTGAAAGGTTCATTGGCAAAACAGTATTGATATGGTAATCCGACAGTGCTCCATTCTCCTTATCCACCTTGATCACATATAGTTCTTCGAGATTGTATTCGTGATCCGTAAACAGTAAAAAGAATGATTCACCGTTAAAGTCGTGCCCTATAAAGTTCATACCATACTCCACATTGACATCAACATGCCAGTTTTCATTGAGCGCAGTGTCTAGATAGTATAATCCCCACGCAAATCCAGTTTGCGTACGAATATTCGTCTGACGCACCAAAAGCAACCCCTCGTCATCTGCCTGTACTGTTTCAAAACTCCGGTCTTGATTACTCACCTCATATTCCAGTCGGAGGGGCTGGGATATAAATGAATCATATTCTTCGATGTCTTGCCCTAAAATTATTCCCTGACACCAGCACAGCAACACTACCGATAGACCCCATATTTTACTCATATTATGCATCTCCTAGTTTTAGAATAACATCAAATTCCTCTTTTTTGACTGGTTGTACAGATAACCGAGAATTGTGAACAAGTACCATCTCCTCGAGACGTTGATCATTTTTGATTTGATCCAAAGAGACTGGATGAACTAAAGGTTTGACTGGGACTAAATCGACCACTACCCATCGATCATCGTCAGTCGTAGGGTCTGAGTAGAATTCTTTGACAACCTGAGCAATACCAACTACCGATTTTTCATTTACACTATGGTAAAACAGCACCTGATCATCGACTTTCATCGCCATCATTTGCTTGCGTGCCGCATAATTGCGTACACCGTCCCAATGATCTTTTCCTAAATTGACGAAATCGTCCCAAGAATATGTATTCGGTTCTGTCTTGACTAACCAATAGTTCATAATCACATCGTTCTAACTGTCCTACTGGTATGAAGTTGCTAAAAAAACCGCAATTAGAAAAGTGATTCAGGGACAACCGAAGCTATTTGTTGGGAATATAGATAAGCTCGCACATCTCCTCTATATTTAGCATGTCTTGAGCCAAGTCCCTCATCTGATCTGCCGTCACTTGGTCTACTTTCGCGAAAACAGACTCCAAGGATTCTATCTTGTTGAAATTCAATATACTTTTAGCCATCATCAGCATATAGTGCTGGTTGTTCTCTTCCGAGATGGCCAATTGACCTTTGATCTGATCCTTGGCTACTTGCAGCTGCCTTACGCCGAGGGTTTCGTTCTTAAGCCTGTCAAACTCACGCTTGACGATATCCAAGGACTTCTTGACCTTCCTAGGTTCTGTCGCATAAAAAAGCGAAAACAATCCTGTATCCGAAAAAGTCATAAAATTGCTCTCTGCATGGTACACCAAACCGTATTTTTCTCGAAGAGAAAGGTTTAGTTTAGAAGTCATGCTCTGCCCCCCCAGTATATTATTAAGCACAAAAAATGGGACTCTATTTTTTGAATGAATATCAAAAGCCCTAGATCCCAAAGCAATATGCGCTTGCGTGATATCACGTTTTTCGGATAGCTGCTGTGCATTATACCCATTGACTACTACACGAGTACGTTCACGAGTAACTTCTGGAACTGGCTCTAAGTATTTGGTCACTGACTTGAGCAAATCAGCCATCGAATAACTCCCCATCGAAGATAGAACAATGCGCGAAGTATCCATATTCTCATCCAAAAACGAGTGAAAGTCCTGAGACTGAAAACGCCTGACACTTTCTTTCGTTCCTAAAATGTTATCTCCCAATGTGTGTCCTTTAAACACCAATGAATCCAACTGATCCTGTATGGCATCCTCTGGATCGTCCAGATACATCGACATTTCTTCTAGGATCACTTGACGCTCCTTCTCGACCTGAGTCTCTGGAAAGATTGAATTAAAAGTAATGTCACTCAGCAGCTCTACCGATTTATCGAGATGCTTGTCCAGAATGGTCGCATAAAAGCAGATTTTCTCTTTGGTCGTATAAGCATTAAGCTCTCCCCCCAGAGATTCTAGTCGATTGATAATATGATACGCTTTACGCTTTTTAGTCCCTTTGAACGCCATGTGCTCCCAGAAATGAGCAATCCCTTGCTGTCCCTCTTTCTCATCCCTACTCCCTATATCGAGCATGATGGCACAGTGCGACACTTTGGTGTGAGGTACTTGCTTATGTACTATTCGGATTTTATTGGGTAGTTCTATCAGTTCGTAATCCACGTATCGATTTTCTTAAATTTTTAAGGAGGCAAAATTAGCTAAAATAAGTTACCCGAAACAGGGTATCGACTTGTGGGATTATATTCCGTTTTGTATCCAAAAGACTTTATTAACAATTAATTTTACCTCACAACATTTAACAATACTCAGATGAAATACCTCCCCATAAGCAAAGATCTGTTTTTAAAAAACAGAGCCAAATTCAGCAAAAGGTTAAAACCTAGTTCAGTAGCCGTCTTAAATTCTAGCGATATAATGCCTACCACGGCAGACGGCACCCTACCTTTCAAGCAAGACGCTAACATCTTCTACCTATCTGGGATCGATCAGGAGGAGTCTATCTTACTCATAGCACCTGACTTCCCTAACGAGAACATGAGAGAGATCCTATTTCTTCGCAGAACCAACGAAGAAATCGCTATTTGGGAAGGCCACAAATACACCAAAGAAGAAGCACAGGAAGCATCAGGCATCAAGAATATCATGTGGTTGGATTCTTTTGAAAGTACATTCAACACCATTCTCGCGGAGACCGAAAACATCTACCTAGACAGCAACGAGCACATCCGTAATGCCTCAGCTGTAGAGACACGCAGCATGCGATTCAACAAATGGTGCCAGTCGCTGTACTCACTGCATCGCTATGAACGCATCGCTCCTATCCTCACAGATCTCAGATGTATCAAAGAACCCGAAGAGATCAAACAACTACAACACGCCTGTGATATCACCGAAAAAGGGTTTCGAAGAATATTAGAGTTCACCAAACCAGGTATTTGGGAGTATGAAATCGAGGCAGAATACATTTATGAATTTCTCAAAAATAGAGCAACAGGGTTTGGGTACGAACCCATCATTGCATCAGGCGCTAACTCCTGTGTATTACACTATGTCGAGAACAACAAACAGTGCAAAGATGGTGATTTAATCCTCTTCGATGTAGGTGCAGAATATGCCAATTATAATGCCGACATGTCTAGAACCATTCCTATCAACGGTCAGTTCACCAAACGACAAAAAGATGTCTACAATGCGGTACTAAGAGTCAAAAATGCAGCAACCGAAATGTTAATCCCAGGTAATGCAATCCCTGAATACCACAAAGAGGTTGGCAAAATCATGGAGAGCGAATTACTAGCACTCGGGCTACTTCGCAAAGTCGATATAGAAAAGCAGGATCCGAACAGTCCAGCATACAGAAAATATTTCATGCATGGCACTTCACATCATTTGGGAATCAACGTCCATGATGTCGCTAGTATCTACAAAAAATTCGAACCCGGCATGGTGCTCACAGTAGAACCTGGTATTTACATACGCGAAGAAGGAATCGGCATCCGTCTAGAGGACAACATTGTAATCACTGAATCAGGACAGAAAAACCTCATGAAAAACATCCCAATTCACGCCGAAGAGATAGAAAGTCTAATGAATATCTAAGGAATCTAGGTCGAGTACTTGCAGTCCTCGACCATATCATTGTATCTTCAAGGTTTATAATTTTATAACAAATCACTAACCATTATGACTTTTGAAGTTAAACATCAAGACAGCTATTCTAGAGGAGAATTACTTTTACGTTCCTTTTTTGGAATGATTTACATTGGATTTCCTCATGCATTCATTCTGTTGTTTTTAGGGCTATGGGGTCAAATTTTAAGTTTTATCACTTTTTGGGTGATCCTATTTACGGGCAGTTATCCTGAATCATTTTTTGAATACCAACTCAAACTCATCAAATGGAGTACCCGAGTCAATCTCAGGCTATATAACATGGCTGATGGCTATCCTTCATTTGGTTTAGAATCCGAAGACGAGGCTTTCCAATTAGAAGTACCTTATTCAGAGACTACAAGTAGAAGCTCTGTTTTGGTTCGTTTTTTATTTGGCTGGCTATATGTAGTACTACCACACATATTTGTACTCATATTCAGATCCTACGCCACTATGTTTCTTATGTTCTTAGCCTTCTTCTCGGTTTTGTTTACGGGCAACTACCCAGAGTCGTGGTTTAGGTTCAACGTAGGTACCCTGAGATGGGGTATTCGTATCAACCTCTATTTGAGCTACATGACTGACACTTACCCTCCATTCTCAGGTAAATAACAGTATGGAATATCACGAATTAGAACAACCAGACAATCTTTCCAAAAAGGAAAAAGAAGATGCTATGGGAGCCTATTTGATGATGTTTGCGGCAATGGGAGCTGGCCTCCCCTTGCCTATTATCAATCTAATAGCTGCGGTGATCTATTACTTTGTGCAGCAAAAGAACTCTCGCTTCGTTAAGTTTCATAGCATGCAATCTCTATTCAGTCAGCTTCCTACTACACTGATCAATGCAGGAGCACTTTATTGGACCTTGCAGATTTTCTTTTTCAAGGATTTAGAGATTTCCGATCCATACATAGGCTACCTCATCATGGCTGGGATTTTAAACATTCTATATTTCATATTCAGTATTATAGGTGCGGTCAAAGCACGAAAAGGACATATGTACTACTTCTTGTTTTTTGGAAAACTCTGCTATCATCAGGTCTATAAAATCACGAATACTTCTGAAAAGAATACTGTCCGCAATCAACCTCCTATGTGATGTCTGGAAAAATTTGGAAAGAACTCCTCATACTACTAGCGATATTCGGTCTGATCTGGATAGCCTTTTCCTACTACAACTATGAGATAGATGCCAACCCCTTTGCGATCAAAGCAGAGACAGAACAGGAAATGGCGGACTTTATGAATGAGTACATGCTCCAAGATTTCGAAACAGTTGATCAGGCACCACTAGACTCAGTCCTCGGAGTGATCATGACTAGACTCACGACACATATGGATACAGTATCCTACGACTATCAGATTCACGTCATCCGAGACAGTCAGATCAATGCCTTCACATCCCTCAATGGTAATATTTACATTTTCACAGGATTGATAGAAGAGCTTGGATCCGCAGAAGAACTGGCTGTAATTCTAGCACATGAAATCGGTCACGCAGAGCAAAAGCACGTCATTGAGAAGATAGCCAAAACTATAGGTATGGAAGCATTTTTTTCTATTGCCACTGGAGGTGACGCAGTGCTCATGTCAGAGTTGGCTAAACTAGGAATCTCTACAGCATTTGATCGAAAAAATGAAGAAGCAGCGGATGATTTTGCACTAGAGCTAGCCAAAAAAAGCAAAATCAATCCACGTCGATTAGGACAGTTTTTTATCCGTCTCAAAGGAAAGAATAGTACGGCACTTGACGATTTAGAATTTATCCGAACCCATCCACTGGATAGTGACAGAATACAAAAATCGTCTGATTACAAAACGCCCAATTCCTTCGAAGAGAAACCACTTAACATAGATTGGGATCAAGTCCAACAAATGCTTCCATGAATAACCTAGTTTAAAATTCAGCATCACGCTGAAAGGACATTTTCTCCTTCGTCACGGGATGCAAAAATTCTATCGTCTCAGCATGGAGGTACAAGCGATCCGCACGCTGCCCATAAAGATCGTCTCCCACCATGGGCACATTGAGCCCTAAAGGGTGTGCTGCATGTACACGCAACTGATGTGTACGCCCTGTTATCGGATAGAAATAAATACGCGTGAGCCCGTCTTTTCGATCCAGTACTTTCCATTTAGTCTGAGCTGGCTTGCCATGGGTATAGCATACCAACTGCCTTGGTCTATCTTCTAGATCTACTCGCAATGGTAAATCGATCGTCCCCTCGTCCTTTTCCACTATCCCCTTAAGTACCGAGAGGTATCGTTTCTTGATCGTATGCGTAAGAAACTGCTCCTGCAGTGCCTTATGTGCATCTTTGGTCTTGGCGATGAGCATCAGCCCAGAAGTAGCTCTGTCTAGCCGATGTACCATCACAGGCCCTGTCATATTCGGGAATCGCTCGGTCATACGCTCCGATACCGAGTCAGAACTATTTCGACCTGGCACGGAGAGCAAATCAGCAGGTTTATGTATTACAGCCATCACTTCATCTTCATAGATGACGTCAATTTCCTTTTCTTTGGTAGATAAATATTTGATCGGGCTTTCATCTAAGGTCATACCATCTAACATGTGTGTGAGGATAGGTTCGCATTTCCCCTTGCACGACGGATAAAAAAAGCCGTGCTTTCGAATCTCTGAATTCGGCGACTGTCCCCACCAAAACTCTGCCATGGCGAGCGGTTGCATGTCATGTTTGAAAGCATATTGTAGCATCTTAGGCAGCGCACACTCGCCAGCACCAGACGGTGGTACTTGCAAAGGTGTCTCCACGAATATATCCATCAGGCTCTTGGTCTCTCCCTCTATATTGAGAAACTGATACTGATCAAAAATCTCTTGCTGTAGATCGTAAGAGCGTTGCTTTCGTGCTTTTTTTAGTTTATTGATCTCGGACTCAAACGCCGCTAACTCAGCACGGCGTGTTTCGAGCCTTTGCTTCCAGCTTCGATTCAGATCCTTCTGACCAAAATGCATCTGACTACTTTCATGGTTGAGTTGCTTTTCGAGTAGCTCGAAAGCGTCTGCATCCAGTGTCTCTTGTCCTTCCAGTCTTTTGGTTTTCCGTGCTTGTTTGGCTGCCTTCACTTCCGCTTTCTTCGCAGCGATTTCCTCGGCTGCTTGTTGCTCTTCGGCGGACAGCATTGATTTGCATGCCAAATAATCCGGTAACTTCTCCAATGCCCAGACTTGTTCATTGATCGCCATGATTTCCTTTTCGCCCTTGCGGTAAAAACTATCCATCTCCAAAATATCAACTACGGGCGGCACGAACCCCTTATGTAAATTGACTCCAGCCAGCTTTCCCGAAAAGGCAGTCAAATAACCAACCTCCCCAGCTTGATTTCGTACCAGTAACACGCCAAACATCTTACCAACGTTCGGTGCATCGACATACGCATCGAACCCAAAATCATGTTTCCATTCGCGTTGTTCTTTGAGATGTGTCTGCAACGCTTCGACCGCCAACAAACAGAGTGGGTGCGGTTCGTAATAAAATGGAAACGTAAATCGCTCGGGCAATGTATAACTATCTATAGGTACCTGAAATCGCTTAAAACAACCTCCTCCCGTTTTTTCTGCTATAGACTCCTCACGCATACCCTGTTGATCTGAAAATTTTAAAAACACAAAGCTACTATGCTTTTGCGTGCTATATTTATCATTATGAAAAACTTATCTTGAAACAACAGATCGGTATTTCAGTCCTCTGTCTTGAATGCGAGTGATCACTGCATGTTCGAGCGCGCGTCAAGCTGGTACACTCAGCAAAGAGAGGAAACCCTCAGTAGGCTTTCTCTCTTGTTCACACTGAGGACACACTGGTCAGTCACTACTTTCGTAGTACTGGTACTCCTTGCTGCATGTTCTCAAAGTTTAAACACTTACTCATTTGGCAGCACAATTGAGCATCCATTGGATACCGTACCGATCCGTACAACTTCCAAAATAATCTCCCCAAAACATCTCTGCCAGTGGCATAGTGATCACGCCATCTGATGCTAGCTTAGAGAATAGCGCATCGGTCTCTTCTCTACTATCCATCTGAATACTGATATGCACGTTGTTCCCCTTGTTCAATTTGAATCCCATAGAGGCAGGGGCATCACATCCCATCAAACTATGCCCTCCAAGTATGGGTAGTTCGACGTGCATGATCAAATCCTTGTCAGACTCAGGGATAGCTGGCATATCGTCCGAAGGAGGAATATCGCCAAACCGTGAAAACCCATCCCCAGCGAACTCTCCGCCAAAAATGGTTTTGTAATAGTTAAATACTTCTTCGGTCTGATCCGAGAAATTCAAATAGGTGTTTACGCTTGCCATGGTTGTTTATTTAAGGTGAATATTTTTTACATCTAAACGTACAATTTTTCTACATGGCTACTGATGAAAGCTAATTCTTCCGCTGAAAGTTTCACATCTATGGCCTTAGCGTTTTGAATGGCTTGTTCCGCATTTCGCGCACCCGCTAGTGCTATGGTGATACCGGGTCTTTCGATCGTCCATCGTAGCACCAACTGTGAGAGTGAGGCATTCTTTTCGTCAGCGATTGGTTTGATCTTATTCAGAAAATCATTGGTCTTTTGGAGAAAATCAGGTTGAAAATGCGGATGGCTCGCACGATGATCTCCTTCTTGAAACTTATAGTCAGGTGTAATCTTACCTGTCAACAAACCACGCTCCATCGGACTATAAGCCAACACTGATTTGTTTTGTTCGATACAGAACGGTACAGTCTCATCCTCTACTCCACGGTTCACCATACTAAACGGAATCTGGTTAGATACCAAAGACACCGCTTGCTCCGCCTGCGTCATTTGTGCTACATCATAGTTACATACGCCCGCTTGTCGCACTTTTCCCTGCTGAATCAACTGTGCCACTGCTTCGAATGACTCATCAATAGGCGTGGTACTATCCGCCCAGTGGATCTGATAAAGGTCAATATAATCCGTCCCCAGTCTTTTGAGACTGTTTTCACACTCGGCGATGATACTTTCTTTCCCTGAATATTTGTAGATGGCTATGTCCTTGCCTTCATTGTCTTGACTATCGAAATAGTGTTCGCCTTTGTTCAAGTCCCATCTTAATCCGAATTTAGTAAGTATCTGAACCTGATCCCGAGGCAAATCTTTGATGGCCTCTCCTACGATCTCCTCACTCGTTCCCTGACCATAAATCGGAGCAGTATCTATAGAAGTCATCCCATGATCATAGGCGGCTCTGATAGCTGCTACAGCTTCTGATCTTTCGGTATGTCCCCACATCCATCCTCCAGCTGCCCATGCACCGAAAGTAATCACTGATACCTCTAAGTCTGACTCTCCTAATTTTCTAAACTCCATGATGTATTTTATTTTTTTGATTTCTACGTCGAAGATAATGAAGGGTTATAGGATTAGAAAAGACAATTTGATGAAACGTAAAACAAGCGATGACAATGGACATTTGTATCAAACGCACAGGGTAGAATTTTCTTTGCAACACACAAGCCATAGGTCTCACCTATCTTAGTATATCTGCGCAAACAGCACACGACTATGAATCAAAAACAGTTTATTCAACTCCCATATCTAATCCTACTAATCACCACCCTCTGTCAATGTCAATCCAAACCAAAAGGCGATTCGAAAAATGAAGAACCGAGTTATCAAGCACTAAGTGAGACCGAAAATCAAACTTGGATCTATGAGAACTTGTCTAGCGTCATGCAGCCACACACTTTCTCTGCTACCAATGGCTTAGCCTTGCCTTACAGGATATTCGTCCCTTCGGATCTAAAACCTGATGAGCAGCTCCCTTTGCTTATTCACCTACATGGCAGGGGTGAACGAGGCACTGACAATACCCCCAAGACGTACAATAACATCCCACTGTTCAACGGGCCAAATGCCATCGTATCGCCCAATATGCAACACCGCTACCGCTGCATAGTCCTCGTCCCCCAGTGCTCCAACAAAACCACCAACGAAGAATGGGCCAAGTGGGTCGGTAACACTCCTAAAACCCCCTTCGAGGGATTGGGAAAAGACGGCAGCTACACCATGAACGAAACACCCTCTGAATCAGGTGCTGCCGCACTAGAACTCATAGACACGACGATCACTCAGTATCATATTGACACTGCGCGTGTCTACTTAACAGGCTTATCCATGGGAGGATTTGGCACCTGGGAGTTTATCGCAAGACGCCCAGATTTATTCGCTGCGGCGGTTCCTATGGCGGGTTATTCTGACCCTAGTCAGGTTGAGCGAATCAAACACATTCCTGTCTGGATATTTCATGGAGACATAGACCAATACAACCCCGTCGCAGGTTCACGCAACATGCACCAACTCCTGGCGGAGACAGGTGCAGATGTCCGATACACAGAATATACAGGTCTGGGACACGGAGAAACTTTCCAAAAAGCCTGGACCAACGACATGCTCATTCCTTGGATGTTTAACCAACGAAAGACTGAATGACATGAGACAGTAGCTTATTATACGTTCCCCTATCGCGACATCAAACAAATCTATTGGGTGATCTTCTCTAGTCTATAGATGTGCTTTATCTTCGCAGCAAAACACAATAGCTACATGATTGCACTTATTTCTCCTGCCAAGACACTCGATTTTGAAACAAAAACTGCTGGTGAACATACTTTTCCCCGTTTCCCAAAAGAAACCAAGGAATTGGTATCTGTACTCCAACAACAGTCAAGTGCAGACCTACAGTCACTCATGAGCATCAGTGAAAACATCGCTGATCTCAACGTCGGTCGCTACAAAGGATTCAAAGCCACCCACAATGAAAAAAATGCCAAAACCTGTCTCCATGCCTTCAAAGGGGATGTCTACCTCGGGCTAGAAGCAGAAACCTTAGACCACAAAGCATTAGATTTTTCTCAGCAGCATTTACGTATCTTGTCTGGACTCTATGGGCTACTGAGGCCTCTAGATTTGATTCAACCCTACCGACTGGAGATGGGAACGCGATTGGTATTCGATCAACACAAAAATCTATATAGCTACTGGGACGACAAAATCGTCAAAATGCTACACAAAGACCTCAAAGCACAGGACGACAATGTAGTGATCAACCTAGCCTCCAACGAATACTTCAAAGCAGTCGACAGAAAAAGCCTCAAAGCACAAGTGATAGATACGGAGTTCAAGGATCACAAAAATGGTCAGTACAAACTCATCTCATTTTTTGCAAAGAGAGCGCGTGGACTCATGGCACGCTACATCATCGATCACCAGATTACTAATGTAGAAGATCTCAAGGCTTTTGACTTTGATGGCTACTTCTTCGATCCCAAAGACTCTACAGATACGAAATTGGCTTTCAAGAGAGGGTAAAAACGAAGGGGTCAAATAATTAGGTAATATTCTACCTTGAAATAGACTTGAAATTTTGAATTACAATTTAACTTCTAATTGATATAGTCAACTTTATCAACGAACCCTAACCAATCCCTTCGCGTAATCTAACCGAACAAACTGTACCTATATGAAACTTTACACCAGTCTACCTTCTAAGCTTAAACCATTTTTCAAAGCTGAATTAGTCCAATACTCGGACGCATATATTACTGGAAATCTACAGCAGGCATGGGCGCACCTAGAGCGAGCGCATATCCTAGGACAAAAGTATCCTTATGCACATTCGCTCGTGCACTGGAAGATGTTATGCTTTGGATTCAAAATCAAAAGTGCAAAAGAAGTAATCGGTCAAATCCCTCGACTCTTAGTAGGTGGAGTCAAATCCTTCGTCGGCAAAGTACCTGTAGGCAATCCTGGTGGCGCCAATGTACCCCCGATGAAACCCTTTCCGATTGCGTCTGATATACAAGCCATCTTTGTTCAGGCAGGAATCACTTCGGTCTGACTGGTCCTAGTCAATTACCTGTAAAAACAAACCCAAAACTCAGCCCCACATAACTGCCCGTTGCGACAACAGCTCCCGACTCACTGTCATTCGGCATCTCTGGGTAGAGTGTGTAATCAACCTTTGTTCTACTGAAAAAATTCAGTGTACTCACCAAGGATAGAGATATAATCCCTCCACTTCGTAGTGTATACTGCGGACCTATTTCAAACAAGAAGCCTGCTTGAGGAATAGAATTAACCTTATAATCAACAGTGAGAACCACTTGGTCAGTCGAGTCTGGATCAACGACAATCACTTCATCGTTCGTAGATGAAGAAGAAAACACTGTGGTGATATTAATTCCCATCTTGACGTTAATCAGGCAACTAGGAGATAAAGGGTACGCTCCTGAAAGATAAACAGGTATACCAAACGTAAACACTGAAAAAGTATCTGCATTTTCAATTATCACTAATCCACCAGGGTGGTAATAACTAGGGTAGCCAAGTTTTTCAATATCTATGATGAAACCATAATCCTGAATTCCCAAAGACGCCCCTGTCCCTATACCATAAAACTTGGCGAGTGGAAAATATCTTGCATACCGAAATTGGCCTCCTAAAGTCACTACTGACTGCACAAATGAAGCCTTATCCACAAAATCTAAGCTAGAATAGGTTGCCGCAAAGGAAATCTCATTATGCCCGACCTGATGGATCGTCTCTTGAGCGCTAGAATTATAGACACTACAACAAATTAAGGCAATAGCGATAATGGTCTTCATTGTTCTTTTAGGTTGATCTACATAAAGATGTATCCTTTTTTGATCCTTTGCAAAACAATTTGGTTCCTAACTCTATATATGAGGTTTCTTAACTAAGAACGTGAGTTCGATTAATACTGACCACCTCTACTCTCCTGGCATTACTTTGAGATCAGACAAGTGACTCACATCAGCATTTTTGACAATTTCATATTTCCCGTCGCTATACCACAGTTGATAGAGACACAGGTTAGCATGAGGAAAATCCTCAGATTGTGACAGTAGCAATCCCATCATCCAACAGAGCTGTATCCGCATGGCTCGACCGTGGGTAGCAATCAAAATATTCTCTTCCTCTCCTGCGAGCACCTGATCCATCGCGAGACGCTGCCTCTCACACACTTCGATAGGCGTATCTCCTCCCCCTACGCGGTGCTCAAGGTTTCCTTTGCCCCACTCGGCCAGCCCTGCGAGATACAGTTCATGACGCAACTCATCATAGGGCAGTCCCTCGTGAGACCCCCAGCTGATTTCATCAAAACCAGATAACTTCTCGAACGGTAGCCCCATCTCAATAAAACCCTGTACAGACTGCATGGTGCGCTTGAGCGATGAAGTGTAGACCTTCTCAAAAGGAACGTTTTTATACGCTTCGAAAAACAACGCTGCCTGCTGTCTACCCAGTGCATTTAGATCCGAATCCACCCCTCTGCCCTGTACTCTTTTTTGTTTGTTGAAATCCGTCTCTCCATGACGGATGATATATATATTTTTGCTTTTCAATCGAAATGTGATTTTGTTTGTGACCGCACGAAATTAAGGGAAAAAAGAAGGAATATATGTTCAATGAAATCTTTACACTGGAAGCCATTAATGATTTATCCCAAAACACCCTCTTAGAACATATCGGCATACAGTTTACAGAGATCGGGACAGACTACCTCAAAGCAACCATGCCTGTCGACTCGCGTACCCATCAGCCCATGGGGCTACTACATGGTGGTGCATCTGTCGTACTCGCCGAATCCCTCGGCAGTGTAGCAGCGCAAATGACCATCGACCCTCATGAGCAGTACTGCGTAGGACTAGACATCAATGCCAACCATATCAAAAGTGTCCGAGAAGGCGTAGTAGAAGGTATCGCAACCCCACTACACCGTGGTAAAAAAACGCAGGTATGGGAAATCAAAATATACAATGAGAAGAAGGAATTGGTATGTGTGAGCCGCATTACCATGGCGATTTTAGATAGAAAAAAGTGATGAATTCTCAGCATAAAACAGCGCAACTAACAGCTAGTCGCACCTTTGAAGCCAACCTGACGGCTTTCTTTGACTGTGCGATCAAAACAGATACTCCTATTGCGATCTGGCGAAAACCTACAGAAGAACTAATCCAAGGGTGCTGTCAAGTTAGCGATAGCGAGCTTAACATAGAGGATTTGGAGAATGCACCGCAGGGCTTCATGGTTAGCCCCTTTGCGCCATCAGACGAACCAAGACCCAACTACATCCTCTCTGATATCTCGATCAACGAAAAAGACAATGCATTCAAAATACACCCTACGTTACAGCATCAGGATCAGTCACTAGAAACCTTCTTTGAGGCCTACCTAGAGACGAAAGAACAGCAGTCATTTGACTTTAGAGATTATCTGCACAAAGCGCCAGAAGTAAGATACGACAGGCAAGCTTTCATTGATCTAGTCCAACAATGCCAAGATGCCATCAACAATGGACAGTATCAAAAAATCGTCCCCTCTCGAAGAGAAAGATACAGCTATTCGAACAATTTTCACCCAGTCAAAGAGCTGTTCAAACTCTGTAAGGCTTACAAAAACGCATTCGTATCTATCGTTTATACACCGCAGTACGGTCTTTGGCTAGGTGCTACACCAGAGCTATTGATCGAGACGCAAAACGAAATCTTCCGTACGGTATCGCTTGCAGGGACACAGGGTGTTCCAGATGATTTCGAGCTATCCAGGGCGGCTTGGAGACAAAAAGAAATCGAAGAACAAGCACTCGTGAGTCGCTACATCATCAACTGTTTCAAGAAAATCAGACTTAGAGAATACCTAGAGATAGGACCAAAAACTGTCAAAGCAGGCAACCTCATTCATCTCAAAACTAGTTTTGAAGTGAACATGAAGGAGACCAATTTTCCAGAACTGGCCAGCACCATGCTCCAACTACTGCACCCGACCTCTGCCGTATGTGGCATGCCTATGATCCCTGCGGCGAACTTCCTCGCCGAGCACGAGGGCTATGACCGAGAGTGCTTTAGTGGCTACCTCGGCCCAGTCAACCATGGTGACACCACCTCTCTGTATGTAAACCTACGCTGTACCAAACTGTACAAAGATGGCGGAATCATCTATGCCGGCGCAGGCGTAACAGAAGAAAGCATTCCTGAACTCGAATGGAACGAAACCGAAATCAAGTTCAGAACGCTGCTCAACATATTCGAAAACCTGTAATGGACCTGCAATCTACATTTGATATCCCCGAGCTATGCCATCAGTATGGCGTACAGCATGCAGTCATCTCTCCAGGCTCTAGAAACGCCGCCCTTACCATTGCTTTCGCACGACATCCTGAGATCCAGTGCTACAGTGTGCCCGACGAACGATCAGCAGCTTTCATTGCACTAGGACTTTCACTCAAATCCCACCAACCCACCGTACTGATCTGCACCTCAGGCTCTGCAGGGCTCAACTATGCCCCTGCTGTAGCAGAAGCGTATTTCAACCAAGTACCGCTGTTGATACTCACAGCGGATAGACCCGCGGACCTCATCGGCAAACGCGATGGACAGACCATCTACCAGCAATCACTCTACGGATCGCACGCCAAAGCCTATTTTGATTTTCCGTCATTCGACGAAAACCTAGAGACTGCACATACATGCATCCATCAGGCATTACTGGCATGTACGTCTGATGCTTCAGGACCCGTTCAGGTCAACGTTCCGTTCAAAGAACCTTTCTACCCAGAGCAGAACAAAACTTACCAAGCGACTAATGGACTCCAAGCAGTAGTACAAGCCGATTCTCCTTCAACTTGGGACAAATCGCTACTCAATCAGCTCACCCACTACTCCAAAATCCTCATCATCGCAGGACAGGGGCACAAAGAGGAAAAACTGATCACGACGCTGAACCAGCTCAGCACAAAACACAATATCCCCGTGATCGCCGACGTGATCTCCAACTGCCATGAGGTAGCGCAAGCCATTCAGCACCAAGACCTATTCCTGATCAACCGTGATCCATCGCTACAGCCAGACCTGATCATCAGTTTTGGACTATCAGTAATCTCTAAGAATCTCAAGCTGTTTTTACGCGGATGTAAAAACCTAACACACTGGCACATCACACCAAACCAAGATGCAGCTGACACCTACGATCATCTCTCTGAGGTCATTGCTATTGATACCTTGGCATTTATATCCGAATGGCTCAACACCCAACAGGAAGCAAAAGCAGCCCAGCAACATTTTTTTACCGAATGGCAAAATGCGAACCAATCTGCGCAAGCACTCATCAGCGACATCAATCCCCGAGATTGGACAGAGACGACTATCTACAAGACACTACTAGAACACATCCCCGCACATACCGACCTGCACCTCGCCAATAGCATGGCCGTGCGCTATGCCAATACTTTGGCAGTCAAAAACCAGCTCGCGATATACTGCAACCGGGGCACCAGCGGAATAGATGGCTCTAACAGTACGGCAGTAGGCACCTGCCTCGCCTCCGGCACCAACACCCTCCTGCTGACAGGAGATGTCGCTTTCCTCTACGACAGAAATGCCTTTTGGCACAATCATCTGCCAGACAACCTGCGCATCGTCGTATTCAACAACAACGGTGGAGGCATCTTTCGAATGATCGACGGACCAGCCGCTCAGCCAGAACTAAAAACCTTCTTCGAAACAGATCAGCGTTCTAGTGCATCACATGTGGCACATGAGTTTGGTTTCCGATACCTAACGGCTCATTCGTGGGAGGATTTGGACACCAGCTGGGATACGTTCTTTGATTTCAGCCAAGGCAGAATACTACTCGAAGTATTCAGTGATGCCGAAGAAAACAAACGCGCCTACAAACAATTATTCAAAAAAATGAAGGATTTATCCTCCAGACATTAGTTTTGAGACTTTAAAACAAATACGACATGAGTACTTTCAACTGGGAAACCATAAAAGAATATACGGATATCAAATTCGATTTTTTCGAAGGTATCGCTAAGATCACGATCAATCGTCCAGAGGTCTACAATGCCTTTAGACCCGAGACCAACTTCGAAATGCTAGACGCCATGGATATCGCGCGAGAAAGAGCCGATGTACGTGTGGTAGTGTTCACAGGAGCTGGAGACAAAGCATTCTGCTCGGGTGGAGACCAAAACGTCAAAGGAGTCGGTGGCTACATCAGCGAAAACGGTGTACCTCGTCTCAACGTCCTAGACCTCCACAAGTCTATTCGCTCACTGCCTAAGCCTGTCATCGCCATGGTCAATGGCTATGCCATCGGCGGAGGACACGTCCTACACGTGGTATGTGACATCACCATCGCATCGGACAATGCCAAATTTGGACAGACTGGTCCTAAAGTAGGTAGCTTCGATGCTGGATTTGGCTCGTCCTACCTAGCCAGACACGTAGGCCAGAAAAAAGCACGTGAAATCTGGTTCCTCTGCGAACAGTACACTGCCAAAGAAGCCGAAGACATGGGCATGGTCAACAAAGTCGTGTCCCTAGACAAACTAGAAGAAACAACGGTAGACTGGTGCAAAACGATGATGAAACGCAGCCCGATGGCACTACGAATGATCAAGCGCGGACTAAATGCCGAGCTAGATGGTCAGCGTGGACTCATGGAATTTGCCGGAGACGCGACACTCATGTACTACCTCATGGAAGAGGCCCAGGAGGGCAAAAATGCTTTCTTGGAAAAAAGAGACCCTGACTTTGACAAATACCCTAAGTTCCCGTAAACTGTAGTATGCACAGACTATTGATAGGAGTATTAATGATCACCCTGGCTTTCGGTTGCGCACCGGCTAGGGTGATTGATTTTGTCAACGAAGAGATGGACTTTAGCGACTACCGCAGCTACCGTCTCATCAATTTCCAATCCGACAACAAGTCCTATTCGGCAGAAGGAACAGCCTTTTTCAATCAGATCGAACAAGAGATTCGGCTCAACATGCAAGTCAAGGAGTTTGCCGAACAGAAAAAAGATGCAGACCTCATCGTCCGCTACGAAATCATGTCAACCGTCACTACCGAGACGCAGGGCAACACCAACTACTATGACCCCTACTACTACTACTACAGTCCACCACCACGCACGGTACGCTACACGGAGGGACTCCTACTGATCGAGTTTCGGGATGCCAAAAAGAAAAAACTCGTCTGGCAAGCTAGCCTCGACCTCAAATACAGCCGCAAAGAGACCCCAGAGATGACGCTCAAAAAAACGATCGATCGTATCTTCCAAACCTACCCCTACAAAGCTGGATCTAACGAGAAGCTTTCAGAAGACACCAACCGATAGCCAGTGGCTCGGATGACTTAGTGGAAGGTTTTGTTGAGTTCGTCAATGGTTCAGGTGACCTAGTGGAACAATCTGTTGAGTTCGTCAATGGTTCAGGTGACTTAGTGGAACAATCTGTTGACTTAGCCAATGGTTCGGGGGACTTAGTGGAACAATCTGTTGAGTTCGTCAATGGTTCGGGAGCACAAGACTGTATCAAGCCCCTCCCCTTAACAGAACCGTTCGAAACAGGACTTTCCGTGCATCAGCCTTCCTCAGCTCATGCTGAACATCTGCAATTAGCCCCATTTTGACATACTCGTCTGCCCGTAGCATGACGATCATTTGATCTCGCTGTGACTCTGGCAAACTGTTTTTTTGCTCAAACACCCACTGTGTGATTTCCTCCAGCGACAGCAGCTTTCCGTCCGAGGAGATTCGTGCTTCGACTCCTAAAGCTGCGTTTTTAGGATAACCTATAGTCAGTTCCCTAATCAACGACTTTTGCTCGACCTTCGTCACCGCTCTGGCCTCTGGTGGCTGTACTACGAGTTGATCATCCTTGGCTTTGATAGTCGCCGTGACCATAAAGAAAAACAACAACAGAAACACGATATCAGGCAGAGAGGCAGTAGAGATTTCTGATTTAGAGACATTCTTGGTTTTAAACTTTTTCATCTTCAATGCGCTTTAGAGTGATTTAGAATTAGACTATTATTTGATCGCCAGTGCATCTGGCTCGGCTATCGATATATTCATCGGGATACCTTCTTTGCCTTTCTCGTATAGGATACGCTGCTCCAGCGCCGACTGATCCAGTGCCCGATAGGCTGCCGCACTCATCCCGACTCGGTCGCCATAGATGGTGTAGTATGACTCCTTGACTTCATCTAGCAACGTGATGAACATCTTGTAATCCGTCCCTCGATCTGTCTTGATAGACACCACGGCATCTTGAGGAGACTCAGCAAAGTGATCACTATGGGATTCGTTGAGGATAAAATTGATCAACTCAGACTGTAGACCAGACAGGTCTCCGCGCACTTCGTTTTCTATAAGGTACTGGTTCTTCGAATTGACATGAATGTTGAACACATTCCTATCCTTGATTTTGATCGTCGTAGGATCATCTACCTCTGGTGGCAGTTTGAGCATCAACCCTTTTTCTTGGAGAATGGTCGTGCTGATCAAAAAGAAAATCAAGAGCAGAAAAGCAATATCTGCCATCGATCCAGTATTGATACTTTCGAGTTTAAGTTTGTTCGATCTCATGGGCTTTTTGTATTTACAATCCCACGATGACCTAATAGTCACAACGATGACAGCTATTTTTCATCTATCATACTGGTGTGACCGGTGAGAAAACAGGTTACTTTCTTTCCAACCGTCTAAATCCAATGTAAATCAATACACTACAAAGGATTAAGCCTATGATGGCGGGGATCAATATTGATTTCCCAGATTCTCCCGCATTTTGAATACTCCAGACCATTTTCCCAGTAGCCATCAGTACTACGACAGCTATCCCCATGGGCAAGCTCCGTTTCCAAAAGGCCAACCCTAATGCGATAAATGAAACGGGGATCGTCAAGGTCATTAACCACTTGCTCAGGTTCCACGCTCCATAGAGGTATTCTTTTTCAAAAGCTAAAAACGCTACCACACTGTCCTCTACGGTTTCGGGTTTGGGAAACCAAAACATACTCGTAAACAAAGCAAATAGTGAAATAGCCATGCCCGCATAACTATTGTTGAAAGCGGCATAACAAAACGGCAGCAAAAACAGCGGTCTTAGATACCAACTCCATTGATTGTGATGTCTTTCAAAGACCCATTCAAAAAACGGCTCGTTGGTCATCGATACTACGATGAATACAATCGTAAAAATGAAGAATATGGCGCCTATTCCTTTATCTAATTGTCTATTGATCATAGGTCTCTTTATCTATGCGAGTATAATGATACAACATCTACTACAACAAAAGAAACCGTCTATAATCAATCCCTCCGCTCACCGATGGGGATAGCCCAGTCTATCGCCGGGCTATGACGTGATTTTATGGTTTTTGAAATAGCAATAAGGTTTCAGTTGCAGTGAGTAATATGACTGGGCAGGAAGAGAAAGGCTCCAAAAGAATATACCATATGTTTTTAGTTTCTCATTATCGTAACACTCTCTCCGCAGGCCAACGCCGCATTCTCAGATGATATTCCTTGAGCATTAATTACTCCTTCAGTAAAAGAATCACCTAACCGAATGGTTACCACACTAGAGCTACTCCCAGAAACAATTTCAATATCACCAGAGATCACCTCCCAATCTATACTTGGATCAGTAAGATTTGTGAAGTACTCATACTCAATTATTTCTCCTATACTTAGATCAGAATTTCTTTGAATACAGCAAGCTGTACCTGTAAAATTAGGATCATACACCTCCGTATTCGCACAGGTATCAGGAGCATCATCCTCTAAGCTAACTGTGTTATCATCGCTATCCGAACAAGAGAAAGTTAACGCACCAATAAAAAAAAGAACTATTCTAAAATTTTTCATCATTATATGTTTTTAAGAATTATATACTACTGTAACGTCACAGTGAATCCTTACTTGTTAAAAATAGTTAATAATAATCGATGTTGCATGGTTTTGCCCCACTAACTCCCCAGTTTTAGCGGAAGTTAAAACCTCTCCGCTCACCGATGGGGATAGCCCGGTCTATCGCCGGGCTATGACGTGATTTTATGGTCTTTGAAATGCTAAAAAGGCTTCAGTTGTATTAGGGGATATGACTGAGCGGATGTAAACCCTCGCCTATTGTTGGGAAGGAAAGTCCCTACGGCGCTGATAAAGACCAAAGATATAGCCATTTAGATAACTAAGAATAAAAGAGATATTTTCAAAGTATTTCAAAACATCTCCCTCATTTTCTATTTCCTTTTCATTTAGAAGTGTTGGATCAATCCTTTTCACACTTAGCAATAAATCTCTAAAGATAGATTCATTGAAATGTAACTTATGAGCGAACTCATTCCTGAGTTTATTTAATAATTTATACGATTGAATAATGCTATAAGATAAATCTTCAGGTAATTCACCAAACTCTTCAAGCAAGAACAACTTGTTTGAGTAAGTAAAATTCTTTTTAAATAAATCTATTTGGCAGTAAGGGGTTAATCAATACCACTTACTTATCCCACGCTCATTACCGAGGTATCTTCGGCTACCGAGATACCTGTTGGTATTAGACTCGTCATAGAACTCAGATGCTGGATCGACGGAGCTGACCCGAACATTTCGGGAGGCATGTACGAAAGTGCTATCTCCCATCCACAGCCCTACATGCGTCACACGCTGCTGGGTGGTATCGGTAGCTGCTCTACCAAAAAACATCAAGTCTCCCTTGGCTAGTCCTTCGAATTTCAATGCTGGATCGACTACCTCTCCTGCATGTATCTGCTGTGAAGCGTCTCTCGGGATCACATAGCCATTCATGAGATAGGCTGTTTTGGTAAATCCCGAACAATCGACTCCTTTGGTCGACGTGCCTCCCCACAGATAGGGTGTTCCTAACAGATCCAGCGCATAATCCACCACACCATCACCTGTAGCGGATACATTTTCCTTCCATGTCTTAAAATCCGTCACTTCTGACTGACGAACGTATCCCAATCTCCCATCAGGAAATGCCACCTCTACATGATCACCTGACTGTTGTCTAGCTACCAATCGATCACCGAGCACCACGTCTGAGACTATAGTAGACTCCTCTGCATCGGCATAGACATTGCCATAGTTGTGTAGATATATAACTTGGGGACTTTTGCTCCATCGAAGCTGCTCCGAGGCAGTCATGAGCTGAACGCCTCCATGATCTACCCAAGAGATATAGCCATCGGCCGTCTGTACCAGATACCACTCTCCGGTACGCTTCAGTACCTTGAGCGTCATCCCTAAGAGCGCCTGAGTCGCCAGCTCTGCCGAATGTCGTGCTTCGGAGCGGATATTACAGACCGAGTTGTTGACGAGCGCATAGGTCATCTCTCCCACCGAACTATCAGGCAGCGTGATCGCCTGATTATCCACACGAATCTCTTGCAGCAACAACTGCTCTTCTAGAACCTCCAACGCCGCAGGCAGATTGGTCTCTCCTATGATCTTCACCTGCCCCTTGTCGTACAGCAGTGAGATGTCATACACCGCCACACGTTTGTCGGGGGCGTATGTCACGCGAATACTGTCGTTGATTTCTTCTAATCTACCGATCTGTCTCCAACTGTCGGTATGACATCCTGACCAGACCAAGGTCAATAGTATGGCAATAGGCCATGTGGTTTTGAGTAGCTTCATAGCCGCTAAACTAAACAATTTGGGCATAAATAGGCAGGGCTTGAATATCTACACAAAACATTGGTTTCGAATCCTTGGGTTCTTAGTTTTGCTCAAATTTTAAAACATCAATGGCAGTACAAAAACCTTCGATCCCAAGAGGTACTAGAGATTTCGGACCCGCACAGATGGTCAAACGAAACTACATCTTCAACACCATCAAGGCAGTCTATCAGAAATACGGATTTGCCCAGTTGGAAACCCCGACGATGGAAAACCTATCGGTACTCACTGGCAAGTATGGCGATGAAGGCGACCAACTGCTATTCAAAGTACTCAACTCCGGAGACTATCTCTCCAAAACCACAGAAGCAGACTACCAGGCAGGCAGCAAACCCTTCCTAACCAAAGTCGCTGAAAAGGGACTCAGGTATGACCTCACGGTTCCTTTTGCACGCTATGTGGTCATGCACCGAAACGACATCTCGTTTCCTTTCAAGCGTTTTCAGATACAACCTGTCTGGAGAGCCGATCGCCCACAGAAAGGCCGATACCGTGAGTTCTATCAGTGTGACGCGGATGTCGTCGGTACGGACTCCTTGCTCTGCGAAGCGGAAATCATCATGATGATCAACGAAGTGTTCGAGGGATTGAAATTGAAAAACTTTACCATCAAGTTCAACAACCGAAAAGTGCTCACCGCCATCACCGAAGTAATCGGTGCACCAGGAAAAGAAACCGAATTTTGTGTCGCGATAGACAAGCTGGACAAAATCGGGAAAGAAAAAGTCATCGAAGAACTCGTAGCAGGTGGATTCTCAGCGGACAACCTCCAACAGCTCGACCCGATCTTTGATGGCAGCAAAACCATTGCAGAGAACTTGGTATTCCTCAAATCATACTTTGCCTCCAACGAGATCGGACAAAAGGGAATCCAAGAAATCGAAGAGATTCTCTCCTATCTAGACGCATACCCAATCAAAGATACGCATCTCGAACTAGATCTCACGCTGGCTCGTGGACTGTCCTACTACACGGGTAGTATCTTCGAAGTAAAAGCCAACGACGTAAAAATCGGCAGCATCTGCGGAGGTGGACGCTATGACAATCTCACTGGTGTATTTGGACTATCAGATATGTCAGGCGTAGGTATATCGTTTGGTGTGGATCGCATCTATGACGTACTCGAAGAACTCGATCTATACCCAGAAACCCACGCTTCTTCGCTACAGGTGATGATAGCTAATTTCGGTTCAGAGACTACTGCACCAGGCATCACACTCATGAATGCACTCAGAGCACTGGATATCAACACAGAGCTTTATCCTGACAATGCAAAGATGAAAAAGCAGATGACCTATGCCAACAACAAAGGCGTACCCTATGTCGTGGTAATCGGTTCGGAAGAAATCGCCAATGAAACCTACGCGCTAAAAAACATGGTCACAGGCGAACAAGAGTCACTCAAAATGGATGATCTTATTTCTAAAATCAAGAATAGTCACTAGATTGAGAATCGATCAAAAAGGCTGCTGCACTTGAACCATTCACAACACATCAAATCACTCATTAGTATACTCCTGCTTGGGTTTTGTACACTGACAGTACAGGCACAGCATACGAGTGTACAGGGTAGATTTTCGGTAGATTACACCCATGGATGCACTGGCTGGCAGGTCAACGTCACGATCAATGATCCAGCAGGTGAGTTCGAGAGCCCTACCTTTTGGTACACGGGTTTTGACGATAACGAACCTGCTAACCCTAGTACGAGTCACATCTACAACACGTCGGGAACGTACTACATAGCGATGCTCATCAACAATACCGACCCGCCTTATGAAGGCAATCAATTGGACTCTATCCTCGTAGAAGTACATGAGCCACATGAACCCACTTTCGTCATTCACAACTGTGACGAACACAAAGTCAGAGTAGAAATCACGGACGACTACTACGATAGCTACACGGTCAACTTCACGACTACAGACAGCGAGAGCGTAGCACCTAATTCGCTCTCTAACGAATATGACTATGGCACGCAAGGAGACTACCGCATAGACGTACAGGGTCAGTTCACAGACGGAGCACCCAACTGTACTGTCATCAACAGAGGTTTTACATCTATCGACCAAATCATCAATCCAGTCATCACATCACTAGAAACTCTCCAAAACGGCCGTACAGATGGCAGTTTACAAATGGCGCATACGCTAGGTGACAACTCGTTCTACTATCTATTTCAATCCATAGACGGTAGCGATGCGTTTGATTCGCTTAGCAATGCGAGTGGTGCAGAGACGCTAATCAACAGCATCAACACCACCAGTAGCTATAGCTGTTATCAGATCAATACTTATGACGCCTGCAACGACCTCATCCTACAGTCCAACATCCTTTGTTCCGTGGATTTCAATGTAGAATCTAGCGACGGTGGCAACCTGTTACTTTGGGATACCGACGAAACGCAAGCCACTCACTACAACCTCATCCGAAACAACAGTCTACTCACAGAAATCAACGACACTTCAATCAAGAACTTCACCGACACTGCAGTCATCTGCAAACAAGAATACGCCTACAACGTCCAAGCTGTTTTTGACCAAGGGTCATCCACAGCACTAGACACGGCCATATTCGCCTCTCAATCTGGCGAGCTTCCTCCGATCACCACCAATCCTAGCTCCACCATTTCTACAGACAATGAAGTTGTCCTCAACTGGACAGCACCTAACCCTGGAGAGATCCCGTTTCGCCGCTACATTGTTGAAAAAAACATCAACAACAGATACTGGCGCTATGTCGACGCTACCGAAGACACGACCTACACCGATGCTGAAGCGGATTTCATTGGTCTACACTCCTATCGCATCTCCTATGATGATGACTGTGGCAACACCGCAACCCCTTCTCCCTTTACGAACCCCATCATATTGACACAGACCAGCGCCAGAGGAAAAGTCGTGACTTATCAATGGAACAAATATGAAATCTGGGAACAAGGCATCCGAAATTACACCCTCGAACGTATCGATACCGCTGGCAGAGTATTAGAAGAGTTCCCAGTACTAAGTGGGAGAACCAAAGAAATCGAATTTGGCATCAATGATTTGGACGACAAATTCATCCGCATTCGCGCTGAATCTCTGGATGATGAAACGCTGTACTCCTACTCCAATGTGATAGAGACTCAACTGAAGACACAGATGTTTCTACCCAAAGCCTTCACTCCTGATGGTGACAACCTCAACGATCGATTCATCGCAGAGGGCCCTGCTGTTTTCAATTTCAGAATGGAAATCTACAACCGCTGGGGCAACAGAATATACGAGACGAGCGACTTGGTCAATGGCTGGGACGGAATGATCAACGGAGAGAAAGCCCGAGAAGGCACCTACGTGTACAAAATATACTATGAAGATGGAGCGGGAAAGCGATACGACCAAACGGGCTCACTCCTATTATTACGCCACGGATAAACAAAAAATCTATGTTTGACATGATGAAAATGATGGGCAAAGTCAAAGAGATGCAGTCTAAAATGAAAGAAGTACAAGCCGAACTCGCCCAAATAGAGGTAGAAGGCGAATCAGGTGCTGGTCTGGTCAAAGCACTCGTCAACGGACAAAAAAAACTCATCAAAGTAGACATAGATGAGTCCCTAGTCAATACCGCAGACAAAGAAGTCCTCCAAGACCTGATCGTAGCAGCAGTCAACAAAGCCACTGACGAAGCAGATATCAAAGCCAAGGAGTACATGAAAGAACATACAGAAGGACTCATGCCTAACATCCCTGGTTTCGATCTAGGCAACATGTTCAATGCATAAAACAGCAGTCGTCATACTCAATTACAACGGTGTAGACTTCCTCAGACAGTTTCTACCAGGCGTCATCGCCAACAGCCCGGATGCAGATGTGATCGTAGCAGACAATTGTTCGACCGACACTTCGCTAGACTACCTTCGTACTGAGTATCCTGAACTTCGCCTTATTGTTTTTGAAGAAAATTATGGTTTTACAGGTGGGTATAACCGAGCCATAGCACAGATCACTCATGAATACAGCGTACTGCTCAACTCTGACATAGAGGTCACTCCGAACTGGATCACCCCGATCATTACCTTTATGGATCAACATCCAGAAGTAGCCGCCTGTCAGCCCAAAATCAAAGCTTTTCACGACAAGGATAAATTTGAGTACGCAGGTGCAGCCGGAGGTTTCATAGACAGTCTAGGCTACCCCTATTGTAGAGGCCGAGTCTTTGACACCTTAGAGACAGATACTGGACAATACGACCAAACTATGGAAACCTTTTGGGCAACTGGTGCGGCGATGTTCGTCCGAACAGCCGATTACAAAAACATAGGAGGACTCGACGAGGAATTCTTTGCTCACATGGAAGAAATCGACCTATGCTGGAGACTACAACGCAGCGGACGAAAAGTCTACTGCATCCCTCAGAGTGTGGTCTATCATGTGGGTGGCGGTACACTTTCCAAAATCAACCCACGAAAAACCTACCTCAACTTCCGCAACAACCTCTCCATGATCCTCAAAAATGAAAGTCTGGACAATCTCATTTGGAAACTACCTGTGAGACTCAGTCTAGACTGGTTGTCAGCCATCAAGTTCTGGAAAGACGATTCCTTTGGTCATTTCCTAGCTGTACTCAAAGCACATAGAGACTTCTTTTGGCGCATACCTCTTAACCTAAAAAAGCGGAAGCAGGTTAAAAACAAGACACTCTCCATACAACCAAAGATACCTTTCGTTCCATTTCGATATTTCATCAAAAAACAACAGACATTTCAAGAGCTATAAAAAAAGGGTGAGCCACATGACTCACCCTTCGTAGTTCGATAATCCTAAGATCATTTAGATCACTTCTTCGGAAGTCTCTACCAGTATATCTTCGATTTCATCGAATACAGGTGCTAACAGGTCCAACAAGGATTCGGAAGTACCATCGCTGTACACTACGAAAATATCAATTTCTTCATCTGTGGTAATATCCAACTCCAAATCACCTACGAAACTACCCTCAGCATAGAGTTTAACGTCGATATAGTCATTGATCCTCTCTCCCTCAGCAGCTTCTATTCCTGCTAAATCAATATCCCCTTTGATTTCCACAGTTCTGTAACCTATCGCTCCATCTACTTTCGTTGCTTCTAGTTTCAAAGAAGATTTGAAATCAACTGACAAATCCACATACGTCAACACTTCATCGTCTTTTGCAATAGATACGCTCACGCTAGAACTTTTCTCAGCACTATCGTCTACATCTACTTTATAAGTGAAAGGCTTCAAAAACAAGTCTAAGCTAATCTTGTTTGCAGCGAGTACTTGGCCATACTCTATTTCTAAATCTACAGACGCGACTACTTCATTGTCTATTTTCAAAGCAGCATCGATAGCTGATAACTCTTCCTCGCTCTGCTGAAGATCGTACACAAACAAACTTGCATTGTTGGTCGTAGATCCTTCCGCTGGGAATCTAAACTCAATAAAATCTACCGTCTCGTCCTCTATTTCGAAATAGCCCTCCGTATCATTCCATACATATATACCTAAGCTCTCTTCGAAAGAAAAGTCCTCCTCTTCCTCAGGTGACACATCTTTCAGTCTACGTGCCTTTGGAGCAAATGCTTTACCCAGTCCTTTTATATCACTGATCATTGCAGTCACATCGACTGGTGACTGCCCCTGACGCATAAATTCAACTGACTCATCGGTTTCTAATAAAAAATCCGCCATGCTCATGACTGCTTCTACTCCTTCTGATTCCACCATATCAATCACATCACTCTCCATGTCCTGCGACATATTCGTGATCACTGCTTGTGCTTCTTCTTGGGTCAGGTCTCCACTTTTTTCTTCTTCCGTACAGGCAGATGCTATCAATAATACTGCTACTAAGGGATACAAAAACTTCTTCATTTCTATTCTTTTTTAAGGTTGATAAGGTTATACTTTTAATTCAATTTAATACCACATCACCTATAGGCTATGGCATTCGGTTTATTAACTCCCCAAGTATATTGATATTGCCCTCGGATCACTTATATATCTTCAGACAAATACATATATTTGCCAGCCATTACCCATATCAAACACTAATATTATTAATTATGAAATTTAAGCCAGGGGTACTTACCGGAGACGAGGTTACCGAATTATTGAAGTATGCGAATGAGAACAATTTTGCATTGCCAGCAGCCAACGTAATTGGTAGCAGCTCGATCAATGCAGTATTGGAAACCGCAAGAGATCTAGAATCTCCAGTGATGGTACAGTTCTCAAATGGAGGCGCCGCCTTCAATGCAGGAAAAGGATTATCTAACGACGGCCAAAAAGCAGCGATCGCAGGTGCGGTAGCTGGTGCTCACCATGTCCACATGATGGCTGAAGCATACGGTGTGACTGTCATCTTGAACACAGATCACTGTGCCAAGAAATTATTGCCATGGATCGACGGTATGTTAGATGCAGGAGAAGAGTTTTATGCTAAAACAGGCAAGTCTCTTTTCAGTTCGCACATGATCGATTTGTCTGAAGAGCCTATCGAAGAAAACATCGAAACATGTAAAAAGTACCTAGAAAGAATGTCTAAAATGGGCATGACGCTAGAGATTGAATTGGGTATCACAGGTGGTGAAGAAGATGGTGTAGACAACTCTGACGTAGATGAGTCTAAACTATACACACAACCAGAAGAAGTAGCGTATGCATACGAAGAGCTTGGTAAAGTGAGTGATAAATTCACTATTGCTGCAGCATTTGGTAACGTGCATGGAGTATACAAACCTGGTAACGTCAAGTTGACACCAAAAATCTTGAAAAATTCTCAAGACTTCATTCAAAAGAAATACGGAACAGGTGAAAACCCAGTAAACTTCGTATTCCACGGTGGATCAGGGTCATCTAGAGAAGAAATCAGAGAAGCGATTTCTTATGGCGCGATCAAAATGAATATTGATACAGATCTACAGTGGTCATACTGGGATGGTATCAGAAAATACTACGAAAACAAGAAAGACTACTTGCAAGGACAAATTGGTAACCCAGAGGGAGCCGATGCGCCGAACAAGAAAGCTTACGATCCAAGAGTTTGGACTAGAGCTGCCGAGCAGTCTATGGTGTCTAGACTTAAAAGTGCTTTCGAAGATCTAAACAACGTAGGTACTAACAAATAATAGTACCTTACGAAGACACGAAAAGGGGACTCATTCGAGCCCCCTTTTTTATTCCCTAAACCATAAGTGGGTTTTATCTTCTGTTCGCAATAATTCTTCAATGAAAGGCAAAAAGCTCTTGCGAGTTCAGAGGCTAATCATCATCTTTGCCACCCATTTTTCAATTCAAATCATTATCCATGGAAATCAAAGCAAAACTTTTAGAGAAATACGATACAGCCACTTTCGGAGCGAGTGGATTCAAGAAAAGAGAATTTGTAGTAGAATATGCTGAGAACCCGCAATACCCTGAATTTGTCAAATTTGAATTGATTCAAGACAAATGTGAGCAACTCGATGCATTCAACATCGGACAAGAACTCAATGTAGCCTTTAATCTAAAAGGTAGAAAATGGACTAATCCTCAAGGTCAAGTAGTGTACTTCAACTCTCTACAAGCATGGAGAATCTCTGCAGCCAATGACGTATCTGGCGGCAACCCAGCTCCACAAGCAGGTAACGGTGCCTCAGAATCACTTGCAGAACCAGAATGGCTCAATAACAGCAATGATTCCAATGCTGACGACCTACCGTTCTAATTAGATATTGACCACCATTGCCTAAACACTAGGCAATGGTTACACACTCAGTTATACTCTATCACATGCATTACCCTGAATAGAAAAAATAGACTTTTTTTCTAACATTGTATAGTCACATCTAATCCTCTCATTTTCTTACAATTACTACCCAAACGCTATAGTGAGTATTCAATAATCTACTTGGTCTACTCCCACCGTATCATTCCATAATTGGCATTTTATATCTATATTCAAAACTGATCATTGAAAGTATTGATTTTAAAAAACAGCTATCTTTGTAGCCTAATTATTTAGTAGATGGAAGAAAACTTCAAAAAACGCAATGAAGATAAGGATCTCATCAAGAGATACGAACTGCATAAGGAGAACAAGGAAGCGTTTTACTTTTCGACCGATGAATACGAACAAATCGTTCATCATTATATAGAGCACTCTAAGTTCAGGAAAGCACTCAAAGCACTCAGTTTTGCAATGGATCAACATCCATACGCTGCTGAATTCATGATCCTCAAAGCCCAAACCTATTCGAGCCTAGAGGAGTACGGATTAGCCATCAAACTACTGGATGATGCTTCTAATCTCAACCCTGGCGATGGCGACATCCACCTGATTAAAGGCAACGTACAGATCATGCAGGGCAAGCATGAAGAGGCTCTCGAGAGTTTCCATACTGCACTACAATACACCCAAGAAAAAGATGAAATTCACTTTTCGATCGGACTGGCCTATCAAAATATCTCAGACTTCAAAAGTGCTATCAAGTACTTTAAGATGTCCTTAGAAGAAAACCTAAACAATGAATCTGCGCTCTACGAACTAGCATACTGTCTAGATGTACTGGGAGAACTAGACACAAGTGTCACCTACTACAAGGAATTCATAGACAAAGACCCCTATTCGGAATATGCGTGGTACAACCTCGGTATTATCTATAATAAGTTAGAAAAATACGAAGAGTCCATCAACGCATACGAATACTGTATCGCCATCGATGACAAATACAGTTCGGCATACTACAACATGGGCAACTCGTTCATGATGCTGAAAAAAAACGAGCAGGCGCTAGATGCATTCAAAACGACTATCGAGCTAGAAGGACCTACGCCTGAAATCTATTTCAGTATCGGATCTGTCTATGAAAACATGGAACAGTATGATCTAGCAATCCGCTACTATCGCAAAGCAACTAAACTAGATCAGTTCTATGACGAGGCATGGTACTGCACAGGTATTTGTCTCGGACATCAAGACAAATGGTATGAGGCAGTACATTTTTTCAACAAAGCACTCAAACTAGGCATAGAAAATCCCGACTACTGGACAGCTCTTGCCAAGGCAGAGTTCAAAGTCGGTAATACTATATCCAGTATTGACGCCTATGACGAGGCTAGTCAACTAAGTCCTAACAACCCAGACATCTGGAAAGACTGGTCTAAAATCTACTTTGAACAAGGAGATATGGAGCGCGCGATAGGTGTGATTACAGATGGGATTAATGAAATCCCTGATGATGCTTCACTCTATTACTTGTGTGTCGTATACTATATCGAAAGTGGCAAATACAAAACAGCATTTAACTTCCTAGAAAAAGGCTTGTACCTCGACTATGAAGGACACACCTTGCTTTATGATTACTTTCCCAACCTAGAGACTCAAAAAGCACTGTACAAAATAATCCAACAGTATAAATAACAGATTAGCACCCACTGAAATCATTCGTACTTTCGCTTTGCTTCTATGAGAGAAATCAATTTATTTGCAAGTCGAAAAGAGACCAGTGAGTATAGGAATTTTTGAATTATTTGAATGAATTACAACATAGAGAATCTACCAAGTAGAACAGTAAAACCAAGAGAACAAGGATTTACAATGGTCATGGACAAAGGGCTGAGCTCTCGTCAAGCCGAAGACATGATCGAAACCTCTGGGGATCATATTGATATAGTAAAACTAGGTTGGGCAACTTCATACGTCACTTCTAACCTGGACAAGAAATTAGCAGTCTACCGTGAAGCTGGCATCCCAGTCTATCTGGGAGGAACGTTATTCGAAGCGTTCATCATGAGAAATCAATTTGACGAATACCGTAGAGTATTAGACAAATACAACTTGAGCCATGCTGAAGTATCTGATGGATCACTGGTCATGGATCATGACAAAAAATGTGAATACATCAGAACACTCACAGATCAAGTCACTGTCCTATCTGAAGTAGGATCCAAAGATGCCGAAGAAATCATTCCTCCATACAAATGGATAGAATTGATGCAGAAAGAACTAGACGCAGGAGCATGGAAAGTAATCGGAGAGGCTCGCGAAGGTGGGAATGTTGGGCTATTTCGCTCCACTGGAGAAGTGAGATCTGGATTGGTTCAGGAAATTTTGACAAAAATCCCGATGGAAAAAGTACTTTGGGAAGCGCCACAAAAAGAACAGCAAGTATGGTTCATCAAGCTCCTCGGATCTAATGTTAATTTGGGTAATATCGCTCCTAACGAGGTGATCCCATTAGAAACCATCCGATTAGGTTTGAGGGGTGACACATTTGATCACTTCTTGAAAGCTGAAAGCAAATAAGCTACTACTGTAGCAAGCCCATACATGAAATCACTGAAAGACTATTTACTACTTTTCCTCAAAGGTATAGGAATGGGTAGTGCAGACGTAGTACCAGGCGTATCTGGCGGTACGATTGCATTTATTACAGGGATATACGAAGAGCTATTGGCTTCCATTAGCTCTTTTGATATCACGGCGTTCAAACTACTCGCTCAATTCAAACTCAAAGCATTCTGGCAACATATCAATGGTGCCTTTTTGTTTCCTTTGTTGTTAGGAATATTAGTTAGTGTATTCACCTTAGCTAAGGTGATTTCTCACGTATTAGAAATATACCCAATACAGTTGTGGTCATTTTTCTTTGGTCTTGTAATCATTTCATCTATTTCAGTAGCCAAAGAAATCACTAAATGGAATATAGGGGTGCTATTATCATGCTTAGCAGGTATTGCAATAGCTTTCTTCATCACTATTGTGACACCAGCCACCACACCAAACGGGCTATGGTTTATATTTATCAGTGGTGCAATTGCAATATGTGCCATGATTTTACCTGGTATTTCCGGCAGTTTTATACTACTTATTTTAGGTAAATACACCTATATATTCAAAGCGCTCAATGAATTTGATATAACTATAATTCTTGTATTTGCAATAGGATGTATCACTGGGCTTTTTTCTTTTTCCAGAGCCATTTCATGGTTTCTAAAGAAGTTCCACAACTATGCCATCGCCCTTTTAGCAGGCTTTATGATTGGATCTCTGAACAAGATATGGCCTTGGAAAAAAGCCATTCGATTCGAATGGATCAAAGGTGAACAAGTCCCTGTGTTGGAGCAAAACATCCTGCCTACCCAGTATCTATCTGAGACTGGACATCAACCAATGATTATCCAAGCTATTCTCTTTGGTACACTGGGCTTTATGATTGTCATCGTGATCGAAAAAATAGCCCTCATTGTCAAATCCAACGCTTCCAAAAAACAGTCTTAATGAAACTATTCGGTCTAATCGGGAAAACGCTTCATTATTCCTTTTCCAAAAACTACTTCACTGAAAAGTACCAAAAAGAAAACATTCCCAATTGCGAATACGAACTTTTCGAATTGGAGCAAATCAATGAATTTCCTAAGCTACTTGCTCAGCATACCGGTACGCTATCTGGGCTCAATGTTACAATCCCATATAAGCTAGAGGTCATGCAGTACCTGGACGAAATAGATAGTCATGCAGCGGCCATACAAGCAGTCAATACGATTAAGTTCATGCCTGATGGCAAACTAAAAGGATACAACACCGACTATTACGGGTTCAAATCTTCTATTGAGGATTGGGACTTAAAGGGCAAAAAAGCACTCGTGCTCGGCACAGGTGGCGCATCCAAGGCGATTAAGAAAGCACTGGAAGATTTGAATATTCCATACCTCATGGTTTCACGTACGGCCAGCACGGACTGTATATCGTACGACCAACTATCGGAAACACCAGAAACCCTAAAAGAGCATCACCTCATCATCAATACTACACCACTAGGCACCTATCCAGATGTAAGTGACAAGGCCAACCTCCCCTACCAGTCCTTGACACCCGAACATCGGTTATTCGATCTGGTCTACAACCCTGAAACCACAGCCTTTATGCAAGAAGGACTCAATGCAGGTGCTCTAGTAAAAAACGGCTATAAAATGCTAGTCGGTCAGGCCGAGAAAGCTTGGGAGATTTGGAATCAGTAAACCTTCTGATTTATATTGAAACAGTAAGAGTGTCCTCAAAAATGGCAGAAACAGTGAATACAACTGCTTAATTCAATAATCGTTTTCTAAATCGATCTATAAAAGTTTTTTCTTCATTCACGATCCCACCGTGTGCTTCTGCCACCTCATCAAGTAAGTCGAGGAATTGTTCGTAGTGCTCCCGCACGTCATAGCGATCAAAGACCTCCATGGCTTCTTCGAATACCTCATCGGCATCTGTGTCCATCTCACGCTCTACAACAAAGGACAACTCCAACTCCTGTGCCCAAGTGTGGTCATCTATTACTTTACGGATCACGGCGAGTTCTTCATCTTGAACTATACCGTCACTTTTCGCTACGGCATATAGAATTTTCCCAAATGTATCTAGGAGTTCTGTGGGCAATTGGATCATAAATGGCTGCTTTGTGTCATGAGTAAATATAACAGGATTCTTAAAACGACTGAACTAGTCCATAGATGATTTTACCACTGTCTTTGATTCCTTCTTTTATGACTTAGAATAAGACAATTTTGATAAAGCAATAGATCTAACGTGAGTTAAACTCGGGTTAAAAGAAAATTTCCTCGGCAGCCTTAAAAGTATTGGCATGAGCTGCCACGATATCTGACAAACGATGCGAATATCCTCCACCCATTGCTACTGCTACAGGCACGCCAAACTCACAACACTGCTCGAACACGAACTCATCTCGCCTGCGACATCCCTCACGACTCATTGCCAGTCTCCCTAACTTATCCGTAGCGATCACATCTACACCACTCAAATAAAAGATCATCTGAGGACTGACGGTTCGGATCAAATCTGGCAAAACATCCTCTAGTACACGCAGGTAAGCCTCATCATCGGTCTGGTCTGGCAAACCTATATCAAGATCAGATCTTTCCTTTTGGAGTGGGTAGTTGTGCTCACAATGTATGCTAAAAGTAAACACCCGTGACTCATGCTCAAATATTTTGGCTGTCCCATTGCCTTGATGAACATCCAAATCTACGATTAGAATTTGATCCACTGCACCGGTATGTAGTAGCTCGTTAGAAGCGATGGCAATATCGTTGAAGATGCAAAAACCTTCTCCTCTATCGGCATAGGCATGATGTGTTCCTCCAGCGATATTGAGAGAGACCCCTTCTTGCATTGCGTGATAGGCACATTGTAGGGTTCCATGCGCGATATGCCTGCCCCGCTCTACTAAACTGGGGTGAAACGGAAACCCCGTATTACGTATCTCCTTTTTACTTAGCGTCCCTGTTTTCAGTTTGTGCCAATAGTCGACAGTATGCGTTCTGAGGATCTGTTCTTCAGTCAGTCTCTTGGGATGGAAAAAATCCCTTTGGGTTAGCGTCCCTTCATAGAGCAACTGCTGTGGCAGCAAGTCATATTTCTCCATCGGGAAACGATGTCCCTCGGGCAATTGATCATAGCGATATATAGGACTAAATGCGACTTTCATTTTTAAAGTTTCGTCAGACCTGCAAATCAACAGAAAAAGAAAGTGAAAAATCACTAAATCACCCCTTGTGCAAAACGCACGCACGGCAACCTCAACTATTAGGTTCTCAAATCTATATCATCTCACCAATTGATTTTCTAACACCATCAGGTCGACACGGTTGGCATTCCAGGTTTCGCTCAAGCTATCTGGCACATACACAAACGAATAAGTAAATGAACCCAAGATCAAATCTTCATCTCCATCCTGATCTACGTCTCCCGCATCCATGACAAGCCATCGACCTGTATCAGCTTGCGTAAAAGTCTGGGCTTCAAAAACAAACTGATCTGAATTTTGATTCTCTAGATACACAAATGACTGCAAAGGCGTAGTAGCGTAATCTGGAAACGTTGCTACCACTGCCATATCCATATCTCCATCTTGATCAAAGTCTCTAACAGTCACCCGTGTGGCACCATGAATCGGCCTAAAGTATGCTTCTGAAAATTGGTTATGCCCATCGTTGAGAAAGACCCTCACACCATGATAGGGCTTGAGCACTACGGAGTAATCAGCATTGTCTCCATTGACAGTGATGATGTCCTGATCGCCATCGCCATCATAGTCTACCATTTCAAACCAACTGCTACCATACACCGGACTAAAACCAATCACCTGTTCCCTACGGAAACTAAGTCTTTCCTCTTGATACAAGATAAAAACACCCTCTCTCCCCTGTGACGCCATGAAAACCAAATCCTCTAATCCATCACCGTTCATATCCTCAGCCACTACCCGAACCACTCCCGGCATGGCGTATAATGTTTCTTTTTGGTATCCCGTATCTCCTTTTGTGAGCATCGAGAGTTCTCCTGTCAAGTGACCAAATTCACTGATTATGATTTCATCCTGACCATCTTGATCGAGATCTCGGATCAAAGTATGTACAGGTCTATGCAATCCATCAGCAATTACTTTGTGCTGGCCATCCACTATGCTATAGACTTGCCCAGACTTCAACTCGGATGGATTCAAAATCCCTATCAGCGTCGCATACTGACGAGCTGAATCTACCTGATACGCCGTGACTGCATTTCCAAAACTGCTAGTCTTAACGGTAGTTCTGCTCGGATAATCATAGGTCACTAGTTGCCCAGACAGGTTGGCTGTCATGATTTTTCCTTGTTGCTCATCGAAGGCCAAAAAAGCAGTAAAAGCACCACCCGAATCATCCAGTGCAATCGGCTCTGGCACAAACTGTCCCAGAGTTGCCTCTATTTCATCACTGGTCGCAGGCAAAGAAACAGGCGCTAAGCTTATGATATACTCCTTGAGCTCCGACCATTCCTCGACAGACAACATAGGCTGACTTGGATAGTGACCTGTTTTCATCACAGCCTCCATCTGTCGAAAAGACAAACCCTGATATGGGCTGTAAGTGCTATCTCGCATCCCCATCTTCGCCCCCATCTCAGGCAGCACATTGTCTCTCCAGATGTGCTTTGGGAGATCGTCTATCGATGGCAGTGCATGACACGAGCCACAGTAGGTAACATACTGGTTGGCGAATTTTTCTGATTGAGAAAACTGGCAGGAAGAGACAAAAAATAGAACAACCGCAACGGGTATAGCTCCGACCAACAAGCTTGAAATTCTAGACATGTGATAGTTTCAAATAAGTGGATAAGAAGCACCAAGTTAAGCGCAACTGATGTGTTTTCCAATCCCATCAAGTGAGCGGTTTCCTTAAATAATTTCTATCCTTCCAAACCCATAATTCATCAACTATTTGCTCCCATTCGTCATCTATTGAAATAAGCTTAAAGATTAATAAATAGTATTGTTCAACAGAAAGACTAAAACACGAATACATGAACAAACTAATACTCCCCATCATCGTCGCATTACTCGTGATCGCAGGCTGCCAGCACTCCACCGAAAAATCGATCGTAGAAGAACCCCGAGGCGCGGACAACATCGCCTACCAGTGGGGCAAAATAGCACTAGAGGCTACTGCCAATGATACCGACATGTTCAAACCACGTCCTACGATCACCAGTCGTTTTCTAGGGCTGATTTTCACATCCATGTTCGATGCATGGACACGCTATGATCAAAAAGCCACTCCCGTCTACCTCACAGGTGTAGAACGTCGACCTATGGACGAGTTAACTTTAGAAAACAAAGAAATCGCCATTAGCTATGCTGCCTACCGGGCCATGTCGGAGTACTACTACTCTGACTCGACCATGTATCGTAACTTTATGACATCCATGGGACTAGACCCTAATGATGAGTCCCTAGACCCCAGCACACCCGTAGGCATTGGAAACCTAGCGGCCAAAGCAGTAATAGCTGCTCGCCATAACGACGGTTCTAACCAATACGGAGAACAGTCAGGAGCATCCAAACAACCCTACTACGACTACACCGAGTATCAGCCCATCAATACCGTAGACAACAACGTGGAACTCAACAGATGGCAGCCCAAGTACTTCTCTGACAAGGAAGGTAAGAAATTTGCTCCGGGCTGTCTGACACCCTACTGGCAATTGGTAAAGCCTCTGATGCTTGATTCTGCCAGTCAATTTAGACCAGGGCCTCCTCCTATGGTTGGCTCTGAGCAGCTAGCCGCTGAAGTCAAAGAGGTCGTAGACCTACAAGCCAACCTCACCGACGAAAACCGTGCCTTGGTAGAGTTCATGCGTGACGGTCCCAAATCCGTGCAGCAGGCAGGGCACTGGTTGCTCTTTGCGCAGCAAGTCTCCATCCGTGACCAACACACGTTGGATGACGATATCAAGATGTACTTTTATGTGGAATCAGTAGCCATGGATGGTTTCATCGCATGTTGGGATTCAAAAATGTACTATGATTTCGCAAGACCTTTCGCACTGGTACACGACTACTACCAAGACGAAACCATCAAAGCATGGGGAGGACCAGAAGTTGGAATGACCGAAATGAAAGGCCAAGAATGGAGACCTTACTCACCGAACAGCTTCTTATGTCCTCCATTCCCAAGCTACGTATCTGGGCACAGTACCATCAGTGGTGGATGTGCAGAGGCATTGCGTTTATTCACAGGCAGTGATGAATTTGGTTCGTCAGTAGATTTGGTTCCTGGCATCATGACCGAGCCCGACAATCTTGGCGACACAGTCACGCTTCATTTCCCCACCTTTACCAAAGCAGGCGAAATGGCTGGCATCTCCCGTGTCATGGGAGGCTACCACATCCAAGCAGACAACATCGAAGGGCTCAATCTCGGCAGAAACATCGCCCGTGACATCTACAAAAAATTCCAAATCTTGATCGGAGAAGGAAAGCCTGAAACCCTAGCTAACAGCGAAATATAATCCCCACAATCACACCTAATCTTAGATAAAAACTGTCTTTGTCTTAATATGTGATATTGTATATCAAAGCAAAGTCAGTTTTTTAATGTCCATTATTAATAATCAAATGATTCTGTAATCTTACCTCAATCGATCGGCACAGCATTTTGATAGTCCTCCTCACCAATCGTGTAGGTGTAGACGGAAACCCCATCTTCCTTTGAAGTGACATACCCATAACACCCCTTAACAGGGTCTCCCTGTACAGCTCGATCTTCTCTACAGTTCAAATCACTTATCCCTTCTCCTTTCAAGACTTTTGATTGAGAGAATGTGATTTCCCCATAAACCATACTACCATCCCATCCCAAATAACACCTACGCACATTTCCTGATTCACACTCACCACTAATATTTAACGTATCTCGTGCGGCAATATCATATTGAAAATGCTCCGTACTGTTGTAAACATCAAGTTGTAAAGGATAATCAGTATCATTGACAATCCGGCGCACTGCATCATAATCTATGTCATTGGCTGCATCACATGCCACTACAACTAAACTTATCAATATTAAAATCAAATTTCTCATTTGTTATCTTCTTTTATATCGTTATAAAAACCCACCAATTTGTCCAAATGTCTTTCTGTAGTATTCGCATAGTTATCCTTCAAAAAATCCTTGACCCCATCCAGTTTTGTCTTGTTGTCCAAGGCGCGATGTATGTTCCATATCGAATAACCCTCCACGTCATCGTCTGCAAAATCATCGGAATCATGATCGTCTCTCTGGTTCGAATCATCGATCATATCGATAAAAACAGGGGTATATTTCCAAGAATCATCACCACCATCTTCAATATCAATTCTATTTTGATCATCTAAATGATTAACTTCTTCTGGATAATAAGGTCTAGTAAAATAATATTCTATCATCGTAGCCCAACTCTCTCCTACTATCCCAATGCTCAGGATGACATTGATCGGTGACTTGAGGTGATGGCTCACATGCCCTAGCTCGTGCATTACTAGAGAAAACAAATCATCGGTCTCATATCTGGCATTAGATTTAAACCTAGTATACAAAACCACATCGTTTCGTTTGAGCAATGCAATCGCGGGTTCATAGTGTCTAGCTACTCCTAATGCATTTGACCGACCCTTTTTCAATTTAGCCCTGAGTTTCACCTTTTGATCTGCCACAGGCAACTTCACATTGTATCGTTTAGCCTGCGTGACATAGCCATCTATGGCATTCATCACGGTGGCTCTTGTCCATGACTCTTCTTCCGAATATTTGATTCTACGGTACCACGTTCTAGATTTACTATTCTTTTTATGCACCGTCCTAATACCCAAGGAATTGGTAACAGCAAACCCACCCCGTTCATACAACAGCGTGTAATTCACACTGTATCTAAACCGTCTCGAGATTTTGAAATCACCATTGGCATCTGTCCAGTCATACCCCCATTTAAACCCTCGGTACGCACGTACTTTGGTATGTTTCAACGCAACCTCTCTAGTGGTAGAGGTATTGCGGTCAGTAGTAACCTCATCAATAGTGATTCTCCCCTTTGGGTTGAACCGTCCCATCACCCGAGCATTTTCTCTTTCTTCTTCTAGATTGCCCGTGATACGCAACGCTTCGTCCTCAAGCATCTCTAATACTCCCAAATTGAGACGTGCAGAACTCTCGTCTCCTGAGAGAGGATCATTTTCATCTTCTGTCAAGAAAAGCTCAGCAAGCACCTCATACTTAAAGGGTCTAAATTTATGATCTGTTTGTACAATTTCATAATCCAATGGAAAATCAAAAAACTCCATGGTGGTATCAGATACTAAGGCTTGATAATCCAAAGAGTCCTTTGGTAAAAATCGAACATATAAATGCGTAGCATGAATATCAATATCTTCTAAAAGCCTACTATTTACCTTCAGGTTTTCATACGCCTTAATCATATTCTCTACCGAATACGCATTTTCCTTTTGTTTACCCAGTCGCATCATTGCACCTTCTTCTGATGTGAGTACGTGTTTCGCAGGCGCTTTGACTGGACTAACCTGCTCCTGTTCACACCCTACCAACCAAGAAATAATAGAGAAAAAAATTAAATAGCGAGTAAATTGGTTGATTCGTTTTGGTTGATTCGTTTTGGTTGATTCGTTTTGGTTGATTCGTTTTGGTTGATTCGTTTTGGTTAATCATTTTTTAAAATTTAAATGTACGTTCTCAAATGCTACTTCAAATTTTAACGTCACAAGAATAATGCAGTAACTACCCAGATACCAAATGTTAGATGATAAAATTTGAATATTCATTCCTTAAAAATTCACCTCAAGAAAAACACCTCAACATGTATGTATCTATATTTATTTAAAATAACGGTTTTATATCATTTCAAATTCGTTTATTTTATAGATCAGATCGTTTCTCCAGTATAACTATCCTGACCGCCTGAGTACCTCATCTACTAAACCACCGACTAGTTGACATCTACAAAAAATTCCAAATCTTGATCGGAGAAGAAAAGCCTGAAACCCTAGCTACCCGAGAAATGTAAACTCTAAAACTACTCCAATCCTTAAATACAAACTGTCTTTGCTTTGACACGCGGTATGACGTATCAAAGCAAGGACAGTTTTTTTAATGTCCATTATTAAGATCAAGTGATTCAAGCAATAAGTGTTCGTGTATCGCTATTAGAATTAAAAACACAGACCACTCTTATATTTTTGATAAGTTTCCTATTACATAGACAGTCTATGTACCAGATTCGAAATATATTAACAACAGAAATAAGCTTCCCAAAACAACACTCCATGAAACTCATCAACATCTTCATATATACAGGTCTCTGCATGACTATCTATAGCTGCTCACCAAAGCAGATAGAAAATCACACCTCTGAACATCTCAAAATCTACCCGCTAACAGCAAACACCTATATCCATGAGTCCTATCTACAAACTCAGGATTTTGGCAATGTGGCCTGTAACGGACTCATCTATATGGACGAAAATGAAGCTATTATCTTCGACACGCCCACCACGGATTCTGCAACCATCGAATTACTACACTGGGTCACAGTGCAAAACAACCGAGCTGTAGAGGCCGTCATTGTGAGTCATTTTCATTCGGACTGCCTGGGAGGTTTGGACATTGTTCATGCAGCAAATATCCCCTCCTATGCCAACCAACATACTATCACACTCGCTAAGGAGTCAAATAAAACTTTGCCACAAAATGGTTTTGAAAATCGCCTCAAGACTACAGTCGGGGATGTGGAAATCCAAAGTGAATTCTTCGGAGAAGGACACACAGCGGACAACATCGTGAGCACTATCGTTCCGGAAAGTGTGCTTTTTGGTGGATGCCTCATCAAAGAGACCGGTGCGACAGAGGGATACGTAGGTGATGGGAATATCCAAACATGGTCAGGCACTGTTCGTGAAATCAGACAAAAATATGGCAACATCCAACATGTAGTTCCTGGTCATGGACAAGCAGGCAATGCTCAATTGCTCGACTACACGATTGAGTTGTTCAGCTCATACGAGCAGACTGATTCACTTTAGCCTAAAGTTGGATTCTAACTTTCTCCCCTTACCGTTTGGATCAGCATCGAAATCAAAATGACTCCAGCACAACCTATCAAGTTGAACCACAGATAACCGATATCAGTCGTAAGAAATAGCGTAATCACCAAAGTCTGTGAAACAATAGCTGCCCAAAAAACTGCAGTACCCTGCACATACTTCACAAAGAACGCCACTAGAAAAAGCCCTAAAATATTCCCATAAAAAATAGAACCTAGAATATTAACCATTTCTATCAAGTTCTCGGACTGATGTGCCATGAAAGCAAAACCGATTGCCATAAATCCCCAAAGTGCAGTTAGCAGTTTGGAGGCCATGACATACTGCCCATCCGTGGCATTGGGATTGATGACGTTCTTATAGAAGTCAACTGTGGTAGTGGATGCGAGGGCATTCAGTTCGCCAGAGGTAGACGACATGGCTGCTGAGAATATCACAGCAATCAATAGTCCAATCAAGCCTTCAGGCAGATAATTCAAGATAAAAGTCAAGAATACGTAATCCGAATCTTTGGTTTTGATCGAAGCATCGTGACGACCTATCAAATCTCGGACTTCCTGTCGGTTGGCCTCCAGTTCTTGTGTGGCGGTCTGTAGCTGTTCTTTTGCATTCGTCAAATCACCTGACTGACTAAATGCTATGGCGGCTGCTTTTCGCTGTTCGGAGAGTTGCTCGTGTTTGGCAAGTACTTCTGCCGTCACGCCAGGAACTTTTGCTTCCAGTTCCGTGATCGAATTCTCGTTGAAGTGGACTGGCGAGGGATAGAAAATATAAAACACATAGAGCATCGCTCCCGTGAGGAGAATAAAGAACTGCATTGGGATTTTCATCACAGCGTTGAACATCAACCCCATCTTACTCTCCGCAGTATTTTTCCCTCCCAAATAACGCTGGACCTGAGACTGATCCGTCCCAAAATACGACAAGGCTAAGAACAACCCGCCTAGGATTCCTGACCAAACTGTATAGCGCTTTTCAAAATCCAAAGAAAAATCCACCGCATTCAGCTTGTCCAAGCTCCCAGCAATCTCCAATGCCCCCGAAAATGACACAAAAGGACTGAGATAATACATGATAAAGCCAAACGCCACCACCATACCTGTCAAAATCACCGCCATCTGATGTTTCTGCGTAATACTAACCGCCTTGGTTCCACCACTCACTGTATAGATGATAACGAGTATCCCTACCAGCAGAATCATGTAAGTCAGATCCCAGTGGAGTATAGTGGATAGAATAATCGCAGGAGCATAGATAGTAATCCCTGCAGCTAGCCCTCGCTGCACCAAAAACAAAAATGCACCCAACAGTCGGGTTTTGTTATCAAAGCGAGACTCTAGATACTCATAGGCTGTGTAGACCTTCAGGCGATAATAGATGGGAATAAAAACAAATGCGACAATCACCAAAGCGATCGGTAAGCCAAAATAGTTTTGAACGAAAGCCATACCACTCTCATAGGCCTGACCCGGTGTAGAGATGAATGTAATTGCACTGGCCTGTGTCGCCATCACGGACAAACCTATCGTCCCCCATTTCATACTATTGCCTCCCAGCAGATAGTCCTGCATATTGTTCGTACCCAGCGTCTTATAAACTCCATAGCCAACAATCAACCCCAGCGTACCAAATAGCACCAATAAATCTAATGTACTCATACGAACGCCTGACTAAACCAATACAACAATAGAATGATCACAAAAAGAGTTGCAATCACAAACCCATACATCTGCCGCCATGTCTGAAAAAATGGAGGCTTTTCTTCTTGTTCGTTCATCCTCACACTTATTTACCGATAGAAATCATATTGGTATAGATGCGATAAGCACCTGGGACACCTGCTGGCAACTCTCTAAACCAAGAGTAACCTGTATAGATATAATACCCTTTGCCATATTGGGTCACCAAAAGCCCTCCGTCTTTTGGTGTTTCTCCTGGGTCATTGGCTGATAAAATCGCTTCGAAGTGATCATCCCACTCATTAGGAAAATAAAGCCCTCGCTCCTGCGTCCAATTGTCAAAATCCTTCTCAGTGATTACATTGGGACTGTTGAGCAACTCATGCTGCGGTTTAAGGAATCGTACCTCTGCCTCTTCTACCGATACTCTGTCTCTTGACAGTTTGAGTGGATAGGGTGCAATATCTTCTGTCACCAAACGGTGAGAAGTATTGTACTGCACGATAAGTGTCCCACCGTTGTTGACGTAGGACATCAATGTTTTATTCTGAAATTTGAGACTTTCCTGAGTGTTAAAAGCTCGAATCCCGACGATCACCGCATCGTAAGCAGTCAGTTGGTTTAGTGTTAATTTACTCGCATCTAACACATCTACTTTGTAACCTATTTGAGCTAAACTCGCTGGGATATCATCTCCAGCTCCCTCGATATAACCTATCAGATTTCCCTTCTTTTTCAAGTCCAGATTAACCACTTTGGTCACCGCATCTGGAAAGAGCGTCTGCTTCGGAATATGATCATAGTTGATCCGTTCCAATGCATAACTATAATCCTGACCTGATACACTAGCAACTGCCTGTATCACTCCTTCTGAAGCATTGGTAGGAGGTGTGATCACAAAACTAAAAATTGACTCTTGATCCTTCACCTCCAATGCAAATTTCTGAGACTTAGGCTTAGCTTTCCAGCCTGCTGGCAACTCTAACCTGAGCTTACCTTTTACATCTCCTGTACCTGCGATGACCTTGACTTGAATTTCCTTTTCCGCTCCATTAGCAAACACAGCCACAGGATCCATCATATTGGTAAATATAGGAGTCGTAATCACCACAGGCTCATATACTTCTCCATCCACAGGATCGCTTTTCTTATATACGACTGGAAATTTATAGTCTAAATAAGTCTCTCCTATCTTGATCGTAAAAACAACCTGAAGTGCCGGATCATTCTCAGGTTTTCCAATCAAATTTTCGTCAGACACTTTATACATCCCGAGAGTCCCTTTTTCTTTCAGCCAATAGGGTTGAGAATAGTCTATACCACTTTTGAGCTGGTAGTTCTTGTCCATATTGATCGGACGGTTGTGATGCATTTGCTGTCTCACTTCGAAGGACTGAATCCCGACGATATCGATCGAATTGAGCTCTATATCGGCATCTGAGCGATTGATTGCCTCTATGCTGACCTTCAATGAGTCTCCTGGATTATATGTTTCCACATCTGCTTTAGCTTCTAAGTATAAACCTGCACATGCCTTGATCAAATCCTTTATCTCCTGTCCTTTCACCTCGACCCAATACTTATCATCTACGTCTGAAAGCGCATTGTATGCCGCCACCAAATCAGAAATAATCAGCGTCGGGTTAGCTGCATCATAATGCATGAGCGCATTATCAATGTGATATCCCACTTTGTCTCCACCTGTGACTCTAGTCCAAGTCTGATCTACACCTTCTAACAAGTCTAACGATGCAGAATCTCCTGCTACATGTAGAAAATACTCCATAGATACCCCACGAGAACCTGTCGTACCAAACCCCTGACTCTTGTGCATGCTGCGACTCTCTGCCGCTATCTCTGTGTAAGATTTGCCCAGCATCGGGTTGTACCCTCCCAAATCTGCTGAGAGCAATCCTTCTGGGTGAAACTGCCCATCCGCTCCTCTAAAAAAATACGGATGAGTATTGAACACCAATCGCTTCGCCTGCCATGTACCAAATTTTTGAGCAGACTCAGGGTAGGCATTGGGATCAGCTGCCAATGAAAAAGCCTCTCTCGCTAAAATCGCCGAAGCAGTGTGATGTCCATGTCCACCACGACCGTCTTCTGGAAATCTCGTAATCACCACATCTGGTTTATGCTGTCTAAACACACGCACAAAATCTGACAATACCTGATCTCTATCCCAGATGTTAAACGTCTCTTCTGGAGTCTTAGAATAGCCAAAATCATTGGCTCGACTAAAATATTGTTGTCCTCCATCAGTTCTCCTCGCTGCGAGTAATTCTTGCGTACGAATCACCCCTAAAGACTCTCGAATTTCTGAACCTACTAAGTTTTGTCCTCCATCACCACGTGTAGCAGACAGATAGGCTGTATTAAAGTGCTTTTCATTGGCTAGATAGGTAATCAATCGTGTGTTTTCATCATCAGGGTGTGCCGCCACATAGAGTGCAGATCCCAGCACATTCAACTTTTGCAAGCGATGTAGTATCTCTGCAGAAGTGGGTTGTTTAGGTTTTTGAGAAAAGACGAAATGAGAAGTGCTTAGGACAAGCAAAAAGGCAATCAGACGTGTCAATTTCATAAAGCAATAATTCAGCAATATCAGTTTGTTATAAAACGAAAGCTAAATTAACGACGAATAATGGTTTGAGTTGGTTTTAAAGAAAAAAACCTGGTTCCGATCTCTCAGAACCAGGCAGTAGTTAACCTACTTTAACCTAACCTTATCTTAATTACATAGGTAAACATGAACTGTGTTTTATACCCAGAACTGATAGATCGCAACCATACGACACTCTCATCAGTTCAAATATCTCTTTATAAAAATGCTTTTGATTGGTTGAGTACAAATGACTCAATTAAGTCTTGAAATTAGCTCAAATAGAGGCACTTATCAAAACCGCTATATGGAAATTTACTTAATCATAGTAAATTCTACAAGAAATATAAAATATTATATAAATAGTTCTAGTTATTGCTTTGTAAACTGAATATAGAAGGTCTTGTCATCCACTGAACCTACTAGAAAATATATACCACTAGGCAAATGAGCTACATTGATAAGCATCGGTCCATCATACTGCATCAACTCATAATCCATTGACTGTCCTAATGAGTTGTATAAATAATGCAGTACAGCCTCCCCCTCAGTGCTGTCTACATATAATTGAGACTTGGCTGGTACAGGATACACTACAATACTGCTACGTGCATCGTCACTAACGGTCAGTATATGTTTCACTTCATAGATAGCCTCTAACGTGTCCACACATCCCTCATTACTTTCCACTACTACTGCCATGGCATAATCCCCAGTATCAAAAAATGTATAATTCAATGTATCTACCTGATCCACCCAGTCTCCATCTATGTACCACTGATAACTAGCTATCGTCGCATCAGGACTAACGGTGAACTGCGCATGTTGCCCTTCTTCTATATATAAAAATGCTGGAGTCATGTCCAACTCTGGGTCAAATGCTTTGAGTCTAACCTCAAGTTCCACCGCATTGCTCTCATGATAGTCTGTAATATTGGTAACATAGAATGAAGTGTCAGTCAAAACAGGTCCTAACATCGCATCTTTCCCTTTGGCTATTAGCATTGTTAGTTCTTCATCTGCATAAAATGCAAAATACTCTCCATAGATGGGTGACGAGTAAACCAGATCATGACGACATACTCTTTTTAAAGTCTGCTCATTGATACCGGGCTGAGTACTGGTAGCAAATATCACTGTCTCTTCTGTCAGATTAACACATCCGTTTTCGCTCGTCGCTTCTAGACTAATCTGCATTTGAGTTAGGTCTGACACATTCTCTACTATACTGCTCGCTGTCCCAACCTCTTGATTGTCCACTCGCCAAAGGACATTTTCTGCATGAATACTAGCATCTATAGCCAGTAACATTTCGCTAGAAGACAAGTCAGTCGTATCGGGTTGATAGGTGAATTTAGCTCTTACTGGGTCTACTGTGATACTAACTGGCACTCTGACACTTTCATTCTCAGTAGCGACAGACGTCACGTAATAGGTTTGATCTGTATAAAGGATCGGTGTATTCCATACTTCTCCTTCGAACAAGATCACACTACTACTCTGCGTAGCATAGACGCGAATTGGTACCGAGTTACTCGCTGATATTTCTGCACTTTCTCCTGAGCAGACTAAGCCATCAGAGACTACAGGGGCATCTCCTCTCTCTTTTACCTCATACGACACTATCTCCGATGCTGAACATCCTAATTCAGTCTCTACATTCAGAGACACGGCGTAGCTACCAATCTCATCAAACGTTGTATAAGGGTTTTTTGCAGAAGAAAAATAACCATTAGAAAAAGCCCAAGACCAACTTACGGCCGTTAGACTCTGATCTATAAATTGCACCCGATTGGATTCGTTATCACCCAAATAGTAGACCTCTGGATCCGCTCTAAATTTTACTTCGGGATTGAAAATCTCAAAATACATCTTGTACATATCCGAACTGTATCCCTTTACTATCTCCTGATAGTAAAGTACCGAATCTTTTGCGAATCCATCCAAACTAAGGTCAGCCCCCTCTTTGATCAGTTGTGTCCCTGCTACATCAGCGTATATTCTAAATTCTTCGTCATTGTCTAGAGCTATCTCCTGATTTTCACACGTCAGTTGAGACCAGTTCAATGCTGGCCGCTGGAGAAATAAGTTATACTTAACTTTGGCCTTCTCTAGGTTTGCCACCAGTTCGTCATGCGAACTCCCAAACACAATGGCATAAGCGACTTTTTCAGACATTTGTGCACCCAAAGCATCTATATGTGCCGTCAACATCTGCGCCACATTGTTTCCCTGCTCTCCACCTGCAGTATCTTTGACAGTTGTCATAAAATCATACTTCAAGGAATCTGTGAATAAATCCGGAATGTCAATGGAATCAAAAGCAGCGTTATTCAAGTCGATCGCATGAAACACAGGTGACTGAGTGGAGAGTAACCCCATCCCCACCATGACCTCTCCATCCTCGTTAGAGTTTGTGTATCCCATTCCGTTTTCGTTATCCCAGTAGGAAAAATTAGCTTGGGCATCTTCGATATTAAAATCAGCGTAAAACCCAAAACACACCGAATCCTTCAATTGATCTGTAGTATTGGTTAATCGATATTCGTGAATCACAAAATCCCTGTTTACCTCATCATCCCACAGTAGCACCTCTTGTTCCACCAGTATCCCCAAAGGTCTAGTAGATAGACTGTCTGTAAACGAACCTCTCGCATAGGCGTCCATATCTGACCTGTCATAAGGCTTAATATCTATCAGGGACTTGAAATCTAAATCTCTAGTAAGCGTGCTAAAGTCATGAATAATATTGTCTGATACCGAATCTGGATGCGTTCCTATCGCTATTCCCATAAAAGCTGCGACCTGCAATTGATCATAAAACAAACCATCTCCATCCCTGTACACATCAGTAGCATAGCATAAGTTAGCATTCGAAGCGATCGTTTGCTGGATGTTAGAATTCTGTAATTCTACATAAGCTGGTGCCGTCTCCAGATGAAAATATTCGTAATCCTCATAACCCTCCGCATCGCTATAGTTCATCCGAAAACTCAATAGACTATCAGCTGGAGCATTCTTAGACAGAATAACTTTTATGGCTACATCCAATAGACTATCACCTTCATAGAGGCTTCCTAAAACGATCTCATTATTCAGAATCTGCGCATAAGACGCAGCACTTTGCACAGAAACCTTGGCTGATGTCAACGCACGTAGGTGGTTGACATAGCTGAGCATAACATCTACTGTATCTCCTGCATATATTGTATCTCCGTGCTTCGCAGTATAGCGCATATCAAAAGATCGCATAGCAGCCACTCCCTTTTCAGAAACAGCTCTTAGCACATTGAGTCGCCCCTTGCCCAGCTTCCCATAGTAGTCCATGTTGCTCCCAACGGCGTACACATCATCAGTGGTCATTCGGATTTGCTCCATGATTTGAATTGCTGACATGGATGGAAAAACTGATTTGACCAAAGCAGCAGTAGCAGCTACAGCGGGTGAAGAAAATGATGATCCTGAATTGTAGAAGTACTCATCATTGATATTGGTCGACAGAATAGATTGGCCTGGTGACATCAGATCTACATAGTAACTCCACGTTGCTTGTTCAAATTTCTCATCACTACTGTTGCTCATCGCTACAGACAAAACATGGTCATAGCTTGCTGGAAAAAAATTCAACTCTGCCTCTGTATTGCCTGCTGCAGCGACCACCACCATATCCTGCTCCAGTACCGCATAGTTAATGATAGACTGTGCGATTTCGGATCGAAAGGTAGGGTTGCCCCACGACAGGTTGATCACATCACACCCCATGTCGGCAGCATAAACAATCGTCTCATACGAACCACTAAAAGCTCCATCCGACGAACGAGCAAGCTTGAGTGGCAAGAATTTGCTATTGTACGCTATGCCTGCTATTCCTATTTCATTGTTAGGTACTGCGGATATTACCCCAGCTACATTACTCCCGTGAGAGTTGCTCTCACGGGCTGCATAACTCGGATCATTGTCATAGTCTCCCATGTCCCACCCAATATAGTCATCTATGTAACCATTGCCATCATCATCCTCGCCATTGATTGGGTCTCCCTCATTGTGATACAGATTCCCGACTAAGTCTTCGTGATCCAAATCAAACCCTGTATCACTCACACCTATGAGGATATCACTACTCCCTTTGGTAATATCCCACGCCGCATACGCTTGAATCAAACCTAGCGAATTTTGATCTCCAATCCTTTCATCGTTAGGAACGAGAAGAATCTCAAACTCAGGTTCAGGTTCTACAGCAACTACATTGTCATAGGCTTTCAATGCTCGAATCAGTCCGTCTTCTTCTCCTTGATTCACTGTAAGCTTATAGATTCCTTTTAGGTATCTACTTTCTTCATGGTGGGTTCTTGCTTGGGCTAGTGATGACGTAGACTGTAGAGAACGAACCGTTTTCACACTTTTATTACTCGATAGATCACTAACTACCAAAATATTATTTGTAGAACGAGCAGCGCTATTTCCGGTCTGACTTTCGTCAAGCTTGATGTAGACAACAGTCTCCTGTGCAAAAGTTATCCTCTGCTGAATGAAAAGCAAACAGATAATACCTACCGCACATTTAATCCCCCACGAAAAATTGATCTTACTATAGCTCATCCGAAAACATTCTATTCTAGAAACGGACTTTATAAAGCCCTATTTCCCTACCATCCAAGTTATTGATAAATAATGAATACAAAGGTCTCAAGATTCTACCACATTGAACTGACAATATGTCCTGTTTTTCTATCTTTGTGTTTGGAAATAATTAGTACAAGCACAGCTTAAAAGTAAATCGAGAGAATGAAAGGACTCATAAGTGATTTAGACATTCTAAATGGAACAGAGCAAGAACAAGAAGAAGTTCGTGTATCTATAGAGGAAGGCAATACGGGCAAGAAAAAGCTGTATATAGAGAGTTATGGCTGTCAGATGAATTTCTCAGACAGTGAGATCGTATCTTCTATCATGAAAGAACAAGGGTACACCACTACGTCTTCCCTAGAAGATGCCGACGTGACATTCCTCAACACCTGTTCGATCAGAGAAAAAGCTGAGCAAACGGTACGTAACAGACTTAACCACATCAATGCAGCCAAAAAGAGGCGTCCAGAGATGGTCATCGGTGTATTGGGGTGCATGGCCGAGCGTTTGAAATCTAAATTTCTAGAGGAAGAAAAAATAGTAGACTTAGTTGTAGGCCCTGATGCCTACCGCGACTTACCCAACCTGTTAGGCGAAGTAGAGTCTGGTCAAAAAGCAGTCAACACTTTTCTCTCCCGAGAAGAAACCTATGCAGACATCAGCCCTGTCCGACTAAACTCCAACGGGGTGACGGCATTCATCTCCATCATGCGTGGCTGTGACAACATGTGCTCATTTTGTGTAGTGCCCTTTACTAGAGGACGAGAAAGAAGTCGTGACCCGTTCTCTATAGTCAAAGAAGCCCAAGATCTATTCGACAAAGGCTTTAAAGAAGTCACCCTACTCGGGCAAAATGTCGATTCATACAAATGGTCGGCAGAACAGAACAATAAAGCCAAACTCGAAAAGTCTGATATACAAGAAGTGATCAACTTCGCCAACCTACTCGAAATGGTTGCTAAAGTAGACCCAAAACTCCGTGTCAGATTCTCAACTTCTCACCCAAAGGATATCACGGACGAAGTATTGCATACGATGAAAGCACACGACAACATCTGCAAATACATCCATCTCCCCGTACAAAGCGGTAACTCTAGAATTCTCGATATGATGAACCGCACCTATGATAGAGCGTGGTATATCAACAGAGTGGACAAAATCAAAGAAATCCTAGGTGAAGACTGTGGACTATCTAGTGACATGATCACAGGATTCTGCAGCGAAACAGAAGAAGAGCATCAGGATACGCTCTCGCTCATGAGGTATGTCAAGTATGACCTGTCTTATATGTTCTTCTACTCTGAAAGACCTGGCACTCTCGCTGAGAAAAAATACGAAGATGACATCCCATTGGACATCAAGAAAAGGCGTCTAAACGAGATCATCGAACTACAAAACGAGTGCTCTAGAGAAACCAACCGTCGAGATGTAGGCAAAGAATTCGAAGTACTCATCGAGGGGACTTCCAAAAAATCTGAAGAACAACTCTTCGGACGTACAACAACTAATAAAGTAGTGATTTTCGATAAAGGGAATCATAAAAAAGGTGAATACGTCACAGTCAAAATCAACGACAGTACGACAGGAACTCTTTTTGGAACTTTAATCGAAAACTAACAATCAGCCTTGAAAGAATCTGACATTCAATCTATTAAGCAGCGTTTTGGCATCATAGGTAATTCTCACCTGCTCAACCAAGCCATCAATGTAGCAGCGCAAGTTGCAGCTACAGACATGAGTGTATTGATCACCGGAGAAAGTGGTAGTGGAAAAGAGTCTTTCTCCAAGATCATCCATTCGCTGAGCAAGCGAAAACATGGTCAATTCATCGCCATCAACTGCGGTGCAATCCCAGAAGGGACGATAGACTCTGAGCTATTTGGGCATGAGAAAGGGTCTTTTACTGGCGCGCATGAAGCCAGAAAGGGCTACTTCGAAGTGACCGACGGAGGGACTATATTCTTAGACGAAATTGGTGAAATGCCAGTCAGTACTCAAGCCAGGCTACTTAGAGTACTAGAAAATGGCGAATTCCTAAAAGTAGGCTCATCCAAAGTTCTCAAAACCAACGTACGAGTCATTGCTGCCACCAATGTAAACTTGCTAGGTGCTGTTCAAAACCGTAAGTTCAGAGAAGACCTCTACTACAGACTGAATACCGTACCTATATATGTACCACCCCTAAGAGAACGCGGTGCAGACATAGAGTTACTGTTTAGGAAATTTGCATTCGATTTTGGCGAGCAGTATCACGTCGAGCCAATCAAACTGACAGACAATGCCAAACAGCTCGTCAACAAATTTAGATTCCCTGGCAACATCCGACAACTTAAAAATATTGTGGAACAAATCTCAGTACTGGAGATGGACAGAACGCTAGATGCTGCCAAGCTAGCTACCTACCTCCCTACTGACAATTCCTACCTCCCTGCTCCTATAGAAAAGAAAGAGTCTAGTGGGCAAGACGGAGGTTTTTCTGAAAGAGACATCTTATATAAGATTCTTTTCGAGATGAAAAAAGATGTGACAGAATTAAAGAAGTTGATCCATGACATGCTCAACGACGAAAATTCTAACACCGAAATCCTCAAAGAGCACAAAACTCTATTTCAAAATCTAGAAATAGTAGACAACAAATACCAAAGCAAACCAGAAAGCTCGCGAAACGACGAACCTCTATTGATATCTCCTTCTTCTAATAATGTTTCGACATACGAGTTGGATAAAATTGAAGATATTGCGCACGAAACGGAAGATGACGATTCGCTTTCTATCGAGAAAAAAGAGAAAGAACTCATCATCAAGGCTTTGAGAAAAAATAAAAACAAAAGAAAATACGCAGCACTCGATCTGGGCATATCCGAACGAACCCTCTACAGAAAAATCAAACAATATGAATTGGAAGATTAACCTAATGATCCTTTTGCTAGGCTGCACACTGAGTACTTCTTGTGGAGTCTACTCCTTCACAGGTGCATCTATCTCAGCAGATGTCAAGACTATTTCTATCCCAACGTTCTACAACAATGCCCCGCTAGGTCCGTCCAACATGAGTATTACTTTCACAGAAAGTGTCCGGGATTACTTTCTACAAAATACCAACCTGGTACTTGTAGATAACGATGGTGACCTACAGTTAGAAGGAGCCATCTCCAATTATACACTCACCCCCGTAGCAGTCACAGCAGCTCAAGACGACAGTAATATCGATCTAACCAGCCTCACTAGGATCACTATATATGTAGATGCAGTCTACGTCAACACCAAGGATGACACCTATGATTTTGACAAGACCTTTTCGTTCTTCATAGACTTTGATCAAAACGCCCAAGATTTGTCAGCCAACGAGGAAGAATTCGTGGAAGAAATCTTTGATCAAATCATATTGGATATATTTAACAGCTCTGTTGCGAATTGGTAAATTTTATTAACTTTAGCGTTTAGCATAAACCACACACACCTTTGAATAAGCAGAAGTTTATTGAGTTAGTAGGAGCCGCAGATCAAGCATCTGAGTTAGAGATAAAAGCACTGGAAAAACTAGTTCAACAATATCCGTTTTTTCAAAATGGTCATGTTGTACTAGCCAAGGCTAGCAAAGCGAAAAAACTCCCTTCTACCCCCAAAAGAATGAGTACTGCAGCCGTTTATGCCACCAATCGTGCAGTCTTCAAACAATACCTACTAGCAACTAGCACAAGAAAAACCAATGCTAAACCTAGCCCTACTAAGGTACAGCAGACAACCAAGGCAGCTCCTTCTCCGAGTACACCTCAAGCACCCACCCCTGCGACAGGTAATTTGGATAAATTCATAGAAGAGGTCTATTCCAATCTGGAAAACTGGAAATCCAGTCGAGAAAGCTACTTAGAATATGAAAAAAATCACCCTGAGGAGATTGTTATTAAGCCAGTTGATAAAAAGATAGAGGTAGAAAAAGAGGAAGAGGTCGATGTAAGTGATACAGTTGAACAAGACATCTATGAACAGCTCAAAAAGCAAGTCGCAGATGAAGTAAATGCCGAAGAAGCAAAAGCAACACCTATCTCACGAGACGCTGACCAACCTATCACTGAAAACAATGATGACGAAGATGCATTCAAAAAAGAGCTAGCATCTATCGAAGCACAAGTCGATGCAAAGGTTGAAGAAGTAAAGAAAAGCACACAAGATACCCCAGCAGAAACCGAAGAAGAAAATCCAGAAGCAAAAATTCCTAAAGAAGAAAAAACTCCTTCTGCACCATCTCCTGTCGAGCCAGAAAAGATTATACCCGAGAGTAGTTATCAGTCTTCAAGTAAAAGCGCTGACGTATCGGATGGTCCCGATATCGAAGAGATCGATGCTAATTTCGAAGCTTTAGAGAACGAAATAGCACAATCTGCTCCCGAAGAAAAAAAGGAAGAAGTTGAAAATATAGAAGACTCTGACAAACAGTCTGTTAAGGAAGAAAAAATAACAGAAAAAACAGAAGAGGTCCCTACCCCTACTACCATTATTCCAGATGATGAATCTGACACACCTGTAGTAGATGAGTCTGTCGTAGAATTAGAACCAGAAATGGTCTATAATTTCAATAGTCCAATCCCTGTCCCGCAAGAAGCCCCAGAAAACCTCAGCAAAAAGACCATCAAGGAGACTAAAAAAGAAGAAAACCTCATCTCCAGCGAAGAACTCTCACAAATCGTAGACAAGGTCAGTGAAGAGGTAGAAGCAGAAGAAAATAAATCCAGTCAACCCAATGAAATTTCGTCAGAAGTATCTGAAAAGATAGAAGCGGAAATTGAAGCAGTTGTGCCTCACGTCGAAGAGCATAAAGAAGAAGCAAATACAACAGTCGACACACCTGAAAAAATAAAAAAAGAGAGCAAAGCCAAAATAGAAGACCCTAGTGAGGATGAAATAGCTGAAAGTGAAAACCTAGAGCTAACGCCTGAACCTACGGACGAAGATCTAGAAAACATCAACCAAGAAAGAAGCAGTCTAAAACTAGTACCTGGCGCATCACGAGGAGATAAAAAATTCCGTCTGGCTATCCTAAAACGTCCACACAACTTCACAAAGCCAAAGCGTGAAGAAGGTATTGAGACCAAACAAGAGAAAGAGCCTGCTGCTGAAGAAAAACTAGAGACTAAAAAACCAGTTACAAAAAAAGTAACCAAGACCAAAGAACCAACCGCTAAGAAAAAAACAGCTACTGAAACAAAGAAGCCTGCTACCAAAAAAGCGACCTCCACTGCAAAGAAAACAACAACAAAAAAGGCCTCCACCACCAAGAAAACCACGACTAAAAAAACAGAGAAATCTACCGATACAGATGACACAGATGACAAAAAGAAATCATCACTCAAAAGCTCTCCAAAATTCAGAGTATCGGCCTCTATCAAGACATCAAAAAAACTAACCTCCGAAAAACCTAAATCGAAGAAAAAAACAAACGAGGACTCAGAAGAGGATAAAAAAAAAACGACTAAAATAAATAAGGAAAAGGCTCCAAAAGATATCCAAAATTCTATCATAGATTCCTTTATAGAGTCTAATCCTAGCATCAAAGTATCTAAAGGAGCGAAAAGCCTCCCAGAAAACACTGAAGACCTCTCCTCGAAAAGCACCGCTTTCCCTGAAGAAGTCATCACCGAAAACCTTGCTGCAATATTAACTGCACAAGGAAAAACACTAAGAGCCATTGAGATCTATCAGAAATTAATTTTGAAAAATCCTCAAAAAAAGGCTTACTTTGCGTCTCAAATTGAAAAACTAAATAAATTATAAATGTTTGCAACTATCATTACATTGATTGTCATCGTAGCAATCGTCCTTATCTTGGTCATCCTAGCACAGAACTCTAAAGGCGGTGGATTGACAAGTCAGTTTGGTGGATCTGGCACTTCTCAATTGATGGGTGTAAAGAAAACAGGTGACTTATTAGAAAAAATGACATGGTCATTGGCCATCGCACTTATCGTATTGACTATGTCCACCAAATTCTTGATTGGCTCTGCCAACGAGAGCGGTGAGTTCGTCAGCCCAAACATCGAAAGTGCACAAGACAAAGCCATTTCTCCCAGCTTGAATATGGAAGAGGAAGCTCCAGCAGCGACTGAAGAATTACCAGCAATCGAAGAGGCTACAGAAGAAGCTGAATAAACCTCGAACAGCTAAAAAAGGCCTTGAAGTCCTGACATATTTGTCAGGACTTTTTTTGTACCCACTGCAATGCTGTCACATTAGTCAACCTACTCCCTCTCTCTTGCCCATCACCCCGCTATTTTGTCAGTCTTTTCACTGTCAAAATCGATTGGCACAAGAAATGATATAGCTCTGGTAGATTTATAACTTTCAAAAAATCATAAACGATAAGTAAAATGTCAAAAGTAAACTTTAAGCCAAACGAAGACCGCATCTTGGTTGAATCTGCTGCTGCAGAAGAGAAAACTGCTTCAGGAATTATCATTCCAGACACTGCCAAAGAAAAACCACAAGAAGGTATTGTTGTAGCTGTTGGTGAAGGAACAGACGACAAGCCTGTTACTGTAAAAGTAGGAGATAAAGTACTTTATGGTAAATACTCTGGAACAGAGGTTTCTTTAGAAGGTAGTGACTACCTCATCATGAGAAACTCTGACGTATTCGGAACACTTTAATCATTTTTTTCAATCTAGATTTTTAATACATAGAATAATGGCAAAGGATATATTTTTCAACACTGACGCTAGAGACAAACTAAAAAAAGGAGTTGATCTACTAGCAGACGCTGTAAAAGTAACATTAGGCCCTAAGGGTAGAAATGTAATACTTGATAAGAAATTTGGTGCACCGACAGTAACCAAAGATGGCGTATCAGTAGCCAAAGAAATCGAACTAAGTGAGCCAATCGAAAACATGGGCGCACAGCTCGTGAAAGAAGTGGCTTCTAAAACTGCTGACGATGCAGGTGATGGTACAACTACCGCTACTGTATTGACTCAGGCACTTTTCGGTCACGGGATCAAAAACGTAGCTGCAGGTGCTAACCCGATGGATCTCAAAAGAGGAATCGATAAAGCAGTAGCTACTGTCGTAGAAAACCTCAAAAAACAATCTAAAGAAATCAAAGGCTCTGAAGAAATCGCTCAAGTAGCCACTGTATCTGCTAACAACGATGCTGAAATCGGTCAAATGATCGCCAATGCAATGGACAAAGTAGGTAAAGATGGTGTCATTACTGTCGAGGAAGCAAAAGGAACTGAGACCGAAGTTAAAACTGTAGAAGGTATGCAGTTTGACAGAGGATATCTTTCTCCTTACTTTGTGACTAACACAGAGAAAATGGAAACTGAGCTAGAGAATCCTTACATCTTGATCTACGACAAGAAAGTCTCTACGATGAAGGAATTGCTCCCTGTACTCGAAGCTACATCTCAGCAAGGACGTCCACTATTGATCATCGCAGAAGATGTAGATGGTGAGGCTCTAGCGACATTGGTAGTCAACAAAATCAGAGGTTCTCTCAAAGTAGCTGCTGTCAAAGCACCTGGCTTTGGTGACAGAAGAAAAGCTATGTTAGAAGACATCGCAATTTTGACTGGTGGTACTGTCATCTCTGAAGAAAGAGGATACAATCTAGAAAACGCTACTTTGGAGTACCTAGGTACTGCTGAGAAAATCAACATTGATAAGGATAACACGACTATCGTAAACGGTGCAGGTGCTGCAGCGGATATCGAAGCACGTGTCAACCAAATCAAGCAGCAGATGGAAAACACTTCGTCTGACTATGACAAGGAAAAACTACAAGAGCGTCTAGCCAAATTGGCAGGTGGTGTAGCGATTCTTTACATCGGTGCTGCTACTGAGGTAGAGATGAAAGAGAAGAAAGACAGAGTAGACGATGCACTACACGCTACTAGAGCTGCTGTACAAGAAGGTATCGTAGCAGGTGGTGGTGTTGCACTGATCAGAGCGATCGCATCACTAGATGGATTGACTTTGGAAAACGAAGATCAAAACACAGGTATCAATATCGTAAGACTAGCGATCGAATCTCCATTGAGAACGATCGTGAGCAATGCAGGTGGCGAGCCTTCTGTAGTCGTCAACAAAGTAAGAGAAGGTAAAGGTGACTATGGTTACAACGCTAGAACAGACGTCTATGAAGAGATGTTCAAAGCAGGTATCATCGACCCTACCAAAGTGACTCGACTGGCACTAGAGAATGCGGCTTCTATCGCAGCGCTACTATTGACTACCGAAGCAGCAGTAGCAGACAAGCCTGAAGAAGGTGGTGCTCCAGCTATGCCTCCTATGGGCGGCGGCATGGGCGGCATGATGTAATATCAACAGCCTTTTCGTCCGACAGGTTAGTACGGACATCTAGTTATATATCAAAGCTCAGACAGTCAATTGTCTGAGCTTTTTTTGTACCTATGAGCAACCCTACGATATGCGCTAACAGTACCAAAATAATTTTCGAGAAGCTAGGTTATAATCGTCATACGCTGAAACGACAATGGAGCTATCAGCGAACCCCCTTGCGGTAAGAGTTGCGAGCACTCTACAGCCTGCCCGACTTCAAGAATACCCCGACGCTAAATCGAGGTATTAAATGGAATAGATTTCTATTCGACGCAGAGCGCAGGGAAACTTCTTCCGTCGTAGCGTGAACACGAAGGAGAGTTAACCCCAACAGGCTATCTCCTACAATTAAAACCTATAACTTAAAGCGACAGTGGTATGAAACCATAACCCTACACTATAGTCATCTACAGTATCTTCCTCAAAGGTCGTCAACCATATAGCGCCTAATCCTCCTGATACATCTAGCCCCCATCTTTCTCTATAAACTCTTTTCATTCCCCAGGTAGGCATAGCAGTAATCGCATAAAAATGATCATCATTAGCCAGCCCAAAATCTTTCATCATCGTAATGAATTCAAATTGAGCATATCTAGCTTCTGTCCTGAGTGAGAAATAATTACCACTATTGTAACCTATATTTCTCCCTGTCCTCATTCGCTTTTCTAGGTTATAATAAAACCTTGGTTCTAACATCATTTGGTAGCCCTTCATATTCATTGACTTGATAAATATCGTATGCTCGTAAGCGGCTTGCGTCATCAAAGTCCAGCGCTTGGCTATTTTAAATTCGCTCTGAAGCCCGATTTGAAAAAGTATCCCTGTGTATCCGATCATGACATGGTTGACATGGCGTGTCACCATAGCCACTGTATCGGACTGTGCCATGGAGGAAAAGCTTAAAAGAAACAATGTGGCCACTACTGTTAGTACCTTCTTCATCTTAGTTGGTGTTTAGGTTGTTAAAATACGGTTTACTATATATCATTATCTCGCTGCTTCAAAACAATAGAAACGCAAGTGTGAACTGGCAAATACCCTACCCTTCTCTCCATTCTCTCCAGGCAATACGGCTACTCCGTCGGACTTCCACCAGGAGTTGGATTCAGGGTCTGGATCGCCCAGCCTCCATATCAACTCTCCTGTCAGGCCATCTACAGCATATAGACTAGCATCTCCTCGGTCCTTCCAATACACCACACCATTGAGCTCCTGCATATCACTGGCTCCTCCTCCCGAAGGACGAACCCACAGCTGCTGACCCGTCTCAGGATCCAGACCATAGGCATAGGTCTCATCTCCCAGTTGCTGTGACATCACCAGTACAGAGTTGACGAGTATCATGCTGAATGCCCCCTGATCGTAGTGGTTCTGCCACACGACATCTCCAGTATAGAGGTCGAAAGCGATCACCTCGTCACGAATATTGAATAGTATCAAACGGTCTTCATAGATCATCGGCACTTCATCCACCAGTGCCTGTACCTCTGTAGCCACCAGTGCCTTGCTATAGACATACTCTTTTGCGTCCATGTCGTATAGTGCCATGTATAGATTGCCATAGTGAGTAGGAAACTCTGTCCCTGGTTCCAATTGATATTCCGAAAAAGGGATAAGCATGTACTGAACTGCATCCTCTCCTTCAAAAACAAGAGGATTGTCTACAAAACCCAAATGATTGTTAGGGCTTAGCCTAATGCTATCCGTCTCCGGAACTAGGTAGATTTCATGATCCGTACTATACACATCTCCCTCATATACCGCACAGTACCTACCATAGTAGGGGGCTTCCATAGGAAACTGCGCATAATAGTACTTATCACCATACACAAACACATCTCCTGCCCATGACCCTGGACGGTTCTGTGACCAAACAGTCTCTCCCGAGTTGAGATCAATGGCATAAAAATTATCAGCATTGTACCCATTATATTCCTTCTCTATCCAAAGATTCGAAACTTTCCCTGAACCTCTTAACTGATTGGACCATGATTGTTTGTTCGGTTCTGCCCATGACCAAACCTTCTTACCCTCATCGATAGTAAAAGCCCAGAGTGCCCACGACCGATCTGTATCTAACAGACTCGACGGAGTGATGACCATGTCGTCATAAAGAATTGGAGATAAAAATGACCAAACCAAGTCTTTGGTATCATCATACAAATCAACCTTCCAAATTGGTTTCTTCTCGATCACCACTCCTTCCTCATTGACGACTTCTCGTGGAGCAGGTTGCTCCTTGTCAAACAAGGAACAACCTGCTAAAATCACTAGAAGGCAGAATGAATTAAATATTACCCCTAAAAAACGTATCATATCCTCTTGTTCCATTTAAAATCAACCTACTCTCTTCATACCCAGTCTCACTCACCATCACGCCATAGTCCTCATTAAAATACACTTACTTCATAGTAAAACTTTTTATGACTCACATACGGCATATTATTTTCTCCAAAGAACTCATCTTCTTGACCATTAGTATATGAATATGAGAGACTGACTCAACATCGTAATACATTCTAACTATAGGCTTCTTTGAACTTAAAGTGGGGAATTCCACTTTACTACTTGAATTGGGTTTCCCCTGTTCCTCATCGAGAAAAGATTCAGTGGGACTACATGCAAACGATAGCAACAATACTACCCCTCCCATCAAACTTAACGGTTTGCACATGATTTAAATTTAGGTTGGTTAAGAATTAGTTTTTAATCACAGCGTTAAGATGCTATATAACGAATATACAAATAAAAATGAATGAAACAAACGCACTCCTAAAAGCTAACGGTTTAACATCAAATAGACGTTTTCAGCCCAACGCTAGAACAGATGTCTATGAAGAGAGGTTCAAAGCAGGTATCATCGACCCTACCAAAGTGACTCGACTGGCACTAGAGAATGCGGCTTCTATCGCAGCGCTACTATTGACTACTGAAGCTGCAGTAGCAGACTAGCCTGAAGAAGATCGTGCTCCAGCTATGCCTCCTATGGGCGGCGGCATGGGCGGCATGATGTAATATCAACAGCCTTTTCGTCCGACAGGTTAGTACGGACATCTAGTTATATATCAAAGCTCAGACAGTCAATTGCCTGAGCTTTTTTTGTCACTACCCTAGCATATCTCTGCCCGTAACATTAGAAACTATAGTTTCTATAATGATAGTCAGTTCTCACCATCTACGTCTTAACACCTAGATCTACCAAGTCAAAGTTCAACATAAGTAGATTCTTAATTTTAGATTCCAAAAATCATCTCAGCTACTCACCACCCCACCCTAGTACGCTCAAAGCATATCGCTTTCTAAAAAACACTCTCATTCCACAGCGACCCCACAGCAGTAAATCATTCGATCCAGCCTAGCTCCACTTCTATTCTCCCAAACCTATTAAGCATTTATACCTAGAAAAAATTACACTTTAAATCGGATTGATTACGGCCTCTACCTGTATCAATTTTGGAACATCAAAAACCAATAGACAAATGAGCACCACTCAAAAACTAATCTTCCTTATTTCTCTTTCCTTATTCGGGTCTCACTTCACTAGTGCGCAAGATCAAAACTTCACGCTACAGGCCGAGTACCGACTAAACCCGCTATACTCCCATGGCTACCGTATTCCTATGACAGAAGGGAGAACCGCAGAGGGCTACATTGGTCAACGTACCCGTGTGATCATGAACTATGAAAAAGCAGGTGATATGAGTTCCCAAATCATCCTGCAAGATCTCCGAGCCTGGGGTACATATAAAAACAATGGTCAAGCAGGAAACCTCAGTATATTTAGGGCTTGGTTTGAAAAACAAATCGTCCCTAACCTATCTGTCAAACTAGGGAGACAAGGATTTATATATGGTGACCAATACATCCTCGGTGGGCTCAACTGGGGAGGAAACATGGCACATGATGCTGCTCTCGTCAAATACGAAAAGAAAGGATTCAAAGCGCACCTTGCCCTCGCATACAACTCAACTGGGTTCACCTTAGAGCATGTTCGTTACACCTATCAAAACCACAAAAACATGCAGTTTCTGTGGTTACAAAAAAACACAGACAAGCTTTCAGCAGCCTTTGTATTCCTCAACAGAGGACTCGAAGAGCCAGATGGTAGCCTAGAAATACGCTACGATCAAACAACAGGTGTCAACGTAGGTTATCAAATAACTGAAAAATTAAACCTTAAGGGGATTTACTATCACCAATTCGGACAAGATACGCTCGGATCTAGCAAAAAAGTAAATGCCTTTTTCTATTCTGCACAAGCCAAGTTCAAACCTAACAAAAACATACAGTTCACCCTCGGTACAGATGTCATATCGGGTACCTCTACTGCTGATGCTGCCAATCCTAACTATGGAGAGCGCAATGATTTCGACATTCTATTCGGTCTTAGACATGGGCATTTTGGCTACTTAGATTACTTCTACACCAAGTTATGGCCTGTTTCTGGTCTGGAAGACTATTATTTAAAATCTAATTTCAAAACGGGTCAACGATCAAGTTTGGATGTAGATGTACACGGTTTTTTCAGCCAAGCCAAAATCTCTAACGAAACGAATACAGGTACACTCGATGACTATTATGGTACAGAGTTAGATCTCAGATGGCATTATAAGCAAAGCGACAACACCAAAGTCTCTTTAGGGTTTAGCCACATGTGGGTCACAGACACCTACCTAAGTTACTATGATACAGATAGCGAAGATGGTTCGTCAACTATCTATGCCGTCATCACGGTGAAACCGACCTTCTTGAACAAGTCTTTTTAACCAGTCTCAGCTAAAACAAACACACTATGAACTTTCTAACAAATCTCAAAGTATCCACCCGGGTGTTATCGGTATTCGCTATCATCATTGCGCTATACATCTCTAACATCTTCTACAACACGTACAGCCTTTCGTTGATTCGTGGCAACATCGAAGCGATCTACCAGGACTGGTTGGTCAGTATCAACTACCTATTACAGTCAGACCGTGATGGATACCAAGCACGACTAGAATTCAGTGAAATCTTAGCCAACTTCTCAGACGAAGGAAGCAATTCGTACAAATTAGATGACAAATTTGTAGAAGTAGATGAAAACATCCATCAGCTAAACGAGCGCTTTCAAAATTTCAAATCGATATATATAACAGCGACAGGCAAGAGTGACTTAGTACAGTTTCAATCTTTCGAGTTTCAGTATAGCAAACTCGTCAACCATACTGCACAAATCCGAAACAGCCTCAAAGCAGGTGACTTGGCACAAGCCAAATACATCTACTTCGAAGATTTCGCAAAAGCATTTGACACACTACGACTCGCGATCGATGAACTCACAGAAATTAGTGAAAAAGAAGCCGCACAGCACTTTAACCAAAGTATTGATCGATCTGAACAAATACGTCAGATAGCATTTATCTTCTTTGGGGTTTTGATGGTATTCATGATATTGTCAAGCATCGTGCTGACACGTAGTATTGTCAAACAACTCGGGTGTGAACCCACCGAAGCAGCTGACATAGCGCGTAACCTATCAGAAGGAAACCTCAACATCACATTTGATGATCGAAATGAGGGACTCTACGCCGATCTCAAAGTCATGGTAGAACAGCTTCGCAAAATCATCACAGAAGTCGTTTCTTCTGCGAAGAATGTCTCCTCTGCCAGCGAGCAATTGACCAATATATCTATAGGCCTATCCCAAGGAGCCAATGAGCAGGCAGCATCTGCTGAAGAAATCAACTCCTCTATGGATATGATGACCGAATCGACCGTCAACAACAGTGACAATGCCCGTGAGACAGAACGAATCGCTGACACAGCCTCTGCCAGCGTCAATAACGCGTCGCAAGCCGTCGGTGACACAGTCAAAAGCATGAACTCTATTGCAGAGAAAATCACCATCATCGGTGAGATTGCCAGACAAACCAACATCCTCGCACTTAATGCTGCTGTAGAAGCCGCTCGTGCGGGAGAACAAGGAAAAGGATTCGCAGTAGTTGCTGCAGAAGTACGAAAACTAGCGGAGCACTCCCAAAAAGCCGCAGCAGATATCGATGACCTCTCTAGATCCAGTGTATCTGTAGCAGAAAAATCAGGCACGCTACTCCATGACCTAGTACCTGAAATCAACAAAACTGCCAGTCTAGTGAAGCAAATCGCTGAAAGCTCGCTCGAACAAAACGAATCGTCTAAGCAAATCAACAGTGCTATCCAGCAGCTCAACGACATCATACAAAGCAACTCTGCCAGTGCAGAGGAGATGGCCAGTGGATCAGAAGAACTGTCGAATCAAGCCGAAACACTCAAAGAACTGGTGTCCTTCTTTCAGGTGGACAGCTAAAAAGTAATTGTCTTCAAATTTGTTTTAGTTATGTAGCCCTCGTTCCTCAAAAGAACGGGGGCACTTTTCGTTTCAGCCCTTGCTATCATCGTAGAATACCGATGTATACCCAAGATAGTTTTGTCTGTTTTTTTCTCCACATCCTGACAATTCACCCCTCCTTATTTTCATCATACTAGCATTTTTCGCTAACATTGATCTCGTATACACATCCCAAAAATTCGACAAAAATGAAAAACATATCAGTGATCGGCGCGGGCACCATGGGCAACGGGATTGCACATGTTTTTGCTCAAAATGGATTCAAAGTCACACTCATAGACATCTCTGAATCTGCACTACAACGCGGGCTATCTACGATAGAAAAAAACCTAGACAGACTCCTCGCCAAAGAGAAAATCACCGAGGCAATCAAACTAACCACCTTGACCAATATTACCACCTCTACTCACCTAGCTGATGGAGTACGTCAAGCTGATTTAGTGGTAGAAGCCGCCACCGAAAACCAACAGGTCAAACTAGACCTATTCAAACAAATCGATCAAGCTGCTCCCGCCAAAGCTATCTTAGCATCCAATACATCCTCCATCTCTATCACTCAGATCGCAGCTGCTACTCAGAGACCCAGTCAAGTGATCGGCATGCACTTCATGAACCCCGTACCTATTATGCAGCTCATAGAAGTGATCAGAGGTTATAGCACCAGTGATGAAACGACTCAGGTCATCATGACTCTATCACAGCAGCTAGGCAAATTACCCGTGGAAGTCAATGACTACCCAGGCTTTGTGGCCAACCGTATCCTCATGCCTATGATCAACGAAGCAATCATCTCGTTGCACGAAGGAGTCGCTGGCGTAGAAGAGATCGATACAGTCATGAAGCTCGGTATGGCGCACCCCATGGGGCCTTTGCAGTTAGCAGACTTCATCGGACTAGACGTCTGCCTTTCCATTCTCAAAGTCTTGGAAAGTGGTTTTGGGAATCCCAAATACGCCCCCTGCCCTCTCCTAACCAACATGGTAACCGCAGGCATGCTAGGTACTAAATCAGGCGAAGGTTTCTATACCTATACACCTGGATCAAAAGAATTAACAGTTTCAGCAAGGTTTAAAAAGTAAGATGGCAAAGGCAAAAAAAGCGAGTACAGCGAAATCAAAAAAAGGTAACGAAGGAGGCAACCAACCTTTCGTCATCCTCATCATATTGGTACTGATAGGTGTATCGATATACGGACTACAGCACTTTTCTACCGTCTCGAATTTCGAACCCATCACTCTGGACTGGAAGTCCACGCAAAAAAACGAGCCGACCACCACCACATCAACGAAAAACAAGCCAAGAGAAGTCAAAAAAGAAAGTGGACAGACAAAACCTAGTGAGAGAAAGTCAGAAAAAAAAGAAGCTACTCCGCCCCCTATTCCATCGAAGACTGAAAAGGAACAACCCGTAGAAACCGTACAGCCCAACGAGGAATTGCCGACCTATACCAATACAGATCAGTACTACTTCTCTCGTAGTTTTGATTTTGCATGGCCTAGCTATACACAGGATGATCAAATCATCGAACATGAGTTCTATACGCTCAAATACAACGAAAAGACAGAGCAAGCAGACTGGGTAGCCTACAAGTTGACCGCCGCTAATCTAAAAAATGCACGCTTCAAACGAAAAGACAACTTCAGAGCAGACCCTGCTGTGCAGACCAAATCTGCTCACCCAGATGACTACAAAGGCAGCGGTTATGACCGAGGGCATCTAGCACCAGCCGCCGATTTCACTTGGGACGAAAATGCGCTAAGCGAGACCTTCTATATGAGCAACATGAGCCCACAGGCACCAGGATTCAACCGAGGGATTTGGAAAAAACTCGAAGAGCATGTGAGAGACTGGGCGATGGACAACCAAGAGGTTTTTGTAGTGACTGGACCGATCTATACAGAAAAAGGCAGCAAGATTGGCAAAAACAAAGTCGTTATCCCTGACGGCTACTACAAGGTAATCCTAGAACTCAACGGCAATGAGGTCAAAGCGATAGCTTTCCTCATGGAAAATGAAAAATCCAGCATCGGTCTATACGAATACGCGATGAGTATAGATGATCTGGAGAAGAAAACAGGAATGGATTTCTTTCCATCCATCCCAGATGATCTAGAGGACCAAATCGAAAGTCAGTACAACTACGCTGCGTGGTAATATTGATTCAGCTTCTCAAAAAAGAAAAGCTTTCCAAATACCGTTGACTGCCAACTTTATAGAAAAAAGAAAACTCTCCTCTTCTTCAATTCCAAAATGACTAGGTTATTTCACCTTAAATCATTGATTTAGCATGAATAACCTACATTTTGGCAGGATGTTAAAGGTTATTGACAGTATTATAAACACCGTTGTAAGTTATATTGCAAGAAGTACTTGTGTTTCATTACCCAAGTGGCCACTATTTCCTCATGGAAAGGACAGAAAGCGAAACTTCCAGGGGTGAACCATTTGGAAATGGGTGATCATGAAAAAACAGAAGAATTGATGCGAACTATTTTTAACGGAACTAAATATAATGCCTTTTTTAGAACAGAACCTAGGTAACATAAAATCAACAAGAATAATAAGCAGCATCAGCTGCTTATTATTCTTGTTGATTTTCATAAGCTGTATAGAAGACAGGAATGAAAAACCCTATCAAGAGTTTGATACCAATGGGGTTTTAATTGCTCAGACTCCTTTGTGGAGTTACAATTCTTACGCAGGAACTGGAGGGTCAACAATCACTCCAGAGTACTATGATGGGAACATCATGTTACCAGGTTCGGATTCATTGGGACGTGATGTAATCAATGCAATTAACCTGAATACTGGGGAGAAGGTTTGGAGTTGGAATGAAAGCCTGATACAAAGTGGATTATATAATAATAGTGAGTATGAAATCTCGATAATGAATAAGGTTTGGATTTTTCAGGACAGCAGGTATTTTCAGGCTATAGATGTAGAGACTGGTAAGACTATTTGGCGGAAAGAGTTAGATGGAAATATAGCTACTGGAGTTCAGATTTTAAATGATAAATATTATACAATTTTTGAATTTATGGAAAATGATACGATTACCCACCCGACCTTGATAGCAGGAGATATCCTGACTGGAGAATATGAGAAAATCGTAGAAATTCCATTGGATCAAATTCAATTCTTTAGCTTTTTTTATGGCGCAACTTCCCCACCTAGGCTTTATATAGAAAATGGAGAGATATTCGCTTTTATGGTTTTTACCTCCAATGTAGATTTATATGCCAATCAGAGTTTACATCATATCATGTCTTATAATGTGACTCAACGAAAAATACATGTTGATAAAACAAGAGTAGGTCTTGATACGATGAATCTTCCGTTTAGTCAACGACCTGTTATGTATAAAAATGTGATGGTCGTTAATCCCTTTGAAAGGTTGTATGGTATGGATAAAAATACTGGAGAAGTACTTTGGGAAAGAGATGGATTTGGAAATGATGGCAGTGGTGTATTTACTTATGCTTTGTACAAAGATTTGATCTTTACTGTTAATAAGACAGGTGGTACTCAAAGAGTGATGGCTATGGATCCAGAGACAGGTAGAACCGTGTGGCAAAACTTAGGCAGAGGAGGTTCTGCAGAATCTGTGCATTTTTTGAATGACGTGTTATACTTCAGCAGTAGAGGAGATGGCCATGTCTATGCCTATGACACCCATGATGGGAGATTGTTGTGGGATTTAACACCGCCAAGTGGAGGAGGGCGTTTTTTTCAAGGTTATGGTGGATTTAGAGTCGTGCCAGGTGAAGAAGATGAAAAAGGAAAAGTAATTGCGACAACTAGTAAAAACACCTATTGTTATGAAGCAGAGAGATGATATGAAAAAGAAGGCATTTAAGTTGATACTCATCATTGTGCTATTTGTCCCATTGGCCGCTCGTGGGCAAGCGTATGTAGGTGGAGGATACATAACCTCTACTAATTCAGACTCCCATGATGTCAAAGGTGTAGAGGTTGTCATACAGTCAAAGTATCAGATCAAAGATTCGCGATTCGCTATCATGCCTAGTGTGAATATGGGCTTGCTTTATGAGTACGTCAACAAAGAGTACTTAGAATCCTATACGACTACCTTGAGCATAGCCGCCAATGGGTCTTTTGACATCATACAGAGCAAGTGGGTCATTTTTTCACTCTTTGCAGGACCCGTGATGCGCTGGGAGCATACTTTCGAGCCAGGGTCTGAATCAACTTTTAATGAGTATGAAGCCAGAGCAAATAAATCACATGAGTGGGGTTATGAGTTGGGAGTTACCTTGGATGTTCGAATATCAGATAAAATATCTACTCGTCTGATTCCATTCGCTGTACAAAGGACGCTCAAGGAGCAGTCATCGTTACTTCATCAAACAAGTTATTTGACTTTGATGATAGGAATCAATAACACTAAAAAGAATTAAGATGTTTTTAAGAATAGTATTAATAGGGTCATTGGTCACCATGCTATCCATCAGTCAGACAAAAGCGCAAGTGTTTTTTGGAGCTGGGTATACACATGTCAAGTTTTCGGATAGGGAGACAGATGCATCGGGAGGATTAACCATTGCTACACATTATCACCACCAAATAGAAGATTCAAAACTGGGGTGGCAAATCGCTCTCAATGTCGGCATGCTGTATGAGCAATTTCAAGACGAAGCTTTTCCTTACCAGAGCTATTTTAGCGATTTGGATATCATACCGTCCCTAACCTACCGTCTGATCCATAGAGATAAAATAAACCTCTATGCTTCTGCAGGTCCTTTCTTGTCTTGGACAGTAGGTCTTCGAGACGGTAATCTAGATTACCCTTTATCTCATATAGACGAATGGCGTGCAGGGATAGATGTAGGCTTAGGATTTGACTATGCCCTATTTGAGAAACTACAATTAAAAATAATGCCTTTTACCTTCCAGTATGGAAACAACAATTATCAGCAGTATTCTAGCGTATTGTATATCCGATTATAAGATTCGGAGCACTCCTATTATGGAACCGTCCAAAAAGTATTTGGAAGTGCCATGTGTATACATCATGAAATCGAGATGAATTCAAACCCCTTCCTTTTGCTTGCGCATAGCAAAAGGAAGGGGTTTGATTTAATTACAATACTTAGTTATTGCAGCCTCTGCTTCCTTGATGTTCAGGTTTTGAGCTTGTTTAAAATCCTTACAAGCTGCAGATTTTTTATTTTCTTGCATATTGAGTGCTCCTCTGTAAAGGTAGGCTTCACCATATTCCTTGTTCAGATTGATCGCATTGTTATAGGCAGTTTTTGCCTTCTCGAATTCCCCCATGTGATGGCTAGATCGTCCCACCCAGAAAAACCCTTCTGCCAAATCATCCTTTAGTTTGATTGCAGACTCAGCAAAGAAAAATGATTGTTCATAATTCCCTTCTCTATAAAAATGCTTAGCCAAACTGAGCATAGCTGAGGTATTCTTCTTGTCCAACTCCAATACCTGCTTGAAATCTACCAAAGCCTTGTCATACTGCTTTAGCTCTTCATAAGAGCGCCCTCTATTGTAGATAGACTTCACGTGTGACGGGTGGAGTTCCAGATACTCATTGTACGACTTGATAGCCGCTTTGTAATCCTTGCTCAGGTACAAATTATCACCCTTATTTTTATCCTCAGCTTCACAGCTGATCAATAGTGCCAGAGCCATCACATATAACAAATTCTTCATATTTCAATATTTTGCTGCAAAGCTAAATGCTTTTGCTTAAGATTCAACTAGCTCGGTATAGATTAGCCTTTTTTAATCACCGTAACACGGATGGTAACCACCTGAGTAGACTCCTGAGGATCATTTGAGTAAATATATACCGTCTTGTTCTGTCCTCCTCTCATACCACTGGTATCGAGCGTCAACTTCATAGAGGCCGACTTCCCTGACTTAATCGTGTAGTCGTCTAGCTCCGCTACTAGACAAGCACATGAACTCTCCACTTTTCGTACATCTAGCATACCAGCCCCCGTATTCACTAGCGTGTATTCCACTTCTACAGTTTGTCCTTCATTGACCCTTCCAGCATTGTTTAGTTTATCATCTATAGACAGCTTAGGTGCTTTTGCCTTTTCTCCATCCGTCATCGGTGCAAAATACTCTCTGACTGATGCACGCACATTAAAGTTCTTCTGCCCTTCGTCCTCTTCGTCTGTGTAGATGGCAATTCCATAATTTTTCGATCCCAGAGCATCCTTCTCTTTATTTGGGTCATAGGTGAGCATTACGTTTGCCTTTTCTTTTGGTGCCAATGCCAACGTATCAAAAGTCACAACCACAGCTGCAGGCCCATCATACTGATCCAAAAACCGAACGGTATCCTCACTATCGTTGTACATCTCGATGTAAGCCACTGACTCCTTCTCTGTCGTGATACGGCCTAGATTAATATTCGTATTTTGAACACGCAGTGCTCCCATTTTGATAGGCAGTTCTTCTTCTAGGGTCTTCTTTCGTGGGATCACCGTTCCTTTGATATAGACATAAGTACTACCTGCTCCTGAGCTATTGATACGAAGAGATTTACTAAAACTCCCAGGTCTGTTTCGCGGATTGTACTGGGCTCGTACAAAGCCTCGATCTCCTGGTGCAACGGGCTCGCGTGTCCAATCTGGCGTAGTACAGCCACATGAGGCCTTGACATAGGTAATCGTAATCGAGTCTTCTCCTACATTCTCGAACTCAAACTCATGCATGACTGGACCATCTTCCTCTTTTACCTGTCCAAAATCATAGGTCGTCTCTATAAACTTTAGCTTATCTTGAGCAACAGCCTGATTTACACCTAAGACAGACATCATACCTATACACAGCGTCAAATAACGCATCATTATCTTCTTATTCATAGGGTTCAAAATTAAGGATATTATTGATTCTGCATGAGTGGAATCGGACAATTCACGTGTCATTTCAAATGAGATTCCTCAAAAGAACGGATCAGCCTGTAAAGTTGGGGGATAAACTCGGTAGACAGGTTCGATATTTTAAGACTTATAAGAGATGGTCATTCACGAAAAACAAAAATGAATTTCGAACAATGAATCTTGGAATCACGAAGTAATCCTAGATCTCCCCCCAGAAATACGGATTGATCCAAAAGAACAACATACTACAAAAATCCAGACTCTACTAACTAAACAATATTGTCTACATATATAAAAAAAGCCCTGACTTCCGATGATAGTCAGGGCTTTGGTTCCTCAGAACTAGGTATTATTTTTTCCCTTTGTTCTTTCTTGATTCTTCGCCTGCTTTGAGTGCTTCGTCTAGTTTCTGCTGAAACTTAGATTTCTTCTTGTTGACGTTTTTCTTTCTATTTTCGTCCATCACCACTTTGATCTTATCCTCGTCGACGAGTTTTCTAAATAGCGCTGTCTGACCAAATGACACGAGGTTAGACACGAAGTAGTAGAATGTCAAACCTGCAGAGTAACTGTTCAGAAAGAACAAGAACATAATCGGCATCATATACTGCATACTCTTCATAGGCCCTTGCATCTGTGTATTCATTTGGCTATTGGTCCATGTCACTGCTAGGGTAGATACTGTCATCAGGAGTGTAAACAAACTGACGTGATCTCCATAAAATGGTATCGTGAAAGGCAAATCCCATACACTATCATAAGTAGACAAATCGTGCGCCCATAGGAACGCCTCCTGCCTCAGCTCAATCGAGTTAGGAAAGAAGTTGAACATCGCCAGTAGAAAGGGAAACTGTAGCAACATAGGAATACATCCACTCAGTGGGTTGACACCTGCTTTTTGGTACAGAGCCATCGTCTCCTGCTGCGTCTTTTGCGCATCGCCACCTGCTTTTTCGTTCTTCTCTTTGATCGCATCCATTTCAGGCTTCAAGACCTTCATCTTGGCCATAGACATGTGTGACTTATAAGTCAGTGGAGCGAGTATCAGTCGAATGATAAACACCAACAGAATAATGATAACCCCATAATTAGAGATATACTGCTCTAGGAAGTTAAATACTGGAATGATCAAAAACTTATTGACGAACCTGAACAGCTTCCATCCTAGATCCACGTTCTCTTCATAGCCTTCGGTGACCTTTTTAGTAATGGCGTAATCGTTCGGCCCATAGTAGTAAGTAAACTTACCTTTGCCAGTTTTGAGATCTCCTACAGGGAGTATAACCTCCGCCTTGGCAGTTTTGACAATGGTACTATCATCCTCATCATTAACAACTGTAGATAGCACTGCAGAACTAAACTGATTATCAGCTATTAATCCTGCGTTAAAGAACTTTTGCTTGATAGAGAACCACTTTACCGGCTTAGCGACAGACTCACTCTCTAGATCATCACCAGAACCGACATTGTCCACCCCTTCCGAAATCGGCATGTAATTAATGGTCGTTTTCTGTCTTGATTCTTTGAGTGTGTTTTCCTGACGCTTGATATTGTCTACCCAGTTCATCTGGACATCTTGGTTATCCACTACTCCATCCAATCCTACTAGATTGATTTCGTACTTTACTTGGTACCCCTTGTTTGGCAAGCTATATTTTTGCTCTACGTATCTGTTGTCATCAAATGCCATACGAAAACGAAGGATTGTCGTATCTCCTTTGACCTCCTTGGCACTAGCGTAGTACAACTCAGATATATTGACTGGTTTATAGTTGCTAAGCAAAATCAGATTAGTCGCGCTACTCTTCGCATCGAAGAGAATCAACGGCTGATCATCGTAAGTCTTGTACTTCTTTAGTTCCGCCTGCTGTACTGTCGCACCTTTAGAGGACAGCTGTAGCTTCAGCACTTCATTCTCTAACACGAATTGTTCTTCGCTACCATTGGCAAATCCTGCAAAGAGACCATACCGCTCTTTTTGGATGACAGTGGCCAAAGAATCTGCTTCTTCATCTACAGGTACTGCTACATCACCCTGTACACCACTCATAGCTATCGTATCTGGGGCTGCTGTAGTGGTGGACGCTTCTTCCTGAGTCGGAGCAGGAGTCTCTGGAGCGAAAAATTGAAAGTAAACAGTCATGAGGGCTACCATCACGACCATTCCTATTATCTGTTTCTTATCCATTTATAATTATTATAACTAATATCTGATATTATCTCTCTGTTGATGTCAATTCTCTTTTGTAAAGCAATGCTGCCTTGACAAATTTGACAAAAAGTGGGTGTGGGTTCAATACAGTACTCTTGAGCTCAGGGTGAAACTGCGAACCAACGAACCATCGATGATCCTTCAGTTCTACGATCTCTACCAGTCCTGTTTTAGGATTGACCCCTGATGCGATCATCCCATGCTTTTCGAATTCCTCCAAGTACTTGTTATTGAACTCATATCTATGTCTATGTCGCTCGGAGATTTTGGTTTGACCATACGTTTGGTAAGCCTTAGTTCCTTTTTTGATCTGGCAGTCATAGGCACCTAACCTCATGGTACCACCCATCTCAGTTAAGTTCTTTTGATCTTCCATCAAATCAATGATGGCATTTTCAGTCTCGCCATTCATTTCTCTAGAGTGTGCAGATTCCAGCTTGAGGACATTTCGTGCGAACTCTACTGTCGCACACTGCATCCCAAGGCAAATTCCGAAAAATGGGATATTGTTTTCTCTGACATATTTGATTGATTCGATCTTCCCTTCTATACCACGCTCACCAAAACCTGGTGCAACTAAAAGGCCATGCACATTACTCAGCAGTTTCTTAGCGTTTGTACTATCAATTTCTTCGGACGAAATCCAAGTCACATTGACTTTACACTCATTGGCTGCTCCAGCGTGTACAAATGCCTCGCTAATCGACTTGTAGGCATCCTGCAACTCCACATATTTACCCACCAAGGCAAGCTTGATCTCGTCAGTGGGGTTTTTGAGTCTGCCCAAAAATTCTTTCCAATGCTCTAGGCCTGGCTCTTTCTTATAGGAGAACTTCATCCTAGAGAGTACACGCTCGTCTAGTTTCTCTTTTCTCATCAGCAATGGCACATCGTAGATCGACTCTGCATCCATCGCTTCTATCACACAGTTATGTGGTACGTTACAGAATAGTGCGATTTTCTTTCTTAGATCTTGCGGCAATTTGTGTTCACTACGGCATACCAAAATATCTGGCTGTATCCCTGCCTCTAGCAGTTGTTTGACGGAGTGCTGGGTAGGCTTAGTTTTCAACTCACCCGCTGCATTCAAAAACGGAATCAACGTCAAGTGAATGTTGAGTGCATTGGTAGGTCCCAACTCGAACCTAGCCTGACGAACGGCCTCTATAAATGGCAGTGACTCAATATCCCCTACACATCCACCTAGCTCTGTAATCACAAAGTCGAACTGATCCGTCTCGCCTAGTTTATAGATACTATTTTTAATTTCGTCCGTGATATGTGGAACGACCTGTACAGTCTTGCCTAAAAATTCACCTTCTCGCTCCTTCTTGATCACGTTGTAGTAGATTCTACCAGTGGTAACATTGTTGGCCTGAGAAGTCGGTACGTTCAAAAAACGCTCGTAGTGACCCAAATCCAAATCTGTCTCAGCACCATCATCTGTCACATAGCATTCGCCATGTTCGTATGGATTGAGCGTCCCTGGATCGACGTTGATATAAGGATCAAACTTTTGAATAGTGACAGAAAAACCTCTGGCTTGTAAAAGCTTGGCTAATGAAGCCGAAATAATTCCTTTCCCTAAAGATGATGTTACTCCGCCCGTAACGAAAATATACTTTGTAGATGTCATTGAGATGTGATTTCGAACCTGATGTTACGGGGCACAAATTTAGGTCAATAGTATGAATTACAAAGGTTGGCCTCACTTATTATTTCCCAATCACCTTTGAACCTACCTGACGGCACATTAAGTCCCTAATGCTCTTGACCCTAGGCAGGGAAATTATTTTAAATTCAAATTACTTGGTGATTTCAATGCGATTACCTTCTGGATCCAATACCACACTTTCATAATATCCATCACCTGTAGTTCTAGGCTCTCCTACTACAGTGTATCCATCTATTCTCAATTGCTCAGTCAACTGATCGACAGTCTCTTTGCCTCCCACTGATAAAGCCAAATGAGCCCAGCCCAACCTTTCACCAATATAATCTCCTTTCACATCCTCTCGTGACATCAGCTCTAGTCGAGCCCCCTCTGGCCAACTCAAAAAATAGGAAGAGAAGCCCTTTGTTGTATTGACATATTTTTGATTAGAAGTAGCACCAAAGTATTGTTCATAAAACAGTCTCGTTTTCTCTAAATCCTTTACCCAAATAGCTACATGCTCTACTTTTATCATTATTTCAATGTTTGATGAGACGAGATTCGATTGATTAACGACGATAGAGCAGCTAGGTTTTAACCTCTACATTATGATTTGATCAAAAAACATCAAGCGAACGCAGGCAAACTCTTCCATTTCGTCTTTAGTTTTGACCTTGAATACAAACCCAATGCAAAGTGGAGCAATACAGTCTTTCTGAATTCAATCTTTTCGTCAAAAAAACACTGAGCCAACAACTCGCCCCCTCCTACTGGATCGTGGCAGAAATCGGCGAGATGAATATTGCACAGAAAGGTCATTGCTACATGGATTTGGTAGAAAAGGAAAACAACTTCATCAAAGCCAAAATGCGAGCTACCGTTTGGTCATATGCCTTTGCCAGCATCCACAATCAGTTTCTCCATATCGCAGGCACTCCGCTTAAAAAAGGCATGCAAATCCTCCTCAATGCCAGTTTTGAATTCCATGAAGTGTACGGCGTTAGCCTCAACATCAAAGACATAGACCCGAATTTCACACTTGGGGAGCGAGAGAGAAAGAAACGAGAGACACTCCTACAGTTGGAGCAGGACGGCATCATCGATCTCAATCGATCACTAGTACTGCCCCAAGTGCCACAGCGCATTGCGATCATCAGTTCGGAGACCGCCGCAGGCTATGGTGACTTCCTGAGTCAGATCAACAACAACGCCTATGGGTATCGTGCCGAACTCAGGTTATTTCATGCAGTAATGCAGGGAGATCAGGCGGTTGCTTCTATCATCGATGGTTTGCATCGAATCTATGAGATAGAAGATCAAATCGATGCGGTGGTGCTTATTCGAGGTGGTGGTGCCCAGACAGATTTGGATTGCTTTGATGATTATGATCTCTGCGCACATATTGCTCAGTTTCCGCTCCCAATCATCACGGGCATTGGGCATGAGCGTGACCAAACTCTCGCAGACCGTGTCGCCAACGTCAATCTAAAGACACCAACAGCCGTCGCAGAATTCATCATCAGCGGAATGATGGAGTTTGAGTCGTCAGTCAATGGCTTTTTTGATCAAATAGCAGGGTTGGCTAGTCAGCAGATCAAATCCTCTCAGGAGAGACTTATCCAAACCTCGCATATCATTGACCTCAAAGCCCAACAAGTCATCCAACGTGCAGAACATCAACTTGACATGCTGTCTCAGGTGCTTTACCGAAGCCCCCTCGAGATCATTCGAAATCAGACACAGCAACTCACCGCATTAGATAAACTACTACATGCGCACGACCCTCAGGAAGTGCTCAAAAAAGGATACAGTATCACCAAAATCAATGGACAGGTACTCAATGCAAAAGATCAACCCAAAGCTGGTGATCACTTGGAGACCTACAGCTACGGCAAAAAAATTAGAAGTACAATCACAGAAGTTAACACCCTAGAGCAATAAACATCATGGCAAAGAAGAAACTGAGTTCCTACAACGAGGCATACGAAGAATTGCAAACCATCTCCGCCAAACTGGAATCGGGAGAAGCAGATATAGATCAACTCACTGTCCTAGTCAAACGCGCCAAGGAACTCGTAAAGTTCTGTCAGGACAAGTTGCGGGCGACAGAAAGTGAGCTGTCTGAGACCGAAAAGTCTTCATAAGAAAACATTAAAACAAAAGAGGTCAGATAATCTGACCTCTTTTGTTTTAATGTTATGCTGAAAGCAGGGCTGATTTGAATAAGTAGTCCACGACCCACTCGTTTAATTCTCTTTGCCCTTCTGTGTCCAGAGACTTCATAGCTTTTCTATATTCCTTGTCAAAAAGCTCCTGACTGAAACTTACTCGATCTAATATCAACTTGTAATAATTCAAATAAGACTGGTTCATTGTTTCTTTAGTTTAACGCTGCTTGTTTGCGAGCGCAAGAAATAAAGAAACAACAAGTTTTAACTTTTCACCGAGTTAAGGTTTTGTAAAACCTCTTGTCCCTGATAAACTTAAGTTAACCTAGCCATCACGCGACAGTATCATAGATCATCGAAAAGGTCCCGCTCCATCGCATAGATCACCAAACCTGCCACATTTTTGCATCCTGTCTTTTCGAGCAGGTTACGCTTATGAGCATCTACGGTACGCATTCCTATAAATAACTCATCGGATATTTCTGCATTCGAGTACTCCTTACATATTAGGTGCAACACTTCCTTTTCACGGGAGGTCAGTGGGATCTCTCGGGTCAGTCGCTTTTTGGGATCAGGCTTAGCCGCAGTATCTCGTACGATGATGTCTGTCACTTCTTGTGCATAGTAGATATTTCCATCCATGACGCGCGTAATAGCGGTATTCAGTTCATCCTCTGTACAGTTCTTGAGTAGATAGCCATTGGCACCAGCTCGCATCATTTGTTTGATATGGTGGTTTTCGTTGAGCATGGTTAGGGCTATGATTTTGACCTTTTCATCCTTGGATCGGATCTGGGTTGTCATTTCTATCCCATTGAGCACAGGCATGGCGATATCCGCGATGATGAGATCAGGGTGGTATTGCTGCTGTTTCTCTACTGCATCCTGACCATCGTCAGATTCTGCCACGATCTCATAGGTATCATTGTATTCAAGGAAGGTTTTGATCCCTTCTCTTATCATTTTATGATCATCGACCAATAGGATCCTTAATTTCGGTTCGGTCATCTTGATTTTCGGTTTGGTATGGTACTTCTACTAATATATGTGTGCCCTTGCCCACAGCACTATCTACTTCTAACTTGCCTCCCAGAGCAGTCGCTCTATTGGACATATTGTTAAGACCAAAGCCTTTGGCAGGGTCAAGTACATCACTTTCAAATCCTATGCCATTGTCATCAATAGTTAGAATAAGCATACTCTGGTGTCTCATGAGCTGAATAGTCGCTTCCTTAGCCTGGGCATACTTCATAATATTGGTGATCGCTTCTTGTGTGATACGATAGAGGCACAGCGCCACGTCCTCAGGTAGACCATCGCTACCTAGGTTATGTTGGAAATCAAATTTTGTACTCGTCGTAGGTCTAATATTATCTATCATCGCAGCAACAGCCGCCACATAACCATAATCTTGAATCGTCTTTGGCATCAGTTTATGACTCAGACTGCGAGTTTCAGCGATCGCTTCATTTACAGAACCAGAGGCTGACTCTATATAAGCCTGCGCCTTAGGATTCATAAGTTTACGCTTGGCATGCTGGAGATTAAGATGAGCAGTAGTCAGTATCTGCTGTAGATTGTCATGTATTTCTCTAGAGAAATAACGTCGTTCTCTATCTTCGGTCGCCAGTGTAGCGGCCATGACTTTCTCATGACTTTCGACTCGATCAGTGATGTCTATGATACACCCCTCGAGTGAGGCTTCTCCATGACTATTCTCTTGCACTGTCCCTTGTTCCCAGAGCCATTTTGTTGTACCCTGCAAATCAACAATTCTGTAGTTGACCTTATAGGATGGCCCCTTCTTTAATTGACGATTGATTTCCATCCATATAAAATCCCTATCGTTAGGATGAATCAATTCAGCAAAGGATTTTTTAAATTCTGGTGCCAAAAACTGACTCGCCTCATATCCCGTCAACTCCTCTACATAGGGACTGATATATACCATCGTCCAAGACTGATCCATGGCACACCGAAATACGACACCCGGTATATTATGCACCAAAGACTGGTAGCGTCTATTGGTTTCGACGATTTGCTGAGATTGTTGGACGATGTCCTGTTCCAGAGAGTTTCTATAGATGATTTTGGTAAGGATGGAGCCAATAGCACAGGCAAAAGACTGTAAAACAGACAAGGTAGCCTCACCCCAGTCGCGCTCCTCTTCCATAGAGTTTAAACTCAAAGTCCCCCACAGATTCTCTCGAACAAAAATCGGAAAAACCACCCCTGATTTACCTCCTGTCAATTCTAAGTGACGGCTGATCTCTAGATCCGCAGTACTCTTTTTGAATGCATAAGACTTACCAGCCTTGAGCAGTTCAAATATCTGAGCAAATGCTGCTAGAGGTTTATTCGTGTTTTGCGCTAAGCGTTTTTGGCTATAGACTTTCATCCAATGATGTTTGACAGACAAAACCATCTCCTTGCCTGGTGTCAGGCTTACCTCTGCGACAAAAACATCTCCATCGAATGCTTGCCCAATATGCTGCAAAGAGCGATCTAGTGCTTCTTCGAAGTTTTGATTGATGATCAATTCGTTGATCGCTTTGGAAACTCCTATCAGTACGCAATCATTGTATTCTCGAGCTGTCTGCATGATCTATGGACTTTAATTATTGAAATTAACACAAAAAACTAGGCAAGGAAATAGAATACGGCAGTTTCCGCAAAAAGAAAAAGGGAAGCCATATATGGTATATGGACTTCCCTTCAAATCAATTTGTTTCGTTCAAGAAACAAATCAGCTATAAACGTAGAACCTCATTGCATAAAAAAGACCAGAGGACAAAAGGCAAGCCTCCTATCACTCTGGTCAAAACCAACCTAACCTATCTTTAAGTTTTCTCACTGCTGACTCTCGCTCTTGGGTTATAGTTGATAAAAGAGTCTTAAGACAGTAGATGATTCTAAAAACTGAGGAGCCTCCTTCTGCACTTATCCGCCTTCACTGACTCCTCAATAACAAAAACCAACCTATGATCTTTGGTACAAACCAACCCATACGAGTCGGCTAAAATCTAACCCAATCCGTAGTACTGACTATAGCTGGCCTAGATCCTGTATCCTTGTTAGGGATTTAAAAAATAAGGGGCACTTCTACTACGACCAACTTCACTGCCCCTTCCTATTCCAAAAACCTAACCTATATTTTCAATGCCATCTCGATGATGACTCGTGTATCTCTTTTGATTACAATGCAAAGATGCGACCAGATACACTCCCAGATAAGCGTAAAATGCCTACTTTGTCAAAATAGGTGAAATGCCTAAGTGTAGATGAGGACAGGAATAGCAGTGTGTTTTGAAACAGAATATCATCGATATCTTACAGGTGACAAATATTTAAGAGGGTTTAAATCAAATCACATACAAAGGGATAAACCAACAAAATTAAGTTTATTTACACTTGTGATGATGTCACTTTCACTTAAACAAATCACGTGATTCCACCTATGAAAAACCACATATACTTATGGGTATGTCTCATTACTGTAACCTTTTCCCACTTCTCCGCTGTGGGTCAAAGCGCGAGAAAAATCGCCAACAAGGCTAGACCCTCCTATTTAGAAATTGGGCTTGGGCTTGATTACTCTACATACAGAGATTTCGCTACATCACCTCTCGTGTACCGTGGGCTCGCCCAAAACATTTCTCTCCATTACCAAAGAATGGATAAAGTACGTGAGACAAGGTTTGGAGGAGACTATTACCATAGCAACACTTACGCTTCGTTGGTCAAAAATGAAGTAGCTGTCGCAGCAGTCACAACTTTGACCTTCAATTTCTCGAAACTCTATCAGATCAAAAGCATCTCATCTGAGAATTGGAGCTACAAAGCAGGAGGAATGGCTCTTTTCACAGGCAACCTTAGAGCCAACCCTACCCTTCAAAATGCTACCTACGGCTATGAGATATTTTTCAACCTATTGGGCTCTGCCAAAATAACGAGAGACCTTTCTAGACAAACAGAAAAAAGTAGAAAATTCCTCTTCATCAAGTACAAACTAAAACCCCGAGACAAAAACCTGTCATTCCAGTTGAATGTAGGCTTGCTCAATCACAATATCAGAAATGGCTATACTTACATCAACCAAGAAAGCTTGTTGAATAGTGGGAATTTCCTCTTTGCAGATTACGAAATCAATTCCTTCTCTGGTTTTAGAATGAGTTCTGCTTTAGAATACACACATTTCCTCGCCAATAAAAATGCACTGAAATTCTCATACGTCTGGGACGCATATACGACGGGTGGGGAAGAAAATCAGTTCGAAGCGTCCCACCATAACCTGAAAATCGCACTCCTATTCGGTCTAAAAAAATAATCAAGAATGAAACATACACTATTGGTATTCATCGGCACACTAGCGCTGAGTGCTTGTGAGCAAATATTCTTTGAGGATGTACTCTCCGAAGAGGATCCCTATGTACAGTTTGACTACCTCTGGAATGAAGTGGACAAGCGGTATTCATTCTTTGAGGTTAAAAACATAGACTGGGATGATTCATACGACAGGCATCATGCGATGATTTATGATGAGATATCAGATGACTCATTGTTTCAGGTGATGGGCAGTATGATGTCTGAGCTCAAAGACGATCACACCAACTTATTTTCTAGCACTAATGTATCTTTTTTTGGTGTCCGGTATCATAAAGTGGACAACTACGAGTCCCGAATCGTCATCGATCATTATATAGGCAGTGACTACCATTCGTCTGGACCATTCCAGCACGACTTTATCAATGCGGACAAAGTACCTGCTGGAAAATCAATAGGTTACATCCGGTTTGGTTCTTTTACAGGCACTGTCAGTGCGGTCAATTTGAATTATATAATGAACCGATACAAAAGCACAGATGGTTTGATTCTCGACCTTAGAGAGAACGGTGGCGGGGCAGTACGTGATGTATTCAAAATCCTAGCCCGGTTTATAGATGAAGAAACAGTGGTTTACAAATCCAGAATCAGAAATGGCAAAGACCATGACGACTTCTCTGCTTTTGAAGAAGCCGTCGCTGAGCCATACACAGGACCTAAATACACCAACAAACCTGTGGTTTTCCTCGTCGATCGTGGCACCTACAGTGCAGGATCATTCACTTCGCTATCTACCAAAGCTATCCCTAACGTCACGCTCATGGGCGATAGTACTGGTGGTGGACTAGGCATGCCTAACGGCGGCCAACTCCCTAACGGATGGAACTACAGGTTCTCTGTCACACAAGCAGTCACTGTAGATCAAGCGGATAGATTCGATGCTGGACTGGAAGATGAAATAAACCAAGAGAACTTTGAATCAGGTGTACCCCCAGACGTATATGTACTCCTAGACTGGACTGATCTGACCAGAGATGAAATCCTAGATCGTGCCATTTTCGAAATCACTAACTAAGATAAAATATTTACAAAAAAGGGTGGGTCAATTCGTAGGTGGGTCACCCCTATTTTTTGCTTACCCAATCGTTGTTACAGAGATAAAAACGCCAAGGCAGCAAAGCATCTGCTCCTGCATAGTCTACGCCCACTCTAGTAGATGCTACTATACTAGTACCGACTATATCGGGAGCATCCTCAATCCATATATCGTTTTCACCTGTCAGTCGCGCAGTGTTCATCTCCATGGTTATCCCCATAGCCTTGGATAATTTTCCCGGACCATTAGATGTCTTAGTTTTGGGGTGTCGATCAGACCAATCTCCATCCAGTGGCTCTACCGCTCTGATCAAAACAGCATCCGCCTTTCCTGCTACATTCGTCACGACATTGAACAAGTGATGGATTCCATAGCATAGGTATACATAAGCGCACCCTCCCTCCCTATACATGACCTCCGTCCGTGGCGTACGTTTACCATTGCTCGCATGACAGGCCTTATCATCATATCCACGATAGGCCTCCGTCTCTACTATCTTGCCTTTTCTGGCTGCTCCATTTTGCTTCGTAACAAGGGTCTTTCCGAGTAATTCTTTGGCTATTTGCACTACATCATCACGGAGATAAAAAGATTTGGGTAGAAGGAAATCGCTGTTTGTCATATTTAGTGAACCAGTCGGGCATTATCCCGTATATTCGATCAGTAATTTAAAACAATCAAATAAAGGTTTACCATGAAAAAAATGAAACTCATTACGCTAGCAATCGCTGGATTATTATTTATCGGAGCACAAACCACAATGGCTCAGATCGTTACTCCACAACCTAGCCCTGCAGGATCTGTTAGCTCCACAGTTGGCTTGACGGATATCGAAATCAGCTACTTCAGACCACAAATGAAAGGCAGAAAAATATTTGGAGAAGGTGCTGACTACCTTTTACCCTACGGTCAAAGATGGAGAGCAGGGGCTAACTCTGGTACCATCATTACATTTAGCAGTGATGTACAAGTAGCAGGCACCAATGTACCAGCAGGTGAGTACATCTTATTTTTAGCGCCTGGTGCTAAAGAATGGGAAGTAATCCTATATTCAGACAAATCTATCGGTGCGAATGTAGGTGGAATCGAAGATGACAAAATCGTCGTAAAAGCTTCTATAGCTGCTACAAAACTTACTGAAACAGTAAAGACCTTGACCTACCAAATCACGGATCTAGGAGCTGATAGCCAAACGGCTAACATCCAAATGTCATGGGAAAACACAGCGTTGAATATCCCAGTAGCAGTATCGTTCGACGAGCAAGTAATGGCTGCTATCTCTAAAAACACAGTAGTTGATCCAGCTAACTTGATGACGGCTGCTCGTTACTACCTTAGCACAGGCAAAGACCTAGATCAAGCCTTGACTTGGGCCAACACATACTTGGAGACAGGAGAAAACAGCAAGCAATTTTGGAATGTCCATGTAAAGGCTCAAATCCTAGCAAAAAAAGGTGACAAAAAAGGTGCCATCAAAACGGCAAAGCAGTCTCTCGAACTAGCAAAAGCATCTCCCAATGGTGATTTTGGATACGTCAAAAGAAACGAAGCGCTTATTGCTTCTCTGAAGTAACATAAAACGCTAAATCAAAAAGGTCATCACTTCTATATCATTTGAAGTGATGACCTTTTTTTGTGCATAGTCACGAGCACCTTTTCCTTACAATACTATCTATCTTTGTGTCATGCTAAGTGACTATCCTCAGATCCCCATCGACCCACACACCTTTGCTGGTATGACCTTTCGTGTTCGTTATCCTAAAATCCTGAACGACGTGCTCGCCAGCAATCTATATCCGGACACCCTCTCTCAACGGCTCAAAAAACTCAAAACCTCTCTAGAGACGCTAACCATTACCCGTATTCACGAGCACAATCCACTCTGGGAGACATTCTATCAGCAGTACGAAGGACAGTTGCTACTCTCCCTTCCCTTCTTCGATGCAGAGGTATATTTGTTTGCCTATATCCTGCATTTGGTAGACTATGACTCCTTGGGTATCGATCCTTTTTCACAGATCAAAGCACAAGACCTCAATCAAAACGTAGCAGCATTAGCCCCTAACCTATTGGCATCCCAGACCTGGGATACACAGGATTTTGTACTGCACAGCCTACACGGCAACAAGTCCGATCTTAGTCAGTTGAAGTCTGGCTCAGAACTCGATATTAAGCTACTGCTAGACGATAGAGCTGCGCTAGTCCACGACTGTGAGGCAGCCACCCATGTCGATGTGATATTGGACAATGCTGGCATGGAGCTGTTCAGTGACCTACTGCTCGTCAATCACCTCGTAGAACGATACGGGCATGAAGTCAAACTACACTTCAAATCCGCCCCTATTTTCGTGTCCGATGTGATACGCGAAGACATTGGTGCTTTGCTAGATACCCTACTCGAAAACAAAGCAGGAGCTTTTGCCCAGAGTCTACAAAACAAAATAGACCGACAGCAGATCATCCTGCAGCACCATCCGATATGGACGAGCCCTACGCACTATACCCAACTCCCAGAGGGGCTGATCACCCCCCACGCATTACTCCTATCCAAAGGAGACGCCAACTATCGCCGATTCTTCGAAGACCGCGTCATCCCTCCCACACAGCCTTCCGCTCCACTGTGTAGCTACCTGACGCATCCGACCTACTGCATCCGCACGCTCAAGTCCGATATACAGACAGGGCTATCGGCTTCACAGTCGGAACTACTCGACCTCCAAGAACCCGACTGGAAAGTCAGTGGCAAAAATGCCGTGATTCAAATGATCCATTAAAATCACCGTGCGCCTAACGCAAAGTAAGTGATTGAGTGTCCACTGGTATCAACTGTATTGTATTATTACAGAAGTTGACAGGTTAGACAGGTGAACCACAATTATTTCGTTTATATCACCACCAATCCAAACAAGTCATCTCTATATGTAGGAATGACCAATGATTTGATGATTAGAATAGATCAGCACTATGAGAACCGAGAAAACCAGTCGTCTTTCGCCAAAAGGTACTACTGTCATCGTTTGGTTCATTGGGAGCGGCACCAATATGTAAACCACGCCATCGAAAGAGAAAAAGAAATCAAGAAATGACGCAGAGCCAAAAAGGAAGCTTTGATCGCCACCACCAATCCTAAATGGCGATTCCTCAATGAAGAAATTCAGGAGTGAATTGATGATCCCTACAGATCGTAAAGGCTAGACTCGATTAGATTCCTCCTACGTCGGAATGACAAACGAGGGAGGTTATGAGCTACCACAGAGGTGATAGATACCACGGTAGCTTGTCATTTTCTCAAAAAAAGTAAGGAACTCAAAGCAATAGCATTTTATTTCACAATCGAAACACTAGTTTTACCTTTACGTTGCAAGGTTTGACACCTAGAGAGAATATGAACAAATCGTTTTTTGACAAAATATCCGCGGCACACAACGTGCCCAAGGCCCTACCGGGCGAGAAGGAAATAGACCAGTTTATCGTCAGATTGCTGCAGTTTCTGTTTCCCGAGCTCAACAACATCCGCTTCAAGACCGAAACAGAAATAGACGCGGAGTACAAAGCCATCCAACAGCTCTTCGAAGACCTCCTCCTCAAAACCGAGGCTTGCGAAAAAAGCTTTGCACTCAGCTCATGCCAGCTGTTCTTCAGCGAGCTGGAAAACATCTACGACCTGTGTATCGAAGATGCAGAAGCCATCCTCAGCGGTGACCCTGCAGCCATAGACCGCAAAGAAGTGATCCGTACCTACCCTGGATTTTTCGCGATAGCGATCTACCGCATTGCGCACGTGATGCTGGGACTAGACATCCCCTACTTGCCACGGATATTCACCGAATACGCCCATGTGCGTACCTCGATTGACATCCACCCAAAAGCCAAGATCGGACGTAAGTTCTGCATCGATCACGGGACTGGAGTAGTGGTCGGCGAGACCTGTATCATCGGTAGCAATGTCAAGGTATATCAGGGCGTGACCCTAGGTGCCATGAGTGTACGCAAAGAGATGGCGCTCACCAAACGACACCCTACCATCGGTGACAATGTCGTCATCTATGCCGGAGCAACGATCCTCGGCGGTCGTACCGTCATAGGTGCCAACAGCATCATCGGCGGCAATGTCTGGCTGACGAGTAGCGTCGAGCCCAACAGCCGCGTGTACTACGCGCACGAGTCGCAGTTGATCAAAGCCTCAGTATAAATGCAGGTCTAGAACCCAACCCGTTTGTGATCCGTTCGTTCAAAACCAATTTAGAAAGCAAAACTTATGTCAGCTCAAAATATCAGTGATTTAATCGGCAACACGCCCCTCGTCAGAGTACTGCTCCCTGAGATCCCCGATCACGTAGAGATCTACGGCAAACTAGAGGGCAACAACCCGGGAGGGAGTGTCAAAGATCGTCCGGCATTTTTCATGATCAACGAGGCACTCAAACGCGGCGAAATCACCCGTGAGACCAAACTCGTCGAGGCGACCAGTGGCAATACCGGTATCGCACTGGCCATGGTCGCGGCATCCTTTGACATGGATATCACCCTCGTGATGCCCGAAAACTCCACACAGGAGCGCATCGATACGATGACCGCCTATGGCGCCAAAGTAGTCCTGACCCCAGAAGAAGGAACCATCGAACTCTCTCGTACCATCGCAGACGAAATGGTGGAGAAAGAAGGATACGTCATGCTCAACCAGTTCGCCAATGACGACAACTACCACGCCCACTACAACACGACAGGGCCCGAAATCTGGAAAGACACCGAAGGAAAAGTGACTCACTTTGTCTCCAGCATGGGCACGACAGGTACCATCATGGGCAACTCCATGTACCTCAAGGAGCAAAACAAGGACATTCAGATCATAGGCGTACAGCCACAGGAAGGCGACAGTATCCCGGGCATCCGCAAATGGTCTCCGGAGTTTCTCCCAGAGATCTATGACGATGCACGTGTCGACGAGATCCTCTACGTGAGCAAAGAACAAGCAGTCATCATGACCAAGCGTCTCGCCAAAGAAACGGGCATACTCGCTGGCATGAGTAGCGGCGGTGCGATGCACTCTGCCGTAGCACTCGCCAAAACCCTCACCGAGCCTGCTACGATCGTCTCGATCATCTGTGACCGTGGGGATCGCTATTTGAGTTCTGGACTGTTCTCGGACTAAGGATGAACCTCCAATCCTTCGATAGCCTTGCTTCAGGATTTGCTAGTACGGAGCGAATGCCTGTACTCTTCGTCGGGCATGGCAACCCCATGAACGCCATCCTAGAGAATGAAACCACCGCCAACTGGCGAAAGATGGCCGAGGGCATACAGCCCAAAGCCATCCTCTGCATCTCCGCCCACTGGCAGACACGCGGCACCTTGGTGACCATGGCTCCCAAACCACAGACTATCCATGATTTCGGGGGATTCCCAAAGGAGCTATTCGAGGTGCAGTACCCCGCTCCTGGAGCCCCAGAGGCAGCTCACCTGCTCATTCAGCAAGTCAAAACGCATACCGTGGAGGAAGATCACGAATGGGGTCTCGATCACGGCACTTGGTCCGTGCTCGTCAAGATGTTTCCAAAGGCAGACTTACCTGTATTTCAGCTCAGTCTGGATCACCACATGTCGCCAGCCGCTCACTATGCCCTAGGCGAGGAATTGAAAGCGCTACGACACAAAGGCATCCTGATCGTAGGGAGCGGCAACAGCATTCATAATTTGCGTCAAGCCAGATGGAACTCAGATCAACCCTACGACTGGGCGCTAGCATTTGACTCGCGCATCAAAAGCATGATCGAAAACCAAGACCATCAGTCTTTGATCCATTATGCCAATCTTGGCACGGAAGCGCTACTGTCCATCCCTACCAACGAGCATTACCTCCCCATGCTCTATACCTTGGCGCTACGAGAGACTCAGGATCAGTTGACATTCTTCAACGAAACCATCGAGATGAGTGCCATTGGTATGCGATCCTTTGTCTTGGCATAGTCACGCGATGGACTCACTATGAAGCGTACACTTCCTATTCCTCTCAAAATATTCTAGAGCCAACCCTTGGTGGTACCGAGCATCTTCTCTATTTTCGAAAACATTCTGAGACTGGAGATATAATCCAAACAGTCATCGAATATTCCACCCACTATCCCAACTAATTTAGATTTCATTGTAGTATTGATTTCCAACACGATATGGGTCAATAGTATCGAGACTAAACAGATTGTTTAGTAACTATTGTCTAAATTAAAAGCAGTATAGACTACAACATGGGAAAAATGATGCATGAAAGATGGTTTGGCCTAAGCATAAAGCTGACACTTATTTTACTTCTCGCAGTACTCTCCGTGAGTGCGCAGCAACACAACGAGTACAAATTCCGAAACATTGGCGGTCTGTCCGACAACAACGTCACGGCAATCTTTGAAGACCATCAGGGCTATATCTGGATCGGAACACGAAATGGACTCAACCGGTACAACGGTCTCAAGTATGACTTATTTGAACCCATCAAAAACGATAGCCTAAGCCTCAAACACCCCTACATCAACTACATTGATGAGACCAGTGATGGTGACCTGTGGATTGCTCATGGAGGAGGTGTCAGTCGCTACAACAGAGCGCATCACAACTTCACTAACTTCACTCCTGACCCTAACGATCCCTACAGTATTTCTAATTGGTATGCTTCACACGTGTTTTGTGATTCGAAAGACCAAGTATGGGTAGCCAACAATGGTATAGACGTACTAGATGCCAAAACCAACAAACTAATAGGTCGTCACCTAGATGGTGAAGACATTCAATTCATTTTTGAAGATTCAAAAAACAGGATGTGGTTTGTAGGTGCCAATGCATTCATGATGAATACAGATGGAAAAATCCAGGAAGTCATACATGACGAAATCAACCTCAACATCAAAAGTGCAAGCGAAGATATCTACGGTAACATTTGGCTCGGTAGCTGGGCCAAAGGGCTTTACAAGCTTACCGATTCAGGAAACAACTTTACCACCAAGCATTACACACCAAAACCAGACGAAAATTCCCTACACCTGATTCGAATATTGGATATCATGAGTGACAAAGAGGGCAACCTCTGGATAGGAATGGAAAACGGTGGTCTAGACATCCTTGATATCCAGTCAGAGCAGTTTACCCATCTCAAGCCTGACCCATCCAATCCATCAAGCATTCACTCGAACTCCATTTGGTCCATCATACAAGACAGCAATGAACGTGTGTGGATAGGTAGTTTTGACAAAGGTTTGGATTTAATGGACCCCTATCAAAAAGCATTTACTAAAGTGATCGATGACAAAAGCACATTGACCAAAAGTACCGTCAACACCTTTGCAGAAGATTCAAAAGGCAACTTATGGATAGGTGCTGATGGCTATGGCATGGATTACTTTGATATCTCGACTAACACATTGACTCATTTCGAACATGACCCGAATGATCCGAATAGCCTACCTAATAATGCCATCCTGAAGCTAATAGTAGATGACTATGACAATGTCCTCATTGGTACATGGGCTGGAGGCTTAACCTACTATGATACAAAAAAAAAGAAATTCACCACCTACCTCAACAACCCGATTGACTCACAGTCAATAAGCGGTGACAATATATTTTCATTAATCAAAGATAATCTGCACCCAGACCACTTTTGGATTGGCACATGGGGTACTGGATTAGACTACTTCAACCTATCCACTGGTACTTTTAAACACTTTACTTCTCAGGATGAGACTGCCACAAATATTAGTAGATACATCCGTGCCATGCAAACCGATTCTAATGGCAATTTATGGTTAGGTACGAGCAACGGTGTTCACTATCTTGTTTTGGATCGCTCCCAAAGCTCCTATACCTCCACAGGCTATATCAATAACCCTGAAGACCCGAATAGTTTAAGTGAAAATGCGGTTTCAAATATCCTACTCACTAAAGAAGGAAAACTTTGGGTAGGTACAGAGAATCGAGGCATTAACCTTTTCATTCCAGAAAGTGGTTCTTTTAGAATCTTTGATAAAGAAAGTGGTCTCCCGAGCAATGCCATCAAATCTATGGAAGTAGACAGGGAAGGCAATCTATGGATCAGTTCTGGCAATGGCCTAACAAAAACTACGCTCATCGGTCAAGGCGAAGAAGCAAAAATTCAAATGAGTTCCTACGACAAAGGAGACGGTCTTCAGGGCAACTTCTTTAATATGGGAGCCTCTATCACGACTTCATGGGGCGAGATGTTTTTTGGAGGTAGCGATGGGTTCAACCGTTTCTATCCAGACCAAATTAAGAAAAACCCGATTATACCAGAAGTTACCTTCACAGACTTCAAAGTATTCAACCAATCAGTCGTACCATCGGATGAAGACGGAGCAATATTGAATAAAAACATTTCCGAAGCAGAAGAGATTCATCTAGACTATACACACAACATCTTCTCTATTGAGTTTATCGCACTCAACTACACCCGCCCTGAAAAAAACAGCTACGCCTACCTTATGGAAGGCATAGACGAAGACTGGAACTACATAGACAACCAAACCTCTGCGACTTACACTACCCTACCTGCAGGCACCTACACCTTTCATGTCAAAGCCTCTAATAACGACAGGGTGTGGAACGAAGAAGGCACCTCAGTCATCATTACCGTCACTCCTCCATGGTGGGAAACCCTATGGTTTAGACTACTTGTCATCATATCCATTGCCGCAGGGACGACCTATTATGTGAGATATAAAAAACAACAAACCAAACTTCAGAAAGCAGAACTACAGGCCAAGTTAGACGAGGCAGTAGCTGAGGTAAAAAATCGAAATGCAGGCCTAAGAGCGCAAAACGAAAACCTAAACAGCTCTATAGACGATACGAACTATGTGATTCGTGAGGCAGTAGAGTCGGGTAACTTCAGTGCTCGCATTGACACAAGTAGCAAAGAAGGACAATGGAGAGATTTCAGTGAGTCGATCAACAACCTGTTTGATGTAGTGGCCTCTCCTATCAACGCCATCAATGCCATCGCACAATCCATGGCAGATGGAGACCTAGCCAAACGACTAGACGAAGATGCCAAAGGAGAAATCCTCAGTTTGACCAAGAATTTTAACCTAGCCCTAAATAATCTCAACGACCTCCTACATCAGATCACCCAAAGTGCCAACATGATTGAGTTATCCTCATCAGAAATGCTCAGTTCTAGTGAAGAGATGACGCGAAACACCGAAGAGATCGCCTCTGCCATCTCTCAAATGAGTAATGGGGCTCAGACTCAAGTATCCAAGGTCGATGAGTCATCCACTATCGTAGAAAGTATACGTTTAGCAGCAGATGCTATGGCTGAAAAGTCAGAAAGCATCAACAAAGTAGCCTACGAAGGAAACAAGAGAAGTGAGAAGGGTAAAATCATGGTAGACAATGTGTCTGAAAGCATGTCTGAAATTTCTGACTATTCTAGTCAGACCAATCAATCCATGAATGTACTCAAAGAGCGATCCGTTGAGATTCATCGTGTATTAGGGGTGATTTCCAACATCGCCAATCAAACCAACCTTCTTGCCCTCAATGCAGCGATAGAAGCAGCACAAGCTGGAGATGCAGGCAGAGGCTTTGCGGTAGTAGCTGATGAAATTCGAAAACTAGCAGAGAGTTCTAAATCATCTACCAAAGAAATCGAAAAGCTAATCGATGATGTTCAAAATGACACCATCCAAGCGGCAAACCTGATGGAAATCATGAGCGGGAGTGTCAAAAAAGGTGTTACTGCCTCTAAAGAAGTCTCTATCGTTTTTCAAGATATCAGTCAAGCCTCTAACGAGACCTTGAGTTATTCGGAGGAAATATTGAAAGCTACCAAAGAGCAGACGGACAACATCAACCAGATCGTGCAAACCATAGAAAATGTGGTCGTGATCGCAGAGCAAACAGCTGCTGGAACCGAGGAAGTCGCAGCAAGTGCCAATGAACTTGTCTCTGGGATGACCAACTACAACGACAAATCCCACAAACTCAGTGAAATAGCTAAACTTTTACGATCTGAGGTCAGTAAGTTCCTACTCAAAGATCGAAACAACAACGAAACGGACAATATAGAATCATGAGGCAGTGACTAACGCAACAGGTCTACTGTGAGTACTGAGTAGACCTGTTGCGTTAGTCATTGAGGCTTAAAGCCATCCACCATCGACTGTACAACCTTAGGTGTCAACTCAAACAAGATATGCGATACCAAAGGTATATCTGAATAGTAGTAGGAAAAGTCATAGTCAGAAGGACGCACATCATCCTCTATGGTCTGCAATGGAAACTGAAACCATTGTAATCCTATATGACGCAAAAACGCCTCTCCGTTCGGTTCATCAAATAAGCCTGCTAAATAGAAATCATGCCTATCAGCTGTCAATTGGACTACATCCTGGTAAGACATCCCCAGCCAAGTCACAGTATCATGGATATCTCGCATATACTCCTGAATAACCCTTAACGCTACTTCTTCGGTATAGTGTTCCTGTACTTTAGCCCCTAGTAACAACCCTAGGTAGATACGTAACTCACAGATCACACGAGACCGCAAAGCTACAGGAACAGGTCTTTTCTCAAACACATCGTTTAGATACAGCTGAGTTTGTTCTTCAAACAAACCTTTCCATTCCGTGCCCTTCGTCTCAATACTTATTGTTTCTTTCAACATAAGTCTTTCCTTAATTTTTCTCTACTCATAACCCAACGAAAACGTCATTATTATCATGCGCTCTTGATGGTTTTTTTTCAACTTCACTAGTTCAGGTCGACTGCTACCCTGCAAAACTAACAGCTATTAAACTGCTATCAATCGGTTAATTGCCGATTTATCGATATAGGCATTCCTCCTAAAAGCATGATGCTTTACACTAAAGACTGAAAGACAAGAGACAAATATGAAGAACGTCAATGGTTTTAAGAATGTAAAAAAATTTGGCTTAATAGCCTCTCAGGTGTCAGCAGCAAACTACACTGACACCTGAAAAAACACTACTAGCACTATTAATATGACGATTATCTATTTACTTTCTTTGCGTATATCACGAGCGCAGCAGCGATAATGATGACATTCTTCGTGATATACTGACCGACGATACTAAAACCGAAAGGAGGACGATCAAAAACCACTTCAGGAAATAAAACCACCGGAGACAATGTTCCCAACATATGAAGAAGAAGTGCCAATACTACCCACTTGGACTGGATACGGCACAGAAGCAGTAGCCCCATGAGCACTTCGATACTCGCCAAGCCCCAGAGCAATCCTTGTTTATCCAATAGATGAAAGGTCAATATATCCATGGTATCAGCAGCGAGTCCCTCTGCAGGGCTCAAACCTGAAGGAAATTTCAATGCACCGAACCATACATACACCAACCCTATCGACGACTCCAGCAGCATCATACCATAGCGCTCGGACAAGTCCGATAGTCTCAAATCAATTTGGTTAGATAGTTCTTTTACCGACATAGTTTTAATTTTCTTATCCAATTATACTTTCTTTATCTTCTGATAAAATCAGGAAAGGATGAAACAAAGGGTTTGCTGGATGAACCCACTTATTTAATTGACCAAGGTAGTATGCGTTGTTTAATAGTAGATGATGATCCGTTGATCTGTGACTTGTTGCAGCATTTCTGTTCCAAAACGGATGACATTACGCATATCACCACGACCAACAGCGGTTTTGAGTCCGTCAATCTAATTTCACAAAACAGTTTTGATCTAGTTTTGCTCGACTATGATCTGCCTGATATGACGGGCAAAGAAATCCTCCAACTGATCAACCCCGCCACAGCTGTAGTAATGATCACCTCCAACAAAGATTTTGCCTCCGAGTCCTATGACTATGATCAGGTTGTAGATTACCTAGTCAAACCCATCGAGTTTACCCGCTTTTTCAAGGCTATCCAAAAAGTCAAAAAGTACCAAACACCCGCAACATCAGATTCGCAACTATTCATCAAAGACGGCAATAAACTCATCAAAGTAGATATGACAGAGGTTCGTTATATCAAATCTGCTGGCAACTATGCAGAACTCCATTTAGGACATAAAAAAATCATGACACTCATGACCCTAAAAGAGATGGAGCAAAAACTCCCTAATTTCTTTCAGCGGGTACACCGATCATGCATTGTCAACATCAAGCATATCGACTCCATCGCTCACAACGACATCCATGTCGGAGGTGAAGAAATCGCCATCAGTAGCAGTTACGAAAAGGATCTCATGAATAAAATCAGTTTACTGAGTTAGTCAGCAACTCGACACGGTAACAGCACAGATAATAGCGTAGGTGATTGACCACCAATGCAAGTCTCTCGTCTGACATCTCCACTACTGACATCAACATCGCCCCTGATAACCCGCTAAGGTTCTGTTTTTTGATATGCGTCACGAGCTTATGATGTATGGCTTCCCACCCTTTTTGATTCTGGGTACGGTAAGCTTCCGTGATTCGCAGGATGTAGGTTTCAAACTCTTGAATGAGTAGCGTCAAAAAACGATCGATCAACACTGGCTCATTATCATACTGAGCATAACTAGAAGCCAACTCTGGCAGGCCGTATATTGTCTCACCTAAGCGGGTATACACCATATCTAGTAGCTGGTCAAGATCGATGGGTTTCTGTATTGCCCACGGACTCAAACACATCATTCGCTCCATTTCAAAAGCTGACAACAAGACCACAGGCGTGTCAGGGTACTGCTGCCTCAGCTGGGCTATATCATCATCCAAAGCATGACTACCCAGCATCATATCACTAAGTACCAAGGCCGGATGAGATGCTTTCATTTCCTCCAGTGCACTCGCTATACTAGTGACCTGTACTACTGATAGGTCTGGCCTATCTAGTGCAGATTTGACCAGTAGCAAGGCTGACTCATCATCTTCTAGATGCAGTACCGTATAAACTCCATCCAACTGTGGTAGCATAGACACAACGAGATCTTCAGATGAAACTGAACTGTCACTCTCTACCTGTGACATAGGGATTAGCACCTCGAAAGTAGAACCTTCTCCTAATTCAGACCGTACCCGCAATTCCCCTCCAAACAAATCCAGCAGATGCTTGACGATGGACAGTCCCAAACCAAAGCCCTCGCTACGTTGCGTTCCTACCCCATCCTCTCGGTAAAACCTATCCTGAATACGCTTCAAATTCTCTAACTGTATACCTACCCCACTATCCGAAACAGCGACCTTAAGTACCCCATCCGTATATTCTGCTACCAAACGAACAGATCCCTCTTCGGTGTATTTAATTGCATTGACCACCAGATTGGTCACGATCTGCTTGATCCGCAGTGAATCAGTCATATAATATTGCCCATGCAGTGATTCGTCAACCATCAGTTCAAAAGCAAGCTTTTTATTGAGTGCATCATATTGATAACTAGCATAGATATCATCCAGTATCTCAGCAATATTCTGTGAACTCATTTTGACAGACACCTTACCCTCCATGAGTTTTTGGTGATCCAAAACATCATACATCAGGTCTGACAGATTAGAAGCACTCCGTCTAAGTGAATCCACAATCGGTTCTTGCTCGGGACGAGGGTTGTTCTTTTTCAGTAATTGGGACAGACCCAAAATCGCATTGAGAGGAGTCCGGAGCTCATGACTCATGTTTTGCAAAAACTCATCTCGCGCAGTGATCGCTTGCTTTTCGCTTTCCAAAGCCATTTTCAGTTCCTGAACTTGTCGATCTATTCTTTCTCTCATCTGACCAAAAGAACGGGCCAGTACACCTATTTCATCCTTCCTCGTTTCGGGTAAAAGTATACGAGTCGATCTGGACACCCCCACTCGCTCATAACCAGTGATGGCAGCAGTCACCTCTCCTATTCGGCGAGTCAGCAATCGCATCAACAAGACAAAGAACAACAATAACACCACACATATACCACACAAAATCTGGAGCGAATGCGTCCGTACCAAATGTGCACTAGCAAAAAGATCTGCACGCTCCATGAGTGTAATCAAATAAATTTCCTGACCTCTGGCATAGGCCAATTTTTCCACATTGTATAGATAACTCACACCCTCTTTATCTCTCATGAAAGAAAAATCAGGTGCCGCAGCAATCAAATGCCAAGTATTGAGATTAAAATCATTTCGAAGCGAATGTCCAGTCCCTAATTGCTCGCCAAAACACTTGCCCTTCTCTGGTGCAAAAAGGTATTCGTCCTGTCGGTTCGTAATGAGCAGCTGAGTCCCTGTAGCCATCAGTCCTTCGAGTTTATGATAGTAGCTGGTCAGGTCTACATTGATCACGAGCAAAGCCTGTAGCTCTCCCATATCGTTATATATTTTTCCCACAGCTCTAAGTGTCGGCGTATGTGGCACGCTAACTACTCCAAACTCTTCATTGAGATTGATCTCTGAGAAGTAATACTGCCCCCTACCTGTACTCATGGCTCCTTGATAATAACTCGTTCGTCCCTTGTACTGTAGCAAACTATCTGCTATCTGCTGAGCCAGTTTACCAGATTTATCATAACGTATAATTTCTTTGCCATCATTTTCCACATCGAGTAATCTGACCTGAAAGTAATTCGATTTGTTGGTCAGTAGCACGTGAAAGAGCTGCTGGATATTCTCTAAATTCGTTTGACTAGGTACTTCAATATAGCTACTGACTAAGGGGTTCTCTGTCATGACTGCTATATCATTTGAAACAACCCTTAACAGGTCATAAAAATTTTCCTTGGCCAGAGTAGAAGTGTGCTGAATTCGCTCCTGATTATGTGACACGATTACTTTGGAGGCTTCTTGATAGAGAAAGTAACCCGACACGAAAATCGCCAAAATAGTCAAGCCCATAAAGACTAACCCTACCCTGCTAACGAGCGAATTCCAGAAAGGTACTTTGATTTGTTTCATCTATCGGCTAGGTCATTTCTCAATCCTTGAAGTACTCCTCTTCTGCGCTCTCCAGCTCACTACTCTCGGAGGTAGATAGTTTCTCTAAGAACTCTACCATGTTGATTTCCTTCTCCAAACTCAGGTTTTTTCTGAGGCGATACCGAGCGGTCTCCACGCCACGCACGGATATATTGAGAATAGCAGCAATTTCCTTGTTAGTCAGGTTCATCCGCACAAAACCGCATAGGCGTATCTCCTTTTGCGACAAGTTAGGGTAGTTGTTTTTAAGCTCTTTGAAAAAATCCTGATGCACGCGCTCAAAATTGGTGTCGAATACGTTGAGATGCTCTTCATCTTGGAGATTGAGGTTGATCTTTCGGGTGAGGGAACGAATGATTTCTTTGTTACTCGCAATTTTGATCTTACCCCGGAGTTCTTTGAGTTCCTCTGCCATCTCGGTGAGAAGTTCCCGTTTTTTGAGCAGTAAAATTGTATAATTCGCGAGTTCCTTACTCTTGTAGATCAAATCCTCTTCGAGTAGCTTTTTATCATTCTCTACGAGTACCATTTCCTTCTCCAACTTGATATTCGCTATCTCCAGTTCGAGCGCCGCTTTCATTTTTTTGGCTTCATGTCGGGTTCTTTGCAGTTTTCGTCTCACTACCCCACGCACCAGTACCGCCGCAATCAACGCCAAAACCACGAATATAAGCCGTGCCCAGGTCGTCTGATACCACAGCGGCAATATCTCAAAAACAAACTGTGCCTCTTTTGCCTTTTCCCCGAGCGGGGTGCGAGATTGAACTCTAAATTTGTACTTCCCTGATTTCAGATAGCTATACTCTTTAGTCGATCCAGTAGTCCATTCTGACCAGTTTTTATCCATCTGCTCTAACCGATACCGGTATTGCACATCCTTTTGCGCACTGAACTGAGACGTGGCATAGGAGATCAATAGTGTACTCGTACTATTGGGTAAATGCAGGATATCATCCGCACCATTCGGCAAAGGGCAATACACCAAACTATCCGTATCGTCCTTGTATATGATCTGGGTGAAGTGTGTAGCTCCCACAATAGGAGTACTCACGCCCCCTAGATCAAAAGAGAACATACCGTCATTCGTCCCGACCAGAACCTGATTTTGTTCAAGAGGCATGATATACTCCATGCTCTTCATATAACTCCCCTTTAGGGACAAGAAAAGATCCATGTGCAGGGTCGGTGATTTTTCATCGTTCATGAAATATCCCATTTGATCATCCTGGACAAACCACGTCTTGTCCCCCTCCTTGAAGACCTTCCGAATCAATCGCTCTTTGGTCAAAGTTTTGGTTAAGAATTCGTGAGACACAAACTTGTTTTGCTTGTCATTGTAAACAAACACGCCTTCTACTGTAGTAAAAACCGTGTCCTCCCCCCAAATATGAACATTGTTGTTGTAAACCGACGGTAGACCATTTTGATCTGTGTATTTTTCTAAAGAGACTGTTCGCTGATAGCCATCATCTATTTTAATCTTGTAAACACCCTGATAACCATGACACACCCAATAGGTATTAGGTGCATTCGTTGGAAGAATATCTCTACCCGAGATTTCAAACCCTTCTACTTTATTCCTAAATACGAAGTACCCTGTAGCAGTATACTCCATGACATACAAGCCATCATAGGCGCATGCTAGATACAGGTTTTCTTTGCCATTCACAGGAATAACACGCCATATGCCCTTGGTCCCTTCGACATGGTAGAGCGACTGACCATCAGAGACCAAGACTCCCCGATCATGACTAATCAGCAACTGATCTTCATAGACATGCAGCGACCAAGCCTGTGCTTCCATATCATCCTCGAGCTTAAAATCTCGATGTATCAGCGTCTGATCATCTTTGGTGAGTGCAGCAGAGTAAACCCCTTGATTGGTGGCGATATAGAATTTCTCTTTGTACATAGTGGCATCATAGACCGCTGCATCATCAAATATCTTGGAGATGGATGACGAAATCTCTATACAATCTATTCCTGAGTTGAGTAATGCCCAGATATTACCATCTCTGGTTTGAAACAAGTCTAAAACCGTCTGATCCTGTAGATTGTCAAAAGAAATCATTTTCGAATCATCCACATGATAATCATAGGACTTTACCATACTATTAATCGTCCCAATATAGTACTGTCCCTCGGTAGACTTGATTGCACAGAAAACTTGATCACTAGACCCATTCTCAAAATAGCTCTTATGATGTACAGCAGTACCTTCTTGAATATCGATCAGGTAAGAATTACCCTCTCTCGTATAGGCTATCAATTGATTAGCCTGCCATCCTGGTAACAAACCACTAATCTCCTCTGCTTTAAACTGATTAGCCTCTACCAGATTTTCCATCTCCATGGACTTCAGAGACACTCGTTTGATTCCCCATGCATCTACAGCGTACAGTCTATCGTTGACCACACTGATCTGCTCGAAACGACCCTCGGCGGGCAAGGTTACCGCTTGCTTTTCCTTGATTGCTATGATCCGTTTGAAACTCCTAAAAACGATAAAGTCATTGTTCTCAGCAATCTGCCATATATCATCAAAACTCTGATCTTCTTTTCTGAGTACATGAGTTAGCGATTCGTACTGATATCGACCATATCGATCCTGATCGATCCTACCGATCTCGTTGTACCCACCGACATAGACATAACCATCTGAGGCATAATATAAGCCACGCACTGTCGAACCATTGGGCAGTTTAACCAGTGTCCAGTCTTCGCCATCATAGATCACCATACCGTCATTGTTACCAAAATAAAGCACACCATCAGCATCCTCCGCCATACACCAAAACTGCGAATCTGAAGAAAAATCAGTTTTGCCATAATGTATCACCCGAGACTTCCCTTTGATGAGCCATTTTTTAGCAGCAGTATCCTCACGATCGGCCCACTGTGTGTCTGCATGCAACGGAATAACATGCAAAACGAATAACAAAAAACAACCTATCGCCCTAATAATCATTCAAACCAATTTTAACCTAAACTACTGATTAACTGAATCATAACTGTAAATGAAGTACTAATAAAGTAGTGCATCCGACGGTATGATGTATTTTTTATGTGGTTGACATTGCCAATGTAATTCATATCGCAACATACATTTGAATCTGTCAAGTGATTTAATCGTTTTGGCAACATAATTATTACAAAGTAATTAGAAAATATCCGAATTATGAAAGACTTCTACTCGCAAGGCAATACGTCATGCACCCACCCTAATGTGCAAATTCAAAACACCCATTCCTTTCGATTTACCCTCCTCATCTTACTATTGGCATTTTGCTATACAAGCAGTACTGCACAATACCTAAAAGCAGATGGCAAACGGATCGTAGATGAGAATGACCAAGAAATCATACTCAGAGGTATAGGGCTAGGCGGGTGGATGCTCCAAGAAGGGTACATGCTACGAACTAGTGGTGCGCAGCACGAGATAGAAGCCAAAATCACTGATCTAGTTGGTGAAGATAAAAAAGAGGTATTCTACGATGCATGGCTTCAAAACCACTGTACCAAAAGAGATATTGACTCCATGGCATCATGGGGCTACAACTCTGTAAGATTGCCTATGCATTACAAACTTTTTACTCCACCGATCGAAGAAGAACCTGTGGCAGGACAAATCACCTGGAACGAAAAAGGGTTTGACATGGTCGATGACCTAGTTTCTTGGGTCAAAGCCAACGACATGTACTTGATCTTAGATCTACACGCGGCTCCTGGTGGACAAGGCGAAAACGCTGACATCAGTGATTACGACCCTAGCAAACCCTCCCTATGGGAAAGTACAGCCAACCAAGACAAGATGGTAGCCCTGTGGAAAAAACTAGCAGAACGCTATGCCGATGAACCGAGCATAGGAGCTTATGACATCATCAACGAACCCAACTGGGGATTTGAAAACCATGAATCAGACCTAAACGGCTGTGCGGAGAGCAAAAATACCGCCCTTTGGAATATACAAAAAAGAGTCACAGAGGCCATCAGAGAGGTGGATCAAAACCACATGATCATCATAGAAGGCAACTGCTGGGGAAATAACTACACTGGTCTCCCCACACTATGGGACAACAACCTTGCGATCAGTTTTCACAAATACTGGAATGGCAATGATCAAGGCTCCATCCAAGGCATGCTCAACATGCGAAACAACCGCAATGCTCCAATCTGGCTTGGCGAAACTGGCGAAAATTCTAATGCATGGTTTACTGATGCCATAGATCTATTCGAAACCAACAACATGGGCTGGTCATGGTGGCCTCTCAAGAAAATGGGAGGCAATAACCCACTACAAGTAGAAGTAAAACAAGGCTACCAAGACATCCTCAACTATTGGTCTGGCAGTGCAGGCAAACCGTCAGAAGAAGATGCCTACGCATCACTCATGGAGCTAGCCGAAGGGCTCAAAATAGAAAACAATGTCTACCACCCTGATGTAGTAGATGCCATGATTCGCCAACCTCATAGTGACGAAACGATACCATTCAAGGACAACACCTTATCAAAAACTGCAGCGACAAGAATCTATGCCGTAGACTATGATCTAGGCCGAGAAGGATTTGCCTACCACGATGCAGAGTACACGAACGAAACAGGCAATGCGGGAGGTCTAACATGGAACCAAGGCTATACCTATCGAAACGACGGAGTAGACATACAGGAGAGCCAAGACAGCGAGTCTAACGGATACAACATCGGTTGGACAGAAGATGGCGAGTGGCTAGTGTATACATTAGATGTAGACTCTAGTGGTGTTTACCAAATCGACCTTCGTTACGCCTCTGGATCTGACAACAGTGCATTCAGTATTCACATCGATGACAGCAACCAAACAGGCACGGTATCACTACCCAATTCTGGTGGATATACCGTATGGGACGTCTATAGCACAGATGATGTCGTACTCTATGAAGGGACACAAAAACTAAAATTGATGATAGAAAAAGGAGGCTTCAATTTGAGCTACCTTGAATTCACTTTAAAAAAAAAGTTAAGTGACGTCTTATGCCAAGCTAAATCTGGCTACACCTCTGAGACCGGAGACCTTATATACCTATCGGTAAACAAAACGGTAGACGCATCTACAATCAGCGATGCGTCTGCCTTTACTCTACAGGCAGGAGAAACAGCGATTACGCCTACAGCAGTCATGATAGACTCAGACAATAACCGTCAACTCGTGTTAGAAGTAAATGGCAACTTCAACGATGCTACCACCCTTAGCCTAGACTATACTGGAGATGACATACTAGCTACAGATGGAACGAGCCTGTCAACATTCGAAGCGCTCCACATCACCAACAACCTGCCCCTACATATTCTACTCCCTGCCAAAATAGAAGCCGAAGACTACTACTACAACAATGGACTAGAACATGAGACGACCACCGATACAGGCGGTGGCGAGAACCTAGGCTACACCAACACAGGTGACTATCTAGACTACCACATCGCAGTATCTGCTACAGACACCTACAGAGTAGAAGCACGAATAGCCAGTGGAGGCAGTGCAGGCAAGTTGGCTTTCGAGCAGCTCGACGATTCAGGTCAAGTACTAAACAGTGAAACCATCGACGTACCTGTCACAGGTGACTGGCAGACATGGCAAACCATCAGTCTCAAAATGACACTAAATGAAGGTCGTGGCACACTACGTATCAAAGTCATCCAACCAGAATTCAACATGAACTGGTTCAATTTCTCAGCATACGTACTATCTACAGAAGCTAACCTAGATCAGAACCCAGTCTTGATCTACCCCAACCCTAGCCAAGACACCTTGCACATTAGATGGAACGGTTTTGACAAAATCGCTTCCCTCAAAATCGTAAACATAAATGGTAGCGTAGTGCTAGAACAGAAAAAAATGAAAGTAGAAGAGTTCGAAGCATTCGATATCAGCACACTAAAATCTGGACACTACATACTAGAAATCAAGTCTGGAAAAGAAATCAGAAGAGAAAAATTCATTAAAAACTAGGTATCAATTAACACTCCTGATATCTTGGCCAGATGAGAAAAATAATATTATCTACTGTGATGACCTATCTGGTCATCACAGTTTTTGCCCAGGAGCATCAAACGCTCACCTATTACCAAAACGACTCCATCCAATTAGAGATGGATCTTTTCCTACCCGAAACATCCAATATCTCAAAACACCCCTTGGTGCTATTCGTACATGGTGGTGGTTTTTCAGGAGGCAATAGAACAGGAGGACTATCCTATTGCCGATACCTTGCCCAGAATGGATATGCAGCAGCTACCATTTCTTACACTTTATACATGCGTGGAAAGAATTTCAGTTGTGGTGGAGTGACCTCAGAAAAAGTCAAAGCCATGCAATATGCCGCCAACGATCTGTGGTCTGCAACAGCCTATCTCATAGATCATGCAGATCAATTGGCTATCGATACTCAAAAAATATTCGTCACCGGTAGCAGTGCTGGTGCTGAGACTGTTCTCCATGCCCAATACTGGAACAGATCAGTTATGGGGTGGTCTGGTGATCCATTACCCAAAGGGTTTAAATATAAAGGTCTAATATCTGGAGCAGGTGCTATTATGGATCTCAACATGATCCAAAAAGACAACCTAATCCCAATGATGTTGTTTCATGGTAGCAATGACAGAACTGTACCCTATGGGACGGCAGCACATCACTATTGTCCAACCGACGCTACAGGTTGGCTTATGTTTTTCGGATCTCACTCGATCTACGAACACATCAACTCACTAGGCGCTACCAGTCAACTCTACACCTACTGCGGAGGAGGACACGAACTCAGTGCTGAGTTATTCAAACGTGACTTTGATCTATCTCTCGATTTTTTGAACCAAGTCCTATCGAATCAAAAAAGCCAAAAACACATCATTATCAAAACTGACAAACCAAACACAGGAGCCACCACCTTATGTGACTAACCTTCACTCCTGTTAAATCTCTAAAAGAGGCTTAAACATTGATATGTTTAAGCCTCTTTTTTTGAACTAGCCTTACCACTAAAATAGACACGCTCCCCCTTTCCAAAATCATTGCCACCTCAATAATTCTACTCTCATACACAACACAAATTCCTTGCTCTAAATAAGAAATCGAAACAAAAGCATACATCCATAAAATCCGAACCCAATCAGTACTAAATCACTACTTCAAAAACAGCATTACACGTGTTTTTTACGTCTAAAAAAACATCTATAAACTAGCGAAAAAACCCACAACACCTGCTGATAAAAAAACACATATATAACTGTAAAACAACTAATTAAAACAGCTGAAGTAGTAAAAACGTGGGTGTAAAAAATAGCGATGTATTTTAAGCGTAGATCAAAATTAAAATATGATTAATTGAAAAAATACTTTTGATACTATATGAAAGTAAATGTGCTGCAATAGCACATGAATCAATTGAATTATTAAAGACTAAAGTATGAAACTACAAACTCTACAATTATGGAAGAGGTCTGTACGACCTCTGATGATTTTGAGCCTGTCGTTGCTCTGGAGCTTTGCTCAAGCACAGGACACAACGGTGAAAGGTCAAGTGAAAGATGAAACTGGCGAAACACTACCAGGGGTATCGATTTTGATCAAAGGAACAACCAAAGGAACCGTTACTGATCTCGATGGTAACTATAGTATCACAGTATCAGATCAAAACGCAGTATTAAGCTTTTCATTTATTGGTTACATCACACAAGAAGTAGCTGTAGGCAGCCGATCTACAGTAGACGTCTCTTTACAAGCAGACATTCAGTCTCTAGAAGAAGTGGTCGTGGTAGGATACGGTGCACAAAAGAAAAGTGTCGTCACAGGTGCGATCTCTAGTGTCAAAGCCAAAGATCTAGAATCACAGCCTATCAGTCGAGTAGAACAAGCCCTTCAGGGTAGAACCTCAGGGATAACTGTAGCTTCTACTTCTGGTCAGCCTGGAGCCTCATCGACTATTCGTATTAGAGGTTTCACGTCTACCAATGATGACGCCAACAATCCGCTTTGGGTAGTTGATGGTGTGGTCATTGACAATGGAGGGATTGGGTACTTAAACCAATCAGACATTGCCTCTATCGAAGTATTGAAAGATGCTGCATCTCAAGCAATCTACGGTACAAGAGGTGCATCAGGTGTTATTTTGGTAACAACCAAAAAAGGACAAGAAGGTAGAACCAAAGTGAGCTACAATGGCTTCTATGGAACCTCTGCACCAGCACGCAGACTTAGCTTGACCAACGCCACAGAGTATGCTACTTTGATGAACGAATCTGCTATCGCTGCAGGCCAACCGATCCCATACAGTGACCCACAATCACTCGGAGAAGGCACAGATTGGCAAGATCAAATCTTCAACGACGATGCGAGAAGACAAAACCACGAACTAAGTATCAGTGGTGGTAATGCAGCTTCTACCTATTATGTCTCATTGGGATATTGGGATCAAGAAGGGATTGTCGTCTCGGATATCTCCAACTATGAAAGATTCAACGTCCGTGTCAATTCACAGCACAAAATAAAAGACAGAATAACAATAGGACAGAATCTTAGCTATGCTAAAGACAAATCAATAGGATTAGGTAACACCAACAGTGAATTCGGTGGACCGCTCAGTTCAGCAATCAACTTGGACCCTATTACTCCAGCAGTAGAAACAGACCCTACTGTGGCCAGTCAAGCTCCATACAACAACGAAGGCGTACTCACTGATGCCAATGGCAATCCATACGGTATCTCTACCATTGTTGGTCAAGAGCTCACCAACCCACTAGCATATACCCAGACAAGACTTGGCAACTTCAGCTGGAGTGACAATGTCGTCGGAAATGTATTTGCAGAAGTTGAACTCATCAAAGGATTGAAAATCAAATCTAATGTAGGAGCTAAAATCGCATTCTGGGGAGATGAAAATTTCACTCCTGTATTCTACCTAAACTCTTCGGTAAAGAACGTCACCAACTCCATGAGCCGTTCAATGAATAGACGTATCGACTACAACCTAGAGAACACCATCTCATATGGAAGAACTGTCGGAGAGCACACTTTCAATGTTCTATTGGGACAAGGAGCCTACCAAGAGAATTTCACCAGAAACGTCAACGTAACATATCGAGACATCCCTGCTACCAATTTTGATGATGCCTCTATGAACTTCAGTGTACCTAATGACCAAATCACTGGTGGTGGTTCAGAAGGTCAACTACACACAGTTAGCTCACTATTCGCCAGAGTAAATTACAACTATGGAGAGAAATACCTACTGACAGGTGTCGTCAGACGAGATGGATCATCTAGATTCGGTGAAAACAACAAATACGGTTTCTTTCCATCCGTATCAGCAGGATGGGTACTCTCTAGAGAGTCATTCTGGCCATCAAATGATGTGGTCAACTTCTTCAAACTCAGAGCAGGATACGGTATTGTAGGTAATGACAATATTGGAGACTTCTCCTATCTATCGACAGTAGGTGGTGGTAGAAACTACGCATTCGGTACCAGTGGTACATATGTAAACGGTGTCAGTCCAAACAAACCTGCCAACCCAGATTTGAAATGGGAAGAGACAAGCCAATTAAATATTGGATTCGAAGCGACTATCATTTCAAACCTCAATTTGACTGTAGAATGGTACAATAAACAAACCAATGGCATCCTGATGGGTAATCCAATCCCTGGATACGTTGGTGCTATCGAAAACCCTGCAGCTAATTTGGCTGACATGAAAAATACAGGTGTTGAAGTAGAACTTGGATACAGTATGAACCTTGGTGAGTTGCAGTTAAACTTCAACGGTAATGTTTCTTATCTCCAAAACGAAGTAGTAAGTCTCGGCGCAGGTAGAGAATATCTCGAAGGGGGGAGCACATTCCAAGCAAGTGCCTACCCGATCACACGTACAGCAGTAGGCCATGCCCTCAATTCATTTTATGGATTTAAACAACAAGGGATATTCCAAACTGCTGAAGATGTACAAAACCATACGAGTTCTGATGGCACAGTGATACAACCAGACGCTAAGCCTGGTGATTTCATCTGGAAAGACAACAACGACGATGGTCAAATCACAGAAGAAGATCGTGACTTTATAGGTAACCCTACTCCAGACTGGACTTACGGATTAACTATCGGAGGGAAATACAAAAATTTCGACTTCTCTATTTTCACTCAAGGCGTTGCAGGAAACGAAATTTTCCAAGGCCTCAGAAGACTAGATGTTGCGAATGCAAACTTCGAATCTAGCGCACTAAATAGATGGACTGGGCCAGGGTCTACAAACGACTATCCTAGACTAGTAAATGGTGACCCGAACAAAAATTTCACCAATCCATCTGACTTTTATCTAGAAGACGGTTCATACTTTAGACTCAAAACTATACAAATCGGATATTCACTACCGAGTTCGATTTTGGACAAAGTCAGTATAGATAGATTGAGATTCTACATCACAGCCGAAAACCTATTCACATTCACAAACTACACAGGATATGACCCTGAAATAGGCGGCGGTACCATGAGTATTGATAGAGGTATCTATCCACAAGCAAGATCATTTATGGCTGGTATCAATTTGAACTTTTAGTAAACTCAAAAATTAAGCAAAATGAAATTCATACATATAAAATATACCCTAATGCTAGTGAGCCTACTAATAGTAAGCTCATGTAGCGACAGTTTCATAGAGGTCGAACCTCGCGGAACAGAGCTGGAAGACAACTACTACCGAAACGCAGAAGAAGCACTAGCAGGACTAGTCGCAGTGTACGACCAAGTAGGTGGCATGTCCAATGGGCTGATCAACAAATTTATCGCAACTAACTCTGCATCTGATGACCACTATGCTGGTGGTGGGAGTGCCAATGATGTCACGGGAATACAAGTATGGTCTAACTATACACTAGACCCTGCTACTGGTCCACAAGGAGACCTCTGGAACAGAGGTTACTCAGGAATCTTCAGGGCCAACTCTATTTTGGGGCATCTTCCAGATGTAGATATGGATGATAATTTGAGAGCTAGATACGTAGCAGAAGCAAAGTTCCTAAGAGCATACTTCTACTTTGATCTTGTTAGATTTTTTGAAAACATCCCATTGATCATTTCATCAGATCTAGGAGACTTCAAAAACATCCCACAAGTAGACCCATCTGAAGTATATACTCAGGTCATAGAAGACCTAATCGCAGCAATACCTGACCTACCTGCAACTGTACCCGTCGCAACTGAAGGTGGTAGAGCTACCGAAGGCGCAGCGAGAGCACTATTAGGCAAGGTATACCTATGGCAAGAAGATTTCGCTAAAGCTGCAGAGCAATTTGCAGAAGTAAACGGCACACCAGGTGGAACAAGTCAGTTTGGCTATAGCCTTCTCCCCAACTTTGGAGACCTATGGATATTCAGCAACAAACATCACAGTGAATCAATCTTTTCTGTAAACCACACGAGTGAAGGACAATGGGGAGACTGGGGATGTATCGCATGTGCTGAAGGCAACTGGCTAAACATCATGATCAACCCACGAGGGTACACTGCCATAGATGCATCTGCTCCTGATTATGTATCAGGGTGGAGTTTCAATCCAGTAACACCTAGCCTCGAAGCAGCCATGACAGGTGATCCACGCTATAGTGAGACTATCGCAGATCTACAAACCATGGAGGATAATGGTCTAGTTACCTACGAAAAAGGATACCAAAACACAGGGTTCTTTATCGAAAAATTCACTTCGAGACAAGAAAACGTAGCAACAGGTGGGAATATGGAAGGCAACTTTGAGCAAAACCTATATGACATACGTCTAGCTGACACCTATCTATTGGAAGCAGAGGCACTCGTTAGAGATGGCTCCAATACCGCCAGAGCACAAGCACTACTAGATGCAGTACGCGCTAGAGTAGGTCTCGCTTCTACGCCGGCTACTTTCGAAACCATCAAGGCAGAAAGAAGACTAGAACTTGCAGGCGAAGGACACAGATGGTTTGATCTCGTTAGATGGGGAGATGCTGCTACAGTATTGGCCAGTAGAGGTTTCGTCGCAGGCAAACACGAAATCCTACCAATCCCACTCTTCGAAACACAAGACACGGCCATAGAGCAGAACTTAGAATACGGAGGGACTAAATAATCAATTATTATTTTGATCTAAATAAGCTATAAGATGAAAAACATAATAAAGAACATAAGTAACTGGGGTACCATGGCGTTGTTCACTTCTGTGACAATGGTAGCATGTACACCAGACTCAGAAGATCTGTCCTTGGGTAAAAAACCCGAAGCTAGCTTCACCATAGAGCCAATAGAAGGTAAAAACAACAAATATCTACTCAGCAACACAACAGATGGTGGATTCGCCTACTATTGGGACAAGGGGAATGGGACCTTCGAAGAAGGCATGGAAAATGATACTGTTTACCTACCATGGGTCGGAGAATATGATATCTCTCTACGTGTACTGACCCCAGGGGGATATGACGAAACCACCGAGTCTGTGACAGTAGATACCGCTGACCCAAATGCTTGTTCAGGTTTCCTTTCACTCTTAACAGATTGCTCTAGCAAAACTTGGATTTTGGCTCAGCCAGAAGGTGGAGCGCTCCTAGTCGGTCCATCTGACGGAAGTACATGGTGGACTAATAGTGCCGCAGATGTAATGGCTGCAGATCGTGTATGTCTATTTGACAATGAATACACTTTCCATGCTCAAGGAGATTTTGTCTTTGACAACCAAGGTACTTTTAGAGTAGATGACGAAGGTGGTGCTGCTTGGCCTGCAGAGATGGGACTCGATATCGGATGTTATGATATGGATCAGATTCCTGACCAATTCCAAGCATGGGGTTCTGGCAATCACAAATTCTCCTTGACTGATACGCACTTGACAGTGGTAGGCAATGGTGCACATATTGCCCTTTACAAAGTAGGTTCGTCAGGATCGATCACTACTCCTGAAGCCAGCGTGTCTTACGAGATCGTATCACTCACTGCTGACAAAATGGTGATCAAAAAGTACTTCGATTGGGGAGGATGGGTATTTACCCTCAAACCAAAAGAATAATTATCTAAAAATAGGGGTCGGTAATCCACTGACCCCTTTCCTTTTTCGCTTACAACTCAATAAGATTATGAAACTGCTTTCTATTCCATTCCTGTTTTTCCTTTTTGCATCCTGCCAAACGGAAGACAGTAGCAATGGCCCACAGTATCACACGCCCCCTACCCCTACTATTACGACTACTTACTCATTCTCCGAAACACCTATCTGGCAGGAAGAATTTGACTATACTGGAGCGCCTGACCCTACCAAATGGGGCTATGACCTAGGAGGAAACGGCTGGGGGAACAACGAACTACAACACTACACCGACCAACCCGAAAACGCATCGGTTGCAGACGGTCTACTGACCATCACGGCGATCAAAGAAAAAACTGAAAACAGCGATTACTCCTCTGCTCGACTGGTCACTAGAGACAAAGGAGACTTCTTATACGGACGCTTCGAGATCGCGGCTAAACTCCCCGCAGGCAAAGGTACTTGGCCTGCCATCTGGATGCTACCTACAGACTGGGTCTATGGTAGCTGGCCCAAATCTGGAGAAATAGATATCATGGAACATGTAGGCTATGACCAAAACCGAGTTCACATCACCGTACATACAGAAGCATACAATCATTCCATAGGTACACAAGTTGGAAAAAACAAAGTCATAGAGGGTGTAAGTGACTCTTTTCACCTTTACCGCGTAGACTGGACCCCTGAGAGCATTAAAGGGTACATTGATGATCTTCAGATTTTCGATTTCCCTAACGAACATAAAGGTTCTGCCACTTGGCCCTTTGATCAAAAGTTTCACTTCCTACTCAATATCGCCGTAGGCGGAGACTGGGGTGGCGCAGAAGGAATAGACGAAACCATCTACCCTGTCGAGATGGTGGTAGATTATGTGAGAGTGTACGAACTCATCGAAACAGAAGTAGAAGAATAATTACAATATCAAACAATGAAAAAAATCATCATATCAGTTTTGGCTGCCACAACGGTCATCATAGGTTTCTCATTTTTCAACACGAAAGAAAGTCAGAAAGAAATCACTAAAATAGAACGTGTAGAAAAACTACTCTCCCAAATGACTCTAGAAGAAAAAGTAGGTCAAATGGCACAGGTAACACTAGACGTCATCACAGAGGGAGACACCGAATTTTCCAGTTACGAACCCCTGAAACTATCAGATGAATTGGTCAACAAAGCCATTCTCGAATACCACGTAGGTTCAGTACTCAACACTGCCAACAACAGAGCCCGTAGCACCGAAAAATGGCACGAAGTAGTGAGCCAACTGCAAGAAGTAGCTACCACACAGACTCGCCTCAAAATCCCAGTGATCTATGGAATCGATGCGATTCACGGAACTACCTACACAGCTGGAGCGACATTGTTTCCACAGGAGATTGCACAGGCAGCGACTTTCAACAGAGAACTGGTCAGACGAGGAGCAGAAATCTGTGCTTATGAGACACGTGCTTCTGCTATTCCATGGACCTTCTCCCCTGTTCTGGATATGGGTAGAGACCCTCGGTTTCCACGAATCTGGGAAGGTTTCGGCGAAGATGTCTACTTGACTTCAGAGATGGGTGTACAGATGATCAAAGGTTATGAAGGCGAAGACAATGACATCAGTAACCCGCTGCATGTAGCTTCTTGTCTAAAACACTTCCTCGGCTACTCTGTACCTCTATCAGGTAAAGACCGCACACCGGCTTTCATCCCTGAAATCGAGCTTAGAGAACGACACATCCCAGCATTCAAAGCGGCGCTAGATGCTGGTGCCCACACGGTCATGATCAACTCTGGCCTCATCAACGGCACACCTGTACATGCCAACTACGATATACTCACTAAACTGCTCAAAGAAGAACTTGGGTTCGACGGTGTAGCTGTCACCGATTGGGCGGACATTGACAACCTCTACACACGAGACAAAGTAGCTGCTACACCAAAAGAAGCCGTAAAAATCGCCATCAATACAGGTATCGACATGGCCATGATACCCTACAGTTTTGACTTCTGTGAAGACCTAGTTGAGTTGGTCAATGAAGGCGAAGTACCTATGTCTAGAATCGATGATGCTGTCAGACGTATCCTAAATCTCAAACACCAATTGGGTCTGTTCGATACACCTGTCACCCACTACAAAGACTATGATAAATTTGGCAGTAAAGAATTCGAAACAGCAGCCTACAATGCCGCTGCAGAAGCCATCACTTTATTGAAAAATCAAGAAGCGACCCTCCCACTCAAAAAAGGAGCAAAACTACTCGTCACAGGCCCTAATGCGAACAGTATGAGAAGCCTCAACGGCGGGTGGTCATACTCGTGGCAAGGTGAGAAAGTGGAAGAATTCGCGGCACAATACAACACCATATTAGAAGCGATCCAAAACTTCAACGGCAAGAAAAATGTAACCCACGTCGCTGGCGTATCTTATGTAGAAACTGGAAAATACTGGGAAGAAACAACGGACATACCAGCAGCAGTACAGGCTGCCGAAAAAGTAGACTACATCGTACTATGCCTAGGAGAAAACAGCTACACTGAAAAACCTGGAGACCTACATGACTTGAAAATCTCACAGAATCAAATCGATTTAGCGCTAGCCCTCGTCAAAACAGGTAAACCCGTCATCCTCGTCCTCAACGAAGGCCGTCCAAGGTTGATCAAAGATTTCGCTGAGGGCATGGATGCCATCGTACAGACCTACCTCCCAGGCAATTTTGGAGGAGATGCACTCGCGGACATCCTATTCGGTAAAGTCAACCCAAGTGGAAAACTACCCTACACCTACCCGATGTATGCCAACACACTCGTGACCTATGATCACAAGCCATCTGAGGAACAAGACAAAATGGAAGGCATGTACGACTATGAATCTGATTTTGCAGTACAGTTCCCATTCGGGTACGGACTCAGCTATACGACATTCGAGTACAGTGACCTGACTGTGAGTAGTGCGAGTCTCAGTGCTAAGGACAAACTCACGATCTCTGTCAAAGTCACCAATACGGGCAAAGTAGCAGGTAAAGAAGTGGTACAACTCTACATCTCTGACTTGGTCGCATCGATCAGCCCAGACATGAAAAGGCTCAGAGGATTTGAGAAGATCAATTTAAAGGCTGGTGAGTCCAAAACAGTCCGCTTTACCATCACGGGTAGCGATATCGCATTTGTGACGTCTGACCTGCAGTGGACAGTAGAAAAAGGAGATTTTGCAATCAACATCGGTGGACAATCAGACAAGTTTGAGATCACCGAAACCAAGAAATTTGGTCAGTCTGGTCAAATGCTTTAATAGTTTATTATAGTAATCATGAAGCCATCTCAGTAGTCATGCACTGAGATGGCTAATTGCATCATACCAGACAATATAACGATTTAGAAGACTGCCTCTACCCTTTTTATCTTGATTAGAGGGCTAGATAAAATGGGATGTTTGCTGAGGCAGTCTCTTTTTTACTTTTAAAAAAATGATATGAATCGTATTCTACTCGCTACACTGCTAACCTTGATGGTTTGGTCTGCTCAAAGCCAAAAAAGAGGTATGGCCTATGGTCACCATTCAGCAGAAGACATGGAGATTCTCGCGCCCCATGTAAACTGGTGGTACAACTGGTCAGAAACGCCAGACGCCAAAGTAGCCAGTAGCTTTACGAACCTCGGGTTTGAATTCGTCCCCATGACATGGAATGGAAACTATGACGAAACGAAACTGCGCACCTTCCTCTCCGACCATCCCGAGACCAAGTATCTCTTGGCCTTCAACGAACCCAACTTCCTAGAGCAAGCCAACATGACCCCTACAGAAGTAGCTGCACTCTGGCCAGAACTGGAAGCTATCGCTGACGACTTCAACCTTGAAATCGTCGGCCCAGCAGTCAATTTTTGTGGTGAATGTATCTCCGAGAATGGCACCACCTACACCGATCCTGTAGCGTATCTAGATGACTTCTTTGCGGCATGTACGGACTGTAGAGTCGATCACATCGCAGTACACACCTATGTCAATACCATCGGTGCACTAGAGTGGTACATCGGTCTATTCGAAAAATACAACAAACCCATCTGGCTCACCGAGTTTGCAGGATGGGAAGAAAATGGCGTCATCAACAATACCAACGACCAAATCAGTTTTATGGAAAGTGCGTTGGAGTTCCTAGACAATGAACCGAGCATTTTCAGATATGCATGGTTCATCGGTAGAACCAGTGGCGGCATCAACACCTATCCTTACATAGACCTCTTAGGTACCAATGGACAACTGACAGCACTCGGAGAGACCTATACCGCCGCACCCAAGATCAGAGACACAAACAAAGTAGTAGATATACCTGCAGTGATCTATGCTGAGGACTACAACACCATGGAAGGTATCTCACTAGAAAAAACAAGTGATGAAACGGGAGACAAAAATGTGGGATATATCGATGCAAATGATTGGCTAGAATACAAAATCAACGTCAGTGAGACTCGTGACTACCCTATATATTTTAGAGTAGCCGCTACCCAAAACAGCTCATTAGAGGTTCTCATAGATGGACAAAGTGAACTCACGCAATCTTTCACGACCACAGGTGGTTGGCAAAACTGGTCGACTTTCGACAACACGCTACCTCTCACTACGGGTGAACATACACTGAAGCTTTTGGCTAAGAGCGGTGGTTTCAATCTCAACTGGGTTGGCATAGATGCAGAAGCCATCATACCCGAACTGCCTTTAGCAGTGAATAATGATAAAGAAATGACACTATACCCTAATCCTACACAGGGTACAGTCAACCTACACAGTACGACACAGATCACCAAAATAGAGCTATTCACACTAACTGGAAAAACACGCTACAAAAAGGCTTTTGCATCCCAAAACATCACACTTGACCTCCATACCCTGCCTTCAGGGATATACTTCATGCAAGTCACTGACCAAAACCAGCAACGACTAACAAGAAGAATTTCTATCAAGAACTAGATCTCAGAAAAAGAGCACTAGTTAGAAGTAATTTCCTTAGCGTCCGTGATTTTTTCTTGCGCTTCCTCTCTGTCCTCTTGATCTGTCGTTTCGGTAGCAGATACCGCATGGTTGGACGGATTGAGCACCACTTCGATACATATCGGAAAGTGGTCTGAGTGAAAATTAGGCAAGCGCTTGATACCAGCTACTTTAAAGTCTGTGCTCAAAAACAGATGATCTAATGGCCACCTCAACAAAGGATAATGTGCATGGAAGGTATTGAAAAAACCTCGCCCCATTCTCGGGTCTAAAAGTTCGCTGACTCTAATAAACAAACGCGTCGTATGTGACCATGCCACATCATTGAGATCTCCCGCTACGATGACTGGCATGTCACTTTCGCGAGACTCTCGACCTACCATGACCAATTCCGCATCTCGCTGAATCGAAGTGCTGTTTTCCGATGGAGATGGCGGTTTAGGATGTACCCCAAAGAACTTAACCAACTGTCCATTTTTTAACTCAAAAATGATATGTACCGAGGGTACATTTTCTTCGATCAAGTACTTAATTGTCCCCTCTTTGATCGTCACCTTGCTATACAACAACAGGCCGTAGGTATTGTCCAAGGGCTCTAGCATGCGATGTGGAAACAACTGATGCATATCTTCACGAATCGCCTCCTCCCACGCATGACTTGCTTCCACCAGCATCAGAATGTCAGGATCCTCACCTTTCACCATCTCTATCAACCCTTTATAATCATCATTGCTCATGAGTACATTGGCAGATATTATCTTCAGTCGTTCGTGTGTGTGATTATCTATATCTGCATCCGGAACTTTCCTAGCAGCCCACTGTGTATAAGGATAAATAATCCATAGACGATAGAGTAAAGTCAAACATAAAGCGGCAAACGCTAAGTAATGATAACCCGGGTTACTAAGTGGGAAACAAACTAGGAGCAGCAAGATGACCACATTAATCACCGTAAACTGCGCATAGGGAAAATCAAAAAATCTAACTGTCCAATGCTCATAAGTCAACAATGGAATCAAATTAACCACCACCATTACCCCCACCAGAACTACCATCACTATTTCCATATCTATCTATTCGTATAATGAGGATAGTTCGCCTCACTTTGTTGACACTATTTTTAGCCTCGCAACACGAGGTATACCAAATAAGCTAAATATACAAGAACGAACACAAAACCCATAAAGCGACCAATCCGCGCTTTGCCACCAATCACAATAGCCGTGATGAGTAAGGTACTAGACGCAATCACCATCAGGATATCAGAGTTAGAAACCACATCAAAGGGTAGCGGTCTGATAACCGAACTCAACCCTAAAATCCATAAGAGATTAAAAATACTAGATCCTACTACATTACCCACAGCAAGATCAGCCTGCCCTTTTCGGGCAGCCATCGCTGAAGTTACCAGTTCGGGCAATGAAGTACCAATAGCCACCACCGTCAGCCCGATAAACGTTTCACTCAGACCAAAGAGCAACGACAATTCAAAAGCACCATCTACGACCCATTTGCCTCCCAAAAACAACGCTAAAGATCCTGCAACTACATATATGATTGATTTGGCACGTGGCAATAAGTTTTCATCCACCTCTGACTCTGGCTCTGGCTTATCACTAGGATTTTTGGACACCACATAGATATAGGTCATGAATAGCCCAAAAAAGAACAATAAAATCACCCCATCATAGCGACTCAGGGTTAACCCCTCCACATCTACGAACAAGTCTGCATTAGCCAGGAAACCTACCATCACAGTGGCAAACAGAGAAATTGGAATCTCAGTAAAATAAATACTCTTCTGTATAGGTAGTGGCTTAATGAGTGCTGCTACACCCAAAATTAACAGCACATTAGCGATATTGCTACCCAGTACATTTCCGATAGCCAACTCAGAACTCCCGTCAAAACTAGCGAGTAAGTTGACAATCAACTCAGGCATACTCGTACCAAACGACACGATGGTCAGTCCAATTACCAATTCTGGTATATGATTTCTTTTGGCGATAGCCGAGGCACCCTCGACGAGATAATCCGCTCCCTTGATGAGCAGTACAAATCCAACAATAAACAGGACGTATACCATAGGTGATTTAGGTTAGTAGATGGTTAATAAGCCCTAAAACTAAGCAATATTTCTAGGTTTGAATTTCCTAATCCCGAAAATTATATTGTGATTATAATGATAAATTGGATAGATCTAGGAATCGCCTCAGGTTTTATGGTCAATTCCAAATAAAGTGTATTTTTGAGATGAAGCAGAGCGATCTATTCACTCTTCAATCAGCAAATCAGGTCTCGATGACCTGCCCTCCCCCTGTAGTATCCCAGCCAAAAACTCATATTGTATATTGAGCCATTAGTTATTCAAAAACATGAAAAAACTTTTCCTAATTATTATGTGGGTGTCTCTATTGGGATGGGATGCCAAAAGTCAAACTACCGAAGCTTGGTCACAAATCAATTACGAGGATCTAACACCTCAGATTATGTCCACACTCAACGATGAGATTGCTAAAATGAATCTGGATTTCATCCTTTTCAATTTTTATAAGCATACAGAAGCCCCACTCTACCCTGTCGAGTTCCTGAGGCAAGGTGTCGATATCACTACACTGGGGGGCTTAGAGTTTATCATTTTCAATCCCGATGGCAGCATCAACGAAAAACGGTATAAATATTACTCCGACGAGCTACTGATTTCTACGCCACTCGAAATGATCATGACGATGCAAGAAAAAACCAAAAACCACGAGCTCAATTACCTCACCAAAATAGAGCTTTCATCTGGAGAGGCCAGCTATCGTGCAATCACAGCCGATTCCACCTTCGTATTTAACGAACGGATGGAATACCTCCATGCATTGGCTGTCCAAAAAGCGCTATAAACAGAAAGAATCTTCTCTTATTCTATCTGACTTAGGAGGAACTCTCAGGTTTGAATATTTTGGCATCTGCAACAAAGGTTCCAAAAGGTACCAGAGACGCCCCGAGCGCCAAAACAGATGTTTTGAAACTCCACTTATGAATCATAATGTTCTGAAAGCAAAAGAGTAGATAAAGAATAAACAACCAGCCATGAGCCATACCTACTACATAGTTGGGTTCGGGTATGCCCAGCATGTACTTCATAGGCATAGTAATGCCAAACAACAAGTAACTGATCCCTTCTAATATGGCCAAAAGTCTCAGTCTCCCGATAGGTGATTTGATGTTCATCTTAAGAATAAATTGCTGTGAATACTAGAAATACTACACTCAGTTACTGTTCTACTTTTGCTTCGTCTGTACCAAATACAATGTGATCACCAGCGCGCATTTTTTTCCTACGACGGGTTTCCACTTCACCATTGACGGTCACTTCTCCCTCATCGATACGAACCTTAGCCTCTCCTCCTGTAGCAACCCACCCGAGTGCTTTAATAAGGTTATTAAGCTCTATATATTCTTCGTCTGCTTTTAATTTGAATAGTTCCATTACTGTGGGAATGATGCGACTGCAAATTAGAACACGCAATGTGGAGTGACAAAGTATTAGGTATAAAGTATTGGGCTTTGTAGCGTCAATCTGTAAAGTTTTTGGGAGCAAAACTGAAAATGACTAGAATATATAGCCGCTCCATCCAACCCAACACCTCCGTCACTTCGGGCGAGCCCAGCTACGAGAAGTCTGATTTAGTCTTCTACTGCCCACAGCGAAAACTAGCTCCTACACACATGACTAATTAGCCTCAACGAGAAACAATACCATCCAGCCAAAGCCCAAACCAGCAACTTCACTTGCCCTGTCTAAGCTATACTACCGCTGTGTTTCCAAAAGATGACTCAACTATCGCATTATTCTCACAATAATAAATAACATTGTAGCTTAACAAAAATCAGTAATTCACTACAGAATCAACCCTATGAAAAAACAACTTCTACTCCTAGCCTCAACCTTACTCTCAATAAATTGTTACTCACAGATCATCTTTGAAAATGGGTATTACATTAACAAATTGGATCAAAAAATTGTTTGCCAAATTAAAAACAATGACTGGAGAAACAACCCAACCAAATTCGAATACAGATTATCGGAGGGCGATGAAATTAAAATGGGAATTATTGACTCCATTCAAGAGTTTTCTATTGGGAACAACTCAAAATACATCAGACGAACAATTGATATTGACAGATCTAGTGATAATGTCATTTATTTGAGTAATGAGAAAAAACCAATCTTCAACGAAGAAACACTTTTCTTAAAAGTACTCTTTGAGGGTAAATCAAATCTATACGAATACGTTGATGGGAATTTAAGAAGATATTTTTACTCTACAGAAGAACACTCAAATACCCAGCAATTAGTCTACAAACAATTTAAGAATAAGGAAAATAAAATAGAGGAAAATAATAGGTATAAACAACAATTATGGAATGACTTAAAATGTCCTTCCTTCGAAATGAGAAGGTTCGAAAATATTGATTACAAAAAAAATGATCTAGTAAAAATTTTTAAAGCTCATAGCCTTTGTCATAACTCTGAGATGATTGATTTAGAACAGAAAGAAAAAAGAGATCTGTTTAACCTTACTCCAAAAGTCCATCTAAACAACTCTTCCCTAACTTTAAAAAACTCTGTTGCAGACTATGAATATACTGATTTTGGACATAAAACAAATTTCGGATTTGGCGTAGAGGCAGAATTCATCCTCCCCTTTAATAAAAATAAATGGAGTATTTCAATAGAGCCCACCTATCAATACTATAGTGCCAAAAAATCAACCGAAGCAACTGTTTCTAGAAGAGATGTAACTCTTATAAAAGAAATAGACTACAGCTCTGTTGAAATCCCTATTAGTTTAAGATATTATCTTTTTCTTAATGAAAATTCAAAACTATTTATCAACGCTTCAATCATAGAGGACATAACCTCATCATCTTCTGTCAGTTCTATTAGGAATGATGGTTCAAACGAATACAAGTTAGATATTGATACGCAAAGAAATTGGGCTTTCGGCTTGGGTTACAAATACAACGATAAATACAGTTTAGAGATTAGATATCAAACAAGACGAGAAGTGTTAAAAGAATACGTTTTCTGGAGTTCTGATTATAGAACACTAGCGGTAGTTATTGGTTACACCTTATTCTAAACAATCAGCTTCTGCACCAAAAACCCCAATCTATCGCATTTCTAAATGCGACAAATTCTCCTAATCACAACTTAAATCTTGCCAGAAAGGACTCTACCGTTGATTAACGGTAGAGTCCTTTCATTACAGTATTCTCCTAAAAAAACCAAAGTTTGATGGCCATGCCCGATACTGCTACGATGAGGAAGTAGCGAATCCATTTGTCTCCTTTGGCGACACTCCATTGGCTGGCAGCCCAACCACCGATAGCAGTCCCACAACCCAGTGTCAGCCCGATGATCCAGTCAATCTGACCTTCCCACACGAATACCACCAATGAAAAGAAGGTGTACACGAGTGCCACGAAAACCTTGATGCTATTGACCTTGACCAGCTTCATCTTGTTGACCATGCTCAGGGTGGCCATGATGATAAATCCTATCCCCGCATGAATGAACCCACCGTAGATTCCAATAAAAAAGAAGAGTACGACACTAGTGATTCGCTTGGACAGAGACATGTCTTCCTCTAGGTTCTCACGTGGTTTGGCCGTACCGAATATCGTCATCAACAAAACCACAACCATCACCACCGCGAGGATTTGGTTAAACAACTCTTCCTCGATATCGATGGCAACTTTTGCACCGATCACTGCACCGATCAGTGAACTAATCGAGAGCCATATCGCAAAAGGAAAGGCAGAGACGCCCTTGCTCGAAAAACCGCGTACAGCGAAGATATTTTGCATGAATATGCCGACACGGTTGGTTCCATTGGCAACTGAGGGAGGCAGCCCCATAAAGATCAGCACAGGTAATGTCAGCAGCGATCCTCCTCCTGCCACGACATTGATAAACCCACACAACAACCCTACTCCAAACACTAGTAGATAGTGATAATACTCCATATTTATACTGATTTGACTTCTAATACATCTTTGCACTCTTCCAAAAGATCCAGTTGGGACTTGCCCAACACGGGATGGACAAAATCACGTGCTATCTCTACCAAAGGCACCAAAGTAAATCGTCTGTTTTGGATCTGAGGGTGAGGAATCACCAGATTGCTTTGGTTGATCACCTCCTTGTCGTAGTACAACACATCGATATCTATGAGCCTAGTCCCCCATCGTTCGTAGCGGACACGTCCGAGTTCTTTTTCGATCGTAAGACAGAGACGCAGAACCTCTACCGGTACACAATCCGTCTCCACCTTTAGCACCTGATTGAGAAAATCCTCCTGATCCTCCTTGCCCCAAGCCGACGTACGATAAATCGACGAAGCTGTAATAACCTGTCCGATTTCGTTACTAATACGACCAAATGCTTGTTGCAAATTGGTTTCCTTTTCGCCCATATTGGTACCTAACAGCAGGAAGCAAACACTCATGAATTATTTTTTTGTATTTTTAAACGTGTGAAGTTGAATAGCTTTGCAATATCCCCCAAATTAATCGTAACATAATCGTATGACTTTTTTAAAATCTGTATTCTCCACGCTCGTCGGGCTGCTTATTTTCAGCTTTGTGATCGGCTTTTTCTTCTTTGTCACCATTGCGGGCCTCATCGCGATCAGCTCTGACGAAGCGCCCGAAATCACCCCTAACTCCGTCTTGACGGTGAATCTCAGTGGATTCATCCACGAGCGCGTGGCGGAGGACCCATTCAAGGATCTATTTCCTGAATCTGCTGACAACAAACTCGCGCTACTCGAAACCATCGAGACCATCGCTCGTGCCAAAACCGACGACAACATCAAAGGCATCTACCTTCGTCATGGAGGAATAAGTGGCGGCTACTCGGCGCTACACGAGATACGTGCCGCTTTGGAAGAATTCAAATCCAGTGGTAAATTTATCTACAGCTACGCAGAGTACATGCCTGAGGCCAATTACTACGTCGCGTCAGTCGCAAACGAGATCTACCTCAACCCCGCCGGTGGCATGGAATTCAACGGCTTGTCGGCCAACGTCTCTTTCTTCAAAGGACTATTAGACAAACTCGATATCGAGGCACAGATCTTCCGTGTAGGCACCTACAAAAGCGCCGTGGAACCGTTTTTCCGAAAAGACCTCAGTGAAGCCAACCGGGAGCAGATGACCTCATTCATCAACGACATCTACGACAATTACCTCCTCAATGTGAGTGAGACTCGTGGGATCGCACTGGACAAACTACGTGGAATATCGGATCAGATGCTTGCTCGTGAGCCGGAGGATGCACTCAAACTCGGCCTCATCACCGCTGTAGATTACGAAAACGGCATCAAAGACAAAATGAGAGAAGCGCTCGGTTTGGAGAAAGACGAGGACATCCAGTCAATCAACCTGCAGGCATATGCCAAATCCAACTCCCCTACCTACTCCTCCAACAAAGTGGCGGTCATCGTCGCAGAGGGTGAAATCGTATCGGGCAAAGGAGACACCGAAACGGTAGGCTCTGACAAATTCGTCAAAGCCATCCGAGATGCGCGCAAAAGCGACCGTGTCAAAGCAGTCGTCATACGCATCAACTCCCCTGGAGGATCGGCACTCGCTTCTGATGTGATGTGGAACGAAATCATGCTCACCAAAGCTGTAAAGCCTGTCATCGCTAGCATGTCTACAGTAGCAGCTTCGGGCGGATACTACATGGCTATGCCCTGCGACACGATCGTCGCTCAGCCTATGACCATCACTGGATCGATCGGTATCTTCGGGATGATCCCCAACATGGGCGGCTTCCTCGAAAACAAACTCGGCATCACCAATGACGGTGTGAGTACGGGAGAGTTTTCCAACCTATACCGTGTGTCAAGCGCACTCAATGAAGGCGAAAAAGCCATCATCCAAAACATGGTAGAAAGCGGCTATGAGTCCTTTACCTCCAAAGCAGCTCAAGGCCGAAACATGAGCATCGAAGATCTCAAGGCTGTAGCATCCGGTAGAGTATGGACAGGTGCACAGGCCAAAGAAAACGGATTGGTCGACGTACTCGGTAGCTACAACGACGCAGTAGAACTCGCCGCAAATGCTGCCAACCTCGACGGAGACTACATGATATCCTACTACCCTGCCCTCAAGACCAAGTGGGAGGAGCTCCTCGGCAGCATGGCCAACGAAGCGGAAGCCAGAATCATGAAAAACAAGTATGGCACCATGGCCGAATATGTCGAAAAAGTAAAAGAACTAGAATCTTACAAAGGTATTCAGGCGAGAATGCCATTTGAAATAGAAATTAAATAGTTTTACGGCTCAATTAGATTACAACCCCTCTGGGGTCAAGCATAAATATTCGATTCAATGATTATAAGAAACGATTGGACTAGAGAAGAAATCACGGAGATATACAACACGCCTGTCATGGACTTGATCTACCGCGCGGCGACCGTGCACAGAGCCTACCATGACCCCAACGAAGTGCAAGTATGTACGCTACTCTCTGTCAAAACGGGTGGATGCCCCGAAGACTGTGCCTATTGTCCACAAGCAGCACGATATCATACAGATGTCAAAGTAGAGAAACTCATGGACGTAGACAAGGTCATCAAAGCTGCGGCTGATGCCAAAGAAGCAGGAAGTACTAGATTCTGTATGGGTGCTGCCTGGAGAGAAGTTCGCGACAACAGGGATTTTGACAAAGTCCTCGAAATGGTCAAAGGTGTCAACACCATGGGTATGGAAGTATGCTGTACTCTCGGCATGCTGACCGAAGACCAAGCAGAGAAACTCAAAGACGCTGGGCTATACGCCTACAATCACAACCTAGATACCTCAGAGGAACACTACGAAGAGATCATCTCTACCCGTACCTATGACGACAGGTTAGATACCCTCAACAACGTGAGAAAGGCCAAAATATCAGTTTGTTCTGGCGGGATCATCGGATTGGGAGAAAACCACGACGACAGAGTCGGTATGCTACACACCCTCGCAACACTCGTCGAGCATCCTGAATCTGTCCCTGTCAATGCACTGGTACCTGTAGAAGGAACTCCACTCGAAGATCAGCCGAGAGTATCGATCTGGGAGATGATTCGAATGATCGCTACGGCACGCATCATCATGCCAAACACCATGGTACGATTATCTGCAGGACGTGTACGTATGACTGTCGAAGAGCAAGCAATGTGCTTCCTTGCAGGAGCTAATTCAATCTTCGCTGGAGACAAACTACTCACCACGCCAAACCCAGAAGAGGACTTAGACAAGCAGATGTTCCAAACACTGAATTTAAAGCCAAGAGCTTCATTCAAAGATCAAGAGCCAGCAGTAGAATTCAAGCAAATTCCTGAGCAACAAGAGGCCTAAGACCTCTTGTACTACATACAAAACCAAAAAAGGTCAGCGTTTGCTGACCTTTTTTGGTTTTGTATTGCTTCCTCTCTTACTTTCTTCGGGTCACCCTGTATTTCTGGGGGAGAGGTAGTAGATCACTTCGTTATTCAAAATTCATTGTTCGAAATTCGCTATTGCTTTTTTATAAAATAATCACCTATTATGAGTCTTTGAGGTAATATTTAAATGATTGGAATAACGAATCTCAAATGCTCAATGTCGAATATTGATTCTTATCCCCAGAAATACCTACTAATCCCTTTCTTCATCGTTTATGACTTACTGACTAACAGTAGTTCTAGACGTTTGATTTCTCTCATCAGGGCGTTCTTATCTAGCTGATTCCAGTTCCAAACCTTAATCATGGAGGCCATAATTCCCGAACCGAACATAGCAGCCCCCCACCGTATCATCTCTCGGATATCATCTGTATTGACAAACTGATAAATGGAATAAAACATAAGAGTAGTAAAAAGAAATGTCACAACCATAAACAAAATGTTCAACCAACGTAGTTTGCCGATATACAAGCCTGACAACATCTCAGGCAAGGATTGCTCATGCAGGTTGTCGTAATAAGCAGTCTCTTCTTTCGAAAGTGCTTTTTTAATCATGTCATCAATTTCTTTATTTTGATCTTTCATCGCATTAATGTTTTAGAAGTTCTTTTAATTTTTCTCTAGTGTGATAAAGCCTCGACTTAACCGTCCCCTTGGGTATCCCCAAAATATTTGAAATACTTTGGATGGAATGAGACTCCATATAATACAGCGTCATAATCAGTTTGCTCTCTGCAGGTAGTGTCGCCATCATCTGCTCTAGGCGACTCAGTGATTGCTCAGTAGTGTCTTCAAAACTGCCAACACTGTCAACAGTATCAGAATCATGATTTCTATAACATCCATCTGTCTCTCGATTGTTTAATTCTATATTCACCTTTTGTTTTCTCAACCAATCGATAGATCGTCTATCCACGATGGTTCTAATCCACGATCCAAAATTGGAGACATCCTCCAACTTGTGCAGATGACCAATCAACCACTGCCATACATCCTGCACGATGTCTTGAGACTGCTCATGGTTGCCGGTTCGGATAAAGGACTGATAGATCAAATTCTCATGCCACCTGACAACCAATTGTTCAAAAGCCTCCTGGTCTCCGTTTCGTACTTGCATCACCAACAATTCATCCAGTATTTGAGCCTTTCTTTTGATCATTTGCTATTAAGTCGTAGTAATATCTATATGGTTCAATGATTTTAAAGAAATATTTTAAAGATTCTCATTTAATCAAAACCATACGATCACAAAAAACGCAAGCCCTGACCTAGAGTCTATCTCTACATCAGGGCTTGCGTTCTACATCCTAAGTCTTGGTTCTGGAGTCTTGGTTCTAGAACTTCACTACTTCCCAATATACCTCTTTCGGTTCGTTGTTTTGATCGAAAAGCAAAGGATAGTCTTTGCGATCTGGTACTGGAAAGTGATCTAACCAACTGTACTGATCTGATACATTCCAGAAAGTCACAGAGGACAGCTTCTCTTTGTTCTCTCTAAAGACACGAAATATCATATCGTATTGAGCGATCTGTTTTTGTTTCAATTCGTTCGTAAAGGTATCATCATCATCGGCACGTTTGTCACGTGGAGCGTGCTCTTTAGGGTAAATTGATACATCTAGCTCCGTAATTTGCACTTGCAATCCCATACCTGTAAAACGATCAATAGTCGCTCTCAAAGTAGACTCACTTGGTTCGTACACCGACCAGTGTCCCTGAATACCTACCCCATCGATCGGTACACCTGCTTCTTGCAATCCCTTGACCATCTTATAAATCTTCTCTCGTTTGACTGGGTTGATCACCTCATAGTCGTTGTAAAACAACTGTACATCTGGATCTGCCGCTCTAGCGAACTCGAATGCCTTAGCGATGAACTCCTCTCCACAGATCTGGTACCATTTGGAGTCTCTGTAAAACACATCAGACTGATCAGAGATGGCTTCATTGACCACATCCCATGCATAGATCACGTCCTTGTAGCGCGTCACCACGTCAGTGATGTGTCGCTCCAGTCGCTCGTACAACACCTCTTTACTCACGTCATTGCCCAGCGAATCCACGAACAACCAGTCTGATGCTTGATTGTGCCAGAGCAAAGCGTGTCCACGTAGCTTCATATTATTGGCCTTAGCAAATGCTGCTATCTCATCAGCAGGTGCCCAATTGTACTTGTCTTCCTTCGGGTGGATCGGCCCTGACTTCATCACGTTCTCAGGTGTCATGCTCACGAAGTTGTCCTTGATCAACTGCGCTTGTTTGCCCTTGAGTGCCCTAGGAGACACGGCTACCCCTATCGGAAAATAGTCCTTGTAATAGGTACTCAATCCCAAATCTTCACTTTCTTCCGATTGTTTGTCCTGACTCGGATTACACGCCAACAGCAGTGCCGACACTGCTAGTATTTTCAAATCTACTTTCATCATATTCTATTGTTACACCCCACTAAATGCACTAAAACCACCATCTACTGGCAACACCACTCCAGTCACAAAAGTAGCAGACTCGGAGCACAAAAACTGAACTGCCCCGTTCAATTCTGTAATCTCACCAAACCGTCCCATAGGCGTCTTGGCTATCACTTTTTCACTGCGGTCTGTGAGGCTTCCATCTTCGTTGAGCAGCAATTTTCTATTTTGATCCCCGATAAAAAAGCCTGGTGCGATGGCGTTGACACGTACTTTGTCTCCATAGCGTCTCGCCATCTCAGCAGCCATCCATTGGGTGAAGGAATTGACACCTGTCTTGGCTACCGAGTAGCTCATCACTCGCGTGATAGCCGTATAAGTCGCCATGGATGAGATATTGATGATCGAACCAGCACCTTGCGCCGCGATAGCTTCTCCAAAGATCAAACTTGGATAAATTGAGCCCTTGAGATTGACGTCCATCGCATAGTCGATTTCGCCCAAGTCTAGATCAAAGATCTGCTGATCCTCCTTTTGGGTCGCTCCGGGGATATTACCCCCAGCTGCATTGATGAGTACATCTATCCGACCAAACTGATCCATGATCTGCTGCTTGGCGGATTGGAGACTTTCCGTATTCATGACATCACAGGAGATACCTACTACATCTGAGTTTATAGGGGTAAGTTGCGCCACCTGCGCCTCCAATTTATCCTGACTCCTACTAATGAGTACCACCTTGGCTCCCTCTTGAGCAAAATGCTGCGCCATACTACCTCCTAACACTCCCGATCCTCCGGTAATGACCACCACTTTGTCTTGTACACTAAAATTTGTCATTGAATATTAATTATGAGTTGGGTTATCGGATGCCATAATCGCCTATTGTTAACCAGCTTATTTTCTAACAGAATCAGTCAATAGTGGTGATAATAAAATGAACACCGCACTAGTCTCTAATTCAGAAGTAACCCAATATCGCTCCCTATAACTTTTTACCTACTTAAATCTCAACAAAGAAAGCACTTATCACCAACTCACGCAACCGATTGCGTAGATTAATTACTATATTTCCACTTTGACGTAAATACAAGAACAACACATTCAAATACGCAGCATTGACTAAAGAAGCACTTTATAAACTCATCACTGTTTCACTTCCCATTGTACTCCTACTCCTACTAGAAGGAGCTTTAAGAATTACTGGATATGGTCAGAATTATGCACTATTCAACCAAGTGAGTATAGAAGGAAGACCTGACTACCTAGAGATGAATCCTGCAATTGCCAAAAAATACTTTAAAGACAAAGGCTTTCACTCAGACAATCAATTTGACTTATTTCTCAAAACTAAAACAGACAGTACATACAGGGTATTTGTACAGGGTGCTTCGACGACTGTAGGATTCCCTTATTATCACGGAGGGGCATTTCCTAGAATGCTCAAACATAGATTGTCGCAGACCTTTCCTGAAAAGAACATAGAGGTCGTCAATACGGGCATCACTGCTGTAAACTCCTATACACTGTGGGATCTAACCGATCAAATCATAGATCAAAAGCCAGACTTGATCATCATCTATGCTGGTCACAATGAATACTACGGCGCTTTAGGAACTGGATCATCCAGATCATTGGGTCGTCAACCTACCTTGGTCAGAATTTATCTATACCTGAAAGATTTTCGCTTTTTTCAGTTACTAGAGAATACCATGTCAAGCCTCATAAACCATGAAGCCAACCCTTCCAAAATAGGCGAAACAACCCTCATGGAAGTGATGGCAAAAGAACAGCGCATCCCACTCCAATCCGAAAGCTACCAAACAGGCATAGATCAATTCGAAAGCAACATGGACAGGATACTAGCCAAATACAAGAAAAATAATATCCCTGTCATCCTCTCCACTCTCGTATCCAATGAAAAAGACATCAAACCCTTTATTAGTGACAGTCTGGAAAATGAAGAGGCGCTGATCCATGACCTTAAAAACTCAAGCCTATCTGCTGCCACCAAAAAAGCACAAAACAACGCACTGGCTGCTTATTTACTTGGGCAATATTATCTCGAATACCATATAGATTCAGCACAGAAGTACCTCCACCTAGCCAAAGAATTAGACCTTTTGAGGTTTCGTGCTCCTGACGATATCAACCGTACAATCCTTCGTTTAGGACAAAAGCACGATTACCCGCTAGTCGATATGGAAAAAGTATTTCTGACACATTCTCCCAAGAAAGTCATCGGCGATGAACTGATGATGGAACATGTCCATCCTAATGTCCAAGGCTACTTCCTGATGGCAGACGCCTTCTATGAAAAAATGAAAAAGTTGAATCATGTGAGTAACAATTGGCCAACCTACATCAGTTACGATGAAGCGATTTTGGATCTCCCAATCACAGCGATTGACTCAATCAAGGGAAAATACGTGACCGATAATCTAAAGAAATCATGGCCGTACAATCTAAAAATGGCGGGATCCCGTGCCCTGATGCCCTATTCTTTAGAAAATGCATCTTATGAAGAGAAAATGGTACTGAATCTAATCAACAATCGATCAACATGGAAAGAGGCCATGACACAATCCTACGAAATGTACAAGCGGAAGGGTGATTACAAACAAGCACTCAAAGTAGCCCAATCATTGATTTTGGAATATCCTGAAACAGCTAAATTGTATCGCTCCGCGGGTGAAATGTGTATAAAGCTCAACCAGCCAGACAAAGCCAATTACTACTTTCAGAAGTATGCTTTTCTGTCAGATCACCAAGGTCTTTCGATATCCTTCTGACTGAATAGATGATTTCGTGTATAAAAATGAGAATTTCCTTTCTTCTTTTTCAGTATATGATTGCTCCCTGTCAATCTCTGAAAAAAGGATACAGGGACGAGAAAAAAATAAAAGATGACAAACATGGTCACATAGTTCATGACCACTCCTAAATAGCGAGAGAAGATCAGCCAAACTCTACCAATTACAAGGGTTAATCTTTTAGAAATCAAGGCTAAAGTCAACAAACCAATTGACAAATACACCAACCAACCAATCTCCAACCACAGCGAAGCAACAAGCGATGCTAAAGCGAGTACTACGATAGTTTCCAGTGCTGTTTCCCTATTCATCAAAACAATGTATAAATGAATGGCGCCAATGCAGTACCACTGGCAAAAAAAATCAGAACCCCGAACAACAAGAAAATAATAAAGAGCGGCACTAGCCACCACTTTTTTCTTTCCTTGAGAAAGAGGAAGAACTCTCTAATAAACTCCATCTATTTTTCGATTATATAATTTTCCAACACCAATATATCCATACCAGATTTCTCAAAACAACGAAACGCATCCTCTGGGGAATTGACGATGGGTTCATCTTTGATATTAAAACTCGTATTGATCAGTACGCCCGTGCCCGTCAATTGCTTGAATGACTGAACCAAGCGCCAAAACGCAGGGTTTAATTCTTTTTTCACCACTTGAACCCTCGCTGAAAAATCGACATGCGTGACAGCAGGCAGGCTCGACTTTCTCAATTTACGCTTTTCCTCCAAACTATATTCATAAAAATCTTTCGGCAGGACTTCCCTCAATGACTCTTTGACCATGCTGGTAAAAAGCATATAGTAAGAGTGTTTGCTAAGATCAAAATACGCCTCATAATCCTCCTCGCATACCACTGGGGCAAACGGTCGAAAACCTTCTCTGAACTTGATTTTCATATTCAGATTGTACTGCATATCTGGGTCAGTAGCATCTGCCAAAATACTTCTGTTGCCCAAAGCTCTAGGGCCAAATTCGGTTCTACCTCTAAACCAACCCACGACTTTCTTATCTGCGATGTATTGTGCGGTGACTTTGGTAAGCTCTTCCGTACGCTCAAAATATTGGTATTTGTATTGATGCTTTCGCAAAAGTCGTTCGATGTACTGATTGCTATACTGAGACCCTAGATAGACATCAAAAGGCTGCTCCAATCCATGAAAGCATCTATCCTCGCTGAGATACGATGCAGCCAATGCCGCACCCAAAGCCCCGCCAGCATCCCCAGCAGCTGGCTGCACATAGATATCATCAAAAACCTTCTCTGCAAACAAAACCGAATTAGCCACGCAGTTCAGTGCTACCCCTCCTGCCAAACAGAGATTGCTTTCGCCTGTTTCTTGTTTTACATGCTTCATCAACTTGAGCAACACTTCTTCTGTGACCTTTTGTGCAGCCATAGCCAAATCAGCATGGGTTTGATCCAACACTTCTTCTGGCAACCTTCTTTTCACCCCGAACAGCTTTTGCCATTTTTTCGGGTTCACCATTCGCAAACCCACGGAATATTCAAAATAAGCGCTATTCAATTTGATCGAGCCGTCAGGTTTGATATCTACTAGATTTTCTCGAATGAGATGGATAAAATCCAACACACGCTCTGAGTTAGGATTTCCATAAGGAGCCAGCCCCATCATTTTGTACTCACCAGCATTCACCTCGAAACCCAAGAAATAGGTAAATGAAGAATAAAGCAAACCTACAGAATCAGGAAAATGCAGCTCTCCTCGCACCTCAACACCCCTTTCTCCACATGCGACACCATAGGAAGTCGTCACCCATTCGCCTACACCATCTACAGTCAGATAGGCGCTTCGATCAAATGGAGAAGTATAAAAAGCACTAGCGGCATGTGAGAGATGATGCTCCGAAAAATGAATCGGTATTTTGATTGTTTTGGTTTGGGCCAATGCCTTAAGCCGTTTTCTAATGACCTGCTTCATGAAAAGCTTTTCCTTGAGCCATACAGGCATTGCCATGGCAAAAGACCTGAAACCTCTGGGAGCAAAAGCGTAGTAGGTTTCCAACAGTCTTTCAAACTTCAAATAAGGTTTGTCATAAAAGACGATTTGATCAATATCATCGACAACAAGCCCTGCTTCGTGAAGACAATAGGCTATAGCCTGCTCAGGAAAAGATGCATCATTCTTAATTCTGGAAAACCTCTCTTCCTGAGCTGCATACAGTACTTTTCCGTCCTGTACTATAGCAGCAGCCGAATCATGATAGTACGCAGAAATGCCTAAAATTTTCATTTCACTATTCAGCCTGCGGTGTGATGATTCGATAGTTCCCACTCAAATGCATCACGCTAAACAAGTAAAGCAGTCCATCGAAATAAGGATCAAAATAACCGTCTTCATAGGGTTCAAGTTTGGCATTCCATACTTCATCGACAAACTGCCATCCTTTGCCATGCGTGGCAGCCAAAGAAGCCGCTCCAGCAGTAGACACCAATCCCAATGAATGTCTTAGCTTTTCATAGCCTCCAGCCTGAAGAATCCATTCTGGAGTTGTCCCGTCTATATTATACTGATCGACATAGGTCTCTAAGCCTTGGCAATACAGAAAATCTTGGATACGATTGGCATACAGCTGTTGCCACTCGGCATCCTTAGCATACCAGCTGTAGTCCATGGCTATATTCATAGGTACACGCCATGAATCATAACGAAATGCATCCCCCATCTTGCCACGGCTATGTGGCGCACCACTGAATTCGGAATAGTCAGGCGTCAAACCCGTTTTGGGATGCGTGGCTCTGTGCAGAAAAATACGCGATGTATCTGCACAAGCGCTATAAAACGCCTCATGACCATCGTTAGCATACTCAGCCCACACCTCAAAAAATGCAGGTAAGTGGTAGGAAGGATCAGTCCAGTCATATCCACCCTCATGAGGTACAAAATTTATTTGCTTATGCTCTACATTGAGGACGTTTTTGACTCCTTCAGCGCCATCTTTGCTCCACATCGCATCAAGAATTCTTCTTGCCTCTCCATAGTAATCTATGCCTGTTTCATTCCCCCATTGGTTGGAGGCGAAAAGCAGCGCAGTGACAAAGTAGAGTTCTCCATCCGAGGCTGAGCCTTCTGCGTTGTGCTTTCCCGTTAAGGGGTCGACACTCCACGCAAAGTAAGCATCTCTGACTCCTCCTTGATGCTGCATGTATTTGGTCGTCCAGCGCCACAGTTTATCAAAGACTTCCTTCTTGTCCAATTGCACGGCCACCATGAGTCCGTATGAGAGTCCTTCGGTTCGTGCGTCCTTGTTTTTCAAATCCGACACATAGGCCAAAGAGTCCTCTACCTCAAAATATACACGATTCAGCCCTTCGAACGTGTCATAGTAAGCCTTCTCCAACTTGGCATCTATCTCCGCTTGCGAATACCCCGCCTCCAAAAAGAGATTGCGGTATTTACCCGTTTCCGAAGCTCCTTTGACCCAAGGCTTCATCTCCCCCCGTGGATCGCTTACTCCCTTTTCACAGTCCTTCGGTGTATTCACGCACCCAACCAGCAAGACTAGGGCTAGTATCAGTTTATAATTTTTAAGATCTTTCATGTCTTAGCTATTTACTTCTTTACAGATTCAGGAGCGCCTAAATAGCTAGCTGTATCCACGCCCTTCTTATGCAAAGTGATTTTCTCCAATACCATTCCTGGATCGAGCATATAATACTTCAGCGTATGTTGACCTGCTGACAACTTTTGTTGCATGACAGACTGCTTCATGAGGTTATCTGTCACGGCATTGTTCCACCAGTCAGGATAGGTCCAGTCAGCCGCTTTGGCGTTTTCATGAAGATTCATTACCTGTGGCTTTCCCCCGTCGATGGAAATGGCATAAATCAACCCTTCGTCTTTTTGAAAATTTAGCGTTGGCGAAAACCATGTTTGCAAATCGAAAGTACCTGAATCTAATAGCACGATTTGATATTCCAAATAAGGCGTGTTTTTTCCTGGTTCTTTCGTGGATGCCGTGACAGGTAGAGTCGTCACGGCCGAACCTGTGCGCCCCAAATTAGGGATCAATTCCCATGAAATACCCTTGACTTCTTTTTTACGCTGAAAGCTCGTTGCCTCCATGCTTACAATCCCTCTGTTTTCCACGAATCCTGAAGCTTTGTTTGGAACATCCTTGCGTAAAGGCACTTTGATGGTAAAACTTTGACCCGAGGTACTTGATAGCAAAATCTCCCCTTCTACCTGTCCATCAGGGACTTTGTCCCAATCGATACTGACGTAGATCTTTTCTTCATATTGAACAGATCCCGCTGTTGAAGACAATTTAATCCACTCATATTTCGATTCGAGTGTATAGTTCAACTTTTCGATTCCCTTGTTGAAAACCTCAAGATAATAGCGCTGATCATTGAGCGGATCAAAGGTCGAAAAGCTATGACTATTCACCCCTCTGGCATTTCGTCCAGAACTACCTTCCCCATACTCTAAGACATAGCCCAATCCTGCACGAGTAGGCACTTGGATATAAGAAACCTCCGGCATTTTATTGACCTTCGGGTCAAACCAACTGACATGTCCCATGTGGGTTTGCTCCATGATGTGGTTCCACTTACCGTTCGCAAATTCGTTATGCTGCTGGAGAAGGTCTGCATCTTTGAAGAAGAGTGCTTTTGTGTGGTCAGCATAATAGTTGGTCGAAGCTCTATTCTGTGTACGATACAGTTTATTTTTGGCAGCTGCCACATACATCTCATTCATGTTGGCGCATGCTTCTACAGGATACAAAACCAGTTGGTAAAAAGCATCTTGTGCTTCCTTTGGTAGTTTAGCCTTGATGCGCTGAGCTTTGATTAGCAATTCATTGTATTCCTCCACGACGGTTTCCGCTTCTCTAAAATTGGTTAGGCTATAAGTATCATGTGCTAACAACTCAGGTTTTCTCCTTGCATTGTATTTGGTATAGCGTGCTAAAATCTCTCCGATTTCCTTGGCATATTGCCCACCAAACTGAGCATCTGCCCATTGTGTATAGTACCCAGGTAGATCATTTGCTTTGATAGCTGTAGGATCCCAAGCATAGTCCAAAAAGAAGTTGATCGGCAAATCCATCGGTTTCAAATCTCCCACATTGACCAACCAAATCTCATCTACACCATATTCATAAGTCAGTCGCATCTGCTCCCACACATGCTCTATCTGCACAGTATTGAGCCACTTGTAGCTCCTAGGCCCACCTACAAAATCAAAGTGGTAATACATGCCATATCCTCCTTTTCTAGGCTTGGCATCTAACGCTGGGAGTACTCTCACTTGTCCCCAATTGTCATCACAAAGCAATAGGGTCACATCATCTGGCACACGCATCCCTTTGTCATAGTACTCCTGTACTTCTTTGTACAAGGCCCAAACTTGTGGTGTTTCTTCAGCTGGCTTGCCTGTGACCTCTGCGATGATTTTACGCTGGTCGTTGACTATTTTTTCCAATAGTTCGATGTTAGTCCCTTCTCCCATGGCTTCATCACCATCCCCACGCATAGCAAGCGTCACGACTTTTTCTTGTCCTTGGGTGCGTACCATACCATCTCTCCAAAACTCTTGAAGATTTTCAGGGTTGGCATCATAGTTCCAAGCACCCTCACCATAGCGATTCCATTCCACGTGGGCACGCATCAATGGTTCGTGGTGAGAAGTGGATAACACGATCCCCATTTCATTGGCCAATGGTGCACTCAAAGAATCATCATCCCACAATGATTTGCCCCACATAGCAGGCCACAGGTAGTTTCCTTTCATCCTCAGAATCAACTCAAAGACTTTCTCATAGAAATCATGGTTGATTCCTCCAAATCTCTCTCTCGCCCACCCTGACAATGCAGGATCTTCGTCATTGAGAAATATCCCTCTATATTTCACTTTGGGCTCGCCAGTGGTGTGTACGCCCGTTTTCACATATACATTCTCCCGAGACTGGATCGGCGCATCTGCCCACCAGTACCAAGGCGAAACGCCCATAGACTCGGACAATTCAAACATGCCGAATATCGTCCCTCTCTTGTCACTACCTACTATCACCAGCGCATTGTCGACTCCCTCCATAGGCTGCTTGACAGGTAGGATTAAAAACTGTTCCCATTTACCTTTGAGGTCTGAAATATCAATCTTCCCATTGGCTATCAACTGATCAATTAGCGTACTTTTCCCTACAGTACCTACTATCACAGCGTTTTTTGAGTTCAGCTCATCCCCAATGGTCAATTCGGCTGCTTGTCCAGAGACATGACTCAAATCTTTTTGAAACAATCCCGCAATTTTCAACACACCCGTATGATCAGAACTACTGACTAGGATAGTGGCTGGTGTTCCCTTCTTGATGAGGGGAAAATGATTTTTCCCCTTTTGGGTGGTTAAGAACGATGCCTCGGGAAATGGTGTGTCAGTTGGGATGACGTTCACCTTATCAAAGTCATCGTTGCCTGCCATTTGAATAGCCCTAGCGTCCGAAGAAACAATTAACAATAGCGTAAATACACTAAAAAAGAGATTGATCAGAAAGGTTTGAGATTTTGTAATAGTAGTCATTTATCTTTCAATTAAATGGGTAATTTATTTCCACAGTCATTATCACTTCACAATATGCCACTTTAGATTGTCTTCCTAAACATAAGACACCATCATTTTATCAGCTATCAAATATTAACAAAACACCCTCCTGAGACTTTAAATAAGAAATCAGGAGGGTGAAACACTATTTACTATTATTTATTTTATTCGTACCCAGGGTTTTGGTAGTTATCCTTATATGCTTCATCTCCATCCATCCTGTCCAGCTGTCCTTGTGGTATTGGGCGCAAATACATGTAAGGCTCAATCTCTCGATTTACAGTTGCAGGAGTATCTCCTACAGTTGGCGATATCTGATAGGTTCCAGCATACTCTTCCCACTTCTGGGTACGTGCTAGATCGAACCAACGATACCCCTCCCCGAAGTATTCACGAGAACGCTCATCCAGAATATAGTTAATATCAATAGTCGCTGGAGTAGCAGCTTGCATAGCAGCACTATTATCCTCAATTCTCTCCATATCCTGAGACACATCATATCTCCACATACCTGCACGCCCTCTAATCACATTGATCAATTGTCTCGCCGTGTATATTCCTGATGCACCTTTGACAGCCGCTTCAGCAGCCACAAAATACAATTCAGAAAATTTCAAGATGTTATAAGGACGTGATATAGATACTTTGTCATCATTATAATCACTCCCTTGACGATATGCTCCCAATTTCCAAAGTCCAGGAAACACATTTCTAGATACCTTATCTAAGGGTACCAAATAGTCAGGTCTACCTGGTAAATACCCTGCCTCTGTACCGTCATCATAAGTATTGTCATACTGTATCCCTCCTGGGTCACTAGGCAAAAATGATAGTATAGGTTCATTTGGCCCTACTGGCATAAAATTAGCGCCATACAGTTCAGTTTCTGAACGGCCTGTATTGTAATGCCAAGTACCACGATATACACTAGTAAAAGTTCCGTCAAATCGAGAATCAGTCGTTTTATCCGCAAAAGTATTGGTAAACACTCCAATGGAAGGTGCCATACGTGACCACATACGACTATATGACTGGCCCGCTTGTACCGTTCTAAACATGGCGTCTGATGACTCCCATACCGTAGGGCTAGAGCTGGCTTTTATCGTATGAAAATACCATGTCACCATCCAAACAGCCTGATTCTGAGCATCGCCACCATTCCAGCCAGTTACGTTACCCTCGTTGTATTTGGCACTATACTCTGTATGATCAGCCCATAGCATGATTTCACTATTGCGATCGTTCTGAGCTAAGTTGACATCATAATATGTAGGTTGCAACGAATATGGCCCAGGATTGTCAATACCTGCTGTCGCTACATCATACGCTAATTGATAATACTGCGTAGCAGACATACCATCAGGATCTGTTCGATCTGTCTCGGGATACGTAGGGATGTTATTAGGATTCTCTAACCACCACGCATAGGTCAAATAGGCTTTAGACAAAATGAGTCTTGCTACGTTTTTGGTCACCCCTCCTATCACACGTGGGTTATCAGGCAAATCCTCTACTGCTTGTTCCAAATCTGGAAACACTCCTCTGGTATAAACCTCAGGCACTGTATTTCTCACAGATTTAAGACTAGGAGCTGTATTAAATTCCAATTCTCCACCTCCCAAATCTAAAGGAACACCACCAAAGGTTTGAACCAATAGAGCGTAACCATAAGCTCGAAAGAACCTTGCTTCGGCAATTAACTCATCAGGCATGGCAGCTTCTGTGCCATTGGCTATGATTGCACTGGCGGAGTTGATCGCCGAATAAGACTCGTTCCATAGCACATCAAAACGGCTATTTTGAGCATCAGGAATCCCTAAACCAGACAAATCTGCCGCCTGAAAATTCCCATCGGCCTGTGAACCATAAGTGTACTCATCCGTACCCGTTTCGGTAGCGTTATAATAATACGGCTGTCCGTAAACTCTTCTCAGATTAGCATAAAGTCCCGTCAAACCACCCACAACTCCTTCTTCTGTTTTGAAAAATCCTGGCTCAAATCGTTCACGAGTAGTCTCTTCCAGAATGTCGTTGCACCCTGCGGTCAAAAGCAAGCCTAAAAAGGCTACTAATATTGTTTTATTAAATCTTTGCATGATTACAATCGTTAAAATGTCAGATTAATTCCGAGTAAATACGTGCGTGTAGCAGGAGCATTTGTACCAATAACTGGCAATCGCTCCTGAATATCAGTCGTCACTGCTTGATTTTCGTCCCCATAGGAGTTAGACTCAGGATCCATGCCTGATTCCTTATGGTATGGCGAGAACATCACCAATGGATTCTGTGCTGTAGCATACACTCTCAATTTGCTAATACCCGCCTTATCAAGCCAGTTACCTCCAAAATTATAACCCAAAGAGATCGTTCTGATCTTCAGATACGATGCGTCAAAATAGGCTAAAGTACTACCATATTTGGGGTTATCCCCAGCGGTTAACCCTCCAGGTCTTGGATATTTAGCATCCGTATTTTCAGGTGTCCAGTAGTCCACATCCACGTTGTTGTGGCGACCACTCAATAGATTGAGATAACTGGATGTACCGTATAACGTGGAGATCACTGTACCTCCCTTTTTAAAAGCTCCAACGATGCTCAAGTCAATCCCTTTGTAAGACAAACGTGTATTAAAACCACCTTGCCAATCAGGATTAAAATTAAGAACCTGTCTGTCTTCAGCACCAATAGGTCTCACTGGAGTGCCATCTGAATTGTACTCCCCAGTGTACTCAACTTTAACCATCCCTGGATTGCCTCCTGGCTCTAGGATATCCATATGTTCATCTCCTTCTTGCCAAAGACCTGTCCTTTTGTAATCATATATTACATTGATCGGCTGACCTACAAACCACCAGTTACCTACATTTTCTTCTTGTCCAGAAGTCAAAGACACCAGCTCATTTCGATTGCCATAAAGGTTGAAACCTGCTTCCCATGTAAAACCATCCAGGTTGTCGATAATTACACCACTTAGAGATAGTTCAATCCCTTTATTCTCTGTCTCTCCTACGTTAGACACAAAACTTCCTACCCCCGCTGTACTTGGCAAATCAACACTTAGCAGAATATCTTTTGTATGTTGTTTGTAGTATTCAACTGTACCATTCAATCGCCCTTGAAACAATCCAAAATCTAAACCAAAATTCCAAGTTTGTGTGTATTCCCATCCTAAGTCTGTATTAGGCAACTCAGACAAAATATAACCTGTCGAATAACTTTCATCACCATTGTCACCAAAGTTATAGAACCGAGTACCTAATCTACCAAGTGTAGAATACGGGTCTATCGCCTGATTAGATGTTTCACCATATCCTACTCTTAGTTTCAGCATATTGATCTGAGAAATCCCTTGCATAAATGACTCATTAGCAATATTCCAACCCGCAGAGACTGCTGGATAAGTATGCCATTTGTTACCTGGCGAGAGCCTCGACGAACCGTCTGATCTCAAAGTGGCACTAAGCATATAACGATTATCATAGGCATACATCAGACGCCCCATCCATGACCTCAATCCCCAAACGGAGTAATTTTGCTCGTCAGGGTTAATAATAATTTCTCCTTCAGCATAGCCAAGGTTATAATACTGAAAATGATCAGCAGGTAAGTCATTTGCTACGATTCGTGAGCTATTGTATTTTTCTTGTTGATTAGAATACAGAGCAAGAATATTTAATGAATGCTTCTCTGCAAATGTACGATCATAAGAAAGAATATTTTCCACAACCCAACTAGTGGTCACTGCACTACTAATAGATGCAGATGAAGGCGCATTAGGATCCGAGGCACTGGTCACTCCAATCCCCGTAAAACTTCCTCCCTGTGAATTGCGATAGTTCATCCCTAAGTTCAAGCGATATTTCAATCCTTTCACCCAAGGAGCCTCTACTTCCCCATATATGTTATTATACGTACCAAAAGTTTTGGTTTCGCTCAACCACACATCCTGTGCATCTTCGATGGATTCCTTTGTCCATACTTTATAGATATCTTGTGAAGCCTGTGAGGCTCTTTTCAAGTTTCCTTGATCATCATAGGGGCTAGACAATGGCGAAGAACCCAACGCATCGGCTACTCCTACTTGATTCCCCTCAGTTACACCATAACTGTTGTTAGACGTTAACCCGAAGCGAAAATACTCACCGACATTCTGATCTACAGCTGCACGCAACGAAAAGCGAGAATATTGATTAGTCGGCACGACTCCTTCATCCTTGTAGTAGCCCAAACCAAAGGAATAATTTCCAGTTTCAGAACCTTTGGTAACACTCACATCATGGCTCATTACTTTACCTGTTTGGTATAGCAAATCCTGCCAATCTGTATTGATATCATCAAATTCGTCTGAAGAGTTAGGATAAGTTGCCCCTCTGCCTAATTCGTCTACGGTGCGAATTGCCTCCGCTCTCATAGTTGCAAACTCCGGTCCATCCATCATCGGATAGTCTGAGAACAAAGTTTTCACACCATGAAAAGCATTATATGAAACGATCGCTTCTTGCCCTTTCCTACCTCTTTTGGTCGTCACGAGAATCACCCCATTAGCACCTCTAGAGCCGTAAATAGCCGTAGCAGAAGCATCTTTGAGAATATCGACACTCTTGATACTATTCGGGTCAATATCGCTAATAGATCCAGCAAATGGTATTCCATCCAATACGACCAATGGATCATTACTAGCAGACAACGATCTTGTACCTCTAATTCTAATTTGCATCGTCGCTCCTGGTCTAGAAGAAGTCTGCGTCATGTCAACACCCGGCAATCGTCCTTGCAAGGCATCTGTGATGTTAGCTGACGGAACCTCCCTCATTTCATCTCCGCCAATAGAAGCAACGGATCCTGTTACTGCTTCTTTCCTCTGAACAGCACCATAACCTACAACCACCACCTCTTCCAGCGCCTGAACATCTAGAGGCAAACTTACATCCACAACGGACCGACCATTTACACTGACCTCTTGCTTCAAATACCCAATAAAACTATAAATTAATGTAGCATCAGCAGGTACGCTAATACTATACGCACCGTCAAAATCGGTGACAACTCCTGTCGCTGTTCCTTTAACTAGGATACTCACCCCAGGTAGTGGTTCTCCACTTCCCTCTTCGACGACTTTACCGCTTATTTTAACATCCTGCGCCACAGCGACTAGACTGCCAAAAACAAGCAAACAACTGATTGCATAAAATTTAAGCAATCGATAAGAATAGTTACTTAGTCTTGTAATCATGATTCATATAATAAAGTTTGATTTAAGTTTTACCCAAAACACACCAAAAGACCATATAAATGACTCAGTCACTATTTAATTCATACCATGCCATCACAATGCTCCCATAGTCCTTGGGGATATTCAAATGTATGGAGAATTTTAATTACACGCAATCGATTGCGTAATATTTCATATAACCAATGTAAATTGTGATAAATAAAAAGTCAACCTACCTTTAACCTATAAAAAGGACTAAGCAAGGACAGCTAAGAATGAAAAAAAGTAAAGAGGTTACCATATACGACATAGCTAGTGCGCTCAATGTCTCTCCTTCGACCGTATCTAGAGCCCTCAAGAAACACAAAAGCATAGGCAAGGAAACCATCAAAAAAGTAGAAAAGAAGGCAACACAAATGGGTTACCGTCCTAATAGAGTAGCAGCCAATCTACGTACGCAAAAAACGAACACCATAGGCGTCATTGTTCCTCGCGTAGACCGACCTTTTATCTCTACGCTCATCAGTGGCATAGAGTCAGAAGCGAAAGCGAAAGGTTATCATGTCATATTCACCCAATCACACGACAAAATCAAACTAGAAAAGGAAAATGCAAAACTACTTTTCAACTACCGTGTAGATGGCATCATCGTATCTCTGGCTATGGAAACAAACAATTACGATCATTTCCTACCCTTCAAAGACAAAGACATCCCACTAGTATTCGTGGATAGAGTCACTGAAAGCCTAGATACTGATCTCGTCGTAATAGACAATACGCAGTCTGCTCAGATCGCAACCCAGCACCTCATCGACCAAGGCTGCAAACGCATCGCTCATCTCGCTGGAGCACAGCACCGAAACGTCTACCTCAATCGACGAAAAGGCTATGAAAAAGCACTCTTAGAAAACGGATTCATTGTAGAGCAAAAGTGCATTATAGAACTAAAACAACTCTCAGCAGAAGAGGGTTATCAATCCGCCAAAACACTACTCAAACAAAACCCTCGCCCTGACGGAATCTTCACAGCTAACGACACCACAGCTGTTAGTGTCATCCAGTGTGCCAAAGAGCTGGGGATCAAAATCCCAGAAGAACTCGCCGTAGTAGGGTTCAACAATGACCCTATCTGTACTATCATCGACCCTGCACTATCCACCATCAATCATCCTGCTCGGGAAATGGGAGAAATAGCAGCTAGACAACTCCTCTCTCATAGAATTCACTCTGAAACCGAAACCTCCAACATCATCAAACTCAAGACTGAGCTGATTCAAAGAGCCTCCAGTACGAGAATCGAAAAATAACTTGATGCACCTTAATGAATAGTGCATATCATATCACCGAAAGGACAACTAGACTATCAAAAGTTGGTAAAAACAATTACGTTTAGGAAATAAAACAGATGTACTCATCTCTACTCTTCTTGAAAGTGATGCCGTCGAAAGATGTTTTCAGGTGTGATTTTGACAGAGTAGTTTCCACGTTTATTGCTAACATCTACCTCCATGTCATTAAAGCCGAATACATAAATATTGAATTCTACATTAAGGTCCACTACATGGGTAAAGGCCTTTTTTAACAAGCCCCAGTGGCTTCTCACTTGATCGCGTTCATCTGAGTCGAGTTTAGATACATGCTCTTGAATACTATTTGCAGAGATGTATGATTCTTTTAATTCCACCTTTACTTTACCCAAGTCCGAATGCGATAGCTGGAGTGCTTGTGAATACAAATGATTGGCTAACAGCTCATGGTTTTTGAGAGACAACAGCGCAGATTTTATCGAGTCATTCTCAATGTCTTCATAAGGGAATTCTCTTCGTATCCACTCATCTGACACTTCTATGACTGAAAATAATAATGCATCATAAATCGCCAAACTATAGATACTGATAGGCACCATGACCATCGTAAACGTCTGATGTTCTGTGATATGTTTTACAGACACATCTACATCCCTACCAATTTCAATATCCTTTCTTTTGATTTTGCTTACATCAACTTCGTGACGTCTCTCCTGCTCGACGAACTGATCTATAAATGGCTTAGAGTTCGCCAGTTTATGAATCATATTTTCAATTTCATCTACATGATTCTCTATGAGGTATTGCTGCATGGTTTCGCCCACTTCAATCTCAGCCTCCGCATGTGTTTTAATCTGCCCCACGGAATCTAAAGATACTAACACACAAAATAGCAGACCAAAGAGAACGCAGGTTAAGTTATTGGTCATATTTACGAGTTGTACTTTTACCTTACTAAGGTACTAATAATTGCCTTTTTTCTAAATGGCTACAAAGACAATACTTATGTTTTACAAATGGATTCCCAGCATGCACTTGGCTTTATCGCCAGTCAATTGCTCAGTAATTAGTACAGACTGTTCGGACATCTTTTTACCTATCATACCACGCATAAACTGTAAAAAAGACACCCCTTCTGTAGATGAATTGTTCGATGGTATGATTTGATTGACCATGTTTTTAGAAATAAAATATACTTCCGTCACACCAGACACTTCCAAAGTCTTTACATCAGGAATACCATTATCTACTAGGTTAAAGGTCTCCTTATCACCGCTAAGCATTTTCAATTTTTGATTGTCATCAAAGTAGTAAATACTCTGATTGACTCCACTGTACTCAACGGTCTTGTTTTGGGCATCAAGTATAGCTATTGACAAATCAAATGAAGGCAACAAATCTGCAGCATCGGCGAACTTCATTTTTACTCTTGACAGAACTTGTTTTAGGATCAAGGATGTTTCTACTTCTGTACCTTTATAGACAATCTCTGAAAGCACCATGCTTACATAAGATTTCAGTGCAATAGAAAGACCTTTGGCTTCATTGGTATTAAAAAAAGCCACTGTAGTTTTTTGATTTTTCTCTCCAAACCAAAAACCATATGGATTTTCAACATTGTTATCATAGATAATAAAACTATCATCTATGAGTGCTTTCAAATCCTCTGAACTTGGTAAAATCGTATTATTCAATCGAATGACTGAATCTGCTATATCATCACCTTTGGGCTTAACAGCCTCTTCTTCACGTTTCTTTAGTGCTTTATCAAACTCTGCTTTAAGCTGGTCTCTATCCCACGGCTTAACAAGATACTTATCCAAACCAAACTCATTCACTGCACGGATAATCGCTCCAATATCACTAAAACCTGTCATAATCATCCTGACAATATCAGGATACTTAGGTACAACCTGTGCTAGCAAGTCTACTCCAGACATACGCGGCATCTGCTGATCCGTAATTACCAAATCCACCTTCTGTTCTTTAAGCATTTCTAGCGCTTCCATCCCATTATCTATGGTAAGGACATTATAATCACGTTTAAATGCGTGTTGAAAAATCCTAAGATTCACTGGTTCATCATCCACGTACAGTACTGTGTATTTTTTGACTGCCTCCTTCTTTTGCGGACGTTGTAATATCAATTCCATATCTCTTCTCTAGCCTAACTTAATTGTCCTTCGAGCACTCGCTCCCCTAGCTCTAATTTTTTTGGTAATCTAATAATAAATGTCGTACCCTTACCCACTTCACTTTCTACTTTGATTGTACCATTATGCTTTTCTATAATACCATGTGAGATAGACAGACCAAGACCTGTTCCTTTACCAATGTCTTTGGTGGTAAAAAATGGATCAAATATCTTTTCTCTCACCTCTTCGGTCATTCCTGTCCCATTATCTTGAATAGTGATCTCGATGGCGTTCTCGTCGATATCTTTGGTAGAGATGGTTATCTCTCCATCATCACCTTCCAAGGCATCTAGTGCATTGTTGACAAGGTTGACAAAAACCTGATTTAGCTGCCCTGGGAAACACTGAATTTGAGGAATACTTTCATCCAGATTTTGTACAATCTTAGCCTTATTTTTATACTTATTTTTAAGAATCAATAATGCAGATGAGAAGCTTTCGTTAATATCTGCATCTTTCACCTCTGCCTCATCATGCCTAGAGAATGATCGTAAGCCATTGACGATTTCGGTAATTCTAGATATTCCGTAGTTGACGTCTGCCAGGAGTTCTTCACTTCCGTTTTGTAGTTCGATCAACCCTTCTTCATCTTCCTGCAAGATCGTACGGTATTTCTTAATCTCATCTATATTATCTAGTGCTATCACTTTCTGATAATTCTCAATATAGTTTTTGATCTCTTCAAAGTTCCTCAGTAATGATTGTGCACCACTGGACACAAAGTTAATTGGGTTATTAATCTCATGAGCAATCCCTGCTGTCAATAGACCCAGTGAAGACATTTTCTCTGCTTGCACCAAATGTACCTGAGTATTCTTAATCTCCTTATTGGCTTTCTCCAATTCTTCTCTCGTCGACTGTTCTTTTTTCAGTAAAACCTTCAGGTTCACATGTGCCTTTTTGAGTTTGTTATTCATCGCAAGCATCGCCTCAGAACTCTTCTTAAGTTGAATATTTCGATTCAAAATAGTTTTTTGCTGTTCTGCCAAATTACGATTCTGTTCCTTAATGGTCTTACCTGTATTGTAAGTTCTAAAAAAAGCAATTGCCAAAATAGACAAGATCACAACAGAGCCAATGATCACTATATACTGCAACAACTTAGCCTGTTTCGACTGCTTCGCTTCAAACTCGATCTGCTGCTGAAGTATCTGGCTTTCCTTCTGTAGAATATCTCGCTCTTTCTGACGCTCGGCTTCAGCGAGTCTCGTCATTTCTGCCTCTAGCTGTAGTCGCTCCAACTGCTCTTGATTGAGTTTAGCTGTCGCAGCTTGTTCCACGAGCAACATATCTTGTCGCGCCTTTTGTGTTTCTAATTCGATTTGCTGTAATTCAGCCTCTTGCAACTTACTGCGCTGCTCTATCAACTGTAGCTCTTTGAGTTTTTGCTCTGACCTGAGTCTTTCCCTTTCTTTAGCCAATTTTTGATTTTCAGAACTCGATATTTCTGCACGCGCCTCTTGCTCATAACTCTCTGCCAGATTCTCTTTAGATACAGACACCTTTGACCTTCTGCTTTCCACTTCTCCTACTTGCAGTTTTACATCATCGTATAGTTTTTGATAGTCTTCATACTGGCTATCCATTCCACGCTTTTTGTAGTTCTGAACGTAGATTTCATAGGTTGATAACAATACAGGCTTTATGTTTTTACTTACTGCTATCTCCTCTGCTTTAGCTAGAGCGTTGATAGCTGTCTTATATTCGCCTTTATCATTGGCGATCTTGGCCTTTAGATTATAGTAGCGTGCCACATCTTCAGAACGACGCAGCTTTTCACTTCTTTGAATTGCCTCATCTACCACAGCCATTGCCCTTTGGTACTCATTACTTTGTGCCAGTGCAATGGCTTGATTATCTAAATACTCTATCTTGTTTTGATTTTTCTGTACAGCGATATTGGCATATTTCAATCCACTTTTTACCTCTCCAGCCTTTATATATTGCCCCGCCAAGAGATCAGCTGCTTCAGCTATTTGTCTATCATTTCCGCGATCTTTTATCCTTTCGTAAAAGGACAACCCATATTTTAGTGCTTGTGGTGTGTTTCCTAAGATCTGATACTGATTAAAGAGTTGCTCCTGTGCCCTGCCTACATAAGAATAAAGCTTGTCACTCAAAGCCATTTTCAATAGGCGTTCGTAGGTATCTATGGCCTTTGTCGTTTGATTTGACTCTACATAGTTCATCCCTAGAGCCTCTAAGGCATTTGCCTTTCCTTGCTTTACTCCCAATTTATCATAGATCACCGATACTTGATAGTAATAATCACTGGCCTTATTATAAGCACCCATACTGGAGTAAGTGCTCGCTAGATTATAATAACCTTTGGCCAAATGCTCTTGATTACCCGTTCGCTTGGCACTCAATACAATGCTTAAGAAGTAGTTAATGGATTTTTTGTAATCTCTACGAGACTGATATATATCACCTAGAATAGTTTTGAATTCAAATATGAGGCTTTCATCGTTGATGGACTCTGCCTGATCCAGACCAAGCAAACCATAGCCTAAGGCACCTTCTAAGTTCCCTCTCTTCTTATTGTAGTTGGTTTTTTCTAACAATGTTTCTGCCTCATTTTTAGGAACTTCCTGAGCCATTAAAATAGAAGACGACAATAACAACGTAACCAATAAAAGAAAAATTGAACTCGGTTTTCTCATAACTTGTTAATGACCTCATCAATCCCTAATCAATCAAGATTGATGGGCGAAAATACTAACATTGAACAATTTGATTTTATTAAATTTCTAATATTTTCTTAAAAATATCAGCTATACACAATATGCTCAAAATATCAACACGAGCACATCTCTTTTAGATCAAAATCGGCTTTTTTTCGATTAACAACCAGTAATTACAGATGAATAAAACTACATAAAGCAATAAATCATAAAATGATCAATTTGGACTCAGCCTATAATTATGATTACAATATGTATTTGTTCTTCTAGTTATCTTTCGATAGGCTACATTCGCAAAATTTTGTTCATTGAATTCATTTTTTAGCGAGGACAACTGGGTCGGCTGGGTCGATGCATTGTCAGAAAATCATTATGTGGTCATCGATCATATATTGCCCAAACAGATTCTTTTGGATCTAAAAACAAGTTTTGACGAAAGAGTAGAAGCCGAAGCGTTGCGTAAAGCTGCGATCGGTACTTTGAATCAAAAACAAGTCGACCGCAGTGTGCGTGGCGATGAAATCCTGTGGCTCGATAAAGACATGGCGGATCAGCGTATCCATACTTTTTTCGATCTCGCGGATGAAATCAAACAAAACTTAAACAGGTACTGCTACCTTAGCCTCTCTGGCTATGAATTTCACTTTGCACACTACCCTGAGGGAGCTTTCTATAAACGTCATCTAGACCAGTTTCAAGGGAGAAACAACCGCCTCATATCGATGATCCTATACCTCAATGAGGAATGGCAACCAGCATACGGCGGTCAACTCAAACTCTTCCTAGATGGAGGCAAAGAAGAAACGATAATGCCGACTTTTGGCCGTATGGTCATGTTCAAGAGCGATGTGCTAGAGCATGAGGTGATGATTACCCATCATGATCGCTACAGTATCACTGGATGGATGCTCTATCAACCTGTCGGTTTGAGTTTCCTAGAGACGAGCTGAATCTATCTCTTTTTCTTGTTTTGGTTCTTGTCGCCTCGGGTTCGAGGCTTTTTGTGCTTGGAGGCAAGCTTACGTTTGTAAGAGCCTCCGAGGTTTACCTTCTGGTTTTTTTCTAGCTTTTCGGCATCCTCCACTACCTCCTTAGGCTTGGTATTGCGGTTATAGTTACTCTCTCGTACCCGTGTACGTTCCTCAGGAATCAACTGATCAGTCACCTCTACCTCCTCTGGAAAATCTAGCAACGGAATTTTGTAATCCATCAATGATTCAATCGCTTCCTTTTGCGCTTCTTCCTTCTCTGTAAAAAACAGTATCGTCTTCCCTTGCTCTGCAGCTCGCCCTGTCCTACCAATTCGATGCATGTAGTTTTCGGGATAGCTCGGTACGTCATAGTTGATGACATGCGATATCTTGTCTAAGTCCAAACCTCTGGCAATCACATCTGTAGCAATCAGGATGCGCTTGCTACCTTCGTCAAACTCCTGCACCGAGCGTAAACGATAATTCTGCGTCTTATTAGAATGAATGATACATACTGATGACCCGTAGGCTTCCTCTACCAAATCAAAGAGCCGATCTGCCATTTTTTTGTGGGACACAAAGACCAAGACTTTATGAAAGGTTTGGTGATCTGAAATCAGGTCATTGAGCAGTCTAGCTTTCGTGAGAAAGTTCTTGACTGGATAGGCCGTCTGTTGAATATTTTCTAACGGAGTACCACTGACCGCTATAGCGATGCGCTCTGGCGTAGTGAAATAATCGTCGATCAAGTCATCCACATCATCGGTCATCGTCGCTGAGAACATGATATTCTGTCGCTTGTTGGGCAACAACTCGAAGAGGTTGGTGAGTTGCGTACGAAATCCTAAATCCAACATCACATCCACTTCGTCTATCACCACTTTGTTCAAATCCCTAGGCTGTAGCGAACGATCTACGATCAAATCATATAGGCGACCAGGTGTAGCAACGATTACATCCTGCCCATCGGCCAGTGCTGCCCGCTGTAGTTTGATATTAGACTCCCCAAATACTCCCAAAACCCTTAGCGTCATGTAGGCCGAATAAGACTTGACCTGCTCAACTACCTGCACCACTAGTTCACGAGTAGGCACCAATATTAAAATACGTGGATTCTTCTCCTTGGAGAATTTGAGCTGCTGTAGCAGCGGCAGCATATAAGCAAAGGTCTTACCTGTACCTGTCTGCGATATCCCAATCACATCCGATCCCGATGAGATGACCGGAAAAGCTTCCTGCTGTATCGGGGTAGGTGTATCGAAACCCAAGTCTTCGATGGCACGAAGCATGGCTTTGTTGAGATTGAGCGCTGCGAATGTATTCATGTAATAAGGATTTTCGCAAAACTAGAGATCATGACTCTCACCAATACCATAATAGAGTACTTTTTAGAAAAAGTAACTAAAGCCAAATTTAGCAAAGAATGGCGTACCTGGCGTAAAGTGGATCTCCTCCACTGGCGCAGGTTCATCTTCTAAGCGTGACTCAGTCAGGAACTGCGTCTCCTTCCATTCTTGGTTGAGGAGGTTTTCTACAGTCAGACTTACCTGATATTTGGGCTGAGTATAGTTAACAACCGCATCCATGATGAAGTAGCCTTCAGCGATCACGCTGCGATCTTCATTGGCTGCTCGATCACCGAGATAGCGGTAGCGAACACTCCCGTTCCATCCCTGTTCAAAATCGAAACTCAGTCCCCCTATACTCGTGAATACTGGCGCCAACGGTATATACTGTGCAGCTTCGGGTTCGTCTATCGATCGTGCTTTGGTGTAGTTCAAATCCACATCCGCAAACAACCATGAGGTCAGTTCCGCACGTACTGATAAGTCTACCCCCTTACGGTTCGTTTTTCCTCCTGCTTCGACCACTCCTTCGTCACCGACATAAACAAATTCCTGATCCAAGTCCAGATTCCAAGTCGTCAGATTGATAGCCAGCCACGAAGCGGGCTTATAAAACATACCAATATCCTGACCATAGGCCTTCGGCAATATTTCCTCACCACTCTGTGCCACAACCACACGTGCGTCATTAGAGTGAAAGCCTGTACCTGCCTTCACAAAAAAGCTCAGGTTAGGAGATAGCTGATAGTTTAGTCGAGCCTTTGGACTCCAGATTCCCTTATCCTCTGTGCGATCAGTCGCATCCAGTCTATTGGTATAGTTAAAAAACAAGTGATCATAACGCAACTCCGCATCCAGTACCAACTGTGGCAAAAGTGCTATGGACTCCCCTATGTAAGCACTCACGTTACTCTGATTCACATCACCTCGTGCAATATCAGACAGTACCTCCTGACGATCTTTGGTGCGTGACAGACGGATATCATCCACATGATCATAGCGCATAGTTGCGCCAGCTTTGGACTGCAGTTGGATAGACCCGAGATAATCGCTTCGTTTGTATTCACTTTTGTATCCGATAATATCTCTCGTTTCGCTTTGGGTGATTTGATCTCCATTGACGGGATCATTGAGGAAGAAGGTAAAATTGGACACTAGATTAAAATCATACCGACTATAGTACAGCTGATTGCTCCATGTCGCTCCTTTTAAGTCCTGCACCAACTGTAGATTCAAGTTAGTTCTAGCGGTTTCTCCCCCCTCAGTATCATCTATCGCGCCATATCTAGTGATTTGTCCACTCTCCACAGCCCTCACTGGGATTTGACCAGAAGCTGTCCATTTGCTATAAAAAGTGGATCCAGTCGCTGTAAACAAAGTGTTTGGGTTCCACTGACTCTTGTATTTAGCCATGACGTTGTACCGCCTAAACCCCTGACTACTCTCAAAATAGCCATCTGAACCGAACACCTCTCCTGCTACGAACAATTGATCATCTTCGTCACTTTCTGGAGTCCCCAAAAGATTGAACATTCCGACCGTCCTAAATGTACCATACTGTCCTCCTTCTACTTTGATCGTGTTGTGATCGACTGCATCTCGCGTCTTGAACGACACATAACCCGCCGTGGTAAAATCACCATACTCTGCATAATGAGGTCCTTTGTTGAAATCAACACGCTGTATTGTCTCCGGAATGAGAAAATGCAAATCTGAATAACCCTGCCCATGTGCATGAGATGGCATATTGACGGGCATACCATCTACCGATATAGAAATATCTGTACCATGATCTATATCGAACCCTCTCAAAAATATCTGTTCTGCCTTACCACCTCCGGCATGTTGTCCTATGAACAATCCTGGTACATAACGCAAAATCTCTTGCGAATTATTGATCGGACGCACCGCTAGATCATACTGTGAAAGGCTATGGATAATCTCCGTATCATCAGGTGTAATCACAACATTAGATAAGCTAATACTACTGGGCTGCATCGTGATCACGAGCTGACCACTCGTCTGATCCACTAAGGCGACCTGCTGCATTTCATATCCTATGAATGACACGGTCAGATACTTCGCTTCATCACTGATTTTGATTTTGAACTTCCCGAAAGGATCTGTGACAACTCCCTCACCTAAATCACTGAGGATTGTCGCTCCTGGTAGTGCTTTGCCTTTCTCGTCTCTAACCGTACCATTGTACAACTGGTCAGAAGCTAAAGCCTCTACAGTAGCCAATAGATAGATTACTACTAGAAGGATATATGTCCGTTTCGTCATGGTGCAAAAATACTATAGGTTGGCTATTTGATTATCGATTTTATGTGTGAGCTGAGGCCCCAGTTCAAAAGACGCTTCTCTCGCTTCTTTTAGATAGGTTTCTGCTTCAGTTTTTCCATAAGCGGAATATATAACACCTATATGGTATAGGGTTTTGATTATAAATAATAGTTCCATGGAAGATCAAGCCTGCTGTAGCAAAGCTATCTATGCATCAAAATAGACTCTAAGAACCTGAGTTCGATTAATAAAGGATATAAATCATCTTCTTTATTCAAGGTTTTTGAAAATTACACTGTCTGAGCGATAGCGAGTTTATAATTTTCTAGCCTTTTTGCTTCCTTTTTTGGCAATGAAAAAAGAAGCGTTTACCTACAGGAAGCATGGCCTGTCTGGTTTGAAGACAAAGAACAATTGATGCATTTCAGAAACGGTTTTAATGAAAGTTAAAATCGAACGCAGGTGACTGGTGACTAGCTTTAGTGAAGTGTGTAAAAGCCGTCTCCAAACACATCAGAGACGGCTACAGCTATGTCTGCTGCGATACGTGTATCTCCGCGATAATCTCACTGTTCAGACCCGTCTGAGCTGCTGTAACTACCCCGTAGGCAATCGCCTGCCCATCTCTGAAAAACACTTAAATCACCTGATCCTCGACATTGTCAGCATCCGAATCGATGTTGATCTCATACATGACATCATCATCAAACGATGGTATCGCTCCTGGAGCAGTTAGACCCGCTACATGGCATACGAACACATAGCTGTCTGCGTCAGCAGGACGCTCGAATGCACAGTAATTGTGATATCACTCACTGTGCTACCGCTCTCTAAACTACAGTACTGAATTACTAGACACTCAATCTGGCTATAGGGCATACAGCGTTTAGACAAAAGAGACTTTACCTTTTGTCTAGCGATTAAATCGTTTTGATTTATCACCACAGCGGTGCTATGTATAGCATAACAACCCTCTAATACCTACTCAGCTTAACTCTTTAGGAATCCGATGCCCATTTCAATTTGCTAAAACGATAAGAAAGCGTCAGATAATACCGCACGGAGTTGCGCTGATAGGTGTTCGCCGAGGCAAAAGTATCAGACTGATCTACGACACTGTTTCGTTCCCAACTATGTAGCAAATCAGCAAACTTCATACTCACACTTAATTTATCATCAAGCAGTTTTTGTCTCATCACAAAGTCAGCAAAATAGTAGGGTTCGTTGTAGCCTTGAGCGGTGAGTTGTTGAGAAAAATAATTCATAGTGAGCTGCGTCGAAAAACCCATGGGCAATTGATACTCCAGACTCGACTTACTAGAAAAGTTAGTACCTCTCCTCCTTAGTTGTTCTTGCATACTGTTGTAGGTGGTATAGGCTGCATTAGAGAGGTTCATGCTTGTATTGATTCTCAGTTGCTCAATAGGGCGAAAATTAGCAATCAACTCCCATCCCAAAGATGCTGCTGCGTCCACATTGGTGTAGGTAAAATTGACAATTTCGTTTTCGTCTTCAAAGCGGTATCGAATATCTGCATCCTTCACCTGCTTATAATAAACACTATTGCTCAAGTACACTTGATCGCCATTCCATGTCTTGTCATGGCTCAATTCCAAAGCGTTAATAGATTGTGGCTTCAGGTAAGGGTTTCCATAGCTAATCGCTGTAGGGCTATAGTAGGTCACGAAAGGGTTAAGTCTATAGTAGTTCGGCGCTTTATTCTTCGTGGAGTAATTGAATGACAGACTCTGGCTTTCATCCATTTGGTAAGCCAGCTGTATGCTTGGCATCAAACGCCAATATTGATTCAAATAACTTTCTTCTATCCCTACCGCTTGTGGATCGAGCGAGGTATGTTCTGCGCGCACACCTAGGCTATAACTCAGCGATTCTAATCCTACCACTGTTCCATTGAATTGACCATAAGTTGTCCATACTTTTTCAGCATAGATGTATTGGTTGGATCGATTGGTATCTTTCTCCCACCCGTTGTTTTCGTGATATGTAGAATAGTCGTAGATACGCTCTGAATTGCGTAACCAATACGCTGCACCTATTTCTACTCTATAGTTATCCCCTAAACCATGTTCGTAATCCACTGAGTATCTTTGACGGATATCCCCAGTCATTTTATCATTGATCTGATCCAATCGACTGACTTCCCTAAAACTCCCATCAGCGTTGAATGTACTGTCCAAAAACACGAACTCATCATCCTTGTCACTATAGCCATATTTCACTCTAGCGCGCAGCTCGCTCTTCCCTTCTCTAAAGGCCTGTTTGAACAAGAAATTCCCCCAAAACCAGTGCCTTTGATCCTCTCCCTTTCTAGATCGGTCGAGTGTTCTATCCAAAACCTCATCATTAGTATACTCTACATCGAACTCCTTTTCAGGATTGAAATTATTAATCCCAGATGAGGCATTTAACTGAATCAAATTATCCTCATTCATCCTGTATTGAGTCTTGAAATGATAGTACTGATTATACATATCATTGCGACCAGCGTAGTATTGATCTTGCTGTGTCGTATCTCCACTATAGCTAGTTCTGTAGCTATCACCATTATCCAAACGACTGTCCCACTTCTGGCTAGTACCGCCCCCTATTTCAAACTGATTGTTTCTCCACTTTCCATTCGCATTGGCTCTTTTGTAGTTGTCATTACCTACTCCTAAGGCTGCGTTGGCAAAAGTCCCTTGTCTGTTTCCTTTTTTCAGCACGACATTGATCACGCTCTCTCCATTCTTTACATCGTATTTGGCAGATGGAGTACTAATCACTTCGATAGACTCTATTTCACTCGCTGGAATTTGCTCCAAAATATTGGCCACATCAGACTCCACGCCATCTATAAAAATGGCCACTTGCCTCCCTCTAAAAGAAACCTCATCATCTATCCCGACGGATGTCGAAGGGATGTTTTGAAGCATATCGAGGGCATTGCTGGACTCGGAGGCTGGAGAAGCGCCTACATTGAACGCTTTCACGCCTGGTCTAACCTCTACATCATATTTTCTAGATTCGATCACTACCTCCTCCATTCGTTTCACATCTGACTGCAACACTACCTGCCCTAGGTTCAAATCAGTACTCAAATCTTGATTGTTCAACAACATGGTCTTGTATCCTATATAGGACAACCGTATATGATATTTGCCCGCAGGGACAGTCATCCTATAGTTGCCGTCATAGTCTGACACAGTACCACTGACTATGGAAGAATCTGCTAGCGCTAATACGGCAATATTAGAGAATGGAACACCTAGCCCTTCTTCATCAATAGTCTGGCCTGAGAGCTGTATCTTACTTTGGGAAAACGAGAGATTACCGACTAGCAAAGCGAATACAACTAGCCCGAATTTTAGAATCGTAAAAAATTTCATAGAATCAGATTTTATTTGCCAGAGCAAAGCAAATTTCATACCTATATAAAAGGCCTAAAACATACCAACAACAATATCAATCAATAGTTCAACAAAAGTAAGGCATCCAAACCTAACACTGCCCCGTCAAATCAATTCCCGACCCTTCCTGCGCGCAGCATAGCTTCAATGAAGTAGTAATCAGCATATGTCAACGGAACGTCTACTTCACTATTAGCTGGTAGATGCCCCACGCAATGCTCAATCAGGAAATTACCATTGGCACCCAAGTCTGCTAGGTAGTTGGTAGACAGGCTGGTCAACATTTCATTAGCTAGCGCATTGTAGCCCTGACCAGGTGAATAGCTGTCTAACTCCAAAAGTGCTGAAGCCATAATCGCTGCTGAGGAAGCATCGCGCGGCGCATCAGAAGCAGCATCAAAATCCCAAACTGGAACCTTATCCACTGGTAGATTGGGGTGGTTCATCACGAACTTTGCGATCTTGTTGGCTTGATCAAGGTATATCGTATCCCCAGTTGCTCTAAACATCACAGTATAACCATACAGACCCCATGCCTGGCCTCTCGCCCAAGCTGAATCATCGCTCAAACCTTGTGCAGTTTTCTTCTCTTGGACTCCACTACCATCTGGGGCATAGTTAACCACGTGATAGCTACTGTTGTCTTCTCTGAAATGATTGGCTAGTGTAGTATTCGCATGAGTCACGGCTATGTCATAATAGCTACTGTCCCCTGTCTCCTCGGTCGCCCAAAACAACAACTCAAGATTCATCATGTTGTCGATGATCACGATGTAGTCATCGGCCCCTGAGTCCCAGGACCGAATACAACCTACCTCTGGAGAAAAACGGCTAGACAGGGATTTGGCACTATTGATCAATACCTCCTTATAGTCAGCGCTAGGATTCAACCGATTGGCATTCCCAAAACTACAAAACATCATAAACCCTAAATCATGTGTACCTGTGTTGAACTGTTCCTTCTCAAGAAGGCCAAGCATGCGGTTTGCCTCGTTGAACAATACAGTATCTCCATCGATTTCATACAAATACAACAGTGTACCTGGATAAAAGCCACTACACCACCACTCCGAATTACTGGTGGTCAACTTGTCTTTTTCGAAGGATCTAGGAAAATCTTCCTTCTCCAAAGTACTCATCATGTTTTTGTAATGACTAGAGGCTAATTCGGCAGGTGTCATGGTCGTGGCACTTCCCACTAACGTTGTTTGTTTCTCTTGTCTCTTGCAAGCCACTAAAGCAGCCATTGCCAATATTAGTATCAATCTATTCATGCTATTTCTTAGTTATATTTTCCACTCCAATACCTGTATCATCTGTGCTGCAGCCTCTGCCATTCCTTCCCCATCTACTTGCATCACATCTTGCAAAAACAAATGTAACTCTTGATTTTGCAACCACAAACTGAGATCTAAAATCGGCTCCCAGGCTGGATAACCACTTTCGGTCAAATCCTGTAATTTCCATTGACCAAGGTCAGCCATAGGCGCACGAGCAATCGACACTTTATTCCCTCTCTCTGCATCTCTAAAAACAACCGTGGCATACTCATCATCCATAACGATTTGTGGTCTGGAGATCGGAATAAATTTCGTCCCAGTACCAGATAAGCTAAAGGTCTCATTTCTAAATCCCAAATCATGAGTATACCAGACGTCAGCACGGTGACAAACAACATGATACTGAGGCACATCACTTCCTGCCGACCTCCAGTAGCTTACGATGGCGGGATTCCCCTGCGGGTCAGTAGCCATGGATGTCATCATTCATGGCTCTGAACTGCTGTCCAGCACTTTCTCTTTTAGTGTGAATGTATATGCGGCTGTAGACGATGCGGATACTTCGGTTTTTTTTGGATTGGCTATGAAACCCCTCTCCAGAAATCAACAAAGTATGCTGGTCACATGGCTAATCAGGCACTTACCTTCCGTGTCTGTCGATGATCCATAGGATGTGCCTTTGATCCCGACACTGATACCGAATAGCGGTTTCCCTTTTTCGTTACTAATGGTTCTTTGTAGATTGTTTGTTTTGGTTTGGTTTGGGCACTGACGCCATGAGTCGCCATGGTCATGATAGATGGTAGGGAGGCAATTTGTTTCATTCGTCGCTATTTGCACTTATTCCAAACAACACAAAAATGAATACATGTCATGGGGTAGGCAATCGCTAGGAATAGTGAATTACACCTGAACTGGTCGTGCTTTCGGAGATACTGATACCAGCAGCTCCTGTCTTATCAGAGCAATATCGGATTAACCTCAGGTTAGAACGCAGAGATGTCATCCTGATCTCTATTTGGCTGCACTTAGAATTGAAGCACAAACCGTTGCTGCGCACACCTGTGCAGCCTATCTTTGGATCATGGGCAAATACGTCACGCTAAAGCAACTAGCCAAACAACTCAATCTCTCGCACACTACGGTATCGAGAGCGCTACGAAACCACCCCCGTATCAGTGAAGTGACAAAACAAAAAGTACAGCAACTCGCCGATGAACTGGGCTATGTACAAAACCCTAATGCACAAATGATGAACCAAGGCAAGTCACGCTTCATCGGCATCATCATCCCTGACATCACCATCTTCTTTTATGCCAAAATCATCGAAACCCTACAGGTCATACTGGCAGATGCAGGCTATACACTTTTGCTATTCAACACGCAGGAGAGCGAAGCAGAGGAACAAAAGGCCGTACAAGCCTGCATCGCACGGCGTGTAGAGGGTGTCCTCGCTGCGATCAGTGTAGAGACTAAACAGCATAGTCATTTCGAGTCCCTACTCAAACATGAAATCCCTTTGGTGTTTTTCGATAGGGTTCTCAACTTTTTGCCCGTGCCCAAAATCATCGCCGATGACTACCGTGCCTCCTACCAAACCACCCAACACCTGCTCGATAAGGGCTGCCGATGCATCGCCCACGTCACTGCCAGCATCCACCTCAACAACAGCAACAACCGCCTCTATGGCTACATGGATGCGATCAAGGATCACGGCAGTACGATAGACGAACAACTGATTCACTACTATGAAATGAATCCGCAAAGCATAGAGACCTTTTTGAACAAGACGCTGAAAAAATATCCGCAACTGGATGGCGTGACAGTATTCAACGACTATGTCGCCAATAACGTAGTAAACGTACTCCTAAAACTCGGCAAGAAAATCCCAGAAGAAGTCTCCGTCTTTGGCTTCTCAGACGAACCCATCGCCTCCTACATGCACCCGCAGCTCTCTACCGTACAGCAGATCGCTCCCAAAATGGCGACTCTCGCCACACAAAAACTCCTATCCATACTCCTACAAGAGGACACACTCACCTCTGAAAAGATCGTGATTCATCAGGACTTGATCCTCAGAGAGACAACTAGGGCTTAGTTTGGGCTGTATCAGGCAAGTAGTTTGCTTGATCATACATTATAGGTTCTTCTACCATAAGGCGGGTGAGAAAGGGAGCTTGGTGTTAAGCTACTTATCATCGAGCAGACGCTCTACTTTATAAAAGGGTCTTAGCGGACGCGACGACCAGAGGAGTCAGAGGGGCGGCATACAATACTGTTAAATTCGTTGAGCTCAAGGGGCATCTACGTATAATATGGATTTCAGACTTCTATAGTTACACCTCTTTTGATCTGTCTGCGCAGACTTTGTCCCAAACCTACTGAAGCTTTACCAAAAACCTACTAATACTTTGCCACAAACCCGCTGTGACTTTATGCTAAACCTGTACAGGTTTGCTAGAAAACCCGCGCAGACTTTGCTCTGAACCTGCGCAGATTTTGCTCCGAACCCGCGCAGACTTTAGGCCAAACCTGCGCAGACTTTGCTCCGAACCCGCGCAGACTTTAGGCCAAACCCGTGCAGACTTTGAGTCGAACCTGCGCGGGTTTTTGAAAAGACAAAAACAGCCCCTTTCTGCAGCCTACAGGGCAGTATTTAGCATCACGGTTTCCTTCCCGATGGCATCAGGAGCAAATCCGAAGACTCGGAGACGTCAAGAATAAATCCCGACACACTTCACTGAATAGCCCCCGGTATCTAGGTATATATAGGCTGTACTTTGATATTAGAAACCCGCTTGCTTGTATCTATCAGGGCTAAGGGGTATTCTTGGGGATATCAATGACTAACATAGTGTTGATACCAATATTGTATATACGCAATTGCGTATAGCGAAATGTTAGCTTGCATTATCTGCCAAATGGAAAATTATACTGCAAAATTCAAACATATAGCTCCAACCTTCATTTACGTTGCTTTTGGAACTACCATTGCTACCTTACTATTCCGATGGGTATTTACAATAAACTCTGAAATTTTACCTATTAAAGAAGACATCTTTAATATCTGGCTACCCTTAATTCTGCCTTGGATTCCTATAACAATATGGCTTAGACCAAAGTTAAGGATACTAAAATTTAAAGATCCTGATAGGCTTAGCATGTTATACCAGATGATTGCTTGGGGAACAATGGTAGCAATGATGATTATCTCTAATGGTTACTTGAAAACCGCAACTGGAAAATTAGTGGAATTGAATTCAATTGAGCAATCAACAAACTTAGATACTCGGTTTTTAAAACTTAAAAAAATTGAACTTAATAGGGAATTGGGGAGTGCTCACACTGACTTCAGAGCTAGTGGAAAATACAATCAGTATCTAAATTTTGACTCCTATTTTGTTTATCCCTTTACGGCAAAAGACTCAAATGGAAAATATAAATACTGGTATGGTGTTAAGATAAATGACCAAATAAGTAATAAAATTGAACCCGAAGAAAAAGAACGCAAGTATCAAGCGTTCTTTCAACAAGCAATCAAGAATTTTGAAGTATATAAGTTTTCAGAACCTGATTATTTTGAAGTACTACCTCATTCCGATGATCGAGAAGGGTTTTTAAATGCTGTAATGCATCAAGAACAGTTTGTAAGTTCTGAACCTATAATAATAGAACCAAAAGACGGACTCTACTCAAGTAGAAATGGCAAGAAATTCGAATGGATTTTTGGCTCTTTTGGTATTGGATTTAGTGTATTCTTGTTTGCTTTAATTTTTCCTAAATATCATGCTCCCGAACACAAGCGCCAATTAAAAGGGATTAAACCTCAATCGGACGACCTGATTGATATGCTTAAGTTCTTAATCCCTAAAGATGAACATTACGCAACGTCAATCATTCTCGATCTAAACATCCTGATCTTCCTGTTGATGATATTTTCAGGTGTTCATATTATTTCTCCAAATGGCTTGGAGCTTCTTGAATGGGGTGCAAATCGCAGAGCAGAAACCACCGGTGGGGATTGGTGGAGACTTATTTCAAGCATGTTTTTACATGGTGGTATTATGCATTTATTTCTCAATATCTATGGACTTGTAATTGCAGCACTATTTATCGAACCTATTTTTGGTCGAACAAAGTATTTTATCCTATATTTTGTATCAGGAATATGCGGAAGTTTGGCAAGCATCTATTGGTATGAAAACACTATCAGCGTTGGTGCATCTGGAGCAATTTTTGGCTTGTATGGCGCAATATTGGGACTATTACTGACAAGTGCATTTCCGAAAGATGGAAAGAAAGGGATTTTAATGTTTATAGGCCCGTATGTTGGAATTAACTTACTATTCGGTTTAACTGGAGGAATTGATAATGCAGCCCATATTGGTGGGTTAATCTCTGGAGCAGTTCTTGGAATAATCTTGTACGTTTCGGATAAAAATACACAAGCTAATCGAGTAGACGGCTGACGGTCAAATGACCGCCAGTGCGCCTCTCACACCACCCAGCGTACGGTTCTTCCCGTATCAAGTACGGGACAGGCTGTACTGGGCGGTTCATCCAACCAACCTTGCGACTTGCTAACGATTCGAGCTACGAACCCGCTCGTAAGGGACTTTCACCCGCTGGAACTTTCGTGTTAACTTTGCTAACACATGCACATACTGGACACACACATGCGCGTATAGCGAATGCCTATGCTGCGTAACGGAAGCAATGCCAGAATCAGCACTGCCGATTCACGCAGGAAGCAGTAGAATACCGAGAAATGGACATTCGGATCAGCAGCATTCCTACCTCAACAGGAATGGCTAAACAGGCTTTTGCAGTGTCGCGCGATTCGGCTACTTTAGTACTTTATCAAACCGTGTGGGCAAATCGCCATACGCGGACGTTGTAGCCATAAGATGAACTTTCCAAAATCGTTATTAATTGCCTTTCTTGTAATACTGAGCCTACATACTTCCGGACAAATTCTGAATGGAGGAAGAATTGAAGAATCCGATCTATCAGATTGGTCATCGAACGATATCTCTGAATTTTTCGGGGTGTATAAGTTTAGCGACAACATTCAAAGCAAAGTAATTTTTAGAGTAATGGGATTTCAAAACTCCATCATAGTTCAAGTGGAAAGCTATTACAAATACGAAGCTAATATGGATTGGGATCATAATTTCATGAACCTTAACAACCCAAGAATTGATTTAGATGGAACCTTTTCATGCGATGAATTCAAAGGAAAATTCCTAAACTATCGCGGGTTCGGTCTGGAAAAAAATGTACTGAAAATAAATGAAGCCTTTACTTTTTTTGATGATCAGGTATATGAACTTGGATCCAGAATTGGAAACACGAATTACAAACTGAAAGGGCGATTCACGGAAGCATCTACCGAACTCTTAAATCCGAAGGAACTATATAAAATGAGCAGTACCGACCTGAAATTGATGCGGAATGAAATATTTGCCAGATACGGATACAAGTTTAAACCTGGTGGGGAAATGGACAGTTATTTCAGCAGACAAAGCTGGTATAAGCCTGAATTTACAGATGTGAACAAATATCTGACCGCACTAGAACGCTATAACATTGAACTCATTAGGACGGAGGAACAACGACCGTAAAGGCATATAACAGATGCTGATCATTGTAAAGCATTTAAACCCAGCGATTAAAAAACACTATAGCACTGATAGTTTAGTAGATATGAATAATGAAAAACCAATAAACATTTCTCAAAAATCAGATTTGAATGAGCTACTTGCAAAGAGCATTTGAATCAGATACTTTTATAGAAATTAACAAAGGCAAACCTACGGATTTTAGCTTGTCGTTACCTTCAATTACCAACTCGTCCTCGTTTGTAACGAGGACGCTTTTTTTAAGCATTTGCAATGCGCTTTTCTACATTCAGCATGAGGCACTTTTAGGTTAGTTAAAAGCAGGAAGATTATCAATCCCTACCCTACAGGCCGGCTCCTCGCTAAATCGGCAGGTTTCGAACAATGAATCTTGACTAACGAAATGATCTACTACCTCTCCCCCAGAAATACAGGGTGATCCGTAAAACGAACTTTAAAAAATACAGATAGTCATATAAAAAGAAAAGCTGCTCATCCCGTCCGGATCAGCAGCTTAAGCATGATTATGAAAGACTAAATTACTATTCTATTTTGGTGGAGCTTTTCAGCTCTGTAATTAACTACTCGCGATGTTGTTTTCATTAATTACAATACAAGAATAGCGGCTTTCGTTGATTTGCTCAAGCTGTTTTCGGTGAACTGCATTATTATTCAGGTGAACTTCATCATTATACAGGAGAGTGTAAAAGAATAGGGTTTTGTTTCCCACCTTTTAACCTGAGTATGATTGACAAATATTGTTTTAAGGCTTCTGAATAAAACTACACGTCATTTAGCATCTAATATGATCTTCTCTCAAACGCATATACTGACGAATATCTGCGTTTTACTGGTGTTCATGCTATTGATGACGTCAATGTCAATTGATTTTGTTTGCTCACTTATAGCTCATTTTTATAATCGAACTCAGGTTTAACCACTGATATTTTCATATTGATTTGATCCGTGGTTGCTTCTAGATGAACGGGAAGCAGTGCATTGACGAGTTCTTCATCATGTGGGTACTCCACTTTGATGTAGTTGGCGGTGAAGCCATGCATCATACCGTCTTTGATATCTCCCTCTAATAGTACCTCTGCATACTTTCCTTCCTGACTCTGGTAGAAAGCTCTTTTCTTTTTCTCTGAAAGGACACGTAGCATTTTTGAACGTTCTTGTCGCTCTGGGTAGGGAACAGGATTTTCCATGTTGATGGCCTGTGTGTTGTCACGCTCGGAATAAGTGAATACGTGCAGGTAAGAAACTTCTAGCTCGTTGATGAAGTTGTAAGTATCCAGAAAGTCGTCATGCGTCTCACCAGGAAAGCCTGTAATGACATCCACGCCGATACAGCAGTCTGGCATCAGGGCTTTGATCTTGGCGACACGCTCTACATAGAGTTCGCGCAAGTAGCGTCGATTCATCAGCTTCAGTATCTTATTACTGCCCGATTGTAGTGGGATATGAAAGTGTGGAACGAAACGTTTGCTCTGCGCCACAAATTCGATGATTGAGTTGCTGAGCAGGTTGGGTTCTATCGAGGAGATTCTGAAACGTTCGACACCTTCTACTTCGTCCAGTGCTTTGACCAGATCGAGAAAGTTCTCTCTGCGTTTTCCATTCTGTATCCCGAAATCTCCTATATTGACCCCTGTCAGTACCACTTCTTTGACGCCAGATGCCGCTATTTCTTGGGCAGATTCGATGATGTTGGCGATGGTATCGCTACGACTCTTGCCTCTCGCTAGTGGTATGGTACAAAAGGCACATCCATAGTTGCAGCCATCTTGTACTTTGAGGAAAGTTCGGGTTCTGTCGGCCTTAGAGTAGGCATTGTTGAACTCAGTTGCATTAGAAATCTCCGAAGCACAGACGATCGTTTCTTTGTTTTTTTCGAATGCTTTGATGTGTTCGAGTAGTTTGAATTTCTCAGCAGCGCCTAGTACCGCATCTACGCCTTTGATCTCCGCTATTTCTTGTGGTTTCAACTGCGCAAAACAACCGATGATCACGACGAATGATTCGGGAGAGATTTTCTTAGCGCTTTTTACGATCTGCTTGCACTTCTTGTCTGCATTCTCAGTGACAGAGCAAGTGTTGATAACAAATATGTCAGGCTGTGCTTCGAAAGCTACTTTTTCATAGCCTTCTTCTTCAAAGAGCCTGCTGATAGCAGAGGTCTCCGAGAAGTTTAGTTTGCAACCCAAAGTGTAAAATGCGACCTTTTTCATTTCTAGGAAATTTCCTGCAAAACTAATCAAATAACATTTCTTCTGTAATAAAATAGCACAGTATGCAACCCATGGTCGTAGTTGATTGTCTCTCAAATAAACATAAACTAATCATGAAGAAAATATTGACAATACTGTTCGCCGGATTTTGTATCGTGACGACCGCTTGTGCACAAGATGAAGAAACCAGAACGTTGGATGCTTTTCAAGGCCTGAGTGTAGGAGAATCCATTCGTGTGACACTGATCGAAGGAGATAAAAACGAAGCAGTCATCACGACGACCAATGTCGACACAGACAAGGTACTTACTGAGATCAATGGAGGGGATTTGAGGATACACATGGAGAGTGGGTCCTATACCAACAATACCGTAGAGGTAGTATTGACCTATACGCAAGCCTTAGACAAAATTAAAGTCAGCTCGTCTGGGCGTATCTCTGGCAAGGGAACTGTCCGATCCAAAGAACTCTACCTCAAAGCGAGTAGTTCAGGACGCATGGAGTTGGATGTGGATGTAGAACAACTCAAAATAGATGTATCGAGTAGCGGCAAAATCAGCTTGTCAGGACAAACCAAGACACAGGTCATAGATGCGAGTTCATCGGGCAAGTACCATGCGTTCGGTGTGGACTCGGAAGGGGTACGTGTCGACGTGAGTTCGTCAGGGAAGGTAGAAGTATCAGTAGGCAAAGAGTTACGCGCAGATGCCAGTAGCAGCGGAAAAGTAGTCTACCGAGGCAGTCCAGATAAAGTCCTAGCAGATACCTCCAGCAGTGGCAGTGTCAGGAGAGATTAAGAGAAAATGAAATTTCAAGAAAAGCCCAGTCTAGACTGGGCTTTTCTTGGCTAAACACTGGGCATACAGCTTAGCTTGTTTTAGTTTTATCCCAAAAATAAAACAATATGTCCAAGCCCTTGATTTTAGTCTCCAATGATGATGGTATCACCTCTAGTGGTATTCGAAAGCTCATCGAACTTATGTCTACTTTAGGTGAAGTAGTCGTGGTAGCACCTGATAAACCTCAGTCTGGAATGGGGCATGCAATCACCGTAGGAGATACACTTAGATTGGTAAAATCAGATTTGTTTGGGGATATTTTAGCCTATGAATGTTCGGGAACTCCCGCAGATTGTATCAAGCTAGCGAAACGAGAAGTTTTGAAAGATCGAAAAGTAGACTTGGTCGTCAGTGGTATCAACCATGGGTCGAACACCAGTATCAGTGTACTCTACTCGGGTACCATGTCCGCAGCGATAGAAGGAGCAATAGAGGGTGGGCCAGCGATAGGCTTTTCGCTATGCGACTTTAGTGCGGATGCAGACTTTTCTCATGTAGACGAGTATGTGCTCAAAATCACACGTAATGTCCTTGAGCATGGTTTGCCTACAGGGATAGCACTGAATGTAAATTTCCCTCCCAAACAGAATGAGAACCTCAAAGGGATCAAGATTTGCCGTCAGGCCAATGCTCGATGGGAGGAAGAGTTCGACAAGCGTATCGATCCACACGGTCGCAACTATTACTGGATGGTGGGCAACTTTATCAACCATGATAAAGGAGAGGACAATGACGAGTGGGCTATTTCGGACAATTACGTTTCGGTCGTCCCATGTCAATTTGATCTGACGGGCTATCATGCCATCGCCACGCTCAACGAGCAGTGGGACATCTAAGCATCTCATTATTATAGTAGAACTCTCGTTTTGAGAATCAACCGCTACACTTTGTGCCATGAAGTGTGGCGGTAGACCACATAGCTCCTAGCCTCTCTTATAGTAGCAGAAGGTTGGGCGATACGGGGCATTATCATTCTTACAAGTTTGGTTTTCAGCGGATTGCCTGTTTGATTAAATTTTCTATGTATGTCATATAATAGGTATTTGGTGTAGCGCGTATTTCTCTTGGCATAGTGTTTGGCAAAGTGATGACATGAATAAAAATGTGAAATCAAAAATGAATACTATGAAAAGGTTAATAGCAACATTGTTAATTCCTGTAGTCGTACTAAGTGCATGTACAGAGGACGAGTCTTCAAATGACATGGATAACAATACACCACCGACAGTACCTAGCGAGTCTACCATGGCTCCAGATTTAGACGCTTTTGATGAAGAGTCCTCAGAAGAGGGACGAGTAGCCGCCATAGGCAACTGGGGCTATGCAGCACTCAATGTGGGGGTATATACAAGCATACTTTATCAGCATTTGGTGATCCCAGTGACGGCTTTTAAAGCTACCGTAGGAACAGAAGCTTATTTTGACGAAGAAACCGAGCTTTGGGTGTGGGAGAAGAATTTCGATATTCCTGCACAAAGCGATTATCAGGTCAAGTTGACGGCTGATGTAGATGGAAATGATGTAGACTGGAAAGGGTATATCTCACACGGTACTGAAATCGATGAGTTCATGTGGTTCGAAGGTGAGTCAACAGTCAATGGAGAGTCTGGTAGCTGGATGCTATACGAAAGCCCAGAGAATCCAAATGTATGGTTGACGAGCGACTGGACAGATGAGGATGACGAAACGGTCGCAGATGCTACATTCACTGTGATGAAAGAAGGTGATAACAAAGGGAGCTGGATCAAATTCGAAGCAGATGCTACTGCTGACTTGGATAGAACCGTAACGATATTTGATGCCAGCATGGATAACGAAGTGACGATCATGTGGAGTCAGGCAGAGGTTAATGGTCAGGTGATGAGTGAAGCACACTTTGATGATACAGCCTACCACTGTTGGGATGCCAACTTGATGGATACGACCTGCGAATAGAAGATTGTCTTGACAGATAATAAAATACCAAAGCCTCGATGGAGTAATCTATCGAGGCTTTGTATTGTGGGTCACGCCCTATTTCTGGGCTCTTGTCGTATCTCAAAACACCCTCGTGTTTCAAAGAATGTATCTCTAATCCCACTCGATCTCAAAAAAACACCGGAGCATACCCCCCCGGTGCGAATAATCAAATGGCAACATCCTCTTCTTTTCGTTTGCCTTTTCGGCTGGCGAGTATCTGGTTGTATTTGTCGATCAGGGTGTTGAGTTGCTTGACCGTGGAGCCATAGGGTTCTTCACCATTGTTGATCACATGGTAACTGGCGATCAAATCCCGTAGGCGATAGTAGAGTGGCTGTATGCGCACCCGCAGGTCGCGCATACTCACAGGGTCGGCACTGCTGTTTGCCTCCGTACGGTTGAGGAACAGCTCATTGAACTGTTCGTTGGCTTCAGCCAGTTGTGTCAGCCCTGACACCATCAGATTGATCCCTCCCTAATACTGATCACTTAATAGACCCGTTGATTCGCGTCTCCATACTTGCAGCACAGTAGCACCCTTCAGCGGCGCTGTGATTTTCTGATGCGGCGCTAGGGTTTTAAGGAGCGGTTTCATCATTTTCATCAACTGTTTTATGATTACTTATTGGTCGTTTGTCATTTCCCTAACTTTCGGTCTGATAATGACTGGTCATTTAATACTTCAGCAATACTCGGGCCACTAGGGCTGTCATCATTATCCCTGATTTTGTACCAGTTGACCTTATAGAAAGGTAGTGAGATACCCACGGCATAACAAATGCCTCAGAAAATTGCAGTCGCATTTCTGAATGCGACCGAGCTAGATTTAGGTACCTGTGTCTGATGACTGCCCGTGGCATTTATCATCGATGTATCTATCTTTGGCGATATGCAGCAGGAGTATGCCATCATCGATATCGAGACCACAGGTCGCAGTGCCAAAGGGCAAAAGGTCACTGAGATCGCCATTATCATCCACGATGGAGAGAAAGTCATAGACGAATACCAGACACTAGTCAACCCTGAGACCTCCATCCCCTACTCGATCACGCAGCTCACAGGCATATACGACGAGATGGTCATGCACTCCCCTAAGTTCTATGAGATTGCCAAACGCGTCTACGAGATGACCGAGGGGCGCACATTCGTGGCGCACAATGTCGCCTTTGACTATGGTGTACTCAAAGGTGAGTTTGCCAGTCTCGGTGGTGATTTTGAGCGCAATAAACTATGCACGGTCAAACTGTCGCGAAAGCTCCTCCCTGGGCATGCCTCGTACAGTCTGGGCAAGCTATGTACGGATTTGGGGATCCCAATCAATGGCCGCCACCGTGCCTATGGCGATGCAGAAGCTACTGCCAAACTCATGGACATCCTACTCAGCAAGGCCGAAGCGATGGGCGTAGAAGACCTGAGTACCGAGTCCCTCGCCAACCTCCCCAAAATCCCTCCGCTGCTGGCTCTGAGTACCTACACAAAACTCCCGACCGAGACAGGAGTCTACTACATCTACAATGACCAGCAGGCACTCGTCTATGTGGGCAAAGCCAACAACATCCGTCAGCGCATGCTGTCCCACTTCAACGACAAGAGCCGCAAAGAACGATCGATGTTCGCAGTGACCGCCGACATCCAATACCAGATCACGGGTAGCGAATTGATCGCACTCCTGCACGAGTCGGACGAAATCAAAAAGCACCAGCCACAGTTTAACCATGCCCTGAAACAAACCCGCGTCACCCACGGGCTCTACGCCTACGAGACCCAATCTGGACTAATACAACTCAGCATCGGCAAACTACAGGTCGGTAGCATGGCAATCATGACCTACGGCAAATTATCACAAGCAAAATCCTATTTGGAAAACGCCGTAATGAACTACCAGCTATGCCCCAAATACTGTGGGCTGGAAAAAACAAATGGCCCCTGCTTTGCCTCCCACATCAAAAAATGCAACGGCGTCTGCTGCAACAAAGAATCGATAGAAGACTACAACGCTCGCGTCGAAGAGATGCTCAGCGACATTATGATACGTCAGGAAGATTTTTTCATCCAAGAACCCGGCAGGTCGGATGACGAAATCGCAATCGTACAGATCAAACAAGGCGAGTATATCGGATACGGTTATGTCCCCGCTGCTAATCAAAATGAGGCACACGAGGGGTACGAGACCTTCATCACCCCCAAGACCAACACGCCCGATGCACAGCGCATCATTTTGGGATACCTAAAATCAAAAGCGAAGAAAAAGGCAGTTGAGTCTAATAGCTAGACGCAAAATCAAACCACCCTCTCAAAGTGAGACAAAAACAGAGCCTCCCTCACTAAGACAGAACTATTGATGCATTACAGAAACGGTTTTAATGAAAGTTGAAATCGAACGCACATTCTTACTAAAACACTTAAACCCTACACAGATTTGAGATCTCAAATTTGTGTGACTAAAACAGGTAATCCCTCCTTGTGCAAAATATTTTTTTCTAACCTTAAGCATAAACTAAACGACTTGAACATCACATCAGAAAACGCATACTAATAGTTGATTTTCAACACTATACAAAACTATTCATAGCGCTCTTTCGGTATGATCTCAAAATCTAACGAGTGGTTGCATTTGAATAAAAAACTACCCCCTTCCAACCTTTCGCTCCTAAATGTCTACTTATCAATGTACGTACGAAATAGTCTTTGTAAACACCTTGAATATTGAGGTGTCACAATAGTAAAAACCCATTAAAGAAAGTTAACAATTAGATTGAATAAAAATGAAATATATCAAACCGATATTAAAGACTTTAGCATTCTCGTCAGTAGTCATTTTGGCACTAGGGCTAAACTCGTGCGATGACTTAGGTGAAGATCAGATCCCCCTAAAAGGGCTCAATGAGGCAGAAGATCTCGAAATAAGCATTAGCCAGCAGTCTCCTATAGTAGTAGACCTACTGGAGCATACAGGTATTAGTGAAACAGCAAGTGTAAGCATCTCAGAAATACCACAAAAAGGTACAGCTGAATTAATAACCTCTTCTGCCTTATTGAAATACCTTCCAAATGAAGATTTTAATGAAGGTACAGATTATTTAAAATACGAAATCTGTATAGGTCCTGAATGCAACGAAGGCATCATTGAATTCGCTCTCGGTGAAAGCGATGCGTGTATAGTTACAGCAAAATATGACAAGCTTCAAAAAGTTAAAGGAATATCGCAGATAGTTCATGATGTCCTAGCCAATGACGAATTTTGTCAGAGTTATGCAAATGTGAGCTCTTTGACTATAGCGGCACAACCAGAGTTTGGTTCAGCTAATGTCGATGATGGACTTATATTCTATTACCCCAATGATGATTTTATCGGAACTGATTTTTTGGTCTACAGTATCAGTAGTGGTGGAGACAGTCCTGAAACAGCCTACGCAATAATGGAAATATCGATTAATGAAAATGCGTGTGAATTCAGTACAACTGCTGATAGTTTCTCTTATACAAAAGCAGAAATTTTAGCCAACCAGGGGGTATTTATAGAACAAGCGACTTATCTGGACAATGATGACTTCTGTGATTTAGCCTATAGCACTTTACAGGTATATAACTTGGATCAACCCAATCAGGGAACAGTACAATTCACTTTCAACGAAGGTTTTTCTTTTGTACCTGATGAAATTGTATCTGGTATTTACACTTTCTCTTACCAAGTATGTGACCAAGCCCAAACGATCTGTTCTGAAGGCACATTAATCACAATAGAAATACTAGAGGATCTTTCTAATTGTGACATACTCGCCAGCAATGATCAATATACTTATGATAAAGCTACATTTTACGAAGAAGTCCAAAATAGAGGTTTTATTTTTTATCAAAACACAGAACTAATATCTAACGATGAGCTTTGTCAGTTCACCGAACAAGAGCTAACCATGTCACTATCAACAACTCCTTTTTATGGAAGTATCAACGAAATTACAGGAGAAGGTTTCGGATATACGCCTGGAGACAATTTTGAGACCGAAGACAGCTTCACATACACACTATGCGATCCGAACGGATATTGTGTAGAGGGGACTGTCACTATCTCTATTGATGAACGTGAAGCCTGCATTATCGATGCTTCGAATGATGATTTTTCATTCACTCAAGCTGAAGCTGATGAAAATATCTCTACTTATGGGTTTTTCGTTTTGGATTTTTCAGTAATCATAAATAATGATGAGATTTGCCAAAACAATTGGGGTGATTTAACCATAGAAGTTTCTTCAAACCCTACATATGGAACTGTAAACTACCACAATCTTGAACTGTTCAGCTACGAACCTAGTGATCAATTCAATGGGACTGACAGTTTTAATTATAGCCTATGTGATCCTAACGGTACATGTACCGAAGGCAATGTTACCATTACTGTTCAATAGAGAAAATCAAAAAAGCTGCATACCCTCTCGGGTGTGCAGCTTATCACTATGAAAAACATCTGGCTAGAGGGGTGTAGAAAAAATAAAAGAAAGGATCAAGAGCAATTTTACAATCATTATGCTCCAAAGGTCATGGGCGTATGCAGAAGATACTGCTATGATCGAGACGAAGCAAAAGATGTCTTTCAAGAAGCCTTTATCAATATATTTAAATCTCTGACTAAACAAAAAACGGATATTATCTCTCTAGATGCCTGGGTAACAAGAGTTACCGTCAACGTCGCACTAGACTACTATAAGAAGAACAAAAAACACTATAACTTTTTAAGCACTGATAATTTATGTGAAAGTAACCTTGATCATCAAGACATCATCGACTCTCTCGCTAACCAAGATTTAATCAATCTGATCAAAAAACTACCTGAAGGGTGTCAGCAAATTTTCAATTTATTCGCAATCGAAGGTTTTTCACATAAAGAGATATCCACAAAACTGGGAATCTCAGAAGGAACATCAAAGTCACAATTATCTAGAGCAAAAGAAATGCTAAGATCACAGTTAGCTAATTTGGAATATAACATATATGAAAAAGCAGCCAAATAAAGACCCCTTAGAAAACGCTTTCAGGGAAAGGGTTTCCTTATATGAAGCAACACCACCATTAAACGGGTGGACAGATATTTCTTCTATAATGGACAAAGAAAAAAGAAAGCGAGGGACAATCTATGGCATAGTCGCAAGCTTAATATTCCTCTTTGGCCTAACTAGTATCCTGTTTTATACAAAAAAAGGAACAATCCCCCTACAGGAGTCTACAGATAAACTAAGTGCACGCACAACAACAAACACTAATGCCTATAACACACTAGATAGCTCTAATCAAAAGGAACAAAACCATGACAACACAGAATTTTCGTCTCAATCTCCCAAAAAGACATTGTTAGAAACGAATAAAAAAGAGCATTCTACTAGTACGTATTTATCTAAAACAAAATTTTCTCGTATCGATGAGCGTTCAAGTAGCCCTGTAACCGCTTTGAGTACTACGTCAAACAGCACATCTCCTTCGCACAGTTTGAATAGTAAAAACAAAAGTCAAATTCAGCTATCAACAGATAATAGTGTCATAACAAACCCTAATACTGATTTGCAAGAAATGTTAGAACTCGACAGATTGATACCAAAAACCATTGTATTTCATCTGGACAGTATGACAAGCACTATACCCGATACTATACCTATAGAAAACCATTGCGAATATGTAAATAACTCCAAGAATAGCAAGCGTACAATAAACTACGACAAATGGTCATTGAAAATATCAACGGGTGTAAACTACTCTTTCAAAAAAATAAGCCCACAGATTGATGAATTTTTCATCAACACGCTTGACAATAAGAATCAGTTTTCGCTAAACAATAGTGGATATCAGTTTTCAGGTCAAATTAGAAGAGAACTCATAAAACACTTAGGAGTGTATGGAGGGATAGGCTTTAATCACCAAAGAGAGTACACTCAATACAGTTTCTATGAAATAATACCAGAAACATATGAGATCACATCCTTGAACGCTATGAGTTTTGAAGTTAAACCAAACTTGGTCGTCCAAGAAAACACTTTTGAAAGCAAATACAACACAATCAATTATAGTTTGGGATTAAGCTACTCACTAAAAAAACAGCAGAGTATCTATGCTGGTTTTAGCTACTCAAATATTCTAAAAAGAACGGCAGTTAGTTCAGACTCCAGCCAACAGCTACTCTACAAGAGTAATTTGGTTACTGCTGATCTGTCTTGGGAAAACACTTTACCACTCAAAAACAAATGGTGTTTGATATATTCCATAAATATGTCTTATGCACTGACATCTATTTACTCCGAAAGCTCCATCTATAATTCACAGCCTATTATATTCTCTTTGAATTTGGGTTTATTAAAGCTATTTAAGTAAGAATAGGTAAGATGGCAAGGAGGTAGAAAACAACGACATGTATAAATAGTTCCTGTGAACCTTTTTAAAAGACGCAACATTTATTCCTCCTTTTATCAGCTCAAAACAGGACGACACTTCATTATATATTCTCAAAGGACAATAGCGTTTCAATGCTTATTCATCCGATCAAATTAGTACAAGGGTGGTTGTCTCCGTACAAAACAGAATACCTTTGCGGCTATGTCAGCAACGAACAAAGATCAAAAAGCCATCCTCAGCAAACTCGGTATCGCACAGCTCAACCCGATGCAGGAGCAGGCACATGAGGCCATCAGTACTGGGTCAGAGGTTATACTACTCTCTCCTACAGGGACAGGCAAAACCTTGGCCTTTTTGCTCCCGATCATTGCACAGCTCGACCCGAACAGCGACCAGATACAAGTCTTGATTTTGGTTCCATCCCGAGAACTCGCCATTCAGATCGAGCAGGTGATACGGGAGATGGGTAGCGGGTTCAAAACCAACGCCATCTATGGCGGCAGATCGGGATCGAAGGATCGTATCGAGCTCAAACATGCCCCGGCGATACTGGTAGGCACACCAGGACGTGTGGCGGATCACATCCGAAGAGAAAATATCGATACCGATAGCATTCAGACGCTGGTACTGGATGAGTTTGACAAGTCACTGGAGGTAGGATTCGAAAGCGAAATGACAGAGATCGTTTCTGCCCTGCCCTATCTCACCAAAAAAGTACTGACATCCGCCACACAAAAAGGCGAAATACCTGCTTTCGTAGGGCTTCAAAACCCCCAAACGATTAGCTTCCTCGGAGAGTCCAAAAGCCTGTTAACCCTCAAGGTGCTGTCGTCTCCTAGCAGAAACAAACTAGACTCACTGCTACAACTGCTAGGACATGTAGGAGACAAAAATGGCATCCTGTTCTGCAGCCTAAAAGACACCATACAGACCGTAAGCAACTTTCTCCATCAACAAGATATCGGACATGAATGCTTCTATGGTGGATTAGAACAAATCGACAGAGAGCGCGCACTTATCAAGTTTAGAAATGGCACGAGCCGTCTATTGGTAGCTACAGATCTCGCTGCACGAGGGATCGATGTGCCAGAGTTGGATTTCATCATCCACTACGAACTACCTGTGAAGCAAGAGGAATTCACCCACCGCAATGGGCGTACGGCACGGATGCACAGTGACGGCACAGCCTACATCCTCAAATGGGAGAATGAGTCCTTACCAGATTTCGTTCAGGATGCAGAAGATTTTAGCATTACTTCTCGTACCACTCCTGTCTCCAGTATGTGGGAGACACTCTACATCTCAGGTGGGAGAAAAGACAAAATATCCAAAGGCGATATCGCAGGATTATTCTTCAAACAAGGAGAACTAAAAAAGGATGAGCTGGGCACGATAGAATTGAAACAAGATTGTGCATTCGTAGCAGTCCCGAGGAACAAAGTACGTCAGCTTACCAAGCAGCTCAATAACACCAAACTCAAAACCAAGAAAGTACGCATCACGCTTTTGGAGTAGCGTCTGTCAGCTTCTGGTTCGTCTACGCAGCTTGGCGATTCGATCTCGATAGTATGCCTCCAGTTCTTCTACGAAAGCCATAGGATCGGTATAACTGATCCATATCTGATAGAGATGTTGATCTTTCGCGCTATCTAGCTGCTCTTCGAGACGGGTCTTTTCACGCCGCAACAAAGTTAAGGTCGATAGAGGCTGCTTTAGAACTGGTATTCGCTCCGCTGCGACAGGTACTTCACCTCCCATGACAAAGGCATGAAACGCCTGCAACTCCTTCAAATCTCCTGATTGATAGATGGCTATCAACTGCGTGGTAAGCTCCGTCGCGACATCTGTGGCATCCTCACGCATGGCATACTTGTCTGGATGTACCTGTAGCATGGCTTCTCTATAGAGCCGTTTGTGTTCCTGATGCTGTACAGGGAGCATTTCTTTCTTGCTATTCTCAGATCTAACTAACCCCTGCGGCGCAGCATAATTCTTCCCTTTCCGCTTTTGCGCCAACCGCTTTTCTTTCTTGGCTAGCTTCTGTTGCTTGTAAAGCACCGTCAGCTCCTGCTCCTCGATCAGTAATTCTCCCAGCCTCTGGCGCAGCATAGCTTCGAAACTGACCGTCTTCCCTTCTACCTCATCCAAAACGGCCTTTAAGGATTGGATTTCCTGCTGAAGCAGTCTGATCTGAGCATCGTCAGACGATTCATGGACTAATGGTAGATTCATAGGACTACAAACAGGGATAATGCACACAAAGAAACACTACTACCCTTACATTAGATAGTAATTGACTCCACTAAGACCAAAAAAAGCTCATACCAAATCGGTATGAGCTTTTAAGTTTTAACTAAAAGTTTTTTAGAATTTCCCTGTAAGGATTACCCTAAAGCAATTTGCTTCATAGACGTCATTGCTTTACGCAATCTTGATCCTACTTTCTCGATATCGTGTGATCTCAACTTCTCATTGATCTGGATCAAAGTCACGTTATCTACTTGACCATCTACCGTATCGTTGTAATCCATACCGATGATGTCCGTCTCTACTGACTTCATGAAGTCTCCCAGTAGTGGCTTACATGCGTGATCGAATAGGTAACATCCATACTCCGCAGTATCAGAGATCACTCTGTTCATCTCGAACAATTTTTTTCTAGCGATCGTGTTGGCGATCAATGGCGTCTCATGCAGTGACTCGTAGTATGCAGACTCACCTTTGATTCCTGCTTCAGTCATCGTCTCATAAGCCAACTCTACGCCCGCTCTGACCATAGCGACCATCAATAGACCTTTGTCATAGAACTCTTGCTCAGTGATCTCTACGTCCGCAGCTGCGGTTTTCTCGAAGTTGGTCTCACCCGTCAAAGCTCTCCAGTTCAATAGGTTCTTGTCATCCTCAGACCAATCTTTCATCATCGTAGAAGAAAACTCACCTGACATGATATCGTCTTGGTGCTTTTGGAATAGCGGTCTCATGATGTCTTTCAACTCCTCAGAGATCTCAAAACACTTGATTTTGGCTGGGTTAGACAATCTATCTACCATACCAGACACGCCACCGTGCTTGAGTGATTCGGTGATCACTTCCCATCCGTATTGGATGAATTTAGATGCCCAACCAGCGTCTACACCTTTCTCAGTCATCTTGTCAAAGCATAGGATAGATCCAGTCTGCAACAGACCACAAAGGATCGTCTGCTCGCCCATCAAATCAGATTTTACTTCTGCGACGAATGATGATTTCAAACATCCCGCTCTGTGTCCACCAGTTGCAGCAGCATACGCTTTGGCATACGCCCAACCTTTACCTTCTGGATCGTTTTCTGGGTGCACTGCGATCAATGTCGGTACACCAAATCCTCTTTGGTATTCGTGTCTTACTTCTGATCCAGGAGACTTAGGTGCCACCATGATCACGGTGATATCTTCTCTGATAATTGTACCTTCTTCCACGATGTTGAACCCGTGAGAGTATGAAAGCGCAGAACCTTTTTTCATCAATGGCATCACAGCCTTCACCACAGCGGTGTGCTGCTTGTCTGGTGTCAAGTTGATCACCAAATCAGCCGTAGGGATCAAGTCATCATACGTACCAACTGTAAATCCTGCTTCAGAAGTATTGACGAAAGAAGCTCTCTTCTCATCGATCGCTGCTTGACGCAATGCATAAGAGATATCCAATCCAGAATCTCTCATATTGAGGCCTTGGTTGAGGCCTTGTGCACCAGCACCTACGATGACAATTTTCTTCCCTTTCAAAGCCTCAACGCCATCGTTGAACTCCGAACCATCCATGAATTCACATACGCCGAGCTGATTGAGTTGCTCTCTAAGCGGTAGTGTGTTGAAATAATTTCCCATTTATCTAATGTTTTTATAATGCTATCAAATATCGATAACACAAAGGTGTATCATCCGATTTGTATCCTTATGGTGATAATGAGAAAAGTTTAGGTACTTTTCAACGATTCCTCTCGGTAGGCATTGGGAGTCTGCCCGGTAAACTTCTTGAAAAACTTACTAAAATAGGACTGATCCTTGAAACCCAACTGCATAGATATCTCTGAGACAGACAAATCTGAATGCTTCAAAAGACGCTTAATTTCAAGCACTTGCTTGTCAAAAACCAATTCCTTAGAAGTCTTACCTGTCAACTCTTTCACCGTATGTGTAAGGTGATTTTCTGTTACATTCAGTTCCTCAGCATACTGTTTGATACTGAAATTCAACTGGTATTTTTCCTCGATCAACTCACGAAAACGCTTGACCATGAGATGACCTTTCCCTTTTTCGATGGCACGTTGCTCTCGTGGATAGAGGCGTTCGCAGGTATTGAGGATCAGATCGAGTAGGGAGTTGGCAAACTCCTGGCTCTTCTCCTCTTCCATGACCTTAGCCCCTTGCCGAAAAAGCCCCTTAAGAAACAGCGTATCACTCTCCTCTACCAAAAGCAAGGGAGGGTTCTCTTGTTTGAGATTGAAAAAAAAGGGAAACTCCAGCAGCTTGTTCTTGTTGCTGCGGTCTAGAAGATAAAACTCCGCGGTAAAGAGAAAAATATAGCCATCGACATCCTTGGACAACTCCAGTTTGTGCGTCTGTCCCGGGCTGAGAAAAAACACACAAGGAGGCTTGATTTCGTACTCGTTGCTATCGATCACATGAATCCCTGAGCCCTGTGTCAAAAACAGCACTTCAAAAAAATCATGACGGTGCGGGTACTGCACCTCAAAGTGGCGATTGGCATCAAACACCTCTACCTGAAAGGGCAAAGCTGAACCCGCCACGGGCTTGAACTTATCCAAACTGTATATAGGTATGCCTTTATGCTCCGCCATACTAGGGGCTACTGTTCTTTAAAATCGATTGACACGGAGTTGATGCAGTATCTCAAACCTGTGGGCTCTGGCCCATCAGTAAAGACGTGCCCCAGATGTCCTCCGCAGTTGGCACACGTGACTTCAGTACGTGTCATGCCATGAGAGGTATCGAGGTGATTGGTCACCTTGGTTTTATCAGCAGGTTGAAAAAAGCTCGGCCATCCACAGCCCGCATCGAATTTGGTATCTGAGGCAAATAATTCTTCTCCACATCCTGCACAGACATATTTACCATCCTTATCAAAGTCCCAATACTCCCCAGTAAATGGACGCTCCGTTCCCTTCTCTCTCAAGACGCGAAACTGCTCCTCGGTGAGTTGATCCTTCCATTGACTTTCTGTTTTTTTCATGGTGTGTTCTTTTTGGTTACCCTCTTGAGATACGAAACAAAAGGCATCCCAGATACAATCAGCTATAAAAACTCTTCTCTTTCTTCTTGATGAACAGCTGCCTGAAGCTATTGCCCGTAAAAGCACCCAAAGCTCCTGCTACCGCACCTAAAAGCCCCGTAGCAATAATCAGCATATTCACATCATCGACTGGAAATAGTGCAACGATTTTCAGCGACATAATAGAATCAACCTCTACATCTTCCTTCCATGCCATGACCATCCAAAGCAGTCCTCCACCTAAAAAACCACTCAGGAATGCGTTAAAATTACTCCCTGGCAAAAAGAAAGCGACTACACCTGCCACCAAAACCAAACACCACCATGGCATGATCAATGACAAGAATAAACTGAATGTACCAATACAGATAAGTCTTAATAAAAACCTCATGATTATTCTGATTTTAGGGTTTGTGTAAATACAACATTTGGGTTCACTTCTTTCTCAGAGCGTAAAAAATTCAGAGGATAATACTTCCCTGTTGCCCATTTTTCGATCATTTCAGCATAGGCAGGGTTCCCAGGGTTTCCAGACTGACTACCCGGATATACACCCCAGGCCCGTACTTGGCCAGGATCCAGCTCTACCACCATTCGCCATGATGGACCATGCGTAGCACTCGCTGCGTTCACAATATTCCTATTACCACCGATCGCTATATTCTCAACAGAGAATGGTGCTAGTTTCAAGATGTGGTTGGCAGTCGTACCTTTATATAAGTACCAATCTGCACGATCCAGTTCGTTGTCTTTTTTCCACTCCTCTATCTCGTTCACTGCTATCTCGAAAGTTTGATTAATCAAATCCATAGCAGACTCCTTCTTTTCAGTTTCTTGCACATCGAAGTACTTATTGTACGGGTCAGTGTTCATCAAATGAATGGTATTGAATACATGCGGCTTCATCAACGCTACCTCTCGATCCACAAACTCATCCCAGATCAATGGATAGAGCGCATTCCACCATGCCTCATAATAACTCGCCGACTGCACTTTGGGATCATTGAAATAATCCCACCTCCTGAGAATCGTATAAGCACCTTTGGCAGCTAGAGACAGATTAGCCGTATCAAGACTATCCAGCATCAGTGGCAAACTTTCCGAAGCACGGTAGTTGTAGTTATCATTCTGAAGTTTCATCATATCACCTACCTCTATGCCACTCATCAGTGAGAGTCGGTCGTTGATACGTCGGTTGCGATAGAACTCATAGTTGTAATCATAGACATAATAAGGATATGTAGAATCTACTGGGTGTTGGTTGGCTGAACTCAAAAAGCCTTGTTCGGGATTAAGTGCAAATGCTTTCTGCTCATGCGGAATGTAGGTCGCCCACTCTTGACGCGAATCACGCCCATCCATCAGGAATTTACCTTGCTCCTCCCACTTGACCGGAAACTTACCATTGATCCACATCGCGATATCTCCCGACGCAGATGCAAAAGCAAAATTCTGTGCAGGGGACTCGAAATACTCCAGAGCCGCTGTATATTCTTGATAGTTTTTAGCACGGTTCAGCAGATAGAAGGTGTTCACTTCGACCGTCTCTTCATGTGCTGTCCATTTCATCGAAAAGTTGACTTCTTCGCCATTGCCCATAAAGTTATGATCATAAACGACAGGCCCGTAGTGTGTATAGACGATGGTATCGTATAAGGTTTCTCCGTTCCTCACTTTGATTTCCTCTACAATCTTCTCCGTTTTCAACCATTTGTTATCATAGCGGTACTCTTCTCTCCTATCATTCCTAAACTCGATCTGATACCAATCCACTACATCACGCTTGGCATTGGTCACGCCCCATGCGATAGAGTCATTAAACCCAACAATCACGCCAGGTGCACCTGGTATCGTAGCTCCAAAAGTATTGATGCCTGGTGCACTGAGTTGATTGACATACCAAATAGACGGTAGGTTCAGCGCCAAATCAGGCTCATTGGCCAACATGGCTCTACCATTAGCCGCTTTCTGGGGAGATACAACGAAATTATTCGAGCCATTGCTCGGGTCTGGTTTTTCGATCGTCTCTTGGGTAAGTACTAGTGGAAATGTCACATCAGGCTTTTCTACCGCTATCGGTTCGAAATCCCATGGTGTACCGCTAGGGATCACTGGATCTACTGTCGCAAATGACTCAGGAAACAGCAGTTCGAAATCTTCTCTCCCAAACAATTTCAGGGCATTAGTATTTTCTAAATCAGCCTCCCCAGATGCCAGCATATCAGCCATATATTTTAGGAGCAAACAAGATTTCAGTTTCGTCCAAGGCTCAGGCTTATAATCTAGCAGTTTATACTCTATCGGGTAGTCTTCATAGCTCAGGGAGTTGATCCAATAATTGACGCCATCGGCATAGGCCTGCATCATATTATCAGCCTTTGGATATTCTTTGAGCAGTTCCAAAGAACGCTTAGCACCATATTTGAGTCCCTTCCGTCTATTCTTCTTGTCAAAATCTATGGCCTTTTCACCAATAATTTCCGAGATGCGTCCTTCGGTAGCCATCACCTGAAACTCCATCTGCCACAGCCTGTGATAGGCAGTGATATAACCTTGAGCAAAATAAAGATCATAGTCATTCTTGGCAAATATGTGAGGAATCACCTGCTCATCGAATTTCAGAATAACATTTTCTTTCAGTTGTTTTGCCTTGAGTTGCTCTGGCAGACCGATTCTTTCCTTTTCCCCATTCATCCAAAAACCAGTAAACGGGCTAATAAACTTTCCCAGCGGTGGAATATCTCCTTGTTTAAAATTGACATAAGAAATGAACATGATTGTCAAAATCATGGCCACAAGAAACCTGAATACTTTCATATTGGATGGGTATAAAATTGAAGGGTCTAAGATAAGTGAGATGCAACAGGCAGACAAAAAGTGATCTCAATAAGTTGCAAATAATCTGAAGGAACTCACTACACTAATTATAGAGTATTGATTAAATTTCATTTTCAATTCGAGACAACACGCAACTATTAGGAGATTTTGGGCAAATATTCAATCAAAGAACTGGAGAGATTATCGGGTATCAAGGCGCATACGATTCGGATTTGGGAGAAGCGCTACCAACTCATCGTCCCCTCAAGATCCAAAACAAACATCCGCTCTTACAGTGATGGTCAGCTCAAAAAACTACTCAATGTCTCTTCCTTGATCAACCTAGGTTATAAAATATCCAAGATCAGCGAAATGTCTGACGCAGACGTGTTAGGTATTCTGGAAGAAAATGAAAAAAAATCAGATGTTCGTTCTTCTCAAGAACTAACCATGTATCGATTGATCGAGCCTTGTATTAGTTTTGATGAAGTCGGCTTGGACAAACAAATCCAACAGATCATAGCACAAACCAATTTGCAGGATGCTTTTTCTGAATTCTTCTTCCCGCTACTCAACCGTATCGGTTTCCTATGGCGCGCCAACAAGGTATCTCCCGCACACGAACACTTCCTCTCCAACAAACTCATGGGACTACTACACAGTGCTATGCCCGCGTCACAGTCTGTTACATCTTCAGAGAATTATTTACTGTTTTTACCCGAATGGGAAGAACATGAAATACTTCTATTGTTCTGCAACTACGTACTCCGCACTAACGGTATAGCAACGGTGTACCTAGGCAGAAGAGTTCCAATCGCAAACCTGAATGAAACCATAGCAGACATAAAACCCAGTAAGCTGATCACTATTATCACCACACCTAACTATGAAAAAGATATCAAAAAGTACTTTAAAGCAATCTCACACTTAGAAAACAGTCCACAGGTGATCGCTGGAGGCAGTCAAAACTATAGCCAAGTCCTTAAGGACTTTTCTACTATGAGCTGGGTCAACAGTACACAAGAACTACTTTCGCACACATACTAATGTTTAACTTTTTTTCATTTTAATTAAACAAAACGTAAATTAGAGCCATGAAACACACTTCACCATATCACGCTACTGTTTTAGGATCTGGCTTCTCAGGGATGGCGGCAGCTTCTAGCCTAGCGAAACATGGCTTGAATGTTGATGTTTTTGAGAAGAATAGTGGTCCTGGTGGGCGCAGTAGCTTGTACCACGAAGCAGGGTTCACCTTTGACAAAGGGCCAAGTTGGTACTGGATGCCAGATGTCATGGAAAGGTTTTTCAATCGCTTTGACAAATCTACATCTGACTACTTTCAGCTTAAAAAACTCGACCCAGGGTTTCGCATCTATTTTGGCAAAGGAGAGTCTATAGACATACCTGATACGCTAGAGAAACAAAAGGCTCTTTTTGAATCCCTGGAATCTGGTAGTGGAGTCAAACTAGAAAAATTTCTAGCAGAATGTAAGATCAAGTACGATGTAGGTATCAACGATCTGGTCTACAAGCCGGCCTATTCTCTGCTAGAGTTCATGTCGTTTGATACCATCTACAAGATGATCAAGATGAATGCGCTACAGTCTATTCACAAATACGTCCGTAGCATTTTCAAGCACCCATACATTCTATCGTTACTGGAATTCCCTGTGCTATTCTTAGGTGGGACTGCCAAAACAACTCCCTCACTCTACAGCCTAATGAACTACAGCTGTCTATCGCAGGGCACTTATTATCCCATGGGTGGCTTCTACCAACTATCTGATGCCATGTACCAGCTGGCACAAAGCCAAGGAGTCAATTTTCACTTTAACGCTCCAGTCGAACAGCTTTCTATCCAAGACAAAAAGATCAACCAAGTCACCAATGGCCAAAACTATCCTACTGACGGATTAGTATCATCTATAGACTACCACTATTTCGAGCAGGTGCTGATGAAGAACCAAGCAAACTACAGTGAAGCCTACTGGGATCAGCGAGTCATGTCTCCATCTGCACTAATATTTTACATAGGTGTCAAGGGAAAAGTAAAAAACCTGATCCATCACAATCTATTCTTTGACGAAGATTTTGATCATCACGCCAAAGACATCTATCAAACTCCACAGTGGCCCGAAAAGCCACTCTTCTATGTCTGTTGCCCAAGTAAAACGGACGACACTGTCGCACCAGCGGGTGACGAAAACCTATTTGTACTGATGCCACTAGCCACAGATATAGAAGATACCGAAGAGATTCGTTCTCGGTATTTTGATAAAATCGTGGGTCGATTAGAAAATATCATTGGGGATAAAATAGTTGATAGAATAGTAGTCAAAAAGAGCTACTGCATCAACGATTTCAAAGCAGAATACAATTCATACAAAGGCAATGCCTATGGATTGGCTAATACGCTGATGCAGAGTGCCATGTTTAAACCGACAATGAAAAGCAAAAAGATCAAGAATCTATTCCACTGTGGTCAATTGACTGTACCTGGGCCAGGTGTCCCCCCTGCCATCATTTCTGGTCAAGTTGCTGCTGCTCAGTTAATGTCTCACTTTAACCACGACTCGTATGAAAAGTATCTTTGATGATATATCCTTCCGATCCAGTAAAACCATCACGAGAAGCTATAGTACCAGCTTTTCGATGGGTATTTACTTTTTGCATCGCAGTATTCACGATGCGATTTATTCTATTTATGGATTTGTCCGACTGGCAGACGAAATCGTGGATTCCTTTCATGGCTATGACAAAGAAGCGATGTTGCAGCAGATTCGTAAGGAAACACAAGCCGCCATTGATCAAAAAATCAGCATTAACCCCGTACTTAACGCCTTTCAACATACAGTGCATAACTATCAGATCGAATGGAAATTGATAGATCTATTCTTGAAAAGCATGGAAGCTGATCTGATTGAAGACAAACACAATCTCCAGTCCTTTGAGGCCTATATCCTCGGGTCAGCAGAGGTGGTTGGCCTCATGTGTCTGCGTGTATTCACCAATGGTAACAGCACGATGTACGAGCATCTAAAGCCTGCTGCGATGAAACTCGGATCGGCTTTTCAAAAGGTTAATTTTCTCCGAGACCTAAAAGCTGACTACCAAGATCTCGGGCGATCGTACTTCCCTGATGTCGACATGAGTCAACTTCAGGACTGTGAAAAAGAAAAAATAGAGCAAAGCATTCTAGCAGATTTCGACGATGCTCTGATAGGTATCAAACAACTACCTAGCAACTCTAAACTCGGAGTGTACCTAGCTTACATTTACTACAAGCAATTGTTTATTAAAATAGCCAAACTCCCTGCCAACCGTATCATGAACGAAAGAGTACGTATATCTAATGGGTACAAAGTCCGCCTGATGCTTAACTCTATTTTCAAGTATCAAATGAATATCATCTAACTCAACCTTTTAATCCAAAAACTCATCCTTAAATTTGCGTCAAAAGCACTCCTCATGGAAGAAGTAGTATTAGTAGATCATCTTGACAATGAAATCGGCACAGCAGAAAAACTCACTGCTCACCGTGATGGTTCATTGCATCGTGCATTCTCTATTTTCTTGTTTAACTCCAAAGGTGAAATGCTGCTACAGAAACGGGCGGCAGGCAAATACCATTCTGCAAACCTGTGGTCCAACAGCTGCTGCAGTCATCCTCGACCTGCTGAAAACTTGGCAGATGCTGCACATAGACGAATGCGGGAAGAATTAGGAATCACCACGGATCTGAAATGGCTACTGAGCTTTCAGTACAAAATTGATTTTGACAATGGGCTAATCGAGCACGAGCTAGACCATGTATTCGTAGGACAGACGGATCAGCCTATGCTCCTCAACCCCGACGAAGTATCAGAGATCAAATACATCGATCCACAACAACTCAAAAAGGATATCGCTGTACATCCAGACCAATACACTTTTTGGTTCAAGGAATTGGTCGATCGTGTATTAGACAACTATCAACCTTCTATACTATGATGTGGATCAATATACTGGTCATGCTGCTAACCACTGTCATGATGGAAGGAGTCGCGTGGGTTTCGCACAAGTACCTCATGCACGGCCTCCTATGGAGACTCCACCGTGATCATCACGACAAAAAATCAAAAGGCTGGTTCGAAGAGAACGATTTCTTCTTCCTGATTTTTGCAATCCCAGGCATAGCCTTGACATACCTCGGTTTCCATACGATGGCGACTAGTGTCGTCTTTTGGGTAGGCGCTGGGATTACACTGTATGGCTTTTTGTATTTCTCTATACACGACATTTTTATCCATCAGCGTTTCAAATGGCTCTCCAAATCCAATCACCCCTATTTTCAAGCGATCAGACGAGCACACAAAGTACATCACAAGCATCTAGGCAAGGAAGATGGAGAGTGCTTTGGCATGCTTTACGTTCCCAAAAAGTACTTTAAGCAGTACCAAAAGAAAACGGACTAATGGATCGATTCACCTATTTGATTATCGATCTCGGGGCTTTGACAGTTCCTTTTCTATTCAGTTTTCATCCTAAACTGAGATTTGATCGGGAACTCAAATATTACCTCCCTGCGATGTTTATAGTAGCCATACCATTTTTGGTGTGGGATCAGTATTTCACGAGCATTGGTATCTGGGGATTCAACCCTGATTATCTAAGTGGACTATATATTGGACAATTACCGATCGAAGAAATATTGTTTTTCCTATGTATCCCCTACGCCTGCGTATTTAGTTACCATTGTTTCATCGTCGGAAAATTCAATAAGATATCTAGCCAATCGGCCAGTATGATTATTATGGCGATCTGTGTAGTACTAGTGATCATATTACTCTTTCATTTCGGGAAATACTACACCACCTCCACATTCGTCCTGCTGGTTGGGAGTTTAATCTACCTGACATTCGTACGAAGAGCCGAATACATCAAAGACATCCTATTTGCCTATACCTTCCTACAAGTCCCCTTCTTTATCACCAATGGTCTACTAACAGGATCATGGATAGATGAGGCCATCGTCTGGTACAACGACACAGAAAATATAGGCTACAGGATCGCGACTATACCGTTCGAAGACACCTTCTACGGCATGTTACTTATTCTTTGGAACATTGCACTCTATGAGTGGATCAAAAAACGCTATTCGAAAACCTCTACGATAGGTTGACCCGTTGCACCACTCGGTAGACCTATATTGAGCAGCATAGAGATCGTCGGAGCTATATCCGTGATCGGATGGTAATCGTAGGTTTTCCCCTTGCGCACTCCCCATCCATAAAACAACATCGGTACATGCGTATCATAGCTATAATGAGAACCGTGTGTCGTCCCTGTATTTTCACCATTAGGATCACCGTCTATCCAACCAGAATTAATAATCAAAAGGATATCTCCTGACCTGTGCTGATTGTACCCAGCTGCTAACATGGATACATCATAATTATTACCAGAATAGTTACTGATATCATCACCATCATAGACAGCATTGATTCCGTCCGTTTTTTTCAGAAGTGAAATCAAATATGCTTTAACATCCGACACTGTAAGACTACTTTCTCCTATCAAGTCATGATTCAAAAATAACTGCTCATTGCTGACACTTTCTATCAAACTATCTATCCCGAAGGCTTCATTCAGCTTGGCATTAAGCACTTCACGTGCCGAACGCTCACCCCAATAATCTGCAGGCATGTGCTTTTCCTTCATCGCCTCTGGGATCGGAGCTACCGCATGATCAGCCGTGAAAAAAACCGTCCACTGCCCCTTGCCTACTTTCTCATCCAAAGCCTGAAACAAAGATTCTAGATCACGATCCAAGCGAACATAGGTATCTTCTACCTCTTTAGAGTACGGCCCAAAAGTATGGCCTACATAATCTGTTGACGAAAAACTCACTGCGAGAAAATCCGTCACTTCATCCTGTCCTAGCCCTTCACTCTCCAAACTGGCTTTAGCAAACTCCGCTAAGATAGTATTGCCCCAAGGAGTAGACTTAATCAAGCTTCTTGGCTTGCTATATGCTTTCAAATCATAAGGAAAAGTCGCCTCATTTTTTCCAGCAAAAGGACGCTCTCCAGCTCTATTATCATCACCAGACTCGACATATTTCTCTATTGGGAAGAAAGTCTCCCAAGCCCCCTGCATATAACTATCTGCTAGACCTTGCTTGTTGAACTTTTTGACCCATTTAGGCAAAGCATCCTTATAATAAGAGCTCGTCATGAACTCACCCGTCTGGGTATCATACCAATAAGCAGCATCTGGTTGATGTCCCGCTGGCAGTACCGCTCCTCTATCCTTGATTGACATGCCTATGATTTTGGCTCTCTCTTGATAAAATAGCGCCAGCTCATCCGTGACAGTTGTAGTTTGTAGATTGACAGGTGATATTTTACCTGTCTCTGCTGATCCCCCTACCTGTGTCATCGTCTCATCTTCTACACAGTACCTATATCGTTTCTCCTCCTTGTCATACCAGTCGTTAGCGATAATTCCGTGGACTCGGGGAGTCGTCCCAGTATAAACCGAAGCATGACCAGGCGCCGTCTTGGTAGGGATATAATTGAAGTGGGCATTTTTCACCTCAAACCCATCGTTCATGAGGCGCTTGAATCCACCCTCACTATAATGGTCATAAAACCTGTAGAGGTACTCCTCACGCATCTGATCCACGACTATACCTACTACCAATTTAGGACGTTTGACGCCCTCCTGACTCACTCCAACAAAGCCTGAAAAAAGGCCTACTATCACTAAAATTATCCTATTCATTTTATCATTTTTTAAGGATTTCAAGTTAAATCAAACATTGACATTCGATGTTAACTGTGAATTAAATTTTTAAAATTAATTTTGCGGAAAATTAACAATTTGAATCTCTCTACAAGTCTCATCCCCCAAACAATATTTGAAAGTGTCACTGAGTCGGCATCCGAACTATCAGTCGACACCTATGTAATAGGTGGTTTCGTCAGGGATATATTGCTCAAACGCCCATCCAAAGACATAGATATCGTCTGTGTGGGTAGTGGGATTGCACTTGCCAAAACGACTGCCAAAAAACTAGGTACAAAACGAGTCACCACCTACAAGAACTTTGGTACGGCCATGATCAAGTATGAAGAGCATGAAGTAGAGTTCGTAGGTGCACGAAAAGAGTCCTACAGACAAGAATCTCGTAAACCAACAGTAGAAGACGGCACGCTAGAAGATGACCAGAACCGCCGAGACTTCACGATCAATGCTTTAGCCATCAGTCTCAGTTCCAATAACTATGGCGAGCTGATCGACCCTTTTGATGGAGTCAAAGATCTGAAACGAAAAATCATTCGTACGCCACTAGAGCCTAGCATCACCTTTTCAGATGACCCCCTGCGCATGATGCGCGCGATTCGATTTGCTAGCCAGCTCAACTTCGATATCGATCCAGACACCTTCGACGCGATCATCAACCAAGCAGACCGCATCAAAATCGTATCGAAAGAAAGAATCATCGTCGAACTCAATAAAATCATCTTATCCAAAACACCTAGTTACGGGTTCAAACTGCTGTTTCAATGTGGACTGCTCAAGCTTATCTTTCCTGAGATGACAGACCTCTACGGCGTAGAAACACGTGAAGGCAAATCACACAAGGACAACTTCTATCACACCCTACAAGTCCTAGACAACATCTCCGAAAACACAGATGATTTGTACCTCAGGTGGGCAGCCATCCTACATGATATCGCCAAACCACCTACCAAACGATTCAACAAAAAAGTTGGCTGGACCTTTCATGGTCATGAAGATCGTGGAGCTCGAATGACTCCAAAAATTTTCAAGCATCTCAAACTACCCCTCAACGACAAGATGAAGTATGTCCAAAAGCTAGTAAGACTACACCTCAGACCTATCGCCCTTGTCAAAAAAGAAATTACCGATTCGGCAGTGAGGAGATTGCTATTCGAGGCTGGCGATGATGTGGACGATCTCATGACACTCTGCAAGGCAGACATCACCACCAAGAACCCTAATAAAGTTCAACGCTATTTACAAAACTTCAAAGTCGTAGAGCAAAAGCTCAAAGACATAGAGGAACAGGATCAAGTCAGAAACTTCCAGCCTCCAGTGACTGGGGAGGAAATCATGGAGATATTTAACCTAAAGCCCTCTCGTATCGTTGGGGATATCAAAAATGAAATCCGTGAGGCTATTTTAGAAGGGACTATCCAAAACGATAAAAAGGAGGCACTGAATTTGATGTACACCATCGCCAAAGAAAAGGGTTTGGAGAAGTCATAAGTTCAGCACTACTTTGCCCACCACTTTAAAATCCAGAATATGAAAAGATATATCGCCATATTAACGCTAGCACTGTTCGCTGGTATTAGCATCCATGCAAACGCTCAGGAAAAAACAGAGCAACCAAAAGATTCTCTCACCTATGCAGACATGCAAATGAGAAAATACTACAGCATCTACCAGTTGGCCAATCAGTTCAACGATCCGAATGTAGCGAGAATGGCTCTCTACGAAATGCTCATGCTCACAGCCAACCAGCCTGCGATACTTGATTCTCTAGCGATCAACTACTACTCGATGAACCAGTTTGCATCCGCTGCATTGGTCTCTCAGGAGAACCTAAAAATCAATCCAGACAATCAAACTGCACTAGAAATCGCAGCACTATCGTTTCAAAACCTCGGGGTGATGACCAAGGCGCTCGACAACTACGAGACGCTTTTCCTCAAAAACAACAACACCAATACACTCTACCAGATGGCTTTCTTGCAGTTTCAACTCAAGCGCTTCAAAGAATCAAAAACATCCACAGAACTACTACTCCAGCGCAAAGACGTAGATGAGATCAAATTGAGATTCAATAAAGTAGACAAAACCCAACAAGAAGTCTCCATGCGTGCTGCGGTACTCAACCTACAAGGACTCATCGCAAAAGAAACTGGAGACAACGAAAAAGCCAAACAACTCTACCTAGATGCACTCAATGCTGCACCAGGATTCGAACTAGCTCAAGTGAATCTCAGAGAATTGAAAAAACCAGTAGGAGAATAACAACTGGCAAAAATCTTTTAACAGCCTCTATAAAGCGTCAATAATTGCTTTGTAGAGGCTTTTTTCATAGCACAATGTATAACTCGCTGCTATTAATCGACTAGGAACATAATCAATCAGCACGTTTCTTCCACCCATTATCTAAGGATAACTTTCAATATCTCTGCCACCCGCTCTAATTTGGTGTATCTTGTGCATACAATTCATTATCTGTAGATATTAATCATACACTTCGCACGTTCATAGCGAACAAAAGGCTCTTCTTTTAATTCGTCCTTTCTGATTATTGATACACTGGTTGTCAACTTCATGCCTGACAACTCGCAAGTAGCATTTATTACACATCTAATCACACAGTCTCTCTCATTTCATTAGTGATGTTGGACTTCAATCAAAAAAGAGTATCCTATGGTATTATCGAAAATGGGCGTTATTGGAACTTCCAAAAAAGAAGACGAAAGGCGTGTCCCGATTCATCCAGAACATTTAAACAGACTTCCAGAAAACATTCGCAAAAAGCTCATTTTCGAAAAGGGTTATGGCAAACCGTTCAACATCGATGATGAAGTCATTGCTAAGCAAACAGGTGGTATTGCATCCCGGTCAGAGATTTTATCAGACATTGGATCTGTCATTATAGCTAAGCCTATTTTAGCAGATTTGAAAGAGTTAAAAGAAGGGGGACTTATATGGGGATACCCCCACTGTGCTCAACAAATGCAGATTACCCAGACTGCCATTGATAGAAAACTAACCCTAATTGCCTTTGAGGATATGTTTGTTTGGACCCCAAATGGGGCGATGGGCAGACATACATTTTATAAGAATAACGAAATGGCCGGTTACTGTGCCGTCATCCATGCGCTACAACTCAAAGGCATAGATGGTCACTATGGCAACCAACGAAAAGTGATCATCTTCAGCTTTGGTGCGGTAAGCCGAGGCGCAATATATGCCCTGAAAGCCCATGGGTTTAGAGACATTACCATTTGTATTCAAAGGCCTGACCATGAAGTCCGTGAGGAAGTACTGGATGTCAACTATGCCCGTATCCAAAAAGGAGGGCCTGGTGAGCCTAGACTAAAAGTTGTCGAACATGATGGATCCGAGCGCCCTCTTCTGGATCTAATCAATGAATCAGAAATCATCATCAACGGCACTTATCAAGATACGGATGACCCCATTGATTTTGTCATTGAAGAAGAGAAAGAAAGCTTAAGGGTAGGTACGCTAATCATCGACGTGAGTTGTGATGAAGGTATGGGCTTTTATTTTGCTAAACCGACCACCTTTAGTGCTCCCATGTTTTCAGTAGATCGCATAGACTACTATGCAGTAGATCACACGCCGAGTTACTTCTGGGAAAGTGCCTCTAGATCCATATCCGCCGCTCTCATAGTACACCTAGAATCGGTGATCAATGGTAGACTAGGCTGGGAACAAAACCCAACAATCAAAAACGCAATCAACATAGATCAAGGAACAGTGGTAAAAGATGCCATCCTTAGATTTCAAAACCGTCAAATGGACTACCCTCACCTTGTGAACTAGCCCAATCTATGGGTAAGCTTTGGGCTGGTACAGAATGAATAAAAAGAAATTCAAAAGAAGACATCAATACAAAGCTTACCCATCATATACCATCATCCACTGATTTGGTACCCATAGACCTCCTCTAAAATATTTGGTTCAGACCTTACTTATCCCTTTTAGCTCTAATCATACTATTCGCTATAGTGAGGTCAATCTCATAGTCCTCGTGATGAAAAATGCGTGAGATCGCACCTGATTCGATCAGGTCTTGAGGCGCACCACAGACCACTGGCTGATTAAAATCCATCAACCATAACTCATCCGCAAAACGTATCGATAGATCCAATTCATGGGTTGATACCAGTATTCCCTTATTCGTCTGTGCTTTGATCTGTGCAAACAAACTGAACATATCCAGTCTATTCACGATATCCAGATGTGCTGTAGGTTCATCCATTAGGATAAAATCCGTATCCTGTGCCAATGCTCGCGCCACCATGGCTTTCTGAAACTGTCCATCACTCAAAGTACCTAATTTGGCATTCTCTATATAATTGACCTTGCACAGATCGATAGATTCCTCAATTTTGGCTCTATCCTCCAACTCCTCCTTTCCAATCCAGTTAGTGTACGGAAACCTACCTAACGCAACCAACTCACGCACATTCATGTTGGACATCCCAATCTTGTCTGTCGTGATAATACCGATTTTCCGAGCGAGTTCGCGACGATCTATCACCTTGATCGATTCTTCACCGATTGCCACCTCTCCTGAAAGCGGCTCTTGTAGACCAGCCAAGGTTCGTAGCAACGTACTCTTCCCTACTCCATTTTGTCCAATCAAACACACGAGCTTACCAGGTCGCAATGCCAAATTGACATCAGACGCAATGCATTTTTTATCATACCCGATAGATAGACCAGTAGTATGTAGCATTTCCATCAGAAGCTATTTTGTAGATTTTTCTTTTTGACAATCAACCAAATCACCAAGGGGCCCCCAAGTAGAGAAGTGATGGCATTGAGTGGCAGAGACTGGGGCAGACCTGGCAAACGTGACACCAAATCGCAGATCAATAACACTACCGCACCGAGTATTCCAGCATAGGGTATCAGCTGGCGATGATCTGCCGTATCCAAAATCATCCGAGCAATATGAGGACCAGCCAATCCAATAAAAGCAATCGGACCACAATAGGCAGTAATGGCCCCAGCCAATAAAGCCGTCACCGTGATCATCGCATATTTGGAGAGCTCCAGGTTGAGCCCCGCATTTTTGGCATAGGTATTTCCGATCAGATAGATATTGAGGGGTTTGATCAAAAATACAGACCCTATCCATCCCAGTATCAAAATTGGTAGTAACAACCTCAGTTCGCTCATCGTGACACTACCCAAATCCCCAAAAGTCCAGAGCAAATAAGATTGTATATCCTCAGGATTACTAAAAAACTGCATCACACTAACCAATGCCCCCGTCGCACTGCTAAACATCAAACCGATGATAAGCAAGGAAGTATAATCAGCTACCTTGGTCGAGAAATAAATCACCACCAAAAACACCAAAAAAGAACCCAAAATAGCACCAAACGTCAACGATATATCAGAACCAAATGACCAGCCTACCAATGAAAAAAAAGTCCCGCCCAATACAACTACCGCCACTCCCAAACTAGCACCAGAGCTAATGCCAAGTACAAATGGTCCCGCCAGTGGATTACGAAAAAAGGTCTGCATGAACAAGCCACTGAGACTCAAAGAAGCACCTGCAGCAACTGCTGCAATCGCTCTGGGCAATCGATAGTTCACCACAATGTTCTGCCAAACCATCTGATCCTCAGCTGGCGAAAAGAGTATCTCTATCAAGTCTTGCACTGGTATCCATACCGACCCTACGATGATGTTAAGGATGAACAGTACGACGCAGAGTAGGCCCAGAAAAAGCTTAGATTTTAGCACTTGTTTGATTTCTTCTCTTGATAATCAAACAAAGCTAATCGAAACGAGATAGTGCACAAGGGATAAGCACAATTCACATGCCTACTATTGAAGCTGCTGATAATAGTACAACTCATAGTCAGGCAATAGCTCGGGGTGAAGAATCTTCACGTGATCTGCTAGCAAAAGGTGTGGCTGAGCATTGCCAGACTCGAAATAGTCATTACCTCCACGCTCAGACGTACGACGGGTGTAGCCATAGATATTTCCGTCTGTATAGGCCTTAAAACCCGCATAGCGCTCGTCTGCATTCTTCATAGCTTCTAGGGATTTGTAATCCGCCACTCCGATCCAGTACTGTGCCTCGTAGGCCTTGGCATACACTGCCTCAAAATCAAGATTCAGCCAACCACTTGCCTCGGTATCTGACCAGAGATACTCCCCTCCTGCCTCTTGGATCATTAGCCCGTTATAGTTATTGCCACTAGGCATGAACCAACTCCCTCCATAGAGACTACCAGAAAAAACCGTCGGTCGCTGCTCTGTCTGCACCAGTGCCAACAACGAATCATAAGCGGTTGCTACTTTATCGAAGTATGCCTCAGCTTCTTTATCCTTTCCAGTCAGATGACCAATGAATTTGATCCATTCAGCTCGTCCGAGAATGGTAGGCTCCATATAGTCAGGCGTCATCACGACCGTTTGCCCGAGTTCCTCCAGCTTATTAAGTTGACGGTTTTCGCTTCCAGAGCTAAATGCCAAGATCACATCAGGCTGCAAACTCAAGATACGTTCTACATCTAGCTGTCCTTCATTCCCAACTTCTAAGGTCTGTTCATTGGCTACCTGCTGATTGATCTGTTCTGAGTAGATGTACTGGGTATCAGCAAACCCCACGAGGCGATCTTCAACACCCAATATCTCTAGAAAAGCCAAGTGCGTTGTAGAATTCGATACAATCCGTTGCACTGGATAAGGTACCATGATATAGACAGATTCATCAATACCTGCTGGTATTACTCCGTCATAGAGCAAATAGGCAATTTCCTCATCACTCCCATTCCACGGTTTATTGATACGGATTATTTTGTACCCTTCATGCTCCTCTACAGAAAAGCGTTCTGCATAGCTAACGCCAGTGGGTTCTTCGGCAGCTTTTGAATTAGTAGTAGTCTCACAGCCCCAAAACAGGGTAATGACTAAGAATAGGCTCAGTTGTCTCATAAGCCCGCAAGCTCGGACTTTTCTACTAAAAAAGAAAAGATGCTTGAGAGTAGTCTATCCTAACCTTGAATTTCCCTCACTACATCCGTGCAAAAGGACAATGACGATGATTAATTATTCACTTTATTAAACTGCTCTTTCTTACGGATTTTGATCAAGGAGTCAAACTTCCGCTTGATTGACAAGTTATTTTCAATCAAATCGTTAATCACTTTGTATGGAATAGACATTAGCCCCAGGTCAGTATGCGCAATAACGGTCCCCTCGTTTGCTGTATTATTGAGCAACTCCATCTCTCCAAAAAGCTCCCCTTTCTTGGCCGTACCTACATGAGTACGTTCCTCTCCATCTTGCTCGACATAGATAGCTACCTCACCCATTATAATCAAGTGTACATGATCTGAAAGTTCTCCCTGCTGTACAATAACCTCCCCTTGGCCGTAAGAGTTATAATTTGATTTCTTAATCATACTCTTTAGATCGACGACAGTTAGTCCCGAAAACACTGGTGAATTCAATATCAAATTAGACTTAGACAAAAGGAAAGCCTCTTTATCAAACTCTTCAAAAGGCCAAGGTTTACTGTAAGATACTGGGTTAGGAAGTTTCACGCTATTTCGTTTCGCTCCGTACCATATCTTCGTATATAGTTCGTCTTTGATGAGTTCAGATTCCCAAAAATCATCGATAAAATACAACACTTCGTACTCTACCTTGTGATTATCAAAATTGACAGTCTTTACCTCATAGGGTGGCTCTTTACGAATATTGGCAGTATTCTGAATTATCTCTTCTATGATACCTTTAACCTTATTAGGTGGCACTTCATTGTTAAATGCTACACGCACACTCTCAGCGTGAAATTTATTGGGTCGAGAGTAATTCAAGAACACCTGCTTCCCAAGGTATGAGTTTGGGACAGTGATCATATCATTCTGACGATTGACGATACGGATAGCACGCCAGTTTATCTCCACAATCTTGCCATAATGACTATCGATTTGTATCCAATCCCCTGTTGCAAAGGGCTTTTCATAGATCAGTGATATTCCAGCAAATAGATTACCCAAAGTATCCTGCAATGCCAATCCCAGTACCAATGAGGTCACCCCTAATGCTGTAATTAAACTCCCCAAATCAGAACCCCAGATTTCAGATGCTATGACTGCAAAACCAATAGCAATCACTATCATCCGCATGATCTGCTGCAAAAGCTTTGGCACACGTGCTTTTCTATCATCTTCAATATCAGAATCCGTAAAGAATATTTGATTGATAAAGTTGATAAACAAATACAAGCCTATAATCCACAACAGGGTTTCGTATAGCTTTAAAAACACTACTGGAATCTCGTAAGGTATTATTTTGACGAGCACCAAGTAAACTGTCAATAGAGGTAAAAAAACATTTTTGAGCAGACGCACCGTCTGTGCCGAAGGATGATCAGCACGTTTAAGTCGGTGATTAATCTCACTCAGGAGTATGGCGAGTACAGGATATAAAGTAGCTATCAATATCCCCCAAAAAGTTACACTGTCCTTATTCATTTGTTATATCTCTATTGATAGCCCGTACTACATTCCACACTTTGATTCCTTCTAGTCCTTTTACGCCCTGCTTCTCCTCCATTTCATAGATATCTACTAGGTTTTCATAGATCGACTCACTCACCAAGACCTCATCTTTCTCGGCAAAATCAGATAAAAAATTAGCCGTATTAACTGCCTCACCCCACACATCATATTTGAGTTTCTTTCGGCCTACTATTCCTGCAAACACATCACCAGAATTGACTGCTACAGCCAATCCCAACTTCAACTCATTGGTATCACTGTACTGCCTGACGATACGTCTCATTTCCAATGCAAAATTTACTATAGTCGTATTGTGATCTAGCTTAGGTGTTTCCACTCCGCTCACTGCAAGATAGTTATCTCCTATAGTCGTCACCTTTTCGATATCATACTGTGTCCCTAATGAATCAAAGGATTCCACTAGGTCATTGAGAATCTTGATCGACTCATGTGGCGGTCGTTCTCGGGACAACGCTGTAAAACCAGTAATATCCGCATAAAGTACAGTAACATTGCTCTGTCGGATAATCAAATCTTGTTCGCCAGCTTTCCATCTTTCTGTAAAAAGATCCGGCATCAGGTTCGATACCAACGTATCAAAACGGTTGGTCAACCGAGTCAATTTCTTGTCATAATCTCGAACGCTATCTGCGATCGTATTAAAAGACTTGGCAAGCACCTCATATTCATCAAATGTCTGAATCTTAACTTTTGCAGTTAGATCGCCTTCACTAATTCTTCTAGCACTTTCGATCAACTTAAAAATTGGTCGTGTAAACAGCGATGACGACAACATACCAATGGCGGTAAATAAGATAATCGCTACGACGAGTATAATGATCACAAACTGTCTATACCGATGCAGCTCACTCAAACCTTCTGACTCATCCTGCTCTGCAATGATGGCCCAATGCAGCCCAAACTTCTCAAATGGAGCATAAGAACTCAAGACATCTTCTCCCATGAAGTTCTCTACAATCTTGTGATTGGTCACCCCAGATAACGCTTCTCTACTCGCTTCTGTATTTATATTTTGAAAGAAAACTGAAGTACCAAATCGCTCGATCATTTTGATCTGAGTATCCGAATCTTTAACCTTTCTAATCGTCTTTAGGTACTTGGCCGAATCTTCCAAAAGCATGCGCGCATCATTTCTCATCAAATAATCCGAGCCTACTAAGTATATCTCCCCTGTCTTACCTAAACCATCATCTTCCCAATCCTCACCAGCGCTCATGATCTGGTTGACACGGCTAATGGGCATCTGTAGTGCTATAATCCCTACAAAATCATCCTCACTATAGACAGGAGCTGCTACAAAAGAAGACGGAGTACCCAATGAGGGACGGTACAATTCAAAATCCACAAATTTACCTCCATGTATATCCTTATTGTCCAGTATCTCCTGAACCAAATGCCCTAGGTTACTAGAACTATATGGACCTTCCTTGAGATTCGTTGCAAAATCGGGTTCTTTCTTAACGGTATAAACTACATTTCCTTCTGTGTCCATGAGTAACACATCATAGAATTTCATCTCTGACATAAAATTCTTCAGACGATTGTGTACCGTAGCGGCTATTCTATCATAGTCTAATATGGAGGTTACTCTATCCATCATCTCTTTCTGCCCCGATGGGTATGGATTGTTTGCGATATACTGGTACTGCAAGTACTTCCCAACAGGCTGTTTTGGCACATAAAGTTTCTTGCTACGATAGATTTCTATGTTCGCTTCGAGCTGATCCAAATAGTCATCATAGTATGCATCTAATTTTCTCTCTTGGCTTCTCGTAAGTCTCACGCTATTAAGATCTTCGAACGCAGGCCCCAAGTCACGTAAGCAGACCGAAACAATCGAATCCTTACTGATATACTCTACTTGATCTTTGATACTAGCAAAGTACCCATCGATGTGATACTCACGACTGGTTCGTAGTGAGGTCAATTGATCATACACTCCTGCTACAATAGCATTTTTGGCTTTGTTATAGCTAAAGAGCGAAACTATCAGGGTACTGACTATACTTACGAGTACGACAATTACGGTAAGTTTGGATTGTATACTGATCGAAACCAACCCACGATAATTCTTTGGCAGCATTTGTTAAAATTTGGTTAGAAATATGAGTTAGCACTCAGACTACCAAATTAGCACAAAAAGTGAATAATGAAGATGCGAATGAAAGGAAATAGCGGATACAAAAACCAAAACCCGGCTTCACCGGGTTTTGGGCTGAGTTGGTCAAGAACCAATCTCTTCCTTGTCGATCGAACCGTGCCGATCCTATAGTTAAATATAACGATTTAGTATTTAATATTTTACAATCGAGTTCTGTTTTTTCTTAATGCATGCGACTCATTTCGTATAGAATTCATCAAGAACTCCCCACAAAAATAGCGATCACAATCACCAAGATAGAACTACCTCATCAGAGCCAAACTAGAGCCTGCTAACACTTGAGAAACAATCTCACTATAGCGATTGTTAAAATTGATACAAGTGAAAATATTCTTCATCTAAACTTCTCACTATCAACGCTGAAGAAATCTAACACAGACGCTTCATGAAATTTCATAAAAATATTAATTCACAGCTGTTGTTTAATAAATATTTTGCTCCTACTTTTGCATCGCAATTGAGGGATTTAGTACTCAAAAGCACTACCAGGAGCGGTAGTTCAGTTGGTTAGAATGTCTGCCTGTCACGCAGAAGGTCGCGAGTTCGAGTCTCGTCCGTTCCGCAAAAGCTTGTTAGTTTACTGACAAGCTTTTTTATTCAAGCAATGAATCATTACGCATTCACATCGTACAATTCATTTTAATACTTTGAATAATAAATTAAAACTACCAGGAGCGGTAGTTCAGTTGGTTAGAATGTCTGCCTGTCACGCAGAAGGTCGCGAGTTCGAGTCTCGTCCGTTCCGCAAAAGCTTGTTAGTTTACACTGACAAGCTTTTTTTATCCCCCATACTTTAGAAACACGATTCATGGCTGTTTTTATAACTTTGAAGGTAGTTTAACATAATTTGAGACTTTGGCTATTGCCAAAGAGGGGTAATATGTTAAATTTGCAGTCATTTTATTATTGATCAAGATCTATAAAGCGTAGTATATTAATGGATTTATTTGAAAAATTTTCGACAGACATGGGGCCACTTGGCCAGCACTCAGACATGGATAATACTAATTATTACATGTTTCCAAAGCTGGAAGGACCTATCTCTCCGCGCATGCAGTTCAGAGGAAAGGAAGTATTGACATGGAGTTTGAATAACTACCTAGGTCTTGCCAACCATCCTGAAGTAAGAGAGGCTGACACAAAAGCCACACAAGAATGGGGTCTAGCTTACCCAATGGGTGCTAGAATGATGACGGGCAACACTGAACATCATGAAAAGTTTGAAAATGATCTAGCAGAATTCGTACAAAAAGAATCTTGCATGCTCTTGAACTTTGGCTACCAAGGCATCATGTCTGCTATCGACGCGATCGTAGGCCGTAAAGATGTAGTCGTATACGATGCTGAATGTCATGCATGTATCATAGACGGTCTTAGACTCCATGTAGGCAAGCGTTTTGTCTATCTCCACAATGACATGGAAAGCCTAGAAAAACAACTCGTTAGAGCTGAAAAACTAGCAAACGAAAATGGAGGTGGAGTTCTCGTAATCACTGAAGGCGTCTTTGGGATGTCTGGCAGCATGGGCAACCTCAAAGGAGTGGTCGAACTCAAAAAGAAATTCCAATTCAGACTATTAATCGACGATGCGCACGGCTTTGGTACTATGGGTACGACAGGTGCAGGTACTGGTGAAGAGCAGGGAGTACAAGATGGAATTGATTTGTATTTCTCAACTTTCGCCAAGTCTATGGCTAGCATCGGTGCTTTCATCGCAGGTGATGAGAAAGTAATTGAGTTCTTGAAATACAACGTTAGATCACAAATCTTTGCTAAGTCACTTCCCATGCCATTAGTGCTTGGAAACCAAAAACGTCTAGATTTACTCAAGTCTAGTCCTGAATTAAAGGACAAGCTTTGGACAATTGTCAATGCCATGCAAAAAGGTCTCAAAGAAAAAGGCTTCAACATTGGCAAAACACAGTCTCCAGTAACTCCGGTATTGTTAAATGGTGTATGGCAAGAAGCGGCCAATATGATCACTGATCTAAGAAACAACTACAATATCTTCTGTTCTATGATAGTGTACCCTGTGGTTCCTAAGGGCGTTATTATGCTCAGAATCATCCCAACTGCAGCACATAGCTTAGACGATGTAAAAGAAACAATCACTGTTTTCGAGGAGATCAAAAAGAAACTCGATGATGGCGTTTATCAAAACGAAGAAGTAGGCCAGTTGGTCTAAGGTAATTTCTACAAAAAACACACTCTATGATGTGTATTTAATGTTTTTTGATATAAATTGCCCCCCTTGTATAATATTCAATAACCTTAAATTATAAAACAATATGGACAGATTTAATGAAATAAAGGACTTGATCTTAGGATTAGAAGGTGATTTCGACAAATTCTATGACAAAAAGAATCAAGCAGCTGGTACGAGAGTAAGAAAAGGCATGCAAGATTTAAAAAACCTTGCTCAAGAGATCAGAATTGAAGTTCAGAACATCAAGAACGAAGGTTAATTTGATCTATCCTGTAAGGAAATAAAAAAAGGAGTGATGTACATCACTCCTTTTTTTATAGGTCAATTTCTAACCATTCCTTTTTATAACTACAACTTCTTCCCAGCTGCTGCTAACATCGTATATAGACTATCACTAGATGGTACGAGAGGAAGTCTCAGTACATTTTCTGATATAACCTTCATACTATGCAAGAGAGCCTTTACACCTGTTGGATTTCCTTCTACAAATAGCAGACCTAATGCCTCTACCATAATCGTATTCACTTCCTGTGCCTGTTCCAAATTACCCGCTAGCATCTCATTTACCAAATCAGAGGTCTGACGAGGCATAGCATTAGCAATTACAGAAATCACTCCATGCCCTCCTGCTTCCATAAACGGAATAATCAAATCATCATCACCAGAGGTTAATAGAAAATCTTCAGGCATAGCTTCTGCGATCTGCTTACACTGCTCTACATGCGTACCAGAAGCTTCTTTAATTCCAATAATATTAGGATGCTTTGCTAGTTCTAAAACAGTAGACACTTCTAAATTGACGCCTGTACGTTTAGGGACATTGTATAGAATAATAGGCTTGCTCGCGACGTTAGCTATTGCTTCGAAATGCGCCTTCAACCCTTCTTGACTCGGACGGTTATAGTAAGGGCATACTACTAGAAATGCATCTACATTTTCGGTAAATTCTTGATACTGCTTCACCAAAGCACGCGTATCGTTACCTCCGAGACCATAGACTACCGGAAGGTTCTTGGCGTTCTTTGATTTCACAAAACGCAATACCTCTATTTTTTCCGCCTCACTGAGTGTAGGGGATTCCGCAGTAGTTCCCATCACGACGAGGTAATCTACCCCTCCTTCTGATACATGACTGACCAGTGACGCCAACGCGTCAAAGTCTACATTTTCATCCTTATCAAAAGGCGTAACCAATGCAACCCCTGTACCCTTAAATCTACTATTCATTTCTTACATTTTTTATATAATGATGTACCTGACGGAGCAATGCTCCAAAATCATTTCCATCATGATTAATCATCATTTCAAAATAATCACTCTCACCTTCAGCAAACACCCCTACTCGACATGAAGCCTTAGCGGTCGCCATGAGGTTGCGTGTATATTGGTTCAACCCTTTGTCTAAAGTGATCAAATAATCAAAGGGAGTTTCGTTGAAAGACCGAACTTCAGATTTTTTCCACTTACCACTGGACCCCAGATCTCTATCACTAAAAAATGGATAATCAAAACTATCCGCCTTCTTCACTTTCGGGATATAGGTGATCACCTTGACCGATTTACCCTCAGCCTCCAGTTCCTTGACCCAGTCATTGACCAATTCATGATTTTTTTCGGTCGTGTAGGTGTATAAAATCCCCAATTGCTTTGCCTCTAGATAGCTCATAGAGCCTTGCTTTGACTTATGCTTCAGTGCAAATTTGGTTTTCCATTTGACTAGGTATTTTCCGATCATATTCCGTTTGCTAACATCTCTTCAAAGTCACTTTCAGAAATGATTTTAATCCCTAATTTATTTGCTTTCTCTAGTTTGGCGGGACCCATTTTATCTCCTGCCAAGAGGTAATCTAACTTGGCAGAAATAGATGACACTACCTTCCCTCCATTATCTTTAATCATATCCTTGAGTTCGTCTCTGCTGTGGCGCTCAAATACACCTGATATCACAAACCCCTTCCCTCCTAACTGGTCACTACTGGTCTCGAACTGCTTTGCATCTACTTCCATCTGAAGCCCTGCGGTTTTTAACCGACTGATAAGCGACTGATTTTCTTCCTTCTCAAAATAACTAATCAAACTCCTCGCTATACGTTCGCCAATCTCAGGGACTTCTATCAGTTGCTCAAATGTAGCTCCCATCAGCGCATCGATATGCTTAAAATGTATAGCCAACTTCTCTGCTACCGTCTTCCCTACGAACCGAATACCCAAACCAAAAAGCAGCAACTCAAAAGGAGCTTGCTTGGATGCTTCGATACCCTTGAGTAGGTTCTGAACACTGAGTTCTTTAAAGCCCTCTAATTCGATAATCTGATCATAGGTCAAATCATAGAGATCAGCTACATTGTGCAGATAGCCCTTTTCGTAGAGCAGTTTGATCGTCTGCTCTCCTAAGGAATCTATATCCATGGCCTTGCGATGAATAAAGTGTTCAATCATCCCTTTGATCTGCGGTGGACACGCGTCTATATTTGGGCAGTAGTGATTGGCCTCTCCTTCGTAGCGCACCAGTTCTGTACCACATTCGGGACAATTTTTAATATACTCAAACGGCAGCAATGAACTATCTCGCTGCGTCAAGTCAACACCGGTCACTTTGGGAATAATCTCTCCCCCCTTTTCTACAAATACATAATCTCCTACACGTAAATCCTGTCGAGCAATCTCATTGGCATTGTGTAACGAAGCACGCTTGACAGTCGTCCCTGCTAACAGCACAGGTTCTAACTCCGCCACAGGCGTAATCGACCCTGTACGACCGACTTGATACACTACGTTATTGAGTTTCGTCAACGCACTCTCTGCTTTATACTTATAGGATATCGCCCATCTTGGATTCTTAGCCGTATAGCCCAGTTCATTTTGTTGATCTAGGCTGTTGACCTTGATTACGATCCCATCCGTATCCACATCGAGTTCGTGGCGCTTATGCTCCCACTTTTCGATATAGGCGATGACATCTTCTATATTCTCACACTTGAGGTAGGTCTGCGAGACATGAAACCCCCACTGCTCTAGCTGATGGATAGATGCCTCATGCGACTGCACCGAATTTTCTTCCCCTAGTAGACTGTACAAGTAACAATCCAACCTACGGGCTGCAACGATGGATGAATCTTGCATTTTCAAAGTCCCAGAAGCAGTATTTCTAGGGTTGGCAAGTTTCTCTTCGCCCGCTGCTTCTTTTTGCTCGTTGAGCAGTGCGAACATCGTACTGGGCATAAACACCTCTCCTCGTACTTCGAACTCTTCTGGTATCTGGTCTCCGGTTATGCGAAGAGGAATAGAACGAATCGTACGCGCATTCGCCGTGATATCATCTCCACGGGTGCCGTCTCCGCGAGTAGCTGCCTGTACTAAAACACCATCTCGATAAGTCAAACTAATCGCTACCCCATCAAATTTTAGTTCGCAAAAATACTCATACGGTGAGCCTCCAAGTCCTTTCTCAACACGCTTGTCAAAATCACGCAGTTCGTCCGCCGAATAAGTATTCGCTAGTGACAGCATGCGATGTTTATGAATCACAGTATCAAAATCTTTGGTAATCGTCCCTCCTACGCGCTGAGTAGGAGAATCATTTTTCTTTAGTTCGGGAAACTCATTTTCCAAGGCTGCCAGTTGCGCCATCATTTGATCAAACTCATAATCAGACACATCCGACCTACTCTCCTGATAATACTGATGATTATACAGGTCGATTTGCTCTGTGAGCCTTTTTATCTCTATGGTAGCCTCTTCTCTATTCATTGATTTTTAGTCTCCAACAGCGGTCACAAATTTATAAATAGTTTGGAAGTTCAAGCCGAATCTGTTCAATATTGAAATGGTATTTTAAAATTTTAACTAATTCGGTGTTAACTGTTAATTAATGCCCCTCGTTTCTCTAAATTTGCCTCCGCATTAAAACACAAAGGAATTGTCTAATATTTTAGCCATAGCAGGAAGACCAAACGTCGGCAAGTCTACACTTTTTAACCGACTGGTAGAACAAAAAAAAGCCATCATGGATGATGAAAGTGGGGTAACTCGCGACCGTCACTACGGCTTTGGTCAGTGGACGGGAAAATACTTTACCGTCATAGATACTGGTGGGTATGTCATGGGATCTGACGACATATTCGAAGAGCAGATTCGTGAGCAGGTCAAACTAGCACTCGACGAAGCTTCTGTCATCCTATTCATGGTGGACTGCAAAGATGGCCTGACAGATATGGACATGGATTTTGCCAACATCCTACGGGAGCTCAAAAAGCCCGTTTATGTAGTGGCCAACAAAGCAGACAACCAGACGCTAGATCTACAGTCTGCAGAGTTTTACGGTTTGGGACTGGAAAGTGAAATATACCCTGTATCCTCTGCAAGTGGCTCTGGCACAGGAGATCTCCTTGACAAAGTCGTGGAGCACTTCCAAGACGATGATCTAGAAAACCCTGAAGAAGGAATTCCAAGAATCTCTATCTTGGGAAGACCCAATGCGGGAAAATCATCATTCCTCAATGCACTATTAGGCAAAGATCGATCTATAGTTACCGACATAGCTGGTACGACGAGAGATGCCATCCATACTCGCTACAAATTATACGGGAAGGATTTTATCCTCACCGATACGGCAGGGATTCGAAAGAAAAGCAAAGTAAGAGAAGACATAGAATTCTACTCTGTACTGCGTGCGATACAGTCGCTTCAGGACAGTGATGTATGCGTCATTATGATTGATGCGACCCGTGGTTTCGAAGCGCAAGACATGAGTATCATTGCACTCGCGGATAAGTACAAAAAAGGCATCATGATCATGGTCAACAAGTGGGACCTGATCGAAAACAAAGAGAGTAATACTGCAGAACATTTTAGGAAAGAAATACTCGAGAAGCTAGGCAACCCACTATCCTATATTCCGATAATTTTCACCTCGGTCACTACCAAGCAGCGTATCTTTCAGGCGATAGAACTAGCGATAGAGGTCTATGACAACCGTACCAGACGTATCCCTACTTCTGAGCTGAATGAAGCCTTACTGCCAGAGATCGACAGAAATCCACCGCCAGCGCTCAAAGGAAAATATATCAAGATCAAGTATATCACGCAGCTCCCAACCAGAACTCCATCATTTGCGTTCTTCTGCAACCTACCGCAGTATATCAAGGAACCTTATGAAAGATTCTTGCTCAACAAATTGAGAGGCTACTTCAACTTTCAGGGAGTGCCAGTCAAAATTTATTTCCGTAAAAAGTAATTGTCAGACGAAAAGCATAGAACAGCCTTTGCACGGCACCTACCAGAAGGTGCCGTAGACTATGTCATGGGACTCTGGAAGGAACTCAAATTCCATTTTAAAATCACACCCAACCGACAAACAAAATATGGAGATTATCGCTATGATCCCAATACAAGGAAACATAGCATATCTGTCAATGGCACACTAAACATTTATGCCTTCCTCATCACTTACATCCATGAGGTAGCGCACAAAACAAACTACGACCTACACCAAAACCGTGTAGACCCACACGGCAAAGAATGGAAGCATCAGTTCAAAAAACTCATGATCCCTATGCTCAGAGAGGATATCTTTCCGATGGATATCCTAGCTCCTCTTGCCCGTCACATGAAGAATCCAAAGGCAACTAGCGTATCAGATCCTGAGTTATTCAAAGCACTAAGAAAGTATGACAAACCGTCTACTGATGTATTCTTAAGCGACATTGAGACGGGGCACAAGTTCCTATTCAGAAAGAAAATCTATCTGAAGGTACAACAAAAAAGAACCCGCGTACTCTGTGAAGCCATTGACACAGGCAAACAGTATCTCATCTCTAGCAGTGCTCCCGTACAGCAGTTCAAGAATAGCAAGTAGAGCAATATATCTCCCAAACCGTGTGTAATCCAGTAATTCCCATTTGTTTCCAGAATTGCGTTTTATTTTTACGGAGATGAAGATTTTGATCATAGAAGACGAACCCGAACTATCCAATACCATAGCCGAATCACTGGCAAAAGAACAGTACACCATAGAACAAGCATACAACTATCAAGACGCCATGGATAAAGTATGGAACTATGACTATGACTGCATACTTCTAGATATCATGCTACCAGGAGGTAGTGGTCTCGATGTACTACAGCGGCTCCAAAAAGCCGCTAAATCTCATAATGTCATCATCATTTCGGCAAAAGACTCCCTAGATGACAAGCTCAACGGACTTGACCTAGGTGCTGATGACTACCTGACCAAGCCCTTTCATATCGCAGAATTAAATGCCAGAATCAAAGCGGTCTTGCGTCGAAAACAACTCGGTGGGAAGGAGATCATCCAAATTGGTAATACCTCCCTCGACATCAAAGAACGTAGTGTCACCGTAGATGACGGCCTGCTCGTCCTCAACCGAAAAGAATTTGATATCTTGTACTACTTCATGGTCAACAAAAACCGATTGGTAACCAAGACTGCACTAGCCGAGCACGTATGGGGCGACCACATCGATCAGGCCGACAGCTTTGATTTCGTCTACTATCAGATTAAAAATCTGCGAAAGAAACTCCAGAGCACGACAGCAAAAATAGAAATAGAATCCATCTACGGTGTGGGGTACAAACTCATCCAGCCCTGAGTATTTCATCTATGAAAAACAAGCAGACCAAACTCCTTCATCAATCCAATCGATACCTCTCCCTTTCTATCCTCTTGATCGTGAGTATTTGGTCAGTCATATTCTACTTCAGTATGTTGGACGAAATCTACGACAGCATCGATGACGGACTGGACAATTACAAACTACTCATCCTTCAAAAAGCAGAAATAGACTCAACTGTACTGCACAAAAATGATTTTGACGAAAGCAACTATGCCATCATTGAGATCACTAAGACAAGAGCACTGGCTACTCATGACATCCACAAAGACACACTGCTCTACATGCAATTCGAAGATGATCTAGAACCCGTCAGACTCCTTACCACCGCCTTTCAACTCAAAGACCACTACTACCAACTCAAAGTCATCTCGTCCATGGTCGAAGAGGACGATCTCATCGCCGACCTGTTTTGGTCCATTGTTTTTTTATACATCGCATTGGTCAGCAGTATTATATGGATCAATAACATAGTCCTCAAAAAACTATGGCAACCTTTCTACAAAATCCTAACCCAACTCAAACATTTTCGGTTAGACCGTGCGCGCCCCTTGACTCCTATTCCTACGCAAACCACGGAATTCAATGAGCTGAAAGATACCGCAGACGCACTCGTACAGCATACACTCGAAACCTACCACCACCAGAAACAATTCACCGAAAACGCCTCGCACGAACTCCAGACCCCACTCGCTATCGTGACGACTAAACTAGAGTTACTCCTAGAGCGTGGAGACTTGAAAGAAGGAAATGCCGACCATATCGCACAGGTATTGCAAATCATAGAGCGACTCACTAGGCTTAACAAGTCACTGCTCCTACTAGCCAAGATCGAAAACAAACAGTTTTACGCTCACGAAACGGTCGATTTCCATGCCATAGCCCTACAGTGCATTCAGGACTTAGAGGATATCGCTAACTTCAAAGAGGTTCAAATCAACCTCAGTATATCAGAAGAACTGACCGTAGAGATGGATGCGACACTAGCCAATATCCTACTAACCAACTTGATCAAAAACGCTATTTTCCATAATCATCCAGGAGGAAAAGTAGAACTCCAGCTCTCCAACAACAGTCTCCGTATCAGCAATACAGGCAGCGAAAAAGCACTGAACACAGATAAGATCTTCAACCGGTTCCACAAAGAATCCGATGCGCATAGTAATACAGGTCTCGGTCTTGCACTGGTCAAAGCCATCTGTCAACTATACCACTACCCTGTCAATTACCACTACGAAGGGCATCAACATATTTTTGAGGTCAAGTGCAAAAAATAATTTAGAATAATCCTTAGCACCCCTTTTATTCCCGATTGATTCCAGAATCAGGTTCTTTATTTGAGTTATAAATTAATTCAGATATGAAAAAGCACAGAATAGTATTCGTAGCAGGACTCTTAGTAGCCAGTACTCATTTTTGTATAGGACAAGATCTTTCACCACGCCAAATCCCCTCTTTGGTTCTCAATAGTTTCAAACAAGGCTTCCCAAAAGCCTATGACATAGAATGGGAAATGAACGGCAACCAGTACAATGTAGAATTCGAAACGGGAATGTTCACAGATCATGAAATCTGGTACGACACGACAGGCAAAATCATCCGACACGAGGAAGATATCTCACGGGATCAATTACCGACTCAAGTTATCGCTAAACTAGATAAAGACTTCAAAGGATTCCAAACCGATGACATCCAACGCATCACGACTCAATCAGGAATAGAATACAGCCTAGAACTTGATTCTAATACCCAAGAGTGGAAAATAATTTTGAATCAAAAAGGAGAAATCATCACTCAAATCACTGACTAATTTCAAATTCACCTCTCTAATACATCAGTCCGACTCAGCAGCATGCTCTGTCAAAGACAACAGTGATATACTATTCATCACTGCATCAAATAACCTTATTAAAATGCGTTTAAGACTAAGTACACTAGTGTTTCTTCTATTGATCGCCATGACCGCACATGGTCAAATAGTAGGATCACTCCCCGAAAAAAAACACGACTTCTTTAATAAAATATCAATCAGTGGATACATGCAGGTGAGGTACAACAAACTGCTAGAAACTAACCCAGAACTAAAATGCGAGCAATGTGACGAATCTTGGGGTGGAGATACTGGAGGGCTTTACCTTCGAAGATTACGCTTCAAATTGTACGGACAAATTTCCCCTAGGATATACTTCTATTTCCAACCAGATTTTTCCAAAACCGCTGGAGATGCACATCACGTGGGGAGATTGAAAGATGCCTACGTTGATATTGGGCTAGATAAGGACAATGAATTCAGGTTTCGTCTCGGACAGAGCAAAGTACCCTATGGTTTTGAAAACATGCAGTCAAGTAGCAAAAGGCTGCCTCTGGATCGCGATGATGCACTAAATAGTGCGGTCAAAGATGAGCGAGATATGGGGCTATTTTTTTACTGGGCCTCCAAAGAAAAAAGAGAGCTGATGCATGATTTAAAAGCGCAAGGGCTCAAACATTCAGGAGACTTTGGTGTATTTGCACTAGGGATATACAACGGACAGACCGCTAACCATTTAGAGCAAAATAAAACCTTTCATGTCGTCTCTCGATTTTCCTACCCCATTGTTTTGGGCAAGCAAATCATCGAACCTGGTATCCAGGCATACTCTGGTAAATTCGTTCTTTTGGAAACGAGCGAAGAGGTACTAACCAATCCTAAAAAAGAATACACAGATCAAAGAGCAGCAGTTTCCTTTGTACTCTATCCTCAGCCTTTCGGAATACAAGCAGAATACAACATAGGTCGAGGGCCCGAATATGACAAAACATCAGAATCGATCAAGGTCAAAAGCCTCCATGGAGGATATGTCACCTTCTCTTATAAAATGGATAAGTGGAAACAAACATTCATCCCTTTTGTGAGGTTACAATACTACTCTGGAGGAAAAAAACACGAACTCGACGCCCGTAGCTACGACGTGAGAGAAAGTGAAATTGGTATAGAATGGCAAGTCTACAAAACATTCGAACTCGTGGCTATGTACACGCTTTCACATCGAAGGTTTGAAGATTACGAACTACAAAACAACATCCAAGAAGGACGACTCCTCCGTCTTCAAGCACAGTTAAACTTCTAAACCTTTAGAATATTGAGTTCAGCACCCAACTTTGACTCCCCCAAAAACCAGACTCAAGTTAATAAGGTAGATGAGCATGAGACATAAGCACAAAGTGTCTACAACCTAGTTAGGTTGTGGGGTTTTGATATAAGTCTAAAATGGTTTAGATATATATCTTTTTATCGTAAGGTAATGTGGAGTCAAACAGCATCACGTTATATGTACACCCTCTTGTGCCCAATTACTAACCTGAGTTCGATTCTAAATAACAGTTGCCCTGAAGGTCAAAGCTATTTTAGCACCCCCTAAGGCTTATGTGCTATCACGGAATAAACTATAAGACAAAATCACATTGCAGAAACCTTGAAGCAGGCAGGTCTGATGACTCAATAATTAATCGAACTCAGTTGCTAAGTCATTATGGTTTAACCAATGCGAATTCATATCCATTGCATGGATTGAATAGACGATAGATCACCAGTCCGTCTTGTATCGGCCAGAGAGAGATATAGACTTCTCCACCACCGAATAGCTCATCGGTCAAGGTTCTTAAATATTGCTCGTCGGTCGCATCGACTTCTGTGGGATTGCTATAGTGAAACTCCTCATTCAAGATCACATGGATATAGTTACCCGCAACAGTAGCAGTCTCATAACCTCGGTAGTGGGTTTGTTCCACGCCATTTTCATCCTCGAATATAATCCCAAAAGCATAGTCGATTTCTGCTGAGTCCAGTCCATAATCAAACAAAATCCAATTGGCCTCAGGATACAGCTGACCAATCGTCAAATCCTCTCCCGTCAAGGACAATCCCGTACTATCTCCAGCATAAAACACATTAATAGAATAGGGAGAGTCAGGCTCTGGCTCGAAGGTCAATCCTCCAGAATTGAATAGCGTATGACGCAACTCAACGGCTCCTACGTCGGGTATACTCGCAGAATAGACAGGCGCTGCTCTCATATCTGATACACAGTACAAGTCTCCACTCTCACTGTAGTTCTCTAATTTGATCTGATCAATGTTATAATTTTTTCCTCCTAGGGTAAAAGTGATAGGCTCACTCAGTACTAGCCCTTCATTGGCAAAAGTGTAAGCTACAGTCTGATCGATAGCAACCCAACTAGCCGATGTAATCGTACGACTCTCCACGCCTGGCGCAGCACCATCCACAGAAATGATGCGTTTGACCAAATCTATCTCCCAATAGAGTGATACATCTTCTCCAGTCAGGTACAATTGCTGCAGCGTCTGCGTCCCAAAAGGCTGATTGTACAATTCGTACGCTTCCATATTACCTGAGGTCTCACGAGAGAGTGCGTCGGCCGCATTAGCAGCAGCAGGCTCAAGGGTGATAACAGTAGTCTCTCCTACCGCATCCGACTTACTATACAGTAGCAGACTACCGTCTTGTTCGTCTAGATAAAAGAACTCAAACTCTGCTCCAAACGTCGATTGATCCTGCTCAAAGAGGTAATGAAAAACAGCATACGTCTCAAAGGTCAGTTGTACCGCCAGCTGCACATCGACTCGATAAGGGATCGTCTGGTCTAGCAGCGTCCCTCCATCGGCAGACACATCCGACTGTATGCGTACCTCGTCCTCATCAAAATCTAATAGGATGTAATAAGCCCCTGCGTCAGGTACAGGCTGGTAGTGTAATACCCATCCATGCTCAGGTGCCATGAGTTTCTCTTTCAGATCGGATATCGCCTCTTCGCGACGGGTATCCGCAGAGTTCAATTTAGCCCCATCGTCTCCTGTACAGCCTAGTATCACCAGCCAACCTAACATCGATAGGTATCGTAAGCTCTTCCTCATCATAGTCGTGATTGGAGTTCTGCTCTCAGTTCGTCTAGGTCTATTCCCGTTACTTTGAGATAGTGATCCTTGATCGAAGTAAGCTTTTCTAAAATTTTCTTTTTACCTGCATTATCGAGTTCGCACTGTGCCGTGACACAGCCCGTGTCTTGATCTATATAGTTCGCAAAGAAATCCGCATCAAACACATAGAAAGCTACCATCTCAGCAAAGTCCTCATTGGCCGAACTCGTTGCATAAGGAGAGACAAAGCCTCGTTGTAATGCCTCTTCGTCAGTCAGGTTGTACCATGACCCAGCACTAGAATACCCCTCAGGAGATATATTTTCAAATCCAGATGGGAGTTTAAACTCCTGATGAATGATGTGGGCAAATTCATGGTAGGTCACTTGCAACTGCAGTTTGAGCCATTCGGGATCACTCAAATCATAGCCGTTGACATTTGTATAGGTAATTCGTGCACCTGCATCTGCTGTCCCCAGCGTGACTGTACCGTCACCATTATAAATCAGCCCTCCTAAAAAAATCAACTCTGCTGGAACATATCGGCGAAAGAAATCCTCCCCATTCTCTACGGCTAGATAAGGAGCTATCCAATAATCATCCACAAAATCTAACATAGGACGCACCATTTCTAGCTTAGGAGGAGCTACATTTTGTCCTGGCTCCACATAGTTATCGACATACTTGTAACGCACCGCTATGTTATACTCATCCGTAAAATGCTCATCGATATACACATCTAATGCAGAGGTGGGTTCATCTACTTCCTTTTCTTTTTCATTCAAAGACTCATCTTCGAAACAGGAAACCAGAGTAAGGATGAGTAAAATCATCACCACACCATGCCAATACTTACTGTCTATCACGGTCTGTTTCATATCATCTAGGGTTAGCTTCTAAACCGCCGACATCCTGTGCCGACTGTGGTATTTGCAATATTTTGCGTGGATCATCTGCTGTGAGCGTAGCACTCCCCGAGTTACCATACTGGTGCGTCACTTCCATACCAAAGCGTTTGATATCAAACCACCGCATGCCCTGTGCGATAAATTCCTTTCTGCGTTCTATGAGCAAATAATTAAGTAATATCAATTGATTCGTAAAACTCGGCTCGTTATCCGCGCCAAAGAAAGTACGCAAACGATCCAAGGTCAGTGTCAGGTCTGCTACCCCAGAATACCGCCTATCCGTGAGCACCTGAAAATCAGCTAGAGCATCTGTCAGATTACCAGAATAAATGTTCGCTTCTATCCTATTGAACAGCACTTCTTCTCCTCTAAACATAACCCCTATGTGGTAAGGAGTACCCGTATTGGAGTTCAAACTACTGCGTTCGAAGAGGCTTTCGTATCGTAGTGGAAACAAAGCATTGAGTCCTTTGACAAAGGCAGGATTCTCCCGTTCGTCAGTCGCACCAAAAGGATTGGACGCAAATAACTGCCCGTAATAGTTCTCTTCGATTCCAAAGGCAAAATCAGTTCTCTGCATCAATGATATCTTACGCATCAGTAGCAAATTAGCTGGTTCATCGACTCCAGAATACAACTGTGGATATCCGTCTATAGACGATTTAGCTGCTTGATATTCCGTAGAGTTAAAATCCCGTATGTAAGCTTGTGGGTTGTCCCCTAACAACTGATTGCTATACTGTAGTGATCGTATTCTATCACCTTTATAGAGATAAAACCGACTAGCAAACGCTAAGGCTGCATTTTGATTAAAATGATATTTGCCCGAATTGCTATAGAAGGAATCATCCAGCTTTTCTAACCCCTCTACCAAATCATCCTCTATTCTACTGTAGACACGTGACACAGATAGTCGCTCATACTCCGCTAGGAAAGTGGTTTCTGGCTTGGTGACATAGGGTATACCCAAGGCAGAAGTAGACGTTTCGTAATGCTCTCCAAACATATTAACGAGCATAAAATGGCCATAAGCCCGCGTCAACAGAGCCTCTGCTTCCACAGCTAGTTTCTTGGCTTGATCTTCGTCAGAATCTACTGGAAGTTCATCCAACACCGCCAACACTTCGTTGGCATGGGCTATCGCTGCATAAGTTTCGTACCAGAAATAATCAGGTGTATCCTGTTCGTCAGGACTGGTATTCACATCCTCCCAAGCATACATCTGAGCATGAGCAGGCCTGATAGTCGTCCCGAAAGTATAAGTAAAATCATCCGTCATCCAGTCCGTAAAAGTAGGGCTAGCTATCGAGTAGGCATTGGTCAATAACTGCTGCGCCTTGTCTAGATCATTCAACTCTACACGGTTGTCAGGGTTCACATCTAAGAAATCATTGCACCCTGCGAATACCAGTACGACAACCCATATGTAACGATATGTCTTATAGTTCCCCATTACAGTCCGATATTGAGTGAAAAGGTGATCATTTTAGGCTGTGGCAGTGCGACTCCCCCACTACTAAAGAACTCAGGATCTTGTCCATTGAGCCTATCGTCCGAATAGAGGAGTGCAAGGTTCTGTCCCTCGACGCTGAGGCTAGCATTGCGCAGTTTTGCTTTTTGTACCCATTGTTCTGGCACTTGATAGGATAGCCTTACACTTTTGAGTCGTATATAGTCTCCATTGACGATACGAAGGTTGCTTTGGTTGTAAAGAGAATAGGCCTGCACATCCGAACCAATATTGACCTGTCTAGAAGTCAGGATCACCGGCACATTGGTTTTGTCTTCGTCCCCAGTTGTGACCCACCTATCACGTAGCTCCCCTGGTAGAGACACAAAATCATTATAACTCGATCTAAACGAATCATTGAGACGGATTTTATAATCAAACTTGTAAGACAAGAGTACATTGAGCGTAAAGCCTTTGTATTGGAAAGTGTTTGCAAAACCTCCTCCTCCTCTCGGTTCTGATGGCCCCTCGTATTGCAAAATACCCGCAAGATCATCTCTCTCCTGCAAGTCTATCTCTACGACTACCTCATCGTTGGAGCCATAGAAAGTCGGTACGCCATTGCTAGTCAATCCTGCAAATCTCGTCGAAAACAACCCTCGACGAGGACCTCCCAAAACAGCCGTTCCGTTTTGATCCAAAGCATCTGCCAGACGGGGGCCATAGTCTAGGTTCGTGATGCGGTCACGAGTATAGCCGATATTGAAGTTGGTACGCCAACTGAAAGAGTTTCGCTGAAAATTGATCGTATTCAAGGTCACCTCAAAACCATGCGCCTCCATATCAGCAAAGTTGCCATACTTCAGTGACTGTCCTCCTACACCACTCGTCAACACTTGACCAATCAAATCAAAGGACTGTCTAAAGTAATAATCCACCGAAGTAGTCACACGACTTTCCCAAAATCCCATATCCATCCCTACGTTAAACTCCTTTAGCTTTTCCCATGTCAAATCTGCATTGCTCAGATCTTCTATGTAGAGGTATGGCTCTACATCCGAAGGACGAATCGTCACATCAGACTGCAGATTAAGTATGGCACTGGCATCTGGCGGTAGATTACCCGAAAGACCGTAGGTGGCTCTTAATTTGAGTTGATCGACAAATTCCAAACGCCCCATGAATCGCTCTTGATCGATATTCCAAGCTGCACTTACATTCCAAGTCGGCAGATAACGAGCCGATTGGCTTTTGCCCAGTTGATTCGAACCATCATAGCGCCCGGTGAAGTTGGCGATATACTTGCCCTTATAGGCATAGCCCCCATTAATAAACACCCCCACGAAGCGATCTTTATTAGACTCGAAAGTGTTGATATCAATGTTTTGCAGATTAAAAAACTCTACAATATTCGGGTCAGTCACCACCACGCCTCCACTTTCGTATATCACACCCATGGCTGTAGAACTCCGCTCATCCCTATCCGAATACCTCACTTCTGTTCCCCCGAGTACATTAATGGAGTGATCCAACCCTATGTCTTTGGACCAGTTGGCACTGAATCGGCTAAAGAAAGACAGCAAATCCGTCTGGTCTAGATAGTTGAATCCACCCTGTGGCAAAACCACCACGGGATTTAACCCAGGATTATCTGGATCGCTAAATAGCAAATTGTTAGCATCTTGAAAAAACTGCGTATCATTGGCGCGGTAGGCTTCTGCCTGATTAGATCGCTCATGCACAGTATGGTCACGTTTCGTGTTGGCATAGCGCACCTGAAAAACACCGTTGATGGATAGGTTTTTGACAGGGGTAAATTCAAAATTAGCCTGTGTCGATACATCTAGGACATTGATATCGATAAAATTATATCGGAGTTCCTCTAGGATATTGAAAGGCGCATAGTTGCGACGAAAATACTCCAGATCACCATTCTCATCGTAGGGACGCATCGACCGACTGGTATTCAGTGCAAAGCTCAGTGGGTTAATATCAAAATCACGTGTATAGGTTCCTGAGATCGGATCAAACTCACGGTTACTGGTTCCAGGAGCTTCTTGTTCTCTATAGCTTCCTGTGAGTTTCAGTCCAAAATTAAACTTATCCGACACAAAATAGTTATTGCGCGCAGTGGCAGTCAAACGCTGCACCTGATCAGCAATGGTCTGCCCATCATCCTGCAAAAAGCTAATCGAATAGTAATTGGTTGATTTTTCTGTTCCTGAGGTAAAACTCAAAGAATGCTGCTGCTGTAGTCCAAAATCATTGAACAATACATCGAACCAATCCGTATTGGCATTTTCGTACTGATTTAGAAACTGTTCATTAAGCCCCCCACCAGCGCCCCATGGGATATCTTTCTGGTTTATCAAAACAAAATGCTTGCCCAGTGCACCGTAAGTCTGAGCCTTAGCAGCCGTAGTGATATCTATCAATCCTTTGCTATGCATTTCGCGGTAGACAGACATCTCTTCTGCCGAATTGAGTAGATTGAATTGGCTGTAGGTAGGCCGTAATTTTACCGAGAAGTTACCCGTATAGTTAACTTGAAGCGCACCGCTACGCCCTTTTTTGGTGGTGATGACAATCACGCCATTGGCGGCACGAGCACCATAGATGGCAGTAGCCGAAGCATCCTTTAGAATCTGGTAGGACTCTATATCACTAGGATTGATATTGGCGATGGACGAACTGATCAGGGTATTGGCATTTCCAGAGATGAAATCGTCCGTATTAACCTCTGAGAGATCTTCGAGGATCACACCATCTACCACATAGAGCGGCTGGTTGTTGCCATTGATGGATGAATTACCACGAATTCTGATTTTTGGGGAAGTCCCGAAAGTCCCCGAGACATTGTCTACAGTCACCCCTGCTACACGTCCTTCAAGCATACGACTGGCATCTGCTACCCCCTCTAGTTTCACATCATCCATTTCCAGTCTAGCTGCTGCTCCCGTAAAGAGTTTGCGATCTACCACCTGAAACCCGTTGACCACCACCTCATCGAGCTGATCAGCATCCTCCACCATCGTGATCTGTAGCGGCTGACTATTTGTTACGGTGAGTTGCTGCTGCTTCATACCGAGCATACGCATGACGATCACATCACCTACCACAGCCTGAAACCGGAAGTTCCCTTCCAAATCTGTCACTGCACCTATAGCTGTATTTTGTACTTGGATAGAAACCCCTATCAGCGGCTCTCCTTTTTCATCCAAAACCTGTCCCTGTACGGTAACTGGGCTTTGTGCATAAGCAGCCATGCTACTCAGGATGAGTAACATGGCTGCTAACACTTTATTTATGTTTTTTTGCAAGAATATTGAATCAATTAGTCGTCCGATCGCTTAAATTTAAAAACCCAATCAAATGTTGCCACTGTGAATATTCTATTGAGCTCATCGATTACATCCTGATTCGTAGGATCAGCTTCATATTGTTCAAAAAGATCATCCAGATAAGCATTAGCACCATCTGCACTACCGTAATCAGCAACCAATTCTTCCTGAATAGCATTGCTCATAAAAGTATTTGATGACTCAAAGCTAATCCATAGCTGATCGGTTTTATCTTTTACTACATCCCACTCCAAAGGATCGTCTTCATCCTCATATGTGAGCGTCAAAATTTCCTCTTCAGATTCCCACGTTCCTTCGGCGTTATCACTAGGATTACCACTGGTATAAGACACCTTTTCAACAAAACTTTTGTTCTTCTTAAGTTCTAATGTCCACTTATCTATCTCTAGGTTTGATAGCGTCACTATCCTGCCTTCATTGTAAGAATATGCGTCAGGAAAACCTTCATAAGTAGTCGCTTCTAACTCCCATACTCCTACAGTATGTGGTGCTGGCTCCTCATCTTCTTTACAAGAAAATAGCACTGCTACCAGAGCAATGATTAATAATTTATGGTACAGATTTTTCATAAGCGTTCTAGTTTTTAAGATAGACAATAGAATTCATAAAGACTAGATAAACTTTGCTGCTTGATTTTTCTCACAGTCCATTGGATTATTTAGCTTTATCAGTTGTAAAATATACTCAAAAGCTACTTTATCAAACGATTTTAACATTTTTCAATCAAATACTTCAAATGAAAGGAAAAGCCCTTCTCTATCTGGTAGCCCTCGCGATGCTTTGGAGCTGCAGTGCGTCCAAAACTGACAAAACCGATCTATACACTTACCGCATAGACCATATCTGGATCAATAGCTTTACTGCCCCCTGTGCTAGTATCGGTAGACCCGAATGTTACATGACGCAAGTGGCAGATGGAGATTTATCAATGGATGAATGGACAGTTTTTTATCACGATGTGGATGGATTCAAATTCGAAGATGGGTATCTCTATCAGCTCAAAGTAAGAGTCGATTTTAGCGACACCTCTTCATCATCTAAAGACTACATCAAGTACACTCTGTTAGAAATAGAGCAAAGATTGAGAGACTATAGTTTGGATTTAGGAGAGCACTGGGACATTACTATGCTGGAGGGAGATTCTATCAACCTTCCAGTAGGACAAAAGCAACCGTACATCAAGTTCAATACGATCGGTGAGATGGTGATAGGGCACTCCAGTTGCAACAGTTTTTCTGGACCATACACATTAGATATGATCAACAAAATCAAAATAGGGCCAATAGTAAGTACTCGAAAAATGTGTCCTGATTTGAGTATAGAGACTTCACTCCTAGCTCAGTTTGGTCAAATCACTGAATACAGTGTCAAGGACAGCATCCTCTACCTCAAAGACTCCAACGGAAAAGTTAGAATCACTGGAAAGAGTATCTAATAGAATATTCTATGAACCTATAAGATTAAAAAACCTTATAGGTTCATGAAGCCTGCCCTTTCTGGCTAAAACTCGATTCTCACCTTCATCCGTAGTGCCCACCCCTGCGGCGCATTAGGTCGCTCTAGGTAGCTGATACGCTTGACCACATCTAAGCGCATAAATTTAAATATATTAGATACCCCAATACTCGCCTCCATATAGGGGTCGCGTGTCAAAGCATAAGTGGCTTGTTCTCCATCTGCATGACGTGGATATGGTGCTAGGTCGTCGTGCAAGTCTGGGTTATTCACGTCGCTGAGCGACCCCCAGAGCATTTTGTAGCCTATGATCGAGCGAAGCTTTAGTTTCTTGATCAACGGCACTTTGTTTAAAATATAGCCATTGAAGAAATGCGTCACCTGAAAATTGAACTGCTGATCACTGACGAACTCTAAATAGTTCATCATGTTGAAAGCATAGGTGAGATAGGAATAGGATTGATTGCCCCGTGGCAAAGTCAATAGTGGATAAGGCACCTTTCCCCAAAGCTGGGTATAGCCTACGTTGACATCTGTAAACCCAAATGGAGACACATAAAAACGCTTCGATACGTTGACCTGAAATCTATCGTAGGAGTAATCTGCATCGAACACCCCTTTAAATCCATGCCAATACTTGAACTGAACAACTGGATACTCATTCGGGATAGAAACCATACCTGTCCGACCCTGATAGAATTTCTCATTGGGACCAAAACGAAGACCTGCTGTCAACTCAGTGACTTCTATCTCTTGGGCTTTACGTTCATCCTCGTCTTTGATAGTCGTATCTATCACACCTGGCTCAAAACTAAGCACGCCACCTGGACGCAGGTTTTCAATACTTCCACCTATAGAATAAGAAAAACCATATTTCAATCTACGTCCAAAACTCATCCCCATACGCTCGGTATAGATCATCTTGTCATTGACCCCTCGACGAAAAGAGCTAAACGCACTCGCGTCCAACGAGTACTGTAGGTTTTCGCCTGGGTTCATGAGGTCATTGGCATAATAGACTCGGATATGATCGAGTCTACTTTCAGTAAAATAATGTGACACGACACCTGCATATTTCCAAGCCTCATCTTTTAGTCCATAGGCTCCATAACCTTCTATCTGCCAGCGACGGCTAAACTTTTCGGTCGTCATACCACCAAACCGAAACCGTGTCCCCTCGATTTGATTCCAAGACACAAAAGCACCTACAGGCCCAATAGACCATTTGTTAAAATCTTGATATCCGATCACGAGCAAAGTCATTATGTTCATAAGCCGCTTAAAAGCAGGCAATTCTTCTACTTCCTCATTGAGTGCATATACTCCTTTCTCTGACTTGGACAACTCCATATGCCGTGCACCATCCCAAAACTCATCAGATTGGTCACCTACCAGATTCACTTCCTTGACTAGTTCATTGCCCGTATAGATTGTATCAACGCGCTGTTGATTATAGACTAGATCATTATAAGACACTGTCCGCCGACCAAATATACCAAGCCCATTACCGTCGATTACACTAAAATCCATACTCACTTCATCAGTTTTAAGTACATATGCATCATACTCGTTCTTTTTGAACTCCTGCTTGATAAACATATCCTCTACAAAGTTGAGGTTGATATCATCCGCTATGCGCATATCTATCTTTTTGACCGCATAGGCCGAATCAGTCGTAATAAACACATTGCCAATAAATGCCAAACTGTTTTTGTTCCGAGGTTGAAAAGATAGTTTGAATAACTTTTCATTGTTTTCGACCAATGTATCTGCAATATAAAACTGGTAAGTCAGTGGAGCCAGACTAGAAATGGGACTCACAAAACGCTGAGAGAGTATGCTCATGTTGTTGTCATAGATATCGACATCCTGATAGAGCTTGTCTAGGATATAAGAGATTCCCTGGTTGTCAAAATAATCTTCGAATCCAGTCAATTTGGTTCCGAGGCGATATTCTACCTCACGTTCAGGGTTCTTTCGATAGTACACCTGCGAACTTGTCTCACGCAAGAAAATAGGCAGGTAAGTTTTGCCATTGATATCTGAAGTATCTACATAATCGAATACCACCTGAAAATCACGCATGATTCGCTTGTCTTTGAAGTCCTCAGGAATATTATTAAAATCGAATTCTACCTTTTCATACTTGTTGTATTCATAGTAGTCTAGACTCTCCATTCGGTTTTTCTCCTTGTTGTCTATGACCTTCTGTATGATGGTCACCGCAGGGTTTTCTTTGTTTCGATAACGTAATTTTTTGCTACTAATCGTTACAGCTTCAAGTTCTAAACTCCCTTCGGTCAACTGAAAATCAATCTTCTGAGAAGCACCCAAAGTCACAGGTCTTAACTGTGGATCATAACCTATATAGGATGCCTTGAGCGAGGTAGTGGCTTGGTCAGATTCGATGTAAAAAATCCCATCACTGTTGGATGTAGTTCCTATTGTAGTGCCTTCAAAAGAGATATTGACAAAGGGTAACACCTCTCCAGTCTCAGCATCGGTGACTACTCCCCTAATCCTCGTGACATTCTGAGCAGATGCCGCGAGTGATAGTATCATCCCAATGATAAAAACTGTGATATAGGTTAGTCTCAAATTTATTGTTTTTTTGCTCCTCATATATACAAACCACTCGCACCCAAAGAGGGAGCCCACCTAGTCTGTCATGAATTATGCAACAGGTCTTATGTACGGATTGTTTCGACACAAAGACACATCTTATGCGAAATTGGTGTCTTTTATTTTATAAAAACTTATTTGCATCCAGAATTTATTGATCTCTTCTCAAAAATATCAGCTATTGATCTGGCCTAGTCGGACATTGTCTGTTTTCTTTTTACTTTCGCCTGACTAACAAACTAACTTGACACTTACATCTACACATAGCCTCTTTGACCTACAAAACGAAAAGCACTTTGAAACTGTGTTCAAATCGTTTTTTCAGCCACTGTGTGGGTTTGCCTTCCAATATGTTAAAGATAGTGATACAGCCGAAGAAATCGTACAGGAGACTTTCACAACGCTATGGCACAGAGCCCATGATATAGAAATCAAAACCTCTGTCAAGTCATATCTGTATGGGGCAGTACGAAACGCATCCCTCAACCATCTCAAGCATCAAAAGGTCGTACAGGCTCATCAGGACTATGTCATGCGTGATTCTGAGGCCGACCAACAGGATTTTTTAGAACTGGATGAGCTACAGGAGAAAATCAATAAGGCCATACAACAGATGCCAGAAAAGTGTCGAGAGATATTCGAGCTCAGTCGCTTCGAGGAAAAGAAATACAAAGAGATCGCTGAAGAACTCAACCTGTCAATCAAGACAGTAGAGACCCAGATGAGCCGCGCGCTGAAAATCATGAGAGAAGCACTGGGTCAGTATCTCTCCAGTTGGATAATATGGATGATATATTTAGGACAAAAATTTTTGTAAGGGTAAAATGAAGGCTAGTTGTCAAATCTATAGATGAGCAAGGAGAAAGGACATATCGTGAGTGAAGAAATGCTGTACCGTTACTGGGCAAATGACCTCAGTAAAACAGACAGAGATGTAGTAAGCCAATGGGCGCTAACATCCCCTAGCAATCAGCGCCAATTAGATGAGGCTGAGGTTTTCTATCTGGATATGAAAGCCCTAGCTACCTTAGATGATAAAAACACTGCGCAAACAGACAAAGCCTGGGAAAAATTTAAATCCCAAAACCTACTCTCTAAACAGCCTCCACACAAAAAGCATCAACTACTACCTCCTCAATACCTGAAATATGCTGCGGGACTTTTGCTCCTACTCATGGCAGGCTGGTGGTATATCAGCTCAGACAATAAACAACTAGAGATAGCGACTCTAGAAGACACACAAGAACTTCAACTAGCGGATGGATCTAACATCACACTAAACCAGCACAGTAAGCTGTCTTATCCTGAGACCTTCAGAGATTCTGAACGCAAAGTTTCTCTCAAAGGAGAGGCCTATTTTCAAGTGGCTGCCAATAAGGCACAGCCCTTTGTCATTACTCTCAATCAAGCACAGGTCACAGTCATAGGAACAGCCTTTAACATAGACGCAACCTCAGCGGATCACATATCCGTCAGTGTAGATGAAGGAACCGTACGCTTCTCTACAATCTCAGAAGAAGTATTATTGCACGCTGGGGAGAGTGCCTCGCTAGACCTCTACGCAAAATCACTCACCAAACTGGCAGTTCCCGAAACACCTACTCATAACTTCTGGAGGACCAAAAGCCTTTCGTTCCAAAACACACCACTGGATCAAGTCGCTACAGCACTACATGACAGCTATGGATCGAACATCCAGCTCAGTAATCCAGCGCTAGCCACATGCAGCATTACGGTTCACTTTGAAAACGAAGAACTAGATAATATTCTCGATATCATCTCCAGTACCCTAGACCTAAAAGTCACCAAAACCGAACAATCCTACTACCTATCTGGCGATGGCTGTCACTAAATACCTTCTTATCCTTTTATTTATAATAGGTTTGGGCGACCTATCTATCGGACAGTCCAGAGAACCTATCACCATAGAGTTCGAGCAAACGCCACTCCGAGAGGCGCTGCAAGCCATCGACGCACTCCCTCAGGTCAAACTATCCTACAATCCTACTGCACTGCCATCTGAGATGGTAATTAATCAAAGCTTCGTACAGGTCAGCATTGACGAAATCCTACAAACCTTACTCGGAGACCAATACGAACTCAAACACATCGGTGACTACATCATCATCCAAAAGACCAGCAAACAAAAAGAAAAACACACCTATAAAATCAAAGGAGACATCAAAGATGCCGAAACTGGAGAAAAGCTAACAAACGTCACCATCTACGAGATCAATACGCTAGACGCTACGCTCTCCGATGAAAAAGGAGAATTTGAACTAGAAGTCAATGCCAAAACAGAACTTGCCACTTTTGCGATTAGTCGCAAAAACTACCAAGACACCATCGTCCAGCTCAGTGATCTGCAAACCTTACAGAGTGACCTAACACTCTCTCCTAACACGCTCTCCACTCCTGACGATGCGGATACAGATAGACTAGCTATAGAATTCAACCGACTCGTTCGATTCTTTACCAGTAAGAAAAATAGAAAAAACACCGAAAACGTCACAGAAATACAGGATCGCTACTTCCAATTTTCGCTCATACCTGCAGTCGGCACCAACATGAGCATGGGAGGACAGGTACGGCACAAGCTTTCATTCAATCTACTCGCAGGCTACTCCTATGGACTGGACGAAGGATTTGAACTCGGTGGCGTGTACAACATCAACCGACACAATGTATCAGGTGCACAAATCGCTGGTTTTGGCAATACGGTTGGCGGTAGTGCTTCTGGTTTTCAGATGGCAGGATTCATCAATACCAGCCGAGACTATGGGCAAATCGCACAGATCGCTGGCTTCACCAACATCGTCACAGATAGTTTATCAGGCTTTCAGCTATCTGGATTCTCCAATATCTCAGGCAAACTGGACGGAGCACAGATTTCAGGTTTCTCCAATGTTGCCAAAGGCCGAGTAGATGGATTCCAACTGGCAGGGTTTAGCAACCACAGCCGCAGCGTAGATGGCATGCAACTCTCAGGAGTCATTAACACCACTAACGAACTCGAAGGAGTACAATTGGCAGGACTAATCAACGTCACCAAGATCCTAAATGGTACACAAATTAGCGTCATCAACTACGCAGACAGTGTCGCATCTGGCATCCAACTGGGACTCATCAACATCGTCAAGAAGAATGGCTATATCGAAGCAGGTATAGAACACAACGACCTCTTCCCTGTAGGATTTACGGTTCGCTCTGGTATTCACAAGTTCTACAATGTATTCTCCGTCAACACGCAGTTTAGGGACAAAAGACTTTGGGCTGGTGGTTTTGGTTTTGGGTCTCAACTCTCCCTCTACAAAAACCTATTCGCCACCGTAGAGGCTCGTGCCCACTACCTCGGCAAATGGGAAAACCCTATAGAAACCTTCAACCTACTGACTCGCCTACACATCAACCTCGGCTATCAGCTACTCAACAATCTGTCCATCACTGGTGGTCCAGTGATCAACATCTACATCGCCGAAGAAACAGGAGAAGGTACAGGTCAGTATGGCTATGATATCGCACAGTCTCCATTCTACAAGGAGATCGAAGAAGGTCAATCCGTACAGCTCTGGCTAGGCTATGAATTTGCTATTCGGTTTTAAGTACTATAGAGCTAACTTCAACTTCTCGTAACCATTTGACAAGTGAAGCAATTCGGATAGATTAAGAATAAAATTACTCCCAACTATAAAAATTGAAACTCTCTACATTATAGAGAAACATGAATAAGTAATACCAAGTGGTGATCACCAAAAAAAATGAAAAGGGTAGAGTATGTCAGCTTTTCGATGCTTGACAAGGATGTCAAGCCAATCAATTAATTGCTTAGACAATAGGCTTTTGAATTGAAAAGCATGCGCCAATTGAATATCCCAAAAATAATTATCTCCGCCATGAGGCAGACGAAACAACCAAGGGATCTGAACAGAGACTAGATACTCTGTAGGGGTAGTGTGTGTAAAACGACTATGAACAAAATGAGAAGTATACTCGCCTGACTCATGAGAATTGAAATTGTAAAAATCCTGGGATTGATAAAAACACACCGATACCATCACCACGACATATAGAGCCAAAAGCAAAGTAACAGGTAGTATTTTTTTTGTGTTCCTCAATTTCAGAATCAGTTTATTCAAAAGATTAATTGATTAACATGGAGCGGTGGCTTTACTCGAAAAAACTCGCGTATGAATCACAAAACCAACTATAACCAATAGCAAGCCAATTATGTTCGTAATTGTGGTAAAATACCCAACAAACAACACCAACATTCCTGACAACAATTTTCGTTCTGTGTAGTTAACCAACTCCATCGCGGATAGGCTCTGAATATTACGAGAATACTTATACAACTCTTTATCAATATCCAGTTGTGCAATTACTATCCATACTACCGAAATTTTCAAAATCAATAGCCCCATTGTATTAATGACTGGATGATGAAACATATCCAATGGTAAAAACAAAAAATACAAGTCTGGTGCTATGGCATATATCACCGTCATGATTCCAAAAACAGAAAAAATAGCCCAATACCAACCTCCTATCCGTTTGAGTCTATTGTAGCGTGCCACGTCTTCGATATTTCTGGTTTCTAATTTTACAGAAATCATTTTTCTGAATTGTGACCAAAATACCATGAGCCAAGTTGTGACCACCATAAAAGCGAGTAAATACATTTGCAAAGTGGGATCTGTCATACATTATTAATTTAAGTGAAACATATAATTAGATTCGCAATCTAAAAAAATCATTGACTACCTACTCTAAAGTAGATCAAACAAAAATACGCCCTAGATACTTCCTATAGTTTAAATCGGTCAGCAAATATACCTGACATTTCACAGGTTAAACCCGCATTATTCATTAGGATACTTGAAAGGAGGACTTAGATTATTGATTTGAGAGAAAATCCCGTCCATCCACGGTCTTTTTTTAGCTGGCAATGAGATTTTCAACACCTTCTTGTTGGCATGATTTACCGTCCACGCTCCTAATGCAAAGCAATAGGGTTTGAGTGTTTTTAAGGTGGCTCGATTGTGGTGGTTGAGGGCAAAGGTTTATTGCATGAAGAGTTTGCAACTGCTACTGTCAGCGGTATTACCAGGTCTGAGCCAAGCATTGGCCACCATTCTGGTTTGCCCCACAAAAGCCATCAAAGGATGATGTGAGTTCCTTCCTCGTTTGTTAGGGTTGTACCCTTTGGCACTACCTTGTTGATCTCCATACCGAGTGATCACAGTGCTGTCAAAATCTACTGTTATATTGTCTACCCCAATTTGATCGAAAAACCAGTTTTGAAGAACAGGGAAAACTTCCGTATTTCTCTTCTGTGAAAACTTTCCAAAAAAACGACTACATGTGCTTTGAGATGGCATTTGATTCAATCCGAAAATCGACTGTAAAACACTATCATGCCTGAGCCAATCACAATGAATATATCGACTCGCGCCAGTCCAAATACTCAGCCAAAATGAAGTGACAATATCAGCTGGCGCATAGCCACGGTTAGACCCAGGCGCTGGTAAATCAAGACTGCCTAGATAATCCTTAATACCTGTCTGATCTAAAGACCTTTTCATCAAGCTCATCCCTCCATAAGGAGTGACTGGCTTGTCTGAATATTCTATTGGAAGATTAACCATTTGGGTGTAGTTTGATCTACCTAAAATTCTCCCAAAACGAACTCCTTTCAAACTTTTAAACACTATCTCTATTTCCTATTGAATAATCAGGGTTAATAGAGTTTGGACTTTCCTTGGAGCTGAACGTCAGTAATAACTTATAATCTATTGTATCTCCAATACCACCACAGAAGCAGGAGGAAGCGTCAACTCAACATTTCCCTCTTTCACCTTAAAGTCTTTAAATTCTACTGGTGCTACATGACTAGGTTTTTCAAAAGTATTGTGATCCTGAATTTTTCCAGACGCCAATACTTCACCTGATACTTGAGACTTCTTGACTCCACTAAAAGGCACTCTTATCTTGTATGATTGACTCGCATCGATATTGACAATTGACAGGTGTTTCTTTCCATCCAAATCCTCAGAAGCAGAGGCTGAAATAGCGGGTAGTTCTGCATCACCCTTTACGTAACTTGTGTTATTGATTTCCAGAGGCATAAGCGTCGCATCATGATGTACAGTATACATCCTCATCACGTGATAGGTGGGCGTTAGAATCATTTTCTCTTCATCCGTCAGGATCACCGCCTGTAACACATTAACAGCCTGAGCTAAGTTGGCCATCTTCACTCTATTGGCATGGTTGTTAAATATGTTTAGTGTCATACCTGCAATCATCGCGTCACGCATTGTATTTTGCTGAAAGAGGAAACCTGGATTGGTTCCTTCTTCTACATCATACCATCCACCCCATTCATCCACTACTAGGTCGATCTTTCCTTCTGGGTCATACTTGTCCATTACTTCTATATGCTTGGTCACGAGTTCTTCCATCTCATAGGCTCGCTGCATAGTGATGAAATACTGCTCCTCCGAAAACTCTGAAGCAGACCCTTTGTTGTCCCAATCAATTACCGAATAATGATGCAAGGCAATCCCATCAATCAATCGAGCTGGTATTTTCTTCATCAAAGTTTCTGTCCAGTCATAGTCTCCACTGCTGGCACCAGAGGCAATTTTTTGAATCCCTTCGTTACTGGTCCATCCACCCATATAGGTGGCGTATTGTCGGTATACATTGGCATAATAATCAGCCGTCATATTGCCCCCACAGCCCCAGGCTTCATTGCCTACACCCCAGTATTTGACATTCCAAGCATCTTCTCTCCCATTCTCTCTTCTCAGATCAGACATAGGACTTACTCCGTCATTATTGACATATTGCATCCAGTCAGCAAACTCCTGCACAGTTCCGCTACCTACGTTTCCAGACAAATAAGGTGCTGTCCCCAATAGCTCACACATATTCAAAAACTCATGCGTACCGAAACTATTGTCCTCGGTCACATCTCCCCACCAGCGATTGACAATGGTTGGTCGCTCTTCTTTAGGTCCTATACCATCCTTCCAATGATAGGTGTCTGCAAAACAACCTCCCGGCCAACGCAAGTTTGGAATTTGAAGCTCTTTGAGTGCTGCTACTATATCATTTCTGACTCCATCGGTATTGGGGATTTTCGTTTCATTATCCCCAACATAAAAACCGTCGTAAATACATCTACCCAAATGCTCCGCAAAATGTCCATAGATATGTTTGCTAATCACTGGGCCTTTTGATTCTGTATCAATTTTTATGCTTACTTCTTTTTGAGCAAACACTGCTAATGACAAGCCACAGCCCGCTATTATTAATCCTATCCTTCTCATCATATGTTTATTTTTCTATTAATTCGATCGTACTATCACTCTAGAAACATTTATCATTGTTTTGTTAGACAACTTCAATAGGTAGATACCTTCGTCCAAATCGAGTTCAAGACTAGTATCTTGAATCAGCCCGCCATACGTTTCTTTATAAAGCAATTGCCCTCCCAAATCAAAAATTGAGACTTGATCAAAGGAATCGTTGCTGCGGATATTCAGAGTATTTGTGGTAGGGTTTGGATAAATCAATGTGCCTCTAGCTGCATGCGTCCCTACACTCAATACCTTATCAAGGTAAATCGCAACCAAAACAGACACTACATTCATCCCATCACTCACCTGTACAGTGAGTTCGTGAACAGGAGTCTCTTCTCGATCCAGTTGAATGAGTTCCCCGACACTCCATAGTTGAAATACTTGTACATAGCGGCTTTCATCCATTGAGTTTCGGTTGGCACATCCGTATCTATATCTCCTTCATAGAAGTCAAACGACATCCCAAACGGGTATTCATGCTTGGCCATTCGAACCTTCACTTCGCCCGTATAGGCTTGACCATTTATATCATATATTTCAATCCCAAACTCGCCACGTCTTAAAGTATCTATGCGCTCCTGCGCTTGATCATACCACTCTTCTGTGGATTGTGACTGTACCTGATGGGCAAACAACAAAACAAAAAAAAGCCACAAGGTACCTAGGACTCTAGTTTTTGATAAAATCTTAGTATTCATTAGTCTAATCTAGTTTTGGTTTGCTATGCATACATGTCCTATTATTAAATAAAGACCTCCTCAGTAAAATCTACCCCTTTCTTTACCTACTTTTTCATTCCATACTATTGCAGTAGTACCTTCCACGCACCACTATCCGATTTCAGAAAGTAAATTCCTGGATTGGTGGTATCGAAAGAAATGGATGTGATCCCTGTGATATCATTGAACCCCGTCTTTCTGACTGGGATCTGATTACCTTGTAAGTCATAGGCGAAGAACTGCTCCCCCATCGAGGTATTGGTGATATATACCTCGTGAGAATGGCTTGGTACCGGGTAAACATTATGTTTCACTTTGACACTAAGTCCATTGCCATTAAAGTACTTCTCTGCTAATGCAAATGCATCTCTCCCGATCCTTCCTCCCATCATTCTTCCAGACAGGTCGTCAGCTGGTGGATGGATACCACCCCAAATTCGGGACAAGCTACATTGATCGGATGCATCGCGATAGGTCGCCCATTGCAAAACTACATCTTGACTTGGTCCCTCTTCAAACACCAAAAATTTATTCTTTTTGGCTGTAAATTCTCCCATCCCTCCTGGGAAATAGTCACTTCCTGTCAAGCGCGTAAGCACTTCAGCTGCGGCTCTGGAATACGTCGAATGACCCGACACATACCCCGCAAAAGGAGGTGTCACGAATGATGGGCGTTGATAAGGCCACCAATTCTCAGCAAGAATCCAATCCACTCTAGCCTCATCCTTCTCTGGATCATCGATGTAATCATGCCCCTTCCAAGCAAAAAGTTTAATTTTTCCTACATGTTGGTTTTCATGACCTGCCAACGGGTCTCCTACTTTGACTACTTCGATATACCCCTCTATCAACGGTATACCGTCCGAATGGTAGTTGTCAAGAGATGGGTCAGTGCATTGTCCCTGATCTGCCATATAGCGGATAGCCGAGATCGGTCGTATAAAATCATACCACCCTTTGACTCCCCAAGAGGCTATAGCTGCATCATGCATAGCACCTCCTAGCGTGAAATAAGCCTTTACATCCCACTCCAACGGATTAATTACTCCATCCTGCCCCTTGAACTTTCGCTCAAAATCAGGATGATCATGTACATAGTTTAGTATAGTAAACCAATGACCAGGTGGTGTTTCAGAGTCTGGCCCATCGGCCCAAAACTCTGCTAAAACTCTGGCATAATCTCCTCTAGCTACTATTTGGGGTTGATACGCTTGTCCCGTGACAGGATTCACTGATCGCCCCTGACCAATATCTCCACCTTCAAATAAATCATAAAAACCTTCGTAATCAGACAGCTCTGATGGCAGGTCATGAAAGTTGACACTACCAATGCCTCGTGGAGAAATATCCCACATCACGCCATCACTGGGGTCTAGGTGTGAACTCCAAATAGCGACCAACGAGAAGTTCCACTTGTACACATCTACATCTGAAGAAGTCATTTTAGCCTGATTGATCTTGGGTGGCATGCCTGGATCGTGATATACAATGTATTCATTGCCATTGCGACTATAATGAGTGGCGCTTTCTTCCCTAAGACTAAATGGTTTCACATTGCCCCACTCAGGACTCAGAAAAGAAGGTGTATTACCTGATATCGGATTGCCAGCCTGATCGATGAACACCTGAAACTGTAGTGGCTGCCATCGATTCGGGTTTTCTATAGTAGGGTTGCCTGGCAAAACAGGTACCAGCGGGGCATTGACAGGTTGGTAGTATTCGTTGGAGTATTGATTGCTTTCATTCGCACCATCAATTAAGCCATATTCTATCATGGATTGAGCAATGAAATTGCCCAAAGCCGCTGGATCTCCTCCTCTATAATCCGAGAAGTTGTTGTAGAGGTCATAGCCCAAGAGAAGCATTAGTTCATCAAACCTATCTTGAGTGACTTTCTGATTAGGTGAATGCCTAAACCTATAAGTCAAAAGTCGATAAGCCGCATAACTGATCGCTATATCTAAGGCTTCTCCTTTTTCTATCAATGACTCAAACCCATCAAAACTATTGTTATAGTTATATAATTGTTTTCCAATCAAATAAGGGTCTGCCCCACCACTGATAATAGCCCAGGCATCATACATCACTATGCTTGCATGAAAAAGGTTCCTTGCATGGACAGTAGGTCTGGCGAAATCCACACGAATAGCCGACAACAAAGCCTCATTCCACAGACGAGCAACAGAGACATCATAATCCACCTCGTCCGATACTATGGCTACATCCAGTGCTATCTCTTGACTGTAGCATTTTCCCTTTTCGGTCACTGCTACTTGTCCATACTGTCCTATACCCCATTGTACAGTGATCGATTCGGTACCCTGACCATGTAGAATATGTCCGTTACTTACTGTCCATTGATAGTCATTACCCTGCACTTTGGGATAAGAGTATGTGAATGTACTCAAAGGACCTACTAACACTCGCCCACTAATGGGGTTTGATTTTAAATACTCACATGATCCATCATCAAAAGTTGCGGTCACCTCATAATTACACGAATTAGGATCTGTGCAACCTGATATTTTATCACTTGATAAGCTCAGCGTTTGATAACCTATTCCTTCGGTCACGTGGATAAAAGAATTAACTGGAACATCATCATACCTGTCAATGATACCTGATGTCCAAGCAATGACCACCTCATCAATTGACTCAATATTTGCAAGACCAAAATGTACTGGTATTTGATTTTGCATCATTAGTCCTGCACCCTGATAGTAACGTTTGTACATCTTACCTCCAGCCTGTAAAGTCACCAATGTACCGATAGCATCTCGATTAGACTTAACCCCCTCTAGGTCAATCTTTACCCAATTTTGTCCCCCTTCATTGCCCCCTGAGATCACTTGGTTTTCATAAAACCCTAATGCGCCTGCAGTTCGTCCTATCAATACATCCAAATCACCATCATTATCATAGTCAAATACCGTCAAGCCATTTGAAATAGAACTCTTTCCAAAAGCACTTTGCTCGGAATGATCCAAAAACATCATCCTCCCCGTCTCCAGTGTGTTTTCATAGTATCTGTCCTGATCATTGTTATAGTATCCATTAGCCACTACCAAATCCATGTCTAGATCATGATCAAAATCTGCAAATCCGCACCCCCAGCCCCAGCCAGTCAAAAACACATCAACCTCTTTAGATACATTTTGAAATACCCCTCCACTGTTGCGAAACAGGGAACTTTCGTTAATATTGGTCACATATAAATCCAAGGAGCCATCATTGTCATAGTCTGCATAGGCGACTCCCATACCGTCCATAAACTTGTCAGACACACCGTACGCTTCGGCTTGATCTACAAAATACCCTGTCCCATCATTAACATACAGTTCATTGCTCGCTCCAAAATCATTGGCAATGTAAAAATCCTGATGACCATCCTCATTTACATCTAGCGGAATAGCCGTCCAGGCAGAGCGCCCACTATCCTTAACACCCGCTTCCTCTGACACTTCAGTAAAAGAAGTACCCCCGTTGTTTCTATACAATTTGCCCCTGCAACTGGACACGGTAATCACCCCAGAAACATATAAATCAAGAAAAGAATCGTTGTTATAATCAAACCAGAGACCTACGACATTGATACATTCATTTGTATCAATGATCCCCATCTCAGTCGTGACGTCAGTAAACGTTCCATCCCCATTATTTAAGTACAGTTCTAGATAGATAGAGTTCGTTAGGAACAAATCGGCATAGCCGTCATTGTTAAAATCTCCCCATGAAGCTCCCATTTTTTCACCAAATGGATGTGGGCTTTGGGGTCTGTTTACAGAATAATCATGGGTACTTTGAATACCCGACTGTGTTGTTACATTAGTAAATGTACCGTCATTATTGTTTTGAAAAAGCTGACTGGAAGCGGGGTTTTGCCCATCCCAACGGGTCACAGCAAACACATCTAAGTCTCCATCATTGTCATAATCGGCTACTGCTACTCCATTATTATTAGATACCTCCGATAGCTTGCTCTGAAGACCTATTTCTTTGAATTGCTGTGCCTGAAGAACTGATCTACCAGCCAAAAACAAAAAAAGTAAAGTTATAAAACACTTTAGGTTAGTTTTCTTCCATATTGTCCATCTCATCTTTCTCAATCATGCCGTGAGATGAAGACACATTTCACCCCTTAAAGACTATAAAGACTTGAACATCAAAAAGTATCCCTTGGTTTGGATTTTTTTTACTTATCCCAATACCGGTGTGCCCAAGCAATCCATGTACTCCAATTGGGCCCTGTGGAATGCCCTCCTGCATGTTGACGAAAGGCAATTTCACCGTTGATCAATGGAAAGCCTAAAACTGGAAAATCATTTGTTCCCAATCCTTTTGCGCCAAGCAATTGATAAACTGGTTGAGCATGTACACCTGCCAAAAACATCCCTTTGGCATCAACCCATTGTCCTTCTATGAAGTGAGAGCCCGCACTGATAAAAATTGGTCTTGGAGCGCAAAGCGTGATCAATTCATGTGCATCTACTGGCAAGTCATCGATTGTTAGTGAACTTGCGTACTTGATGAAGTTGCCACAAAACCAGTGATACTCACTCGAAGATGCTAAATTTTCTACCTGTTCGCCGAAATTTCTTCGCATGATAGATGCTCCACCTTCCCCAGAAGACCCAATAAAACCCAATGAAATACGAGCATCAAATGCCATCGTGACTAAAGCTGCTTTTCCGTACCTTGATGTTCCTTCTATGGCTATTTTTTTTGATCCACATCAGCATCTTTCTCAAAATAGTCCAATGCGCGACTCGCTCCCCAAGCCCATGCTCTGAGCACACCCCACTCCTCTGGTGCGCGAGCAGCACCTTTATTGACTAACCCTATGATCCCTGACTTTAGTCCAGCTCCATGATCAGCTTGAATACTAGATGGTACCAGGATCGCATAACCCCATCCTTGTGACAAGAGTTGTTGCTTCCACAAGGGCTCATATGCGGACATGAAATAATTGGGTTCTGGTGCTCTCTTGCCAAAGGGCCAATTGATAAAACCAAACTCCATCACCACTGGCACTGGACCTGTTGCCTCCTTAGGTGTACCCACTACCAATTCTATTTCAACTTTTATTTCGGGGAAGGCAGAATTGTCAACTATCCCAAGCATTGTTTTTTCTTGAACAGGAAATGATCCTACTATGGTATCTTTCACAGATTTGACCACCCAGTTGACTTTAGGCAAGTTCTCGGGTAGTCTCCCATATACTTCTGATTCAAAATCATTCACGATTTCGGATCGTCGCTTTACCCACCAATCTTTCTGGTTTGTCACCTTCTTGCCATCAGAAAACATCAATGGGTTAGGTAAACTATAAGATCGTACGTTAGACTCATCAGTATTGGCTGCATTGGCAGCTAAAGGATCACCAGATGGGCCAGGTCTATTCTCGATCTCAATGGATAAAGACTTCTTCATCTCCTGAAAATCCAGATAAGAGTAACGATTGATACTATCTCTGTCTGCTTGAGCAAACTGTGCTTGCACCGCATGAACACCTCCGCTAATTACGCAAAGTAACATTAGTAAAACCACTATTTGATTTTGTCTCCTGATCATATTCTTATACAGTTAATCCTCTAATCTACTTTTATTCTATATAATATGTGATTTACTATTTGCTAAACATCCAATAATCAAAAAACATAATATCACTAGATGCTTTTCCTTTGAATACAAAGTATAAATCATGCTTACCATTGACTTCTTTGACATCCAAAGACCGCAATGCCCAACGGTCATCCCCTCCAGTCATTGACACTTCTATCTCGCCAATCAGCTTTCCGTCTAGTGCATCAAGTCTTACCTCCATTGTCACCCCTCCATTGTGCGTAGTGCCCACCCGTGCAGTGAAACGACCAGCTCCTTCCTTTCGGAAATCTACATTTCTGACCTTGGTATAAGCCTCATTCTTTTTGGCGGTGATGAATACGCCTACTACATCATTTGTGTATGACTTCACGCCCTCAGACCAGGCCATGGTCTCAGCTTCATTTTTCATGTAGGGATTGATCGTACTCAAGGCTTCTTCCACACCCTTGGTCATATCCATCTGAATGATGTCCCCGTTCTTCTTGAATTTCATCTCTTCGACACAAACCGAACGGGTAAAGCCTCCTCCTCCCGGAAGTGCCCCATTGTGATAAAAAAAGTAGGTTTTTCCTTTGAAATCAATGACAGCCGGATGGTTGGTAAAAGCCGCTCCCTGAGTAGGCATCACCACTCCTTGATATTCCCAAGACCCTGTAGGATTATTGCTCGTCGAATAGCCTATATGCTCTGAGATAGGACCTGCCGCAAAAATCAAATAATACAAATTTCCTCGCTTGTACATCCAAGGCCCTTCTTCGTAGGTTGTAGGTCTTCTCGGATCTTCTTTGCTGCGTTTCCCAAAGGATTCAATGGTATTCGGAAACTGAGCAATCTCACCTTCATATGAAATCATGTCTTCATTGAGCTTGACATAGTAGCACACTGGGTTGCCCCAATAGAGATAGGCTTGGCCATCGTCATCGATAAAGACCGCAGGATCTATATCTGCCATTCTTTCTGAGATCATAGGTTTACCTAATGGGTCTCTGAAAGGTCCATAAGGACTATCTGCCACAGCTACCCCTATCCCATTCATACCGCTACGAGTCGTAATGGGTACATACATGTAAAACTTGCCATTCCGCTCAATGGCCGCTGGTGCCCAGGCGTTCATCTTGGCCCAGTCGAATGCAGTATAGTCCAGCACTGCACCATGATCTGTCCAATTGACCATGTCCTCTGATGTGTATAACCGCCAATCGTCCATGGTAAACCAGGTGGAGTTGTCCTCATCGTGACTGGTGTATAGATAGACTTTGCCATTATAGACCATGGGCGCAGGATCTGCAGTGTAGTTGGTTTGGATGATGGGGTTTTGAGCCAATCCAATCACTGGCATTGAGAAATAAAAAAATAAAACGAATCTATTCACTTTCATATGGTTTAATTTGATTAAAACTATTGGGTCAACACAAAACCGCCCTTGCTTTGCATGGTAATAGTGATCATACCATTGCGAGCTACTTTCACTTCCTTCAAGTAAGTTTTTCCATCCTCGTCATCCCCGTATAGTTTGACCGTTTGGCCTGCCAACATAGGCACTTCCAGCTTTAGTTTCTTTTCGGATGATTCTGCATTTACCCCTGCTACATACCATTTGCCTTTTGACTTTCTGGCCAAGACACTGTACTTTCCCGGGTAGCCATCTACAAACACTGTAGCATCCCAGGTAGTTGGCAGTGCTCTCATAAAGTCCAATTCGAACGCTGGCACATCCTCCAAATTGTTAGGCGTAAGGGCAAACATCTGCACGGGATTCTGGAACAATACGCCAGTTGCCAATTGGAAAGCATCGGTGGTCAATCTTTCCTGTCCTTCCTTATTTCCTTTGTTGAGGAAATCATTGAGCACGACACCCCCAAATTCCATACTCGCCACGGCATTACGCATAAACGGATGCAAGGAGGCATAAAAGGCTTCCTTCTCCCTCACGTCCTGCACGAAGACCAGCATCTCTGAGGCCAGCACCGCTTCACTTCCTACAAAATTGGGATACATCTTTTCCCAGCCACGTGGTAGTGTCGCACCATGGAAGACGATCATCAAACCATACTCATTGGCGTCAGACAGTATATCCTCATAGAGCCGCATCGTTTCTTGCTTGTCTCCTCCGAAGAAATCCACCTTCAATCCCTTCACTCCAGCTTCTTTGAGCCACTTCATCTCCTTCTTTCTGGCTATAGTGCTGTTCATCTTATTGAGTGGGGTCATGAAAGCATCATTGGCAGCTCCATTGGAATTGTACCAGAGAAAAACCCCTACACCTTTGGAATCGGCATAGTCGATCAACTTCTCCATGCGCTTATAGCCGATGTTCTTGTCCCACCAGGCATCGATCAGGATATATTCGAAATCCATCGCTGCTGCCAGGTCGATATACTTCACCTGGTCTTCATAGTTCATGCTATTGTCCTGCCAGATGATCCAGCTCCAAGTACTTCGACCCATCTGATAACCCATCGAAGCTTCATACAAAGGCTCCACCACATCATAAGGAATGGTCGTCTCTACAATCGGCTTTAGCGACTCCCCGACAGTGATCGTCCTCCATGGCGTGACACCCGGCAGTCCAATCTGCGCACCGCTACTCCCAAAACCGTTGTTCTGTTCTGGATTAGGATATTCCACGGTGTACTTACCTTCTTGGTAGGCACTCAGATGTGAGGCACAATACTGGCTACTCACCCCTGTCTCGGACACTAGCACCCAGCCTTCATCTCCTACCCTAAACAAGCCAGGGAATACATAACCTTCCCTGGCATTGGTTTGATCCATGGGCACATCCGTCTGGTAGCCACTTTCGTAACTCGGCGAAGTACGGGCAAAACCAGCCATTGGCTCCATCATATAGGATAGAAATGCCGTGGTTTGAGATGGAAACTTAAAACCCGTGGCTTCACTTTCTACTACCGTAACCACTGTTTTGTCCCAAGTGGGCAACTCATACCTAAAGGCGATATCATGGTTGCTGACCTGAAAAAGCACGGACAGTTGCTTGCCCTCTGAATTGGCCATCATGTATTTCAGGATATTGGCCTCATAGTTGACCTCCGACTGCTTGATCGTCACTATACTATAAGTTTGGCTAGTCACCCCCTCTGAAGCCACTACAAAACTCATGTCTGATGTAAAATCACCTTCGTTGGTTGTCAAGCCTAATGGTGAAGCCTCCAACATAGAGCTACCACCATAGTTAACAGAGTAGCTTGCTTGCCCCTTGTCAATAGAAACACTAACGGTCACGCGCCCATCTGGACTAGACACAGTTTGTTTCTGTTGAGCAAAAAGTGATGATGTAAAAATTAACAGTAGAATAGTAATTGCCAGTCTCATTATATGTGTTTGATATGATGTTTGTCGAAATTTTATTTCTTCATAAATGCGTGACTAACAGTTGAATCAGGAAGATGTGTAGAAAACATCCTTTTCATACAGATTCAATTTGAATATTAATAGTGTCACACCATACAGATAAAGACCAATAATTAGTTTTTTATCCCATTATGTGAAGCATTAATCCCCATCCTCCCAATACAGATTACTGTCATGATCCAATTTTAAAGGAGGAAGGAGACTAGCTAAAACAAGAGGCTAGACTTATACTTTGAGGTCTAGACTAAATAAACTCGTTCACTGTCAACCAATGGATAAATGCATCGAACCATTTGTTACTGGTGCGACCTGGGTTCCCCAGCCCAAAACCATGACCACCGTTCTGATACAGATGAAACTCAACAGGTATGCCTGCATCGTACCAAGATTTGATAACCCCAAACTGCCCCCTAAACAAAAAATCGTCTGTGGCAATGGCGTTGAACATTGGCGGTGCATTTTCTGGTACTTCTACCTCACCCATTCCTCCATAGATAGGACCAATGAACGCCAGCTTCATTGTTTTAGAATTCAAAGTAGAGTGCATAGTCAATCCTGCTCCGGCAGAGAAACCGATCATACCAATTTTGTCGGTATCTACCCCCCATTCATCCGCTCGATCCACAATCATGGCATAAGCGGCCTCCGCATCTTCCAGCTGATCAGAAAGGTCGCGACGAGGCAGCTCTGGAACGGATTCTTTAGAATCATCGGTCACTGAACCTCTCGGACGGTTCATCCATGCGGTGAAGTCCTCTAACTTGTCAGGCGTAGGGTGCAATCTGTATTTCAATACAAACGCAGCAATCCCCTGATCAGCCAATGCTTGAGCTACCTCCCAGCCTTCATTGCCTAACGACAACCAACGAAAGCCACCCCCTGGTGTCACGATTACCGCTGTCCCATTGGCCTTGTCGGGATCGGGCAAGAAAGGCCTGAGTGTAGCTTTGGTAATGTTTCGGGCCATTGGGTCGCCCCACTGCTTAAACCAAGTCTCTGATGCAGGTTGGTCTTCCACACCTCCAGTGTTCAGTGGTATGGCATTGGACTCTTTAGGTGCATCCAGAGGGTAAATCGTTCCATCCTGAGCTCCTACAAAAAAAGGAATTAATAGTGATAGGCTCAAGAACAATGTCCTGAGCAAGTAATTAGTCAATCTGTTCATAATCATTAAGTTTTAAAAAGTGGATAATATTTTAATAAGCTGTCTCTTTCAATTAATCAATGACCGGAATCAAAGAAACCACAAAACCTCCCCTCCTTAGCATCTTGATATCAAGTGAATCTGAACGGTCCACTATCAAATATTTAGTCGAAAGCTTTTTGTCATGTGCGCCATCCGCGATCAAAGTCAATTTGTATTGGGTATCTGCGGCAAGAAAGTCCAGAGACAAGGTTTGACTCTTAGATTTATCCTCTCCATTGATTCCGCCGATGTACCAGTTTTCTTCTTTTTTCCGAGCGATTGTTACATCTCTCCCAGGAAATCCATCTAGCAGCTTGGTTTCATCCCATGCCACGGGCAGATCACTAAGGAAATCCTTAGCCTCAAAAGGTAAAGATTGATAACCATCCGGTCTGTCTGCCAGATGCTGAAAGGCCGACTCAAACAATACTCCTAGTGCCAGCTCATGTCCATAGGAGGTAATGTGGGGATGCTGCGAGTTGGTAAAAGTGATGGGCGTGTAATCCATCGAGCCTACCACATTTCTGGTGAATGGAAGAATGGTATTGTGCTCCGGCGCTTCAAAAGTGAAATCCGGACGGTTGTTGTACCACTCTGCGCCTCTTACTCCTTCGTAGGTCATCAGGTGAGGATAAGTTCTCTGCCAACCTCTTGGTACCAGACAGCCATGAAAGTACACCATGATTTCATACTCCGCGGCATCTTCAATAATATCCAGATAATAATTGATCATGTCTTGTTTCTCACTTTCGAAGAAGTCAACTTTCACCCCTGCTATCCCTTTCTCCTTCAATTTCTTGAATTCTGCTACCCGGTTTTCATGCGTAAGCATACGATCTTTTGGTGTAGCTGCTACCCAGGTATGATCCCCGCCAGAGTTGTACCAGATCAGTGGTTTCACTCCTTTCGAATGAATATACGCTAGCGCATCATCCAGATTGCCCCCATTGGTCATGGCATCCCACTCCCAATCCAGAAGCGTATAGGGCCAACCCATCTGGGCTGCCAAATCTGCAAATTCGGTTACTATTTGATAGTCCTTGGTTCCATGGTTATTTGACCAATAGTTCCAGGAGACAAGACCTAGCTTGATCCAGTCTGTATTCTCTAATTTATTGGGTTCAGATACGTCTTCCACCAAGGTTGATTCCACAATATCTGCCAGACTCCCGATGATGATCACTCTCCACGGCGAATGCCAGGGTTCGGATATTACTGGTTCAGGTTGGCCTTGTCCCCTGCCGTTCCAATCATCAGGAAAGGAGAGTTTGTATTCGTTTTTGTTTTGATAATTGGTCAGTTTAGTCCCGCAATAATCCCGACCCAAATCGGCTTCATGCAGCAAATAAAAACAAGCACTATCGGGAGATTGAAACAGTGCCGGATAAGCCCAGTCCTGCTGCTCCTCTGAGGCGACAGTACTGCGATAATAACCTTCATTGGCAGGATTGAATTTTTGAAGCCACCTTCTAGTGCTATCGGGAATCGTGTAGGCAGTCATTTCTTCCTTTACGGTAAGATCTCCGTCAATCTCAGGGATCACATACCGAAAGGTCACACCATCATTATAGGCCCTGATGACCACATTCAATGGAGACTTATCTGGGAGCTGAAATTGAACCGTCACTTCTTTCGCTACATTCTGGCGATGGGCCTTTTTTCCATGGAGCATTTTGTAATCATCCCTCACTTCCCGAACCTTGCCCGATTTAACCCAACGAAGGCCTTTTGAGAAATCAGTTTTATCTGTAATCAAGCCTAAATCAATTCTTGGTAGAATTTCCGTTCTAGCCCCAGCGGTCATGTGCTCCACACGCAAAAACCATCGTCCCTGATCCTCCAAATCTTTCCAAAGACCAACCGTATTTTTCTGGTTGGGAGATTTAAGTTCTAGTCGCTGTGAACGCACATTAGCTACTATGATAGACGAAATGAAAAAGACTAAGACAATTCTTTTCATTTGTTCTTGAGATTACTCTTCGCCAATTCTTCTGCTGCATTGGCGAGAAAAATGTACCAGGCACCCCCGTCGATGATACACTCATTTTCCCCCCAGAAAAACGGCCAATCGTCTTTATTTTCCAGATAATCCGGCTTTAGAAAAATAAGTCCAGGCACTACCCCTCCAGCTATAGTCGAGAAATCCGCTCTGTTGCTTCCATAGGCTACTTTCTTAGATTTGTTACCGACCGCATTTACGAATGACAAGTTGGAATATGGGTGACAACCAAAAATGTAATTCAGTCCGCTGTACACATCCTCTATATCCACAATGTCAGGATAGGATTTTAGAATTCGATAATTGGTAATAGACCAATTGATGGCAACCGAACTACCGCCCCATCCCCTCTTGGCAATCGGAACTCCATAGGGATTATCAGCATTTTCTTTGTCTGTATTTTCCTTATACTTCACCACATACCCTCGTAGCTTAGACTTATATGCTTCGTCCATATAGGGCAATGCCAGCAAAGCATAATCGATGTTGCGCTCCAAGGATTCATCCAAAACCTTCCAGATATTATCCAAAAAGCCCTTTTTATATTGTTCTTCTCCAGTCGTAAGGAAGAGCTGCATCATAGCAATCATATCGCTGCCCCGTCCCCATCTGGACATCACATGACCAGGTGCTTTTGCGTTTTCGTTGGCTTCTTCAAATAGACGCTTGGCGATATTGATACATTTATCTGCCAACTCATCATTGTAGCCTTTCAGTGCACGACTGGCAGCAGCCAAAGCGCCAGCCGTTCGGTAGTCCAGAAAAGTACTTCTATTAGTAAAAGCCCAGCGATCGTCCGGCGTACCACTCGACAAGCCATCAGATTCATAAGGCTTCAGTGATGGATTATAGGGCAAATTATCCGTCTCGGTAGAGGCGTCTCCCAGGTGGTGGTATTGATGCAAATTGGGCACGACTATCCCTCTGACCGGATGGCCAATATTTTCTACCTGAGCGACAAGGTTCAACACACCATGTTCGATTTGCTGAAGGATATCCGGCTGACCATCTGGTCGGTGGATATCCACATATTGTGTTTTTTGATCGATGTAAGTTTCATCTCTGTCTATGCCAAATGTCTCCCAAGACTCTACAAAACTGGCAATCACCAGCACATGTCTAAATGTCTGGATATCATAATCACCAGCATCAAACCACCCTCCCACTGACATACCGGGGATACGCTCCAAAGGCTTGTATTTTGTATCTGTGGTAGCACCCTGTTCATAGCCATCAAAGTGTTTGTGATTGAGTGGTGCCTGCAGACAGTCGTCAGCAAATGGTTTTCCGTGCCAGGTACGATAGGCCTCATTTACTTCCATGTGATCCATTTGAATAGGGAAAAACACGTCCATCGTAGGATGCCATACTTTAGAGTAAATATCATTGGCAATCTGAAAGGAATTTGTTTTGTAATCTCCGTATTGGATATAATAAATACCTGTTTCTTGTATGGAGCTAAAGTCCAGTTGAGCATAATTGTATCTCAAATATTTCCCCCAAGGCTTCACATCAGCCTTCAGTTTCTCTACGAACTCACCTTCTTCATTTAACTGAAAGATGGAGGCAGTTTTCAAGGGTTGATCGTTCTTGTCCAATTCTACAACAGCGACTTTCTCCTGACTAGGCATATAGCCCACCTGAGAGAAACCAATCACCGGCTCTCTTAGCCAATCAGTTATAGTGTTGGGCTCTACATACCAAGAAAGAACCTCCCCTGTTTTGTTGGCAGGAAGAATGCTTCGGACCACATACCATCCGTTTTGTCCCAAGTTGCGCCCGTCAAAAAGCATAATTTCATCTTCAGATTGAATTTTCACTCTGCGCTCTGGATTTTCAGGCGCGAGAATGAGATTTTTACCAGACTCTAAGGGTAGTGGTACGATGTATTCGTCCCTTCCACGATCGTCAAATGTATTGTGACCGGCAAACTGGGGAATTTTTTGACTAGAAGATTTAGTGAGTGTGTTACTTGCCGGATACCTAGGAAAGATGCCGGGTTTGCCATCAATCAAATAGTTGCTCTCAAAATAGGAAGCAGGTAAAAACTCCATATTAAATCCTGCCTTCCCTTCTAACTCTTTTGGCACAGGCTGATCCAAGACAACGGATATTACAAAGCCCTTTCCTTTTGGGGTCACTTTCAGTCTAGAATCGAAATCGTAGGCCTCATACCTGAGCTTAACCTCGATGGTCTTATTGGCCTTGTCCACTGTTCGGTTGATCATCTTTGGGATCAAATCCCACTGCTCAGGTGTGTGATGCAGTCGAACCGCACCACCAGTAGCAGTTCTCACCCCATGGTGAATCAGCTCAATCCCAGCTGTTTTCTCATCAAAAAACTCTCCATTGTACTCGTTGGAAAACACCAACACGTTCAAACCTCTTGATTCAAAATAAGCTGAATCGTTTAGAATCAAGGTTTGTGCTGTTGTCACCTGTGCGAAAGCAAGAATGAATGAGGACATTAGGATCATCCGAATCGCTTTTACTCTTTTATTAAAAGGTGAGCATGCTGTATTTAGTCTTTGCATATACTTTTTGTTTATCTAGGTTTCTCTCTTGTAGCCATGGATTAAATAAGTTCAACCTCCACTACTTTCAAATCTGCTTGGTCCGAACTGTTGCCATAAAACAACTGATAGGTTCCAGGCATTACATCCATTTTCTCGGTTGATCTATTATAAAACTCAAATGCAGAAGCATCCAGCTCTATTTCTAACTTCGTCTCTTTGCCAGCCTCCAAGCCGACACGTTCAAAGCCTCTCAGCGTCTTCAACGGGCCATCCTCATCGCCTTTTTTCCTTACATAGACCTGAAAAATCTCAGTCCCTTCACGATCACCTGTGTTCTTAATCGGCACATTGATTTGAAGGCTTTCCCCAGCATTAATGCTTTCACGGCCCAGCTGAGCACTGCCGATTTCAAATTGGGTGTAGCTTAAACCATAGCCAAATGGAAACAAGGCATCATCCATGAAGCGATAAGTCTTGCCTTGCATGTCGTAATCTTCGATATCACCTAACTGATCCGAGTGCTTGTAGAAAGTCACCGGCAGTTTGCCTGATGGATTATAATCTCCGAACAACACATCAGCCACCGCTTGACCGCCTGATTCACCTGCATACCAGGCCTGTAGAATCGCATCGCAGCTTTCGGTCTCAGGTGTAAGCGCCATGGCCGATCCCGAGCAGTTAACAAAAATGACCGTCTTACCAGCATCTTTGAGTGCCTTTAGACATCTACGCTGAACGGAAGGAAGTTCAATATTGGTTCTATCTCCTCCTTTAAATCCCGGATAAGAAACAGGCATCTCCTCGCCTTCCAGCAAAGTGGACAAACCACCCACGAAAACCACTACTTCTGTGCCCTTCAGCTTGTTGATCAACTGTGCAAAATCTATATCTACTTCACGTCCAAAGTCAAACTCCAAATTGGCCTGCCAATTGTTGAGCTGAGCATAACGGATTTCTATATTATACGCTTTACCCGCTTCCACAGTATAAGAAACCCTTCCTGGCAATGTTCTCCAGTTGTGGGAGCTGAATAGGGTCGAATCGTTAACCACAAGTTCAAAAGCGCCTGTAGCTCCACACTTGAAAACAATTTCTTCAGAAACTGATGGTGTAAATGTGGTCTCATACTTCCCAGAGAAGCCTTCCAATTTCACTCCTGACGCAAATTCGTGCTGACCAGCAGTGGTCAGTTTCATTGGGTTGGTGATCTGCTTACTGATTACAGCCTCGCCTGTACGGTCAGGATTGTTCCAGTAGGTGGCCTTGAATCCCTGCTTCCCTTCAAATTGGATTTGAGAAAAATAACTGACTGTGACTTTGTCTTCTACAAGGTCGACTGCCTGATCATGCATCACAGCCCCTTCTGCCAGTTTGGATTTGATGCCATCCAGTATGGTAATGGTACGGACAGGTGTTCCGTTATAGTTACCCCACAGCATCGGTTCATTGTCCGCATTAGGGCCAATGACAGCTAACTGATTGATCGATTTACTTAGCGGTAAAATGTCATTTTTATTCTGAAGCAAGGTCATAGATTTTTGTGCCATCTCCAGCGCGAGATGTCTGTGTGCTTCACTATTTAAGATAGAAGGAGGTATTTGCGTGTAAGGCACCAACTCGTCAGGATCCATTTCCCCTAATTCGAATCGCCCCATCAACACACGTTTCAAACGCACATCGATCTCTTCTTCTTTTAGTAGTCCTTGTTCTACGGCTTGCGGAATCAGCTTGTAGTTATGCTTGTCCCACTGACACTCGACATCCGTACCAGCTAGCACTGCTTTGGCCGCTGCATGAACGGCGTCCGGTGAGACATTGTGCGTGGTATAAAAATCCTGAACCGCACCACAGTCGCCCACGACCAGATGCTCATAATCCCACTCTTCTCTCAGTGTGGTTTGGAGCAGGTGATCACTACCACAGCAGGGTTCACCATCTAATCTTTGATAAGCGCACATCACCTGCCGTACGTCTGCTTCTTGTACTAGTGCCTTGAAGGCTGGCAGATAGGTTTCCCATAAATCTCTTGGGTCTACATTGTCCAGGTTCAGTTCATGACGGCTCCATTCTGGTCCAGAATGCACCGCATAGTGCTTAGCGCAAGCGAGTAGCTTGCGGTACTTGGCATCTTCAGGCCCCTGAAGCCCCTTGACCACTTGCACCCCCATACGAGAAGTGAGGAAGGGATCTTCGCCATAGGTTTCCTGACCTCTGCCCCATCTGGGATCACGAAAGATGTTCACATTTGGCGTCCATACCGACAAGCTCAGAAAACGCTTATTTTCATTTCCCGCAGCGATCCACTCGTTGTACTTGGCACGCCCTTCGTCTGATACTGCATCGAATATATGATAGAGCAACTCATCATCAAAAGAGGCCGCCATCCCTATCGGTTCTGGAAAAACTGTGACATTGTCATTATTCGCATAACCATGAAGTGCTTCACTCCACCAATTAAACTTTTTAATACCCAATCTGGGTATAGCCTCAGAAATATCGCACATCAGTGCCGCTTTTTCCTCGAGGGTCATTCGAGAAATGAGATCGTCGGCACGTTCATCAAAACTCAGGTCTGGATTTTGATAATCAGGTTTGCTTTCCTGACAGGCACCAGCCCATAATACGGCTGATAGGAGAACAAATAGAGTAGCGTAGTTTAGTCTTTTCATCATGTTTTAATCAATGCAGATTAACGAACAAAGGAGGGTCACGAACATAAGTCCAGAACCCTCCAATTTTTTCAGGTTGAGAACTACCGATTAGGGCAGAGTAGTGTTGCCTGATGTGGCATACAAACCAATCATGGCACCTGTAAATCCACCAGCTACATTGGTAGACAGTATATCTCCAGAGACTGCTGCACCCAGGTCTTGAAAATCTTCACCATCCAGCGCATAACTGAATGTATAATCGTCTCCTTCAGCACTTACCTTGAGTTGTATCGATTTTTTCAAATCAATACTCGTACTGGCAATAACCTTAGAGCTAGTCTCACGATCTCTCCTTCTGCCTTTGGTCTCTGTACGCTCCAAAACCAGCATATAATTTCCACCTTTTTTGGTCACACCAAATACATAATTCGAGCCTTCATTTTGGTAACAAGTAAGTCCAGCCAAATCCTTCTCTGACTGAGGCTTGTACTTCATCTCTGTTGTAAAAGTGAAAGCCTTGTGCATTTGTCTGTGAAACAAGGTTGATGTAGGCTTGAGCTCTTTGATGTTGGTATCAAATGGATCAATGGACAGACCTTTTTTTCCTGTAGAAATAAATTCCTCTCTCGGACCTCTCAATCCAATCCATCTGTAGTCCAGTTGATCAGAAGTAAAATCTTCGGTATAAGTAAAATTTCCATTAGGGAAAAAACCATCCTTTCCTGTTTTGTTCTCTACTCCGGCAGGCATAGCCAATGTAGGTTCCATTGGCACCAAACCATTCTCGAATACCGGGAACGTACCAGACCAGTCTACAGGTAGGATGAAAGTCTCACGCCCCGTATTTACCCGGCCTTCTTCATTGGGACGAATACCCAAGAATACGCCATAATATTTCCCATCAGGCCCTAATACCAAATCGGCATGCCCCGCCCAATCCACGTTGTTTTTTCTGTCCTTTGGGAAATGTCTTTGCGTCAAGATCGGGTTACTAGGAGCTGGCACGTATGGACCTTTGGGGCTATCGCTAATAAATACTACTTCGCTATGCCAGTCTCCTGTACCACCTTCTGCGCACATCAAGTAGTACTTCCCGTTTTTCTTGTAAATGTGCGGTGCTTCGATCCAGATGGGTTTCTTGGCCAAATCAACACCACCATTGACGATGATTTGATCCGTGCCTTTGATGATCTGGTCCTTTTCCACATCGTATTCCCAAACCTTGATCACACGATGACCACCGTAGAGTTCCTTCCCTGGATCAGGAGCATCATTGTGCACGACATAAGCCTTGCCATCATCATCGAAGAAAATCGAAGGATCGATCCCCGCAAAATCCAGCTTGTAGGGGTCGCTCCATCCCTCTTTCGGATCTTTGGTTTTCACGACGAAATTCCCCAAAGTACCTGGCAGTTTTGTACTCCCTGCAAATGCAGTGGTGATCATATAAAACGTATCGTTATTTTCATTGTAAGTGATCCCAGGTGCGTATACCCCCATACTGATACCAGTATCATGAACATCTAACTGCGATGTACGATCCAACACATGCCCCAACTGAGTCCAGTTGACCAAATCATTGGAATGAAAAATCGGTACTCCGGGAAACATCGCAAAGGATGAAACCACCATGTAATAATCATCTCCCTTTCTGGTAATCGCCGGGTCAGGGTAGCAGCCCTGCAAAATAGGATTATAAAACTCACCAGATTCCAATGGATTTTCATTGTAAACCTTGTCATTCCCTACATATTCTACTTTAGAAAACACCGGGCTGGCTAGTTTGCCTTGTTTGTCTCCTGTTCCACCCATGGCTGTCATGGAGCATAGCACCAGACAAGCCGCCAATATTCTAACTTTCACTTGATTCATCTATTTATTAATTTTTGTATTCAATAATTTATTTCAGTCTAGTAACAAGAGCATTTGATACGCATACCGCCTGCCCAGTTTTCGATACCCTTCTGCCGAAAAATGAAGGCCATCCTCTACTGCCTCACAGTCTTCGGAAGAAATAATGTGTGCATTTGGGATCAACTCTGGCAGAGTACCAACGATGGCGTTCATGCTCGCGCATTTACCTCCTTGCTCTGCACTTACCATTTCGCCAGCCAATAGTGGTGTTTCTTTTGGATCCAGGTTCAGCTCCGATAGTAGGTTGTCATAAACGTCCCTCACCTTGCCAGGCCAACTTTTATCCCCAGTATTGGATTCTCCCTGATGAAGCAAAATGCCTTTGATCACCCCGTCTTTTTGGGCCAGTTGAGCCATCTCGACCAATCGACCGTAGGGGTTGTTGTCATATTCTTTGGCCATATTCTTGAGCCAATCCGGCGACTCAGCAATGTAACTGCTGTAGTTTTCCTTGTCGAAAAACTCAATTTTGCAACCACCCACTGAGACATTGATCACCCCAACTTTGATGCTATCCGGAAGGTTTTTGATCAAAGTACGTCCGAAATAATCCGTAGGGGTCAAGCCCGTTTTGCAGCGGCACAGTGGCGATCGGGCAGGGTACCATTCTCCCATGGTTCGACCGAATTCCGGACAATCCACCGCTGACATCACCTGAAACCTCTCGTTGACAAGGGTATCCTGGGCTTCATACCTTGCATGACCTTCCATGTTGGACTGACCAAATGCCAGAAAGATGTAGAAGTTTGGATCTTGAGCAGCCAAAAATCCGCTATTGAACAGCATCAAGATCAAAACCCATTTTGTTTTCATTATTATTTTCATTTGTCTATCTGATCTGAGATTTGGAAATAATCGAAGTTGACTACCCCTCCTTTTTCTTTAGTCGCATAATTGAACAACCCGAATCGGTAGCCCATAAAATGCGGTAGGGTGTAGGCCATTTTCAAAGTCCCTCCTATTGGCTTCCAGTTTTTCCCATCCAAACTGTAGAAAAACTGCGCTTCGTCTTTTCTGTCGCGAAAGTTGGCAATCGCCTTTAGATACACTTGATCCTGATCGAGTTTCACTCGTTCTTTCTCTTCCGGCAACTCACCGAATACACCTTCCATCACCAGGTACTTTTGTCCCTTTTCGTATTTGACGCCTACCCAACCGTATTTTTTCTGTAGAAAGATAAGTCCGCTGCGATCCCCTTCCTTCATTTTGGACACATCGATAGCCGTACTACCCGTACAAACAGGGCCAATGGTCCGCTGCGTTAATATGTTGCGGGAATTCAATATATCCTGATCAACACGACCTGTGGTCAAGCTTAGGTATCCCTTCTTTCCATTGATCTTCCAATTGTCATTGTCCGGATTGTGGTTCCATTGCCAAACCAATGGCAGATCTGCTTCTCCTTTCTTTCGCTTGAAGTCATCAGAAGCTACTATACCGGGGATCAAACTCTTATTTGCTGGCAAGTCCAATTCCATAGGAACCTTGCCGTTTTCTCCCAATACTGGCCAGCCTTCTTTCCACTCGACTGGTACCAAATAAGGAATACGCCCTACGGCTCCATTGTCCCTAAATAAGAATGAAAACCATCGTCCATCTGGTGTATCAATCAAACCTCCCTGAGCCACTCCTTTGTCTTGGAGTGCAACCCTTCCTTCCCATGGATCCGTGATTTTATCAGCTCTATGAATGATAACGGTTCTCACACCTCCTTTGGGCCAGGCAATGTTGAAGAGGTAATATTTGCCATCGACCTTAAAAAGCTGCGATCCTTCAGCAGGGAGCATGATCGGATCTTTGATCGGTGCATGTGCATTTTCAATCAGAACTCTTTCCGTGCCCGGCACCACACCGCTTAGATCAGGTTTGATTTCTGCTATCTTCAATTCCCCTCCTCCCCAAATTAGATACATCTTACCATCATCGTCGATAAAGAAGGAATTGTCATGCAAAGAAGGTTTGAACGAATGCCGCCTCCATGGCTCATTATCAATATCTGAAGTCGAAAAAATGAAGGTTTTGCCAGCAGTGGCTGAAAAAGTAGATAGGTAATAAAGTCCATCTACATGTCGCAAACAACTGGCCCATGAGCCTCTTCCATACATATTCTCTCCATTTTCGAGATTGGTAGCATCTATGTCCGCCAGTGTATCGTAGGCGTAGCTAACGAGTTCCCAATTGACCAGGTCCGTTGATTTCATGATAGGTACACCAGGACTCATATGCATGGTAGTACTACTCATGTAATACGTTTCTCCCACTCGTATCATAGATACATCAGGCACATCGGCATGTATCAAAGGATTTATTGCTCGATCTTGGGCACCGACAAGAGACGTAATAAACAAGAGAATGAGAACAAGTCTTATAGATTTCATTTAGCTGCTTTTAAATTGTAGGTTTTACCTGGCTCAGTTGTCAGGTCGTATTCATATATCTTCTTCAATTCCAAACCTTTAAAGTTGGCCTCCTTAGCAATCAAAGGTTTTTTGATATTAGGTTGCTGGTAAAAAGGGTTGCTGTTCTTACCTGTCGCTTCTTCTAGTCCATCCCCAACGAGCGGATAATAAGATCTAACTCGGCAGCCCCCTCCCAATTGAGAAGTAATTTTAACTTCTTTCGCTAAACTGCTTTCCCACTTGATATCCACTTCAAAACCACCTCTAGCTCTTAAACCTCTTACTTCACCTTGACTCCAATCGTCTGGTAAGGCTGGCAAAACATGCAAAGCACCGTCATGACTCTGCAATAGCATCTCTGCTATCCCTGCGGTACAACCAAAATTGCCATCGATCTGAAATGGTGGATGTGCATCGAAGAGATTAGGGTAAGTTCCTCCTTGCTCGCCCTGGGCTTGTACCGATGGTCTCAATTGATCTTTGATGAGTTTCATCGCATGGTTTCCATCCAAAAGACGAGCCCATAAATTCACTTTCCAGCCCATCGACCAACCCGTCGATTCATCTCCTCTGGCTACCAGTGAAGTCCTCGCTGCGTCAAAGAGTTTAGGAGTCTTATAGGGTGAAATCTGGTTAGATGGGTATAAACCATATAAATGAGACACATGACGGTGATGATCTTCTGGATTGTCCCAGTCATACATCCATTCTTGTAGCTGTCCCCATTTCCCTATTTGCATCGGGGGCAGCTCCTCAAGCCTCTTGTTCAACTCAACAACCAATGCCTTGTCTGTGCCTAAAATATCGGCTGCCTGCGCCGTGCGGCTAAACAAATCAAATATCAACTGGTTGTCCATGGTGGTGCCTGCTGATACCGATGCTCTATGATCTGAATAGGGAGCGTTTTCCGGAGATATTGATGGCACGATGACTTGCCACCCCTTGTCCGGGTCTTTGACCATAAAGTCCAGATAGAAAAGGCAAGCCTCTCTCACCACCGGATAGACAGACGTTAAGAAAGCTCTGTCACCCGAATAATCGTACTTGTCGAACAAATGCTGTGACAACCAGGCACCTCCCATCGGCCACATACCCCAAAATGCTCCATCAACAGGACCCGTTATCCGCCAAATATCCGTATTGTGATGAGCTACCCAACCTCTGGCTCCATACATGTCTTGGGCCGTCTTCCTTCCGGTGTAGGACAAATCCTTCACCATCTCCACCAAAGGTTCATTCAAGGTCGGGAGATTGGTGATTTCAGAAGGCCAATAGTTCATCTCCGTATTGATATTGATCGTGTACTTGCTGTCCCATGCTGGCTTTAGTTGGTCGTTCCAGATCCCTTGCAGATTAGCTGGCTGACCACCAGGTCTGGAGGAGGAGATCAATAAATATCGCCCAAACTGGAAATAAAGGGCAGCAAGCTGTGGGTCATTTCCACTGGAAAAATCGACGATTCTTTGATCTGTAGTATTGTATGCAGAATCCGTATTGCCCAAATCCAATGTTACCCGACGAAATAGCTTCTGATAGTCAGCAATATGATCTAGCAATAATTGGTCAAAGCCTTTTTCAACTGCGGCTTGCAGAGATTTCGCCGCTTTTTCTGAAGCATCTCCATTTAGGTCATCGTAGCGTTCAAAGTTGGAAGCTATGGATATGTAAATGGTGGCCGCATTGGCCTTTTCCACTTCGATTTTTTGATGATCAGTCTTTACCGTGCCTCCATCTGCTTCGATTTGTATTTGGAGCTCAAAATTCACTTGTCCTTGAACACCCTCATGGTCACTGCCACGGGCAGAAAGTACAAGACCATTGCTACCCAATGTTGACACATCAAACTCCCCGGGTCGATCCAGATTGGCCGAAAAACTCAACTCGTCAGCTTGGTTCGCCGATAACTGTACTGCCATCACCTGATCAGGATAGGACGAAAAGACCTGAGTTTGATACCCAATTCCATTTTTGGTGTATCTCGTTGTTGTGATTGCCCTATCCAAATCAAGTTCGCGGTAGTAGTTCTGATAAGCTTCATCATCGCCAAAATCCAACCTTAAATTACCGGCAGTCTGATAGGGCATTCCATTTTCCCCACTAAAGAAAGTTTGATTAATGAGCTGCTGGGCTTCTTCGTATTGCTCTTCGAATATAAGCTCACGTACACGATTCAAAGATTCCTTTGCCGCGGGATTACCATTGCGGTGGGGGCCTCCTGCATAGATGGTATTTTCATTGAGCTGGATCAATTCCTGCCCGGGTCGTCCATAAACCATTGCCCCTAAGCGACCATTGCCCACAGGCAAGGCTTCTACCCAGCGCTCTGCAGGCTCGTCATACCACAGCTTCAATTCAACTGTATCCTGACTTTGTCGATCCGCACAAGACAAAAACCCAAAAATACTGGTCAAAAAAATGACCAGTAAAGAGATACCATTTCTCATATTTCAACTGTTTTGTTATTCAAAGCGAACCCAATCCACTTTCAAGTCCCCTTTTTTCAAAACCAACTTCAAATTTTGCAATCCGGAGGTTGTTGTTTCTAATCCTTCTTCGACTTGCTGCCAATCACCATCACCAGAAACTTTGACAATAGCCAATAGCGCATCTGAAGTGGTTCTAATTTCTAAAACAGCACCCTTGCTGCTATGTGCTTTGATCTGAACAGCCTTCAGTGTTTTCGAAAAATCGACACTGTTGTACTGCACCCAAGCCCCTTTACCAGACAAGTTCAAATACCAACCCTGAAAAGTATCCGTGGAATCGTTGAAGCTGGTACTGGCATCCTCACTTTTGCTAGAATACCTATCGATCTGTATTTTATCACTAGCTATAGTATTGCCAATACCTCTAAGAGTAGGCGTTACTTTTCTGATCTTTCCATCAGGTTCAAAAAACAAGCTATCCGCCATGATTGAACGGCTCTTGTCAAATTGGGGTGAAAGTTCATTGTGATGGTAGAACAGCAAGTACTGTCCTTTGTAATTGATGATAGAATGATGATTGGTCCAGCAACCTGTAGGCGACTCATCCATGATCACGCCCTGCACGGTAAATGGTCCCAAGGGAGAATCACCCGTCGCATATTCCAAACGCTCCGTTTTATTCTCCACATGCGGATAAGTCAAGTAGTAGGTTCCGTTTTTCTTGATCATATAAGGCCCTTCTTTGTGTCCCTTTTGAGGAAGGTCTCCCAAAACAGTAGGTTCAGCTGCCAGCTCCAGCATGTTTTCCTTGAGCGGGGCACCATAGATTTGGCTTCTCGACCAGTAGAGATAGGCCTGACCGTCATCGTCTATGAACACATTCGGGTCTATTCCTTTGATACCTTCAATCGGTTTTTTTTCTGGAGCATAAGGGCCCTCTGGTGAATCGGCTACCGCCACACCTACTGTAAAACCACCCTCACCTTCAGCCGCATCCTTTTTCTTTGTGGGGAAGTAAAAGTAATATTTACCATTTCGCTCGATGCAATCGGGAGCCCACATGCTATAGCCTTTAGGATCAGCCCAGGCTACATTCTCCTGACTTACGATCATGCCATGATCTGTCCAATTGGTCAGGTCAGCAGATGAAAACACATGATAGTCTTCCATACAAAACCAACCTACACGCCCCTTGCCCTCTTCGGCCAGAATATCATGGGATGGAAACACATATACCTTATCACCAAACACACGTGCAGAAGGATCAGCGGTAAACTGATCCTGTATCAATGGGTTTTGAGCATTCAACTGCCCCAGTAGCAACATAGCCATTGCACCGAGAATACACCTCCCTCTCTTCACTTTCATATTTTTCTTTTCTATTATTTCTGATATAAGTCAATGATCTCTTGTACTACAGCTTTGGGTTGGTTTTCTCTATCAAAGAGCAAAGGGTAATCGGTACGTCCTTTGATTGGCCAATTGTTTTTCCATGAATGGTCGTCGGTCACCCCCCACAGTGTTACTCGGTCTATTTTGTCTTCATGCTTCAAAAACAGCTTGTACAGGTCCAGGTATCGCTGGTCGAATTTCTTCTGTACTTTTTTTGGCAAACCGTCCGGATATGGATTCATTCTTTCCTCATAGCTGACATTGGTCGAAACATCCGCACCCATATCACCCCACGGCGATGGAAGAACAGTTATGTCCAGTTCTGTGATACTCACCTTCAATCCCAATTCTGAAAAAGCCAAAATACTCTTCTCAAATTCATCTAATGAGGGATAATCCAGCCCCAAGTGCCCCTGCATGCCAATGCCATGAATCGGAATCCCTGCTTCTTGTAAACTCTTGACCATGGCCACTACCCCAGCTCTGCGGCCCGGGTTACTCATGGAATAGTCATTGTAGTAGAGCTCAGCCTCAGGGTCTGCCTCGTGGGCAAACTGGAAGGCCAGTTTGATAAAGTCTTCTCCAATGATTTTGTAGAATTTACTCTCGCGCCAAGACCCGTCATCTTCTATCGCTTCGTTGACCACATCCCAGGTATCAATACGACCTTTGTATCGACCAACCACTGTATAGATATGATCTCTCATTCGACGAATCATTTCTTCTCTGGACACTTGATTGCCATCATCATCAGTAAAAAACCATTTGGGTGCCTGCGAATGCCAAACCAAGGTATGCCCTGTAATGAACATGTCATTTTGCTCTCCAAAATCCACGAAGGCATCTGCCCAATTGAAGTTAAACTCTCCCTTTTTGCGCTGAAGCCAGCCGCTTTTCATCGTATTGCCGGATACAATAGCATTGAAATGTTCTGTAATAATATTTTGAATAGTGGTGTCATTACCTACTATCGTCTGAGGGACATTGAGCGCTGCGCCCGTATAAAATTTGTCCCCGATCCCGTCCTTGAAAGATGTGATTTTTTGTGCTTGGGAAAAAAAAGGTATTAAAATGAATAGTAGTGCAGAATAACTCAAAGTAGTTATTCGATTATAGTCTAGGGTCAAAAGATGCCTTAAAACTGGATTTGCACTATATCTTGATACATTATTTTGCTTCTCAGCAAGAGTAAATTTATTTGATGTCATTCCATAATCAGTTTACGTCTATCTAAGTGAAAGACCTTTTTCGACTTAAATACCCCTTCGGATATAAGAAAGTTTAAAAGGGGCAAATGCATGCCCCTTTCATTTGTATTTTCGATCAGAGAATTATTGAACCACAATACGCTGTGAATCTTCAAACCCTTGACCACTCACCTTTAAGATATAGATCCCCTTAGGCAAGTTAGTCTGCAACTGATGCGTCATGGCTCCTGCCAGCCTTTCTACCAGTATTTGTTTGCCATCGATGCTGAAGATTTTCAGATCAAAATCCTCCTCTGTACCTAATGAGATATTCAGATTACCGTTGATGGTCGGATTAGGATACACCGACAGAGATTTCTGAAGTGATTCCGTCTGCTGATCAATGCGACGAGCGCTCGATCCCAGATAGTTGAATTTGAAGAGCTGACATCCTGTACCGTAGTGATCCCAAAGCTGCATAGACTCTGATCCGTCCATCACACAGTTCGGCACATCCCAGCCTTTGTTATTATCGATAGAGGATAGGATACGATAGTAGCCGTTACCTGCATCTTGTACCGTCCAGGCCTGGGCTGTGTTGCCATAGTTGTCCCATAGTCGGATATCGGTACCATTAGAGGTAGATGCACTCGCCAGGTCTACACATCTATCAGAGCTACTCGCCGCAGATATGAATCTCCAATTGCCGTTGCCTGCATCGATGGCAATCCACTGCTGGGCAATCGCACCATTACGTCCAAAAGGTCTCAGCACTGCTCCATTCGAATCATCACCATATTGCAGGTCCAATACCAAGTTAGCATCGTTAGAAAATTCGATTTCATAGATACCATTATTGACCAACGCCACTGGATTTGGATTAGGGTTGGAACAAGACTGTGGCAGCATATAATTATTCTCACCAAACTCCCTGAACCAATGCTTCACAGGAGCTGCACAGGCCTGCCAATCTCCTCCATAGGCAGTTGCTCCATTGGGATCACCGTGATCCAGCAGGTTGTCCGGTGCCAGTACATTCCAAGACACGTTCCCGGAATTGTAGAGGATATTATTAAGATTGGCTCCAAAGCCATTGCCTCCGGCTGTTCCAGTAGTCGCGGTCCCAAAGGTTCCATAGCCTGCAGGTGCCCAATCAGTCTCTGTCACTATAATAGGTGCAATATCTGCGATAGGCTTTACATTGGTATCCCAACCAGCCTGGAAATCGGAGTAATTGCGCACACCTCCCCAGTACCCTGGATAAATGTGTACAGCATAGCCGATGTCTCCTCCAGTAATCGGATAGTTAACATAGCCCTGATAGTGTGACTGCCAACCTGTACCAGGAATCCAAAGCATATTGTTAGCTCCATTGTTTCGGATCAGATTCACGATGGGCTGAAAGAAATTTTTTAAAGCAGCAAAATGCTCATTGCCCGTAGATCCCCAGTTGCCATTCGTTCCTAAAATCTGAACTGGCTCATTCGCCAATTCGAACATCACATGATCTGCATTCTTCAAAGCCGGGTGCTGAGACAAATAGGTCCACACCTGGATTAGGTAATTGTGATAGGCATCCCCTACCGCAATATGCTCAGGGCAAACCCCAGGAGGCCGTAGTACCACGTACAAGCCTCTCTGCGCCGCATGATTAATCAGAGGTACGATCACCTGATCGGTGTAGGTCACCAAACGATTGAAATCGAATCGCGAGATGTCGTTCTCTGGAATTGGTGATCCGGGCGTATTGGTCCAATAGGGATCAATATGCAAACGGATATAATTCAAGTACCACCCGTCGGAGGTATCTGTCAAACGATCCATCACTGCATTGTTGTAATTCAGACAACCCTGTACATCATAGTTGTCCCAAGTGCAGTACTGAGAAGTAGAGCCATACTGGCATCCATTGAACCAAGGGCTGGGTGTAATAGCGACCCCATGAAGGCTTACATTATTCCCACAATTGTCGACAAGATTTCTTCCATCCACATGAAGTGGTGGCAAAGGCATTCCGGGCCAGGCCTTCAAAGCCGAAGGCAATAACCCGATCATTAAAATGAATAGTAATAGTCTTACATTTTTCATAGCATATAAATATTTGTTAGTTACATATTGATTTAGTTTTTGACAATAGAATGGTATTAACAGCCATTTGCCTGTCACATTCTAGGTTAGAACCAATCAACCTTCCAAACACATGAGCAATGAAATACCTCAAGTAAGCAAGCGAACCAAATAGTTCAACTAGTTAACCAAGAATTTCAATACTACTCCAACTTCCATATGACCTTCAATAAATACGGTCAACCTAGTCAAAACAGTAATTGCATAAAACGGTATAAATTATCTCTCCAAACAGGCCAGGTATGTCCCCCTGGGTATTCGTAGTATTTGTACTGTATTCCGATCTGATCAAATTCTTTCATCATCACCTGACAATTGTCATAAGCGATGTCTTCTTGACCGCCCATGGCAATCCAGAAGTTCTTCAGATTGCCATTGATTTGATCACTATTTTCTTTCATGAATTCATATTGCGAATTGGCCAATTCCTCCTGCATGCCCTGAATCCATCCTGAGCTAAAAACGCCCAGGCTAGAGAAAAAATCCGTGTTCTGAACACCGCTATAAAGCGTATGGATACCGCCCATAGACAAGCCTGCCATGGCGCGTCCCTCAGTATCGGGTACTGCTCGAAATTCTTCCTCCACCAAAGGAACGATCACTTGCTTCAATTCTGCTTCGAATTGTTTCAATGCAGCTTCGTCAAAATCTCTGCCCGGCATATTGGCATCCGGCATCACTACCAACATCGGTTTGGCTTTTCCTTCAGCGATCAGGTTGTCGAGGATCAAATCTGTCTTGCCTTGCATGGCCCATCCTCGCTCGTCTTCACCACCCCCGTGCAGAATATAGAGAACAGGGTAATCTTCCTCTGACTCATCATATCCCGAAGGGGTATAAACATACATTTCCCTCCAGCTCCTGGTCACGGGAGAGAAATACTTCTTCCTGCGGATTTCTCCATGAGGCACATCCTTCAAAGCATAATAGTCTCCTCCAGCAAATGGAACTTCTATCCCACTAGCCATCCTACCCATACCATAGAAGGTCTCGCTAGCAGGGTCTGCAACAGCTACTCCGTCAATCAAAAGCGAGTAATAATGAAAGCCCGGCCCGATAGAGTCAGTCGTCACTGACCAAAACCCCTCTTCGTCCTTGATCATATCATATTTTTTTCCCAAATCGATTTGAACATTCTTGGCATCAGACGCCTTTGTTTTAAATATCACTCTATGATCCGGCAATACTTGTGGGTAAGTATTCGACCCAATGTTGGTTTCGGCAGGCATTCCCAAAACACTGTATCGATTGAACTTACTTTTATCTAACGGTTTGAATAATAACTGAGAAAACTTGTAAAGGTCATTTTTCCAAACCTTAAAATCATGTCCGCCTGGCTCGATATAAAAAATATGAGGAACCTTGTGTCTGTTTAGATAGTCACTCGTACGCTTGCTGAAAGGCATCAAACCATCGGTATCTCCACATGAGATCCATAGTAGATTCAAACTTTTGGCTTTCTCTGGTTCTGGCAACAGCTCTGAGGGTGCTTTGGTGTTTGGGGCAGAAGAAAAGCCTCCAACCCATGCAAATTGATCTATGTTTCCCAATCCAAAATTGAGTGATTGTCCACCACCCATGGACAGACCTGCCACTGCGCGGTGTTCCCGATCCTTGTAGACTTTATAATTCTTATGAACATAGGGGATCAGATCATTGAGCAAATCTTTTTCGAAGGTAGAAAAGGCTTGTACCTTCAGGCTATCGAAAACATTACCCACTGCACGATCATCCTTCATCGCACGACCATTGGGCAATATCACGATCATTGGTTCCAGTTTCCCTTCTGCATAGAGATTGTCTAGAATGATTTGTGGCGTACCATTCTTGTACCATTCCCATTCGTCTCCACCGATTCCATGCAACAGATAGAGTACTGGGTATTTTTTCTTCTTAGAATAGCCAGGAGGTGTATAAACCAAAGCCCTGCGTGTATTCCCAACAGTCTTGGATTCGTAAGTGATCGTATCAATATCACCATGTGAAATATCAGCTTGATACTGATCAAATTCTTCTGGTGCCAGATTTTCATAGTTTTGGGCATGGATCAACATGTAGCTGAAACAAACGCTCAATACGGTCAGTGTTAGTTTTTTCATAATCCGTGTTAGTTTAAATCTTATTATCTCACTATTAGTTTTTGGGTTTGCATTCCCTCAGATGTTGCTAGTTTCAGGATGTAAACTCCTGCTTTCAGGTTCAATACATCTTTCCATTTTCGAGTTGACATATCTGTTCGAATGTACACTTCTTGTCCATTCATATTGAGCACAGTGACAGAGGCTATGCCCACCTCACTTGTAATGAGAAGCTCCGTACCTGATGTAATTGGGTTAGGATATATATTCAAACTATTCATCCCTTGCTCAGCATCCAAGACATACTCCTCCGGGTCATAATCCTTGATATAGTGTAATCGAAATTGTTGACACAATTCTCCGCTGTATTCAGTCAACTGAACGGGACTATCGCCACTCATGTCACAGTTTTCTACATCTACCCCTCTATATTCTTCTATTGCGGCTTTGGAAATAATCTGATGATACCCATTACCCAGATCCACCACTTTCCAATAAGAAGTAGGAGCATCGGCATCCTCCCCTAGAGTCATATGACTACCGGCCTCAATGCTGCCACCCTCCAAGGCCAAAGGTCTGCCAGAATAGCTAGACAGAGGGATAAACTGCCAGTACTCATCTGTACTAATCACACGCCAACGTTGGTTATCTGCGGCTTTTCTGCTCTCGGGATATACCTTGTATGTACCGTTTTCCTGTTTTACACTCAGCACTTTTAGCGCATTGGACCTAAATTCAATTTCATAGATTTCATCACTATAATCAGTAGGTATGTAGGGATAGAAAGTTTCCTTTAAATTCAATCGGAATGTTTGGCAAGCCCCATCTACGAACTCTTGAACCTGCAAAGCCCTAGAACCATCCAAATTACAATCTTCTACTCCCCAGCTCTCCGTACCATCAGACAGAGCTGCTGCTTTGGTTCTGAACTGTACCAGTCCATCTCCCAGATCAGTTAGCTCCCATAGCGCATGATCACCTCCCCCCTCACCGAGGACCAAAGCTGTACCCACGCTCGTCTCAGCACCTTGCAATACGATCACTCTATCTGATTCACTGGACATAGAGACAAAACTCCAATACCCCTCTTCGTCTATCTGAGCTCGCCAGCGTTGACTGTTACTATTGTTTCTTTGGGCAGGAACAAGAGCGGCACCATTCGCATCCTGACCATTCGCCAACTCGACTACTTGAGAAGCATCAGCCCCTAGCTCGATTTCATATACGGCATCATGGTAGCGATCACAGCGATCAGGCTCTTCTGCGGCATACTCTTGAAACCAATTGTAGACAGGTAGAGCACAAGCCTCCGGATCCTCATTATACGCGATCCCTCTGTCTACATAGCCACTATCAATCAAGTTTTCTGGGGACAGTAGATTCCAGCTTACATTGCCCGATTCATCTGCCAGTGCTTTGAAGTTGGCACCAAAGCCCCATTCTCCAGCGGTTCCCGTCACACCGCCTTTGCCCCAGACGGGATATTCTTCCGGAGCCCAATCAATCTCGGTAATGGCAATGGGGGCAAAATCTGCCACAGGCTTAATGTTTTCATTCCAGTTGTCTCTAAAAATAGTTGGGTCATTGTTGTCCTGTCCCCAATAGCCCGGGTAGATGTGTACGGCATAGGCGATGTTGTCACCTTCTATCGGGTTGTTGGCAAAGCCCTTGTAGTGCGACTGGTAGCCTGAACCAGGAATCCAAAGGACATTATTGGCACCTTTCTCTCTGACCATATCCACTATTGGCTGAAAGAACAACTTGAGTGCATCGAAATGTGACTGGGTGTTGCTACCATATTCTCCATTGGTACCTTTGATGTGAACTGGCTCGTTGGCCAATTCGAACATGACATTGTCTGCATTACGTAGATCAGGATGGTCTGCCAAATGTCTCCATACCGTTTTGAGGTAATCATGATATGCATCCCCTACAGCTATTTCATGTGGGCATACGCCGGGTGGACGTAAGATGACGTACATACCTCGGGATTGGGCATGTTGGATCAGGGGTACGATGACATTGTCCACTGACGAAACAAAGCGATCAAAATCAAAGGCAGAAATATCATTTTCACCCTCTGTAGCTTGGCCAGGTGTATTGCTCCAATAGGGATCAATATGCAGACGCACATAGTTGAGATGCCACCCTTCCTCCGCGTTGGTAAATTTATCCATCACTGCGGTATTGTAATCCAGACATCCTTGGACATCATAATTTTCCCAACGACAGTCTCCCTGGGCGCACCCGTTGAACCAGGGACTGGGAGTCATGGCTACACCATGTAGCAAAACCTGATTGCCGCACGGGTCTTGTAGGTAGCGGCCATTCACCTGAAGTGGTGGAGTCGCATCATCTGGCATGGCTATGATCCTAAACCCATATCCACATAAAATGAATATAAAAATAACAACTAAACGATAATACATATTGGAAGATTTAAACCTGCATATTGTACACAGCATTTACACGCATGATCTAATTAGCAACACAGATGAAATAGTCATTGAATCCTTTTGAATACCTCAAATCATATCAAACAAAATCAGATTTCGTAAATAACGGTTTTTATACTGTGATTTTTTTGATTAATAAAATCAACCCACAAACTGCATACACTAATCAGTAGATAAGCGCATGCAGCCATGGATTAAAAAACTAAATATGAATTACTATTCTATTACATCCCTTCCAACCCATCAGCAAAAGCTGAATAGGCAGGTTTTCTATCCAAGTCCGAATACCACAGCCCCTGTACAGCATCTGTATCAAACGCTCTTGAAACACTTACACCATAGCGCTGGGCTGCAGGCACATGCTCGGCGTACATATCCAAAACGTATTTGTACATATCAGCCTGTTCCATCATCAGCTCATAACTTACTTCTGCATCACCGAGACCAACGGAGAGATCAGAGATTCTGACCAGCTTTCCTGTCTCTGCCAGCATCTGTAGCATTTCTACAATGCTCTCCTTGTTAGAGGTCACTGAGATATTCATTTGTGCGCTAATACCATCTACCGTAGCACCCTGCTCTTCGATGTAAGCAACATAATCGATCAAGCCCTGACACTTGTCAAGATTAGAAGCCATGTTGCTTTCAGTGATAAACAGCTTGTCACCTTCATTGCCATATTCTCTGGCCCAGTTAAATGCCTTCACAGCATAGTCCTTGCCCAGATAGTCTTGCCAATAGAACTCTCCAGCTGGCACTTCTTCTCCTCCGCTTTTCAGCTCACTCGGGTTGGCATTATCCATTGGGTTGCTGAGGACATCCCAGGCCATTACGTTTTCCTTGGAGACTTCCATCACTGCTGCGATGTATGTCTCCATCGCGTAACTCAAAGTATCATTCTTTTCCTCTGGAGTTAACTCAATGACTTGCTCACCACCACCTTCTTCGTTGTACCACCTTACCTCTATGTTGTCAAAGTAGTAGCTTGTGGCAGTACTACCCAAATTGAAAGCTATAGTATTACACTCCGAGGTCTCTGCAGAAATTGTAATTTGAACATTGACAGAAGTCCACTCTGTAGTAGCATTGATAGCCCCGAAAAAATCCCAGTGTTTGTAAGCTCCTGGTGCCGTCTGCGCCTGAGTCGCCATAGTAGCTGCTGCATCAGCACGGACATCCATGGTCAATTGCAACTGCTGTCCTTCTTCTGTAGGAATACCGAAGTTAAAAAACAATTGAGACTCCCAATCGTTTTCTCGAACCGCTGAGTTGGTCACAACCAAAGCTCTACCACTTCCTTCCGCTCCTTCTCCACTAGCTGTAAAAGACAAAGCCGCAGCAGCCTCATCGTTGCTTTGATAGTTAGAAGCATCGTCTGTTTCAAAATCGTTTCCAGACAACAAATCCCAAGTAGGGCCTCCACCACCCTCTTCATTGAATTTATCTACAACTATATTGTCAAAGTAATAGCTGGTAGCCGTATTACCTAGATTTAAAGCAATGGTATTACATTCAGAAGTTTCGGCTGTAACCGTGATCTCTACTTCAATTGAAGTCCATTCGGTAGTAGCATTAATAGCCCCAAAGAAATCCCAATGCTTATACCCCCCTGGTGCTGTTTGGGCTTGAGTCGCCATAGTAGCGGCAGCATCCGCCCGTACATCCATCCTTAGACGATACACATCTCCTTCTTCTGTTGGCGTCTCAAAAGTCACAAATAATTGCGACTCCCAATCATTCTCACGAACAGCCGAATTTGTGACAACTAGCGCTCGACCACTTCCACCTGCACCTTCTCCATCCGCAGTAAAAGACAAAGCTGCAGCAGTTGCATCGTTACTTTGATAGCCAGTAGCATCATCTGTTTCAAAATCCAGATTTACTTGTTCTTCCCATTCAGGGCCTCCAGAAGCAGGGATGATAGTTGGTGCTATAGTTGCATTCAGATAGGTCGAATTTTGATTGTTATTAGCAACCAAACCACCCCCATGAACTGACAAACCTACTCCGGTAGACGTTTCTACGAAACTCTCTAGATCTGTAGTTACAGAGCTACCATCTGCCTGCACAATCGTACCATGACTAATGCCGACTGCCTCTATTTCGGTAAAGTTGCTGTTGACCAAGCGAGAGTTGACACCTTGCCCCATATAGTTGGACAAGTCAACTTTTGTACCCAATAGTAACCCCTCAACTTTGTAAGCTGTCAGTTCATTATAAGCATTGATTGCTTCTTGTTGCTCCACACTAACAGGCTTTTCGACAACATAGGCCAAATCAGTATAATCGGCACAGGATGTTGCGCCAACAATTAGCGCAAGCATCCATACCATTTTATATATATTTTTCATGTCCTTCATTTTCAAAGTTTGCACATTAATTCACTATTGGCGTAAAAAGTTCTATGTCCACACCACGATTTCTGATGACCAAAGTATCTATAGTACTATAGTGCACAGTCTCCGTATCTATTACACCTGCATCCTGATAATCAATCTCTACATCATACCCAACTTCGTAGTTTAGATACAAACCATCTCGATCCTGATCACCCCAGCTTTTAACTTCACCATCCTCTACGAACTGTCCAGTGCCTGTTGCCACAAAATTATATACTCTTACAGAGTCATTGACCTGATATGTATCATTCAACGCAGACACAGTGATGTTAAGATCATCATCCACAGTCAGGTTCATTTCCAGATTAAGATTCTGTCCTTCCTTATTCTGATAATCCAAAGGAAAATGAACTTCGGTCATCGAGCGAGTAGTCAATTGCCATACCGCATCATCCTCAACATACTGCTGATGACGAACTTCTGTAGTGTTGACACCATCTTTGGTGACTTCATCAACACCTCTCCTTAGGTAGTATCCATGCCATGGATTGATGTACTTGATCGCATACAAGATGAAATCTTTGGGCTGTACACTCCAATCACCCGCTACAGCTGGTCTTGGGTTTTCTACCTGAGGAACACCTGATAGAATAGAATCAGCTGCGGTCACATTGGACATTTGCACAGGGATCACGTAGGTGTTTCGAATCGCCTCCGGATCAGCAAAGAAAGCCTCTGTCAATTGCACCTCAACTCCACCTGTCAACTCCCCTTTCTTGATGACGATTTGATCATCAGAAAGAGAATAATAGGTAGTTGGCATGATCAACAGATCTGTACCATTATCGAATTGTAGATCCTGTGCATAATTATTATCAACAGAGATATCTACAGTCACATCATGCGGGTTACTATATACACCACCTGTGGTGGCCATGATCTTGCATTTCCACTCATTGTCTAGTGTCGTATCAAATATATCATCCCCTAATACAATAGTCCTGACAGGATATTGATAGGAAAAATATACCGACTGATACTCAAAGTCATTAAACTCCCAGTCCTTGTTGTGACAAGAGGTCAATCCAACCAGTGCAGTACTAAATAATATTAAAAATATCTTTTTCATAATTCTTTTCTTTTATTGAATTACCATCCCATATTTTGCTCTAAAGCACCATACTTGAGCATTTCATTGAAAGGCACCGGACCATAGATCATATAATCATCGAACACCCTATTTTCTACAGAAATAATTTGGTGATTTCCATTTTCGATTCGTACACCTAGTGCAGCCTCTGTCAAGTCCTCTTCCCATCTACGCAAATCCCAAAAACGGAAACCTTCAAAGCATAACTCTAATCTTCTTTCGTTCTTGATCAATTCGCGCATATCTTCGGTACTACCTTGAGCCAGTGTCAGGTAAGGGTCAGTTCCTGCTGTACCCAATCCTGCTCTTTGGCGAATCGCCGAGATCACATCTACTGCAGAGTAAGCGTTGCCTCCTGTACCGGTAGGCCCAAATGCTTCGTTGGCTGCTTCTGCATAGATGAGGTAAATTTCTGTATAGCGAATATGAGGATCCAGGTGCGCTTGTCCATTGGTCGCATTTGGATCCAAATTCACATCACTTCTGAGCAGTTTGCGCAAATAATAACCTGTCCGAGTAGCATTTTCACTTTGGTTTAAGCCGTCATTGGTATCACCGTCAACAGCTGTATTAACGACACCTCCACTAGCACCAAAAGTATCTCCATTCACAATGATGAACTGGCGCAACCTCGGGTCTCTGCCGGTATAAGGATCCGATGGATCAAAACCGCTCGAAGGATCCGTGATTGGGTATCCATTGTCCATAGGAAAAGCATCTACCAGGTTTTGGGTAGGATTGACAAGTCCATTTCCAAACAAAGTTGGGGGGTAGTTGTCTGCTTCCAAATCGCTGTTCACATCTGCAATACTGGTTCTCCATAGTATTTCATCAGGGTTGACTCCCCCTCCTACGTCTGAGATGCTGACATCATCAAACCAAGTCACTCCATCAGCTGCTAAACCAGCCACTCCACCATTTAGATCAATGACTTCTGCTGCATAAGCAGCCGCATCCGCCCACGTCGTACTGTTATTGGCACTGAATGCAGGACTAGTCGCCATGAGTGCCGCTTGTGCACGCACCGCACGAACGATTCGTCCAGAGATCAACAGTCGGGCATCATCCCCAAACACTCTTTCATAGTCTGGTACTCCTGCTCCTTCTGCCACGTACTTCTCTGGAATTAGGGACTCATCACCAATATTGGTATAGTCATCCGGCAACAAAGCTAAAGCTGCCTCAGAATCAGCGTAGAACTGCTGCATACACTGCTCGAAAGTAGCTCTAGGCACATTAAACTCTGAAGACAAATTTTTAGATTCCAAAACAATAGGTACACCTAAGAGTTCACCTCCATTGCTCATGCCTCCATGTGCTTGAAGCAAATAGTACATAAACAAAGCTCTAAGCCCATAGATTTCGCCCGTGATCCGATCCTGAAACATCTCATTGACGACAGGCGTCTCAGAGAATTTCACAGAATCCACCGTTTCCAACATCAAGTTGAGGTATTGGATGGCCGCTCTAGAATTAGACCATTGCTCCATTGGGTTGTTGTTGGCTGCCCACTGGCCTGTCCCCAAAGCATAGAAATTATCATCTTGGTCATTGGAAACGGCATTGTCAGTAGCCATGTCACTCAGGTCATTGCCAATGGTGGGTATCCGTCCATAGCCGTTTTGAAGCAAACCATGAGCAAACCGAGGCTCATTGAATCCCTCTTCCAGCCCACGGTTGTTTTCGATCGCAGGCTCTATCAGGTCATCACATCCTACTAGGACAAAGATGATCGCTAGATATATTAATATATTCTTATTCATTTCTTTCAATTTTTGTCCTACTTAAAACATTGCTCTTAGTCCCAAATTGTAGAATCTGGTTTGTGGCGCACTGCCAATATTCATTTCCAGAATCTCACGATTAGGAGAGATAGTCAATAGGTTGGCTCCATTGACATAGATACCGAGCTCTCGAATAAAGCTGTCAGGCCCTCCCAAGAGGCTTTCAGGAAAGTCGTAAGAAATCTGCACTCTAGACAAGTCAAAGCGATCAGTACTATACATCCAGAAATCAGAGTTTCTGAAATTATTGGCACCATTCAATGTCGTCAAACGAGGAAATGTCGCCGAGTTCTGCGTGTCCTCTGTCCATCTTCCTCGAACTTCTTCAGAGTATTTGTCCTGACCATTGACCCAGAAATAATTGTTGTTCTTCATCCCATAAGCACCAGAGCGGTATGTTCCCAATGCGAAGAAGGTGAAGTTTTTGTAATTGGCCGTGAGGTTAAAACCCATCGTCAAAGGAGCACCCGACCAACCCGCTCTACCCAAGTAAACTTCGTCCTGCGCATTGATGATTCCGTCATTGTTTTGATCCTTGTACTTGAGATCACCTGGTTGTACTTCACCCAATGCGATTTGATCTGGTGAATTTTGAATATCTGTAGCATCTGCAAAGAAGCCTAGATTTTCCAACCCCCAAATTGCGTCCAAAGGTTGTCCCTGTCTGTTTTGGTAAGCGTCCTCATACATCTCCGCGCGCTGGCTTGCTTCGGTAGTATAATAGATCCCTGACACACCTAAAGATAGTGCTAGCTCTCCCACATTTTGGTTCAGTCTTAGGTTAAAATCAACCCCCATCCGATCATCATTGTTGTAGTTCGTATATGGAACAAATGACCCACTAGGGTAGCCATTAGAAACAAAATAGCTAGGAAACAGCACATTGTTTTGGACAGCAATACCAGATGTCTGACTGGCAAAAAACGACCCCTCAAAAACTATGGCATTGTCAAAAAGTGCAAAATCAAGACCCAAGCTCAACTCTCTTCTTTGTGGATAATCCAAATTAGGGTTAGATCCTCTTCGAGAGTCTGTACTTTGGTTAGAAAAACCATCCTTCCAAGTCACCCATGCTCCATCGGTCTGGTTATAAACTTGCTGATATAGATAGTAATCAGATGCGTCATCTTCATTATTTACATTTTGAATATCCAGATCAGTATTTAGAATACCACCCGAAACACTTAGTTTCAAATTGCTAAGAAAAGATACATCCTTCAGAAAAGCCTCCTCGCTCAAACGCCATCCTAGCGTAGCTGTAGGAGAAATACTCTGACGGTTGTCCTCTGGTAACTTGGCCGAATGTACCAAAGCTCCATCAAAATCTACATAATATTTATGTTTGAAATTGTACCCTAAATGCAGACCTAGGTTCGCATTGCTAGGTTTGTGATAGAGTGCTGAGATAGAACGTTGAAATCCATAAGCAAGCAACATTCCTGAGAAGTTGTGCCTGTTGTCAAAGGTTCTCTGATAATCTAAGTGTGCATTAAAAGACAGGGTCTGCGTGTACCAACTATCCGTTATGTCCTGTGATCCAGAACTGGCGTCATTGCCATACTTTGTCAATGATGCAATCCTATTGTCTCCTGCATAGCTCGTCCAAGAGGGTTGATAAACAGCATATTCATTGTTGAAAGCGACATTGTAAGTAGAATTATAATCCACGCCAAATGTCGTACTCAAAGACAATCCCTGTACCACAGCACCCAAATCTGCATTGGCACCAGCATTGAACTGAAACTGTCTGCTATTGTAGTTATTCGTTCCACCAGCATAAATCGCACCAATCGGGGTGGACTGCTGCAGCTGTGTACCTCCTAGCAAATATTGGCCGTTTATGATATTCTGGCTCGCACCTACCAAATCAAGAGACGCTTGGTCGTTTGCTTCTATCCTGTCAATCGGTACTAAGGGAGTATATCGATTGGGTGTTAACGTATCTGCGGCACCCCAATAATCCGTATTAGACCCTATGCCATTGTAAAAAACCACAGCAGCATCAACCTTGGCAGTCAGCCAATTGGCAATATTCATATCTACATTGCCTCGAATGTTGAAACGCTTGTCATGGTTTTCAGTCGCTCCTCCAAAATTGAGCGGTGTACCAGTACGGTAAAAACCCATGTTGGTATAATACTGTGTTTTTTCATTGCCACCTTCGATCTCTACGGTAGCATCATAGCGACTGTATGCCTTCTGAACATAGTCTGTAGAATAATAATCCACATCAGGATACCTATATGGATCTGTACCCTGTGCAGAATAATAAATCTGCTCCTGGGAGTATAATTCATCCAAACCATCATTGACACGTGCCTCATTAAATAAGTCCATGTACTCAGCAGACCCTAGGTAACGTGGGTAAGCTTTAGGAACATGAACTCCAGCGTTGGTTCTCACAGTAATCTCCTGTCCATGAATCTTGCCACGCTTGGTTGTAATGAGTACAACACCTCTGGCGCCCATGCTACCATACAATGCGACTGCAGATACCCCTTTGAGAAACGTGACTTGGGCTACTTCTGTAGGCAAGACACTACCAATATCGCGAGGCACTCCATCTATCAAGGTGAGGTAATCCGTTTGCCCCCAAAGGTTGCCGTTGAATCCCCCTACAAAAGCCTCCATATTATCTAACGGATTAATAATGTAGTTTTTGTCCAAAATAGATGGCATATCTACAAAAGACACATCATGACTAAGGTCTTTTTCGCCAACTTGACGAAACGCCACTTCTACAGGATAACCGTCCGAGCCTGGCAACAAAACCACTTCCTTGTTGGCCACAGTATCTGCCGAAGCTATGAGTTTGTCTGCTTCACCATTGTTATCCTTGTATAAATCTATGTCCACACCACTTTGAGCCCTTATAGGTACAATACTGGCGGTCAATTCTGTATTCATGGTATTTTGTGCCTGCAGCAAAGCCGGAAAGAAGCCCCACACAGCACATAGCACCATTGCTATTTTTATATAATTCATGATTGTTTCACTTTAAAGTTATAAGTACTTGAACCATGTGTATTACCACCCTGGATTTTGATTGAGCTCTGGATAGATACTCACATCAGCCACTTTGAGCGGAAGCCAATAGTGTTTCTCCGTGAAATTCCTTTCTAGGATTACATTTTCTACCAGATTGACCACACGATTTTGAGAAGGATCATCTGTGTCCTCTACAGTAGGCATACCTGCTGCAGGGCGATCAAAAGAAAGTGCAGTTTTAAGCGTATAAGGCTCTTCGATCAACAGCAACCATCTGCGCAAGTCATTGAACCTGTGTCTCTCAAACGCCAATTCCACTGCTCGCTCTCGACGTACTTCTTCGAGAAAATCCTCCGCTGAACCCAAAAATTGTCCATCGACCTCTCCTACACCAGCACGATCACGAATCTTGTTGATAGCATCCACTGCAGTCAAACTAGCTCCAAGTGCCTGACCCGTAGCAGATCCATAACCCATCGTCGCTGCTTCGGCATACATGATGTAGATGTCTGCCAAACGCATGTAGGGTACATTGATGTTCAAGGCCTGACCGTAAGATTGTCCATTGTCAAAGTTATTGACCGTGATAGGAACAAACTTATAATTCAGGTACCCTGTACGACTCCCAGTCCTGGCATCTCGGTAATTACCCCCCGAGTACAAGTTGGCATAGCGAAGTTCCTCTTGGCCATTCGTAGAACCTTGTACCACCTGAACACCATCATAAATAATATCATGATAGAAACGTGGATCTCTGTCTCTCCAAGGGAACTGAGGGTCATACCCTGATGCTGCATCCATCTGGCTGACATCATCAGGCAGCGGCAAACCATTGGCCATCCCGTAAAAGTTGACATAGTTGGCTGTTGGCAAAAACTTGACATCACCACCAGCCAAAATCGCTGGGGTATACTGGGTAGCGGTACCATACGTAGAGTTGTGTGCATCGAGATATGGAGACCTAAAAATCGCCTCATCAGCTCCCGGATAGGCCCAATTTTGACCCGCAGTATAAAACAGAGAACTGTAGTCCTCAAAATTGACCAAGGAATATGGAGCTTCTCCACTCTCACTCAATTCGATCAATTCAGCAAAAGCTACAGCAGCACGTTGACAATAGTCTGCGTTATAAGTTCTACTGCCAGTCGATTCGAAATTCATCAATGGGCTACCCGCCCAAAGTAAATTTTTACCCAAATAACCTAGTGCCATGATCTTGTTAATACGCAAATCATTCTTTCCCGAAGTACTACTACCTGCTACTGTTTCATCCCAATGCACTGGAAGTAAATCAGCTGCCATTCTCAAATCAGCTGCCGCTTTTTCGGCACATTCTTGATAGCTCAAGCGTGGCAAACGAAGCTGCTCATCAGCTGGCAGCAATGCATCTACATAAGGAAGTCCACCAAAGTACTGGATCAACTGAAAATGAAACCACCCTCTAAAAAACAACAACTGCCCTTCGATTAGATCTCGCTCTTCCTGCGTCGCATCGGTCATCAAATCCATATTAGCCAATCCCAGATTAGCCTTACGAATTCCTATCCATGCTAGCGGCCAAAGTCCTTTGAACATTCTAGCATCATTATTATCTACGTTTTCATATGGCGTAAATGCTCCTGTTCTATCCATCCATCCAGCATTCCAGCCATCAAATTCAGTCTGCCAGCCCCAGAAGTCACCGTTTTCTATTTTCGTTCCAAAATGGAAATTTTGTGCTGTAGATTGTATTTCATCATCTCCCCAATTGAAAGAATTCGTCCAATACCTGTTGGTAAAATTGGGCACACAATGATATAGCTCCTCTGTGAACCCCTGAAAATTGGTAAAATTCTTAAATGCAACTTCAGAAGATAAAACTGCTTCTGGAGTTCTTTCCAAATATTCCTCACAAGAAAACCCTGCAAGCAGGCCAACCATTAAGGCTGTATGCTTAAATAAGCTCTTTATATATTTTTTCATCAGAATCAAATTTTAGAATGTGAGATTAAGTCCTAGGTTGACCCGTTTGACAGTAGGATAAGCTCCTTGTGCTGCCCAACCATTACCGGCAAAGTTTGACTCACGGTCATCTGGCATTTTGGTCCATAACAATAGGTTGTTGCCATTGACATATACACGCATACTGCTGAGCCCTATTTTGTTGATCCAATCAGTACTGAATCGATATGCGATCTCAGCATTTTTCAAACGCAAATAAGAACCATCATACATGTAACGGCTACCCGTGTTGTAATTAGGTGTACTCAGCCATCTTGGCATAGGTTGATCAGCATTGGTATTGTCTTCAGACCAGTAGCTACCTTCCTCATATACCCTATTGAGCTGACCAGACAAACTGGTAAAGACCACCTGACGAGTTACATTCGTCACACCATAAAACTGTACAAATGCACTCAAGCCTTTCCACTCAAACCCTACGGTCGTACTGTAAGTATTCTGTGGAGTACCCGAAAACCCAAAAGGGGCTGCATCTTGTGCTGTGATAATTCCATCTGCATTGTAATCCAGTATGTTACGATTGCCTGGTATCTTCGCCTGATCATTGTTGTCATGTGGCGTACTCGCATACAGTTCATCCCAAGTATCATAGTAGTCTGCACTGATATGCGTACGTGCCTGCCCCAATTGGTATCCAGCCTGTTTTTGATACTCTGGCAACAACTCCGGATCATCACGATTAATGATTTCATCTTTGGCATGTGTCATATTCATGCTGGCCCACACTCTCAGGGAGTTTGTTATGTTTTTCTCAATATTGAGTACTACTTCATACCCCTGAGTTTGCATCTCACCGAGGTTAGCTACTGGTGGGGAAGCCCCAAAATAGAAAGGTACTGCACGACCATCACCTATCAGGATGTCCTCTCGTCTATCACGAAAAACATCCACACTACCACTGATCAGTCCTTTGAAGAAACCAAAATCCACACCCGCATTGTATTTGTAAACAGTTTCCCAACGTACAGAAGGGTTGCCTAACTCTGTCTGTCTGTACCATGTGTATGGGCTATACTCACCTGCTACACCTGCAGTTCCTAACTGAGACTCATACTGATAGTTCCAAGTATCTGCAAAAAGAAATCTACCCGCTACCTGATCATCACCTACTTCACCATAGGAAGCTCTGAGTTTTAATACGTCCAAAAATGGAATTCCCTTCATAAAATTCTCCTCAGACAACATCCAGTTGACCCCTCCTGATGAGAAAAAAGCAAAACGATAATCCACTCCAAACTTCTCAGATCCATTGTAGGCACCATTATACTCTATCGAATACTTCCCATCATAGTTGTAGGTCGCACGAAACACCCAATCCTCTCTATATCTTGGGATTTGGCTACCCAGCACATCCTCTTGTCTACTCATGAGTCCCATCAGATCGACATTGTGCTTCTCGGCGATAGTCTTGTCATAGTTCAATCTCAACTGATAATAAAGACGGCGCTGTGACTCCCAGTCGGCCACTGATCCTCCTGTAGGAGACCATGACGCTCCTTGATCATAAAAATCGAAACGGGTAGCTGCATCAAAGTTTTGTCCATAAAGGGTTTGACCTGTTTGAGGATTGATCCACTTCTCTTGGACAGCATTGTATTGATCATTTACCCCTCTGTCTATTTCGACAAATTGATTATCAACAGCCAGCGTACCTGTAAATTTCAGTCCCTTGAGTACAAAGTCTAAATCCTGCTCTAGGGAAAAATTGGTTGACATCTGTGCTCTTGTCGTATATTGTACACCAGACAAGGCCAAGATTCTTACCGAATTGAGTCCACCTTGCACATTTGGCTCATAAAATCCCCATGTCCCGTCCGAGTATCTAGGAATGAAAGCATCGGGCGCATTGCCATAGGCAGCTATCCAAAATGGGTATTCATTTCCACCACCCCATGGGGTTTTTCTTACGCCATAGGTACCACTCAGGTTAGTAGAGAGTTTGGTCGTAGGCGTCAATTGAAAATCCAGGTTGCTACGGAAATTGAGTCTGTTGTAGCTATACCCTGGATCATAGCCACGGTTGTTGTTCGCATCTTTCATCAAATCACCTTCATTTTGGTAATCAATGCTCGCAAAGTATTTGGTGATTTCAGTACCCCCTCTGATACCTATGTTCGCATTGTAGGCCATGGCATAGTCTTTAAACAACTCATTCTGCCAGTCTACATTTGGATAGCGTTCAGCTTCGGCTGCATCTGCTGGATATCTATATTTGTCCACAGTAGATTGAGGTATCATAAAGTCCCAACTACCAGGATTGTTTGACAATTCGTTTTCGATGGCCTGGTTTCTTACCCTAATGGCGCTATACGAATCCAATGTCCCCGGTAGTTTGGAAACGATTTTAGCGGTTGTATTTACCCTAGCCGTAATCTCCGCTTTTCCTTCTCTACCTCGTTTGGTCGTTACAATAACTACACCATTAGCCCCTCTAGAGCCAAAAACCGCTGTTGCAGAAGCATCTTTCAGTACAGAAATATTTTCGACAGAACCTACGTCCATCGTGTTGAAATATTCAGGTCTCTCTACCCCATCGACCAAAATCAGAGGTTGAGAACCATTCCAGCTACTAACTCCACGAATCACGATTTGAGGGTTTTCATCTCCTGGCATCCCTGTACTCGCAGTAGTGATCACACCAGGCAAGTTACCTGTCAAGGCGGTACTTACATTGGGCACGCCAGCAACTCGCTCCAGTACAGCGGCATCTGTCTGAGAAACAGCGCCAACTACGGTCTCTTTTTTCTGTTCGCCATACCCCACTATGACCACCTCTTCTAGAGAGGTGACATCTAGCTTCATGACAACATCAATCACAGCTTGGTCCCCTACTAGAGCTTCTTGAGCGATGTAGCCTATAAAACTAAAATATAATACAGACTCTTTTGAAGGTACATTGATTCGAAAATTCCCATCGATATCAGTGACCGTCCCTACTGTTGATCCTTTGATTACAACGTTTACTCCAGGCAAACCAGTACCGTCGTCTTCTGATCTTACAGTACCTGTCACGACCAAATCCTGCTCGTAAAAAGACTCTGTTACTTGTGCTTTGGTACCCGCGGCATCCTCTACATGAATCGTTTCATTGATTCTTCTAAAATTCAACTGAGCCTCCTTGGCTAAGTATCGTAGACACTCGCCTAGTGTAACTTGGGACATTTCTGACTTGACCGAACGACTCACAGCTAACTGTCGATCATAGTGAAAATTGAGCCCTGTTTGCTCACTGATGGTCGTAAAGGTCTCTTCCAAATTGCCTTCCTCCATCTGTATCGTCACGTATATATCCTCTATGCTCTTGATGGCCTTTCCGTCCCATGCATTTGCACTCGACATTAGTCCGCATAAAAGATATAAACCAATAAATATCGCCCTACATCGAAGAGGGATTACTAGTAATTTTGCTTTCATAAATTTACTTTCATTAGTTCATAATAGTTCATGTTTGATTGCTTCACGCCTAGGAATTATAGTCATACAACTCCCATCGGCTACCCTGTTGCTAACTCGTATTCTTCATTTAATAAATCGTTACTTTGTTATCCACTATTCTATATTTAAAATGATCAGGGTAGCTCAAAGCCTCCAATATATAGGCTAATGATTTCCCCCTAAACTTCCCGTGATACCGCCAATTAGAATTAATAGCTGCATCAGGTGCTACTTCTATAGTTACCCCATACCATCTTTCTAACCTAACGGTTAGATTAGTCAGAGATTCATGATTACATACCAACACACCTTCTTTCCAGGCGATCTGTTGATCAAAATCAAATGCCGATATTGTTGTTTTATGATTGCTGTTGTCAAAAATGACCATGTGACCTGGTGTGAGTTTTAACTCACTATCAGTATTTTTCACATTGACAGCACCTTTCACCAGCGCAATTTTTGTTTCGGTATTATTAGAATAGGAATTGACATTGAATTGAGTACCTAAAACTGTGGTTTTTGTTTTATCCGCCACTACGACGAATGGAGATTTAGGATCATGAACTACATCGAAGAAAGCTTCGCCATCTAAAAACACCTGTCTTAAATTCTCCTGTCCAAAAACCTTCGAGTACTTTAAGGTAGAACCTGCATTTAATACAACCTTACTTCCATCAGGCAGTGCAAAGGTGAGTTTTTGACCATTCAGGGTTGACTTTTCTACTTGAACACCTTTATTGTCAGTCAATTGACGAGACGAGTCCATCCACACCACAGATGAGATAACAAAAGCCAATACAAACAACACAACCGTAGCTGCAATCAGATAAGTGCTGGACAGGTGACGACCAGACTTTTTAGGATTATTCAAACCATTCGGTCTTAGCGAATTCCATGCTTCGTCTACATCGTGATCAGTAACACGGTGAGTTTCAAAAGAGAGTTGAGAAAGCAGGTTTTCCATCTCCCACATTTTATCTGCTTTGTGCTTACCTGTGTTGTTTTTGCTATTAGTCTTCATATCATTCTTAAAATGACTTTTGCCAGCTCAAAGCATTCAACATTTTCAATCGAACTTCTTGAGTCTAATGATAAAAAGACCTATTGCTACAAAACTGACCCCACTACACAAAAGAAATTAAGACGCTACCAATGACAATTTGTACTTTTCTGTCTCTTGTTGCTGCTTCAACTCTACTGCAAGACGAGCAGTCGCTTTGTAAACCAACTTATAAACTGCTCTGGTGGTAATTCCCATCACCGTGGCGATTTCTGCAAAACTTTGATCTCCATAAAACCTCAGGTATAGTGCTTCCTTTTGACGGTGTGGTAAAAGATTCAGCAATTGAACAACTCTTGCAGCATCTTCTTGTTTAATCACCCCCTTCAGATACTGATTCTCTACAGAAACATCCAAAAGAAACTTATGATTGAGTCCTGAAATCTCAACCATTAAAGGTTTTCTCTTCGATTCTCTCAAAATCATCCTCCGAACCGACGCTAACAAATACCCACGTATATTGTTGTTAGCCCCTAACCTCTCACGAGACTCCCACAGCTTAGCAAAGAGCTGCTGAACACAGTCCTTTACTTCATCTTCTTCATTGTTGAATTTCAAGCCATAGTTTATCAAAATAGGATAATTTTCACGAAACATGAGTTCATACGCGCTCTCGTCCCCCTTTTTGAAAGCTTCCCACATCTCAGAGTCATTGCTCAATTTTTTCTCGATCATAATCATGCTGCTTTAGTAAAGTAAATTTGTTGGCTCGTTTGTTTCTTTTGTAGACAGACGCCACCACAAAACCTCGCTATTACAAATGATGATTGGGATGTTGACAGAAAAGCATCGATTACCTTCTTCGATTGCTTACTTGAGAGATCACCTATTTCAACAGGTGAATTACCTTCAGGATTAGAAATACCTGTAGAGAAGTGGAGTACTAATCGAGACGGTTTAGCTGCTATATTTTCCGATCCCGCAAATCGAATACCCGATAGAAATTTAGTCATAATGCCTTCAAATCATTTGCAACTGACCTGAAGCACATTGAAAGCTATACTTCCTAATGCCTAGGTTCAGTGAAAATCAAAGGTATCTCCTACTGCTCCTGAGGCTTTTCCGATACGTTACATATGCTTTCTACTTAGTTACATCGTGCGCCATAATCCATGTATAAGTGAGTACTGGCATAGATAGATTGGATTAAGTGCGTCTTCTAGAAGTACAGCAAAAGCCTACTATAGCTGATCGTTGCCTTCACTCCTATCGAGGGCAACGATCAACTCAAAACTACTCTGCAAAACCATCCTCGGTCATTCCAAAAGCACTCCTGTCCCTCACAAACGACCGCAACAATGACAAAACCGTATCTGGAAATAAGAAAAATCACACAACCGCAGCAGATAATGACAAAGCCGCTAAAGAAAATCATACCACCGCATAGACAGCCGAGTCTGTTCAATAAACTGTGTCTTTATATTTTTTTCTTTTCAAGAATCATTCTTAAATCTTGGGTCTAATCTCTAAAGCCTAGTAGCCATCATAGAACCGTCTCAGGTGAGTCCGCACTTGACTGTAGATTGGTTTGGTAAACTCCACAAAGAGATCCTGCGGTGGTGGAGGCATCAGCATCTTGGCATTGCAGATCGCAAGTTGGTCACGGCTCAGTGCGCGCTCATCGCCGTTGAAGCTCCCCCATTCGTTGAACCACACGAACTCTCCTCCGAAATCCTCTTTCGTCAAAATTGTGCGTGCATATTCATCTTGGACTGACATACGCAGACGTCCCGCAGATAGCACTTCCATTTTGCGTATCGTTAGCTTGGCAGAGACTGTGTTGTACACCTTCTTGGTCGTACCATCATCCAGCTGTACCGTACCCACTACGACACTGTCTCGCTCGACTTTCTCGACACGCTCTAGTGTCCGCGTATCTCCTACCCTAAAGTCTACAAAATTCATCGTCAAGACCTGATGCGGCTTCTCTAACCTCACTCGACGCGCTTCGTTCGGTGTATAAAAGCGGATAAATTCATCGCTTTCGATCTCACGAAATACCTTCACCACCTGATCATAAAAGAAGTCGCCGCTGAGCTGATACGCCTGCGACTGCAAGGGCTGCAACTCTACCAATACCGTCAGTATCGACAGATTGTAGGCTTCTTCTATTTTCTGTCTCACATCCTCGTATCCAGGCTGATATTTGTTCGCCATCTGAAAATAGGCATAGGCCTCTTTGGCACGCTGCCTACTCCCTGCACGTAGCTCTTTCAATCCCGCCTCATACTGCTCTCCCGCAGCGGCCAGTTTCACATGCGCCAGTTGCTGATAATAACTCGTCGGATTAGGGATCACCCGCAGTGCTCCTGGTGATCGCTTGATCTCATCATACATGTGGTTGAGCTTCTCCAGCGGATAAATCGATTCGGTATTCTGAAAATCTGGACTGACCGTTTTGGCGCGTGCGACCTGTGCCAGCAGCTCTTCTACAGCTAACGGATATGCGACCTTTAGCGCCTCTTTGGTCTTTTTGTGATCAGCATTTTTGCGTAGTTTATCAGCTGACTTGATCACTGCCTGATAGTAATCTCCCTGTTCGTAGAGTTTTTTGGCTGATCCACATGCCGATACTAGCATTGTGATTATGAGGAAATACAGTAGTGTTTTACGTCTCGTTTTCATAGTCAATTTGTTAGTGAGATCATGTCCAAAACGATAGCGGTCTCCTATCGGATCATCTCAGTCTCTAGAAATAACCTTGCCAAACCTAGCATCATTTTATACAATCAGCAAGGCAGTATTCTTCAGTTCCTGCCACGCCTGTCCATGGATCAAGCGATCGATAGGTTGACCAAAATCCCTTTCGTACTCCTGTCTGAGGACAGCAAACGTAATTTTCTCCTTGGCGCTCCATGACATACGCGCTATCAAGGCATGAAGCCACTTGCCTTCCGTTTCTTCGGCGGTCACATCTATGCTATGTGATTTAAGCTCCACGGACAGTCTCGCTCTCACGGTAATCTTTCCTTTTTTTCTCTTCTCATAGAAACTCAAAACAGGAACGGCCGCCAGCCACACCACCCTAGATGAGTCACTGATATACGTCCCTGGGTTGTCCGCCAAAGCCTGCTCGATATAGTGTGCTGGGATACTGCTCCCTGGCACCTCAAAATCAAACCACTCCTGCAAGTCATAGTCAAAGCAGATCCCATGCATGTAGTTGAAAAGTGACTTCTTCAATCCCTCGCTGTATTGGACATGATCAGCACCCGATGTATCGACATGCTGCAGATCATTGTTAGCAAATCCCTCGAACACGGGTCCTACGCGCTCCACCCCAAAGGACTCTGGCTCTAACCCCGCAGGAGCATGTGCCGTCATCGAAAACTGATGCCAAAAACCCGACTGAATCACACCATGCATAAACAGCTGACGCACCATCTCCAGCGAATCTATCGTCTCCTGATCGGTCTGCGTCGGAAAACCGTACATCAGATAGGCATGCACCATGGTCCCCGACTGGGTAAAATTCTCTGCGACCTGAGCGACCTGCTCGACCGTCACCCCTTTCTTCATCTTCTCTAGCAGACGATCGGAGGCTACTTCTAATCCTCCTGATACAGCAATACAGCCAGAGGTCTTCAACAGACGACATAGGTCGGGTGTAAAACGGCTCTCAAAGCGAATGTTCGTCCACCAGGTCACGACCAACTTTCGGCGCAGTATCTCTAGTGCTAACTCCCGCATCAGTGCGGGAGGCGCAGCTTCGTCTACGAAGTGAAAGCCCGTTTCGCCAGTCTGCTCCATTTGTTCCTCCATTCGGTCACACAAAATCGAAGCACTGACAGGTTCATAGTTCTTGATATAGTCTAGCGAGATATCGCAAAAGCTGCACTTCTTCCAATAGCATCCATGTGCCATAGTGAGCTTGTTCCACCGGCCATCACTCCAGAGACGATGCATCGGGTTCGCTACCTCTAGGACAGATAAGTACCGATCGATGGGCAGGTCACTATAGTCTGGCGTACCCGTCTGACCAAAAGACACATCACCTTGTTTGCTCCCGTTGTGATAGACGACTTTTCCCTCCACGAGAGAGAAAGTTCTTTTGAGGTCTTCCAATTTTCTATCCCCAAAGAGATGCCCCATCAGGTGATGAATCGGTCGTTCTCCATCATCTAATGTGATGAAATCAATAGCAGCAAACACACGCGGGTCGGAGACCGACCGCAGCTCAGTATTGGGATACCCTCCGCCCATGACGACATGAACACCTGGGTGATTGGCCTTGATATATTGTCCACAGCGCAGTGCGCCGTACAGATTCCCTGGAAAAGGCACGGATAGACAGACCATATTGGGTCGAGCATGCTGAATTTTCTCCTCCAAAAGCGCCATCAATATTCCATCAATGAAAGAAGGCTCCTGAGACAAAGCCTCCGCCATCTCATCGAACGAAGAAGCCGACATCCCCAGTCGCTCCGCGTATCGACTAAACCCAAAGTGCGGATCCACAGCCTCTTTGATAAAATCCGCCAGATCCTCTAAGTACAAGGTTGCCAAATGCCGCGCTTTGTCCTGCACGCCCATGTTGCCAAAGGCCCATTCTAAGTCCGCCAACTGATCAAAACGGCTCGCCTCTGGTAGAAACTCACGCTCAGCTACCGAATAAGCCAGCGTGGGATTCTTGTGCTGTAGCATACGGATCACGGGGTGCACCGTGGCGATATACTCCTCGCGCAATTGATAAATCCGCATGGCATTGTCACTCACCCTATCCAATAGTCCCTCAGCCTCCACTGCGTCAAACATCGCTCTCAATCCTACCTTAGAGAACAAACGCAGGATCACTTCGATCCCCAAGTCTACTTGATAAGACGCTACCTGTTGGGTATTGAGATATCCTTTGAGATAGCAGGTGCCAGGATAGGGCGTATTGAGCTGGGTAAAAGGAGGGGTAATAAGAAGCACCTTGGGATTTGACATCCGCAAATCTCCACTTGTTTGGGGATTAAATCAAAAAATGGTTAGGGAATGTTCCGCTAGCGGTCTAATGTGCTTATTTTCGCTACTTCTAGTGAATACAAAGCAACAATCATGAGCATACCAAACGCAAAAACAGTCAGTTTTTCGAAGACTACTATTACCGAATTGATGATTCCTTCTTATGCCAATTTTGGAGGGAAAATCCATGGAGGGATTCTCTTGTCTTTGATTGATAAAGTGGCCTATGCCTGCGCCAGCAAGCATGCCGCCAACTACTGTGTCACGGTATCGGTAGACAATGTGGACTTTCTAGAACCGGTAGAAGTAGGTGATCTGGTACACCTCAGAGCCTCTGTCGTCCATGTCGGTAACTCTTCCCTCGTAGTAGGCATCAGCGTCATTGCCGAAAACGTCAAAGAAGGCTCGGTCAAGAAGACCAACAACTCCTACGTCACCATGGTCGCCAAAGGTGACGATGACAAACCAACACAGGTCCCGGCTTTAATTCTAGAATCCCAAGAAGAAGTCCGGTTGTTTCTTGAAGCCATCAAGAGAAAAGAACTCAAGAAAGACTTCCGAAGCAAAATCAAAGAAGTATCCGCAGTGATCATGGATCAAGCACATGAAGAACTCCTCGAACATGAAAGATGTGTCTTGGATTTGAAGAACTTTACTTTGTAAACGACGGATATTAGATATTACTCTATCGACCATTTCGAATTACGGTGCACCTTTTCTTTTCGGATTTGGCGACCTGCACGTCTCAATGCTTTACCAATCATCGCATTGACAGTGGTCACATCTAACCAAACACCACCGCCCAAAGGCAACGGGATATGGTCTGCCTTGCTAAAAAAAGAAGAAGACACCGTCAAATCTGCTAGGTCTACTACGTCGATCCGAAACCGCACATAGGTACCATCATTTGGTGTGGTATAATCACTGACAAACTGACACGCCCCAGACTCATAAGTGATCCGCAGAAAGTAGGTAACGCCTAATATATCCGCTGCATGTGCACTGAGAGCTACATCATCGCCGATTTGAGCAATCTCCTTTGTCGTCATCCCTTCAGCCTTCAAGTCATACTCCACCTGTGGCAGATAACTCAATGTACCAAAATCCTCATCCAACTCCTGCTTTACCTCCTCAAACAGCTTATAAGAAGTCCACTCATCAAAAGGCTCGATCTTTGCCACCAAGATATCCTCATACTCTACCAAGTATGGCCATCCTGTGATTTTGGATACTTTGGTCACCGTACATCCTCCCAAAAGCACGGTTGACAAGACTACTGCTAGTACACGATTCATCGCTAGAGATTTAGACCTATGTTGAGCTGTAGCATCAGCGGAAACCAACCATTACGCCCCTCGATATCGACCACAAACTGTGGCCCCACATCAAAGAGAACATGCACCTTGCCTATGCTCCGTTGGATCCCCCATGTCGGCCCCAACCCAAAATACAACCTATCATATTGGTAAAAATTTGATTTAAGTGAGTTTCCCACGATCAGCACGCGACCAGATATAAAGTTGGCCGAATTGCCACGAATCGACTTCCCATTGGTATACCGACGATTGAGCGAATAAAAGAGCTTATACTGCGTGTCAAAAAAAGGAGCTAATTCGTATACAAACCCACGGCTACCGAGATACCCTGTATTAGAAGTGAAACCAACTCCCACCCCATAGGAAATCGTCGAACGCTGACCCGTTGGGATTTCCAGTTCTATAGCGGGGTTGATGAAATTAACTCGCCAGACTTTTTCGGTCATAGCTGGGAGTTGCTCTTGAGCAATCGCTGCACTGCTCCACAGGAGCAACAGCAGCACAGTTAGTCGGTGCATAATGATTAGTTGGTATTGTGAGCATAATTAAATCACCCCTCCGTCTCTGGAAAGACGATCGTGCGGTTGCCCGTCACGATGATGCGGTGATCTAGGTGGAACTTCACGGCCTTGGAGAGTACTTTTCGTTCGATCTCTGAGCCAATCTGCGTCAACCCTGCGGGCGAACTGGCATGAGAGACACGCTCTACATCCTGCTCGATGATGGGGCCCTCGTCTAGGTCATCTGTCGCGTAGTGAGCCGTCGCTCCGATCATCTTCACACCTCGTTCGTAGGCACGTTTATAGGGATTGGCACCTTGAAAAGCAGGCAAAAAGGCATGATGGATGTTGATGATTTTCTCTTTGAATGAATTGATAAAGTCAGAGGACAAGATGCGCATGAAACGCGCCATCACCACCAACTCTGTGTTGTGTGCCTTGAGCAGTTTTTTCATCTCTTCCTGTTGCACCACCCAGTTTTCTGCTGTGACAGGCAGATGATGAAAAGGAATATTGAATTGATCCGCCACGTACTTGACCGTCTCGTGGTTGCTGATGATGAGGGGGATGTTGCAGTGCAGTTTGCCCTCGCTGTGTTTTTCCAGTAGGTCAAACAAACAGTGACTGGTCTTAGAAGCTAAAATCGCTACGTTAGCCTTGTCCACAGAGTAATACACCCTCCAGTCCAACTTCAAGGGCTCGGCGACCTGACGAAACTTCTCGGAGAGCTCTTCTCTGGACATCACTAGGTCTTTGGCATCCAGACTCACCCGCATGAAATACGCATCCTCGATGTTGTCCGTGAACTGCTGACAGGTTAGGATGTTGAATCCCTCGTCGTAAAAAAATGTAGTGACCTTGGCGATGATCCCTTTGCTATCCTCGCACTGGATCAGAAATGTAATTCTATTCTCAGACATTGATCTCTGTTAATGTCGGGTTTGTTGTTGCCTCGAAAATAATAGAAAATAATGAAGAAAGGCTTTTGAGACAAGATGTTTGATGGAAGAATGAATCGATATCCTGTCTCTCAGGATCATCATGAAGTCTCACTCCCTCTGCCTCCCTTCAAGAGGCCTAGGAAATGTCCGATACCGTATCGTAGAAACTCTACTCCGCATACTCCGCGCGATGCGGTCTCAAGTTGTCTCTCACGGTGATCATGTCGCTCTCATCGATGATCATGTAGGCCACTACATAGGCATCATTGACGACTTCTGTCCCTGCTTCGTGTAGCGTCATGTTCCACTTGGCTGCATATTCTTTGAGATGGATGGCGTGGTGCTCTGCCATCCCTTTGGCATCTCCCCCACGCATGTCCCAGATCATCTTTACTTTCTTCACTTAGTCTTTGAGTTTGTCCTTGAATACTTTTCTAAACTTCTCCACCTTGGGCTTGATCACGAAGTTGCAATAGGGCTGTGAACCGTTAAGGTTAAAATAGTTTTGGTGGTAGTCTTCTGCCACGTAGAACTTGTCAAAAGCCGTGATCTCTGTCACGATCGGGTCGTTGAACGCGCCAGAGGCGTTGAGTTCCTTTTTGTACTTCTCAGCCAATGCCTTTTGCTCGTCGCTGTGATAGAACACCACCGAACGGTACTGCGTCCCGACATCATTGCCTTGGCGGTTGAGCGTCGTGGGATCATGCGTCTTCCAAAACACCTCTAGCAACTCGTCGAACGAAATCACTGCTGGATCATAAGTGATCTGCAGCACCTCCGCATGGCCAGTCGTACCCGTACATACTTCTTTGTAAGTAGGGTCTAGCGTCTGTCCGCCAGAGTAGCCCGACTCCACTTTACTCACTCCCTTCAAATCCTGAAAAATAGCTTCTGTACACCAGAAACATCCATTCCCAAACGTTGCTACATCCATTTCTTTGGCTTCTAATTGTTTACTCGGCAAAATTGCACTGATAATTATTGATAAAAAAACTAATCCCTTCATGTCTTTACTTTTAAACCTTACTGATCCATAACCCTCCCACCGTACTTTTAATTCCCCAACCCGCGCACAATACGACGATAGGTGCTTGGTCTCCTTCATCTGACCAGACGAACGGGAGCCGATCCTCTACATACGGATCAACGTCTCCAATGGGTTTGATCTCTCCGATGATTTCACGACTGATTCAGAAAAAGTACCGCTGAAGTGATCATCCAGCATACCTTTATGCTCCCGTTTATCTATTCTAAACTGAAACTTATCTTCCAATTGATCCCAAATTTATCCAAACAGATGCCGTAATAGGAGCCCCAAAACTGTTCAGAAATAGGAAGTTTCACCTCTCCTTCTTTTGAGAAGGAATCGAACAACCTATCAGCTTCTTCTTTACTATCCGTGCTAACGTATAGTGAGAAGTATTTTGCCGCATGACTTTCTTCTCCCTTGGTATCAATAATGTCGGCACCCATTAAAATTGTTTCGCTGCTAATCGGTAGCCCAATGTGCATGATATGTTCATCTTCGCAAAAGGGGAAATTCTGTCTCGCTGCTTCTGGAACATCTTTATAGCGACCTATAAACTTGAACTCTTGGTTAAAAACAGATTTATAAAAATTAAATGCTTCTTCGCAATTGCCATTAAAATACAAATAGGTGTTAACTGTTGCCATAATTTCATTTTAAAATCCTCTAATGATTATCCCTCTTCTAGCGCAGGCTTTCAGCTTGTGCAGCCAACACAGATCGGAGATGAAAGATATTGAATCTTTATTTCAACCCTCGCTATGCTCCCCGTCATGACCCAGCGTGAGACCGGGTTATCCCCATGGGTGAGCACCGTGGTGGCGCAACAGCTCCTCTGCTCGTAGTGGGGGGGGGTGCGCCGAGCGGCGTCCTCCTACCTCGTCCTGGTCGGGCAATGACGATGGTGTTGTGTTTTGATAATGGTAGGCTCGGTATTGAATTTGATGTCCCCACGAATAAATTCATGGGCTATGATAATACATCTTATGATGTTTGGTATTGCACGCCATAGCCCACAGTTTAAACCGTGGGGTGATCAATGGCATTCTAATATATCATCAATGGTTTTAACAATTGATCCCATACAATTGTGAAAAATCATCATACTCCTGCTGAAATGTTTTCTTTTGATGATGCTCCTTTTGATTCCGGATGTAATGAAAAGCCTTATCCAATACTGATTGTGATATTGAATAGGCGGCATATCCTGTTTGCCATGCAAATTTGTCTACGGTTAGATTGTTTTGATTGATGAAATGCGAGCTACTGCCCTTGATTTGTTTGATGACTTCTGCAATAGATTTTTGCGGATTCAATAAAAACAAACAATGGATATGGTCGGGCATTCCGTTTATGATTCGCACGGGGCACCCTTGTTCTTTTAATTGCTCGGCTATATATCGATGGATTTTTTGTTCGATAGACTGATTAATCAATGGCCTCCTCTCCTTTGTGGCCCAGATGGCGTGAATCCATATTTTATTGAATGAATGAGACATGGTCATTTCTTTTTAATACATTTTTAAACCATTGAAATGGTTGGGCTCGGCATTGTTGCTGATGTCCCCACGAATAAATTCATGGGCTATGATACACCCTATCATGTTTGGTATTGCACACCATAGCCCATGGTTTAAACCGTGGGCTATCAAGGGCATCCTCCCCTTTGTGGCCCAGATGGTGTGAATACATATTTTATTGAATGAATGAGACATGGGCATTTCTTTTTAATACATTTTCAAACCATTGAAATGGTTGGGCTCGGCATTGTTGCTGATGTCCCCACGAATAAATTCATGGGCTATGATACATCCTATCATGTTTGGTATTGCACACCATAGCCCATGGTTTAAACCGTGGGTTAACAAGGGTATTCCAATATACCTTCAATGGTTTTAACCATTTCCTCGCTTGCTTCACGGATTTCCACCATGCAAAGCATGACGGAAACGGGGAACATGATTTTTTATTTAAAAAAGAATATCATCATCATTCTTGGGCTTTTGCCTTGTAAAATCTATACTTAGAATAAATTCCTTCCAAAAGAATTGCCCCTTTTTAGTAAACTCATAATATGTACTTTGATTTTCTTCATTTCTGATTTCTTCAATAATATCCTTATGACGAAATTTTTCAATGACTAATCCCATATGGGGAGGAACACTATTACTCTGGCTTATTTCAGTCCCCACTTCTTGGAAAAATTCATACAAATCAGATTTTTCAAAGTCCTCATATTCTTTTTTTAATTTACTAATCTGTTCATTAGATAATGAGCTATTATCCTGCTGTCTTAAATAATCTTGAAGTGTATTTTGCTCCTCTTGAGCAGATAGCACTTGTGACTTTAGAAGTTCAATTGTTGAGTCTCTTTCAGAAATTTGATTAGTCAAAATTTCGATCTTTTTATTCAAGTCAGCAGTTTCTCTAAAACTAGCTCTGATATCTTCAAGATAACTTTCTTGTTCCGCGAGTTTCTGTTTTGAATGTAAATCAAATATTTGTTGCTCAACAAAGCTCTCTTTTCTACCTAAAATAGCTTTACTAGAAACTTTATCGAATAACCACATTAAGTACGGCAATAACGCAACATAAAATGTAGCAAAAACTAGAGGTAGCCATAAATTAAATATAAGGTTAGTATGTTCGTTTTCAACAAATTCAATTTTATCTACAATTCCGTCAGATGAGAATAGCATTATTAAAATGGGTTTCCAATTAAATGCAATCCACGACAAGAAAAACGCTCCAATAAATGGGTTTTTTATTCTTTCCTTTGTTGTATCAAGAAATGTATTTATTAAATCTCTCATTGTTTAGTTAAAGTTTTACAACTTAAGAATAACAGCACCCTGCGTCTTATCCTTTAATTTACTAAAAAGGCACCCTTATCCTACCAAACTGGGGGTGTAAGCGCACCTTTTTTCAAGAATCATGGTCTGGATGGTCGTTTTCTATAGATTTCTACCTTCCCAGCATTACGGAAGGCAGATTTGACCGTCAGATGTCTACTCGATTAGGTGTTTCTTTCATCTAGCGGTAATTACCCACAACGGTAAGTATATTACAAGTAGGCGATTGCGGGCTTCAAACCTATCAAACCGTTACAAAATTGCAGCGGGCTACAACCGTTGAATTTAATACTGTCTCGCCTATTTTGTATATACATTGTTGTGCTTAGTTTTTCTCTATCTTTTATCTATCTATGCTATTTATAAGTCTCATAATACCAATCTAGATTCAAACATTTTGGTTTATCTAGTTTTTCATATTTCGGTTTTATATTCCCAGAAGTTATCAGAGGATTGATTGGTTCCGTATTTAATAGCAATCCATGTTCTCCATTTTTATCAGGGAAGAAACCAAATTTAATTACACCTCTTGCTCGAACTACATATTCAACTTTTTCATTTAAAAGTCTAGTTATCAAATTTTCTGGTATTTCTATTGCTTCCACTCCCATACACCATTTTATGACACCATTATTAACATAATAATCTCCATTGAAGTCATTTTCATTTAAGAATGATGCTACTTCGCAAAGATAATCAGTGGTTTCATTAGTTATTTTTACTTCTTGCTTTCCAAGTGAGTTTTGATTGTATTCATTCTCTGTCTTTGATGCAGTATTTTTCTTCGAATTTATATTGCAACTTATGAAAAAAGCTATTGTTATAATATAAATAATCTTGGTTATTAAATTGAAATTCATAGTTTTTCTATTGTAATTTTCCCATTAAACCTTCACCTGTTTCATTATCAAGAAAACCTCTTTCAGTTCCTGATTTAGGGTCACAGTTTTCATGCATTATAATATTGTCTTTAAGCTTGAATTTTCGTTTTAGTCTTTTTAGGTTAAGTACTGTATCAAAGTAAATCCAATCGGCTGACACCTTCGATCATGCTTTTCCGAAGAATGTAACCTGAATACCACCATCCAGCAAATATTTAGCTATTTCTCTAAGAGAATCAGATTTTATCAGGTCGATTTTATGTAATGCAGTATCCTTCATAAATTAAGCACAACATTTCGCTATACGCAATTGCGTATATATATTATTGGTATCAAGCTAATCTAGTGGGTTTTTAATGTTTTCCATAGTGTTATGAGCAACATGTGTATAAATCTCCCTAGTGCCTACCGTGTCGGGACAATGCTTTTCGTTTCAACGGTTTTAAGTCACTCTGCGGAAGGCCTAAAACAACAGGCCGCCAAGCTGCACACTATTCATTTTACACGCTTAAAAACCACGGCTACTGACACCTCGTCAATCATTGATTTTCTCAAGAATACCTTTTTCCCAGCGTAGCGACAAGCAAGCGGGTCTTTAAGATCAAAGTACAGCCTATATATACCCATATCTAGGTAGTGGTCAAAAGCTTTCATCTTTCAGAACGCTTTGAGGAGAGTAATACAGGTTCGGGTTTCTGCTTGCGCAAGCAGAAGGTCTACCTTGGGCAAGCAGACCGTTGCGCTTGCCCAAGCACAGGCTCCCCCTTGCGCTAGGGGAAGGCCGACCTTGCGCAAGGCCAAACCGCCGCTTGAAGTGTTCCCAGTCTTCGGGTTCCTACTATTCAACTTATATGCCTTCATCGCACATTGTCTTCAAGCCAGTCAGGCCATGCTTACGGCAGGTGAACGCTTCTTTTTTCATGGCCAAAAAAGGAAGCAAAAAGGTTAGAAACCTATAAACTCGCTACCGCTCAAACAGTATAATTTTCGATAACCTTGAATAAAGCAGATAGAAGATGACTTATAGTAATGATTAGTCGAACTCAGGTTCATAAGTCTTAGCGGATGTTAAGATTAGTGGAGTTTATGGAGCATAAAAAAACCTCGCAGGAGCTGCGAGGTTTTCTTTGACGTTTAGCGATGGTTAGTGGATCACTAGTTTCTTCATATACACCTGAGCGGCGGATTTGGCCTGTAGCCAATATACACCTGCGTGCACCTCGCTCACATCTACTTCGATCGTTTGGCTGTGATAGAATCGGCTGTAGATCAGCTGACCAGACATCTGGTACAGGTTCAGTTGATAGTAGTCTTCTGCATAATCCGCCGGCAGGGTTATCGTCACCATGTCTGCTGCGGGGTTTGGGTAGATACGCATCTGGTCATCTATGCTGGCAGTCGCCCCGAGTACGGCGCTCACATTGGAGATGTCTGCGGCAGTCCGTGCATAGACTTCATATCCGTCCGAGCTCTCCCCTACATAGCCTGTCAGGTCAAAGGTCCCCGCAGGGATGGCTGTCCCGACTAGGTCATGGGTCGTGGTTCCTATTTTGAAAGTGATCTGTAGATCGCCATCTATCAGGGTGTACTCCCCTTGGCCAAAATCACCTGACTCTGCGATAGACACACCGCTGAGATGGATCAGTTCGGACTCATAGTCCTCACCTATCTCGGCGATAGATATCTCCTGCGGGTCGGGCAGGGTGTTGTCGGTATTGAGTACGGTGATGCTCACATCGTTTCCTTCGAGCTCGAAGAGTCCGTTGTAATCCAACGCCTCGCCTTGCACCACTACGCTATCCCCTACCGTCAGCGGAGCGGACAGGTCACCCGTGAGGCTCCTCACGACTAGTCCTGCTGTGCCATCGTAGACGACACGGTTGTGCTCGCTGTTGTTTTCACCACCGATCACGATTCCTTTTATTTTGGCAGACTGCCCCTCCGATTTGAGCCTCACTTCGGCGATGGATTCAAAAGGCACTTCTGGTTCGGCTACTTTGATCAGATCATCCACGCCGTTGACGAAAAGCTGGTAGTCCGAAAAGTACTGCCCTATGAAGCCCTGAATATCATAGCTACCCGATGGGATCGTCTCCCCCACCAAAGGATGAAGGTCATTGCCGATTCGGAATATCAAGCTACCCGTGTCATCAGAGATCGTAAAATTGCCATAGGCAAACTCGTCCCCCGCTTCATCAAATGTGACATTGCGAATGATGACAGGTTCTGATTCATACGCCTCTCCGATCTCAGCGATGGTCACCTCCTGATAAGTCGGCAAATCCACGTTTTGATTCAAAACATCAATCACAATGGGGCTACCGTCTATCTCTAAGAGTGAATTGTAATCAGTCAGTGGACCGCTCACCGTCACTTCGTCACCTAGCACCAAGTTTTCCGATTCGTTACCCGCATCAAAACTCCTGACGACCAAACCAGCCGTACCATCATAGATGAATTTGTTGTCGGCGCTATTGGTTCCAGCACTGATCACGATACCCGTCACATAGACGATTTCACCTTCGTCTTTTTGACGCGCCTCAGCGATGGAGATCAACTCCTGTGTGCCTTCCGATCCAGTCACCTCAAACGAATAGGTATCGCCATCCGTGGTATGTGTCACCGTGGCACTGGCCTCTTCGTCTTCACTGCCCGGTTCGTATTTGACCGAAACGTTAAACGACTGCTCACTCTCTCCATCAGATACCAGTGTCAGTGTCTGTGCATAATCTGTCCCATTGGATGACAAAGAGAATGGCGCTGCTACTGCTACGCTGACATCTCCCGTGAGATTGTATGCCTTCAGCGTATAGGACTGAACCAAAGAAGACCCGAGAGCCACTTTGCCAAAGTCAGGGTTGAAATTGTTTTGGTCCACGATCAGGTTAGGATCGGTGGCCGAGCCGAATATAGCTGCTACCCACTCTGGGTGATCCACAAATGGGTTTCTGTTCTCTTGATAGCCATAGGCACCTTCGTGTCTCTCCTGCTCGTAGGTATCGACAGGGTCAGCTTCGTGCCATCGAATGAGGGTATAGAGCACACCCAGCTCAGGATCTGACGATCCACTCGCTCTATCGACCAACTCTAGATCCAAGACATCACTCTCGTAGCGAGTCGCCATATAAAACAGGATACGTGCCACATCGCCTTTGATCTCGTCGCGTGGCTCCCAAAAGTCCGAATCGGTGTAAGTATCCGGCGCTTCTCCTTCTGCATTTTCGTCTGTATGCTCGACGTTGCTAAAGTCCTTGTTGCTTTTGGAGGTATTCACTGTAGCGTCCGAAGGTCTCAGGTTGTGCACATCGGTGTACGCAGTATCTGCTTCGTCAGGAAACCCGTGGGATTTGGGCCAGGTATGCTCCCTGTTCCAAAAATCAGGTTGGTTGTTAGACGCGAAGTTGCTTTTCGGGATCGAGTTGTTCTTGTAGAACAAAATGATATTGTCAGAATTGTCAGGATCTTCATCCAAATCCGGAAGGATCGTATCCCTAAAATCTGTGTAGGTCTTGACGGTATGCCCTCTGATGATCCGGTGTAGCTGCAGCTTCAATTCTTCTCCAGTCAACCCATCTGTACCAGTGTAGTAATCAGTCGGAATTTGTCCCCAAGCGACTTGAACCAAGGCGCAAAACAGGATTGCTAATGTTGTGATTTTTTTCATTGGGTCTGAAATAAGAAAGACTGCCCATGGCTGGGCAGTCTTTCAATTTATTATATCTTAATGTATTACTGCTTAGTAGGTCCTTCTACTAACTCAAATTCACCTACTGCTGTCAATTGGAAGACAGTAAGCCAAGTAGCATCTGTACCGTCATATGAATCACACTTGACAGAGTAAAGTACATCTACTCCAGCAACAGGTTGTGCATCAGAATACTTCACTTCCAAAAGTACTTCTATTCCTTCGCCCATTCTCTGAATCATCAGCGCAGAAGTCTCACTAGCAGACAAGCCTACAAACTCATCTTGCATGTAATCTCCACTAGCTCTACTCGTATAGCCTAAATCAAAGTTTTCGTAGTAAGCTCCTGCTCCATAATAGAACTCTGCAGTACCATAGCTATCAAGCAAATCTGGCTTAGTCTTTTTGACTTCATCCACGATGATCTGGTAATCAGCAGTAGACATGGTAAAAGCAACAGAAGGATCAAACACGAATGACGTACCATTATGTACATACTGTTCAACCATTTCAGTATAAAAAGTACCAGTCCATACACCATCAGTGTAAGTATAAGTCTCAGCTAAAGTCTTACCCGTTCCATCATAATAATAGAATACTACATCGTACTGATCTCCTTCTTGAGCATACGCTATATTCTGAGATAGATACTGAGGCACATAGTTGTATGAAGGTTCACTAGCGCTAAAGTTGTTATACTGACCTGGCGCTCCCATCGCAGCATAATCATAGCTACCGAAATAGTGCACTTCATCTTCCATAGAAGACCAAGCCGAACCATTGTAACTGTAGAATCCATTGATCGCTTTGATCTCTGGAGCAGCTCCTACTTCTACCTCGATACTAACTACCTCCCACGTAGTAGAAGCACTAGCCGTAGAGGTGTAATAAAAAGCAATGTATAACTCATCCTCACCTTGGACATCTGGAATATCTGCTACAGCATCTACCTCAGTCCAGCTATTCCCTTCAGGGTATTGGTCAAACTCCAAACTAGTCCATGTAGCAGTAGCGACATCACCACTGTAATCGGTAGAAAACTTAATATCAAGCTCTTCACCCCATGTTTCATCAGACAAATAGTTCAAGATATGTGTAAGTTTCAAAGACACGTCACCTTCAGCATCTGACATATCGATTGCTTCTGACACCAACCAATCTTCGTTGGCATTAGATCCACCTGCATACCCAGACATTTTAGCCCATGTTGCTCCGCCATAGGCATCCCATGCCCAGCCTTGATCACCTGTTACACTCACTGCTGTAAAAGCACCCAAGCCATCTACTTCTTCTTCAAACGCCTCTTCGAAAACAACTTCTCCAGTCAGGTCACTATAAAGTACATCTACATAATTGTAAGTAGCACTCACAACATCTCCAGAAGATGGGTCTTGCACTTTACTAGTTACAAATTCCAACATATATGCATCAGTATCTACAGAGTTGTCAAAAAAACCATTGACGCCCGCTTCGGAGCTATAGGCTTTATAATCATCTGAAGACACTCTATAATTATCCGCATCTAAATAAACACTGTAGTCAGGAAGGTCTCCTGCAAAAAAGCTATAATTAACCTTTACTGCCGTTCCTTTCTCAAACTGGCCAAAATTGTCATCCACAAATGACGGCAAATAATTCTTCGCTTCATAAGTCGTACTAAAAGCCTCATTGTCTTCAATAAAATCAGCTGCAACTGAATCCTCCTCAGTAACTCCAGATTTGCTTCTAATCGTACTAGCTATCGTTCCGTAATCTTCACTTACCATCTGGTAATCAAACGATTCATCACTTCCTTCTAATGCTTCTATCTCCTCTATTTCGTTATATGCATCTTCAAGCGGGTCACAGCTGAATGCTAAGACTGAGGCAAGAATTACTACGTATACTTTATTTAAAAACTTCATCTCTTCTCGTCTTTAATATTAAAAATTAACTCTCATTCCGATGGTCCACTGTCTACCTGTACCCATATAGATACCATATCCAGTCCAATCCGTGATGTACTCGGCATCCAAAGCATTATTGACGTTTCCGTACAAAACAGTCTCAAGGTTCCCCATGCTAAAAGTATAGTTCGTGTTCAGATCAAGGTTAAAATACTCTGGAACAGTCGGTGATTGTACTTTGCTTGATATATCCTGAATATCGTTAGGATCATAGTCAGCATAGTTGTCACCATAATAGTTCAACAATCCACCAACAGTAAATCCTTTCAATATTTCGAACCTAGCACCTATAGCTGCAGTTGTTTGCGCTGCGTTTCCAACTTTCAACCCTGAGATATAAAGATTGAGTGGGTCTCCTACTGGATTTCTATCTTCATCATAGATTACTATATCTTTCAAATCGTTCTCCCAAGTCCAGTCTCCCAATGAAACCATACCCGTCAAAGTCAAACGACTAAATGGCTTATATGAAAAATCTAACTCGATTCCTTGGTGAATTGCATTAACACCTTGGAGGTTAGCAAATGTGGTATCACTCACTGATTCAATCAATGTTCTATCTCTCCAATTCGTCCAGTAGACATTAAGGTTAGCACTCAATTTTTGAGATCTATAACCATACCCTACCTCAACACTCACAATTTTTTGCATTTCAGCATCTTCATTTATGACATTCTTAAAATCTTGAAAGACTGCATCAAAAACTGGTGCCTTAGTGAAATACCCCCCGTTTAAAAACACATTGTGATTTTTGTTCAAGTTATAGTTCGCCCCACCTTTGATTTGGTATCCCAAAAAGTTCTGAAATGAAGTTTCTTGATCTCCTGGTGCATATTGAAAATAGTCGATTCTCTGATAGCTCGTATTAGATACAGCTCCAGAAGCAAATGCCGTCAATTTGTCTAATGAATACTCCGCTTGTGCGAAAACACCCTCCCACAAAACAATACCATCATTGTAGTAATCTCTTTTATCTCCAACACCCAATCTTCTATTTGGATTATTGATATCATTATCATCTAAAGCATAGTCTGCTCCCAATAAGTTCGTCACTTCGGAGAAGTGAATCCCTTTGTAATACCTAAGGTCTATACCTCCTTGAACAGTCAAATTACTCGTTAACTGATTATTCAAAGTGCTAAGCACGCCATACCATCTATGATCATTTCTAGAAGCTCTCAGATAAGATAGTGCCCCTGTACCTGTAGCATTGTTCTCTACGTTAGCATCACGAACAGCTTCGAAATCATACAGCCCATCAGATGTTTTAGCCATAGATGCGCCAGCAGTTCCACCGCCACCACCAGTTCCAGTAGATACATATACTGCAGTAGATAAGTCAGTAGTACTGTTGATCGTCCAGTAATGATTAAGAGAGAACTGAGGTTTGTGATAAAAATTATCTTCAGCATGTAATACTTGACCGTCTAAATACCCCCAGTCACTATTGTACTTAATCCCTTTATCCTTGTATGTCGCTAGGTCATGACTCGTCTGTCTTTGGCCATGACGCTGTGGAGCACCAAAGCCTGTTAAAGACAATGAATGTTTGTCATTGATAACTTTAGACACGTTAAAGAAATAGCTATACCCTTCAAATTCTGTCCCGTTAACATAACCATCGCCAGTAGTCTTAGAGCCAGACAAAGAAACAGCCCAGCCATTTTCTAATAAACCAGTAGACACATAAACAGATGCTTTTTGATAGTTGTCATTACCTATACCATAATAAACACTACCTCCTTTTTGGCTATCTGTGCTTTGAGTCAAAATATTGATTGTTCCACCAATAGAAGGCACTGCTACCTTAGATGCTCCTAATCCTCTTTGAACCTGCATTAAACTAGTCACCTCAGTCAATCCAGCCCAGTTAGACCAATATACTTGACCGCTTTCCATATCATTGACAGGAACACCGTTGATCAAGACAGCAACATTTTCCGAATTGAAGCCTCTAAGGCTAATTCTAGAATCACCGTATCCACCACCTTGTTTGGTAGCATATACACCTGGTGTTGCTTTTAGTAATTCAGGAAACTCCTGATTACTAGCTCGTTCCATGATTACATCCTTCTTTACTACTGAAACAGCAACAGGAGTTTTCCTATCTTCTGCAACGGAAGCAAGAACCATTACTTCTTCCAATCCAACAGAAGAAGATTTAAGTTCTACTGGATCGATTGTCAATGATGAACTGTTCAGCTCAATCGTTTTCGTCTGCTCTGTATACCCCACAAAGTTGAACAGCAAAGTGTAAGTACCGTAATCTAAATTGTTTAGAACGTAGTTCCCTTCAACATCTGCTACAGCACCAATACTGGTACCTTGAATCGTGACCGTAGCACCTATCAATGCTTCGCCTGATTCCTTGTCTATCATCTGGCCCTTAATGCCCCCTGTTTGAGCCCAAGCTGTCATGGACGATAAACATAAAAGTAGTAAAAGTGTTTTCCTCATAATTTTTGAATAGTTGTAAATAGTTTAATTGTCCGCAATTTAGCACTTTCTCTTTCGCTGATTGATCACATTTAAGCCCTAATCACACTTGACCGCAATTTTACAGACACTAACCTGATAAAACGCAACCACTAGATTAAGTACTTGTTAACATTCTATAACTAACAATTAACAAGTACTTAACTTTTAATTCGTCTAGGGTATGTGTATTTTTGGGACGCTAAACAGTTGATCAAAAAGTGTATTACATCATAACAGACGAACTCCTCCAACAAAGCTTCGAAAAAGATAAGAATGTCATTCTAAAAGCTGCTCAAGAAGTGCACTTTGACGAGTTGGCGAACTTGATCATCAAGAAAACTATCGAGAAGTATGGGGCACTGTTCAACCCTCTAGGATTAGTAGACGACACTTTCCAAAAGATCATCGACTACAACTATCACAACACGACAGAAATCAAAGGAATCTACGACAACCTCTGTGTCACCTATAGATACAAGAACTGTGACAACCAATTGGAGATTATCTGGGATGGAACTAGTCAGGAAGAGAAATATGCTACCGAGTGGACAGAGACGCTACTAAGCTGGATAGATGATTTAACCTATAACCCCTCATTCGTCAAAGCTATACTACAACTGACCGTATTCAATGATGGCAGTAGAAATCTAACCTTTGTTAGAAACGCCATTAAGGCAATCATCAATGATCACTTTGAAATCAAAATATTGACGAGAAAAGGCGTGAAAAAAGTAGTGGTTTATCAGAAGAAACTAAAGAAGGCTTCTTAAACCTCAGTATATAATCTCAAAACCGTTGTAAGAAGGATCATAGGCAATCTGTTTGGTCAATACTTCGTTTACTTCTGCCAAGTCGGATCCCGTATCACACCACGCAACCAACTGCTCTATTGAAGAGTCTTCCCCATGTGCCTCGATCTCTACACGACCATCAGCCAGGTTTTTAACCCACCCCCTAATACCTAGAGAGATTGCGACTTCTAAAGTGGAAGCTCTAAAAAACACCCCCTGAACTTTGCCAGATACGAGGATTGATTTACCTATTTGCATAACTGTTTACTATCTGTAATCAATGGACGATCCCACATTCCTTGCACATTTTTCTTTTTCCGATAGGCCGCTTTTTGGGTGGTCTTTTATGCCCAAAGTAAGAAGGGTCAGAATACTGAGGCTTCTCCATTTCTTTGGCTTGTTTCTTATACTTCTTTCTGTTCTTCTTCATCAGCTCCTCGTACTCTTCGAGTGCTTGATCCTCTCTTCTCCTAAAAGCTTTTTTGGAAGCCTTCTTTCGGTTAGAGAACTGAGCCTCGGACGATGACCTAGAGTTATCCTCTGAATCACGTGACGTTTGGGCTTTCGCCTCCATTGACATTAAGAGCAGCAACACTATTCCAGTCGAAATCAGTAAACGCATATCCTGTAGTTTTTATCCCAGCAAAGTAACAAAAATTAGACCTATTCTCACGGCTCTCTCATTTAGGTTTTGGAAGTAAGGCTAATGACAGACACTCTACCTTATACTAACGATCAATTTCTCTTTATTCCCAAACACACTATACTTGCCTACTCAAACTCTAACACACTACTAATACATGAAACCTACACTATTGATACTGGCTGCCGGTAGAGGCAGTAGATTTGGCGGAGCTAAGCAAGTCACCCCTATGGGGCCAAGTGGAGAGACGATCATGGAGTATAGCATCTATGACGCCCTCAACAATGGGTTTGACCAAGTCGTACTGGTCATCAACAAGGATGTGGAACAAGAAACCATGAACTTGATAGAAAACATACCCGATCTCCAAACACGTATTTCCTATGCCTATCAGGACTTATACATGGACATGATTCCACACCATGTGCAATCTGCCCGTACCAAACCATGGGGAACTGCACATGCGATCATGAGTGCTGGTGATTATATCAAAGGGAATTTTGCGATGATCAATGCGGACGACTACTATGGTGCAGATGCTTTCAAAACCATGGCTGAGTTCCTCCAGACTCATCAAGAAAATCAACAGTACAGCATGGTAGGTTATGACCTACACAACACGCTATCGCTTAATGGCACAGTATCGCGTGGCATCTCCATCAGTGACCAAGAAGGCAAACTGGCCTCAATCAAAGAAACCCATGGGATACATGAAAAAGACGGAAAAATAGTCGCGCAAGCTGAGGACGGTTCAGAATTCGAAATCACCGAAGGCTTGGCTTCTATGAACTTCTGGGGATTTCAAAACAATCTATTTGAAGAAATGAAAACCCAATTTGAGACCTTCCTGCATGAGACCAATAACCTCACCAAAGATGAGTTTCAGATTCCTACTGTCATCGATCAGATGATCAAAAAAGGAATGATAGAAGTGTCCGTACTGCACTCATCAGCCAAATGGTTTGGTGTGACCTACAAAGAGGATAAAGATTTTGCTGCATCATCCATCCAACAGTATGTCAAAGAAGGCTACTACCCTTCTCCACTTTGGGGGTAATAAAAAAAATGGTTATCTATTCTTTCAGAATTTCTATACTGATGAGGGTAGATAACCATTCTATTTTTTTCTATTGACGAAAGGTCGCGCGAACGAAGCGGTTAAAACCGCCCGATTTTCATAGTCAAAGTATAATTCAACTCGTCGAACTCATCATTGGCAGTACCTATCAATCTCAAGTCCTGCGTAAAACGCTTGGATACTGCAAAATTGAGTCTAAAACATCTGGCCAAGTTTAACTCCACAGCAGCTCCAGGCTCTACATACCAAAACACATCCTGATCGACAATCTCTGAACTCTCTCCACCATAGACACTAGGCACATACCCGAGCCAACCTGCTCCCGCTGACACAGGAAATGTCAAATGAATGACCTGATTAGAGAACAGAATCGGTTCTAAGAGAAAACCTCCATAACCACCTAACAAAGACAGATCATCCATAGCCATACTAGGCAGATCATCATATTCATTGGTCGGAATCACTCCCCAAAGATCCACTCCGAATGCCAACGCACGATTGATCACCCAAGCTCCGCGAGCACCTGCCATGGTGAGTGACTCGTCGTTGAACGAAGATATTTTGATCCCCAATGCTCCATATCCACCTCCATGATGTCCTGATCCAGATATGGTTCTGATATCACTATGTTTTTTCTCTTTTGGTTTTGCAGGTTGTGGTTCGGGTTCACTTACTGGCTGAGGCTGAGGATCCACTGCTTGATAGTACTTGACTACTATAGCGTCCTGCTTGCTCGAGTCTCGGTTCAAAGTGTCCACAGATACCACCACGGCATCAGGCAGAGGTTCTTCTACCGCTACTGTATCAGTTGTGATTTGCTGAAAAGCAAAAACAGGAAAAGATAAAAAGACTAAAAGAGCAAGCGTTGCTACGGGATAATAATTTTTCATTAGATAGATTTTTTTGGATAAAATCAGGGTAAAGACATTTCTCCAACGAATAGGTTTCCAGTCTTGGTACTATTTTATATTTTTTCTCTAGAATATTAGTAAACTGAAAAAACTCGACTAGTTTTGCAGCGGCAAATCGATACGACCAGCTCCTGTCGAACTCCCCCAGGGCCGGAAGGCAGCAAGGGTAGATAGTCGTAGCGGTGCGATGTTGGTTTGCCATTTTTCTTTTCTTTCAGATTACACCCCTTCCTTCTGAAATGCACATCATCAAAATCAAAGGCAAAGCAAAAATCCCAGATTATATCCAACTGAGAGATGATGATTTTGTACTAATTGCCTATTTTCGTGCAGATCGTCCACTCAAAAAATTAGAGAAATACGGACTAGAAGGTAAGGAAAACGAATTACAGAAAATCATCGAACACCTCCCCTTCGGAAAGATTCAACCTTTAAATATCTAATGCATGGAACTCAATAGTCGCCCAGTTGTAGAAGTCAGTGAAACCGACATTTATCAAGAAAGCCACACCGTGCTCAGCGACATTAGTTTCAAAATAGAAAAAGGGGAATTTGTGTACCTAATCGGACGAACAGGCAGTGGTAAGTCATCTCTACTCAAAACCCTGTATGCTGACCTTGCTTTCCACAAAGGAGCCATCGAAGTAGCAGGGTATGACTTGACCAAAATCAAGAGTAAAAACATCCCCTATCTCCGTCGAAAAATCGGCATTATCTTCCAGGACTTCCAGTTGTTTCCAGATCGTACAGTTACTGAGAATCTGACTTTCGTCATGAGGGCCACTGGATGGAAAGACAGAACAAAAATGAAAGGTAGGCTGGCTGAAGTTTTGATGCGGGTCGGTCTCGGTGCTGCGGCAGAAAAAATGCCTCACCAGCTATCAGGAGGAGAACAACAACGGGTAGTAATCGCCAGAGCCCTGATCAACGAACCCTTGATCCTATTTGCGGATGAGCCTACCGGAAACCTAGACCCAGAAGTATCTAGCGGTATATTCGGTCTATTCAAGGAAATAAACCGAAGTGGAACCTCTGTCCTCATGGCTACTCACAATCACAAATTCATCGAAGACCATCCTGCTCGTGTATTGAAGTGTGACGAAGGAAAACTACTCGACTCTGCTGAGCATGAGTTCGAACTTAGCGGACATTATTAGTCCCTCCTTAGTCTACTTCTATATTTCCATAGCTATTGGATAGCGTCACCACTCCCCCTTTTCCATTCCCTATTTTACCACGATACTCAGCCTTATTATCTGAGTTATTTCTATAATTGAGAGAAATCAGTGTGTTGGAATAGTCTATATCTCCATACTTGACGAAAGCCTCAAAACTACCATTAGCTCCCTCATCGAACTCCAGTTCTATACTACTAAATTTACTCTGTACATTTACTTTCTTGAAGCTCTTAGCAATCTTTTCTATTTGGAAACTTGGCACATAAGCGGCCTCCATATCCAATTCTACCCCTAAATAACCCACTCGCAGATCAGAATACCCTATATAGCCCTTAATACCATCTACTTGATCGATCTCGAGCTGACCATACTTACTCACCAAATCCATCGTCTTCACACGGCCTATTCCCACCTCACTAAACCCCTGCTCAAATTTCACAATCCCTAATTGTTCGAAATTTACTTCTGAATACTTTACCTCTATATTACCTGTTTTGACATATTCAAAATCCCCTTCTCCAAATGACACTTTTATATCACTTTCACCATTGAGTCGCTCAGCTTTGATATTACCATAAGAGATACGCAATTTCGCATCACCATCGAGATTCGCCAGATATGCATCACCAAAACTATTTTTAAGATCGAGAGGGTTCACCTTAGGCATACTCACTGTATAATTTATTTCAAAATCCTCATTGTTTCGATTGTTAATATTCCCTTCTATATCTGTTTTGAACGCTATAACGCTACCACTCTCGGAGATGTCCACGTTGATCCTATCGAGGAGTTCCATCGCACGTTCGTCTGTCTTGCGTCTAGCAATCACCTCTACCAATACATCGATCTCTTGTCCCTCGGTCGTATTGATATGAACTCTACCAAAACTGTTCTCGATCTTGAGTTGCACAAATGACTTGACCTCATACACTTTGTGTACACTTTTCTTTTTCTCAACATTACTTTTGGCCATCACTGGCAGCACTATTACAGTGAGTAATAGACCAAAAAATGTATTATATATTAATTGCTTCATTTTCTTCGTATTTGATTAATTGATCCAAAATCTTCAATTGCTTATTTAGAATTTCGACTCTCAGCTGAAGGTTGCGAATCATCGCATTGATCACTTTTTCATTATTCTGATTCTGTGCCAGATCCATTTTCAGTTCTTGGTACATCTGATCCAAATCATCCAAATCATGCAGCAATTGATCATCGACTATATCAGTCTGCTTCATGACTATTATTATTTCTGCTCGGCGCTCAGCGATGAGTTGTGAATAGTAACGCTCGACACGCTCAATATCCTCAGACGGTTCCTCTTCCACCGCTACTATCTCCTCTGAAACACCACTTGTCCAATAACGTTCAGACAGCAACCCTATGCTCAGACAGACGAATACCACCGCTGCGACTTTCCAAAGCCACATATAGCGATCAGACTGCTTTGACTTAGTCTCAGAACCATCCAGCTTACCCGCTATCCCTCTCCATAAAGCCTCACTCGGCTCCAAGTCATCAAACTCGTCGCGTTGCTCTCGAATAAAATCTTCTAGCTTATCTTTCATAGTTATACATGTTTTTGAGCAATTCACGCAGCTTAACTTTTGCACGATTCAACTGCGATTTACTCGTAGACTCAGTAATATTCAGAATCGATGCTACTTCTTTGTGATCATATCCCTCGAACATATAGAGTGTAAACACAATACGAAACCCATCTGGCAACTCCGCTACAGCTGCTTTGACCTGATTCACTTCCAACGTATCGTAACTCACAGGATCTTCGATCCATTCCTCCTCATTTTGATCATTGATATCCATGAGTTCCTTTCGCCGTTTTAGTACATTCAGTGCCCCGTTGACGACTATGCGTTTCAACCAAGAACCAAATGAGGCATCTCCCCGAAACTGATCTATGCTACCAAATGCCTTGACAAAAGCCTCTTGCACCACATCCTCAGCCTCCATCTGATCATAGACGATCCTGTAGCTCGTATTCAACATGGCCTTAGCATATAGCTGGTATAGCTCGAACTGCGCCGTTCGATCTTGCCGTCTTACTGCCTCCACCAGTTCAAAATGGATATCCTTATGATTAGTTACTTGCTCCAAAAAGTTTCGAAATTCTACACCAATGACTACCAATTAAAAGAAGGGTTGCATTCATTTTGATAAAAATATTATTTCTCTCCCAATTTTAATGAAATTACGTAGTGAGGTAATTTTATACTAATTTGAGAGACATCAAACCTTATTGCTAGACACCATGAGAAATAAATTCATCGCAGTATCATTCCTAACTTTAGTCGCCATAGGTATTGGCGCTTACTACTACATCAATACACTTTGGATACTGGTTCTCGTCCTACCGGTTATTCTACTTGGCATTTCCGATTTATTCCAAAAGAAACACACACTACGAAGAAACTTCCCTGTACTCGGAGTTGCACGATATATCATGGAGGATTTGCGTCCAAAAATCTATCAATACTTTATTGAATCTGAGACTGACGGCACTCCAATCAACCGTATGTACAGATCCATAGTCTACCAGCGCGCCAAAGGCGCATTATCCACCAATCCTTTTGGAACTAAACTAGATGTCTATAGCGTCGGGTACGAATGGGCCAACCACTCCATCATGCCTTTGGATCACAAAGATTTAGATCCACACCCTCGTACTCTAGTCGGTGGACCTGACTGCACACAACCCTATAGTGCCAGTATATTCAATGTATCAGCGATGAGCTTTGGCTCGCTAAGTAACAGAGCCATTTTGGCACTCAATGGCGGTGCACAGAAAGGCGGCTTTGCTCACAATACGGGAGAAGGTAGCATTAGCCCTCACCATCTCAAACATGGAGGTGATTTGATATGGCAAATTGGGACGGGTTATTTCGGGTGTAGAAACGCCGACGGTACGTTCAGCCCAGAACTATACAAGGAAAAAGCAGCCCTAGCATCTGTCAAGATGATAGAATTAAAAGTCTCTCAAGGTGCAAAACCAGGACACGGAGGTATACTCCCCGCAGAAAAAAACACGCCTGAAATCGCTGCGATACGTGGCGTGGAAGTTCACACACGTGTAGACTCTCCTCCAGGACACAAATCTTACTCCACCCCGTTAGAGATGATGGAATTCATCAAACAATTAAGAGAACTCGCTGATGGAAAACCGATAGGTTTCAAACTATGCATTGGAAACAAACTGGAATTCATTGACCTCTGTATCGCGATGCAGCAGACAGGTGTCAAGCCTGACTTTATCACCGTAGATGGTGGAGAAGGAGGAACGGGTGCTGCACCACTAGAATTCTCCAACAGCATCGGTATGCCACTCAAAGACGGACTAGCTTTCGTAAACGACACACTCCGCGGATATGGCCTACGAAAGGACATCAAACTCTTTGCCTCTGGAAAGATCCTAACGGGTTTCCACATGTTCAGGCTCTTTGCATTGGGCGCAGATGCCTGCTACAGTGCTCGTGGCATGATGCTCTCACTAGGCTGCATCCAAGCACTAGAATGCCACAGCAACAATTGCCCAACGGGTATTGCCACACAAAAGAAAGACCTCATCCAAGGGCTTGACGTACCTGACAAGATCAATCGAGTCGCCAAATTTCATAACGAAACTGTTCACAGTTTCGTGGAGTTCATGGGAGCTACAGGCATTAAATCAGCCAATAAAATCAAACGCCACCATGTCTATCGTAGGGTCAGTGAAGATAAGATCATGACCTACGCAGAAATATATCCACAAGTCAAGGCTGGTGAGTTCGCCTAAGTTGCTTTAACTTTGAGCCATCAGTTCATAACAGGACTGATGGCAGCATTGAAAGAAAGAAATTACTGCGTGTACAGATTGGCACGAGATGTGCAAGTACAGATCAATCAGCAATAATATTTCTTATGAAATCAGTAAAAAAATCCATCAAATTCATCCTTAGCTTCTTGGTCTATATACTATTCCTTAGCTTTCTTGGATGTCAAAAAAACGTACTAACCTTTAACCCTTTCGAGAAACAATCTCGATTTGCTAGAGGCAATTAGAAAGGAGCGGAATCATCAGAAGACTCATCATCGTTGGCCTTGGACTGAAAAGTCATGGTGCTCGGTGATGAGTCAAAACTGGCAGCTCCATCCGAAGGAAATCCTCCGCCATAGTCTCCTCCCATCAGATTACCATCAAGGTTGGCAAACTTGGTAAAACGACCGATAAATTTCAGTTTTACATTCTCTAGTGAACCATTTCTGTGTTTGGCGATGATAACCTCTCCCGTGCCTGCGGTAGGTAATCCATCCTCATCCTCAGTAATATCGTAGTACTCCGGACGGTACAGGAACATCACCATATCGGCATCCTGCTCGATAGATCCAGATTCCCTCAAATCCGACAGCATTGGACGTTTATCTCCTCCTCTAGTCTCCACCGCTCTACTCAGCTGAGAGAGGGCAAGCACAGGTACATTCAATTCTTTAGCTATCCCTTTGAGTGCCCTAGAAATAGATGCTATCTCCTGTTCACGGTTACCTCCGCCACCACCACTCTTGGAGGTATCACCAGACATCAACTGCAAATAGTCAATCACCACGAGTTTGATATCATGCTGGGCTTTTAACCTTCTACATTTTGCCCTCAACTCCAATATACTAAGCCCCGGTGTATCATCGATAAATATAGGTGCCTCGGTCAGTTTAGCTGTTTTATGAACGAGTTGCTCCCACTCATGATCGGCGAGATTTCCTTTCTTAATTTTATCACTTTCGAGTTCTGCCTCAGCAGAGATGAGACGATTGACGAGCTGAATTGCCGACATCTCCAGTGAGAATATCGCTACAGCTTCACCAAAATCCACAGCAGCATTTCGCATACACGACACCACAAATGCGGTCTTACCCATACCAGGACGTGCTGCGATAATCACCAAATCCGAAGGCTGCCACCCAGCCGTAACACGATCTAGATCAGACATTCCTGTCGGTACTCCCGTGAGTCCATCCTTCTGATCCTTTCGCGCTTCGATCTCGAGGATCGCATCATGCATCAACTGTTGCATACCCGCATAGTTCTTTTTGATATGGGATTCTGAAATCTCAAATAAGGACTGCTCAGTCTTATCCAGCAGCTCAAATACATCCTGTGTATCCTCGAAAGCATCCGTCTGGATTTGAGAAGAAATCCGAATTAGCTCACGTTTGATGGATTGCTCGGTAATGATACGAGCATGATATTCGATATTCGCAGCAGAGTTGACTCTAGTAGTGAGTTCGGCCAATTGATAGGCTCCCCCTGCGATCTCCAAAGTTCCGTTTTTTCGGAGCTGTGCCGTGACTGTCATCAGATCTACAGGCTCAGACTTATTAAACAGCTGCACGATGGCTTCATAGATATGTGTATGCGCCTCTTTGTAGAAACTCTCAGGCTTGAGAATATCAATAACTGCCGTCAGCGCATCCTTCTCCAGCATGAGCGCACCCAGTACCGTCTCCTCTAAGTCAACAGCCTGTGGTGGCACCTTCCCTAACTGAACCGATAGTTCATGGATTCCATTTTTTGTACGCTTAGCACCACGACCTGTATTGCTTCTATTCCCTGTTGCAGCCTCTGACCCTTTTGTATCCATCGAATGAGATTTCACCTTTAATTTATGACGGGCAAACCTACACAAATGCTTGCTAGATATCTTTGACTTACTATGACGATTAATAACAATTTATCCACCTTAACGCCGTAATTTTACCTCATCATCAATATCTACTCGGACATCTAAACTGAATCGAAACTTATATTTGTACGCCTCAGTATTTGTCTTATTTTTGGATATCACAGAATTAGTAGCATGAACAGTAACTTCAACAACATACACATTATCGCGATTGGCGGAGCAGTCATGAGCAGCCTAGGCATAGCCTTGAAAAAATCAGGTGCGAAAGTCACAGGATCAGATGACAAAATCTATGACCCTGCGCTATCTAATCTTCAACAAAACGACCTCCTACCTGCTGAAGGATGGGATGAAGCCAACATCCACAAAGACCTGGATACTGTCATCGTCGGCATGCATGCCAAAACAGACAATCCTGAACTCAAAAAAGCACAGGATTTGGGACTCACCATACTATCCTACCCTGAGTTTATCAGATCACAAAGCGAACACAAACAGCGCATCGTGATCGCTGGCAGCCATGGCAAAACTACCATCACTGGGATGATTGTGCATGTACTCAACTACCTCAACAAGCCATGTGACTACCTCCTAGGTGCCAAAATCAAAGGCATAGACAATACCATACAACTATCCAATGCCCCGATTATCGTTATAGAAGGGGATGAATATTTCACATCTCCACTAGATCAGTCTCCAAAATTCTTAAAATATGATCATCATATCGCACTCATCAGTGGTACAGAATGGGATCATATCAATGTCTACCCTACAGCAGATAGCTACATCGAGCAGTTCGAACTACTCGCAGACAGCTCTCCTAAAGCTGGCTCACTACTGTACTGCGAGGATGATCGTATGGCGATGATCATTGGTAGCAAAGAAAGAGATGACGTTCGGGCGATTCCATACAAAACACCGAAATACAAAGTCAAAAATGGCCAATTCATTTTGGACGGTGAGCATCCGCTCAAAGTATTCGGAAAGCACAATATGCAAAACCTAGAAGGTGCAAGAAAGCTACTAGACTTGTTAGGCGTGACCGATCAGCAGTTCTATGAAGCGATTCAAAGCTACGAGGGAGCTGAGAAAAGAAACAATCTGGTCCAGGCCAACGACAGCTCTGCCATCTATTCGGATTTCGCGCATGCGCCATCCAAAGTAAAAGCGACTGTGCATGCAGTCAACGAATTACACCCCGATCGCAAACTCACCGCTTGTTTTGAGCTCCACACCTTTAGCAGTCTCAACAAAGAATATCTCCCCAACTACGCAGACAAGATGAAATATGCGGACACGGCCATCGTCTATTACAACAAAGCTACTTTGGAAGCAAAAGGAGACACAGTCTTAAGTACAGATGAACTCAAAGCCTTTTTCAACGAGAAAAATCTTTTGGTTTTCACAGATAGTGACGAACTAAAAAACTATCTAAACAAGCAAAACTGGAAGAATCATGACCTGCTCATGATGAGCTCTGGCAACTTCGGTGGCCTCAACTTATCCGAACTAGCAGACAACCTACTGAGCTAACCAACAGACAGCAATTATGAATTTAAAATTAAAGAACCCGTTGGCCATATTCGATCTGGAGACAACGGGCACCAGCGTTTCACAAGACCGCATCTTGGAGATATCAATTGTCAAGATCCTCCCAGACAATGAGCAAATCATCAAAACACTAAGAATCAATCCTGAAATCCCCATTCCTATAGAGTCCAGTTTGATACACGGCATCTACGACAAAGACGTAAAGGATGCACCAACTTTCAAATCAGTCGCCAAGGAGTTCGAAGCATTCCTAGCAGGAGCAGATTTAGGAGGCTTCAATTGCCTCAAATTTGACATACCACTTTTGGTCGAAGAGTTTTTGCGAGCGGGGGTGGATTTTGACACCTCAAACAGAAAGTTTGTGGATGCGCAAAAGATTTTTCATATGATGGAAAAGCGAACACTTAGCGCAGCCTACAAGTTCTACTGCGATCAAGAGCTAGAAGGCGCACATGGTGCAGAAGCGGACACACTCGCTACAGCAGCAGTCATCAAGGCACAAGTCGAACGATACAATGGGCAAGAGGTAGTAGATGCACTAGGTAAAAAACTCGGTATCGTCGAAAATAATATGGACAGTCTTCACAACATCACCGCGTCTAACATGGTGGATCTAGCAGGCCGTTTTGTATTCAACAATGACGGTGTAGAAGTGTTCAACTTTGGTAAACACCGCAATCGCCCCGTCGAAGAGGTACTACGTGCAGAATCAGGCTACTATGACTGGATGATGAAGGGCGACTTCCCTCAAGATACCAAACGAAAACTCACACAAATCAAACTGCGCGGTTTCAACGCACGGTAAGATTCCCAAAAAGAGGGAAGTTGTTTTGAAACCACCTCCCTCTTTCTCATTATCGCCACACCCGGACAACTCCTATATCGCATCAGTGAATGACGATTGATAAGATGATACAAATCATGAATAAACGATAAAACTTAGCGTCCACAAAGTGGTGAGATAAGCGTGATTTGCTAACTTTATATCCGATTAGAAGCTCCTCATTTAGCTTCAGAAAACACAATAAATCCGAATTCACTTTGTCCCAATCACCACACTCAAAACATCCAAATCCAGCACACGAATACCTCACCCAATCATCACCTATACCCTCCCGCCCATGGAAGACATGATATTTTACGATAGGCTGCAATTTGCATTCACTATCACTTTTCACTACCTATTTCCTCAGTTGACCATGGGGCTATCGCTCATCATCGTCTACTTCAAGTGGCAGTATCTGCGTACCAAGACCGAACAATACAACGACGCAGCACGCTTCTTTATGAAAATCTTCGCCATCAATTTCACCATGGGAGTCGTAACAGGCATCCCGATGGAGTTTCAGTTCGGGACTAACTGGGCCAAATTCTCCGAGCTGACTGGAGGCATCATCGGACAGACACTTGCTATGGAAGGAACTTTCTCCTTCTTCCTAGAATCTTCTTTTTTGGCATTATTCATTTTCGGAGAGAAACTGATGGGACAAAAACTACACTTACTGACAGGCTTTCTCGTCTTCTTAGGATCTTGGGCAAGTGGCTACTTCATCCTTGCGACCAATGCATGGATGCAACACCCCGTAGGCTATGAGGTGCTCGCCAATGGCAAGTTCGTTCTTGAAAACTTCTCTGCACTGTTTAGCAACCCTTGGCTATTGCCAGCCTTTCTGCACAACCAGATGGCCTCTGTCGTGACCTCATCCTTCGTCGTAGCGAGTATCGGAGCATTCTACCTACTCAGTAAAACAGAAGAAGAATACGGCAAACTATTCCTCAAGACAGGCGTCATATTCGGACTGACATCAAGTCTGTTAGTTGCCTTCCCTACTGGCGACTGGAATGCCAAAAATGTCGTCAAATATCAACCCGCAGCCTTTGCTGCTATGGAAGGAATCTTCGAGACCGAAGAAGGTGGTGCGGAGATCGTTCTCATAGGTCAACCGAATATGGTAGAAAAGAAACTCGATAACAAAATAGCCGTCCCTAATATTCTCAGTTTCCTCACCTATCAAGAGTGGGACAAAGAGATCAAAGGCATGGAGGAGTTCGACAAGGAAGAACTCCCCGATAATATCCCCGCACTCTACTACTCCTACCATATGATGGTCGGACTGGGTACTATATTTATAGGTGTGATGGCACTAGCCGCCTTTCTTCTATGGCGCAAAAAACTTTACAGTTTTGCACCGCTACTCTGGGTGATCATGTTCTTATTCCCTTTTCCATATATCGCCAATATCACTGGGTGGTACGTTGCAGAACTAGGTAGGCAACCCTATCTCGTCTACGGACTCTTACGAACCGTAGAGGGGATTTCTCCTACTGTATCCTCTGGCAACACGCTGTTTACCTTGCTAGGTTTTGTCGGGCTGTATATGCTGCTCGGTCTCCTATTTTTACTCCTCGTCGGAAAAGCGATCCACGCTGGTCCTAAACCTATAAAACACTAATCATGGAGATTTTCTGGTATATCATCATTGCGATCGTTCTTTCAATTTTTTTCATACTCGATGGGTATGATTTCGGGACGGGTATTATACATCTATTCTTTGCCAAAGAAGAAAAAGACAAGGTAGTAATAGCCAAAGCAGCGGGACTATTTTGGGATTCGAATGAGGTGTGGCTCGTCGCAGGGGGCGGACTGCTCTTCATGGCATTTCCTACATTCTATGCCTCGGTTTTCAGTGGTTTTTATTTACCGCTGATTCTCGTACTATGGTTCATTATCTTTCGAGCGATTGGGCTAGAACTGCGAGGGCAATTCGACTACCCGATATGGAAGAGCATCTGGGACAAATCCTTCGGGATATCGAGTCTACTCATGGCGCTGTTCTTCGGTGTAGGACTAGGCAATATCGTCCGTGGTGTCAACCTCGGCGGAGTAGAGAATGGCGTCTCGACCTACGAAGCACACTACTTTTTTCTCCCATTATGGAACAGCAGCTTTAGTCCCTCTGGTACACACCCTGGTGTGATCGACTGGTTCACTATTATCATCGGCATCATTGCTGTGGTCACGCTGGCGATACATGGTGCGAACTGGATACGTCTCAAGACCAACTCGTCTATCAACGAGAAACTCAAAAGCGTCGTCTCACGCCTGACCTGGGTACTGATTGCACTCACCATATTCTCATTAGCAGTATGGCATGTCATCAACCCACGCCCCTTTGGCAACTTCGCTGACAACCCTATGTTCCTGATATTTCCACTACTGTATCTGGCAGGGATCGTAGGGCAATTCTTCGCTCCTACCTACTGGTGGAAATTCTGCAGCTCGTCGATGATCATCGTAGGGGGTATTACTTCCTCTTTGGCCTCTATATTTCCCGTGATCCTACCTTCTACCAATACACTCAATGACTCGCTCACCATCTACAACACGACTACTTCAGCCTATGGGCTATCAGTCGCCGCGGGCTGGATGATCATCGGGATCATCCTATTGGCCGTATACACCATCGTCCAAAAGAAACTACTGGGAGGAAAAATCGATGACATGGACTATGGACATTGATCACAAAGGAGTCTACAAGCATTAGCCATCAGAGACCTACCCTTGACAGGTATCTGCCTACACCATTGCTTGCCATGTGTCACTTTCAACCTTATTACTTTCCAACTCTCCCATGACAGAGACCTCTATCTCACTACTCAGCATCATCTGTGGCATCATCGGTGCACATTCGCTGTGCTACTTGATGCCTCGCTACGGCTTTGGACTGACGGGCAATAGCATCGCTGGGGTATTTGGCAGTATCTTCCTAATCAAGTCGCTGGGTAGACTGGGCTTTGACCCCTTATCGATCATGGCTAGCGGGACAGTTCATACGGGGCTATTGACCCTCAATCTCGTGGTTTCTTTTTTAGGTGGATGCCTAGTCATAGTGATCGCTTTTGGGATCAAAAAAAAGATGAGCCGGTAAGTAAACTAACCATCTAACGACATTATTATCAGAGTTAATCCGTAATCAACAAGGTTTGGTAACGATCGGTAGGACTTTGAAACTGCATAATATACTTTCCGTTGACCTGATACTGCAGACACTGGCTGATCTGAACCTGCACCTCTTCAGTAGTCCCTGATGCTGCACAAACTTGATTGCCGCTCAAAGAGAATACAGTCACATTCAACACGCCACCAACAAATCCTTGCCAAGCAACACCTCCAGTGGTAGGATTAGGATAAATCAAATATGGACTACCTACATCCCTTCGATCAACTCTGACTACAGGACTATATTCAAAGACTCCATCATAATCCTCCTATCTCAACCGAAAACAGACTCGTTCTGCGTGACTCTCGCATTCATACTGGTAGACTTGCATGTGTGCTATTGTTCCTTGTCCTGATACAAATCCTATATCACTGTAATTGCCCCCATCATAACTCATTTCGAAATCTCCAATACACGACAAAAGACAACCATACCCCTCCTACGAAAAATAATAGTCCCTTCATTCCCGTTACACCTTCCCCTTTCTATTCTACATTATAAATAATGTAAACAACTGTTAATGTCACAATGGACAACAATGCGACTACCTTCTTATATCTTCGCGGCATGCCTACCGCTGCTGAATCAAAACTCATTGACGAATTAAACAATGGAGAAGTCCATGCACTCAACCAATTGTTTGACGAGCACTTTGCTGCTATGATACGCTGCGCTTATACCCTGACCAAAAACAAAGAAGTCTCCGAAGAGCTCACTCAGGATGTATTTATCTCCATCTGGAACAAACGAGGCAGCTTCCATATAGAAGGGAGTTTCAGACCCTATCTCGTCCAAGCGGTACGCTACCGCTGCTACACCTATTTCAAACGAGGCATGAACCAAGAAACCATAGAGATCGATCATCTAACTGATCCAGCTTCCAGCCACACGGCAGACATGGCCATACACTCATCCGATCTCAAGGAAGGCATAGCACTAGCTCTCTCCGCTCTACCAGACAAGACCAAAGCAGTCTTCCTGATGAGTCGAGAAGACGAGCTCTCCTATCAAGAGATCGCTCAGCACCTAGACATCTCCCTCAAAACGGTAGAATACCACATGGGTAAAGCCCTAAAAACACTCAAAAAGAACCTTACCAGCATGGGTTTTTTCACTCTATTATTTGCGATGCTATTCCTATAGTTTACTTATCAATGTCTTGAATCTTGCTTCTAGGCTCTTGGTTATAAAAATCTTGACTCTTTTTTCACCTTTTCACTAGGGTAGTCTCCTGATCAGGTTACTGATATATGAAAACCATATACTATTGACCCCATGCAGGATCATCATTGGCAACTGATCGCCAAACAACTTAAAGGAGAACTGACTCCCTCAGAACAACAAGAGTGGCAGGATTGGCTCGATAAAAGCGAGACCAACCAGACCCAATACGAACAAGCCAAAGTGCTATGGCAAACAAAGAGTGCGGATAGCAAGCTGAACGATGCGGAGTTTCTACAGCACATCCAGTCTGACTCAGCGCAAGTCTGGCAGGGCATCCTATCTCAGATCGATACACCGCAGCGCCAGCACACAAGCTATGCATGGATCTACAAAGTGGCCGCTATGTTAGCAGTAACGCTAGGTCTGGCATGGACAGTTCTGCGGCATAACACAGCCCTACTCACTGGCCAAACACACTTTGAGACGACTAATTTCACAGACTCCACTTACCTTCCTGACAGTACACATGTATGGCTCAACAAGCACACATCGATTTCTTATGGAGATTTCAGTGGAGAGACGAGAGAGGTTACCCTAGACGGAGAAGCTTTCTTTGAGGTCACTAGGGACGAACAAAAACCTTTCATTGTCAAGACCAACCACGCACAGATTCAAGTACTTGGCACTTCGTTTAATATCAACTCTCATGGAGACCTAAGGAATGAGAGTCTAACGGTGGCCAGCGGAAAAGTAGCCTACTCGACACTGCAGAAACCCGACCAAAGCATAGAGCTAGTCAAGAATGAACATGCAATCTTGACTTCTCATACACTTCTACCAGTCAAAACCAGTATGGACCCCAACTTCCTAGCCTGGAAATCTGGTATTCTTCTCTTCGAAAATAACGACCTAGACTATGTTCAAAAAATACTTAGTGACTACTATGATCTAGAAATCATCATCACAGATGAAGACATATTAAGCAAAAGACTAACCGCAACCTTCGAAAGAATGACAGCCGAAGAATCCATACAAGTGATCTGCAATCTGTACGGTCTCCAAAAAACACAACAAAATAATACCATCACACTAGCCAAAAAATAACACTATCGCATGTTTTTCAAATCGAATAATCAATTAACACTATCCGTTAGAGTCATCAGTATGTGCTTATGCCTAATGGGTATGAGTCTAAGCCACATAGCCCTGAGCCAAGCAGATGATATAGGACAGCTTACTGTCTCTATAGACCGCTCACGCCAGACAGTAGGTACTGTACTACATGAGCTCATCGCAAACACGGACATGAATGTAGCCTACGAAGAAAGTACGCTGGACATGCAGCGTACTGTCAAGCTGTCCTATACAAAAAAACTGGATATAACTGAGGTCATGGATGCCATAGCTGATGCGACAGGTACCGACTATCAAATCGTCGGAAAACAAATTCTCATTCTGAAAAAAGAGAAGACGTCACGCACAGTTAATCCAACCAAATACACGCTAAGTGGACAAGTGTCCGACGCACAGACTGGAGAAGATCTGATCGGTGCGACCATACGGATCGTGGGACAAACCCTCGGTGTGGTGACCAACGTCTATGGCTTCTATTCGCTGACTCTACCAGAGGGAACCTATCAGGTTAGTTGTAGTTTCGTGGGCTTCCAAGAACAGGTTGTCACCATTGATCTCTCCTCCAACCAAACGCAAAAATTCGAACTATCAGAGAATGAAGAGGTTCTGGAAGAAGTCGTCGTACTGGCCAGAAGAGATGAAGATATCAATGTCACCTCTACCGAAATGGGCGCCGACGAAGTGAGCATCGATGTGGCAAAAAAACTGCCCGCACTATTCGGTGAGGTAGACATCATCAAGACGATCCAACTCCTACCAGGAGTCAAAGTAGTCGGAGAAGGAGGCTCCGGTTTCTATGTCCGAGGGGGCAATGTCGACCAAAATCTAGTCCTATTAGACGAGGCACCTATCTACAACGCCTCTCACCTCTTGGGCTTCTTTTCGGCATTTAACCCTGAAGCGGTCAAGGACATGAAGCTCTATAAAGGAGCCATCCCCGCACAATACGGTGGGCGTCTGTCCTCTGTGCTAGACATTCGGATGAAAGATGGAAACTCAAAACGATGGACAGCAGCAGGAGGTATCGGCACCATGATGACTCGACTAGGTGTGGAAGGTCCTATTACACCTAAAGGCTCTATCATGGTCGCAGGCAGGAGATCCTACCTAGACACCTTTGCCAAAATGTCCAATTGGGTACAAGGCAAGGAAGTAAACAGTAGTCAGCAGTTCTATTTCTATGATCTCAACGCCAAAGCCAACTACCGTATCAATGACAACAACCGATTGTTTGCATCAGGTTATTTTGGTAGAGATGTCATCGCTACGGATATCGGTAGTGATATGAATATCAATGTAGACTGGGGAAACTCTACTGCCATGATGAGATGGAACCACCTCTTCAGCCCAAAGTTATTTTCTAATTTGACCTACTACTACAGCAACTACGACTATGCCCTCAACTTCAGTGAAGAAGTCTCCCAATTTTTATGGGATTCTGATTTGCAAGAGCATAGTATCAAATTGGACTTTGGCGCCTATCTAAACCCGAACAACACGTTGAAATTTGGTGTACAGACCATACAGCACGCCATCGCTCCTGGCAATATCGAAACCTACGAAGCAGATGGCACCAAAGAATCGCACAATCTTCAAAAGAACAAGTCCTATGAGTCGGCAGCCTATATCAGTAATGAGCAGGTGGTCAGCAAAAAAATCAAACTGGACTATGGACTCAGACTCTCTAATTTTCAAAACGTAGGACCTCAGGAAGTCTATACCCTTGATGAAAACTACGAGATCTCGGATACGGTACAGCATAACAAAGGCGCCTATAACAGCTACTGGAACCTAGAACCACGTGTAGCAGCACGCTATCAAATCAACAGCTCTAGTTCGTTTAAGGCGAGTTACAACCGTACATCACAATATATACAGTTGGCCTCTAACGGTAACTTCTCCTCTCCCTTCGATATTTGGTTTTCGAGCACAGAGCAGATCAAACCACAGTTGGCGGACCAGTTCTCCATAGGCTACTTCAAAAACTTCAAGCAAAACACCTACGAGGCATCCATCGAGGTATACTACAAAGACCTCCAAAACTCTATTGATTTTAAGGATCACGCAGAATTGCTCTTCAACGAAAACCTGGAAGGCGAACTCAGAGTTGGAGATGCGAAAGCCTATGGTGTAGAGTTTTTGCTCCGAAAAAATGTAGGCAAGTTGACTGGTTGGATAGGCTATACGCTATCCAAAGCGGAGAAGAAGATACCCACGATCAACGAAGGCAACTGGTATAATGCCAAATTTGACAAGCCGCATGATCTCTCTATCGTAGGTGTGTACGATATCACGCCCTACATATCCATAGGAGGTAGCTTTGTCTACTCTACAGGGGGCGCAGTGACCTTCCCAACCGGCCGCTACTACTACGGTGGTGCTGCAGTACCTGTCTACTCCGAACGAAACGGTGAGCGTCTACCCGATTACCATAGATTGGATGCATCTGTGACTTTGAAGAGTAAAAAGAATGATAACAGACGGTTTCAATCAGAATGGGTATTTAGTGTCTACAACCTATACAATAGGAAAAATGCCTTCACGATCAGTTTCAAACAAGAAGCAGACAACCCTACCGTAACCTATGCAGAAAAGAGTGCCATATTCGGAATCATTCCTTCATTAACCTACAACGTTAGATTTTAATCCCATGAGCAATATCAAAAACACAATCATAGCACTAGTACTGGCATGGACCATGACGTCATGTTTCTACGACAGAATAGATTTAGACTTGAATGCGGAGAATCCCAAACTGGCCGTAGAGGCGTGGATCACAGACCTGGACGAACCACAGTACATAGAACTGAGCCGCACAGTCAACTACCTCGGTGAGCAAGAGATAGATCATGTCACGGATGCCATAGTAACCCTAAATGATGAAGTAGAAGATATACAGCTGGTTCAGCAAGAAGATGGTAAATACTACCTATCTGATGATTGGCAACCAAGACTAGGCAACTACTACACACTCACTATCCTCCTAGATGGAGAGACCTACACCGCGAGAGAACAGATGCGTGTATGCCCACAGATCGAAAATCCCTTTGCAGAAATAGCGGATTTCGAAAGCATATTTGATGACGAGACCTACGATGAGGATACTTATCGGATCACCTTCAGTTTCCAAGACTCTCTAGGCTTAGGTGACGGATACTACCTCGTAGATTATCTAAAGGGATCCCTTGCCGGAGACAGTATCAGCAATGGTGACACCACACATGATCGCTTTTTTGATGGAGAATATCAACTGGATGTGAGCGTCACTTCGTCAGATAGACCTTTCTTTCTTCATGATGAAGCTGTCCTTGAGATCTATTCCATTAGTAAGGAGGCGACCCTCTTTATTTACGACTTAGAGGCAGAAGCTTTCGGAGATGTCGATCCATTTGCAGGCCCTCCTGCCAACCTACGCACCAACATTAGCAATGGAGCTGTGGGTTATTTCATGATAGGGGGAGCTCACAGGGTAATTGTTCCCGTAGAGGAGTCTGAAGAAGACACTACTCTATAAAAAAAAGACCTTAGCTGCTAGGTAAATAGCTAGCAGCTAAGGTCTTTACTAAACTACCATGGATCGATGCACCATGGTTTTAGACAGTTGTCTATTGTAAAAATCTAAATACCCCTTACTTATTATGCACATGCACATCCATTTGTGGGAATGGAATATTGAGTCCCTGTGCATTGAATGAATTGTAGACGTTTTCGTTCATTTCAAAAAAAACGTTCCAATAGTCACCTGACTCTACCCAGACACGCAGCTTCAGGTTGACCGAGCTATCGCCGAGTGAGTCCAGCATCACCTGCGGTGCAAGACCTTCTTCTTGGATAATACGAGTATCCGCATTCGCTAGCCCGAGGAGCACCTCACGGCCCTTGTCTACGCTATCACCATACCCTATCCCATAGGCAAAATCAATCCTACGACGAGGCTCAGTAGAGAAATTGGTCATCGAGCCAGTAGCTAGTCCACCATTGGGGATGATGATCGTTTTATTATCTGGCGTCTTTAGGATGGTATTGAAGATCTGAATCTCCTTGACCGTACCCATGTAGCCTTGCGCATCGATAAAGTCTCCCACTCTATATGGTTTGAATAGCAAAATCATGACTCCCCCTGCAAAATTCTGCAAGGTACCCGACAGTGCCAGACCAATGGCAACACCCGCTGCGCCTAACAGCGCAATGAAAGAAGTCATTTCCACTCCCACCATACCAAGCACACTGATGATCAGCATAATCCGTAAAACGATACGTAAAAAACTCTTGATAAAGGTTTTTAATGACGGATCCAAGTCACGCTTGTCCATGAGAGAGGATAAAGCAGACACTAGAGCTTTGATCACCCATGATCCGATGATCAATACAAGAATAGCCCCCACCAACTTAGGCGCATAATTCACACCTAATTCGTATAGTTGTGAAATGGATTTTTCTACATCCATATTTTCAATATCCATATTATAGATTGTTTTGGTTCAAAAAAAAGAGACTCCTAAGAGCCTCTGTAATTTCTATCTTTTTTCGATCACTGGCAAAATCAATCCGCCAATATCTGAACCGTTCGTTGTTTCATGGTTTTCAAATCCGAATAGCCCATAGTCACGGCGATATATTCTTCTCCTTTTTGGATCACGATGGCAGGAAAGCCACGCACCCCCAACTGCTGTGAGCGGATAAAATCCTGATAGACCAGTCGCTTGTACCCCTCTGATTCAAACAGTGGCTCAAATGCCAAGTAGTCTATTTCTAGTTCGGTACAGGCGCGTTCCAAAACCACTGGATCCAGTATATTTTGGTTCTCAGCGTAGAACATCTCCTGTAGTAACTTATAAAACTCCCACTCCTTGTCTGGTGCGATATCTCGCACCACTCTCACTGCACGAGCGGGAGGCTCTGTATCATACTCAAAAGCATCCCTCTCGAAAAAACTATAATCAAAAGGCTGACCGGAGGCTTCATGTACATGCTCCCAGTGTGTACGGAGCATGTTTCTAAACTCCTCATTCCACTCTTCTCCACCACCTGGACGCAAACCTCCCAAGACCAACTCGAACGACAGTTTATCGCTAAACTCCTCTATCAGAGCATCCAAATGATTGGCTACACCCCAACACCACGAACACATCGGGTCGCCAAAATATAACAGTTTGGGCTTATCTATTGGGTTTTGAATTATAGTAGCTGATGGCTTTGTTGTTTGAGAAGGCACCTCGCAGACACCATCTTCACACTTCAATTCACTCATTATTCCTCCTTTTTTAGATTTAATCAATTCAAACCATGAATTGTTCCTTGCGCTTGTAATAATTTAGCTAACACAACAACTAAACGTAAAAAACGCATAGATGTCCATTCTCCAGACAAAAAATCTCACAAAACATTTTGGTTCTAGGACTGCAGTCAACCAACTGAGCCTAGAGATCAGTTCCGGACAGGTGTTCGGTCTGCTCGGTCCCAACGGCAGTGGCAAGACTACTACCTTAGCGATGATCCTAGGCGTACTCCACCCCAGCGCAGGCGAGTTCTCTTGGTTTGGCCAGCAACCCAGCGCTACATCTAGACAAAAGATAGGCGCTATCCTAGAACAACCCAGTTTCTACCCCTATCTCACAGCGGTGGAGAACCTAAAAGCTGTCGCTCAAATCAAAAACTGTAGCGATGACCGTATCAACATCGTTCTAGAAACCGTCGGACTTCTCCCGCGAAAGCACGACAAATTCCAGACCTACTCGCTCGGGATGAAGCAACGCCTCGCTATCGCATCGGCACTCCTCGCAGACCCAGAAGTCCTTATCCTCGACGAACCGACCAATGGTCTCGACCCAGCGGGCATCGTAGAGATTCGTGAGATTATCCAAAAAATCGCCGACTCAGGCAAGACCATCGTCCTAGCCAGCCACTTGCTCTCTGAGGTACAAAAGGTCTGTAGTCATTTTGGGATACTCAAAGAAGGTAAACTCCTCCACCAAGGCAGCATACAGCAGATCGAAGGAGAAAAAATCACCATAGAGGTAGGTGCTGACGATATGACACAACTCGAAGAGGTACTCCGCAACATCAAAGGTGTCCTGGCAATCAATCGTGACGGCTCGTTCTACCGACTAGAAGTCGAGCATGAGGTCTCTACCAGCTATATTATGCAGCACCTGCAGGAGCACCACATCACGCCCACACACATCCTGCGCAAACAAGGAAACCTAGAACAAGAATTTTTAAAAATACTCGCCAGTCATGCTTAATCTCATCAAACTCGAATGGATCAAAAACAAATCCAACATGACCTTTTGGATACTGCTACTGATCTACATAGGTGCTACCTACGTCATACTATCTACAGGATCCATCCTGATGAATGCTAGTTATGAGTTCACTTCCAATCAGGAGATTCAGGATTTTCCGCAGATCACGATCTATGAGTTCCCTGGCATCTGGCACAACATGAGCTATATTGGGTCATTTGTACGTCTGCTACTCGCCGTTATTATCATCTTTAATATTAGCAACGAAGTGACGTTTCGTACCCTGCGCCAAAACATCATTGATGGGTTAAGCCCAGCACGTTTTCTAGTATCCAAACTCATCCTGATCACTGCCCTTGCGACGATAGCTACTATCGCACTATTCCTGATTAGTCTATATTTTGGATTCCAATACTCTGAGAACCAGACCGAGCTTATTTTTTCTAAACTCAGTTTTGTGGGGGCATACTTCATCGAGATTTTCGGTTACTTGTGCTTTGCGATGGCTGCTTCTTTTTGGATCAAAAAATCAGTCATGAGCGTCATGTTTGTCTTGGCTTACAGCATCATTTTCGAACCGTTCTTTGGCTGGGTATTTCTAGATGGAGAGGGGCTATTGATACAGCTGCTCCCTATTAATGCACTGGACAACCTGATCCAAAGCCCTATCAACCTGCTCAACCCAGAAGAAGTCCAAACCCATATCAGTATGACAGAATTGAACTATGCTGTAGCGTGGATTTTAGCATTCATAGGTATTTCATACTTATTGCTCACCAAAAGAGACTGGTAACATTTAGGAACGGTTCTTGCGTTTAAACTCACATAATAAAAACACATTATCATGAAACATATACTCACTACCCTCCTGTGTCTCAGCATCGGGCTGATGGCTCAGGCACAAACCGAATCAATCATACAGGTAACAGGTCAATCAGAAGTAGCGACCAATCCGCAAATAGCCGTGTTCACCTACCGAATCTCTGCCAATGAAAAGAACTATGACACTGCTGTAGAAACCATGAATACGAGAGTCAACAGTCTCATCGGTCAACTCAAAAAATCGGGCTTTAAAGAAGAGGAAATCAAAACGTCACAGTTCAACATCCGAGAAAGCAAAATCTACAACCAAGGAAAAGTCAGTGGTGAAGAATACATCGCGAGTCAAACCCTAGTTGTCAAATTCGCCTATGATGTCAAAAAACTTCTGAATGTGCTCAATACCACGACAGCAAAAGAGTCTGCACCAAACCTCTCGATTTCCTTCGAATTATCAGAGGCACAAAAAGAACTCACCAGAACCGTACTCCTCAAAGCAGCAATAAAAGATGCACTCGAACAAGCGGAAATACTGTCTCTACAAGCAGGCTATGAAATCAAAGGGGTAAAGGAGATCAGTCATTATGCAAACAATGCACAACCCATGGCCAAAACAATGGAGTTTGATATGGTGAGAAGCATGGCAGACAGCAACACCTCCAGCTACCAACCCTCAGACATGGTGGTCACAGATCAAGTCTCTGTTACTTACATTATCGTAAAGAAGTCTTAAATCTGAATTCCATGATTCTATAGCATCACTTGGGATCATCCAGTATCCGTACTACTACATTGTTGGTGACCGGATAACTGACACAAGATAAGATCATGTTTTGGGCGACTTCTGACTCGTCCAGGACATGATCTTTTGGCATATACACTTCGCCAGATTCACATACTGCCTTGCAGCCCCCGCAGATACCATCTTTGCAGACATAGGGCAGATCCAGCCCCTCATCCAATGCTGCATTTAAGATACTTCGGTTGGCTTTTACCGTAATCATATTCGTGGCACCTCCATGAATCAGTCGAATATCTCGATTCTGAACCAAAGCCACCTTAGCCCGTGCCTCATGTATGGATACCTGCTGGCTATAGCGTTCTATAAAAATATTAGAACGAGGCACTCCAGACATGAGCAGACCTGCCTCTGCTTCTATCATCATACCAGAGGGGCCGCAGATATAACAATAGGTATGTCCAAAAGGGAATTTAGGGACAAGTTTTAGCAACTCAGGGACTTGCCCTCGTTCTACTCGACCCTTTCGATAGGACTGCTTTGTCCCAGGGTCTTCCAGAATATGTACCAGATTCAATCGATCCTTAAAATCAAACTTGAGATCCTTCAGTTCCTCATTGTAGATAATAGACTCTTCGTCACGATTACCATAAAACAACGAGACAATACTCTTTGGTTCCAGATTTAAAACAGTCTTTAGAATAGACATGAGTGGTGCGATTCCACTCCCCCCTCCAAACAAAAGTATATGGCGTTTGTTCTCAGGATCAGGAGTAACAGTGAATTCTCCCTGCGGATGCAGTACTTTGATCCTATTTCCTACCTTGACCGTCTCAAACAATTGGCTAGACACATCTCCATCGTTCAACCTCTTGACCGTGATACTCAATTCTTCCTCTATACCTGGGGCACTATTGAGAGAAAAACACCTGCGCTCCATCTGACCACCTATTTCCACTAGAGCAGTCAAGTACTGTCCTGCCGAATACTTCAGCTTCCAGAACAGCGGTTGTTTGAAAAAAACAGTTATTGCATCATGGGTCTCTTGTACCACGCGTTCCACTTTCAACTTTGATATCTTCTCCATTTCTTTCTATATAAAAAGATCGATTCCTACACTAAGGATAATCATTTATCATTAGAATAAGAACCGATCCTCACCTTGATTGGTGAATTTCCCTCATGTCATTTGAACAAATCTTACACTTGCATAAAGGCCAACATGACAACTGTGTAAGCTATTAACATGATAACAATTTTAGTTTTGGCTTTATCCATATTGAAAAGTTTAAGTGAATAGTTCGGTATACTTTAATGACTTTTTCGATCATCTATTGAATACAAAGGTAACCGTAGGCAGGTCTGGAAAGAAGAGATATAAACAGACAACAGCCTGCTTTTTGTCATAAAATAAAATTCCTCAAAAACCAGCGCTGAATTGCACCAAGAATTACGAATTCTCCCAAAACAAAGGGACAATTCATCAACCTCACTAAACTGCACCAAAACACCTTTGGGCTTTTAGCTCATTGCCTTGATACTCTATCAAAAAGCCCTATCTTTGCAGCACTTATCAAGAAAGATCGAGGGACTGGGCCCGAAGACATCTTGGCAACATATCCATAGCCGCAATATTGGATGTTGTGCCAACTCCCATTCTAGATGCGAATATCTGGATATAAGATAGGTATTCATCGAACGATATTTTTCTAGGTAAGTAGTTGATTAAACTATAGATATGAACATTAGAGATATTCTCAAGAGCAGAATATTGATATTGGATGGAGCCATGGGGACCATGATTCAGCGGTATCAATTGGAAGAAAAAGACTTCAGAAACGAAGAACTAAAAGATCATCCCGTCCCTCTCAAAGGCAACAATGATTTGCTATCCATCACCCGGCCAGACATCATCAAAGCCATCTGCTCTGACTATCTCGAAGCTGGTGCAGACATCATAGAGACCAACACCTTTGGGAGTACATGGGTGGCACAGGCTGATTATCAGCTAGAAGACTGGGTCTACCGTATCAACTACGAATCTGCCAAAATCGCCAAAGAAGTAACCGATGAATTCACAGCCAAAGACCCCAGCAAACCACGCTTTGTCGTAGGATCTATGGGACCTACCAACCGGCTGGCATCTATGTCTCCAGACGTAAATAATCCAGGGTTTAGAGCCATCACTTACGATCAATTGTTGGAGGCATTTACCGAGCAGGCCAAGGCTCTACTTGACGGAGGTGCAGACCTCCTACTCGTGGAAACCATCACCGACACCCTCAACTCCAAAGCAGCACTGATGGCTATCGACCGCATAGCCGAAGCGCGCGGCATCAAGATACCGATCATGGTATCAGGTACAATCACTGATGCAAGTGGTAGAATCCTATCAGGCCAAAACACAGAGGCCTTTTTGATCTCTGTATCACACTTAGACCTCCTCAGTGTAGGTCTCAACTGTGCACTCGGCGCGAGAGAATTGAAACCTTACCTCAGTACGCTATCAAGTAAGTCAACCTTCAACATCAGCGCACACCCTAACGCCGGACTACCCAACGAGTTTGGAGAGTACGATGAAACGCCTGAGGACATGGTCGATCAGATCAAAGAGTTCCTCGACGATGGACTGATCAACATCATCGGAGGCTGCTGTGGCACGACTCCTGAGCACATCAAGGCCATCGCAGAACTGGCTGCTAAATATGAACCGAGACAATTAACTCAGTGATAACCCAGCTCTTTAGCCAAAACCTAGAGCCGTTTCAAAAAAAAGAATAAATCCATGGCATTGGGGACACCCAAAGACCATCGACTAAATAAAAATATATGGACTTAATCATTCATCCCGATTACCCTGGCAAGTACCAATACAAGTGGCACGAATACGAGCCGATGAAACTCAGCGGATTAGAACCCCTAGTCGTTACACCTGACATGAACTTCATCAACGTCGGCGAGCGTACCAATGTAACAGGCTCTAGGATGTTTCTTCGTCTCATCAAAGAAGAGAAATTCGAAGAAGCACTCGCTGTAGCACGCAACCAAGTCGAAGGAGGCGCGCAGATCATCGATGTAAACATGGATGAAGGGATGCTCGAAGGAGCTGAAACCATGACCAACTTCCTCAACCTGATGGCTTCTGAGCCAGATATTGCACGAGTACCGGTCATGATTGATTCGTCCAAGTGGGAAATCATCGAAGCGGGATTAAAATGTACCCAAGGTAAGTCTGTAGTCAACTCTATCAGTCTCAAGGTCGGCGAAGAAGAATTCATCCGACAGGCCAAACTTGTCAAGCAGTACGGAGCAGCCGTAATCGTCATGGCCTTTGACGAAGATGGACAAGCCGACAACTATGAGCGACGCGTCGAGATCGTCAAGCGATCTTATGAACTGATGGTTGGTCCAAAAATTAATTTCAAGCCAGAAGACATCATCTTTGACCTCAACATCTTCCCTGTCGCTACAGGGATGGAAGAGCACAGGCAAAACGCCATGGACTTCTTTAAAGCGACACGTTGGGTAAGAGAAAACCTCCCTGCTGCACACGTCAGCGGTGGGGTGAGTAATGTCTCGTTCTCTTTTCGAGGCAACAACCCCGTACGTGAAGCCATGCATTCTGCATTTCTCTATCACGCCATTGGTCAAGGCATGGACATGGGGATCGTTAACCCTGCCATGTTGGAGATATACGACGACATCCCGAAAGATCTGCTAGAACATGTCGAGGACGTATTACTTGACCGCAGAGATGACGCGACGGAGCGTTTATTAGACTTTGCAGAGTCCTTTATCGGTGCAGAAAAGAAAGAAAAGAAAAACGACGAATGGCGTTCTTTGCCAGTGGGCAAAAGAATCGAACACGCCCTTGTCAAAGGAATCGTGGAATTCATCGATGAGGATACCGAAGAAGCTCGCCAGTCGCTAGACAAGCCACTACACGTCATCGAAGGTCCACTCATGGACGGTATGAATGTCGTAGGCGATCTGTTCGGCGAAGGAAAAATGTTCTTGCCTCAAGTAGTCAAAAGTGCCAGAGTTATGAAAAAGGCAGTTGCCTATTTGACTCCCTACCTCGAAGCAGAAAAAGCAGAAGGTGATGCTAAAAATGCCGGGACTGTCCTACTCGCTACTGTCAAAGGCGATGTACACGATATTGGCAAAAACATCGTCGGAGTAGTCATGGCCTGCAACAACTACGAGATCATAGACATGGGCGTCATGGTCCCCAACGAAAAGATCCTCGCCAAAGCCAAAGAAGTCAATGCAGACATCATAGGCCTAAGTGGACTCATCACTCCGTCACTAGACGAAATGGTTGATTTTGCGAAGCTCCTCGAAAAAGAGGGCGCTAGCTACCCACTACTGATCGGTGGTGCGACTACTTCGCGTATTCACACAGCTGTCAAAGTAGACCCGTGCTATAGTGGCCCAGTGATCCACGTCCTCGATGCGTCACGGAGTGTACCTGTCGCAGGTGATCTCCTTAGCGGAAAGAAAGAGGCCTTTGTCGCCAAAACCAAACAAGAATACCTCGAAGCACGAGAAAATCATGCGGGGAGAACCAAGGATAAAAACTACATCAAGTGGCCAGAGGCGAAAGCCAATCACTTTCAGATTGACTGGGAGACCACTCCTATCACCGAGCCCAAGTTCATCGGCAACAAGACCTTCAACAACTATCCATTAGAAGAAATCAGAAAGTTCATCGACTGGACACCCTTCTTCCAGACGTGGATGCTCAAAGGCAAGTATCCTAAAATCCTACAAGACGAGGTGATCGGTACCGAGGCGACCAAGCTCTACGAAGATGCCAACAAGATGCTCGATGATGTGATCGCCAAAAGAAGCCTACAGGCCAACGGCGTGATCGGTATCTACCCAGCTATCAACACAAACGGGGATGACATAGAAATATCAGATCGCGAAGGAAAAGCAGTCACCACTTTCCACTTTTTGCGTCAGCAAGGGAAGAAAGGAAAGAACATCGCCAATCTATCGCTGGCTGATTTTGTAGCGCCGAAAACTTCAGGTCGCCAAGATTACATGGGGGGCTTTGCCGTCACCACAGGTATCGGGATCGAAAAACTCATCGAGCAGTTCGAGAAAGATCATGACGACTACAACGTCATCATGATCAAAGCTGTAGCGGATCGATTGGCAGAGGCATTTGCCGAACTGATGCACGCCAAAGTCAGAAAAGAACTGTGGGCCTATGCCCCAGATGAATCGCTCGAAAACGATGCGCTGATCTCAGAAAAATACAAAGGCATACGTCCTGCACCTGGCTACCCTGCCTGTCCAGACCATACCGAAAAGCCTATTCTATTTGATCTGCTCAATGCAGAAAAAGAAACAGGCATCATCCTGACTGAGTCTAACGCCATGTACCCAGCTTCATCCGTGAGTGGATTCTATTTCGCCAACGAGCATTCGAAATACTTCGGATTGGGGAAAATCGAAAAAGATCAAGTAAAAGACTACGCCGCAAGAAAAGGGTTGACGCTAGAAGAAGCAGAAAAATGGCTTTCGCCAAATCTCGCTTATGATGCCTAGTTTTGCCCTATTACCTATTAAAGAATAACGATTAACAAACAACCTATGAAGGTTACCGAACATATTAAAAACGCCAACGGGAAGACACTCTTTTCACTTGAGATCATCCCTCCCAAAAAAGGCGAAAACGTACAGACCATATTCAATCACCTCGATCCTTTGATGGAGTTCAATCCACCGTTTATCGACGTGACCTACCACCGAGAAGAATACGTCTACAAAAAGCATCCGAGCGGGCTACTAGAAAAGAAAACAACCCGCAAGCGTCCAGGCACAGTAGGCATCTGTGCAGCGATCCGTCATCGCTATGATGTAGATCCAGTGCCGCATATCATATGTGGTGGTTTCTCTAAGGAAGAAACCGAAAACGCGCTAATCGATCTAGATTTCTTGGGGATAGACAATGTCCTTTTGCTACGTGGAGACGCTATCAAATCCGAAGGGAAATTCATCCCTCAGAAAGATGGCAACAACTATGCGATCGACCTACTACATCAGGTCGATGGACTCAACAAAGGAGTCTACCTTGACGACAGTTTGGACGATCCTACACCGACTGATTTTTGTATTGGTGTAGCGGGTTATCCTGAGAAACACTTCGAAGCACCCAACCTAGAAATGGATCTTGACTTCTTGAAACAGAAAGTAGAAGCGGGTGCAGAATACATCGTGACTCAGATGTTCTTTGACAATGAGAAATACTTTGAGTTTGTAGATCATTGCCGTGAGATGGGGATCAATGTACCAATTATCCCAGGGCTTAAGCCCATTGCTACGAAAGCCCAATCCACCATACTACCGAGTATTTTTCACATCGACCTGCCTGTAGAACTAAGTGAAGCACTGCAGCAATGCAAGGACAATAAACAAGCAAAAGAAATAGGGATAGAATGGGGTATCAAACAATCCAAAGAGCTCATGGAGCGAGGTGTACCTGTACTCCACTATTACTCGATGGGCAAATCAACGAGTGTCCAAAAAATAGCTGAGGCAGTTTTTTAGCATAAAACACTAGCTCCTCATGAAAGGTACATCGATCTACTAGCAGACCGCAGTCTCTAGCAAGGTCAGTGTACCTTTTTTTGAATCCATCTTCGCTTCTATTCCTATTGGGAGTGTACTATTGTCATCGATATGTCCAATCGGTAGCCCATAAATCACTGGCACGTTCAACTCGCCCAAACGATCCTTTAGCACTTTGGTGAGCGTCACGTAGTGATCATCATCCACTCCACCAGATTTAGCCCTGCAGCTCGCAAACACGCCTAATACCACGCCAGCACACGCATCCAGCTTACCACTGTTCAGCAACTGGGTCAACATCCGATCCACGCGATAAAGGGACTCCCCTACCTCTTCCAGAAAGACGATTTTGTTTGTGTAGTCCACATCATACGGCGTGCCCAGCATGGAACATACGATACTCAGATTCCCTCCTATCAGCTGCCCCTTCGCTACTCCATCCACCAAACGCATGTACTGGTAGGATTCGGCTGACTTTTCTTCCCAAGTCAGTGGTCGCTTGATGACCGCACGATCACCCGCCATCAATACCCGCTGCGCATCGGTAGTGGTATGGATAGAAAATTCAGAAGACGCTACTGGCCCATGAAAACACACCAAACCGGTCTGTTGATAGATGGCGTAATGCAACGCTGTAATATCACTAAACCCCAACAAGACCTTAGGATTCCTTTTGATCAAATCATAATCAAGCATCTGTAACAGTCTACCCGTTCCATAGCCGCCACGCGCACAGACTATACCATCCACGTCAGGATTGCTAAACATCTCATGAAGATCATCGACACGTTGCTGATCAGTCCCCGCGACAAAACCCGTTCTCACATTGTAGTTCTTAGATTTGACGACCTTAAAGCCTAGTGCCTTCATATTGGCTTCAGCCTTAGCTTCCGCATCCCCGACTAAAGCACTCCCTGGCGTGACCAATCCAACGGTATCCCCCACTGCCAAGGCTTTAGGCTTAATGATGGGCAACTCACCCTGCTGAGACCTGGCTTCTACACTTTGGTAAGGCAACACACTCGCTCCAGCCAACACTGCAGAACGCCCTATAAACTTTCTTCGATTCATACGATTTTGGATATTGTCCTTTTGGTTCTACCTGTAATTTTAACCTGAATTGTGCAATTCAGTAGTTAATCGTTAAAAAGACGAGGGTTAAAACCTTTGAACCTCTCTTTCTCAACCTCTTCATTCCATCTGACAAGTTTGGTAAATCCAGTTTTTTTTTGCGCCCAACTTTACAGACTAGTCCGCTCCACATACACATCGTCATAACGCAAAAAACCCTACCCATAAGGTAAGGTTTCGCATAAAGTCATTCACCTGCAAACATACGTTGCAGGTGTCCATTCCTTTTTCTAAGACCTCTATAACTATCTTAGCTACCTATGTGCTTCTTGACCACATCTACTAAGTCATCCGCCGTAAAAGGCTTCACAATATAATCAGATGCTCCTAACTCTATCCCTTCATTGATCACTGATTGCTGCCCCACAGCACTCACCATGATCACTTTAGACTCTAGACCCTCGTCCATCAATACTCTCAATATGTCCGTCCCAATCATATCTGGAAGAATATTGTCAAGCGTGATAAGATCAGGCTTCAACTCCATCGCTAGATCGATCGCAGTCTCTCCATTCGGAGCTTCCCCTACTATTTCGAATCCTTCGTTAGATAATGCATCCTTGATTAGTGTGCGCATGTACATAGAGTCGTCTACTACTAATATTCTCTTGCTCATAAGCTCAATATTTATTTATTTTCTTTTTGTAAATTCTTGTTCTAACATCATAAGTATCAAATATCTGTTTGCCACCATCTGGCATGATATCATAATACCCTATTACCAAGTAACCACCCTCGTTCAAACAATCATTGAACAAGTTTAGCACTTTTAACTTCAAAGTCTCGTCAAAATATATCATTACATTTCGACAAAATATTATATCAAATTTTTCATGGACATGATCTTGTACCAAGTTGTGTTTTTTGAAAGTAATATGCCTTTTATAATCCTGCCGGATCACGGCATCTTTCTCTTGAAACTCGAAAAAATCATCCATTTTCCGTTTTGGATAAAATTCCAGAAATGGCTTTAGATATTGTTTCATAATCAAGAGTGAATACACCCCGTTCTTTGCTTTATTCAGTGCTGCATCACTCAAATCGGTTGCTAGCGATTTGGTCTTGTAAAGCATCCCTTTTTCATCTAAAACCATACTCATGGTGTACACTTCCTCTCCGGTAGAACATCCCGCATGCCAGATTTTGAGTTGAGACTTATTTTTGAACTTGTCCAAAATATTATCTCTAATCATGATCCATGCATCTGGATTTCTAAACAGCTCAGTCAGATTGACCAATAAGTCATCTATCCCATCTAAGAAAAACTGTTTATCCTTCAATATCCGAGACCATAACTCCAGCATAGATCCAATCTTATGTTTCATCATGAGTCGAACGATACTTCGTTTGAAGGATTTTTTTTCATAGTTTGTAAAATCCAAACCGTATCTATTCTTCATCGCCTGCATCAAAGCATTCAACTCTTCATCGGATATACTTTCTACCACGGGCTACAGGTTAGTTTACAGTTTGTACTATTGAATAAATTATAACGAGGCAAATTCTTTCGATTTTTCACTCTTAGAAAACTCAGAGATCAAATCCATGAACCTGTCCTGGAAGAGCCACACAAACTCTGTGAATATGTTCAATTCGGGAACGTGATACACAGTCCTCAAAATATTGGTAGAGCTATGATCTACAGATTCGGTATCGATGTGTCCGTTGGCCTCCTCGGCTTTCATAGTCGTCAGAATCGGCACATTGCCATAGACTTCCAGATTGAGATAGTTGGCCAACTGTGTCACTACAGAGCCTGCTACCATGTTGTCAATCTCCGTCATGAACTCCAACTTCATCAACCTACTCTGAGAGTTGTTGGCTTCCATGATATCTGGAGGCAAACACTTGGTTTGAATTTTGAGAACATCTTCTTCAGAAAAAATGAGGTGACAAAACCCTTTCAAGTCTCCCACTAGCTCCGTCTTTAATAAATAAAGCTTATGGTCTTCTTTGTTCGTATACTGATTGACACCCTTTACACTGGGTACTCCCATTTCTACGCTTTTCATCACCACCGGACTGCCTACCATCATCTCTAAGGACAACGCTCCTTTGGCAAGCCCCAGCTTCATCAGCCTTTCTGCTATGCCTTTTTCATTTTCAGTCAAATCGCTAAACATCCTGTTTATGGTTTTTGTAAAACATTAATTCATTGTTGCATTTTGAGTCATTGTCTTGAATAACAACTCTGTAATGGCTCCCACATCTACGATTAGGCACACCTTCCCATTGCCTAATATAGTCGTACCACTCAATAATTTAACTCTATCAAGCGGTCGAGCCAATGATTTTTCTAAAATCTCCTTTTGTTGCAACAGTTTGTCTACTACGAGTCCAACTAATTTACCCATATATGAGACAACTATCACATCCAAAACTGCATTATCTTCCAATTGATCGAAACTGCGATGCAGCGCTCCTGTCTCAGACAGGTCGGTCAATTGTTTGGTATTGAGAAAATCCTTCAAAAATACGACTGATATCGTATCCTCCAGATAATTGGCCATCAGACCATCTCCTATTTTATGTATTTCATCTTTCGGCAGAGAGATCACTGCGTCCGTATACGTCAATGGCACGGCGTATTCATGATGATTAATCTCAAAAAGCAGTGCTCCTTTGAGTGCCATTGACGAAGGCAGAATCAAACTAATCGTCGACCCTTTGCCAACCTCTGTAGATACCGACAGCTGTCCTCCGATCGACTCAGTAGCCTTTTTGACGACATCCATCCCTACACCTCTACCAGATATTTCTGTAATCTTCTCCGCATTAGAAAACCCAGGCTCGAAGATATACATAATGATCTCTTTCTCACTAAGCTTATCAGCTATCTCCTTGCTCACGAGCCCCTTCTCAATCGCTTTCTTTTTGATAATAGCCGCATCTATGCCATTGCCATCATCACTGACTTCTATCACGACGTTGTCCCGCTCGTAGCGACCATTCAAAGTCACTGTGCCTGCTGCAATTTTACCTTTTGATTTTCTCTTTTCCTCCCCTTCTATCCCGTGACTCACGGCATTTCTCACGAGGTGTATCATGGCATCACTCATGATTTTAAGGATATTTCTATCGATCTCTACGTCTGCCCCTTTGATAACTAGGTCCACCTGCTTGTTTTCGATATGTGCCACGTCGCGCACGATACGGTGAAACTTATTGAACAGAAAACCGACCTGCACCATGCGAGCATTCATCACACTGTATTGCAAATCTGACGAGATCCGCTGCAGTCCTTCAAACTCAGACGCTCGACTGCCATTCTGGCTACTAATACTGATTAGACGATCACGCTCGATGGTCAACTGCCCCACGAGATTCATGAGCTCATCCATCTTCTTGACAGGAATCTGAATTACATCGGTAAAAGTAATGCTAGGTTGCTCGTCAGGTTGCGCCTTACTTTCAGCATTTTCATTATCTTTATCGGATTCAGAAGAAGGAGAAGACTCCGTAGATCCTGATTCTATAGCAGTAGAATGTTCCACTGGATCTGGAGCCTTCTTCTCTTCCTGATTATTTTCTTGAATGGGTGCTTGGGTCACGTTTTTCATGATCACACCCAGTTTGGTCTTTATTCCCAAATAGCTCACCTTGGCTCCAGACTTTAGAGCATCGATGAGCGCTCCTAGCTTGTCATTGGCCGTAAATAAACTTTCGAACAGCTCTCTGTTCAGCGTCATATCACCGCTTTTCACCGCTCCCATGACATCTTCCATGATATGAGATAGCTTAGCGATATCATCAAAGCCCATGCCCATGGCATTCCCTTTGATGGTATGGGTGATTCTGAAAATAGAATCTATGGCACCCTGATTGCCGTGATCTTTTTCTAAGTCAGTAAATAACTTATTAAGTTCCTCAAAGCTCTCTGTGGCTTCTTGATGAAATAAATCGCGATATTGTTGTTCCTTCGAATCCAAGTTTCTTCTGTTTATAAGCTATTCACTAAAAAACCTCCTATTTCCTTGATGTCAACCGATCGATCGACAACCTTTTGCTCTACAGCCGCCTTAGGCATTCCGTAGATCACGCATGACTTTTCGCTCTGAGCTATGGTAAACCCACCGTACTTTTTGATTTCCTTCATCCCTAGCATCCCATCTTTCCCCATCCCAGTCAAGATCACTCCGATACTTTTGTCTTTATAGGCTTCAGCTACCGACAGCATCAGGGCATTGATAGAGGGGTTATTATACTCTGGGAAGACCTTGTCGGTAAAATCAATCACTACACCTCCTCCGCGTTTTTTAGTCACTATCATATTAGACTCTCCTGGTGCCACGATGATCGTTCCTGCTTTTGGGCGCATATTGGCCTGTCCTACTTCTATCTTGAGAGGTGACATACCATTGAGTCGCTTGACAAACGAGGGTATAAAATTAGGCGGCATGTGCTGACAAATCAACACGGGGACATTAAGGTTGCCCGGCAAGGAGTTGATCACCTTCTCAATGGCACTAGGCCCTCCTGTCGAAGCGCCAATGACGATCACATCATACTTCCGCTTATCACTAAATGTATGCTCATAGGTATTAACCTTGGCATGTGGATTAGGAATAGCACCCGCATTGGCTCGCTTGGCACTTTTTATCTTTTGTAGCAGTTCTACTTCTATATTTCGAAGTTTAGAATTCCCTTTTTGTGGCTTGTTTAGGTAGTCTACTGCTCCTAAATCCAAGGCATCAAATATGGGTTGCAAATTGGTATTACCTATCGAGCTCAGGATAATGATGGGCAGAGGAGATTCTTCCATGATGCGTTTGACCGCATATAGGCCATCATACTCTCCCATATTCATATCTAGCAATAAGACATCAGGTTTTAACTCTGCAACCTTAAGCGCAGCATCTTTGCCATCTACGGCAGTTCCTACTACCTCGACGCTACCGCTTTCGCTCAATATGTCAGAGATTAAAAGTCTCATAAATCCTGAATCATCCGCTACTACTACTCGAATCTTATTCAATGTCATTCGGTTTAGGCTTGCCCAACTAAAGATTGGGAAATAATACTTACTTCGTCTTCTTGAACGAGCTCTGCTATATCTATAAAAATGATCATATCCTCGCTGGTATTAATGATCCCCTTGATATAGGTCTCATCTAATGAGGTATTTCGCAACAGTCCAGACGAGCTGACAATATCATCACCAGACACTTTGACTGACAGAGGTACTTCATCTACCAAAATCCCTGCTTTAAAGTCTTTATTTTGAATCACTAATATGAATTCTTTCAGTTCTTCAGAGGTCTCTATCCCGAACTTTAGTCCAAGGTCTAAGACCACCATCACTGTACCACGGACATTGCTAATCCCTTTGATAAAATTAGGAGCATGTGGAATTTTAGAAACCTTAGGCGTATGGACAACCTCTTTGATTCTATCGATTTCAATGGCATACTTTTCCCCACCCATCTTGAACACGATCAACTGGACACTCTTGCCTGCATAGCTCTTGATCTCCTGATCAAATTTGGCTTTCAGTCTCTTCTTTGCTTGATACTCCTCTTCAGTCAGATACTTAACTGTCCCGATTTTCTGACGAAGTAAATCTATCCCTTGTGCCTGTGGAGGTTTTGCTAAACGCTGCTCTCTCTCTATAGAAACGACACCCGGAACTATGTCTACTGGTGATTCCTGCTTTTCGTCAACCACTGTTGGAGCTACAGACTGAAGCTCTTTTTTTGTCTCAGTTTGAGGAACTTCAGGTTGTTTGACCGGCTTTTTCACATCTTTTTTGACGGAGCTTACTTTTTTAGCCGACACCTTTTCTTTGGCAGACTCAGTCTTTTTAACAGGAGTCTTGACAGCCTTGGGTGTAGTTTTAGCCTTTATCTTTTCATTTACTTTTGATTTAGAAGCTGCCTTTTTCGCTTTAGCCTTTGGCTTAGCTGCGGACTTAACTGTCGGTTTAGCCACAGTTTCTTCTCCCTTCTTCTCAGAAGGAATCAATGTATCTTTCTTTAAGTTCTTCCCTAGTGGCATGGCTGCTAGTTCTTGGTTAATTTTAAGATTTCTTTAGCAAACTGACGATAGTCCTCAGCTCCATTGGAGTTAGGCGAATAGCTCAACACACTCTCACCAAATGATGGTGCTTCGCTTACTCTAACATTACTTCTGATTTTACTCTCAAAGAGATTCAAATCATAATTTTCTTCAATATAATCGTAAATCTCTCTACTAAGATTTCTCCGTCCATCTACCATCACGGGTAATAAACCGAGTATCTCCAACTTGTCGTTAAGTACCTCCTTGATCCGAGCAACACTGCTAACAATCTGATCGAGTCCCTGAAGGCTTAATACCTCCATCTGTAGGGGTACAATCACCCTTTCGGTAGCCGTTAGTGCATTGACTGTCAGTAATGACAAAGACGGTGGGCAATCTATCACTATATAGTCATAGTCTGCTTCTACCTCTTCTAGTGCCTTTTTCAAAACAGATTCTCGCTGCTCGATACTGGCTATATTGATCTCAACATCTGCCAAACTCATATCTGAGGGCGCAACAGACAGCCCTTCACGCTCCTGCAATATATCTGCTATTTTAGCTTCCTGCATCATCACATCAGCCATCGTCAATTCAGGAGCAGTCACTCCTAACCAATAACTCAAATTCCCTTGAGGGTCTAGGTCAATCAATAGCACTTTTTTCTTCGTCTGTGCCAGTGCACATCCCAAGTTCACTGAAGTAGTGGTCTTGCCTGTTCCTCCTTTTTGATTGATGACTGTAATTATCATGGTTAGCCGTTATTACTTACTCAATTTATTTTTCATCCCTTCTGTGATCTCACGAGAAATCCCCATTGTACCTATCACCTTCCCGTCAACATCCATTAGCGGCACTTTGGTATTTGTCACATAGATTATTTCGCCACTTGGCAAACGGTTCTCACTGATGTCATTTTCTACTCCCTTACCTGATTTTATGATCTTTTGCTCATGCTCAAACCATTCCTGAGCTAAATCCTTATCATAATAATCAAAATCAGATTTACCTATGACCTCATCCTTATCATTCAGCCCGACTAATTTGGCGACAGTCTTACTCGCACGAATAAATTTACTATTCAAATCCTTGAAATAAATCGCATCAGGCATATACTCTAGTAGCGAATCCAGCAACGATTTCTCCTTTTGATAAGCCGCTTCCTTCTCTTTTAACTCTTGTGCTTGTTTATCAAACTTAATCTCTGAAGCTTTCAACTCCGTGACATCCCTAGTAATACCAAAGGTCCCCACTATGTTACCATCCAGATCTATCAAAGGCATCTTGGTAGTAGAACCATAGCTGACTTTACCACCTTGCATATCCTCTTTTTGGATTTGATTGAGCAATGGTTGACCTGTTTGAATGATTTTTTGTTCATCATCATAGGCTTGTTTAGCATGCTCTCCAAAGTAATCAAAATCACTCTTGCCTACTAACCCCTTCGGGTCATCTAACCCAAACTGCTTAGCATGAGACACACTATTTCTGATAAACTTGCTATCAAGATCCTTGAAATAAATGGTGTCAGGCATATAATTCAGTAAAGCATCAAGGAGATACTTCTCTTTTTCATAGGCCTCTTTCATCTTAAAGATTGCCGTATTTTCAGTGGCTGTACCAGACAACTTCACCATACTGATGCCATCTTTTAGCTTCTCTGCAATCTCTGATAGTTTCAGAGACTTCTCATTGTAAGTCTCCATACCTGATGACAGCTCGGTCGCTGAACTTGCCACCTCCTCTGTACCCGCAGCAGTTTGCTCTGCAATCACAACGACACCTTCTATTATCGAGACTACATTGTTTATCCCTTCAGTCTGACTCTTAGCTGAGTTCAATATTTCTTCAGAATAGCTCAAGGTAGAGTTTGAGGAATCCAATATCTCGGTAAACACACTCGCTGCTTCTTTAGAGGTTTCTTCCCCACTCTGAACACTACTAATCATCACCTCGATTACTTTGGTCGCCTCTAGTGTATCCGCCTGAACATCGGTAACTAGTTTTTCAATCTCCTGTGCTGATTTCCTTGAACCTTCGGCTAGTTTCCTAATCTCTTCTGCAACCACAGCAAAACCTCTACCTGCATCTCCAGCCTGAGCTGCCTCAATCGCCGCATTCAAGGCCAAAAGATTGGTCTGAGATGCGATATCAGTTATCACACCCAACACTCTTGCGATTTCCTTAGATCGGTCAGCCAGCACCTTGATCGAATCATTGGTCTGACTAGAAAAAGCTGAGATATCTCCCATGTTGTACATCACACGGTTGACCATTTCCTTACCTTTTTCGCTGCTGATTAATCCCGCTTTAGCTGCTTCATTAATCGTTTCAGCTTTTTGCCCCATCTCATTCGATGATGTCAAAATTGCCTCAATCAGATTAGATGACTCATCTACCTTGGACACTTGAGTCTGTGCTCCGTGGCTCATTTGCGATATCGCTGAAGCGATCTCTCGCGTATTGGTACTCATCTCCTCACTAGACCCCCTCATTTCCGCTGATGACTCTTCTACAAAAATGGCACTCTGTGCAATCTGATGCATCAATCCATCTAGATTCTCCAAGGCCAAGTTCATGTTATCAGCCATTTTTTTGATATCTCCTTTTGCAGCATCTGAATAGCGCAAGGTTAAATCTCCTGCGGCCATCGCTCCCAAAAGACGGTTAAATCTCATGAGTGGTTTGTAGAATGACTCTATCAGATTATTGACTCTTTCGCCAAGTCCTGACCAAGCACCTACTTTAGTTTCAGTATTGATTCTAGCAGACAGATTCCCCTCTTCGCCTGCTTCATAAATAACTGTATTAATGTCTTCCAAAGCTTCACGAAGATTGCCACGCATCATCAATAAAGCATGCCCCAGTTCATCTTTTTCACCAGAAGGCGTATACTCTCTATCCAAGTCTCCCTGTCCGATCGCCTTGGCAAAATCGGTCTTACCTCTCAGGTCATATATTAGCTTATTCATGAGAGACTGCATCTGACTCAGTTCATTATTTTTATCATCGATCTCTAAGTCGCTACTATCCAACTGTCCCACAGATAAATTTTGTAAGACACGGTGGGTTCGTTCTATCGCTACTGTGATCTGATTCGAATAATTATAAACAATGTAAGTCAGCAGAATCATCCCCAATATCCCGACGATAATTGTGTTTCTGAGCGTAGATACAAATGATGCGGTAATCGCAGTATAGGGCACTACTGTCACAACAAACCACGGCTCTTCAGATCTGCCTATATTTAGTGCTGACAGTGCTACGTATATTTTATCTCCCAACACCTCATCATATACCGTAAATGAGGCAAAGTCTGAGTCTTGAATTAGATCTGACATGCGAAAATCCAATGATTGATTAATAGGGAGATCGTCAATATTAGTATTGATCAATGAATCCTGAGGGTACGACACCAATGTACCATCATAAGCTGCCAAAAAGGTATATCCTCCTTCAAAACCATTCAATTGAGACATCTCCTTAAATTCATTCAAAGACATGTCAGAGCCTATCATCCCCATGTAGTTACCCATATCATCAACAATAGGTACAATAGGAGAAGTACCCAATATCAAATCATTAGAGTTTACATCATAGGAGTCATAAGTATACGGGGGGGATATGGTCTCCTTCTTTTTGATTTTGGTATCGAGGTACAAACTCCCCTGATCATCACCGTCCAGATTCAACATAGTGATCGTGGTATTTCTCTGACCATTTTCTAAATAACATGTGGTACGCTCTCTACCATAAGGTTTTGTCCAAGTGGTATCTATGGCTGTTAATTCCCAGCTTAGCCAAGTCGACTCATAGAGTGGGTATTCTTCCAATACACTAAACATCAAGTCCTCTTGAAGTGCTTTTCGTTCGTCAGCAGGTCGAGTAGCATAAGACTCAATGATAACTGCCATCGCTCTAATAGAAGACATCACATCATTTAGCTGAGCCTTGATCTCGTTGGATTTCTCCTTGGCCACCGAGTTAAGAAGCTGTTCAGCATCATGAATAGACTTCTCTCTCATGTTGTACCCTACGTATGTCAAGGTCACTGCATAAATCCCTATCGCAACACCGAGTACGAGGAATATTAGTTTCCCCCGAATGTTCATGTCTTTTAACATATAATCTATTATTTCTCTCCTAAATCTTCATTTTTCATTATGTCAAGCATATCAATCCAAACCACAATTTTTTGATTACGTCTAATGATACCTTTAACATAATTCAATCCAAGTGTCGACTGATTGATGATATTGGTGGCCTGCGTAATTTCACTCTCCTTTACCATCATAGTATTAGGTACAGCCTGCACACTAATCGCAAATTTCAAATCCTCGCTCTTCATGACCAGTACAAACTTTCCTTCCGTCCTTTCATGCTTCAGTCCGAATCGGAGTGCCAAATCAATGATTGCCAGAACATTCCCTCTTACATTCGCTACCCCCTTGACAAAATCAGGTACCTGAGGCACGGGTGCTATCGTAGGGCATGGCACGACCTCCTTGATTTGATCAATCGAAACCGCGTACTCTTCATCTCCCACGCTAAAGGCCACCAACATATAAGTCTCCTCATGTTCGGTAATATCTCGCCCCTGACCATCATCATTCATCTCTTTCACAGCCTGAGCAGTGTCATTGATCAATTTTAGCCTTTCGTCATCCGACAGTGCTCGTTTTGCAGACACTTGACTCTCACTTTGGGTAGCTATTTCGTTGCTCATTTTGTCAGATTGATATTAATACTTCTTGATTTAAATTCCTTGCTGCTTAAATTTTCAAACCTATCACGCTCCTATACCCATAGTCTGAGAACATCTTAGACTGCATGCCAAATGGCAGCTTGTGCACCTCACTCAACAGCATCTTCAATGCGCCTGCGTCTTCTCGTTTTTCATTCGTTTCTTCGAGAATATTGACGGGTACGATGTACAGTGCTTTGATATTCTCGCCAGACACCGTATTGACATCATACTCTATGTCCTTACCAGGCACCATCACTTCCTGATTACCTGCCAGAGTCTTAAACTCATTTCTATCATTGAGAAAAAACACATCGTGATAAGCAGCAGAATGCGTCAGCTTGTCCTGTTTCTTATCATATACATTCACTGCTATCTCTAGTGGACAAGTTGTCTCAGTCTTTTGTCCCAAAAACCTCACATATATTCTAGTGGAGAGTTTCTTGAGAATCAAATCTGATTTAGTGCAATTCTCTTTGTAGACAATCTCAGTCAGCATAGCACTCACGAAAGAATTGAGTGCTAAAGCCTCTCTGGTATGGGTCTTCGAAAAAAACGAGGCAATAACCAATTGATCATTACACTCTCCAAACCAATATCCATTTTGATTGACACGGTTCTTATCATAGACGATAAAAGCATCTTCTGTATATAGCTTGAGTTCATGCTGGTTAGGTAACATAGAGTCCTTCAGGCTCAGGAGATAATTAATTCCTCCATCCATAAATTCGGACTTCTTGGTCTTTGACTCTTTTACCAGGCTATTGATATCATTTTTGAGTTGCTTAGACTCGCTAGTTTCCACCAGAGACATGGTTGACTCGAGCAGGTCAATTCCTGTATCTTGACTTTTGACAGCAGGCCGCGGTTTCTTTGCCACAGCTTTTTCTGCTAGACGCTCTTCTTTTTTCTCAAAGGCTACATCGATTTCTTTACGGAGCGTTTCGGGATCCCATGGTTTTTTCAAAAATCGGTGTAGCCCTACTTTTTTCTTCACTTCACTGATATCCTCTTCATCACTAAACCCCGTCATGATCATCCGTATAATATCAGGATACATCGGTACGATTTTCAACAATAAATCAGACCCGTTCATACGAGGCATACACTGATCCGTCATAATCAAATCGACTGTATTCTGTGATAGCACTTGCTGTGCCTCGAACGCATCGATAGCTGTTAAGACATGATAAAACTTACCAAAGTTCCTATTGAATACGCGCAGATTCACTTCTTCATCATCCACATACAGTACTGTGTACTTCTTATCTACGTCCGTTTTATATGATTTATTCAACAAGTCCTCCACGTTGTATATTTAGTCTTAGATAAATTGGTTTGTTCCTCGTTCTTTTTTGAGCTGTATTTTTTTAGGCAAGTTGACCGTAAACACTGTTCCTTTACCCTCAGTACTATCTACCGAAATTGTCCCTCCATGCTTATCAATAATACTATAAGTAATCGACAGACCTAAACCTGTACCCTTACCCACAGGCTTAGTTGTATAAAACGGATCGAAAATCTTCTTGCGTACATCCTCAGGAATACCTTTCCCGTCGTCTTGCACTTGAATCTGTACCGTGTCCGCATCTTTATCAATGGTACGAATCGTTATTGTCCCTTTGAAGTCAATCGCATCAGCAGCATTACCGATTAGGTTGACCAGTGCTTGATTGAGTTGCCCAGGAAGACATTTTATGGCCTTTAGCCCATGATCAAAATCTTTGAGAATCTTAGCCTTCTTCTTATACTTTGGCTTTAGAATCAGCAGGGCATTATCAATAATAGTCCCTACCTCTGCTTCTTTAACCTCATGTTCGTCTTGACGAGAGAAGATCCTAAGGCCATTGACGATCTCAGTAATACGGTTGGTACCGTAACTTACATCATCGATGGACTCCTCTGTCAACGTTCGAAGCTCCTCGTACTCTTTGTCATCATCACGAATAGACTTGTAGAGCTTTTTGACATCTTCTATCGTAGGCTGCTCACACACCGTGCGGTAGTTCTGAATGAACAATTGATATTTCTCAAAATTCTCTTTGATGGAGTTAACCCCGTTGGACACGAAGTTGACAGGGTTGTTGATTTCATGCGCAATACCTGCTGTAAGCTGTCCCAGTGAAGCCATCTTCTCAGAATGCAATACCATGGCTTGTGCGTCCTCTAGTTTGTCATATATCTGCTCCAATTCGGTCTGACTGCTTGTTTTTTGTTTTTCACCTAGGCGACCTTTGAGCTCTCCATTTTGCGCGACTACTTTATCATAGGCCTCCTTAAAGACCTTCTTCATTTCCTTGCTCTTGTTATTGAGGAGATTGAGTTTTTGATAAAGACTCTGACTCTGAACCCTACAATCTTTTAAATCTTCATTGAGTTCGTTAATCTGTTGTCCGTATTGGCTTTGTAGTTTCTTCTTTTCACTTTCGAGGGATTGAAGTGTTTTTAGTTTACTGAAAGCCACAAAAGCTCCTACAATAAGGAGGGCAAAACAAACGATGGCAAAAACCAGATATACATTGGAGGATGCAGCCTGATCTTTAAGGCTATTGATTTCCTCACGGGAGATGGTCTGCCCTATGGTGTCCGAATAGACAAACAAGGCAACTAATAACAACGGTAGATAATGCTTACTCTTCACAATATTTTTCTTTTCTTAAATATAGCAGTAGAAAGAAAAACACACACTAGAAAGTCTAAAGTTTAACTAGCCTGTTTAAGAGATTGTTTGATTTTGAATACCCCAATGAAATTAAATGGATGCTGATAATGCTGACTCATCTCTTTGCCAGTTTCCAGTATTTTCTCATTGTTTTTTTCGTAATACCAATTAAAAGTCACTTTTCTATTTTCATTCTCTAGCGAAATCAACTTTTTGACTAGAATATAGATATAGGTAGTAGACCCAGTCATGTTCTTCAATCCGAAGTTTACGACGATCTCTTTCTTATTGGCACTTTCAAATTCATGTAAAAGACTAAATATATGTCCATAAAAGCTCAGCGGATCATCTGGTGTCGACACTCCCGTAATCTCTAACAGTCCTTTGGCAGGGCTGAATTCGATCGAAGGCGTTGATCCTGTGGCTCTAATGAAATATCCATCCATATTTTTGGTGGGGGTTGGTAGGTATCCCTACTGTGAAACATTCTATTCTACTGCTGTTACAAATGTAGAAAACTAATGTTCTGGATACAACTGGCTATTCTACCTAATTTAGATATTAAGAAATTCTCGTAAAACTGGTACTAATGCAGTTCTCAACCTGTGGTATATCAAAAATCCTTAACTGACTCTTTAAGAATTCGAATCGTTAAGATAAAATAGCAGTGCTCTGCACTGACAGGGTCAAAATAATACTCGTACTCGGTCCCTGTCTTCTTCTTGATATCGATAAAACCAAGGCCAGCCCCCCCCACATCAGAGATACTCCCTTCGGCCATCGCCTGTTTGTGCATTTCTCTTAACCCATCTTTATCTAACGCATTGATTTTATCCAAAGTATCACGCAACCTAATCGTGTTCTCAGTAGAGATTTGGTTACCAGTGGTGACATAATACTCGTCTTCATTGTGTCCGATTAAGAAAATACCATCCTTTGCCAAACCCTGCTCAAGACTATTGGATGCATAATCTGCTGTACTATCCGCATGTTTACAGATGTTTTGAAGCGCTTCGATCATCACATGATAGACACGTTTGGTTGTCTGTTTGCTCTCCTGACGTTCGATCATACTCTCCTCCATCATATCTGTGATACCATCGATAGTAGACTGAGTCACTTTGCCCAAATAGACAATGTTGGCTGCAGATTCTTGCATGAGATCCTGAAATGCAATTATATTTTTCAGGTGATTGAGCTGGGTTGCTTGCTTACTTCTGTTTCTATTTTTCCTCATATCTACGAAAAAAAGGGTGGCGATGAATTTGACCTCAATATTAAAATAAAACTATTTCAGTTCGAAATAATACCATCAACATTAATTTCTAATTTACTCAGATCATTCATGGCATTGATTAATGACACCTTTTGAAACCTACGTAAATCACTAACTGATATCTTCGTTGGGTGCAATATTTTCTCGTTGATCAGCTGAGTGCGACGTATTCCTGACAGTAGAGGAGTCTCTGGAGTCAACCATCTATTTCCATCATAAAACGCCAAATTGGCAAAATAACTATCTGTCAACATCCCATCTTTAACTATGATAATATCATCTGCTTCACCTCTTTTTTCGAACAAAGTGGATAGCACACTGCGATCTACATACTTATAAGTATAATCTATCTCATCCCCCTCGACCAACCGTAAAGATTGAATAGTGGGTCGGTGATAAACGATAAACTCTACATACACCTCACTTTCGTCATACAACACTCTACACTTATGCTGGTTACAATCAGGAATCTCTGGAAGCAACTTACCCAAATCATGAATATGCGCCTGTGGATAAAAGTGAGCAAAGGTTCTGTTCACACGCTGCTGATGCAAATCTAACAGTTCTGGTTTACCTCCTTGATAATTAATACTTTCAATAAACTGGGACATACACTTTATCTATCATTTCCTGGTATTCGGCACTAGCATCACTGAGAGAATGAATCCCTCCTCCACTCTTGTAAACCCATTTACCACGTTCATTTTGAATAAAGCGAATCATGACTCCACTGTCAAAATTCTCCCCATCAAAATACCCCATTACCCCTGTATAAAAACCTCGGTCGTACCCTTCCACCTCTTCTATGATTTTCAACGTCCTGGCTTTAGGAGCTCCGCTGATCGATCCCGCGGGTAAAAGTGAAAAAATAATCTCTCCCATTCGCTCCAAATAATCCGTGGGCAACTGACCTGTAATCTTAGAACTGGCCTGTAGAAGATGCTTATGATTGGTCCTGATCTCATCTAAATAGCGAAACTGCTCCACCCGCACGTTCGACGCATGAATACTCATGTCGTTGCGAATGAGGTCAACAATCGTAGCGTGCTCAGCGAGCTCTTTCTTGCTATTCAGCAAAACATCTCGGGCATGTGGCAAATCTGCATCAATCGTCCCCTTCATAGGAAAAGAAGATATTTGTCCCTCATAAATCTGTACAAATATCTCAGGCGAAAAAACCACAAACTCATCGCGACACCACAGTCGATAGCGGGCATTGCTACGAAAAAACACATCTTGTAGACTAAAATCTCCCTGCACAGGCGTAGGGCAAGTCAAATTGAGCAGGTAACTATTGCCTTGTGTCAGTTCGTGATGGACTCGGTTGTATTTTTCCTCATATGCTGCGAAAGACATCGGACTCCTCTCTAGCTGCGTAGACACATCTCTGCGATCACTCCCCTGCGCATTGCCATGGCCGTTGATCTGATACATGATCTGTGTCGGATCGATCTCTTCTGTGGTCAGTACTAGATTATTCTGCCCTTTGAAGTCAGAAATAAACAAGAATGGAGTACGCGCAGATGCCAATTCATTGATCCGAGCGATTGCCTCGGTTTTACTTCGCATCGAGTTTTGATTTTTGACGCGTCATCCGGTACCACGTCCTTTTGACAAAGCCCCAAAAAAACGCAAATTGGCCAAACAAAAAACCATAAAAAAGAAGGATCCCCAAGTAAACAGGAAGGATAAAAATGTAGTACAAAATAGTAAACAGAAACTCATATTGGTCTGTATCCGTGATCATGCCCATAATGGGTTTTTTCAAAAACATCACAGAAAACCCCGTACAAGCAAAAACTAGAAGCACCACTACTACTTGCCAAGCATTTTTCAGCTTCCACCTCGCTTGCAACTTATCCAAAAAACCCATTTACTGCAGTTTATCCATATACTTGTCCTTGCTCTTGATTTTAGGAGACTTCTTGTCCAAAACGAGAAATTGCTCCCAAAAATCATTAACTGGCACCCCTGCCACCACCTTGACAGGCTCCTTGCTAACGGGATGAATAAAATCCAACGAACGCGCATGCAGGTTGATACTGGCATCTGGGTTGGCTCTAGCAAACCCATATTTCAAATCGCCCCGGATCGGGCAGTCCATACTAGCCAACTGTACGCGAATCTGGTGAGGCCTCCCTGTCTGCGGTTGTACTTCTAACAGATAATGGTCATTGAGCCCTCCTAAGACTTTGTACTTGAGTTCAGCTCTTTGCGAGCCTTCTACTTCTTTGTCAAACGCCTCAGTCTTGTTTTTGGCGGGATCTTTCTTGAGCCAGTGTACAAGTTTATCCTCTTTCTTCGGTGGTCTATTTTTCACAATCGCCCAATATACCTTTTTGATCTTCCGGTCTTTGAAGAGTTTGTTCATGCGCTCCAGACTCTTAGATGTTCGAGCGAATACCACCAAACCACTGACCGGCCTATCTAATCGATGAACCGTCCCTAAAAATACCGCTCCAGGCTTATTATACTTTTCTTTGACATAGTCCTTACAGTAATCCAAGAGCGGTTTGTCTCCTGTCTTGTCCCCCTGTACAAGGATACCTGGCCTTTTATCTACGATGAGCAGGTGATTGTCTTCATATACTGAGTAAAACGGCTTTTGCATGATAGTAAGTTAATGTGTGAACAAAGATAAACTTAAAACTCACTGGTAAAATGAAAGTCAATGTCAGGAAAATTATCCTGCACCATCTGCAACCATGCCTTGGACTCAGCCATAAAGACCAACTGGCCATCCTTGTCCTTCGCGATATGTCTATATTTTGACTTGATAAATTCGTCCAATTTTTTCTTATCCTTGCTCGTAAACCAGCATGCTTTGAATAAATTCATCTGAGCAAAACGGCACGACGCACCATACTCATGGAGCAATCTGTGCTGAATCACCTCAAACTGTAGAGCGCCTACCGTACCGACGGCTTTTCTAGCTCCCATCTCGTAGGTGAATAGCTGTGCCACTCCCTCATCCATGAGCTGCTTTAGCCCTTTTTCGAGTTGCTTGGTCTTCATCGCATCGGTATTAATAACTTCACGAAATATCTCTGGAGAGAAACTCGGGATACCTTTGTACATCCCCTTCTCTCCCTCACTCAGCGTGTCGCCAATCTTGAGGTTACCCGTATCGTAGAGTCCTACGATATCACCAGGCCATGCCTCATCGATGATTTCCTTACTCTGCGCCATAAATGCCGTCGCATTGGAGAATCTAAATTTCTTATCCAACCTCGTATGGTAGTAAGTACTTCCTCTCTGAAAAGTCCCCGCACATACTCTCACAAAGGCAATACGGTTTCTGTGCTTGGGGTCCATATTGGCGTGAATCTTAAAGATAAACCCTGAAAACTTGGACTCCTCTGGTTCGATGACACGCTCATCTGTTTCCCGTTTCATCGGGTTGGGTGCGATATCGATAAAACAGTCCAGCAGCTCCTGTACACCAAAATTATTGACCGCACTGCCAAAGAACACAGGGGCTACCTCACCGCTACGGTAGGTCTCGATCTCAAACTCTGGATACCCACCATCTACCAACTCCACATCCTCACGCAGTGTCTTGGCATAGTTCTCACCGATCAACTCATCCAGTTTAGGATCATTGAGATCCGTGATACTGATATCATTGTCGGTATCGAGTTTTTGCTTACTAGCCGTAAACAGCTTCAATTTCTTTTCATACAAGCTATAAACCCCCTTAAAGGTCTTGCCCATACTGATCGGCCAACTAAGTGGCCTCACCTTTATCCCGAGTTTTTCTTCGATTTCATCGAGCAAATCGTATGGATCTTGCCCCTCACGATCCAATTTATTGATAAACACCATGACAGGCGTGTTTCGCATACGGCAAACTTCCATGAGCTTTTCAGTCTGAATCTCCACCCCCTTAACACAGTCCACGACGAGCACTACGCTATCTACCGCCGTAAGCGTACGATAAGTATCCTCCGCAAAATCCTGGTGACCAGGTGTATCCAACAGGTTGATTTTGCGATCCTTATACTCAAACCCCATCACAGAAGTCGCTACAGAGATACCTCTCTGCTTCTCTATCTCCATAAAATCAGAAGTGGCGTGTCTATCGATCTTATTAGACTTAACCGCCCCAGCCGTTTTGATCGCTCCCCCGAACAGCAACAGCTTTTCTGTCAAAGTAGTTTTACCTGCATCAGGGTGACTGATGATGCCAAATGTCCGTCTCTTCTTTATTTCTTCCTGTATTGTCATGGATTCACTTCAAAATGAGGCGCAAAGATAGTATGCCATTTTGAAGTTGTGAAAGGATGTTGACAACTACCTCCAAAATGATCTTCCTTGAGTCTAATTGTTACTCCAAAAACTTCTTTCGATTGTATGATATTCTTTATTTTACCCATCTAAACAAGAAACACAACCCTATGACTAACACATTGATTCGATTAATCCTATCCGCAATTGCTGTTCTGATCTGTGCCTACATCTTACCTGGCGCTCACGTAGATGGCTTTTGGACTGCTCTCGTAGTAGCTGGCGTGCTGGCTGTCGTCAACATCCTTTTCAAACCAATTTTGGTGATATTGACCATCCCTGTGACCATCGTGACACTCGGGCTCTTCCTGCTCGTCATCAACACACTTATGATCATGCTCGTCAGTGCACTCGTCCCCGGGTTCATGGTAGATGGCTTTTGGTGGTCCTTTTTGTTCAGCTTAATACTCTCATTGATCAACTCACTATTGGGAGGATTGAACAACAACGAATAGCATATCGTGCTGGACAGATTACCAATCTAAGTCCAGCACTACTTTCAAATTGAACCGTACGACATTTTTTAAATCCATGGGCAAATCTCTTGGCTTTTGTAGAAGCCTGCGGTTATCAATGGCACGGATTTGATCAATCAACACATCAAAATCAGTATCTAATCCTGACAGTACAGTAGGTACACGTACCCTAAGCACTTTCGCATCATCGACGAGGTGAGTAGTCATCGGGCAAACGAGCGTACTCAAATGCACCTCGTTGAGTAGGTTGGACTGTACAATCATAACTGGCCTCACCTTGCCTGGCTCAGTGCTTCTCAGTGGATTGAGGTCTGTCAACCAGATTTCGAAAGGTCTCGGCATCCTCAACCCAACAAGAAGCCATCATCCTCCAACTCCTCTAGCTCACGCAACACCTCGGCAGAGCTCACATATACCGCCTGCGACTCCTGTAGCAAATCCTGCCGCATCAATCGGCGTTTTTGGAACTGACTGTAAAACTTTAGGGTCTCATTGATGTACTTGTTTCTTTTCTTGTTGATTTGAGAGATAATCTTCTCGGTCTCCGAAAAAACACTTTCGTCCAGTTTGAGTGATAAGTTTTTCATGTCGATATTCTTTATTCAAATACACTAAAAGCATACACTGTAACTCCTCCTGTGTCGAGATTTCTTTATCGATGACTCACATGTTGTCACACTTTTCAGCCACCTAAGTTTACAATTCGGCAGACATCTTCTCACTTCGCCAGTCACATTTATGACAATGTGTCACTTCTGTCAGTCAAACTTGAATTGGCACAGCTGTTGTTGAAAGCAGAGTATCAATTAGAAAAAGAATTTAGAAGCGATAAATTAAAATTAGATCATGGGAAAAATAATCGGAATCGATTTAGGAACTACCAACTCTTGTGTCGCTGTAATGGAAGGTAACGAGCCAGTTGTCATCCCTAACAGTGAAGGAAAGAGAACAACTCCTTCTATCGTTGCATTTTTGGACGGTGGAAAAGGCGAAAGAAAAGTAGGTGACCCTGCCAAAAGACAGGCCATCACTAACCCTGAGAATACCATTAGCTCAGTCAAAAGGTTCATGGGTAAGAAGTTTGGTGAAATCTCTGAGGAAGCCAAAACTGTATCTTACAAAATAGAAAGTGGAAACAATGACACGATCAGAGTAGCGATCGGTGACAGAAAATATACCGCTCAAGAGCTATCTGCAGTAATCCTTCAGAAAATGAAGTCTACTGCTGAGGATTATTTGGGTACTGAAGTAAAAGAGGCAGTCATCACTGTTCCTGCATACTTCAACGACGCAGAACGTCAGGCAACCAAAGAAGCTGGTGCTATCGCGGGCTTGGAAGTTAAGAGAATCATCAATGAGCCTACTGCTGCGGCATTGGCTTACGGTCTCGATAAGAAAAACGCTGACATGAAAATCGCAGTGTTTGACCTTGGAGGGGGTACATTCGATATCTCTATCCTAGAGCTCGGTGACGGTGTATTCGAAGTAAAATCTACTAACGGTGATGTACACCTTGGAGGAGACAACTTCGATACAGTAATCATCGACTGGTTGGCTGCTGAATTTCAAAACGACGAAGGGTTGGATTTGAAAAAAGATCCAATGGCGCTACAGCGTTTGAAAGAAGCTGCTGAGAAAGCAAAAATCGAATTGTCAAGCAGTACTTCTACAGAGATCAACTTGCCATACATCATGCCAGTAGATGGTGTACCGAAGCACTTGGTTAGAACTTTGAGCAGATCTAAGTTCGAGCAGTTAGCTGACTCATTGGTCAAAAGATCAATGGATCCTGTAAAGAAAGCTTTGGCTGACTCTGGTCTTTCTCTATCTGAGATCGATGAAGTAATCTTGGTAGGTGGATCAACTCGTATTCCAATCATTCAGGAAGAAGTAGAAAAGTTCTTTGGCAAAAAGCCATCTAAAGGTGTCAACCCTGACGAAGTAGTAGCCATCGGTGCTGCGATCCAAGGTGGTGTCTTGACAGGTGAAGTTAAAGATGTATTACTCCTAGACGTGACCCCACTTTCTTTAGGTATCGAAACCATGGGCGGTGTATTCACCAAGTTGATCGATGCGAACACAACGATCCCTACTAAGAAGTCTGAGGTATTCTCTACAGCAGCTGACAACCAGCCATCTGTAGAAATTCACGTACTCCAAGGTGAGCGTCCAATGGCTAAAGACAACAGAAGCCTAGGTAGATTCCACTTAGATGGTATTCCTCCAGCACAAAGAGGTATTCCACAGATCGAGGTGACTTTCGACATAGATGCTAACGGGATCATGCACGTGACATCTAAAGACAAAGGATCTAACAAAGAACAAAGTATCCGTATCGAAGCTTCATCTGGATTGACAGACGAGGAAATCGAAAAGATGAGACAAGAGGCTGAAGCAAATGCTGAGTCTGACAAAGCAGAGAAAGAGAAAATCGAAAAAGTAAATGCTGCCGATTCGATGATCTTCCAAACTGAAAAGCAGTTGAAAGAATTTGGCGATAAGCTGTCTGATGACAACAAAGCCAAAATCAACGCAGCGCTTGAAAAGTTGAAAGAGGCACACAAAAGCGGTGACCTAGCAGCTATCGACACTGCCCTAGAGGAAATCAATGCCGCATGGCAGGGAGCTTCTCAGGAAATGTACCAGGATACGCAAGACGGCGCAGCAGGTGCTGCCGGTGGAGCGCAACCAGATCCTGACGCTGGTGCAGATGCTGACTCTGATGTCTCTGACGTAGAATTCGAAGAAGTAGAAGATAAAAAGTAATATGATTAGATACTAGACACTAGTATCTAATTCAAGAATTGAAGCCTTTCTGGGAAACCAGAAAGGCTTTTTTTATGCCCCTAACTACATTCAACCTCCTTTTTTTATAAAAAAAATTATTTTTTTATACCGTTATGTGTAATTGTTATTTTTTTTACACATATTTGCTCATCAAGTAACTAAAAATCAAGTAGATGAAAGTTTTAAAAGCAGCATTTGTAGCATTCGCATTATTGACATTAGTATCAGCATGTAGCCAAGAAGAAGAGCTAGTATTACCAACTATTGATCTTCAAGACACAGAAGGTGTAGTAGGTGACAGAGAAGACGGAGAGACCCCTCCGTTACAAGACTAATTACCGAGGTGCCTCAACAAAAAATGGATTAAAGAAGATTTGTATGGAAAGTATGTCCACTATAAATTATCTTTAATCCATGAATAAATTTATAATAGCTGCACTCTTTGCCATTCTTGTAGGATCAGCTATATACTACTTCTTCTCTCCTAGTCGAAAAGACATTTCTATTGAGGTAAAGTCTTCTGTAGAAAAAATGAGTAATGGCGAGTATGATTCAGCTATCATTTTAGCTAAACAAATACTTCAAACTTCTCAAAACTCAAAAAACAGCTTCTATTCTCTTAGTATAATAGGTTATAGCTATTTCAAGAAAAAAGACCTTGACTCATCCTTCCTTTATTATAGTAAGGCCTTAGCTATAAAGCATATAGAACCTACCGAGAAAGCCAATGCACTCAACATGGTCGGAGTTATCTTTCAACACAAACAAACTCACCCTTCGGCCATCAAGTATTTTCAACAGGCCATTAACCTCTATGAAACTGGAAACAACAAGAAGCTCCCTATAGCCTACTACAACCTAGCATATAGTCAAAGTCAAACAGACAACATTGCTTGTATAGATTCTTATTATAAGGCACTGGAGTATGCCTCCAAGTTTGAAGACAAAAGATATGAAGTGTATTGTTTGTCAGATTTGGGTAATCTGATGTTGGAAACGACGAATTACAAAGCCGCTACAGAGTACTTTTACGAATCATTGGATAACGAATACACTAAGAATCATGTCAGATCCAGAGCCATTGCTCTCCAAGGGCTCGGAGAAGCAGAATATGCTTCTAAAGACTATGACAGTGCTAAATTACATGCACTGGAAGCACTCAAGATAAAAACCGAGCGCAGTTATGATGACCTACTGTTTACCTCCTATTTCTTGCTAGGTAGGATATATCGCAACACAGGCGACCTGAATGAAGCAGAAAATAATCTAAAAAGAGCAGTAATCTACTACCCTCATAATGAAAGAAACAAGCAAGCGGTAAATGTATTTAAAGAACTGAGTGATGTCCAGTTACAACTAGGCAAAATGCAACAGAGCGAATATCATAATCAGTTGCACTTCGAAGAACTCGAAAGGATATTGGATGAAAAGAAAAAATCCTACAATATGAGTAAAGTGACCATATAAATAATCACTTTACTCACAACACCACAGTTTCAATCCTCTTGAAACTGTAAATAATCTTTGAACTGATAGGCTAGACTTGCAGCACCTACTATCGCTGCCCCTTGAGTCCCCAGTTGAGAACGCATAAGTTTCACTTTGCCTTTGTACATACCGAGGAGGTTTTTTTCCAAATGCTTGCGTGTCGGGTCTAAAATCAATCCATCTGCCAAAGCAAGTCCACCAAATAAAAATATAGCCTCAGGGTTCACAACTGCTACCAAATTAGCCAACTGCCTACCCAAAACCTTTCCTGTAATACGAAAAGCCTTTTGTGCCAAAGCATCCCCAGCATTCGCTGCTGTAGCTATATCTCTAGAATATAAGTCATCAAATGCCACCCCTCTCAAAACACTAGGTGTAGTATACTTTGCTAATAGCTCCATCATGGTTCGTTTAATCCCGGTAGCAGACACATAAGTCTCTAAACAGCCTTTCCTACCGCAGTTGCAATCTCTACCCCCACTGCCCTTGATCAATACATGACCATACTCGGCTGCCAAACTATCACTTCCTATTAGCAAGTTACCAGAAGAGACTATTCCGCTACCCAAGCCAGTCCCTAAAGTAATCATGACAAAGTCTTTCATCCCTTTGGCTCCACCGAAAACCTTCTCTCCCATGGCTGTGGCATTGGCATCATTACTCAAAACCACCGGCACGTCAAAATACTGACTCATTTTTTCTACTAACGGCAGGTCACCACTCCAAGGTAGATTGGAGGCTCCTGTGATCATTCCCGTATAATAATTACCACCTGGTGCACCTACTCCAACTCCTTCGAGTTGACAATCAGGATACTGAACCAACATCTGCTGAATAGCTTCCACTATTTGACTTACAAAATGATCAAACGTCTCTCCGCCCGTGTCAATTTTATCTTCACATAGTAAATTTCCACTGTTATCGACTAGACCGAACTTTGTTCCTGTCCCCCCGATATCAATCCCTACAATCACACTTTCCATCTTTTTTAATCCAGATTAAGCTTAGTCATTATTTTAAACAAGGCAACCGTGCCTACTATCGCTACCATGGTCAGGATGACCCCTTGTATCATATTGCCATACACATACCCACCTATGGCGAACAATGAAGAATATATCACTGTACAGCCAATAAATATGAGTAGAACCTGCCTTGGCATCTGCCAGGTTATCCCTTCATTTTCATCACAGGGTTTACCTTCTTGAGCCGCTTCTTCTACTACTTTTTTCCATCCTGGTCCACCTGGACGAGTGAGCTTATAGAACGCTCTCAATGTTTCTTTGTCTTCTGGAGGTGTCAAAAGCGCAGTAGCCAACCATGTCACCGTCACTACACCAGTCGTAATCAATATCTTCATCGTCATCCCATCGAGTAATGAAGTAGCTACCGTAGCATCATCTACCACCAAAGTCAATACCACTGCCATGACTGTAGCGACCACCATAGCGACGATTTCCGTCAAGGCATTAATTCTCCACCAGAACCATCTCAAAAGATATATAGCACCTGACCCGGCACCAGAAAGGAGGAGAATATTAAAGGCATCTGTAGCATTATCTAGGATAGTTAAAGACAACGTACCTGCAAAAAACATCAGCACTACAGTTGTCATTCGCCCCATGGCTACCATTTGCTTTTCACTCGCATCTGGCTTGACAAATCGCTTATAAAAATCATTGACAAAATAAGATGACCCCCAGTTCAAATGAGTCCCTATCGTCGACATGTAGGCCGCAATAATAGATGCAACCACCAAACCTAACCAACCCGACCCGAGTTTGGACAACATCACAGGGTAAGCGATATCATCTTTGAGATAGGTAGGGTCTATATTCGGAAACTCCGCCTGAATAGAAGCCATATCTGGATAGATAATGATCGAAGCAAGTGCTACGATAATCCATGGCCAAGGTCGCAACGCATAGTGCGCAAAATTGAATAGCAAGGTCGCACCAACAGCATTTTTTTCATCTTTGGCTGAGAGCATACGCTGGGCGATGTAACCTCCCCCACCTGGCTCAGCGCCTGGGTACCACACTGCCCACCACTGCACAGCGATCGGAAATAACAACAACGGCACCCATACCGACGGATCAGTAAAATCTGGCACTACGCTCAGTTTTGACTGTACTGCTGGATGAGTAATCAATTTAGTCAATCCTCCAACTTCTGGCTGACTCAACGCCACATACGCTGCATATACAGCTCCAAACATCGCTATACCATACTGGAAAAAATCGGCCCAAACGACCCCTTTGATCCCGCCCAAGGCTGAATAGATCACTACTACAATAGAAGCTCCCACTACGACAACCCATGGATCAAGACCAAGCATGACTCCACCGATCTTGATCGCTGCTAAAGTCACAGACCCCATAATCAAGCAGTTGAAAAACACGCCCAAATAGATCGCTCTAAAGCCTCGAAGAAAAGAAGCCTTCTTGCCTCCATATCGGATTTCATAAAATTCTAAATCCGTACTCACAGCAGATTTTCTCCACAGACGGGCATAGATAAACACGGTCACCATACCAGTAATCAAAAAAGCCCACCAGGCCCAGTTTTTGACTACACCATTTTCGCGAACGAAACCTGTCACTAGATTGGGCGTATCTGCCGAAAACGTACAAGCCACCATCGAGATACCCAACAACCACCACGGCATACCTCTACCTCCAAGGAAAAATTCGCTAGAACTCTGCCCAGCGGATCTAGATGCCTGCCATCCTATCCCTAAAACTATCAGGAAGAAAATCCCGATAATAACCCAATCTATTGTCTCTAATAACATATGAATTCTATTCGATTATAAAAATTAACCAACTCAAACCTAAGCAATACAAGTGGATAGAGAAGTAAACACTTCCCAACAATTATTACATAAAGTGATGTCTAACAAAACCTTCTACAGCCTCGTATTCGGCTAGTCCGAGTTCGTCGTACTCATGGGCAGTCTGCCTATTTCTATCCTCAGAACGCTGCCAAAATTCTCTATCGTCCTCTCCTTGGAATACCACACCATCTTTTTGGGACTGGTGTCTCCAGATCGCTACACGTTTTTTGAGTAGTTCCTCTGGGCTAATCGGTACAGCCATTTCTATCTCATCGATAGGAAACTCATGCCATGCCCCTCTATAGAGCCACATCCAACAGTCCTTCATAAACTTCTCTGTTTTCAACTGATCGACTGCCGCAAAAATCCCTTTGAGACAAACCTCGTGCGTCCCGTGTGGGTCAGCCAAATCTCCTGCTGCATAGATTTGATGCGGTTTGATCTCCTCTATGAGGTTCTTGATAATTTGTACATCTGCAGTACCGAGTGGGTTTTTCTCTACTTTGCCCGTCTCATAAAATGGCAAATCCAAGTAATGCACTTGACTATCAGGAATACCGTAATAACGACAAGCACTGATGGCTTCTCCTCTTCGAATCAAACCTTTGATCTTCCGTACTTCTACAGGAAGCACCTCTTTGTTAGCGCCAGCTTTGATCTGTTTGAACAGCTTATCAAAGACTTTATCATCCGCTTTTTCTCCTGCCGCATACTCATAGAGATTTTTGGCAAATTCCGCAAAACGGTAAGTCTCATGGTCTGCCACTGCGATATTACCTGAGGTCTGATAAGCCACATGTACTTCGTGCCCCTGATCTACGAGTCTCAGGAATGTGCCTCCCATAGAGATCACATCATCGTCTGGATGCGGAGAGAAAATAATAATACGCTTTTTAGCTGGATTGGCACGCTCTGGTCTGTGACTATCGTCTGCATTTGGTTTGCCCCCAGGCCACCCTGTGATAGTGTGCTGAAAATGATTGAACATCTTAATGTTAACCGCATACGAACCTCCCTCTCCTAAGATATCTGACATACTGTTGTCATTGTAATGACGGTCAGTCAATTTCAAGATAGGCTTATTCACTTTTTGACTCAACCACACCACAGCCTTACGCTTCAAGGCATCTGTCCATTCGCATTCGCCCACGAGCCACGGTGTCTGTATACGTGTCAACTGCTGTGAAGCAGACTCATCCATCACAAAAGACACATCGCTATGCTCTTGTAAGAAAGTAGCAGGTACATTGCTAGACATTTCGCCCTCCACGGTCTTTTTGACAATCTCAGCCTTCTTCATTCCCCATGCTAGGATCACGACTCTTTTTGCTTTAAGGATCGTACCGACTCCCATCGTGACTGCCTTGGTAGGCACATCTGCCATGCTATCAAATGCAAAAGCATTGTCTTGGATCGTCAAGTGATCTAGGGTAATCATTCGAGTGGTAGAGTTGATCTTAGATCCAGGTTCATTAAACCCAATATGTCCCGTACGGCCTATTCCTAGGAGCTGAAAATCTAGTCCACCATAGCTTTCGATCTTTTCCTCGTACTGTGTACACGCCTCAGACATGAACTCGAAGGGTGCTTTCCCATCAGGGATATTAATGTTTTCGGGAAGAATATCTACATGATCGAAGAGGTGATGATGCATAAAATAGATATAACTCTGCACGTCCTCTTTGGCCAATCCATAGTACTCGTCGAGATTGAATGACACGACGTTCCTAAAGCTAAGCCCTTCTTCCTTATGCAACCTGATCAGTTCTTTGTAGACTTTGATGGGAGAAGATCCAGTGGCCAGTCCTAATACACATTTTTCATTTTTTTCTGTTTTGTAACGGATCAATGCTGCTATCTCGTGTGCTACAATGACAGATGCTTCTTCTGCATCTGTGAATACTTCTGAATGAATTTTTTCAAACTTGGTGGACTCTAGAGTACTCCACTCCTTTCTACTGATACGTTTCATCTTAGGCTTTGCTTCTAATGTATTCATGGCTATTCAAACTATCTAAATGTAAGAAAAACAGACCAGATATAAGTCGACAATTTTGACTAACTATTGACACAAACACTTGTACCTGGTCTTGTTTTACTAATTCAAACTCAAAAAGTATTTAATCGCAGGGCGATAGCCCTTTGGATTTAATTGCTTGGTTAAAACTAATTCTACTCCTCCACTTGCTAAAAGATATTAGCTGAAGTGAGTGCTACTGAAGCTAAACAGCAATGTATGCAATATAGACTAAATTTCATTTTGTGTGCGGACACACAGCTAAATTTAATCAAAAAAAAGAGCCATGCATGCATGGCTCTTCATTTCAAATACTAAAAGCATTGAACAATAAACAGGGGTGTTTTAATTAATATCCCACCAAAGTGATGTTCCACCTGTATCAGGTCCACCTAGTGCTTGTATGCCTGACGCAACACCATCAGGATTAGTCGTCAACTCAGTTGCTGAAAAGTTGATTCTTTTGATTTGTGCATCCGTATCGATTTTTCCATCGCTGTAGTTCACTACATTAGGGAATTTCTTTGGGTATCCCGTTCTTCTGAACTCAGACCACGCCTCTTGTCCATCAGGAAACATCGCAATCCACTTCTGCGTGATCACCTTCTCTAAGAGCTGATCTTCAGTAGCAGTAGCATCCCAAGCAATCGTCGCTGTACTAAGGTTAGGGTCTCCCGCCAATACACTATTGTCAGCGTTGTAGGCATCTACAAACGGAGCAGGTATGCTAACTGCATCTACCATGTAGGTATCCGCCCCACCAGCACCATGCTGTGCAAATGACAAAGCAATACCAGCCTCATAGTTAGCCTGTGCAGTACCTGCACCTGCCCATCCTTTGAGAGCTGCTTCAGCTTTCAAGAAAGCTACCTCTGCTGCTGTCATCAACTGCACTCCACCAAGAGTAGATACTGCTGAATGACCTACATATGTATCTTTAGATGCTATCTCTATTCCGCTTCTAACTCCCTTAAAGCCTCCTGCTAAAGTAGCATCCGTAGATGGAGCAAAGTAAACTTCTAGACGTGGGTCATTGTATCCACTCAATACTGACTCCATTTCAGCACTCATACGTGTATCGCCCCATGCACCACTGAGTGTATTGAGTGGGTGATCACCTGCACTAGGAGACAATGTAAAGTTCGCACCATTGCTATCAAGTAAACCTACAGCATCTGTCAAAGCCTCTTCTCCAACTGTCTTAGCATAAGCTGGATCAACTCCAGACATACGAATCGCTAATCTCAGTTTCAAAGAGTTAGCAAACCTCAGCCAGTTGTTGACATCACCGCCATACACCAAGTCAAACTTGGCAAAGCCTACAAAATCGGTATACCCTTTTAATACAGTAATCGCCTCATCCAAATCTGCGACAAACTGCTTGTACACCTCCTCCTGCGAGTCATACATCGCTGGAGACTGACCATATTGTGAGTAAATAACTGGACCAAAAACATCAGACACGCGGTGCATTGCCTCTACACGTATGATCTTGCCCCATGCTACAAACTGAGGAAACTCATCACCAGCAGTCTCATCCATAGTTGCCAATGGATACATTACGCTTTCGTATGCAGAAGACCAAATGAAACCATTCCATCCATCTACTAGACCGTAAGTATTGTTGTTAATGTTTCCTGCAAACGGTGTAGGTGGTGCCAAATACCCACTATAAATATCTGCATTCAAGTTCTGCTGCAACTGCGTCACCCAAGCTGGTGTAATCACATAAATATTCTGAGTAGCCTGTACAATTCTACCCCCGATGTGATTGAAATCTTGCGTCAATGCCTCATTGGATATCCCATAAGGATTGGTATTGATCTCTTCGAAATTATCAGTACAACCTTGTATAGCAACTGTCATGATAGAGGCAGTTCCTAAAGCAAGCATTGATTTATATATCTTATTTATTTTCATGATTTAAATTTTATCGTGAACAGTAATTATAGTGTCAAAGACAGGTTGAAACCGATGCTTCTCGTAGATGGCAAACCAAAAACATGAACACCTTGTAGTCCTGTACCTGTAGACATAGACACGTCTGGATCGAACGGCGCATCATTCTTTAGGAAGAACAAGTTTCTACCGATCAATGAAAGCTTCGCTGTCTTGATAGGACCCAACTTTTCCATCACAGTAGACGGAAGCGAATATCCTATCGACATCTCTCTCAACCTAATATTAGTAGCACTGTACACATATTGCTCCGTGATACCTGCTCTACCTCCGACAGTTGTATAGAACTCTTGCGCTGGCAACAATCCTGAATATGCCGTACCATCTGCATATACTGCTTTCATATCTACACCACCTGCATCACGTGCGTCACCAGTTGCTTTAGATACACCATAAAGGTCATTCATCGCTTCGGTGATCGACATTACTTCACCACCTATCCGAGCATCAACCAAGAAACCAAGCGAAATCCCTTTGTAATTAAAGTTGTTATTCCATCCCCACATGTAATCAGGGTTAGGATTACCAACATAATCTAGTCCCCCTTCTTGTACCTGTGGACGGCCATCTGCATCTACGATTATTACGCCATCTTCATTTCTAGCGAATTTCTGTCCGTAGATATCACCAAACTGCGATCCCTCGGTAAGCATCATTGCATAACTATTCACTCCAGGAGCTGTCAACTGTAGTCTACCGTCTTCTAGCTCACTAGGTAGCGCCTTCACTTCGTTGATATTCTTCGTAAAATTCAATGTAGAAGTCCAAGTGAAGTTCTCCGTAGAAACTGGTACTACTGTCAAAGCAGCTTCAATACCTTTGTTTACGATCTCACCACCATTGATATAGAAGAAACCTCCACCCTTACTAGCTGGTGCTACGATAGGAATTCTTTGGTTCTCAGTCACGGTGTTGTAGTATGCTACATCTAAACTAACTCTTTGGTCTAAAACAGAAACCTCAGCACCTACTTCGAACGAGTTTTGCATTTCAGGATTCAAAGTCTGTCCTGGTTCTACTCTACTCGTAGGAGTCGTTACCGTACCATAAGGGATAATCGAGTTGAAAGAGCCAGATGTCAAATCATACGCATTCACTGCATTACCCACTTGAGCAAAAGATGCTCTTACCTTTAAAAGGTCTACAGAAGATATGTCCACCATCTCAGAGATCACAGCAGTCAAACCTACAGATGGATAGAAGAAATCTGTATCAGGCAAAGTAGAAGACCAATCGTTTCGACCTGTCACGTCTAGGAACAACATACCGTTGTAGCCTAAGTTCAAACTACCGAACACTGATTGCAACTGCGAATGGCTACCTCCTTCGTTGAACAAAGCTGTTCCTCCAATGGCTATGTTTTGAATGTTGAAAGTATTGGCATAAAACAACCCTTCAATACCTTCGTTTCGAATATCGTCTCCTCCTTTCGAATCGAAAAACTGCGTTTTCACTTCGCTATCCGTGATACTCGTACCCACTGTCGCAGATACACTGAATTTCTCGAATGTCTTGTTGTACATCAACAAAGCATCTCCATACATCTGCGTAGCTTCTGCATTTTGCTGTACATATCGACCATTGATATCTGACAATGTCGCTTGAGTAGATGCGTGAACTCGTTGTTCGTATCTATCCACAGACTTGTCGATATTACCTCTCACACGGAAAGTCAAACCTTCTACGATCTTCAATGTCGCTCCGATGTTACCGATTACTCTGTTTCGAGAGTCTTCGTTTTGGTTTCTATTTAGAATCCAATATGGGTTTTGTTGCACATCAATGTTGTTGACCCAATTTTGCGTATTGAAGTTCCTATTGGCATCAAAGGTCTCATAATTGTTTTTATACTCATCAAAATCCAACCCTCTTGGGAAGAAGTATAACCCAGTCAATGGGTTGAAGTACATTCCTGAGTTTGCTCTATTGTTAGTGCTTTGCGTAATCAAGCTTACACCACCATCCATTTTCAAGCGATCTTGCCAGAGACTCAAAGACTCTTTGAAAGTCACATTATGCTTTTGCAATTCGTTGCTAGGAATAATCCCTTTAGAATCCGTATTTGCATAAGAGAAATAGGTTTGTGCCATCTCGTTACCACCAGCAACAGAGACCGTATTAATCCATGTTTTGCCATTGTCAAAAAAGTCACTTACATGATCCTTAGCATCTACAGATCCTCCCCAGCTATCTAAAGCTCCAGCAGAAGTCTGTCCATAATTGAACTGCATCTCAGGCATCATCAATACTGACTCTGAAGTAAAATTAGATGAAGCAGAGACTGACACTTTTCCTGCTTTTCCTCTTTTGGTCGTGATCAAGATCACACCATTCGCTGCTTGGCTACCATATAGTGCTGCTGCAGATGCTCCTTTCAGTACGTTGATGCTTTCGATATCCTCAGGATTAATGTTAGCAACACCGTCACCACCATCTCTACCTGCTCCACCAGTACCGGCAGATCCAGCTACACCGAAGTTTTGTCCCCAGACATCACTAGGCTGTGAGGGAGAAAAGTTGTTCATAGGCACACCATCGATCACATACAACACAGAGTTATTTCTTGTAGAAGAGTTACCTCTAAGTACTACTCTCGTAGATCCACCTACACCTGAGCCACTTCTATTGACAAACACACCGGCAGCCTTACCTGTCAATGAGTTCATAAAGTTGGCATCTTTGACTTTCGTCAACTCTTCACCGTCTACTTCTTGTGCAGCATAGGTCAATGACTTCTTGTCTCTCGATATACCGAGAGCCGTCACCACCACTTCGTCCAACTGCTCTACATCTGGCTCCATCCCTAGATCTAGCACCGTCTTAGCTCCTACTGGCTGTTCAGCTGTGAGATAGCCAATGAAAGAAAACACCAAGACATCCAAATCAGACACTTCTACACTATAAGCACCTTCGATGTCTGTCACTGTACCATTAGAAGATCCCTTCACTAGCACATTTACTCCTGGTAGGGCTGCTCCATCTGCCGAGTCAGTTACTTTACCAGATACCGTACGAGTCTGAGCCTGCACGAACAGCGTCGTGCAAAGAGCTAAACTCAATATGAGTATTCTTTTAATCATAGAATTAATATTTAGTTATTAGTAATCGTTTTTTGATTTTAACATCTTAATGATCGTTACTAAATCGTGAAGCGAATAATATATTAGCTCAGTGGAGAGAATTCTCCTCCGAACGTCACCTACCCACTCCTATCTCCATCAAAAGGGTGTTTTTTCGCCGTTGGTCTACAGAATGACTCGGTACAGCGATATGAAATGCATAGCAGATTTTAAGTAATTATTATACATATATAAACATCGTTTCGAACCATAATTTTCTAAATTGGCATTCTCATACACATACCTATTGGACAAACAATCGCTCACTATGCCAGCATATTTGGGATTCCTCAAAAAACCTTTTATTCAACATTCGTTGTTTTGGGGTGCCTACTTCTGCATCAACTGGCTGAGGTGGGGTAGTTACTTTGATGACTATACCTATTCGTTTGAGTCTAACCTAGTGGAGTTTCCCTTGCACCTAGCCATCGTTTACTTTAATATCTACTTTTTGATGCCCCGACTGATCCCGAAACGCGTGTTTTGGTACATCATACTCTTGGCTCTATCGATCTTAGGTATCGTCATCATTCGGATTATCCTCAACTACTTTCTGGTCACGACAGACATCTACAAAGAATCGAATCTCGAACACACAGATCTATTCGACTTCAACTATGTCTTAGCTGCCTACATCGGACAGGTCTATGTTGTCGCAATCGCCATGGCAGTCAAAATGACCATAGACTGGATAGCCTATAAGAACAAAGCCAGCGAACTGGTCAAAACAAACCTCGAAACAGAACTTGCCTTTTTGAAATCCCAAATACAGCCTCATTTCTTCTTTAATACGCTGAACAACCTGTATTCACTGACCCTAGACAAGTCAGACAAAGCACCCTACACGGTACTGAAACTCTCCGAACTGATGAGTTATGTAATCTATGATGCCAAACAAAAAAGAGTACCACTGATCAATGAAGTTCAACATATCCAGAACTATCTGGACTTGGAAATGCTACGCTACGGCGACCGATTAGAGATAGATCTCGCCATATCTGGAGACATAGAGGGCAAAGTGATCCCTCCCGTCCTTCTACTCCCATTTATAGAAAATAGCTTTAAACACGGCACCAAAGTAGATAGCGAACTCATCCCGATAGATATTTCCTTGGATGTGACTGATAATATACTGACCTTTTCGACCGAAAATCTAAAACCAGATGAGATCCTGCTAGACAATGGTCTAGAGACGCACAAGCATGGTGTAGGGATGACCAACACCAAACGTCGGCTCAATCTGGTCTATGGCGATACCCACAGCCTCGAGGTGATGGAGACCGCTGACAAGTACAAGGTAATATTAACTATACCTATCGATTAGTATATGAGTATAAAGTGTTTGATAATCGACGATGAGCCACTGGCTATCAATGTCATCAAGAATTTCTTGGTCAATTTTAAGAACTTCGAGCTATTGGGCACTTGCCCTGATGCGGTCGAGGGGTTTAATTTCCTCTCTAAGCACGAGGTAGATGTGATATTCCTAGACATCAACATGCCCAAAATCAGTGGACTAGATTTCCTCAAAAGCTTGAATAAACCTCCGATGATTGTCATCACCACAGCCTACCGTGAGTATGCAGTAGAGAGCTTCGAACTGGACGTGGTAGATTACTTGGTCAAGCCCTTTGCCTTACAACGGTTTATGAAGACTGTCAACCGCATAGAATCGAGACTGGAAGAAAAAACCGTCAACCGAACCGAACCTACAAACTCTGCAGAGACAGAAAGACCCCACGTATTCTTCAAAGTGGACAAGAAGATGATCAAAGTCTACCTAGATGAAATACTCTATATCGAAAGTCTCAAAGACTATATCCGAATCAAAACCTTTGATCAGAGCCTAATCAACCACAACAACCTAGTGAGTGTAGCAGAACTACTGCCCGCAGATGAATTTGTACGTATACATCGCTCCTACATCATCGCCATCAAAAAAGTCAAAGTCATCGATGGCAACCAAGTCGAGGTAGGAGACAAACTCCTACCGATCGGTCGAAACTATCAAAAGGACATCAAGGATCTACTACTGGGAACCTAAATCACCTGTTATCAGTTTGCCGTTCAGTTTGTACCAAACTACGCCTTAAGGATTCAGAAGCTGGATACCCGATCCCTACGTAATATACGCCAAGGTAAGCTCTCATTTTGGACAAAAAATAAGCGCTGTGAGTCTCCATTCTCACAGCGCTGCTAACCTCAACTCTAACTCTAATAGTAATCTTTAGTTCTGTACTGAGCTCTTGCTCTGGGTCATCTCTACCAGCTGACTGATTGGAGCGATCACCTGTAGCTCTACACGGCCATCTTGTATCTTCGCCTGTTCGAGATGTGACACAGCCTGCTTGTACCATTTCTTGGGAGCTTTTTTACCGCTATCGATATAGTCTATTGCGACTAGCGCATCTTCGGACAGCAATTTCAGGTTAGTCGAATGCTCCTTGGCCTGAGCCAAAATCGGTGATACTTTGATCGCTGCTTGCAATGCATCATCATTCCCCACCCACAGTTTTAACTGTGCCATCATAGCTTTAGAATCAACCTTACCACGCTGATAGTCTTCTACCTGATAGGCAAAATTCCTTGCAGCCATTGCATCAGCTAGAGTTGCATCAGCAAGCTTGGTATAGGGATCGAACACATCATACATGAACCCACCTGCGTTTCGCGTATAGCCCTTCATAGGTTCCAATACGTCTACAATCACACGAACTGGTTCTATAGCACGTGAATTCGCAAGGTTTCGGAGAATCTTCTCCTGTGCAGCGATATGTTGTAGACCATAGTGCTCTAGGACCAACGACAGCTTGTTCATCCGCGAGTACATACTACGTACATCTCTGGTATCCACAGGCGACCAATACCGCTCCGCAAGTGCTGCCATTCTAGGCCACACTCTGGTATCTATGGTCAGTGGTGTCACCAACTCACTCCACATGGTCGCTTCTCCCCCCATAATATTTGCTTTCATCTCCTCATCTAATTCATACCCAAAATAAGGATCAACACGATAATAATCTTCAGCATTGTACATCAGATCAATGTAATAACCATTGGACAAAACAGACTTGAATCCCTGACGTGCAGCATTAAACAATGTCGTCGTATCAGCCAAACTCTGCCCTCCACCTCTCCATGAGTGAATTACGGTCTCTTTGGGGATTCCATTAGTATGAATCTCATCCCATCCCATCATATGTCTATCATGTTTTTTGAGTATCTCAAACAGGTGCTGGTTAAAGTAGGTCTGTAGATCGTGGTTAGAATGCATATCATGCGCCTTCATAAAGGCCTGAATCTCCTCATTTTCATCCCAGTGTTTCCCTTCATTTTCATCTCCACCGATGTGAAAATAAGGGTCTGGAAATATAGAAATCACCTCTCCAAACAACTGATCCAAGAAAGTATAGGTCTCATCTATGATAGGATTCAAAGTAGGGTCAAACACTCCTGCATTTCGGGACAAGTAATAGGTCGTATCCTTACTACCCAACTCTGGGTAAGCCTTCAACAGTGCAGATGCATGCCCAGGCACGTCGATCTCAGGCATCACACGAATCCCACGGTCAGCAGCATACTGAATGATATCCTTCAACTCTGCAACAGTATAATACTGCCCATCAGAGCTGACTTCATTCAGTCTCGGAAACAACTTTGACTCAATTCTATAGCCATGGTCATCACAGAGGTGAAAGTGCAGTACGTTGAGTTTAACCGCTTCCATACCGTCGATATTTCTCTTGATCACATCTACGGGATGAAAATGCCTCGACGCATCTATCATCAAGCCTCTCCATTGAAAACGTGCATCATCCACGATTTCCACAGCCGGTAAATAATACCCCACTTCGTCCACAGAGATAAGCTGAAACAAAGTCTGCAAACCTCTCACCGCTCCAATATCTGTCACTGCCTTGAGTACAATACCAGATGCTGTGACGCTTATCTGATGACTTTCATCCTCCCCTAACTCTACTTGCCCTATGCGGTCTACTTGTATCTGTAAGCCCGTACTACGACTCGTATCAGCCGCTGTAATGATATTTTGATCAAGAAAAAGTCCCGTACGGTTCGTGAGTCGTTCTATATATCTGGTACTCGCTTTGCACAGCCTCGGACTCGTGAGTTCAGTCATTCCCAGTACAAAACCTTCTGTTAGCCTAAATTTCCCATCCTTCATTTCAATCTGTTTCGGCCATGGCATCAAATTCTCCAAACCGTTGATGTTTTGCGCGGAAGTGAATGTAGCACAGAGACTAAAAACAACCAGATATAAATATTTCATCTTACTAAATTTTGATCTTTCATATTACAAGTCCGATCTCGATGACCACAAGGGATCAAAGAGGTCTTAATCATAACCACAAGATAAAAGTATACCCGAGTTAAAAGATGGAGAAATATATTAGCTAAGGAGGGTATTTCTAACGCTAAATGGCAAGTCCGCCAAACAACTCATTTCTATGAATTAATACTCACTCCCCCATGATTTCACAACTGTAGACACACGCACTACACCATAAAATAAGAATTACTATGCTTTAGTCAATCGTACCACCAAACAGCAGATAGCCCCCTACAGACAACAAAAAGAAAGAATTTATCTTTTTTTAACTTTACTTGTAATAAACCCCTGCTCTATCGCACTTATAGGGCATAGCAATCAAATGAACTCAATTAAACGCCAATCGAATACTCCATGATAGAAGTAAAAGACATACACAAGTCTTACAAAATGGGACAAAACTCCCTAAAAGTCTTGAAAGGAATCAACCTCAACATCAACGAAGGAGAGCTAGTTGCCATCATGGGATCCTCTGGATCAGGAAAGTCTACGCTACTCAATATACTCGGTATGCTGGACGAAGCAGAAACAGGTGAGTATATCCTAGACGGAGTTTTGATCAAAAACCTAAACGAGACCAAAGCGGCACACTATAGAAACAAATTCCTAGGGTTTGTGTTTCAATCCTTCAACCTCATCAACTACAAGACTGCTGCCGAAAATGTAGCACTCCCACTCTACTATCAAAAAACCAACCGAAAAGAGCGGCAAGAGAAAGCACTTGCCTACCTCCAAAAAGTAGGATTAGGAGAATGGGCAGGACACTTACCTAGCGAGATGTCTGGTGGACAAAAACAACGAGTCGCCATCGCCAGAGCACTAGCTGCAGCGCCGAAAGTACTCCTAGCTGATGAGCCTACTGGAGCACTCGACACCAAGACCTCCTACGAAGTAATGGACCTCATCCAGCAGATCAATGACGAAGGAAAAACCATCCTCATCGTGACACACGAAGAGGATATCGCCAACATGTGCAAACGCATCGTTCGGCTCAAAGATGGTGTCATCATCGAAGATGTCAAAGTAGAACAAGTTAGAGCCGCACAGTATGTTCAATAGAGACCGCTGGCAGGAAATCTTCCAGACGATTTCCAAAAACAAGCTCAGAACCTTCTTGTCTGGCTTTACTGTTGCACTGGGTATTTTCATTTTTGTGATTTTATTTGGGTTAGGTAATGGACTTAAAAATACTTTCGAATCATTTTTCCTCAATGATGCCACCAACCTTATCTGGGTATATCGAGGCAGGACATCCATGCCCTACAAGGGATTTAAATCCAACAGGCAAATCGAATTTAAAAATGATGATATAGCAGACATCAAATATAATTTTGGTATGTACATGGACTACATATCACCTGGTATAAATAGAAATCAGAAAATAAAATACAAAAACGAATACAACAACTATAGCATCCAAGCCATAGCACCTGGCTACCAATTCGCAGAGAAAGTCTATCTCATGGAAGGCCGTTTTATCAATGAGGACGACACCCAGAACCAAGAAAAATATACAGTCATCGGTCGACTCGTTAGAGACGATTTGTTTGGGAAGAAAAGTCCATTAGGTGAATATGTAGATGTAGGAGGCAGTATGTTCAAAGTAATCGGTGTATTCCAAGACGATGGTGGAGACAATGAGGAGCGTAGAATTTACATCCCTTACACTACAAGACAACTCATGGAGAAGAATACTGACAAACTAGATCAGTTCGTAATCGGGTTCAAGCCAGAAATTGGGTATACCGGAGCAATGATGTTCGAAGAGAAGCTACGGCAGTTCCTCAAAGACAAGCATCAAATCCATCCAGATGATAGGCGTGGTATTTTCATTCGAAACGTGGCAGATGATCTACAGCAAAACCAGCAATTTGCTAGCGTACTGCAGATCATCGTAACCTTCGTCGGGTTAGGCACACTCATGGCAGGGATCATTGGTATCAGTAACATTATGGTCTTTGTAGTGAAGGAGCGTACCAAAGAACTAGGTATCCGAAAAGCACTCGGAGCAACACCTCGATCCGTTATCGCGATGATCCTACAGGAGTCTATCTTCATCACGACAATAGCAGGATACATAGGACTTTTTGCTGGGATTTTGATTCTCAACTCCCTAGGTGTGACACTAGAGGATTACTTTATCAAAAACCCTTATATCGACATGCAAACAGGGATATTTGCTACAGTCATACTGATCATATTCGGTGCAATAGCAGGCTATATCCCAGCTCGTCGCGCAGCCCGAATCAAACCAATTGTAGCACTTAGAGACGAATAAGATGAAACTTTTATTTAGCAGAGATACTTGGCAAGAGATATTCGGCTCTATCCGAAAAAACAAAGGACGTACCGTCATCACGGTCATCGGCGTACTATGGGGGATTTTCATCTATATCACCCTATCAGGGGCTGCCAAAGGGCTCAACAACGGGTTTACGCTAGAATTTCAGGATATGGCCACTAACAGCATGTTCGTCTGGTCCAACCAAACCAGCGTCCCTTATGCAGGATTCAAAACAGGCCGTAGACCACAGTTCAAAATCTCGGATGTAGAACAGCTCAAAACCAAAATCCCACAGATCGAATTTATAGCACCACGAAATGTCAAAGGCATGTGGGATGGTTCTCCTGCTAAAGTAGTCTATGGACAAAAAGACGGAAGCTATAACGTGTATGGAGACTTCCCTTCATTGGTGAAAATTGCAGCCAAGAAGATATTCGATGGAGGACGCTTCCTCAATGAAGAAGACATCAACCTCAGTAGAAAAGTCTGTGTGATCGGAGAACGAACCCAAACAGACCTCTTTGACAAAGAAGATGATCCGCTGGGTAAATACATTCGTGTAGACGGTAGTTACTTCAAAGTAATCGGTGTACACAAATTCGAGCCAGGCGGTGGATTTGAGTCAGATAGTGACATCTATATCCCATTTACCACTTTCCGAAAGCTCTACAACTCCGGCGAAAACGTTGGATGGTTTGCCATCGCAGCTTATGATGACGCGAATGTGACACAGGTAGAAGCGGATGTCAAAAATACACTCAAGAAAATACACCAAATCGCACCAGAAGATGACAGAGCATTAGGGTCGTTTAACCTCGGAGAGATGTTCAACCGCATCATGGGCTTTGCCAATGGCATGACCTTTCTCTCGCTGGTCGTGGGAGTTGCTACCATCCTAGCGGGCGTCATCGGGATCGGTAATATCCTTTTGATTTCGGTCAAAGAAAGAACCAAAGAACTCGGCATACGCCGTGCACTCGGTGCGACTCCTGGAGAAGTCCGCGGATTGATACTACTGGAATCAGTATTCCTCACTCTAGTCGCTGGAATGATGGGAATCATCCTCGGCGCATTTGTTCTCTTTGGGATCAATGCAGCCACACAGGGACTCGAATTCCCCTACTCCAACCCTACAGTTCCTATTTCATTTGTTTTGGGAGCCTTAGCCATCATGGTAGTACTAGGTACACTGATTGGTCTGATCCCAGCACAGCGTGCTGTCAGTATCAAGCCCATAGATGCACTCAGAGAAGAATAACGAATTAGACATTAGACAAGACAAAAAAGCTTAAACCTCATAATTATATCAACAATGAAAAAAGTATTGAAATACCTTGCGATCGTAATAGCCCTGGGCGGGGTTGCCTTTGCGACGAACTTCTTTATCCAATCCAATAGCAAGACTGCAGAAACGTTCGAAACCGAAACCGCCTTTATCGCTACGATTCAAAATGAATCCGTCGCAACTGGAAAAGTCATCCCTGAGCAAGAGGTAGAAATCAAACCCCAACTATCTGGAATCGTCGACAAAGTCTATGTCAAGGAAGGAACGGTCATTAAGACAGGTGAGCTAATCGCTAAAATCAAAGTAGTCCCTAATGAGGCCAGTCTCAATAGTGCTGAAGGTAGAGTCAAAAATGCTCAAATCGTCTTGAAGAATGCCAAAATAGATTTTGAGCGAAATCAAAAACTCTACGAGAAAGGTATCATTGCGGATCAAGCCTACAACGTATCAGAACTCAATCATTCACAAGCCATCCAGGAACTGGAAAATGCCAGAAATGATCTCAAGATCATCAAGGAAGGAACTGCTGGAGGTGGAGCTACCAATACATTGATTCGAGCAACCGTACCGGGTACTATTTTGGAAATCCCTATAGAAGAAGGAGACCAAGTGATCGAAAGCAATAACTTCAATGAAGGAACCACCATCGCAACGATCGCGGATTTAACGAAAATGATTTTTGAGGGGAAAGTAGACGAAGCGGATGTGAGTAAACTCAAAATGGACATGCCTTTGGTTATCAGCCTAGCTGCGATCAAGGACAAGACTTTTGATGCTAAACTCAGGTTTATCGCACCCAAAGGAACCGAAGAATCTGGCACAGTGCAGTTCACGATAGAAGCAGACGTCTTTCTAGACGAAGGGTTCTTCATCCGTGCAGGATACAGTGCGAATGCCACCATGGTACTCGACTCACGAGACAGTGTACTTTCTATCAAAGAGGTGCTCTTACAGTTTGACAAAGAGACCAATGACCCTTATGTAGAAATAGAAACTGCGGATCAGGTATTCGAACGTAAAGACGTAGAACTAGGTCTCTCCGATGGTATCAATGTAGAAATACTCTCAGGTGTAACAGACAAAGACAAAATCAAAGTCTGGAACAAAACCGAACCCGTCAAAAGAGACAGCCAATACGCCAACGATTAAATAGTACACTAAAAGAATTGCAATGAAAATAAGAATCATCATAGCATCACTGGGTCTATTCATCAGTGCTACGAGCTTTGCTCAGGTCAAAAAATGGACCTTAGAAGAGTGCGTCAACTATGCACTAGAGAACAATATATCTATCCAACAAAGCCTGTTAGACGCGCAATCAGCAGAGTATAACAAAAAAGGGGCTGTCGGCAACTTTCTCCCCTCTGTCAATGCGAATGCCAGTCACTCTTGGAACATAGGTTTGAACCAAGACATCACGACGGGTATCTTGGTGAATCAAACCACGCAAAACACAGCTCTGGGCGCATCAGTCGGTGTAGATATTTTCAGGGGGCTCAACAACCTGAATCAACTCCACAAGGCCAACCTTCAGATCCTCGCCAATCAGTACCAAATAGATGGCATGAAGGATGACATCTCTCTGATGGTTGCCAATGCTTTTTTACAGATTTTGTTCAACAAAGAATCTCTAAAAGTAGCTCAGTCGCAGCATCAACTAAATCTCTCTGAGCTGAAACGTACCAGTTCCTTGATAGAGAACGGACAACTACCAGAAGGAGAAATATATGATCTGGAAGCAAATGCAGCCAGTCTAGAACAACAAATCGTCGTGGCACAAAACAATGTCCGCCTATCGACCATTTCTCTTGCGCAGCTTTTGTTAATCTCGGATTACGACAACTTTGAAATCGCATCGGATGATTACGACATCCCAGCCTCTGCCATACTGGACACCAATCCAGGTGAGATATACATGAAGGCACTCCAGATTAGAAACGAAGTGAAAATCTCGGAAACCAATGTAGAGATCGCCGAGAAAGACTATGACTTGTCTGTCGGTGGAGCAATGCCTACACTATCAGCATTTTATAGTTTCAACACCCGAGCAAGCAACAGAGGTATCGTGACAGGTTCTGAAATAGACCCTGACAATCCTACGCAAGTAATCGGACAAGTTCAGAATAGTGGAGATAATGTAGTCGCACCAAACTATAATGTCATTACTGGAAGTGCAGATCCATTGTACGACCAATTCAAGTTCAACAAAGGGCATTCGTTTGGTCTACAACTGAACATACCGATTTTCAACGGATTTAGTAACCATGTCAATATGCAGCGAAACCGTATCAACCTAGAGAAAGCGAAACTTAACCTAGAAAACACGAAAATTGACCTAGAGAGCAACGTATATCAAGCATACAATGACGCTACCGCAGCGGCCAAAGCCTATACCGCTGCAGACAAAACGCAAACAGCTCGCCAACAAGCCTACAACTATGCAGAAGAGCGATATGGTGTAGGCGTGATCAACACGTTTGAATTCACACAGACAAAGCAAGCACTAGAAGCGGCGCAGTCCGAGGTAGTACGTGCCAAATTCGACTATATCTTCAAACTCAAAGTGTTAGAATTTTATTTCGGAATTCCAATCACTGAATAGTCAATATCTATTCGGACAAAAAAGGTACTAGAGGAGCACAAAGCACTTTAGTACCTTTTTTAATATATACACGTTGTATTAGAGCAAGATATCTTTAGGATATTCAATGAAGAGAATTATATTAGAATAGAAAATCGATTATCTCGTATATTCGCCACATATTAAAAATAACATCATAATACACGTGAGAAATTCTCTTTGCATTATCACCTTACTTCTAATTCACTTTGTCTCTTTTGGTCAAAACATCAATCAGGCAGAAGTGGCGCGTATCAACCAAACACTGGAGAAAGGTAGAAATAGCTTTGCACAGGGCAACTACAGCTGGGCACTGAGTCTGGCTCAGCAAGCCGAATCACGTGCGGACAAAATCGAAAACGTGCAACTCTCCTGGGAAGCGCAAAATCTACGTGGCGAGATATACCTCATGCAAAGACAGTATGACAAAACTGTAAACCTGTTCCTAGATATGGCTATATCTGGAGAGAAAAGACAGAATTATTCTATCTCGGCAAACGCATATTTTTCATTAGCCAATACTTTCTCAGCAATTAGTGCCTTTGACAAAGCGACAGAATACTACGAAAAAGCCTATACCCAATTCGAAAAAATAGACTATGAACTAGGGATGATAGAAATATCCCTAGCTGCTGGATACAACCATATTCGTGCCCATCAACTCACCGCCGCTGAAAGTGATTTTAAAAACCTACTAGCACTCGCTCTCAAAGACAGCATTAGCTATTTCGAGTATGAAGCCTATGACGGATTGATTGAAATTTATGATGCATTAGACCAACCACAAAAAGGTAGCGAGTATGCCCTAGCCTATTTTGACCTTATTAAGAGTGAAGGTAACACTCCTACTATTGGACTAGTAGCCTATCACCTATCGATATTTTATGAAAAAATGGGAGAAACTTCTAAAGCAGAAGAATTCTTAGAAGTCGCGATCAAAAGGAATCCAAAGCAAGCCAAAGCATACCGGTCAAAAACCATCAAGTTTAAGCTCCCCTCCAAAACATCGGAAACAGAACTAAACAAGGCACAACTCTATGCACAAAAACTAGAAGCCAATGCGCTAAATAAAATCAAAGCCAAAGAGCAAAAGGAATCCAAATCAGAATCAAGCGTCTTACAAAATGTCCATAAACAGGAAAAACAACAACTCTCAGACCTTGCTCACAACCTATTGTTAGGAACTAAAATTTTAGATCATTCGGCAATCGAAACAGAATACACGCATCAGGACCTACTGATCGCACATCACGAATATGAAAACCGTGAAAGGCAAGCAGAACTAGCTCGCTACAAACTAGAGTCTGAACGAAACCGACTAGCCAAAGAAAATGAAGAAAGTAAAAGAAAAATAGCCGAAGAGGAAAAAGTCATTCTTGAACAGGAGTTAAAAATCCATAGCCAACAACGACTCTATTATGTCACCCTACTCATCGCAGTAGTGATCGTGATTGTCATACTCAGTATAGAGTATGTCAGAGTACGCAAATTGAACAAAATGCTCGCTAAACAGCAAGTGACCATTGCTGAAAGTAACATACAACTAAAAGCAAGTAACAACGACATCAAACGAACCAACAGCTACCTACAGCAGGCACAAGATGACTTGACAAAAGGTTTCCAAAAGGAAAAGAAAATCAGGCAAGAACTCGAGAAAGCTCACCAGGATCTGAAAGAAACACACAACAGCTTGATCCAAGCAGAAAAAATGTCTGCACTCGGTATGCTCACAGCTGGTATCGCTCACGAACTCAAAAACCCAATCAACTTCATCTCCAATGGTGTACTGTTGATAGAAGAAAATGCTGAAGAACTCTTCAAGCATGTCAGTGTACAAAATGAAGAAATCGACGAAATAAGATCTGATATCAAAGAGCTGATCAAGGACACCAAATTCGGTACGACTAGGATTCATGAGATCGTAGAAGGTCTACGCGTCTACTCACGAAAAGACGATGTAACTTTCCAAAAAGCAGATATCGTTCAGGTCATGAACGCTGCCTTACTCATCCTAAAACCCAAGTACAAGCACAAGGCAGAAATCGTTAAGAAGTTCGACGAAAACATACCTGAAATAGATTGTTTCCAAGGAGAAATCAATCAGGTATTTATCAATATCATCGGTAACGGTGTAGATGCACTCGATAAGTATGGCACCATCACCATTACGATCAAGCAAGTGGAGGACACACATGTGAGAATCATTATCCAAGATGACGGTAGCGGTATCCCAGATGACGTAAAAGAGAAGATGTTTAGCCCATTATTCACCACCAAAACACAAAGTGAAGGTACAGGGCTAGGTTTATCCATCACGGCTGATCTGATCAAAAAGCATCATGGAAAGCTTCAGTTAAAAACCAAAGTCGGACTAGGTACAGCCTTCATTATCACCCTACCAATCAGACAACTGATCTAACACAATTTCAGGTTCACAAATAGTCTGTTTATCCGCTAAATATTAGTATCATAAACTTGATAATGAATGCACCTACACCATATATTTGATAGGTGATACCTTCAAAAATAAAAAATGCACTCGAAAGCTCAGAGCTAATCCGTTCTGTCATCAACACCCAAAAAAATGGTCTAAACTGGAGCGAATACAATAGAACCGTATTTACGCATATAGCGAAGAGGATAAACTACAAAGTAACGAGTCAAGTAATCAACAATCCAGTACTGGTAGAAAACCAATGGCTCATAGGAGAAAATGAGCTCAATAGGCTCTTTCATACCGAGTCTCTCAAATCTTTTGAGGATATGATAGACTACCTCAAAAGCATCCCAAAGTATCGTACATTCAACTGGATCAGTGGTAAAACCCTGCAAACCTACTGGACTAAACCCTCTACACCCAAAGATAAAAAACTCAATACCCTCCTATGCTTCTTAGAGGTAGAAATAGAAGAGTGGGATGAATGGAAAAAAGAGCGTTCAGAACTACTTCCACATACCAGTCAAAACCCCAGCCAAGTGTTATTAAAGAAAAATTATCTCGGGAATTACTTCCGGTATTACCAAAAATCCAAATTCGGTGACACCATCGCAAAAGTTCCTTTTCGAATCTACGAAAATAACCTTGGGACCGTGGTAGCCGAGAGCAAAACCATCGGGCACAGTTATAAAAGCAAGCATATCGAAATCAGAGACAGTGCTATCTACATTTTGATGGAGAATCTCAACTGGGACGAAAACGAATACTTGATATTCAACATCGGAATTGCTCCATTCCCCCAGATACTCATGGGGTCATCCTCATCACTCAACAACAAGAAACAAGCCATCTCCAAAAAGAATATTCTACTTCGAGTGGGTGAAAACTTTGACTTTAATGAGATTAGTCACCATGAGATATCCACTCACTCAGACATTGATCCGGAACAAGCAGAAGGGCGTATTTTAGACTATTTTAAACGCAACAAAGACAACTACATATCATCCGAACTAGTGTCTAATCTAGATGATCTTAGATAATATTAAGACTTTATGAATGACGTCTTCACGGCATAATGATGCCTTGTCTTTTGGAATTATCACTAAGCCAAAAAAAGTATTATTGATCAAAGGTAGAATCTCTTCTACCTTTGATCAAAAGAAGTTTATTGTACTTCGAACGTCAGTGTTCGACTATCACTATTGGTATTCTCATTGATTACCTCCCCGATATACTGAATCGCATCTTTCGAGACTAAAGTGGTAGGAATATCAAATGTATAAGCGATGGTATCCGTATCATAGTATTCCGAATATGCCGCATCTGCGAACGTATTGGTCTGCTCTAGTACCAACGTCGTACCTCCATCTACTGACGAATACATGTTGATGGTGGCTATCTCCACATCTGACCAAAAATTAAATGTAAAACTAACCTGTCCACCTACTACAGGAGCATCCCCTACAAAGGTATAATCTGCTGCCACAGGCACAGAACCTAAGCTCTCTTCTATCAACTCATCGATCTTGGCCTCAGGCTTCTCATAACAGGATGTTACCAAAGCCGTCAGTGCCACAGCCATAAGTACGTTATATATCTTTTTCATAATAAATTTCTTTAGTCATTAAATTATTGATCTCTCCACATCTGATCAGCAAACGAATTAAAGGCTGCTGTCACGCTTGCGTTATTTCTACTATACTCATCTGGTGGGTACAATGCACGCTGAGGAAACTCTCCCTCTGGCACCTCGCTATCTTGAATCTCCACAGGGGGAGCCAAAAAATTAGGGTAGACATCAGTATCATAGCCCATTCTTCTCATATCTACCCACGTCTCTGGGCTCAAGAACAATGCTATATACTTCTCCTTCATAATCAACGCCATCGTCAAATTAGCCGCCCCTACAGAGACACTGGCATCCTCCAAATATGATGATCCATCTACTCCAAGTTTTTCCATAGTAGCACTAATCCCTTCGAGGTAAGCACTATAAGCATTCACATTATCATTCTTAATCAAGTATGCTTCTGCTTCAATAAATTTCAACTCTGCATATCCCATCACTGTCACAGGCGCATCCACGGTCGTGTTATACGATGTTTCACTAAGGTTGGTATTACCCAGCTGCGTCCCGTCCAATGACGTCCCTACCAAAGTAGTAAATGATGGATCATTTGGCGTAGTTAACACTCTCAACCTAGGGTCTTCAGTAATCGTAGTAAATGGAAAATTCACTCCATTCATCTCGTCGATAAAATAGGCTCCAGGATAGATCGTTATATTCCCTGTATTGTTAGCCAATACAGGTGTCAAGTGCCATGGATTCTTGTTGACATCATTATAAATCAATTCGAAATCATCATCATTGGAGTCAAAACCACTAGTAATCGCTGACAAAGCCTCGTCAGCGGCTGCTGTCGCACCTTTGTTAGTCAAATGAATTGCATATCTAGCCTTCAAGGAATAAGCCAGCTTAATCCATTTAGCAATATCTCCTTCGTATACTAAATCTTCACTTCCGATTTCAACACCTTCTACTGCAGGAGTAGACAAGTTGACTAATGCACTGGTCAATAGTTCATCAATAGCCACATAAAGATCCTCTTGCGAATCGTAAGCTGGCTGTGGATTTGTAAAACCAGAAAGAGCTTCAGAGTATGGAGCATTCTCCCATGTATCAGTTACCATTCCTACGGTTTGTGCCATCAAAACCTGAGCGACTCCAGCGTAGTGAGGCACCCCTTCTTCAGTAGCTTGTTTGACTACTTGATCCATGTTCAGCAATGACACCAAATACGCTTCTGTCCATGATCCTGGTAGTGAAAATGGCTCATGATCAGAGGCTCCACCACCATACATCTGCTGTGTCACTTGGCTAGTCGTAAAACTAACTTGATACTGCAAACTTGCTGCAGACTCTATACCTACTGGCAGCAAAGATTCTAACGACACTGAAGTTACAGCATTAGGGTTGTCATTGAACCCATTGCCTACAAAATCGTCACAAGCACTTGCACCAAATATGATACAAAGAGCTAGCGCTATATTTTTATATATTTTATTTCTCATCTCAATTAAAATTTAAGATTTAATGTCACCAAATAGCTTTTCGTACCCGGTACAGTCATACCCGTAAAGCCTACTATATTGCTACCCGAACCAAAGTAATTTGACTCTGGATCATATCCTTTGTAAGGAGTATTCACAAAAAGATTATTTCCTGTAAAAGTGATTCTCGCACTCGTCAAGCCTACCTTATTGATCAAAGTAGAAGGAAGCTGATACCCGAGCGTCACTGTCCTCAGGCGTAACCAAGATGCATCCTGCAGCGTATTTTCTCCCACATACGCTAACCAACTCGCTCTGTATGTATTACCGCCATCATCTAATCTTGCTACGATATCATTGTCTTCGTAAACTGGCGACTCTGCTGTACCTACGTTTTTAACTCCAGCAAAAATCACGTCCTCGAACCTTCTCTCGGTATCTTTCCAAATCCCGTTTCTTTGACCATTGATCAGTGCCATATCCATTACATCACCCCCTTTGCGCCATTCAAGCAACGCTGAGAGTGAGATTCCTTTGTAGGAGATACGGTTGTTCCACCCTGCAATAAAATCTGGTATGGCATTCCCGATTTTAGAAATCGCCAATGCACCTGTTTCGGGATCAGTTGCTCTTTGTGGAAAACCATCCGAACCTATAATCACTTGGCCATCTTCGGTTCTTGCCATGGTATTACCATACAAATCACCCACATTTCCTCCTGGTACTAGCTTGTAAATAATTTCCGATTTACCCTCATTGTACACCTCGATTTCGTCTATACCATCAGCGACAGATATCACGGTAGCTTCATTTTTAGACCAGTTCATATTCATATCCCAAGTGAAAGCTGATGTCTTGATGACTTGCGCATTCAACATCAGTTCTATCCCCTTATTTTCTATTTCACCCGCATTAGTGGTATATCTAGACAAACCGGTAGAATTAGACAATGGCACATTCGTAATCATATCCGTACTATTTTGGACATAATATGTTGCATCGAGTGACAATCTGTTATTGATAAAGCGTAGATCTGTACCTATCTCGAAGGACGTAGTAGTCTCTGGTTTTAGGTTTTCATCTCCAGCGACTGAACTCTTTCGGAAGCCATTGGCACCATCAAATGGAAAACCAGAGGCACCACTATAAGTAAAGCCAATGAGATGAGGCGCTGCATCCTTTCCTACCTGAGCCCAACTCGCTCGTACTTTACCATAGCTCAAGATATGATTGCTCGATAAGAACTCACTAAATATCAGTCCTAAATTCACTCCAGGATAAAAATAACTGTTGTTTTCTTCTGACAATGAAGACGAGATATCATTTCTCCCTGTCACTCCGAGATAGACGATTCCTTTATAATTTGCCTTTGCATCAAAGAAAAAACCTACTTGTCTGTATTGGCTCTTGTTATCGCTACCAAAAAGATTAGATGTATTGTCTATATCATTAAAATCAGAGAACAAAAAGCCCTCTCCTCTTCTAGTAGTAGAGCGAGAATTAATATCAACAACCTGCTGCCCTAGCGTCAAACTAGCATTTAAATCTTCTGTGAGATCAACTGTTGCCGTCAACAAAAAGTTAGAATTGATCTCCCGTCTACCGATATTGGCATCTACGATAAAGCCACCGGTCTGTGAAGTCCCATCTAGCCCTGGAGGCATAAATCTATTTCGGTTATCATTGTACTGATCAAGCCCTATCGTATAGTCTGCTGACAACCATGGGGTGATCTTATAGTTGAACCCTACGTTCCCAGATATTCTATTGACATCATCGGTATACTTGGCATACTTCGCTAAGTACAGTGGGTTATCGATGATCCCATCTGAATAATCCTTCATAGAACCATCCGGGTTTATATAATCCGTTACGTCAAAACTGTTGGTCATATAACTCATAGAACTCATGATGGACTTGTCTCCTGAAAGTGCTTTATTTCCTCCAGAATTAGTATAGCTGATTGCAGATCTTATGGTCAATTTATCAGAAGCAGTAATATCACCCCTCAATCTAAAAGTAGTTCTAGCCCAGTCACTTTCAGGTGTGATACCCGACTGATCTAGACGTCCTATAGATGTAAAAAAGCGAGCCTGCTCCGTACCACCCTGTGCACTGATATTGTACTCCTGACGTCTTCCAGTCTCAAAGAAGTTTTCGATGTTATCATATATTTCTGTTCCTTCTCTAACTTTTGGTCCCTGAGTCTGAAACCTCAATGGAGAACCATCGCTATTAAATCTCAATCGTCCATATCGACCTTCTCTATACTTCTCTTGTAATTCTGGACGGTTACCCAATACATCCCATCCTTGAGTTGCACTGAAATTAACAACTGTTTTCCCTGCTTTACCCGATTTAGTCGTGATGATAATAGCACCGTTCGCAGCTCTCACTCCATAGAGGGCTGCTGCTGCTGCACCTTTGAGTACATTGAGTGATTCTATATCGTTAGGATTGATATCAGCCATTCTGTTCGTGCTTGACCCCTGCTCTGCAGAGTTAGCTGCATTACTACCAGACGATGGCAATATATCAGGTACATCCGTCGCATTGCTCATAACGATCCCATCTACTACGATCAATGGTTGGTTGTTGGCGCTAGGGTTTAATGAAGTAATTCCTCGAATAATAATACTCGATCCACTTCCCGGCTGTCCACTCGAGCTATTGATCTGTACCCCAGCTACCCGTCCTTGTAGTGCATTCACTATATTGGTCTGCTGCGACTCCATCAATTCTTTTGAGTCCAACTGTTGAACAGCATACCCCAGAGCCTTCTTCTTTTGTTCTACGCCAAAAGCTGTCACCACGACTTCATCTAGGCTCTTTACGTCAGTTACCATAGTAATATCTACTACAGAACGACCACCAACCTCTACAGATTGATTTTCATATCCGATAAAAGAAAATATAAGAGAAGGACTGTCTCCATCTACACTTATCTTATACTCTCCGTTCAAATCAGTAATAGTACCCTGAGTGGTACCTGCTATCACAACACTCACTCCTGGAAGTGGGTCATTCAGTTCGCCGAATACTTTCCCGCTAACGGTCTGCTGAGCATACGCTCCCGAGACCACCACCGCGAAAAACAGCGTTAATAAAGTAAAAACTCTTAACATAGGTAAAACGTTTTTTGGTTCTAGAAAATTTCAATTAATCAATTTTACCCAAGTCAATCTCTATAAAAAAACGGTCAACAATGATAAATAAGAACACTTAAAACATTGATTAACAGTATTATAAAAAGGTCATATATTTGACCACTCTAATATCAATGGTCAAGTGTAAGAAATAAGAATTATCACCCCATAGTTACCACAGTGTCAAATGCCATAACACAGGCTTTACAATGGGTTAATCACTGAAAAAACAAGTGTTTTCACCAACCACTTAAATATCAGTCATTTGTTAACCTGAGTTCGATTACAACATTCATTAAACCCTTGTCGGAAATGCATCAATCATACTTTGTCTTCAAGCCAGATAGACCATACCTCCGGTAGATAAATAGCCCCCTCTTCTTTCATTGTCAATGAAAGAAGAGGGGGCTAGAGAACCTATAAACGTGCTACCGTGTAAACAGTATGATTTTCAAACCGCTTGAATAAAGTATATAGAGCATGATTCATTTTTAATCGAACTCAGGTTATTAGAATCAAAGGCTAAACGATAACGACCGAGATGAGAATTCACGACTCAAAAAATAGATTAAGAAACACCAGACTCTAAAAGGGTCAACGTATGGTTAGAAGCATCCAACTCTACCTCTATCCCAAAAGGAAGGGTAGCATTATCTGCAATATGACCAAAAGGCAATCCATACATTACAGGTATTCCTAGATCTTCGAGTCTATCCTCTAGCACCTCTCTGAGAGATATAGAGCTAGGATAGCTCTGATCCTCTTCTTCATAGTCACAGTCATTGAAGATACCCAAAGCAATACCCCTCACCTTTTCTAATTTCCCTGACTGTAACAGCTGAGTTAGCATACGGTCTACTCGATAAGAGGACTCTCCGATCTCTTCTATGAATACAATCTTGTCAGTGAAATCAATGTCATGGGGTGTACCTATCAAAGAAACGACTAAGCTAAGGTTACCACCAATCAACTTGCCTCTAGCACTACCCGGTGTAATCGTATAAGTATCATAAGTAGCTCCTTTCTCTTCCCAAGTCTTCGGTCGAGCGATCACAGTCCCTTTCGTCTTGTTCATCAACACCTCATTGAAGCCATCTGTAGTAAAGTCCGTAAAATTAGATGCACCAACAGGACCATGAAAACAAACTAATCCCGTCTGCTGATAAATACCATAAAGTAAGGCTGTGATATCACTATACCCGATCAGCACCTTGGGATTCGCCTTGATGATCGAATAGTCTATCTCGCTCAACAAGCGTCCCGTACCATAGCCTCCACGTGCACAGACGATCCCATCGACCTGGTCGTTGGCAAACATCGCATGTATATCTGCCAAACGTTGCTCATCCGTCCCAGCCAAAAACCCTCTCTTTACTCGAATGTTATCAGAATAGACAGCTTTAAAACCCAGTCGATCAATATTCTCCAGGGTCTTTTCGAAAGCAGATCGGCTCACGGCACTTGCAGGGGTGATTAAACCTATCGTATCTCCTAGTTTCAGCACCTTGGGCTTGATCACCTCGGTAGAAGCGATGGCCCTATGATTCGAGGAAAAAGCCTGCTGGATTCCCAGTGCTCCCATGGCTACAGTAAGACTGGATTTTTGAATGAAATTTCTTCTTTTCATGGTATGATGATTTAACTGTTAATTATTTATGCTGTCTTCATGCGTTCTAACAACAAGAGTAATCAAGTCATTGAAATCATAAAAATGAAAAGAAAAAACACTAACCAACAACTAACAAGCTGTAAAAGAGAATATTAAAAAAGTCAAACCAAAAAACTACTTCACTTCAAATCTTGAAGTCTCAGAAATAGTGTTTCCAGCTTTATCAACCCCTTCTATCTGAATTTCAAAGATTCCTGTCACATTGGAGGTAAAAAACTCTACCGTCGCATTGGAGCTATCTGTATAGATCAAAGGGTTCCAATATAACATATCATTAAACATTGGCGCTTTCTCAGTAGGCAAAGCAGTGGTCACTATCTCTGACTCAGGTTGTACCTCAGATAGACTCAGTGATTCTCCTACTGGCTCGGTATCGCCACCGTCCTGCTCATAGGTAACTATCGAAATAATCCCATCGAACATCACATCCCCTATAAAGAAGCGTTTGTTCATCACATCGATTCTTTCCACCAAATAAGGCGAAAGCTTGAGAACGTCTTCTGCAGTAGAAAATGCTCCGTCCAGCAGCACCATCGTCTCTACGTCCAATTTATCAGAAAATGGGAGATCAACTATTCGCATGTTAAATGCGAACTTGTTTTCATTTTTACTCACCCCCACCTGGTATACTAGTTCGATGAACGTATCACGCATCGAAGGAAAACGTGTATAGTCTGCTAACACGTAAGAAATCATTTCATCTACTACAGGGTATGGTCGGGTGGCCGATGGCACAGTATCCACCACATAGTAAGCATTTTCGATTTGATTGGCGATAGACCGCTGTGCCACCTGCTCAATACGTATCGTATCGAAAACCAGTGGCATAACTGACAAGGGAGCATAAGCTTCATTGTACTCTTGATAAATCGTAGCTTGATAATCACCCGTTGGATCATTAAGTACTCTCACCACTCCTTTTTCATTAGCGAAACCGGGATTATACTTCAAGAAAAATACACCTGAGTCTGATACTGAAGTAGCATCTATCTCCATATCCGAAGACTGAAACGACAGAGCTACATTAACGTTTTTGTCTACCAGTTTGCTACTAGATGTCACGACTCCTTGCACGACACCAGACCTATACTCTGGCAGATACTTGACCATTTGGATAGAGTCACTTTCAATATCTACGGATCGAGACAACCACATCATTCTATCAAGCAAATCACCCGATAGCGCATCCGAAGACAAGGATAAACCCCGATACTTCATCGGAACTATTCGGTATGCTGCACTAGACTCGGGCTGGTCATAGCCATATACTTTTTTTACTGATACGGACAGCGTACTGCCTACTGGATAGTCTAATACTCTAGTCACCTTCTCTTTTTTTGACATCTGTGGGAGTACTACTTGACTAATCGCTTCTCGCTTTCCATTCCAGAAAACGCGCGTATTCTGAACAGCACCGCCCACCAAGAGTTTGACAGTCAGCTTGCCTGCTGTCAAGTCTGCTGATACCAAGAGGGTATTAGTATTGAGCGTGGTTGGCATACCCTGTATCTTTCCAGTCTGATCCCAAATCTCCAAGTATCCCAACTGGTTGCTCAAATCTGAAGTACTGGTCACCTGTACTTGATAATCCCCAGTCAAAGGATCTCTTTCAACACTCAAGCCTGTACACGAATTACATGGCTTAGGTAAATCAATGAACCGAAAAGCGGATTCTGTTTCTATAGCCAGTTGGTAGTCAACTACAGACATGGCATCAAGCGTCACTTCTGCAAAACCATAAGCATCCCACTCCACATCAACCACCTTCTCTCCCCCCTTAGCAAGGATACGTGCTTTGGGCTGCTGGGCTCTACCATATTGATCTTTGATATGAAGTAGCACATTTGCTTCTTTCCCCTGAGGCCAAAATCCTCCTTCAACCTCAAAATTCACATCATAGATTACTTCTTCTTCATAGACTCCATTTTGATAGGTCTTGTATGGATTCACAATCGTCACGGACTGACTGTAGTAGGAATTAAAATTCCGCATCCATCGCGTATAAGCGACCAATTGATAGCGACCCGTCACTAAATCCGTAGAGAGGAAAATTTTACCAGCTCCTCTTCCTTGCTTCTGGGCTATTTTCGTCTGATGTACGGGGTTTCCTTCCTCATCCAATAACTCCACATACAGCAATGAACTCAACCCAGACAATTGTCCCGTCACTTGGCTCGTAGTGTACGATGAAAAGTACAATGCCTCACCTACGATTAGATCCGTGGCATTGAGATGAAGATAAACCCGCTCTTCTATATTTTGCTGAGCATATCCTGTCAGGCTAATGCATAATAGCAAAAGGTATGTTAAAATTCTCTTCATTGATCCCAAAAATCTGGTTTATCCAAAGTCCCGTGTTTACGGCAATCACTACAAGTACTCGTTATAATAATAGCAGTGTCTGGCGATGGATAAGTCAACTGATACACCTCATAAGAAAAACCCAGTCCAGAGTATTTTGGAAGTTCTTCCACAGCTACCGAATCAGCTACCCGATCATAGATACAATTGTATGACTGAATCGGCGAAAAACCCTGATCTCTAAATGACCCTGCTCGAAATACTCGGGAATCGGTACTCACACCGGCTACTTCGAAATAGCCTAAAATTGGGTAAGACGCATCACTCACATGACTCATATTGCCTAACACTGTACCTTTTTGTTTGTCAAAAAAGCTACCTGCCGATTCATTGTTTTCCTTCAAATTCTTATAGTACTGATAGGCTCCTGGAGTGATAGAAAACTGATCCACAATGAGCGAGAAAGTATAACGTAGTTGAGCCTCATTATCCTCGATGTAAACGATAGGGAATTCTGACAATCTATTTTCCACTTGCCCACTGGTCGTCTCAGCTATCAGCTCATTTGACTCCAAAAACCTATAACATGTACCAATATATGTTTCACGAAGTTCCAATACTTCCTCTGCCGCTAACCATTCATAACTTGAAGGATAGGGCACCTTCACCTCATAGTCCTCTCTATACTCATACCGATAGCTAGAGAATTCCTCTGAATTGTTATGATTATCCACCATGAATTGAACTCCTTTTAATTGACCCTCGTCTACTTGCGAATTCTGTTCTAGATACCTACCATAAATACTATCGATAGGCACTGGGCTAGGCAAAAACTCTTCACTTGACACAAAGCGATTGCCATCATTCAACTCTACATGCAAGATATAGCTATGTCCAGGCACTCCTGCATATTCCAAATCTGACTCGTACACTCCAGCCTCTACTTCTGTATATGCGTACTGCATCCCTCCAACTTCTTCCACTGATACCGTGGCACCCGACACGTTCGTTGCCTGCTCACCATCTAGCGCATACGATATACTCAATCTCACCGTATGATGCTCGGAAACATTCGTAAGTACAGCATCTACTACCATCACTTCATCTGTCTCTCTCACTTCGAAATCATAAGGTTCGACGCAGGCATCAAAACCGAGCAGAATTAGCGCGATATACAATAGTCTCTTCATGATCTTAGAAAGTAAAATTATAAGTAATCGTAGGAATCGGAGATGGAAAAACCGTCATCTTATAGCCCTTGACCTCTCCATCTTCTACTCTAAAGAAAGTAGAATAAACATTGTCACGACCTAGGAGGTTGTACACCGAAAATGACCAATAGGAATGTGCCAGTTTCTTAATTTTATGATTGCCTTCTATATTAATTCCCAGATCCACACGGAAGTAGTCTGGTATTCTGTACGAGTTTCGATCAGAATACAAGAGGTTTTCAGAACCTTGAAAGGTGTATTTCCCTGTAGGGTAAGTCGTCGGCACTCCCGTCGCGTAGACGAAGTTGACCGTCATCGTCAGTCTACGGGTAAATTTATAATTCGTCACAGAGTTAAGATAATGCGGTTTGTCATACCCTGTCGGAAAGAACTCTCCACCATTGATAATCTCATCTGGAAAATCCCCATCAAGCTGGATCAACGATCGCGAATAGGTGTAATTAATCCAGCCCGTCAGCCAACCCGAGCTCTTTTTGAGTGACAACTCTATACCATAAGACTTACCTGTGCCTTGCAATAGGTCTGTCTCTATATGTTTATTGAACTGTAAATCCGCTCCTACTTTAAAATCCAATAGGTTCTGAATATGCTTATAATATACCTCTGCGGACATCTCTAGTGCATGTTTTCCATAGATATTGCGATAGTAACCTAGAGAAACCTGATCTGATATCTGTGGTTTGATATAAGGACCTGACAACCGCCACATATCAGTCGGAGCAATAGACGAAGAGTTGAGCAACAGATGGATATTCTGGCGGGTACGGTTATAACTCGCCTTGACTGAACTCGTCTCTGTCAATGAATACCTAGACGATAATCTATACTCCGGTCCTATATAGGTCTTCACGATTTCATTCTTTCCATACGTATCAGTACCAATGACATAATTCTGATCGATGGGTTGATTCGGTGCGTACTCATTCACCTCTCCAGGGCCTAATACAGCGAACATTGACAACCGAATCCCTCCCTCTACAGACAGCTTATCTGTGGGGCTATAAAGTGCAGAGGCATAAGGAGCCAGTTCTACACCTTGCTCATCAGGAACTCGATCTTTGTCTACTAGCGACTCGCTACCAGTGGGAGATTTGATACCTGGTGTCACAGAAGTATGCTTGACCTGCATCCCGAATTTATAATTCAATTTTTCGTTGACATAGTAGTCAAACTTAGCTGACAAGTGGTTTTCCTTTACCCCATAATCAATACGAAACGCCTGCGTCGGCAATACATCGTACCCAATATCGTAATCATACTGCGTCATCCCTGCCTGAAAATCCGCCTGCAACTTATCATTGAATACATGACGCCAGTTGGCAGTCAACAGCTTGTTAGAATAGGAAAAATCCGTGTAGGACAAAAGCGTATCTGAGGACAGTTGAAATCTATCCTTGCTATAATATCCACTAACTGAGACCGAGTTTTTATCATTGATCTCATAGTCCAGTTTTCCTACCAGGTCATAGAAAGACACATCATTATTCTTCAGTGGGGAGTTCTTGATTTTGTTGAGTACATAGTCCGAATAGGTTGCTCGCCCTCCTACCATGAAGGTCGGGCCATTTTTGAAGGTTGGACCTTCTACCATGAGTTTAGAAGTCACAGGTCCTATTCCTCCCGAACCAGAGTATTTTTCCTTGTTCGGCTCTTTTGATTTGATATCAAATACGGAAGAAAGTCTACCTCCATACTCCGCAGGAATTGCACTCTTGTACAAATTCATCCCTGAGAGGGCATCTGCATTGAAGACCGAGAAGAACCCAAAAAAGTGATTGGTATTATATACAGGCGTACCATCGAACAAAAACAAGTTCTGATCTGCTTTACCTCCCCGTATATTTATACCCGCCGAGCCTTCACCCAAAAACTGCACACCAGCTGTCGTAGTAGCGACTCTAACCAAATCCTTCTCTCCTAGCAGCGCAGGTACGATTTTCATATTCTCTGGACTGATTTTAGTCAATCCCATCTGAGGACTCTTCGTATTGGCCTCCCGTTCGGCACTGACCACCACCGAATTAAGTGCAATCACATCTACGGCCATATCCACATCCAGTCGTCCATCCGAATACATCATTAAACGTCTATGCGTATTTTTCATATTCACAGACTGAATAAGCAAAGTACGTTTACCATTCGGTACATTGAGTGAATAAAAGCCTTCTGCGTCTGTAGTCGTCCCAATGAATGGACTCTCTATATAGACATAAGCATCCTGTACCGGTGTACCATTACCAGACTCTCTCACATACCCTGCCAGCGTACAACGTTTACCTTTTTCGTACAATTTTCTATTCCCTACGTCTAATAGAGTCTCCTCTAGACTCAAGTCCTGACCAGACTGCTCGCGACTAAACACAACGTCCTCATCCTCTGGCACTACTTCTTGTTTGGAATTGATAGACTGTACAAAAACAGGTTCTGTGACAATCTCTTGATTGTTGAGCAACACGATCTGGTTGCCCATGACATAAAAAGTAAGAACAGTATTAACCAACACTTGATCCAACTGTGGAACAATTGGCTGACTGTAATCTACCTTAGAACTCACATAGATACCGTTCAGCCACTCGCTACGATAGGAAAATTCATAATCAGTGTGCGACGCTATCTCGGCTAATACCATATCCAGTCTTACAGAGTCCGGAGTTTGTGCTGCGCCTAACTGTGCAACTGCCAGAAAGAGGATTAATATCAAGTATCTCATAAGGCAGGCATGAATTTTTCACAAAATTGGAGTACATACACAAATCCCGATTCGTTATGACGGTTTAGGTTCGTTATACCTTGACTTCTGATATAAGATTTGATTTCCTTTTTATGGTCTGGAAACAATTCGTAAAAGGTCTTTCTTCCTCTGTACTTATAATAAACACTACCCAGTTGCAAGTACAACACTTCCTGAGTCTCATACTCTATTCCTTGAGACGCAACTCGTTTAATTTTTATTCGCTTTACCAAAGCACGGGCTTGCCCCCCTTCATAAAGCAATTCATAAAAACCACCCGGAAGAATCTCATTAGCATCTAGCCGAATAAATTCTGCTCCGTGAATACTAAAAGAACCGATTGCTTGCTGATTAGGTTTGAGAGGTTGATAACTAGATCGATAAATCCCACTATTCTCGACGATAAGAATATCCTCGTAGGTATTGTACAACATACGGATATCTTGAAAGAACTCATCTGATATATGCACGCTCCCCTCCTCCCAGACAGGGCTCAAAAAGAACTGGTGCTCTTTAATGCTTTGAGGTTGAATATGATAATAAGCACCAACGGCAATGGGTGTATTTTTGAGCGCTATAGTTTCTTGATACCAAGCTTCTAAATCTCCACCTAGGTCTAAAATAGACACATCTACTTGCGCATGCAAGCCATTAGATAGAAGCATCTCCAACGAGAGAAAGACACCATACAATATTCTTTTAAACATGCTGTGTTTTATTCAAAATTGAAATCAAATTTCAATGAATAGAGGGATGCGTAAGTTATGAAATATATGATATGGGTCAAGTAGATTTCTAATTTTAACAACATAAAATTAGAAGATCTCACTACGAATGAGCGAATCATTGAAAATCAATCTAACAAAAAGGTGTTTTGCTAAGAATTAACACTCTCCCTACATGAGTTGTTTAGTGCATCCGATCAGACCGCACCTCCAGTTTTTGAATAATTTCGGCTTCTTTCTCCAGAATCTCAGCCCATCGTGTCATCGTATATTCCTCCCCTTTATATTTTTTGGCTAGATCCAAAAAGGTATGATAATGACCTGCCTCGGAGATCATCAGTTCATAGTAAAACTTGGATAGGTCTTCATCTCCTATATTCTTCCACAACAGCTTGAACCGCTCACAGCTACGAGCTTCGATCAGGGCGTTGAGCAGGAGCTTTTCTACCAGCTGTTCGTCTCTGCTGCCTCCGCTTTTCGAAATCTTGCTAATGGCTGCCACATACTCGTCGTTTCTTTTCCGTCCCAACGTGATCCCTCGGGCTTTCATCTTTTCTAGCACACGCTCGAAATGCCCCCACTCCTCAGCAACCAAATCCGTCATCACTTCCACCAGTTCTGTACGCTCAGGATAGGTCACGATCAATGATATGCCAGACGAAGCAGCCTTTTGCTCACAGTAGGCGTGATCAATCAATATCTCAGCAAGATTCATTTCGGATACGTTGGCCCATCGTGGGTCAGTTGGTAGGTTGAGTCCTAAAGTTGTCTTGTCCATACAGATAGTGGGATATAGGGTTGCTCTCTAAGTTAAGGTGTATTGTGTATTGTGTATTGTGTATTGTGTATTGTGTATTGTGTATTGTGTATTGTGTATTGTGTATTGTGTTAATCAAAAAACATCCAGCGTACGCCTAAATCTATGGCTCTACGCTGACCGGGGTAATATGGAGAAGTGAAATACCCCGAATCTCTGGCTTGATTCAAATAGATCCAGTTGAAGAAGAAAGTTAGGTCATTGGCCTTCATCACAAAAAATAAATCCGCTGTAAAGTATGACGGCATCTCAAAATCGTCTTGCAAGAAAAACTGCTGGGTGATCGGGTCATAAGCCTTCGCAAAATAGGCCGACTGCCATCTTAGATCAAACCCTATTTCAAACTGCATGAAGTCATTGAAGACAATATTCTCATAATACACTTTCCCAAAATAGTTCCAATCGGGCATCCGCATCGCATTCGCTCCGTCGCCCGATACATTATTCCAGACCAGACGGTTGTCTAGATGAATATGCTTCCACAGCGTAAGGTTTGCCTTGGCGGTATACTTATTGATAAATATAGGGCTACTGGACTGATTGGGCATCTTGTCATAATCAAAATACACATACTCATCCACCGTGCTGATATCAACCGACGGCTCCAGGTACAAAAACGGCAGTGCGTAGAACAGTGATCCCTGAATACTATTCGCTAACGTAGAATTAAAACTGTTACTCCATTCGTAGTGATTACCAAAATACCGCTCCGTCATGAATGCTGGTTCATACAAACTACTCGTATAACTGGCGCGCAAGAAATTGTTCTCGAAGAAGCCTTTGAAATAATAGTTCCCTTCATCCATTGCCTCTATCTCACCTCCTACCAAGTATTTATCCGTGAGATGAATTTTCATATCCCCACCTAGATAGTTTTCATACTCTCCCGTAAAGGGCTCGATATAGCGATACTTGAAACTCATATCTCGACGCTTGACATAGGCAGAATAAAATATCCGGTCAGCTACTCTTCCTTTGATTCCCGCTTCGATCTTGGTCTCTATCATATTAGAAGCATCCTCAGTAGAGTCTGTCCGAATCAGAATTTGATCATAGTATCCGTCAGTAATAGATTGGGTCAGTGGAGTGTCTGTGTATTGATTATTGGTATTGGTTCGCTCTATAGTATTGTACAGCTCAAAAAATGGCTTGAGAGAATACTGATGGTACAAAAACAAACGTCCACGTTTGTCAAAGCTTTGTGAGTTCTGTAGGTAGATATTGGCATCCTGATACTCATAGTACTCCTTCACAGGCGTATCCTCAGTAATCCCTCCTGTCTCTAGGATCACCTGATCGTTGGTATAGGCATGAAACATAGCGTGGTACTTTCTATTCTTGCTGCGGTAGAAAGCATAAAAATCTGCGGCGGTTGATTTGACTTGGTTTTCACGAATGGACGAAGTGCCTATTTGCTTCTCCGAAGACACATGGTAGATATCGAACCCTACATTCCACTGAGGGTTAATATTTCTAGAAAAACTAAAATCCACCATAGAGCGCCCCTTACCTCCTATGGCAACATGGAGATTAATAAACGGGGACTTACTATCATAGTATTTGAAATCCTCCACCTTCTTAACGTAGGGCTCAAAGGCAGAAAATCCAGTTGTACTCCCGATCGTAGTAGGGATCTGATAGTAGACTGGCTTTAGTGCCGTACCATTGTTGCCTAGGGACTGATAGTCTATGACCGAAGTACGGTGCAGCTCGAAGTTTTCCATATTATGAATCGAACTATCCATGATATGGTAAAGTGTATCACTGTGTTTGAGATCACCGATCGTGATATATCGTGTAGAAGTCGGCCCATACACCAGCTTGGTCGAGTCATCGATGATTTGAGCCATCGCACCCCACGAGATGATGCTTAACAATAAGAATAATGAGATTTTCTTGGCTGCCACTCCGTAGTTTCTGTTCTAAAAAAGCAAATTTATAAACAAGGATTCAAAGGTATCACGATCCGCTACAAATTCTGATCCATCGGTTGAATAATATACATTTTTAACTTCCTCGTCATTCATACTATCTAATTCCAAAAACGCAACCACGACCTCAGAATGACAAAAAACCAAGGTTTTATCTCGCCAAAATTTAAAATCTGGGACAGAGCCAGAAAAAGTAAACAACACCACATCTATAGCGTTCAAACCTTTCAGTGCTTCAAATCTCCCTCCTACAGGCCAATAACTTTCCTTCCAATAAGGCTGCACTACATCCATCGTCAAAATAGCCAAATGATGTCTCACCTCATTGTAGAGTTTCTGTTTTGGGATCACAAAACAATCCTCCTCGGGGAACATCGCTACAGACTCTGACATGGCTATCACTGGATTATTGGCATAAGCATAGGCAGCGCCCAAATTAGTTGGAGTAGTGATCTGATCAAAATACTCCGCATCTGCCATAGGTTCTATAGACAACGCTCGATACTTAGCGGCACGTTTATCCACCAGCAGAGCGCCCTGATGATCATACCGCCTCAGCATACTCTGTACAAAGGACCAGACAGGCACTGATCGATGATCCTCACTACTCAGTACCGCTATCGTCGGCAACTCGAACTCCACAGACTTCCATACACCCGTTTCAAACTGTCGCTTACGCCAAAACGCAAAAAAAGCAGTCATCCCCACCAGCGGGGCTAAAAGTATCTTGGAGATTGAGATCATGACTGCAAAAGTATTCATAAAGGTGATCAAAAAACCCTAGATTTGAACGCTATGTTTCAATACAACAGACCACAATGAAAATCAGTCAAGTAATCGATACCCTCAATCAATGGGCGCCTCCCGCCTACCAAGAATCCTATGACAACTCACGGCTAATCGTGGGAGACCCAAACACAGAACTCACCGGCGTACTCATCTCCCTAGACTGCATCGAAACTGTAGTCGAAGAAGCGATACGCAAAGGGTGCAACCTGATCGTATCGCATCACCCGATCGTATTCAAAGGACTCAAAAGCTTTACTGGCAAAGACTACGTCGAGCGTACCGTCATCAAAGCCATCAAGCACGACATAGCCCTATTTAGTATACACACCAACCTCGACAACATCCCCTCAGGTGTCAACCGAAAAATAGCAGACACCATCGGTCTAACCGATTGCAAAATATTAGCTCCTAAAAACCAGACGCTGATCAAGCTGACGACCTATATTCCTAGTGACGATACGGATGCTGTACTAGAAGCGATCCACGCCGCAGGTGCTGGACAGATCGGCAACTACGAACATTGCAGCTTTTCGGTAGAGGGCACAGGGAGCTACCGTGCTAACAAAGGGGCTACACCACATCTCGGAACAGTCGGAGAAAAACATCAGGAAAAGGAAAACCGCGTGGAAGTTATCCTTCCTAGTCATCTACAAAATAAGGTGATTCAAGCCTTGAAAAAAGCGCATCCCTATGAAGAAGTAGCCTACGATCTCATTACATTGGAGAACACCAACCATGAAGTGGGCGCTGGAATGATCGGCCACCTAGTCAAACCTATGCCAACATTGGATTTTCTCCAACACCTCAAAGACCAGTTCAACCTATCGGTGATCAAACACACCACCATCCACACCGATACCATACAAAAAGTTGCGCTCTGTGGTGGCGCAGGTAGCTTCCTCCTCAATACTGCCAAAGCGAGTGGCTCAGATATATTTATCACTGGGGATTTTAAGTATCACGAGTTTTTCGATGCAGAGAATTCTATCATCATTGCAGACATCGGACACTATGAAAGTGAAGTGTTTACAAAAGAATTAATATATGATCATTTAACCGAAAAAATACCTAATATTGCAGTCAATTTCTCCGAGGAGAATACAAATCCGGTTAATTACTTTTAGAAAATTCATGGAAAGTACTGTAGCGCAAAAGCTTGAAGCTCTCACTAAATTACAATCAATAGATTCAGAACTAGACGAAATCATCAAAGTCCGTGGGGCATTGCCAGAAGAGGTAATGGACCTGGAAGATGAAGTCGCTGGGTACGAAACCAGAGTGGGCAACCACAACAGTGCTATTGAGGAACTAGAGTTGTCTATTACTAACAACAAAACTGCCATCAAGGATTCAGAAAAACTGATCCAAAAATACGAGGAGCAGCAGATGAATGTTAGAAACAATAGAGAATACGACGCAATCACCAAAGAGGTAGAATTGCAACAGTTGGAGATTCAAATTCTCGAAAAAAGAATCAAAGAGGCTCACGCCAAAATGGATGCTAAAAACGAGGAAATCATTGATACCAAAAACATTCTAGAAGAAAGAAAGAAGGATCTCGACAACAAAAAAGGAGAACTCGACAACATCACCTCTGAAAGTGAAGAAGAGGAAAAGAAACTTCTAAAAGGACGAGAAAAAGCATCTGACAAAATCGATGAGCGTCTATTGACTTCATACAACAAGATCAGAAAAAACGTTAGAAATGGCCTAGCTGTAGTACCTGTCAAAAGAGGTGCCTGTGGCGGATGTTTCAACGTAGTGCCTCCGCAAAAGCAAGCTGAGATCAGAGAGAAAAAGAAACTGATCGTATGTGAGCACTGTGGTAGAGTATTGGCAGATGTAGAAGAGGTAGAAGAAGTAGAAGAGAAAAAGCCAACCAGAACAAGAAGAACTGCAGCTAAGAAAAAAGCTTAACTTGAGCTATACTGTTGGAAATATCAAAAAATATAAGGTGAGTCGTACTCACCTTTTTTTGTTTTTACTCAGCCTTACTTTCTTATCTCTCGACTCCCACGCTCAAAAATCTATAGACAGCTACCCACGTGTCTACTCAGCCTATCAGGATATACTCAAACTAAAAATAGAATCGGGCCGAAAGAAACTAAAACAAATCATCCCCAGCCACGAAGAACTAGGACACTACCACTACACGAAAAGTTTGGCAGATGCCTTAGAGATACTCATCACCGAAGACCCAGACCTATACAATCGGTACGATGATAGCGAAGAAGATCACTTAGACGGATTAAAAGCCCTAGACGGTGACGATCCTTACAAACGCTTCTACTCCGCTGAGATCAAAGTACACTGGGCACTCGTCAAGACGATGTTTCAGGAAGAAATGCGTGCAGGGTGGGCACTCCGTAGCGCTTACCTAGAGATCAATGACAACATCGAACAATTCCCCGATTTTGTACACAACAACAAAACACTCGGCACACTGCACGTACTCTTCGCTGTAGTCCCAGAGAGCTACCACTGGATACTTCGCTACTTCGGCCTACGTGCCAATGTCATCGAAGGCTGGGAAGAACTAAGTAACATCACCTTTCAAAACCCTTACTGGCTAGAAACTAGCTTATCCAAGTGTCTTATTGCAATCAATATCATCAACAAGGAAAAGGTGACAATGGATCTGATAGATGAGATCCGCAGACACAACAAGGACAACCTAGCCGTCAGCTATCTCTACAATGTAGCGCTCGTCAAATATGCCAAAAGCGAAGAAGCTCTCCCAACACTGACTAAGCTAACCTTCGTAGGAGACAGCTACTACCCCATCACCAACATCTACTACAAGCTCGGCGAGATCTATCTACAAAAACAGCAATACGCCCTAGCTAGACTCAACTACGCACGCTTCCTCAATATGCACAAGGGAGAAAACTACATCAAAGACACTTGGTTCAAAATCTTCCTGACCTACTGGCTAGAGGGGCAAAAGAAAAATGCAGAACTACACTGGGACAAAGCCAAAAAAGCGGGAAGGTCTCTCGTCGCTGCAGACAAAAATGCAACAGACTACCTCTCCAATGACCGCTACCCAAACCCTGAACTATATAAGGCACGACTGGCCATCGATGGCGGATACTTTAGTATGGCACAGCGTACACTCGATCGGATTAAACAAGAAAGTATCAAAAATAAGAAGGACGAAGTAGAGTACTTCTACAGGTATGGCAGACTGTATGACAAACAGGGTGATTCAGAAGGAGCTTTGTTTAACTACCTCAATGTCATCAAAAAATCAGGAAATGAGAACTGGTATTTTGCACCCTCAGCCTGCCTACAAACTGGATACATCTATGAAGCACGAGCGGATTACGAAAAAGCAAAATACTATTTCAAGAAAGCCCAATCCTACAACAAGCACAAGTACAAGGACGGGATCGACTACCAAGCAAAGGCAGCTTTACTATTGATTCAAGACAAAAAGTAACAGCTCAAAGGACTGGGAACCACACAGTCGTAAAAAAACCACACACATCAGGGTAGTTAACTGCGATGATGCCATGGCGTCATTCGTGTTCAACTAAAGATAACGGCTGCACATTTTTCATGTCAGTTATCATTCAGACTCAGGGCGTAAAAAAAGCCTTGACAGTTAACTATCAAGGCTTTTAGTAGTAAGCTTAGTGCTTGCTTATTTTTCTTCTGACTTGTCTTCAGTCTTTTTTGCTGCTGTTTTTTTAGCCGCTGGCTTTTTCTTAGCTACTGGCTTCTTTTCTTCAGTCTCCTCTGCTTTTTCAGCAGTTTTCTTAGCGGCAGGTTTCTTAGCTGCTGCTTTCTTAGGCTTTTCTTCTATAGTTGTTGTTTCAGCAGTTTCTGCCTTCACCTCTTCTACTTTCTCAGCTTTTTTCGCTTTCGGTTTAGATGCAGATTTAGCAAAATCCTCTTTGATTGCATCCACATCCACAGCCTTAATCACTGGTTTGCTATTCAATCTCTGGATGTTAGCTACTTTCTGTTTTGCAACAACCTTATTTCTTCTTCCTTTTCTTTTTAGTCTAGTTACAGCCATTTTTCGCTATCAATAATTTTTTGGAGGTGCAAATGTATACTATACAAACTCCTAATCAAAGAAATAACCAGAAACATCCACCTGTATTTGGACTTTTTTACCCCTCTTTAAATAGCGTCCCAACGTATCTTAGGGTTGAACAACAAAACAGCACACTTCCATGCCGAATTTTAAATCTATTCTCACAGATTATTTCCAAGATTGATCGGTCAACATTTAAAAACACTAGATCAATCTACAGCTCAAGGAAAACAATATCAAAAAGGTGTAATTTTTGACATACTCTACGAGAATACCGATCTAACTAAACTCCCACAGCTCAAAGAAGCAATTAATAGTTAATTGCGCTGTTGCACAAATATCAAAAACATCAAACTAAGCATCAAAAGCTAGCCAAGGCTGGTTTCAAAAACTCAAAATAGCATAGCATTTTCAATTGACCTAAGAATGTAAAAAATTGGATGATCATCTTTCTCGAACTAGTGCATAAGAAAAATCACATAGACGTTGGTCAAAATTTACTCGCGAAACAGATACTATTTTTAAAATTTGATTGCATAACTGTATCAGATGAATAGACTTATCATATTCTACATGCATCTAACTTCCAGACATTGTTACACTCAAAAAAAGACCAGCATTACGCTGGCCTTCGTCGCAGATAGCAGCATCCGCTTGAATGAAACACAAATTTGACTACTCTTCGTGTGTCATTCCTTCATTATTGCTGATTGATCGTATCGATCTTGTGTATTAAGAACTAGCACTCCCCGATCCACCGATCGAGAAGTGCACAAACTGACCAAGTATTAGCTATTGACAGCTACTACCAAGAACTTAGAGATCTTCCAGAACTCTTGATAATCCAAGATTCTGATGTACTTCACATGGTCACCTTCTTTGACCAGCTCATAAGAGCTGGCAGGGTGCTCCGAGATGAGTTCTGCTTCGTCAGCGTCTATGGCGAGACTCTTGACGGTACGAATATCTATCTCCTCAAATTTTTCCTGAGGCATATCTTGTCTCAGTGCGGTGGTTTTGCCCAAGCCAAGGAATCCCCCTTCTTTGGTCACGAGACCTTCTTCTTCTAGGATTTTTTTGGTCCCTATCGCCAAGTAGGCCGTGTTCAGTCTATCCTCCTGCTGGTTGATAGCACTCATCTGATCTTGGATCGTAGAGTCTTGGTTGACTACTTTGGTCTCTAGGCTCGCCAAGTCGGTAGAGAGCTCTATGATTTTGACATCCTTCTCTTTCAGGTTGTCTCTGAGAGCGATCAACGACTCTTGCCTTTCTTTCAAATCAGCAGACAGTTGTCCTACTTTGTTTTGAAAAGACTTGAGGTTAAAATTCGCTTTGTCCAATCTATCTGCAAGACTCGCCACCTTATCGTTGGTCTCGAGTATCAGGCTATCGATGAGACTCATGTCTCTCATCATCTGCATCTGGTCTTGCTTGGTCACTTCACCTACAGCAGTCTGTGTGATGAGGTTTTCTCTGTCCTTGATCGTCTCGATCTTAGACTCTACGTTGTACATGATGTCTATGATCTCGTTGTATGCAGAATCTCTGCTCTGTAGTTTCTCTTCCAGTCTCATAGACTTCTCAGACAAACGACCTTTCTCCTCTTCCATCGTGAAGAACAACGCCGCAAGCCCCACCGTCACGACGAGCGCACTGACGAATAATGTGATTTTAATGGTTCTATCTTTCATGATTATTAAATTTTAGGTTCTTATTTTCTATTTATGGTTAACAAATTCCACTTTGGAATTTTGATTGATTTAGTGTTTCTCATTTGATAACAAATCCTCACAGGGGTGTAAAACCCAACAGGCTATCACGCTGCGATTAAAAAGCCACTTTGATCCCCAGTCCAGGATCCAATGCCATAAAAGCATCTCCATCCGTGGCTACTTCGACGAAGGGTTTGAAATCCAAACTAACTGCGATGGGGACGTTTTGAATTTTGTATTCTATCCCAAATATCCCATCCACCCCGAGACCAAACTCGGAGGATTCGCGGCGATAGATACCCTCATTGTCCACCACATCTGACTGAGTGGCTATATGTCCCCCCACACCGTAGTACCAATTGAGTCCGCGGACGTCAAAGGCTGAGGCATAGCGCTCGTAGAGTACAGTCGCCGAAAATGCATTCGGATAAAACCCGATGATCCCTTCTATCGCCGTAGATCGTTTCGTAAAATGTTTGATCGTCAGCCCAGAAGTCCCAATGCCACGCACCCCAACGGCAGTCTGGTAGTCGTAGCGTGAACGCATGTTCTGAGCGTACAGTGTGCCTGTCATCATGAGCAAGCCAGTCAATGTCATTATCAGATATTTCATGATTTCAAATCTGTTTACCTCTAGTCTTCCAAGAGACATACCAAATCTAAAAAATACTGATTACCAGATAGTTACACATCTATAGGATTGTAATTTTTCTCAATATGAGAAATTAGCTTTGGAAGTGGGAATTAGTTTTCCTTGAGCAGACGGTATATGGTGGACTGCCCTATGTCCAGTTTTTCCGCCACGAGTTTGATATTGTCGTCGTTCTGTTTGAGGTAGAGTCGGATGATTTTGAGCTGGTACTCCTTCATTGTCAGGTTTTCGGAGAGTACGTCCGTGACCACATCGCGTTGTGCAAAAGTAATGTCATCGGGTACGATCTCCGAGCCATCCGCCATCACCATCGCCAATTCTACGATGGCTTTGAGCTCACGTATGTTGCCGGGATAGGAATAGTTGAGCAGTTTCTGCTGCGCCTCTTTAGTAAAACTCTTATTGGCTTGCTTGTTCTCTTTGGCAAAAGACTCAGCAAAATGCTTGGCAAGGATCAATACATCCTTCTCACGCTCTCTAAGAGGAGGCAACTCGATAGGAAGACCAAAAAGTCGATAGTAAAGATCTTCTCTGAAATTGCCATTCTTCACCTCCTCCTGCAAGTTTCGGTGTGTGGCGACTAGGACACGGCTATTGACTTTCACGGTTTGCGTCCCACCTACTCGAGTGATTTCTTTCTCCTGAAGGGCACGGAGTAGTTTGGCCTGTAGCGAAATATCCATCTCTCCAATCTCATCCAAAAAAATCGTCCCACCATGCGCCTGTTCGAACTTGCCTATGCGCTGACCCGTTGCGCCTGTGAAGGCTCCTTTTTCATGACCGAATAGTTCACTCTCCACGAGATCTTTAGGGATCGCACTCATGTTGACAGGCACAAATGGTTTTTTACTGAGCGGACTGTTGTAATGAATCGCTTTGGCCACTACTTCCTTGCCCGTCCCAGTCTCTCCTGAGATCATGACAGTCAGGTTGGTCGATACAGCCTTTTCGATGAGCTTAAAGACGCGCTTGACCCCCTTGCTCTGCCCGATAATACTAGACTGAAAATCATACTTGCGCTCTACCTCTTCTTGCAAGGTCTCAACACGCTGCACGAGTTCTCTGTTCTTGCCTAGCTGGTTCATCACATGGATCAACCGATCCCTGATGTCTTCGCTCTTGGTCAGGTAGTCGTAGGCCCCACGTTTGAGTAGGCTCACAGCAGTTTCAATATCCTGCTGCTCTGAGATAATGACAATCTCTATGTTGGGATCAAAAGCCTTGATCTTGTCGAATAACTCCGTACCCGAGTAATCTGGCAAGCGGAAATCGAGGGTAATCAAATCAGGTTTCTGTTTGAGCTGATCGAGCAGCGACTTGCCATCTGTAAAGGGCGTCACCTCATGATCAGGGTTGAGACTCAGGGTGTGCACTAATAATTTGCTATACCACACATCATCCTCTACTACAAATACCTTCATGGGCTTATCTCTCATTGCGCTTGTTGTGTTTGGTGTAAATATAGGCGAAGCGACGCAATCACTGAAAACGTAGATTGACGGATTTCTTTATAATCTTCTGCCGAGATAGCGACTCCCTGACGTGCAGTGAGTTCGGTCTCTTTCATCAATGTGACCAACTGTGTCAACCGAAAGTGACGTGCCGGAGCGATGATCTTGTGCAGCACATCAGCAGCTTCTTCCCAGTTTTCACGCTGCAGGGCTTGATCGAGTAGATCAAGATTGGTCTCGGTACTCTGGATGAAAGTCTCTACCATATCCATGACAAAAGCCTCATCTCCCATTCGACTCAGTCCCTCCAACGAAAACATGGGGTGGTCGTCAGGTGTACGATTTTCTTTGCTCTCAATATTGGTTTGATCCAGTTCTCCTGCCATCGTAGCTAGCAAATCCTCGGGAGTAAATGGTTTTCTCAGCACATGGTCTATACCTGCGTCTTTCGCTTTTAGGATATCCTGATCCGATATGGTGGCGGTAAGTCCGATGATAGGTATGGTTGCATTCTCGATAGACGAAGCGCGCAACTTAACGGCTAACTCTGGGCCATTCATTTTTGGCATCCGAAAATCAAGTAGCAGCATATCATAGCGTTCTTTGGTCAAATAGTTATAGGCTATTTGACCATCCTCCGCTTCTTGGTATGTGATCCCGTGCTCATCTAGTATAGTGGTCAAAAGCTTACGGTTAAACAACTCATCATCGGCGATCAACACATGCGTCCCTGACCAGTCACGAAGCGCTACGGTATCTGTTGTACCTGATGCTTCGACGGGAAGATCTATAGGTTGGTATGGTATCTGGATATTGAAAACCGTACCCTTTCCCACTTTGCTCTCTAGGGATATCATCCCCTGCTGCATATCTATCAACTTCTTGGTAATAGATAGACCTAAACCTGTCCCTTTTTGGTTATCTCCCTGGCTGACTTGCTCGAACTCTTCGAATATCTGTTGCTGTCTATCCGTGGGGATGCCAATACCCGTATCAGTCACAGACAGTTGTAACACCACCGCTGACTCTTTTTCAACAGTAGTCGCCTCTACCAGTACACTCCCCTGCTCTGTAAATTTGATACTGTTGTAAATCAAGTTTAGCAAAATCTGCTTCAAGCGAAACGGATCACCTGTCAATCCGCTGGGCATTTCTCCTATTTTGAGTTCCAAAACCAACCCTTTTTCTTGGGCTTTTTGTTCGAGGAGCTGTACTGCGTCTTGTATTACCTCAATAGGCTTAAAAGCAACCTCCTCCAGCTTGATTTTACCTGACTGGAGTTTGGTAAAGTCCAGTACGTCATTGACGATGTGAAGCAGGTGTTTAGAAGATTTATCAATGATGGCTACCTGATCTTTTTGCTTGTGGCTTAGCTTAGACTTTAGTAGTAAGTTAGAAAAACCCGCGATGGCATTCATGGGTGTCCGTATCTCATGGCTCATATTGGCCAAGAATTGCTCTTTGTCCTGAGCAGTCTGCAGCGCACTCTCTCTGGCAGCACTCAGTGCATCTTGATAGCTGCGCGTCCTCAGCACATAGATGATGAGTACTGTCAGGGTAATCAATAGCACCACTGCCGCCATGACGGTAAATATCGTCACGTAGCGATTGGTAAATTCCGCTCTATCCTTAGCATACGTAGCACGGGTCTTGATCTGCTCCACTTGCCATGATTCCATCTCAGCGATGAGCAACACGATCTGTCTATCGATATCGAGATGATCTTGGTAGAGTGTATATTCTCTTATCTTCTTATTGTAGGCGCGTTTCTGTGCTGACCGTGAAATTGAATCCAACTGTGAGTTCACCTCTGTCCAGACTTCTTCGGTACGATTATCAACAGTCTTGACCGTATCGACCGCCACAGTATCTTCTTGATTTCGTTTGCCCAGTAGCTTCTGAAAAAAGCCCATCTTCTTGGTCTGAACGACTACATTGACCTGAGCGGGTTCAGCAGGCTCTACTTTCTTTTTCTCACCAATCTTATGGATATACTGAATCGTTTCCTCTACTGTTTCCATACCCAGTTCTGTCGCCTGATTAAGCAAGGTGACTTTATTAAGTATAAGTTTTTCGAGTGAATCGATATAATCATCAAACGCCGCATGTTCGTTTCTGATTTTGATCTCTCCAAGGAGTGCAATCGCATGCGCTGTACTTTCTTCAAACTCTAGCATATAGGTAGAGTCCTCGTAGAAAACATACCCTTCAATGGCATTCTCCATCCGCTCCAGTTCATTGGATACTTGCCCCAGTGTGATCAAATCTACGTTAGGCTCTACCTCCCTCTCAAGAGTGATGATGATATTATTGAGATTGAGATAGGCAAAATAGCCGACCACCGCAGCCCCTAAAGTCAGGAAAAGCAGTGAGGCACTTAGGAAATATGGGAACAGGGTTTTCTTCAATTCACAAATATAGAGAAGCAATATAGCAGATGACTAAAAATCACAAAACAGCAGTCACTTTTGTTCAAATACTTTACGGCGTTTCCCCTTATATGTTGATATCGTCCGAGTTTGACAATTCTAAATTGAGCAGTTTTCCGAAAAAATCTCTCTCCACGCATGAAGTAGTAATGATGTAGCAAAAACAGCCAACGCTATGAAATGGTGTTGTTTCTCACACCCATCATTCATTCACAAATCACTAAGCATCAAAGGAATGATGAATTTTTGTAGTGGTGATTTCTTTTGAATAGTAGTCGGATAAATAAACATTGGTTATGGGTTTACAGCATGAACCCATAACTAATTACTAAAACATCAAATTATGAAAGACAGTACTAAGACTAAAGTCAAACACTATCTCACCTACCTGTGTCTACTGGTGAGTTTTACTACCGTGAAGGCACAGAACCTACTCTGGTCGGACGAGTTCGACGGGACGACGCTAGACCAAAACATCTGGAGCTACGCCATCGGTGATGGATCAGCGGAAGGCATCCCCGGATGGGGCAACCAAGAGCTACAGACCTACACCGATCAAAACACCAGTGTATCCAACGGAATCCTCTCGATTACTGCGAGACGCGAAAACGTCAACGGCAAAGAATTCACGTCCGCACGACTACTCACCAAAGACAAGCTAAGCGTCAAATACGGAATGATCGAAGCAAGTATCAAACTGCCCGACATGAACAATGGGCTATGGCCTGCCTTTTGGATGCTCGGAGATGCCAATCGCTGGCCCTTCACGGGAGAGATTGACATCATGGAAGCGGGCTTCAATGCGCTCTCTACAGACTGCAATGACGTAGCAAAAGCCAACGTGTTCTGGAGAGCAGAAGACGCTGGAGTGACAGGAAACCTTCAATACGGCAATGAAGAGGCATTCAAATATGACGCGAGCATCGAAGCGGGCAAGCAGCTAAACGACGATTTTTTCGTCTACCGAGCGCATTGGACACCTGACTCTCTCACTACACTCATCCTCCAAACGGATGCTCAAGGTGAACCGATAGAGTCTACAGCCAAAGTCATATTCAGTATCCCCAATACACCTACCTTTCAAAACGAGTTCTTCTCGGGAGACAACTTCTACATACTCCTCAATCTAGCCGTCGGCGGATGGCTACCTTTTGACCCCAGCAACGGAGAAAACACTGCCGCCAATGTCAGCGCCCTCCCCAACCCTGGCTCAGAGTCCAGCATGCAAATCGACTATGTCCGCGTCTATGACATCTCTGGACAGGGTCAGGTTACGCTAGGCAATGTAGAGGCTGACCTACTCCCTGCTCAGGGCTTTGGCATTTATGACGAGACGCACAGTACACCTCGCTCGCTTGGTTTCGGGGTAGACTCGGAGATATTCACTTGGGAAGCCGAAGTAGCGCCATCGCTCACTATCCAGACGGTCGCCAGTATCTACGGAGATTCTGCTTATAGTATCACCTTCCCTGCCAATCAGTGGGCTGGGTTAGGATTCAACAGCTCCGATGTGCTCAACTTCGCCAACTATAGCAACGGCTCGCTGCGATTCAAATTCAAAACTTCGTCACAAGAGCCCTTTCGCATCTCTGCGGAAAGCGCCAGTGGAAGTGCAGGCATTGACTTTCTCAGTGGCGAAGAAAAATATGGATTGGTCCGTGATGGCCAGTGGCACGATGTAGAGATTCCACTTTCCCTGCTGATCACCAACTTCCAACAAGTCTACATGCCGCTGATCATTGGCAATGTGGAGTTCAACGAGCCAAGTACGGACCTCACAATAGAGATCGACGAAATCCACTACTCCTCTGAGCCCTCTACTCAAGTCACCAAAGTCGTACCTGCCTTAGGAGACTATGGTTTGTTTACCGAATCGGCCGTAGCGGACGAGCTCGACCTAGGTACCGAAGGTGAGCTGTTCGTGTGGGGCGAAACACTCATCGCAGGGACTCCTCAGACATTCGATGGGCAAGCAGCGCTCAGCTACACACACAACAACAAGGGCTGGTTTGGCTTTGCATTTACCGCCAACGAACTGCACGACTTGTCGGCATTTCAGGGAGGCTACTTGCACCTCGCCATGAAATCGTCTGCCACCGAAACGCTGGAAATGAGAATCAATGTCGGACTACAGGAAGACGTGATCTATTTCGACGCGGGCAGTGATCCCTATGGATTTGCCAGAGATGGGCAATGGCACGAAATAGAGATTCCATTGGCGGATTTCGAAAGTGTCAACTTCGCCAATGTCCTACAACTACTCAGTATCAGTGGCGCGGGCAACATCAGCGATATTGCCATTGCAGATGTGTACTACAAATATGATGGATCGAACACCGCTCCTACCGCTGTAATATCCACAAATCAAACCTCAGGCAATGCCCCATTGGCTGTACAGTTCAGCGGAGCAGGATCGACTGATACCGATGGAGACCCATTGAGCTACTCTTGGGATTTTGGAAATGGACATGGCGCAACAACAGCTTCTACTTCTCACTCCTATACAGCTACCGGCAGCTATACCGCCAGCCTGACAGTCTCAGACGGCAGCTTGACCCATACCGCATCGGTAGAAATCACCGTCACAGAAGCCTCTGTCTGCGCTGGCAGTACGCCTCTGCCTGCGCTGATACAAGCAGAGGACTACAACTCAACCAGTGGTACAGACACAGAGGCTACATCTGACACCGACGGTGGACTCAATGTCGGATGGATAGACCAAGGGGATTGGATGGACTATATCCTAGATGTCCCGAATGCGGGTAATTACAGTATCGACCTACGTATCGCTGGTGATGGTACAGCGGCTAAATCTATCGACCTACTGATCGATGGCAACAGTACTGCGACTGTCAACTTTAATGGTACAGGTGGATGGCAAAACTGGACCACTGTGAACAGTACGATCACGCTCAATGCAGGATGTCAGACACTCAGACTCTCCGCAGCGACTGGCGGATTTAACATCAACTGGATCGACATACAGTCGGATGTTTTCACGCCTGTAGTGACCAGCCTCTCCGTGTCTCCATCCAGTGCCAACCTAGTCCTAGGACAAACACAGGTCTACACAGCACAAGCTTTTGATCAAAACGGTGATGCCATGTCTGCCAACATCAATTGGTCCGCAAACGGTGGTACTATCGATCAAAATGGCACCTACACCGCGACAGCCGAGGGCAACTTCACCATTAGTGCACAGGCAGGGTCGATCACAACCACTGCTCCTGTACTGGTCACACCAAGCAGTACAGGCCTAGCAATACCGGGCAGTATCGAAGCTGAAGACTACAGCGATGCTTCAGGTATTCAAACCGAGACATCAACTGACGCAGGAGGCGGCATCAACGTCGGCTATATCGATGCAGGAGACTGGCTAGACTATGAGGTCAACGTAACCACATCAGGCAGCTACACCGTTGCATTTAGGTTGGCCGCAGCTGGCGCTGGGCAAAAAACCTTTGACATACAATCCAATGGTGCCACCCTCACCAACGTCACCTTCACCGCCACAGGAGGATGGCAAGCATGGACGACCGTGACTTCATCAGTCAGTCTTTCGGCAGGCAGTCAAACACTGCGCTTAGCAGCGACTTCAAGTGGTTTCAACATCAACAGAATGGATTTTAGCCTAGACGAAGCTCCTGTATTGACCACTATCACGGTCTCACCAAACAATGCGACAATAGACGAAGGACAGACACAGCAGTACAGTGCACAAGGATATGACCAAAATGGTGACCCTATCGCTGCTAGCTATACATGGTCTGCCTCAGGTGGTAGCATCAACAACAGTGGGCTGTATACGGCCAGCAGCGCGGGCAACTATGTCATCACAGCCACCAGTGGCAGTATCAGCGCCAACACCAACCTCACGGTCAACAGTGTAGTGAGCAGTTGTTCAGGAGGACCTAGCAATGGGGATTATACCTATAGTATCACAGGTGGCAATACACCTGCTTTAACTTTTGAACCTGGGTATGCGGGAGTCGGTGCCTCACTGGCGATCCTCTACTACGGCACAAACCCAACGGGCCCCTACCCTGGCTATGGCGTATCTCCCAATACGCCACTGACGCTATCCAATGTGAGCGAAGGACAAACGGTCTACTTCTACTACACATACAGTGTACCCGAAGGGGGCGAAAGGAACACAGCCGCCAACCCACACAGTTTCGTAGTAGGCAGTAGCTGCTCTGGTGCCAGAACGATTAATTCCCCTGCTCTAACTCAGGAAAAACAGGCGTTCACACTATACCCTAATCCTACCACCCATCACCTACAAGTGAACCAATCAGGTATGGACATAGAGTGGATGGAAATCTTGGACTTGACAGGCAAGAGCTACCAGCAGCTACAGTGGACCCCTGCCGGCAATGGGATCACTCTTGACCTGAGCCACCTGCCCAATGGAGTCTACATGCTCAGACTGCATACGGCACAAAAGAGCTATACACAACGCTTTATCAAACAGTAACAGCCCAAAAACTAGATTTGCACATTTAGTTTCGGACACAAACAAAAAGCCACTGATGAGATTCATCAGTGGCTTTTGCTTTCTAAAACTATATGACTAATTACTATTTCTTAAGGCTGTTTTTGCGCCATCATTTCTCCATACATGCTCGTTTTTAAGCTTTCGGAGATGACTTGAAACTCGCCATCCAAATCAGGGATAATCTTCTTTTTGGCTTTCAGTTTTTTATCTTCTAGGACATATACTTTACCCTTGGTTCTATATGTCAAATCTTTGACGGTTTCTCTATACATCCCATCAAGGCACTCAATCACCAGAGTATAACTCACCGCATTGGGCATCCCATCTAGTTCATGCTCTTGTGTCGCCTTGATTCGGATTTTATTCTCCGCTTCTAGACTATAAATTTTATGTTCAGATCCAGAAAATCTATTTTCTGCAAAGGCCTGTGCTTTTCTATACAACTCTACTTTATCGCCTTCTACTCTGACGATCTTTTGATGAATGTACTTGCCGCTCTCCAAGGTTAGTTGTGCTGTCGCTTGAAAACTAGCCATCACAACAAGAATGAATATGATTCTTTTCATAACTAATTTCTTTTGTTACAAAACTAGATCAAGTCGAAATTCTTAACTACCTGATAAATACCTATTTATACTTTTACGGTTTTTGCTTAAAATGTAGTACAATACACCTACAACACTACCAGTCAGCTTATTATAAAAAAATCCCCTAACACCAGAGGAGCTAGGGGATTTTTAAAATCTTATAAGAGAGGTACTTTAGCCCTCCATCTCTTCTAGTTCCTTTCCTTTGGTCTCTTTCACATACTTGATCACAAAGAAGATCGATATGATCGCTCCGAGCGTGTACAAGCTATACGCAAAGGCCAAACCAGCTGATCCCAAAATCATCGGGAATGTCAGTGTCACTAGGAAGTTAGACACCCACTGCGCGATACCTGCAATCGCCAGACCCAATCCACGGATTTGGTTCGGAAACATCTCACCAAGCATCACCCACATCACAGGTCCCCACGAGAAGTTGAAAAAGATCACATAGAGGTTAGCAGCTATCAGTGCCAATACACCCATCGAATCGCTGAGTGCTAGCGTTTCATTGCCTGTCACTGGGTCTGCTACCAATGATCCTGATGCAAACGCCACCACGACCAAAATAAGCGTGATACTCATCCCTATCGATCCGATGACCAAAATAGGTTTTCTACCCATCTTGTCTACCAGCAACAAAGAAGCCACTACCGCACCGATACTGAGTGCGCCAGATACCACGTTGATCAATAGCGCATCATTCTCTCCAAAACCAACGGCCTGCCATAGGATAGATCCGTAGTAGAATACCACGTTGATCCCGACGAACTGCTGAAAACTGGCGAGCCCTATCCCTATCCATACGATAGGCTTGATTCTACCCAATGTCTTGTCATACAAATCAGACAAACGCGGCTTGTGATGATCTTTGGCTAAAGAAGATTCGATTTCATCCACTTTGGGCTGTCCCATACCTGCACCATAGAGCGTATCCATGACCTTGAGCGCTTTCTCATTCTTTTGCTTAGCCACGAGATAACGTGGACTCTCTGGGATGAAAAACAAGGAAATCAAAAAGATCGCTGCTGGGAACAATTCCATCCAGAACATCCATCTCCATGTTTCAAAATCCATCCAAAGGATATTGATGGCCGAACCAGAAATATCTGCCAAAATATAGTTGCTAAGGAAAGACAAAAATAGCCCCGTGATAATCGCCACTTGCTGCACGGTCGCCAAAGCCCCTCTGAAGCGTGCCGGTGCAATCTCCGCAATGTAAGCAGGTGCCATCACAGACGCCGCCCCGACTGCTAGTCCACCGATGATTCTATAAACGATAAATTCTGGAGAAACCGTCGCAATCCCCGATCCCCATGCAGAGATGATAAAAAATACAGCCGCCACGATAAGCATCGTACGTCGACCATAGGCATCTGCCAGCTTACCTGCAAAGAAGGCTCCTACTGCACAGCCCAACAGCATAGAAGCTACATTGAATCCACTGCCAACATCCTCCGCTTCAAACGCAACCTCCAGCCCATGCACGGTACCGTTAATCACTCCGCTATCAAACCCAAAGAGGAATCCCCCCAAAGTCGCTACTAGCGTAATCCCTATCACATAGAGATTGTTTACTTTTTCTTCTGTTTTCAAAATTGTTATAGTTTTAGTCTTTAGTAATTGTTGCTGCAATGCTACAAAATGAAGCACAAAAAAGGGGTAGACTTATGTTAAATCTACCCCTGTTATTTCTATCAATATTATCTTATATACTGATTGATGATGTTTTCGAAGAGCTCCTGCTGACCACTTCTTAACTTAGGCTCGCCTCCTTCGTGTGCGATCTTGGCCAACGTCTCGAAATCCATCTTACCTGATTCGAACTCCTTGCCCTGGATCGTGTTGAATGAGCTGTATCTCGCTTTTCTCAAGTTAGAGTACTGTGAGTTGGTCAAGATATCGTCTGCGATCATCAGTGCTCTTGCGAAGATGTCCATACCACCGATGTGCGCATAAAAGATATCCTCTAGATCAGTAGAGTTTCTACGCGTCTTCGCGTCGAAGTTCACCCCTCCACCTTGTAGGCCACCGTTCTCTAAGATCACGAGCATTGCCTCAGTCACTTCGGTGATGTCGTTCGGGAACTGATCCGTATCCCATCCATTTTGGTAATCTCCTCTGTTCGCATCAATACTACCGAGCATCCCTGCATCTGCAGCAGTCTGTAGTTCGTGTGTGAACGTGTGCTGCGCCAAAGTCGCGTGATTCACCTCGATATTGATTTTGAAATCATTTTCTAATCCGTGCTCCTTCAAGAAACCAATCACTGTCGCCGAATCAAAATCATACTGATGCTTAGATGGCTCAGCGGGCTTAGGCTCGATGAAGAAATTCCCTTTGAAGCCTTGCTTGCGTGCATAGTCTCTCGCCATGGTCAAGAACCTACCCATGTGCTCTTGCTCCTTCTTCATGTTCGTATTGAGCAAAGACATATAGCCTTCTCTACCTCCCCAGAACACGTAGTTTTCACCACCCAGTTTGATCGTCGCATCGATGGCATTTTTAACCTGTGCACCAGCATAAGCTACGATATCAAAATCAGGATTCGTAGAGGCTCCGTTCATGTAACGTGGGTTTGAGAATGCGTTCGCAGTACCCCACAGCAACTTCACCCCTGACTCAGCTTGCTTCAACTTGGCGTAATCTGTGATCGCATCTAGACGCTCACCCGACTCCTTCAAAGAGGCTCCCTCGTCTACCAAATCCACATCGTGAAAACAGTAGTATGGTGCTCCGATCTTCGTAAAGAATTCGAAAGCAGCATCCATTTTGTCTTTTGCTCTCTCTACTGCATCAGCTTTCGCATCCCAAGGAAATACTTTCGTACCCGGGCCAAATGGATCTCCACCCGTCCCACAGAACGTGTGCCAGTATGCGATCGCAAACCTGAAGTGCTCCTTCATGGTTTTGCCTGCTACGACTTTGTTTTCGTCATAGTATTTGAATGCCATCGGGTTGTCAGAATCCCTGCCTTCATATTTTATTTTGCCTATTCCGCTGAAGAACTCTTTGTCTCCAGTCACGATTTTTGCGTCATCTGCCATGTCTGTATCTGTTTTTCTATTTTAGTAAATTCTGTAATTCTTCTTTCCAAATCTTGTACCCTGCCTTATATGGTGCAGGATCTTGTGCCGCTTTGTAGGTTTTGATCGTATCCATTTTGGCGAATGCTACCTCGACATTCTCATACACACCCGCTGCTACTCCTGATGCCTTGGCAGCACCCACAGCACCTGTCGCCTCCAGCATCTGTATCTCACAGTCTAGGACACTCGCGATCGTCGTAGAGAAGATTTCGGACTGAAACAAGTTGTCATTGCCGACCTTCATCACACGCACATCCATGCCCATGTCCTGCATCACTTCCATCCCGTAGATGAACGAATAAGCAATCCCCTCCAAGGCCGCTCTGAAAAAGTGTGCCTGTCCGTGACGGTTGAACTGTAGATTGGATATATGTGCACCCGGATTTTGATTTTCCAAGACACGCTCTGCGCCATTACCGAAAGGAATGATACGCAAGCCGTCCGAATTGATCGCGATCTCAGAAGCCATCTCTTCCATCTGTGGATACGAGATGCCGTTGGTAGCAATCATCTGCTTCACATAGCTGTATTGTATCCCTGCCCCGTTGATACACAGCAAGACGCCCACACGTGGGCTTTCTTGGGTGTGATTCACGTGTGCAAATGAATTAACTCTCGTCTGTGGATCGATGGCTGGCTTGTCTACCACACCGTACACCACACCAGACGTACCCCCTGTCGCAGCTACCTCTCCGGGGTTGAATACATTGAGGGACAAAGCATTGTTGGGCTGATCGCCTGCTCTGTACCCGACAGGTATGCCAGCCGTCAATCCTAAGAATGCCGCTGCTGCCTCCGTGAGCTGCCCTTGATCGCCTATAGAAGGTACGATCTCTGGGATCACACTGGCGTCAATGCCGTAGTGATCCAATAGGAAGCTTGCTATTTTTTCTTCTTTGAAGTCCCAAAGCATCCCCTCCGACAAGCCCGAAACCGTAGTGGTCGCCTGGCCCGTCATCTTGAGTGCGATGAAGTCTCCTGGGAGCATCATCTTGTGCACTTTGGCAAATATCTCTGGTTCGTTGTCTTTGACCCACTTGAGTTTGGAGGCAGTGAAGTTGCCCGGTGAGTTGAGGAGTCTTTCGAGGCACTGATCCTCTCCGATCTCTTGGTAGGCTTGATTGCCTATCTCTACCGCACGGCTGTCACACCAGATGATCGATGGTCGCAGTGGTGCATCGTTTTCGTCCACGAGCACGAGCCCATGCATCTGATAGGAGATCCCTATTCCTTTGATTTGAGTAGTATCGATCGCATTAGAAGCGAGAAGCTTCTGCGTCACTTTCTGGATGTTGTTCCACCAGACGAGGGGCTCTTGCTCCGCCCAGCCCGCCTCGTGCGAAATAATATCCATCTCCACCTCTGGATACTGCGTCAACGCTACCGTCTTGCCACTATCCACTTCTACCAAGGCGGCCTTTACCGAAGAACTACCCAAGTCATATCCTAATAAATACATCGCGTCTATTTAGTCTTTGTCATTGAAAAAGTCGAGCTGTGCTCATACACTGGCCCAACTAGACAACAAAGAAAGACTTGTTTGTATCGGAATGATAAAAAACAGCTACTTCAACGACTCTTCAATTCACTTCAATACTACGTCAATCAAAAACTGGATTAAAGTCAAATTAGGCTATCAAATACCTCATGAGTAAAACTATGACTCAAAAGAATCACTTTCCATTTAGCAAAAACTAGTATCCTCTTAAAAAATAGTACCTTTAACTAAATTAACTTCTTACAAAGCGCTTAGTGATTGTAATAACCAAGTTCGGGGTGCAGGTGGAGGGGGCTCATCTGGGACAACCGCAAAAGAAGTAACTTTAAAATTAAATGACTTGGTGTTGAATCCGACTCCTATAAGTGAGTTCAAAAACAAATGTGCGGGTATAAATCACATGTGGAATCAGTATCCTAACAATGAAGTTGCTGGCTACCTCACTGCCGATGGTCAAATTATAATAACTGCCACTGCTACATTGAATGGAGGTGGTGTTCCAGGTATAATTAACTTTAATGGTCAATCTTATTATGCTTCTAGTGGCACTCCTAAGAATACATACCTAGGTTCCATAACCAACAGATCTGGAACTTTTATACCAGTAATTGCTAGCATTCATACTCACACGCCTTGCCGACAGGACGATACGGATGGAACTTCTCATCAAGTTGGTCTAGATGATAAATTATTGGCACAAAAATATCCTACAATAAATCATTGGGTAGTGGGGTACGGATCTATTGCTCAATTCAATAGCACACAAAACAATTTCTTTAATAAACATATTGGAGCTTTGACTTCAATATGCAATCAAATAAATTAAACATGAAAATAACCATCATTCATTTGATTCTACACTTATTGGTTGTGAGCCAGCTCTGTGCACAGGGTGAACAGGAATATGTATCTAGAGCAATTATCTCCGATAGCACCTTTATACATGTGATCGAAACGTTCACAGCAGACCTGAACCAGACCGATAACTATTTTAAAAAAGGACAAGGGTATTTTGAAATTCGCGCTGTAGAAGGAAACAATCCAGATGTACTCATGGCATACTATATTTCTCCTTCATTATTCAATTTTGACAGTCGACAAAACGATCTACCTCCGTATTATGATATCGTCGGACAGAAACCAATACTCATATATATAACAACACCTGACCCTCTTATATTCCAAATCTCTGTCAAAAAGGAAACAAAACTCAAAGCACTGATTGAACCATATCTCCCACAACAGATCGTGCTAGAAAACTCATCAGAAAAAGATCCTCCATTCAAATATAGAGATGAGGTTATTTACCTCCACTTCAGTAAAGTTATTGAATATCATAAAGACGGGTCAGTATCTATCAGAGATGCCACGTACAAAGGTTAATACGAAAAAAATGATCATAACACCCTTCCTCTACCCCTATTAGGTTACTAATGGTATCCTGAATAGGTGCGTGTGAGCTAAACTTTGATACTTCCTGTTTTTAATTTTCAAACAATAGTATACATCAAACAGATACTTCCACTTTTAGCTGTCTTTAGTTCAGGCTCGAAGTAAGCTTACATGAAGGTTCATGTAAGGCAAGGTCAACCCCATGCTTGCGCAAGGTGAGGACTCTGCTTGCGCAAGGTGAAGCCGGTGCTTGCGCAAGGCAAGAGCTCATGTTGCACTGGCACCACCAAAGGATACATTTAGCCCTTTTCGATGCAATGCGTGACCACTCTCCTCTATCAACAAACCCTATATTAAGTCCTAGGATCACCATCCCTTAACCTACCAAAGAAAAGAAAACACCATTGGGCATTATTCATTTTAACTTTGAGAGAGGGAAAATCAGATCAGAAACAAAAGCTGTTTGAGCCCTGGCACAAAAGACAATCATCATGCAGCAGACAGCAGGGAGAGTTTCTTTTGTTTCCTGATTTGCGCTTTCGAAATGCGTTAAGAAATGAATGCAGCCCTTGATTTCTTTGCTTACTTTCTTCATCAAGGAAGAAAGTAAGGCCAAGCCGGCGAGGCGAATGTCAGCACACCACCTAAGCATAATGCATAACCTATGCAACGGGCAAGATACCCTTCCTGCTATTAGAACCTAGGATCATTATTCCTGAAATCATAAGCGTAGAGAATAGCTATATTATACTATATATTTGAAGCTATACTTTGTAGTAATCATTGACTCATGAATTCTTTTCGCCTAATACCAACTATCATTTTCTATTTAATACTTACTGTATCAGGAGTCACCTATGCTCAAGACAGTTATCAACCTGGCTATATAATCCTACATAGCCAAGACACTTTGAGTGGATACCTCAAGGTGATGGATAAAAAAAAGAGTAATACACGATGTGAATTTAGCCTGAACAAAGACGGACAAGACACTAAAATGTATCAGCCAACAGATATCCTAGGTTATCGTTTCGAGGCAGGAGATTTTTTCATATCGAAAGTGGTGACTTTAAATGATAGTACACATAATTACTTTTTGGAATATCTGGTCAAAGGATATGCTAATCTCTATACTTTACGCACTGAGGGGACGGATTTATATTTCATAGAAAAAGAAGATGAAATCTATAATTTGGTCAATAGTGAAAAAGAAGTAACGATTGATGGCGAAACCTACACTAGAGAAGCCAAAGAATACCGAGGAGTACTCATGTATGCCTTTTCTGATGCGTCGGATATTTCCAGTGAACTAAAAAATGCAAAGCTATATGATAAATCTATGATTAGGCTGACCAAGAAGTATCACAATGCTGTTTGCGATGAATATGCATGTATAGATTACACGAAATCGTTTAAATGGCAGTCTTCGATAGAGCCATCTATAGGTGTAATGCGTACCTCTTTGAGGTATAAATCATATGATGGTGCGTCAGGACAACCCTCGGGAAATACCAGTTGGCTAACTGATCCTTTCGCAATGATTTATAGTGTAAAGTTTAAAAGTCAAGCACTCTTTAAAAGTAACAGATGGGGTTTCATAAGCGGAGTAAGCTACTTTAGTCAAGAGTTCACAGGAGACTACATAGATCCTTCTTCAATTTTTTTTAAAAAAAAGGTCCGTTACGCGTATGACATTATCCAAACACAGCTTGGTGTAGACTATCTATTTTCCTCTGGAAAATGGCGACCATATGCGGCTCTTGGGGTTAATTTCAATATTATATTAAATCCAAGCGTTATCATGGGCAATGAACTAGATGAAAATGCTAAAACTCCAACAACATTTAATATTGATTCTAATAAAACCCAAGTAGGGATAGGATTCAAAGGTGGTATGAGATATTTCCTTAAAAGGAATTATCTATTCACAGAAGTTAATTTCGATATATCAAGAACGGGACATACTGGATCTTTTTTCAATACCCCTTTTATTTTTCAACCTGGAGTATTTTTTGGATATGGTATTAGTCTATCTAAAGAGAGTTGATTTAGACAGCCTCCAACCTACTCACTCCCCTCCCGTATTACTATAAGTCCCTGTTCATCTAACCCACTGTTCCTATGAAAATCCCAGATTTCAGTAACCTCAGTGTCGTATATGTCAACTGTACGCTCAAAAAATCTCCCGACACCAGTCATACCGATACGCTCATGGATGTGTCCAAGCAGATCATGAAGCGAGAAAATGTCAAGGTAGACCACATTAGACTGATTGATCATCAGGTTGCCACCGGCATCTACCCCGACATGACTGAGCACAACTGGGAGGTCGATGAGTGGCCTGCACTATTCGAGAGAATCATAGCGGCGGACATCCTCATCGTAGGTACGCCTATCTGGTTGGGAGAAAAATCATCGGTGACGCAGCAACTCATCGAGAGACTGTACGCCATGAGTGCAAAAACCAACGAAAAAGAGCAATATATATACTATGGAAAAGTAGGCGGATGTATGATCACCGGAAACGAAGATGGCGTAAAACACTGCGCTATGGGGATCATGTATGCGCTGCAGCATATCGGGTACTCGATCCCTCCACAGGCAGACTGCGGGTGGATAGGCGAAGTGGGACCAGGCCCGAGCTATGGAGACACCTCATGGCAAGGCAAGGAAGTCAACCCTCCCGTAGGTTTCGACAGTAACTTCACCAATCGAAATGCAACTTTCATGACCTATAATCTGCTCCATCTAGCAGCCATGCTCAAAGCAAATGACGCTTACCCTAACTATGGCAACTCGACAAAAGCATGGAGTGACGGTACACGTTGGGGATTTGAAAATCCAGAATACCGATAGTCTAAGTCAAATAAGCACAAAGGTCGGAGGAAGTACCAGAGTCCTCTATGGGATGACTCAAAACGATCAGTCCCAGCTTGCTTTTAGATCAAAGACGGCGTCACCTTTGGCCATCGAGCTTAGAATTTCGACTTTCATATTGACACAGCCACAGATCTCGCCTGCTCGCTCGATCCATCCTGCGATACGGTGCTCTATCAACTCACTATTGACGGGCAGTTTGGTACATCTCACCAAGATGCCGTTGTTCGAACTCTCTTTGATTTCCAGTTGGCTAGGGTTGTAAAAAGTCGTTAGTATTCTGGGGGCACGCTTGAGAATAAAACTCGGTGTACTCACCATCACAAAGACTTTGTATATCCCTGTCAAGCCTGTCTCAGCACTGTATCGACCTACCTCCCACGAACCTCTCAGGGGATCTGAATATGCCAAGCTGCACAACGCTTCGAGTGGTTTGAGTAATGCATCTTCGATGTTGTACCATGACGAACTGGATACGTTACCCAAAAGCTCAGATGTTTGTTGAGGCAACTTAGACACCCATTGCTCATATTTCCCTTCATGCTTGCTCGACACAAAATCATCGATTCCTCTCAGCATTATTCCTCTTACCTCCATGTACTGTACTTGTATAATTCCGTATTCGTCGCAATTTGTACAAAGATGATTTCAAATAAAAGTGGGAATGAAAAGAAGTTTATACAATAAGATATAGAAAAAGAAGTACGATAACAACCTAACTGCACCTCACCAAGCTCCTTTTATAAACAAAATACAACCCGCTCGATTAAGTTATACAATTGGCGTTCAGCTCCAATTCAAAAAAAGAAAGCCCTGACTTCCAAATCGGAAAACCAGGGCTTGATATTTCACCAAAGGAATCTATCCCTTATGCGTTCTCTGCTTTTGTTTCACCAGAATTCATGATCGCTGTCTGTCTCTTGATAGAGTTGTTGTGGATCATTTCGTAGAGATCATGTACGAACTGCTCTTGGAGCAACAAGTCCTTCCCTTTTTTCACTCTATTCTCCATGATTTCCTCATATCTACCGACCTGTAGGATCGTGATATTGTGCTCCTTCTTGTGCATCGCGATCTCTTCAGCCACTTGCATTCTTTGTGCCAATACTTCCAACAGTTCATTGTCTATCTTGTCGATCTTCTCTCTAAGATTTTTCAATCTCAATTCAAAATCCACATCTTCAGAATTCGCTTCTCTGATGATCAATCTATCCAAGATACCTGCCAATGTCTTTGGTGTGATCTGCTGTTTAGCATCACTGAGTGCATTGTCAGGATCGATATGCGTCTCTATCATTACACCGTCCATTTGCATATCAAATGCCTTCTGTGACACTGGTTCGATCAACGCTCTGTTGCCTGCGATATGACTAGGGTCACAAATAATAGGTAGATTAGGAATGATTCTCTTCAACTCGATCGGAATCTCCCATGTCGGGTCATTTCTATACTGCGAACCACTCTTTGCAGAGAATCCTCTATGAATACCTCCTAATTTGGTAATACCCGCTTGGTTAATACGCTCCAACGCACCGATCCACAATTGCAAATCTGGATTGATTGGATTCTTAACCAATACAGGTACATCATGACCTTTCAGTGCGTCCGCTACTTCCTGAACAGAAAACGGGTTCACCGTTGTTCTTGCTCCTACCCATAGGATGTCTACGTTGAATTTCAACGCCAACTCTACGTGTTCAGCATTCGCTACTTCTACTGCGGTCAAAAGACCCGTTTCAGCTTTTGCTTTCTCCAACCATTTCAAGCCCACTACACCGATACCTTCAAATGCTCCTGGTCTTGTTCTTGGTTTCCAAATACCCGCTCTCAATACCTGAATATTGGTATTTGCTTTGATCTGACGAGCAGTTTCTAAAACCTGCTCTTCGCTCTCTGCGCTACATGGTCCACCGATAATCAAAGGGGCGTTCAACCCTTCAATCCAGTTTTCCAAAGGCGACAATGTCAAATTAACTTTCATGTCTTTAAATAATAATAATGAGTTATACTACTTCTTCTTTAATGGGGCTGTCAGTCCTCTTCTTGCTATCAATACCCTTCAAAACCCTACGGATTTCATTGGCATTATCCATGCAAGAGATCATGGCATCCTCTTCTCCTTCATCCAGCAGCGTCTTAAACGCTGCTAAATTATCAATATATGCACCCAACGCCTTGCTGATGTGCTTTTTATTCTGTTTAAATATAGGTGCCCACATCTGTGGCGAACTCTTGGCCAACCTCACCGTAGAGGCAAATCCACTCCCAGCGAGGTTAAATATATTCGCCTCATTCTTCTCAATCTCCAAGACCGTCTGTCCAAGGATAAAAGAGCTAATGTGCGATATGTGTGACACATACGCAATGTGCAAATCATGCGACTGACTATCCATCTCGATGATATGCATCCCAAGATTCAGCAAACATGACTTGGCCAGCTCATAACATGACCTTTGAGACTTCTCTGCATCACAGATAATCCCCGTTTTACCATCGAAGAGTGACGAAAACGCCGCTTCTGGCCCAGAATTCTCCGTCCCTGCAATAGGGTGTGCCGCTACAAAACTCTTTCTATTCTCATGTCCTTCTACCACCTGACATATTTGCTCTTTGGTAGACCCGAGATCCATCACTGTCGTCCCCTCATCAATCGCATCGAGCATAGCTGGTAGCAGTTTGGTCATCCCATCTACAGGGATTGCCAAAATAACAAGATCGGCACGTTGGATCGCTTGCTGGTAGACGACCGTCTCATCTACTAGCCCTAACTCCACCGCTTTCGCACAGTTGTTATCGCTGAGATCCACCCCCAGCACTAAGTCTGCAAAACCTACTTCTTTAAGTCGCTTACCCACCGATCCTCCGATCAGTCCTAAACCTATTATTGATACGATCATGCTTTTACCGTTTCTAATCTCCCCAATACTGTACGCAATACATCCTGCGTAGAGCAAAGAGATATTCTTATATATCCTTCGCCATTCGAACCAAAAATTGTTCCCGGCGTGATGAACACATACTTGTTTTGCAGTATCTCATCGACAAACTCCTCGCTCTGTCTCCCCTCAGGAATCCTAGCCCATAGAAACATACCCGACTGCTGTTCGTCATGCTGACATTCTAATATATCAAGCAACTGCTCTGCCAACAGACGCCTCTGCTGATACTCTTTATTGATGGATTCAAACCACTCTTTAGGAAGGCTCAGTGCTTTAACCGCTGCATCCTGTACAGGTCTAAACATCCCAGAGTCCACGTTGGATTTCACTCTCAAAATCGCATCGATGTACTCCTGTCGTCCACTAACCATCCCTACTCTCCAGCCTGCCATATTAAAAGCCTTGCTCATAGAGTTTAGTTCCAAGCAATTCTCCTTGCTCCCCGGGATAGACAACAAACTCAATGGGTTGTCATTGAGGATAAAACTATATGGATTGTCATTGATGACCAATATTTCATTTTGATTGGCAAACTCTGCCAAGCCAGCCAAAATTTCTTTGTTCGCCTTTTTCCCTGTAGGCATATTGGGATAGTTCACCCACATCATCTTGGCTGCCTTGATCACTGCTGCATCGATCTGATCAAACTGTGGTACCCATCCATTTTCTTCTTTCAGGTCGTAGAACACTACTTTAGCCCCCATCATTTCCGCTGCTGTTTTATAGGCAGGATACCCTGGATTAGGAATCAAAACCGTATCCCCAGCATTCAAGAAGGCCATAGAGATGTACATCACTCCCTCTTTGGAACCCAACAAGGGTAAAATCTCCGAAACGGGGTTCAACTCCACGTCATAATGACTTTGGTAGAAGGCAGCTATCGCCTCTCTCAACTCGGGAATCGAGCGATAAGACTGATAGGCGTGATTCGTCGCATCACTGGCACTCCTCACCAACTCCTCAGCTACCTCTGGCGCTGGGGGCAAGTCAGGACTACCGATCCCCAAATTGATCACGTCCTTTCCGTCCGCGACCATGGCCCTAATTTCATCCAATTTCTTAGAGAAATAGTACTCCTTTACATCCGCTATTCTATCTGCTACCTTTATCATATTCAGGCATTACTCCTTTTTTGTATTCACCATGTATTTTAATCAATTCCGCACTTTTCTCAATGGCTTTGAGGGCAGATTGATAGTCTTTGTAATCCTCCCACACCACATCCACATTGAATGCGTATCGGTATGGCTGGCCTAAAACAGGCATAGACTGAATCTTCGTCATATTGATCTTGTGCTCTTTGAACGCCACCAGCACATCAGACAACCGACCCGGGTCGTGCTTGGTCATGATCCTCAAAGAAGCTTTCTCTGGTTCAGCCGTATGACCATTCATACGACTCTTCATGATCAAAAATCTTGTGTAATTAAGCTTATTGGTCTCTATATTCTCATGGAGTACTTCCATACCGAATAACTCAGCGGCCTTTTTACTGGCTATCGCTGCAGCATTCGTCAGCTGAGACTCTTTGATCAACCGCACACTATCGGCGGTATCTTCATATTCTGTCAATTTGATCTGAGGATGCAAAGCCAAAAAATCCGCACACTGCAATAGCGCCATAGGATGAGAGAACACCTGATTGAGTTCTTCCACTTTAGCTCCAGGATTCACGATGAGGTTCATTTCTATCCTGATGTAAACCTCTCCTACTACCTCTAGATCGTACTCATTGATCAATGCATAGTTGGGCAAAATGCTCCCAGCGATCGTATTCTCTATAGCCATCACGCCATAATCCAACTCTTTGGCCTGTATCGATTTGGCCAGCGACCTGAAGTCGTTGAATGGACGCAGTTCCAAATCTTCTCTTGCGAAATATTTGGCCGCTGCCTGATCATGAAACGATCCTAATACACCCTGAATTCCAACCTCCATTTAATCATGTTTATATCAAAAAAAAACCCCGAACACATCCGAGGTTTTTATATTTCTTGTTTACACAAAAGAACTATTCTTTCACCCCTGATGCTTTTGCATAGTAATAAAAATAAAAGTAGTTCCAATATGCTCTTGAGTTCTTCATAGTCTTTATTGATGCCCCAAATTTGAAAATTCATTAGATAACATCAAAGAAAACCCATGAAAATATTTACACATTTTCAAAATTCCAATTAATGACTATGAATAATTGCAATAATTTCAACTTTTATCATGGCAATCCTTTTCTTTGCAACCTTTTACAGTGAAAAGACATTTAAGTAGTACGAGTGAATAGATATATCTTATTGATCATTATGGTTTGGGTAAGCATCAGCAGTCATGATGCTACAGCGCAGGGAATCATCCAGCGTGATGGTTTAGCCAATATGGACAAGGGTGCTGAGGCGATGTACGATGGCAACTACCAAACTGCCGACCTCCTGTTTCGCGAAGCGTTAAATCAACTAGGCAAGCTACCTAGCGAAATGGCTTACTACTTTGGCCGCAACTCCTACCACCTCAAAAAGTACAAACAAGCCATCAACTGGCTCACCAAATACGTCCAACTCAAAGGAACTTCTGGCCAATACTACGACCAAGCCGTGCTCTATCTAGACAGAGCCAACAATGCCTACCGACTCATCAAAGAACAACAAGTCCAAGAAACCGAAAATCAATTGACTACTGACGGGTACTATGACTGTCCCTCAGACTACGTCATGTGTCCAATTTGTCATGGCAGTGGTGTGCTTATCAAACCTGGTAATTTCGGTTCGGTCTACCAGACATGCCCCTACTCTGGACTCACTGGCAAACTCACCTGCGAACAATACAACCAATACCTCATGGGCGAACTAGGCATGGAAATGCAGGACGAGTAAAAGCTAAGGCTGTTTTTGATCAAAGGCTCTAATTACTTCCAGTTTATCCCTCAAAGCATTCTGCGAGCTATCCAAATCCAACACATCAAATAACCATTCTACAGCGTCGCTAATCAGTGTATTAGGATAAAACTGATCTCTTGTGTGATGAACATACTTTAGCATTTTGAACCCATCAAACCATTGGTAAAAGCGTCGTTCGAAGAATTCATGATTCGTGGCATGTACTTTTATCTCCTTCATCTTATCCATAAACTCGACTTTGTACACGAACGAACGAATAGAATTTGGCAATGAATCGTAAAAACTACCCCACTCCGACTCAGTCATCTCATAGCAAGACGACACTTGCTCCAAAAATTGCTTGAGATCTAAAAATGTCTGAGGAGCATAGGTCATGTAGTGCTCCGAACGATCTTCCATCCAATCACCTATCGCTTTGCCTGTCCCAAAAGGTACACGGTCTGACACCCGAGCAGAAGGGTAAATCGTCGTGGTATTCAAGTTATAAAAACCACCTAAAGGAATAATTTTATGAAGAAAATAGAAATCTTCACCCGCTTTGCGACGGTTCATCCCACCCTGCTTCATGTAAACAGATGATCGGGCAGCCATGCTAGAACCTATCGTCTGAAAGGCATATGGAAACCCTGCAAATCGCAAAGCATCTATATAGTAACGTAAATGCAGTTCGTAATTGATAATTCCTTCATACTGCATTTGATCTAGGTCACCAGACATCGGGTGTTCATAGTGGATAGAGCAACCGTTGACTTTGGGGTCAGAAAACAAATGAAGCACTTCCTCCAATAGATTAGGTTCACAAACGCTATCCGCATCAAAACACAGAATCACGCCATCCTTGTCTATCATATCAAATGCCCGTGCCGCTTCGTCCATACCAATTTTACGAGCCAGTCCGACACCAGCATGTTTAGCAGGTAGCTCATTATTGATTATAAAGTGGTAATTGTGTTTTCGGTCAACAGACCATTGACAGGCTTCATTATAACTCTTGTGGTTCAGTTCTTTCACCTGATCGCTAGCCTTGGCAGATGCGTTGACCATGACGATAACAGACACTGCCGCACTGCATGCACAGTCCTCCAAGGCCTCTAACGATCTTATCAAATCAGGTTCGTTGTGTGCAGGTAGCACGACTATAATTTCGGGATTCTCTGCATGCCAGTCCACGTCAAGGCAGCGTTCGGGATACGCATAGCGCGTAAGGTAAATATGACTCAAGACAGCTGGTTTAAGGTGCGAGACGCTTGGTCACCCATTGCCCATCGACGAGCGAATACACGATACGGTCGTGCAGCCTGCTGGGTCTTCCTTGCCAAAACTCCACTTCAGTAGGAATCAATATATAACCACCCCAGAAATCAGGTCTTTTTAGTTCTTCAGTCTCGAACCTTTGTTTCACATTCTCTACACGCTTCTTTAAGAATGCCCGATCTGGAATCTCTTGGCTTTGTGGAGAAGCCCACGCACCTAACCGACTCCCTTCTGGCCGTTCGAAATAGTAGGCATCAGACACCTCAGCAGACACCTTCTCGACCCTGCCTTTAACACGAATTTGGCGTTCTCTGGTACGCCAGTAAAAAGTCATCGCTGCAAATGGATGTTTAGCCAGCTGCTGGGCTTTCTTGCTCTCGTAGTTTGTGTAAAACGTAAAACCATCCTCCGCAAAAAACTTCAGCAAAACCACCCGCCCTTCAGGGCAATTGTCCTCAGCCAGAGTGGACAGCACACATGCGTTTACCTCACTCCCTTCACTTTTCATGGCATCCTTGAACCAAAGTTCAAATTGATCAATGGGACTGTCCAAAACGCTGGTTTTAGAAAGTTCTTCCACCCCATAATCTTTTCGTATTCCTTGTATATTTCCTTCTCCCATCTTTCTATTTCAATGTTGTGCAAATATGAATTAAATCATTAACTATGTGCAAAATTGGAGGCAATAGTTCGTCCTCCTAGCGTCACTCCAAACGAATAATCACATGCAATTACGCCTACCTCTAGTCTACGACAGTTCACCTGAATGGGTCAAAATCGTGCTAGATAATTTCGATGAATTCCTGCAAGACCATGCTGACTGTGAACGAAAGGCTTCCGCAATGGCAATGAGTTTTGTAGCAAAATTTCCAGATCGGCTAGAGATCATCCCAGAGCTAATCGATACAGCAGTAGAGGAGCTCGAGCATTTTAGGTCTGTCTATGAAATCATGGAAAAGCGAGGCATCCAGCTACGCCACGAAATCCGCGAAGACCTCTACATGAAAAAGCTCATCAAAAACTGCCGAAGCGGTAGAGAAGAACGCTTTCTGGATAGACTGTTATTAGCCTCTGTCGTAGAAAATCGAGGGGCTGAACGCTTTAAGCTGGTCTATGAACACCTAGAGCCAGGGGAACTCAAAAAATTCTACCAGGATCTCTGGGCCTCCGAGGCAAAACATGGTGAGGTATTCGTCAAATTGGCTCTCAACTATTTCAAAGAAGACGAAGTGTTTGATCGTCTGACAGAAATTAATGAAATTGAAGGGAAGATTATGGCAGACATGCCCTTGACACCCGCACTGCATTAGCCTATGGATTATTTTCACTCAAAAAGAACCTTCCAGCCAGAAAAAGGAGATTTACTGATCTCAGAACCTTACTTGCCCGACCCGAATTTTGAACGAACTGTGATTCTGATTTGCTCTCATGGTACAGAGGGAAGTTTTGGTTTTGTACTCAACAAGGAAGCCAACCTGAGATTTGATGAAGCCATCCTTGAAGCGCAGGGTTTTGAAGAAAAACTCTACGTCGGCGGCCCTGTGCAACAAGACACGCTTCATTTCATCCACAGATCTACAGATGAAACCCTTGGCGGACAAGATATTGGCGGGGGGCTATATTGGAGTGGTGACTATGATCGACTAATGGAAATGATCAAGGTGGGCATCATAGCCCCTACCGATTTCAGATTCTTTGTAGGTTACTCAGGCTGGGACGCTGGCCAATTAGAAGAAGAACTAGAAGCAAAATCGTGGATCGTGCACAAAGGAGCCAATGCCAAACAGATTTTAGACACAGACACCAAAGAACTTTGGAAAGTATCGATGAGCGAACTTGGAGGGAAATTCAAAATGTTCGCAAACTACCCTACTGACCCAAAAATGAACTAATATTGATTTTTGCTAAATTGCAATAAGAGAAACCGATAGTTATGACTGATAAAAAAGACCTAGCTGCGCAAGATGCTGAGAAAGCATTGAAGCCAGATGCCGTTCAGCCCGAGGCTGAATCCAAACAAACCGATGACAAAACACAACTATCTAGTGACGAAGTAGATGTGCCACCAGTAGAGGACTCTACTGCGACTACAGAGCTGCCCACAAGTGAAGCTGAATCTACTCCCTCACCTGCACATACTGAGTCTACAGAGGAGTCTAACCCCGCTACTCTGTCAAACGAGGAAGCTAAGATCGAGGACAATGATGATTCGGATGATGATCACAAAGATCATGACGAACTCAATGAAGACCAGCATGACGATGAGGTAGATTACTCCTCCATGTCCAAAGAAGAATTACTGGATCAGATCGCTGAAATATCCAAATCTGACGAGGGGTTCAAAAAGGGAAAGAAAATACAAGCCATTCGTACATCCTACGATGTAATCTTTGACAAAGAGAAAGAAGCCGCACTATCTCGTTTCATCCAAGACGGAGGCGAAGAAGATGATTTCGATTACAAACTTGATGAAACAAGCGAAAATTTCGAAGCATACCATAAAATACTCAGAGAAAAGCGTTACAAAAACGCCAAAGAACTCGAAAAACAAAAAGAGAACAACCTCAAACTTAAAAACGATCTATTAGAGCGTCTGAGACTATTCATAGACGATGACGAGAACACCGCCAGCATCAACGAGCTACGAAAACTCCAAGATGAATGGAAATCCATAGGCCCAGTTCACCCTCAGCACAACAAAACACTGTGGGCGAATTACAACGCACTTTTGGACCTCTTCTACGATCATCGCAGCATCTATTTCGAACTAAAAGAACTCGACAAGAAGAAAAATCTGGGAATGAAATTAGAGTTATGCGATCAAGCAGAAGCATTAGCTCAAAATGAGAACCTCAATGAAGCGATCAAACGTCTCAACGAACTGCATGAGGAGTACAAACATATCGGCCCCATCCCAAAAGAGGTACAAGAAGAAACTTGGCAAAGATTCAAGTCCGCTTCGGATGAAATCTATCAGAAAAGAAAAGAATACTACGGTCATCTAAAAGAAGAGTTCAAAGAAAACTTCAGCAAAAAATCAACGCTCGCAGATCAAATCCAAGAGTACGCAGAATTTAGTGCTGAAAAAATCGGTGAGTGGAATGCTAAAACCAAAGAACTACTAGCACTCCAAAAAGAGTGGGATGCCACTGGTAGCATGCCCAAAGAGCAGGCCAAGCAAATCAATAAAAAATTCTGGGGAGCCTTTAAGGCTTTCTTCCGCAACAAGTCCGCATTTTTCAAGACTTTGGATTCTCAGCGAGGAGAAAACCTAGAGATCAAGCAAAAACTAGTCGACCAAGCGGTAGAACTAGCCAGCAAAGATGATGACTGGGAAAATACGGCTAACAAACTAAAGGATTTACAAAAGGAATGGAAAGACATCGGTCCAGTTCCTGAAAAGCAAAGAGAGTCTATATACAAGTCTTTCAAGAAAGCCTGTGACACCTTCTTTAACAAACGCAGAGATCACAACAAAATCAAAGAATCATCCTATGATGATAATTTGGTCAAAAAGGAAGCTATCATCAAACAGCTAGAAGAACTCGCACATGTCGATGATCTAGATCCAGAAAAAGTCTACGAACTACAAGACGAATACAATGCACTAGGTTTCGTCCCTAAGAAGGCCATCAAGAGTATTCAGAACAAGTACCAAACGGCGCTAAAAGCAGTAGTCAACAATGCTAAAAATTTCGAAGAAGACGAACTAGACGAACTAAAGTCACTCATCAGCATTCACAAAATCAAAGCTGGCCCTCACGGGGATCAAAAACTGCAGCGAAAAGAGTACTCGTTGAAGAGAAAAATCCAGAATCTAGAGAGCGATGTATCGACTTGGAAAAATAATTTGGGATTCTTTGCCAACTCTAAAAATGCGGAAAAGATGCTCAAAGAATTCGAACAAAAGATTCAAGATGCTGAAAATCAATTGATAGAATTAAAGGAAGAATTAAAGCTAATCACCTACGCAGGATAGGCTATCAATACGGTTTATAAAAGTCTCTGAAAATTTTATCAGAGATACTTGCATGAGAAAAATTCTACGTTAATTTTGCACTCGCAATTGACCAAAAGAGGTCAAGAAAATAGAATCAAGGTTCTTTTTTTACGCAAGTTTATTGCCTCCTTAGCTCAGTTGGTAGAGCACCTCACTTGTAATGAGGCGGTCGTTGGTTCGAGTCCGACAGGGGGCTCTCGAAATTTAAAAGCCTTTGTAAATAATGAATTTACAAAGGCTTTTTCTTTTTAAGTTTAACGCAAAATCACATTAACTTCTTTAACTAAATCATCTAAACTATTAGCAAGTGCTTTGAGCTGCTCCAGATCATTGGTTAAATCCGTACTAGTCCCCATTTCTTTTTCCAAAATCGCAATTAGCCCTAAGATATTAGACAAGGGAGCTCTCAATATATGTGCATTGTCATAGGCATAGTCATATAGTGTTTGATTCTTCTTTTTGAGTTCAAGCGTCTTGGCTTCTATGATACTTTCTAGATTATTCTTGGTGGTTTCTATATGCTTTCGTTGTTCAAGCAACATTTTCCGCTTATCATTCAGTTCTTGGGTCAACCTATCGATTTGCCCATTATATTGATAGTAGGTTATGCGTTCCTGTTCCATATCTTTCTTGACATACACAATACAAATTGCTACAAAAACAACATTGATCAAGAAATCCATATACATGGAAATACTGGTCAATTCCGCTTCCTCAATCGGTTTATTATAATAGGTACTCAAAACCAGAGTGAGCAGGCATAATATCACCGCAGCAGGGATTTTGTACACCCTTGGCAAAACAGCTATCAACATGACTAATATTGTGAAATATGCTGTACTAAAAGCCCCATACACGCCCCCTTGCGTCCCCCAAAACAGGACGTATATCGCAACCAAGAATCCACAGTAAACAAATACTGCATACGCCATCAGTCTCTTTCTCGTTTGCATCCAAATACAAAACAGCGTAACCCCAAGCAACACTATATTGAGAGATAAGCTTAACATATCAAAACTCAAAAATGTAACCCTCAGAATGTTAATCAAAAAACACAGAACCGATATCTTCAAGAGCCTTGAAAAAAACAAATAAGCACTAGGTGCCTGATATCGATCTTGAATATTCATCGTTTCCCTATTCTTTCTTGTCTTTCTTGCCCTGAATACGAAGTAAAGATTTCACCAGACTTGTACCTGATTTCTTAAGTAGTTTACCATACTCTCCTTCAAAATTCGACCGCATAATTTGATTGTTCATTTCATCAACAGACGGAGAAATTTGCATACTGGTCAACTCAAGATATTGTTCTATTGCGTTATTTTGCCTGTTCAATTGCTCCTTCCTATTTTGCACATTTTGAGTTAGTGACTGATTCAGTGCCAACAATTCCTTTTCTTGTTCTATGAGTTTCACGTTCTCTTTTCTGATCTCAGCCATCTTCTTATGCAATACATTTTTAATTTCCCACTGATCCTTTCGCTCGGCATTGTGCTGAAATGAAAAATAAACCATACCAATTGTAACTAGAACTACAAGAATCTGATACTTGAATATAGAGTTCCCTTGATCTCCTATGATTATTGAAATCAAATCTTGCTGAAACTCCCACAAGTATATCGCAACCAACAGGCACACTAGGGTAAAAACGACTATATAAACATGATGACGTCCTGATGTTATAATAGCTCCTACAATAACAGATGCTACCATCCCCGTCTCTACCACTCCAGTCACCCCACCATTCACCAACCAAAGATATGAGTTGGCCAATGAAAAAACCACACCAAAAAACATAGCGACCCCTTTTCGATAACCAATAACCCATACATAAATCAAAGTCCCTAGGTATACCGTAAATAATACGGACTGACCTACAAGGTTTCCCGTATCAATCACTCCCATATACAACTGGTACATCGAATACATGGATCGAAGCAATGCAATCATACATACCCCTATGAGTAGTTTTCTCTCAAAGACATATTGGTTTAGTTGGTCATTACTCATCTAGTAGGTTGTGGTTTCAGTTACTTTTTCTGGGTAACAGTATCAATATAATCATGGTGAGTTGCTATTCCTAAAGCAAAAACACTTTTAGCAAGAATCTAATCACTATATATCTACCTCTTTACTAGAAAAGTTAGTAACTGACACGAACTATTCCAAACGAGATAAGAACGCCATCGTATCCACACCATCTGCATAATCCTCCAGACTCGGCAATTGTGCCTGACCGAATGGAATATACTCTTGCCCTACGACGCATTGTATTTTTGATTCGTGTGCTTGGAGATAGCGTTCCAACTCTGCATGACTCTCATAGTACTGATAATAGAGTACAGATATAGGAGACACGAGTTCTTCACTCTCTCGTACTAGCAAAAACTCATTGTCTAGGTGTGGCTCTCGGTTGACCAGATAGATGGATTTGTTGTAGTCATAGTTGTTTCGGTACTTGTGATGATCTCCCACTGCCGCATAACCAGCAAATGCATCTAATAGCTGGGGCAGTTCATAGCCTTTTGGGACGAGTATTTTAGAGACATTTCTACAGCCCAGACCATAGTAGCGAAACACATCTTCACCCAATGCCTCTAGTTCTGTCTGAGTTTCCTTACCTGTGATGACTGCCAGCGAAGTGCGGTTTGCACGAATGACATTAGGTTTGTCTTTAAAATAATGCTTGAAATACCGCGCCGTATTGTCACTACCTGTAGCGATGTACGCCTCCGCATCGTTGAGGCGTTCCACGACAGAAATATACGCATCGATTCGTGGGTCCAGTTTGACCAACTCCGCAATGATATAAGTCACCAAAAAAGTATCCTGAGAACTAGGTTTGATAAGCAAATGGTGTCCAGCGATCAAAACCGATAGCATATCATGAAAGCCCACCAAAGGGATATTACCAGCAGCGATCACCCCTACCCTTTTGGCTCTGGTATGTGACAAGTCATAGGATGAGACCCACTTTTCTAAAGAAGATTGCTCTAAGAAAGACTGAATGCCTTGCAAGGCAAAATCAACACTCTCCTCTGTAAACCAACTGTTTTGGTTGCGAGCCGATAGCGCTAGTTCTGTCCGCTGTTCCTTGCTCAGTTTTGACAGCACCTTCCCTAAACCCACAAATAATTTTACTCTCTCCTCTAAAAACATATTTTATAAAATCCGTATACCTAAACTAATGCCAGAAACACTTTGGCAGGCAAAATTAATCTTTATTTTTGCACACTTAATTTTTAGGATAATTAAAGTAAACTAAAATGGCAATTATTATTACCGATGAATGCATCAACTGCGGAGCTTGCGAGCCAGAATGCCCCAATACTGCTATCTATGAAGGTGGTGTAGAATGGGACTGGGCTGGAGGAACGAGCCTAACCGAAGTGGAGCTAGAAGACGGGACTCAGGTAGATGCCAAAGAAGCACAAGAGCCTGTGTCTGAAGATTTGTATTACATCGTCCCTGGGAAATGTACTGAGTGTAACGGATTTCACGAAGAACCCCAGTGTGCGGCTGTCTGTCCGGTAGATTGCTGTGTCGATGATCCAGATTACGAAGAAGAAGAAGAAGAGCTACTCGCTAAGAAAGCTTGGCTTCACAACGAATAATAGCTATCGAAAGATACAATCAAAAAGCTACGCCAACCGCGTAGCTTTTTTTATATCCAATGTTCTCTCAATAGCCCATCTCTATAGCTAAGATCAAAATTAGGGATCAGTCGGTATTTCTAGGGATAAAAATCAATATTCGACATTGAGCATTCGAGATTCATTACTCCAATCATTTAAATATTACCTCAAAGACGCATAATAGGTGATTGTTTTATAAAAAAACAATCACGAATTTCGATTAATGAATCTTGAATAACGAAGTATGATCTACTACCTCTCCCCCAGAAATACAGGGTGATCCGAAATTAGATATTCGACACTCCTACTACGCTATCATGATCTGTACATGGGGTACAGATTGCTCACACAAAAAACAATGTAGTAATATTCGCCCATCCTCTGACTTAATCTAATAGCTAAGACAGGCTATGCGCTAAGTTGTATAGATTGCGGCATCATCTGATTTTGGCAGGAGTCTTCCAACGCTATGATTACAGATGTGCTGAATATGAACGAGACAATAGTACTAACATCGGCCTGACTAAAAGGGCTGATACATTAAAGTAATTCAAAGCATAAACCATGTTTGTATGACCCTCGAAGAACAGATCAAAGCTTCAGAAACGCACATATTCAAAGCCGTATTCCCTAACACGACCAACCACTACGACACACTATTCGGAGGTACCGCCATGAAACTCATGGATGAAGTCGCCTTCATCACCGCGACACGTTTTTCCAGACAACGAATGGTGACCGTCAGCAGTGACCGTATCGATTTTTCTCAACCCATACAGGTCGGCACTCTCATGGAACTAGTAGGCAACGTCTCCCATGTTGGCAATACGAGTATGAAAGTCCGTGTCGATATATTCGTAGAGCAGATGTACAAAAACGAGCGAGAAAAAGCCATCAGTGGAGAATTCACTTTCGTCGCTATCGATGAGGATAAAAAGCCAGTTAGCATTCTGAAAAACGAATAAAGTCTGTATCAAGGTATGACACAGACTTTATTCGTTTTTAATTACTATGAAGCAATAGATTCAACTCCTTGTATGATTTCACCACTTTAGTCTCATAGGAATATGCCTGCAAGATCAACCGCGCAGCACCTCTTATCACTATATTATCGGATATGACCGTCACTCTTTCTATTTGAGACACATGTTTATTCATGCACTTGACCCATCTTTTTTGAGCATTTAACTCAAAACCAGACATCTCCGTACAGTCCCACACCAGTGACATCTTATGGCCAACGTCTCTTTTTTCAAATTCACGCTCCCAAAATGAGCATGCTTTTTCACTGGCTTCCTCAGTAAACTTGTTTTTAAATTTAAACAACAAACAATTTTCCTGATATTCATGAAAAATCTTTGTTTCCATCTCTTCTGATTGGTACCTCATCCCTTCTTTTATTTATTCTACCTGCAAGAATACCGACTTCATTTGAGATGAATTCAAATTACTCGTTGAAACAACTATTATACCCGTTGAATAGATAACTTCTTTCGTTTACTACAAAAATACATCTCCAAATACACCTTTAACCTCGATTATGCATTGAGAATAAAGATTTTGGTATGGAACTAAATTCACCAAAATGGTTAACCTTCCGATTGAGTATTCAAGCAAGCCAGTCACTCCTTTCATAGACATGAGTTTGATGAAACGATTCATTGATCCAACAGGGATAAGAGAGAAGCTCGACGAACTGGATGTACCTGCTCTGGGTTCTAGTTATGACCCAAAGCATATTATTGAGCGTTTCTGGTTAAGTATTTGGGGTGGGGCGAGTCTATATGTTTATTGTGATTGGCTTAGAAGCGATGAAGTACTACAATCCAATAAACGCGGGCGTAATTCCCACCACCCATTGATGGCTTTTGTAAGCCAGACTCGTAGGATGGCCAATATCTGACTCAGGCCGGGGAATACCGAAGAGATCATGTCTTATCTAGAAGAAGAGCAGCTTAATATCCTTGTCAAGAAAAAAGTAGATATCCGGCCAAGTGCAGCAGGTAACAAATGATCACCGTCAGCAGTGACCGTATCGATTTTTCTCACCCCATATAGGTCGGTACTCTCATGGAGCTAGTAGGCAACGTCTCCCATGTTGGCAATACGAGTATGAAAGTCCGTGTCGATATATTCGTAGAGCAGATGTACAAAAACGAGCGAGAAAAAGCCATCAGTGGAGAATTCACTTTCGTCGCTATCGATGAGGATAAAAAGCCAGTTAGCATTCTGAAAAACAAAACAAAAAAAAACGGTCTCACTATCGCGAGACCGTTTCAGGGTGTAAGATTGAACATTGTATTTGTCTGTTAAATGAAAATCTATACTTCGTTACTACTTATGCTGCTGTCGTAGTAGATGCATCCAAAACCGCAGTTCTTTCAAAATCTAGGTTTCTCATGAGTCTCTTCAACCTTGGACCCGGACGAAACCGTATTCTAGCGTTTTTGATATTACTGACTCTAAAATCCTCCTGTGACTCTACTCCATCACTGTTCAAGGTCATAAAGAAGGTACCCAGGTTGCTAAGCCTGACCTGTCTACCATGGACGAGTTGCATCTCTATTACCTCTATTAAAGTGGCCAATGTACCTACCACCGAGCCATAATTGAGATTAGACACTTTGCTAATAATGCTGGCCAATTCTTCGAAATTGACATCATCGCCATTGATGATTCTTGCATAAAACTTTTTGGGGAGCGTAAGATCCCTTGGATCAACGCGCTCAGTTACTTTATATGTTACTGACATAATTGAAAATATTTAAAAGATTAAAAAATTATTTGATTTGTAATCCTAACTGAGCGCTCTGTGGGACACACTTGACTATCAGCAAGTTTGATACCAAAAACTAGTTCCAAAACGCTAAAATTTGTTAAAAGAACACAGACCTTTACTTAGGCTTTCGCTCTCCCTAAAAGCGGCACAGGTAGACTAGCGTTACCTCCAGTCGTAGGTAACGTTATGGTCACTCCCTGTCAACGGTACAATTGCTCCCTAGCAACGGTACCCTCACCCAAGGGTACTAGAGGCTACCCCCCTAAAGTACCGTACTCCTGACCCTAACCTAACGGTAGTTTTGCCTGATGGTAACGGTACGCCAGAGACAATACAAAACTACCAGGATACGAGTGTCCTAACCTGTCTATCCCCTACCGATCGCCCTGCCAAGCCGACCAATCGTCCTGTGACCTGAGAGACCACAGCCCGATAGACTACCCCACCATCCCATGGACAAAGAGCTCCTTAAATCTTAGTAGGTATACATGGGTATCTCTTTTTCATTTGCTACAGCTGTCATTTGTCCGAACAGGATTTAAAAGATTTATAGATGACAGGATTTTTTCTTGTGTGGACACAAGATATTGAGACTGTATTGTCATCTATGATTAGATCCTAAATAAAGCTTAAAAATGAAAAAAGCATTTCGAATCCAATATGTGAATCTCAAAATGCTGGCTCAATTTGATTAACAATGGTATGGTATGCAAGGGAATGGATGGATATGGTTTGGCTGAGATGGTAAAGAATTCATGCGGGGATTGTTGCAAACCACTGCCGCTGATATCACTGTTTCCAGCCTGTTACAATTCAGCGTCCGATCGATCTCACAGCCTGCCAATCGAAGCATTCCAAACCATTAAATTAAAAAGAGACTACCCTTTTGAGGTAGCCTCCATACAAGAATGAAGCCTTGTAGGTTTCATTAAGTACCTAATTAATGTTCTACAAAGAAGTCATAAACAACGACCTCTCCATAGTTGTTAGAGTTGCCCGTGTCACTACCTTCTTTCTCTGCATTACTCTGCGTATAATTACCAATTTTGAAGTATGCATCGTCATAGCTTCTGTTCATAACATAAGAATTACTACCATCTTTTACAAGATAGCTAGAGGCATTGCCATTTTCATATGCACTAGCTAGGTTCCCATTTTCGCTATAGTAGCAGTAATGTTTGCCATTTATCACCTCAAATATCACCTCGTGTACGGTACCCAAAGTATAGTTGGTTTTAATGGTCAAGTCACTTCTTAGATCACCCCCGTTAAAACTTAAAAACAAATGTGATCCTTCTAATCTTAGTACCATCGCATCATCGATACCGTCATCTTTGTTGCCATGAATCTGGGTTGCTACCAAGTGATCTTTATTGATCGGAAGATGGGTAATGGCCTGTTTGACATATACCATATGATTACCAGAAGTAGTCCAATAAACATCCGAACTACCATCTGTCTTGCGCTCTCTTAATTCCGAACGTACATAATCAGAGTTGGGTGTCGTACCGTTGTTGCTGCGAATCGGTGTTCTAAACACAATACCATTTTTGGCACTATTGACATAAAAATACTCGTTGTTGCTCTCACCACAAAGAGTCTTGTCCTCTACTCCATTCGGGTAAGTGATTTTCCATTGGTTGCAATTGTCCATCAAATCCGAAGGGACACTAGCTGTACCTCCAGGTACGCCACCACCACTTGATCCACCGACTTCCTCAAATAGCCACTGAAATTTAGTACTACCGTCCCAAGCGCGAGATTCTACATTTCCGCCATTCGATGTACTGCCACCAGCTACACCCATGGATTTTCCACTATCCCGGTTTTTGAGACGATAATAACCGTCACCCGTCGATAGTATTTGCCATTGCTGATGTGTGGTGCCTTGATAAGCCCATTGTTGTACATTGGCGCCATTGGCATTGCTACCACCAGATACCTCTATGCTTTTACCGCTGTCTACTCCTTTGAGTCTCACATAGCCATCACTAGTACTAAGAATTTCCCACTGACGATGAGTATCCGATGTACCTGAGGAGGTTCCCCACTGCTGGATATTAGCACCATTCGTATTGCTCTTGTTTTCCACATCTAAGTAACGTCCACTTTTTCTGTTTTTCAGATAGTACTTCGTTCCTACATTGGGAGTAGCCATTTCTGGCGAAACAATAGACAACTCCTCTGACTCGAGCAATTCATTTTCGGAGCAGCTAAATATCAAAATAGCTGCAATCAATAGGACAGAGAATCCCCCGAGATTCCATCTCCTGTTCTGTTTGTTAATCATAGTAATAATAGTTTTAGTATAAATCATGCGCTAACAAATTGGATCGCAATAAATTGATTAACCAATTGTTAACATACCAATATTAACAACTTAACCTAGCATTTCATAGCAATTACAGGAATTTATCACATAACGGTTACATCAATAACCTGTTGACTAACAGGTAAAAACAAATAATAAAAGCTGTAAGAGGCATATTTTTACCGTGTTTTATCAAATAAATTGACAGCTTTATTTAAGTGATTAAACAAGATTAATAATGGTATTTATACATATTTAGACAATAATTAATCCTACCATTTAAAGTCCAAAAAGGTCTGTATATACTACAGCACACAAGCTACAGTGATTATAAAAACAGCCTTACACGACATTTACATTCTAACCGATCTAAAGAAAAAAGAAGAAAGCCGAGACCACACCGAAAGAGATTATAGTCTCCAAATAGATCCATGGTATTCTAAACTTCCACACAGGTCGAGTCCATTCTGGAAATTAGGCCGATAGACAATACACGTTTTTGAGGATTTAAAAAGACAAGTAGACTAGGTTAACTAAACAAACTATAAGTTAAAAACGCCATGATTTTAGCCGAGAATAAAATGCATAATAAGGCCAAACCCACCTATGACAGGCAGGTCAACACCTTAGGTTCACAGACTCTCAATCTATCTATTGGACAGACAGATTTTAGGCCAAAAAGGCAGCCCATTGTTAGGCTAGACCTTAATATCCAAATACTCATCTCCTAGTATGATCTTTTATCTAAGAGACTCTAAAAAAGATGGTTGATAGATGAAGTATATACACGGGAGTATGGTGAAGGATATGATACGCCCGTGATCATGTCAAAATTCTTATGATTTACGAAACTCCTTGATACTTACGTTGAGTTGATGATCCTTGCATGGACCATAGCAATCTGATGACAACTCATAGTAGGGCAATACTTCGCTAGATATCACGATGAAATCCATGAAATCTACCTTTTCTGCTATGTCCGAGTCAAACTCACCATAAAACACGATCGGTTCTGCACGATTGGGCTCAGAGTAAAATTCAAAAATACCTGTTTCTTTCTTGAAGATCAGTTGGTCATCTGCATCATAGAAGTGGACTTCAAAGTTCAGCTTGGCTCCCATGTCCTTTCCAATGATGGCCAAATCCCCTGTGACCAAATAACTCCCCGCTCGCTTAACTGCTATCTCGGTATTGGTCATCGTCCACTCCACCTCCGTTGAGCCCACGGGGTAGTTCATATCATTGTTAAACTTGAAGTACAAGCAGTTACCTGGCTCGCAGTAGTTTTTCAAGTTATAACCATTGTTTTCATAGTCTGTCTGACCATAGGTTATCCCTACAGTCAAAAGACTTAAACATAATAAAAAGATTGTTCTCATAATAGGTTATTTTTCTCATCCCAAATTAGAGAAATACCAACCCGATGTAAAGCCTTATTTTTATGTTTCTTCGCAGCTAAAAAACTTAAAATCTATAGGTTACACCTCCTTTGATTTGAATTCCTCTCTGCGGATAGTACAGATACCTAGAGTAGGATTTGCCTATGGTATTGTCGGATGAGATGAACGCCCCGAGTCGCTTCTGTATCTGGTAGTGTAGACTAATATCCAGACGGTTGATTGGGTCCAAAGATACATCTACGTCATTGATCCCATCGTAAGCGGTGATCCCAGCCAGCAATCCATACTGCCACTGTAAGGTCAACTTATCTACAAATAGATGCTCTCCCTTGACAAAAAGCTCCGAGGTGGGCAAATGATAGGGGGTATCAATTTTCCCTCCAGCGTAATTGTTAAAAGTATAAGCCAACTCTATGTTATGCTTGTCATTGATAAAATACTGCGAACTCACTCCAATCGAAAACAGCTTAGTCACACCTGTATCATAGATTACATCGATGTACTGCTGATCGATCTGGTTGTTGACATACATCGGGAGGTTGCGCATGCTTTTGATCCCTACGTTCAGTCTAGCATACCACTTATCAGTCACATCTCCCCTGACACCTAGATTGACATCTACTTTGTTATCTGTATTTCCCACTATGGTTTGTGGATTGAGATAGGGAATATCTGTAGAAAAATCATATAGCGTATTGAATTTGTATCCCCCATCCAGTGTAACATAGGCTTCATACTGATCCGTCAATGGGTAAGAAGCACTGACATAAGGAAATATTTTCAAATTCTTCATGTCCTGCGCATCATCACTCTGCAGGTTGACACTTAGCCCTGCATCAAGATCAATCCCTCCAAACTCAATATTATAGTAAGGTTTAGCGCGAAAGTGACTTCTACCCTGAGGAGACGCCGTGTTATAACTAGACATATTCAGCACTGCATCCAAATGAAACTGCTCCGAATAGATCGCATGACCGCTTACATCCATCGTGTTTTCGGTATTGTCATAGTTGTCGAAGAATCCTCGATAACCTACGTTGAGACTATACTCCCAGTCATCATTTAGATTGTTGTCCTCTAATCCCAGCGTAGCACTGAAGAACCTATTTCTCTTCTTGATATCTTGGCGGCTAATCACAGCCCCATCAGCGTACCCATAGTAGTAGTTGGCGTCTGTCTTGTAGGACACGATAGCGTTGGTCTTGACTCGTTTCCATACTTTGGTGCCATACACACTGATTTCATTGAGTGCCGAGGCACTGTTTTCCTTGTCTACCTCCCCTGTCTTATAGGACAAATGTTTGTAGTTCAGTCCTATATTTTGATTGGGATCACCTGGGGAAACTAGCGACAGATCGACCAACGGAGACAGGTAGTTTCCTATCCCCGCTTTGAGGTACTGATGGTATTCTGATTCCTTCTTTTGGACTGAGGTTTTCGCGGACTTGAAAGTCTGTGGTTCGTCTGCTAGATCATACTCGAACACGGTAAACTCTCCTGGATTGACAGGCTCGTACGTCTGCGGCTCAGGTTTCCATTTGATAAACTCATAGAGCTTGGTTTCCTTCTCCAACTCTATCTGTCTATCTTTCTCTATGACAATTTCAGCATCCTGCACATCGCCATCTTCGTCTTGAGCCACTGCAGTACCCGCAACTAACATCAAGGTCACCCAAAGTATGTTTTTCAAATTTGACTTCATGATTTGATTAGTTGTTTTCATTATTCTCCTCACTTATCTTCTTCAATTTGCTCTCCGCTCTGAATTTGATCTCATCTATGGTAGAATGCGTGATCAGTGAATTCAGCGTGGCTTTCGCCTGGAACACCTCATCGGTATCGATGTATATATCTGCCATCAAAAGGAACGCTTCGCTCTGCCAATATTCATAATTCTTAAAATTATTCGTCAAGATGAACAGACTCTCAAGTGCCTTTTCATAATCCTGGTAGAGATAATAAATCTTACTGATATAAAGGTAAGCTTCTGCTCCACGTTCGTCAGGTGAGTTACCCACTAGTGGTAGTAGATATACGAGAGCATCTTCATAGTTTTCGAGATGGTACTGGGACTTTCCTACGATCAAGTTGGCATTAGCCTCTACCAGTACGCTCGTCCTTGCATTGCTCAGCAAGGCGGTACCATAGTAGATCGCCGAATCATACTGATCCACTCTGTAGAAATTCTCCATCAGTCCAGTTGCTGCCTGAATCATGTTTTTAGACGAAGTAGATGCGTTCATCATCTCATGGAAGTACACATTTGACACGACCACATTCCCCTTCTCGGCTTCTATAGTTGCGATGCGGTGGAGCACCTTGCTATACTTCGAGAAATCCTTCTCCTGCTCTATTTCATAGAACTGGCTGAGTGACTTATCATATTCGTCTATTCTGTAGTAGGAGTCTGCGATCAGATATTTAGCCGTTACCACGAGTGAACTCTTCTTGTATGCCTTGATAAAATCTTGCAAGCCACTAATCGCTAACGTGTACTGCTGGTTGTAGTAATGTGCCTGAGCTGTCTCAAACTCAATATTCTCCAAAGCTTCACTATTCGGATTAGCCGATTTGTAGCGGGACAAGTAAGTCTCGAAATCCTTAAACTCCCCTTGGTTGCTTTTCTGCTGCAGTCCCAAGAGGGCGCTATTGGCCGTCTCGTGTCTTGGAAACCGATCTAGAATCTCCTTATAATTCGTAATACTAGAAGCAGTATTGCCTTTGTTGTCATAGGCTACTGCCTGATCTAGCAGCGCAAAAGGCACATGAGGACTATTCGGGAACTTAAACATGAATTTTCGGTAAGACTCGATAGCTTCGGTCATATCTCCTTGTTCAAATTCTATTTTGGCAATTTGAAAATGCGCATGATCGAGTTTAGGAGAGTTAGGCACTTCGGCGATCAGCTTCTTAAAATATCGCGTCGCTTCGGCATCTTTATCAATGTATCGGTTCAACAACCCGATCTGAAAATAGATTTCCCCTAATCGTTTGTCTCCCGCTTGCTCGGCTTGCTTATAATAGGTTATGCCTTTCGAGTAATTCTTCAAAGCGAAATTACAGTCACCCAAACGCATGTAAACATCCGAGATGTATTTCGCATTCAGATCCTTGGTATAATTCTTCTCGAATGCTTCGAAGGACACCTTTGCATCCTCGTATTCTTTCATGTTAAAATAGGCATAACCCTTACCGTATAGTGATTTTTTGTAAATCTCTGATCCGTCATTGGTGACACTACGATAGTAAAACAATGCCTCCTCATCTCGCTCCAATACCGCCAAGCTCTCCCCTGTCCAGTAGTAAGCATTTTGAGTAATAGATCGATCCAAATTATGAATCAATGACTTTTTGAATACCTCAATCGCTAGTTCGAACTTCTTATCATTAAACAACGACATTGCCTTCAGGAAAGAAACACGCTGATAGGTTCTTTTCATCTGGGTAGTCAATACATCTCGGCTTTCGATGTAGTTGATCGCTAGGTCATAGTTATCAGTTAACGCATAGGCCATACTCAGCATCTCTCCTGACAAATCTTTGTACTTTCCGTTCGGGAATTGATCCGCATATTCATCGACGACCTCTATGACTCTTGAATAATTGGGCACCTGCATCAGTGCCTTCGTTAGTTGGTAGTAGGCATCTTCTTTCAGTCTTGTGTCGTATTTGGTCGTATTCTCAAAAGACGTGATGGTAAACGGTATATTGGCCGTCTGCAAATACAACACCCCCAAATAATAAGAAGCATAAGCACCTACAGTATCATCTGCGACCGCTGATCTCTTGAGTTGCTCCTCGGCCAACTTCGTATTACCCAGCTTGTAGTTGGAGTAGCCCGCTTTGTAGTAGTTCACCTCATTGCGAGAACGGCTATAGGCGTTAAACAACTTGGTGTATTCGTCAGATGCTTTGTTGTATTTGCCTAATGCATAATGTGCATCCGCATAGAAATTCACGATCATTTGGCTCGTTTTGGCCGTACCACGATCATCCACCATACGGATCAGTTCCTTGTACTGCTTGGTGCTATAGAGTGCTGACATATACAGCTCGAAAGCAGATACGCCAAACTCCTCTGACTCGAATCCTCTTTCGAGGTACTCATACGATTGTTTGATTTTTCCTCCGTGATACAAAATATAGCCCTGAAAATAGGCTGCATCCTTTTCATAGCTAGTAAAGCTATTATCCAACTGCGCAAATGAAGCCATCGCTTTGTCATTCTCTCCTGTACTGAAGAATGCATAGCCTTTCTTGAACATGAGTTCGGGAGAGGTATTATTTTGATTCTTTTCATAGCTGCGAATCGCCTCTTGGTATTCTCCTCGATCAAAGTAGTAGTTACCTAGATCGACATAGGCACTCTTCGCATAGTGGTTATATGGGTAGTCTTCTACGAATTTTTGGATCAGGTATTCTCCATCGTCCTGCCCTGCACGTACGGCACACGATGCGATAAAATAGTCCACATCCTCTCGATAAACCTTCGCCGTGATTTTGGCAAACTCCAAGCGTGCCGCTACATAGGCATTTTTTTGGTAAAGCAGCTTAGCATGCCGAAAACGTGCGTCCTGATCTAGCTCTTGCGCCTGTGCCCCTACCTGTGTCAGGAGCAACAGCGTGATTATAAAACCTTTGAATAGAATATGTGGAGTATGTATGATGGTCCTCAAGTCTCAATAGTAATTTAGGATACTAACTAGCAGTATGAATAATACAATAAATTTAAGCCCTAGGAATCAATGTAAGAGCGAAAAAACCAATTCTTTCATGATCTCCCCTTCGGACTGTGAAGGATAGTCGATTCCTTTCGATTTCATATCAGCGATCTTGACATATTTGATATTGTCGATCACCTTAGATAACGGATAGTTCTTAGCTGCCATAATGTACTCTTTCACGAAAAATGGATGAACACCCAATAAAGATGCCAAATGTTTGTCCGACTTATTCTGTGAATGATGAATCAACAGCAACTTATTAAAAAACGCAAATACATTAGCAATGATCGGAATCAACGGATTTGATTTCGGGTCGGACTTGAAATAATGTATAATTTCATTGGCCTTCATCACGTTTCGGTAGGACAGTGCTTTTTGGAGTTCAAACACATTATATTCCTTACTGATTCCAATATTCTTATAGACATGATCTGCCGTGATCAACGCCTCATTCGGAATATTGATCAGCATCTTGTCTATCTCGTTGGAGATTCTGGTGAGATTGTTACCTATGTTCTCTGTGATCAGAAAAAGTGCCTTTTGATCTATCTTCTTGCCTTTGTCCTTGACATAACCTTCTATCCAGGCAGGCAATTGATTGTCATACATTTTGGATGAGTCCATCACCACAGCGTGCTTCACGAAAGCTTTGGTGATCTTCTTGCGCTTGTCAAGGGACTTATATTTATAGGCCAACACCAATATGGTCGACGGCTGTGGATTTTCGAGATAGTTGGTAAAGAACTTCTCCCCCATCTCCTTATCCAATCCCGCCAACTCTTGCGCCTCCTTGACGATGACCACCTTTCGTTCTGCCATCATCGGATAGCCTTTCGCATGATTGATGATATTGGGGATATCAGAGTCCTTGCCGTAGACCACTATTTGGTTGAACCCTCGCATGCTTTCATCCATCGCGTTGGCCTCTATATAGTCTACGATTTGATCGATAAAAAAAGACTCTTCGCCCTGCAGAAGGTACACAGGAGCGTATTGTCCAGCTTTTAGATTCTTTAATATTTCTGGGAATTGTGCCACTTCGATGTGTTAGGATTAAAACAGCACAAATAAATGAATTTTGGCTTACTTATCGCAGAAAAGAAGCATCAGATTTCGATCAACTAACACTAGGGCGACATCTCACCCTAACATTAGGGTCAGTCTGTTAACTTGGGGGATAAACTCGGTAGACAGGTTCAATATTTTTATTCCAATCATTCAAATTAACTTCAAGGACCTATAAGAGATGGTTATTCACGAAAAACAATAATGAATTTCGAACAATGAATCTTGAATCACGAAGTAACCCTCGATCTCTCCCCAGAAACACGGATTGATCCTAACTTTACCGACTGATCCGAAATTACCGCCAACTCCACCACCTAAAAACAAAAAACCTCTGAAAATCAATAGATTAACAGAGGTTTTTGTACCAGAGGCGGGACTTGAACCCGCACGACCAGAAGGTCACAAGATTTTAAGTCTTGCGTGTCTACCGATTCCACCACTCCGGCAGGATCATGATGTAGTGCTGTACCAGAGACTAAAGTTAAGAACTGCTTGGATACAAAAAAAGTGTATGCGCGATGCTATTGCACCTTCTCACTCACATACACTCTCACACTCAATTGAGCGAAAGACGGGGTTCGAACCCGCGACCTCCACCTTGGCAAGGTGGCGCTCTACCAGCTGAGCTACTTTCACTTGTTAGTCCGTTTGACTAAATTCGAGTGCAAAGATAGAAAGCAATTCGACATATTCAAGTCTTGACTTGCAAAAAAAGAAAAGAATTTTCTAAGCTATTGATTATCTGATTTTTCCGATTGAAACTTTTTTCACCCTCTCCAATAGCACCTTTGGATTGCCCCCAAAACCAGCACTCACCACACTACTCATGGTCTCAGGATTTAAAAACATTGCCTCCCCCATCTTGACTACTATCAAAGACTCGGATTGCGACAACATCCGCCTCAGCGGTTTTCTCTCCGAGACAATAAAAATCGCACTTCAAGACCGTCTTCTTGCCTTTGACCTCTACCACACGAGCACGCAGCTCCACGGTATCATTGTTGGAGGTAGGCTTCAGATACTTGACAGATAAGGTTCCTGTAGCGTAACGATACTCTGGCAAGGAACCGAGCGCTCTCCCCTCTTGGCGATACGCATACGCCATGGCCGTGCACATACAGTGACAATCAACGAGCGTGGCTATCACTCCTCCGTTCATCAATTCAGACCACCCGTGATATTTCTCCTCCGAATCCCACCTACAAACGGATTCTTCTCCCTCCCAATAGCTCTTGACATGCAGCCCTTGGTCGTTGTTGATCCCACAGCCGAAGCATACATTTTCGGGCATGTAATCCTGAAAGTATTTTTTTTCAATTAGTTCACTCATTATTAATGTTGGGTTATCAGTTTTTGCTAATTTAAGCATCCATACAAAACAAATGGCTATGAGAAGGAGATACATTGGATGGATGACGGGTTGCATTGTCCTATTGGCAGTTAGTAGCAGTACAGCACAGGATACTGTCATAGATGAGGATGACTACAATTCCAACCAGCAGCACACTTCTAATGGCTGGGACCTGATTGGCCAAGAGCAATTCGAAGATGCGCTCTCGCAGTTTAATCTAGCGATAGATAGCTACGATGGCAATGCTGACAGTTTCGTTGGTCGTGCCAATGCACTACTGCGAATCGACCGATTCAGCGAGGCGCAAAAAGACATAGAGACCGCACTATTGCTGGCACCAGATCAAGCAGACATGTTCTATTTAGCAGGAAATATCTATTTCAAGATGGAGTATTTCGAACTAGCCGCACGCAACTATAGTAGTGCCATCCGTGCCAACGACACCTCTGACATACCTGTTGATCTGATCAACTGCTACTACAACCGTGGCAATGCCTACTTCTCGGCGGGCATGTATCGCTCTGCTATCAACGACTTTTCTCGGGTCATTGATGCGAATGAAGATAGCTTTATCGCCTACCACAACCGCGCACTTGCGTATAAGAACAGGGAGGAATACGACATGGCTTGCCAAGACTTCTACAAAGCGCAAGAACTCGGTAGCAAAATGTCCCAAAAATACATAGACAGATACTGCCCATGACCACTAAAAAAGAGAATAGCGAGAAGAAAAAGCAAAGCAAGAAAGACAGTCATGTCCCCAAATCAAAGGACGCTTCCGAAACAAAAAAAGCAGACAACCCCTCTGACAAGGATGATGAAACGACACAATTAGGACTCCCTGATATAGATCTAAAAAAAATTATGGGCTGTGGTGGCTAACTAACCCGAAACATAGGTTCTTTTGACACGCTGACTGATACTGGTCAGAATCTCATAAGGAATGGTACCTATCCAACTGGCCAAGTCCTGAATGGTAGGACTCTCGCCGAAGACGACTACTTCGTCTCCAGTCTTGATCTCTACGGCAGATACATCTAGCATGGTCATATCCATGCATACATTCCCAATCGTAGGCACCCACTGCCCTGCGATGGACATCTTACCTACCCCGTTACCAAAGGCACGTGCATAGCCATCCGCATAACCTATAGGCACAATCGCTATTTTCATGTCCCGCTTCGCAAACCCAAGCCGTCCATAGCCGACAGATTCCCCTTCTTTGATGTGCTTCACCTGAGATACGTGTGCTTTGAGCGTACTCACTATACTTAGCTTTTGCTCCTCCGACATCACAGGATCAAATCCATACAATCCTATCCCTAAGCGCACCATATCAAAATGAAAAGCTTTGTAATTGTCTATCCCAGCCGTGTTGACCAAATGCCGCAGCGGTTTGTACCAAAGTGCTTTCATCACCAGGTCACTCATCTCCTCAAAGACTCGTCCCTGCTTCAAGGTAAAGTCGCGATGGCGTGGATCTTCACTCCCAGCCAAATGGCTAAAGATACTCTTTACTTTGATCCTCTTGTGCAGTTTCAGTACCTCGACGAGACGCTTGAGCTCTTCAGATTTAAAACCTAAGCGATTCATCCCTGTTTCCAGCTTGATGTGAATAGCCGGGACTTGCTCCTCCCCTTCGAAGAAGTCATTAAAATCAAACAACTGCTCTAAGGAATAAATCTCAGGCTCTAGATTATACTCCTTCAAAAACCGAAATGAATCAGGTGATGCATTCATGATCATAATCGGAAGATGAATCCCACTCTTACGAAGCTCCACAGCCTCGTCCGTATACGCCACACCGAGATAATCTACCTTGTGAAACTGTAACAGGTTAGCAATCTCAAAATTACCTCCACCGTAAGCAAATGCCTTTACCATCACCATCAACTTGACCTCTGGTCTCAGCCTCGCCCGGTAGTAGTTCAAGTTATTGGTGAGAGACTCCATATTGATCTCCATGATCGTGCCATGGGCTTTGTACTCTAGTCTCTCTACCACTCGCTCAAACTGAAAATCCCTTGCTCCTTTCACCAGTACAATCTCATCCTGCACCTGAAAATCAGATGACAAAAACGCATCTGTACTCGCAAAAAACTCTGCCTGCGTATGAAACAACCCTCTCGCCTCGGAGATTTCTGTTCCCACACCAATCAAACGATGAATGTTCAAATTGCGCATCAGGTCATCGATGCGTTGGTACAGTGCATCTGATGATAGACCCGTTTGATAAAGGTCTGACAGGATCACAGTTTTCTTACTTTTTTGGTTTTGGCGATGGAGAAAATCTAACGCAACTTCTAGTCCATACAGGTCATTGTTGTAAGTGTCATCGATCACATAGGATCTGTTCACTGCTTGTTTCATCTCAAGCCTCATTTTCACCGACGACAAGGTATCGAGTCGCGTCTGTATCATCTCCACCCCGAACCCCATCACATGTAGTACTGCTGCACATTGGAGTGAATTCTCTATCGAGGCTGGATCAGAGAATTTAAGACGTAAGGAGAGTATTTGCTCTCCTATAATCATCACAACCACTCCTTTTTCTTGACGCTCAACGGTCCATGGAATCAACTCTGTATCAGCCGAAACTACGGATTCAAGTGCTTGTTCGATTTCAGGATACGCAGCACTGTAAATCACCTTTTGACAACCAGCGAAGAGCTGCGCCTTTTCATTGGCCTTCTGCTGGAGAGATTCAAAACCAGCATTATGCGCCTCACCTATATTGGTAAATACGCCTAGTGTGGGTTTGATCATCGGTTCTAAACGAGCCATCTCTCCACGCTCAGATATTCCCGCCTCGAAGATTCCCAGATTGTGCTGATCCGACATCTGCCACACCGACAGAGGCACTCCGAGCTGTGAGTTATAACTCTTTGGGCTTTTAACGATCTTAAATTTATAATCCAGCAGCTGCGCCAGCCATTCCTTGACGATCGTCTTGCCATTGCTGCCTGTGATTCCTATCACAGGATAGGTAAAAAGCAACCTATGATACGTCACGATCCATTGCATCACACTGAGCGAATGGCGCACCTCCAGTATGTTCACATCATCGGGTAATTTGATTTCCTTCTCTACCACAAAGCAACGTACCCCTTTGTCGTAGGCTTCTTGCACAAACTCATGTCCATCATGGTTGATCCCCTCAATCGCAAAAAACAACACACCAGAGCGAATAGAAATATTACGGGTATCGGTCACGAGCTCCTTAATTTCGGCATCTCTGGACAGTTTAGTGATTTTACCCTTCCCTATTTTTTCTAACTCTGTGAACTTCATATACACTGCTAATTGATGATCTGAATGACGTTATTTACCGTCCCAATTTAATTGTAATTATTCAATATCTGACGACCAAAATTTCACAATGTTTTTGTTTCCCGTTTCGCATTTTGGAGTAAATTGCAAGATTGATTCGATATGAATCCAGTATCAATTTAATGTGATTGTCGGTAGATGAAAGTCTCTCCTAACAAACCTTTTCAACTTATATACACCCTATTTGATCACCAGTATCTAGGCTATCTTTTCGAATCCTTTGTGATTCAGAAGGATGCGGAGGGACGCTTGACTTTTGCTCATCAGAACATCTCTGCTATGAACGCTGCGGAGTTCGCTGATGGACTAGACGAGGCAGACTATGAGCTCATCAAACAAATGGACTCTATGCAAGCCGACACTGTCGTCAAACACTTTGAAAAGAAGAGAATAAAACCTGACGATTACTTCCTCAAAGTCTTTGACCCAAAGAATGGAGACCAAACCAAACAAGATGAGATACGGGCTTATGTAGAGAGGAGAAGGGCGAAAATCATGCCGCTCATAAAGGGCAAGAGACTCTTTGAGATGGGAAATGATGGTGAGCCAGCTTGGAAAGAAATCGAGGTACTTGAGGATGAGGCTTCCGTATTGTTTCACTTCAGACGAAACGAGGAGAACACGCATTACTTCCCGACAATAAAACATCGAGACGAAAAGATAGAGTTTCAGTACAAAGGAGCATACATCCTCTGCAATGACCCTGCGTTTATCGTCATTGAAAACAAGCTATATAGTTTTCAAAAAAACGTAGATGCCAACAAGCTAAAGCCTTTCCTCAACAAGAAATTCATAGCCGTCCCTAAAAAAATAGAGGATAGCTACTATCGAAAATTCGTCGCACCGTTGGTTGCATCTTTTGATGTCTATGCCAAGGGGTTTGACATCAAAACAGAGCATCATGACTTGAAGCCGACGCTATACTTCTCCGAACTCGCCAGTACAAATGGCCAATCTATGGAGCTCTTCGGCTCTAATGGAAACGCCAATACCGATCTGCTCCAAGAGAGTAAAATCCTATTTGAACTCAAGTTCAAATATGGGAACCACAGTTACAAAGCAGATCACTTCAAAGAAGTCAATGTGCATGTGGAGAGTGAAGATGACGACTATACCTTCTACCGTATCCGCCGAAATATCACGCAAGAAAAGAAATACCTCAAGTTCCTCGAAGAATCAGGGCTAGCACTAAGATCCTCTCAAGTGACAGTTCCTCTGGGTAAAGCTTTCTCATGGATAGAAGACACCAAAAAATTCCTACAAGATGCTGGCATCTCGCTGGTACAAAATGGAAAAAGCATCAAGCGATATTTCATAGGCAAGTCGGAGATGACACTGGAAATCAAAGAGAATATCGACTGGTTTGACATCCACGCGATAGTCAAATTCGGTGAATTTGAAATCCCATTCAAAGTCATCCGAAACTACATACTAAAGAATATCAAGGAAATCGAACTACCTAACGGTGAGATTGCGGTGATCCCCGATGCATGGTTCGAACAATATGCAGAGCTCATGGCCTTCAGTGATGAAGGAAATGCCGAAGAGCTACAACTACAAAAGCATCACATCTCTCTAGTCAAAGAGCTGACTGAATCCAATCTAGCTCAGATCAACCTTAAAGGCAAACTATTAAAATTACAGGACTTTGATAAGATCGATGACTTTGAGATTCCACAGGGGTTCATGGGAGATCTGAGACCTTATCAAAAAGCCGGATACAACTGGATGCGCTTCTTACGATCTTATAGTCTGGGAGGTTGTCTAGCCGATGATATGGGTTTAGGTAAAACCGTACAGACACTAGCTCTCCTACAGTCAGTGCACAGTGAAGAAGAGGCTGGCACCAGCCTTCTGGTGATGCCTACCTCTCTGATATACAACTGGGAGAAAGAAGCCGAGAAATTCACTCCTAAACTTAAAATCCTCAACTATACTGGAGGAAAAAGAGAAAAAAACATCAAGGGTTTTTCTAAGTATGACCTGGTACTGACCTCTTATGGAATCATTCGGCAAGATATCGATCTCCTCAAAGAGTTTCATTTCAACTACATCATATTGGACGAATCTCAAGTCATCAAAAACCCTGATTCGATCATATCTAAGAGCATCAGAGAGCTCTACTCGTCTAACAAACTGATCCTGACAGGTACACCGATAGAGAACACCACCATGGATCTTTGGTCTCAACTGTCCTTTGTCAATCCAGGCCTACTGGGAACCAAATCATTCTTCAAAAAACAGTATCAACTTCCTATCGAAAAGAAGAAAGACGAAGCGAGTACCAAAAAGCTGTATTCGATCATCAAACCGTTTCTGCTAAGACGAAACAAATCTCAAGTCGCCACTGACCTACCCGAAAAAATTGAAAACGTACGCTACAGCACCATGAGTGCAGAACAAGAAGAAGCCTATGAAAAAGTAAAATCTGCCTACCGTGACAAAATCATGAAGGAGATCGATGCAGGTGGTCTGGGCAAGTCTCAGTTTATGATCCTGCAGGGACTTACCAAACTAAGGCAAATCGCCAATCACCCGCTCCTAGCAGATGAAACCTACGAGGGGGAATCTGGCAAACTAGAAGACATCAGCTACATGCTAGAAAATGCCATAAAGAAAGATCAAAAGATACTGGTATTCTCACAGTTTGTGAAGCATCTCAAAATCGTATCCAAGTACCTAGATGGACAAAAAATACAATATACCTACCTAGATGGTACGACCAAGGATAGACAAGGCCAAGTGGAGAAGTTCCAAAACGACCCTACGATACAGGTATTCCTGATCTCCCTCAAAGCAGGCGGGCTAGGCCTCAATCTAACACAGGCCGAGTATGTATTCCTATTAGACCCCTGGTGGAATCCTGCCATCGAAGCACAAGCCATAGACCGTGCGCACCGCATCGGTCAGAAAAACAAAGTATTCACTTACCGATTCATCACCAAAAACACCGTAGAAGAGAAAATAATGCACCTCCAGCAGTCCAAAAAACAACTGGCAGCAGACTTGATCACAACAGAAGAGAGTTTCGTAAAGAACCTATCCAAAGACGACTTAGTAGGCTTATTAGATTAAACAACTCTCTAATTCAACGCCTAATTATGGATTGAAATTGAATCAATAAAACCGTGACCAAAGGACGAAATATTCTAGACAAAATGACCTAGTAGCCAGACCTCATTAAAAAATGTAGACTATTAATTAGAAAAAGCCATTGCAAAAATGAAAGAACTGGCGTTCTTGATACGCTTAGAAGGATAAATACCCTGCGCTACCGTGATATATTTATAGGCTTTACGTAAATCTTCGTTATTGTAAGCCCGAAGGCTTTGGTTGTAATAATGCAGACCAGCAAGTTCCTTCATACCTACTTCATTATCTATCACAGTTACTTGTTTGGGTGACCCCATGCTGAAATCGCTTGATACACCAGACATGGCCAACTTTTCATTAATTCGCTGTGCATCGCTTAGTACGATTTGCTTTCTTTCCTTGATCTCCTCTTTATCCGAAGCAAAACCATTCAACGGATCGGTGGCCTCCATCATAAACTCCCTACCCCCAGATTCTACCATCAAGTACACATGATAGTCCGTCTCGACCACACGGTAATGATAACCGAGATCATCAAGAAACAACGCCAACAGCGCAGATCCCGTCACACAATCATACTTACCAGACGGGCGAAATATCTCACTGAACAACACCTGCTGCTCATAGCTTTTCAAAAACTTACGGTGCACTTTGTAAAACATGAATTTCAAAAAAGCCTCATCAGACTTCATCGACTCATCCTTCTCTCTTAGTTTGCTCAACATATCAAGATAGGTCGCTTCGAAACTCACGAACTCTTCATGAGAAAAGCTATCAAAATCGTCACGTATAAATAGTGCCAGCTTCGTATCACCCGTCGGGACTACAGCCATCATCATTTCTACTCTCAGGAGCAAAAAGACTAATAGTATCGGTATGGTTTTAAAAACTGTTTTCATCTGTTTTCGAGTGGAATCTATCTCAATATAGTTAATTTAATGTTATCACAATGTTAACCGTATTAACACACTAAATCTATACGCAAAACACCTAATTGGAGTTAAAAAATGAGCTTTTTAACCAAAACGCACTGCAAAACCCTATATCCAACTTGCTAATTCTTCAAGATACATTAACTTCTGCTTACAGATTTTGCAACGTTTCAATCCCAAAACAACATGACATCTAGCTCCATCCAAACTCTTTTTGATTCCCAAAAAAACAAAGCTACGGCACTACGAAGCGCTCCCATCAGCGAACGAAAAGCACAACTCTCCAAACTCAAAAGGTGGATACTAGACAACAAGTCACGCATCTATGAGGCACTATACCAAGACCTGCACAAACCACAACTAGAAGCAGATATTTCCGAAATATTTCCCGTCATGGCTGAAATCAGCCATACGCTCCAGCACCTTAGCGAATGGACAAGAGAGCGACGAGTCAGCTCAGGACTAACCTACATCGGCACGCAAGGAAAAATCAAATATGAACCTAAGGGACGCTGCTTAATCATCGCACCATGGAACTACCCCTTTCAGTTAACGGTAGGTCCCTTGGTGAGCTGTCTAGCTGCGGGCAATACCGCCATCCTAAAACCCTCCGAAAACACCCCTACCACCTCGCGGTTCATCTCCGAAATGGTACGTGAGCTCTTTGACCCTAGCTGGGTCACCGTCGTGGAAGGAGCGATTGACGAAACACAGACCTTGCTATCGCTACCCTTTGATCACATATTTTTTACGGGCAGCACACCTGTAGGGAAGATCGTGATGGCAGCAGCTGCAAAGCACCTCACCTCAGTGACCCTAGAATTAGGCGGGAAATCTCCCGTAATCATCGATGAGTCGGCCAACGTAGACGATGCAGCAAAAAAAATCATCTGGGGACGCTTCACCAACAACGGACAAACCTGCATCGCCCCCGATTACCTATTTGTACATCACACTCAGTTGGAAAATTTCTTAGCTTCTGCCAAAAAACACATCAGAAAACTCTTTGATCCCTCTTCCGTGGGAATGCGTCAATCCTCTGGCTATGCCCGTATCGTCAATCCACGACATACACAGCGCATCATAGACCTCATGGAATCAGCACTACAAGAAGGAGCTAAAATCGCTATAGGCGGCACATATGATCTAGAAAGTCGCTTTATAGAACCCACTCTACTGATCGACATACCTACTGACTCATCGATCTGGAAAGAAGAAATATTCGGGCCAATCATGCCTATACAAACCTATGATAGTCTAGAAAACGTCATCGAACACATCCGTGCAAATGACAAACCGCTGTCCCTCTATTTGTTCTCCAAGGATCGACGCGCGCAAGAGCGAGTCACGCAAGAGACCACCGCTGGCTCTATGGTCATCAATGATGTAGTACTCCAGTACGCTCATCCCAACCTCCCCTTCGGAGGGGTCAATCAAAGCGGTATAGGCAAAGCTCATGGACACTATGGTTTCCTGGAATTCACCAACCAAAAGTCCGTGCTCAAACAACGTGTAGGCTTCACCAACGCCATGCTCTTCTATCCACCAATCGGGAATTTCAAAAAAAAGGTGCTGGATTTTATGACCAGGTATTTCTAGAATCCTCAAAAGCAACATGTAACCCAGGCGAATCACAACCGAAAAAGAAATCTAAACCCATAAAACAACTACTACAGGTTTTGACCTGAATTCAATGCCGTTTAGTTAAGCTCCTGTATCCGCTTTTTCATCACCCTCAGTTGCTACTCTCATCTCTGACAAGGTTTTCCCTCCTTTGATACCAAAATCCAAAGTTCGGATAGGGAATGGAATAGAAATATCGTTTTTATCAAAAGCTACTTTGATGGCCTTGATGGCTCTAGTCTTCATCACCAAATAACCTGGACCAGCTGGAAACTCGATCCAAAATCGAATATTGAAATTGATAGAGCTGCCCCCAAACTCTTCATAGTCAAAGAACATTTGATCCTTATGAATAACTCCGTCCATCGAATTGAACACTTCGAGTACAATCTCTTCCACTTTATCCAAATCCTCTGCGTAAGACACTCCCACAGATAAATCAATTCTTCTTTTCTTCATTACAGAAAAATTCGTAATCGGGTTAGCCAGAACTTCTTTGTTAGGTACATAGGTCTCTTGCCCAGTAAAAGACTCAATGATCGTCACCCTCAAATTTGTCCCCTTGACAGTCCCAGTGATACCATTAATCTCCACAATGTCTCCAATAAGATAGGGCGTACGAAATGCCAATATAATCCCTGACACAAAATTGGCAGCTATGTCTTGAAAGGCAAACCCTAACGCCAGACCAATCACCCCTACCCCAGCGAGCAGTGAGGTCACCGCCGTTTGCAATTTTAATATCCCGAGGATAATAAACAACCCCAGCCCCATCACAGTATAATATATGATAGTCGAAAACAAGCTCTCCAATGCCTTGTTCGTAGAAGTTTTCTCAAACAATCTAGAGAATACTTTTCTGGCCAATCGTGCCAGTACCAAGAAGAATAAAAAGACAATTAGTGCCATTGCCATATTAGGCAACATCGAGATAAATGCATCGTACCATGACTCTAACTTTCCTATTATTGTTTCGAGCGGTTTATCGAGTTTAATTTCTTCCATGACGAGATAGTTTGTAGTTGATATGGAATTGAAATTAGTAAGACTCCTGTCAAAGTCCTAACGGATAGTAAGGAAAGACGTCTCCTTTTCCGTACACCATTTGACCTGCTGGTAGGTATATAAAACCATCTACCTTCGCCAAGGTAGCCAAATCTCCCGAGCCATTACCCTGCACAGGAGTCGCGCGACACTGTCCTCCCTCATGGCTTACCGATACTTGTAAAAAATATCCCAAATCAGGCTTGAACACAAAATCTTCCATTAACACTGCGGTTAGTCCTAAATTAGGTACTCCCGCGTGTTGATGAATCCATGGCAGACAATAGACCTGAAAACACATCAACGTAGATATCGGATTGCCTGGAAAAGCAAATACAGCTTTCTCTCCATAACTACCAAACCAAAACGGTTTCCCAGGTCTCTGCGCCACACGATGAAATGCCTTCTGCACACCCAGTGACTCCAGTACTTCGGGCAAATAATCCGCTTTCCCTTTCGATACCCCACCACTCAGCAGCAGCACATCATACGCCTCTAAAAGACCCGGCAGTTCTCTTTCCAGTTCCTCCACACGATCATTGAGATGAAATGCCTGACAGGCTATTCCTTGACGCATCAAGCTCGCCACGATCATCGTCACATTAGACTTTCGTATTTGATAAGCTTGAGGCGTATCACCAACTTCTACCAATTCATCTCCTGTGGATACAACAGCTATTTTGGGCAAACGTCTCACTGTCACCTGCTCCTGCCCTACAGTGGCTAGAATCGCTACGATACCTGTATGAATTTGAGTCCCTGACTCTACGAGAACCTCTCCTGTCTGCTGATCCGAACCCTGCTGGTGTACATTTTTAAATCGAAACACTTCTTCGTCACTGATATGCGCCCACTTCCCGTCGCTCTTATCTTCAAACATTACGTCCTCGTAGCGTACGATCACATCACAACTCGCATCCAGCATTGCTCCTGTCATGATCTCCAAACATTCTCCAGGGTTAGAAACAGCCCGACTCTCTTCACCAGCATATTGGGTACCGACGACCTTAAAGTTTCTTTCTCCTCGCTTGAAATCCTCATAACGTATCGCAACCCCATCCATCGTCACGCGATGAAAAGGAGGAAAATCTCTATCTGCTACCACCGGCTGAGCCAATACGCGACCGATACTCTCATGCAATAGCACACGCTCTTCGCCCCACTCTGGAGCTTGTGCGTGGATAATATTTCTAGCTTCTTCGACACTAATCATCCAATGATCTTATAATTTTGAATTTAAAATTAACACATCTGAACACATTGCAATCATGGAAAAGTCAGGACTTTCACATATCGATGACAACAATGCTCCCGCTATGGTCAATGTGGGAGAAAAAAAAGTGACCCGCCGCAGCGCTACCGCGCGATCCATCGTCGTAGTATCAGACGAAATCCTAGCACTCATCGAGGACGGTGACATCCAGTCCAAAAAAGGCCCAGTGTTTCATACTGCCATTATTGCAGGCACGATGGCTGCCAAAAAAACAGGAGAATTGATCCCCCTATGTCACCCTATCGGCATGGATGGCTGTGACATAGAAATCAAAGTTGATCACAAAGAGATCGTCATACGGTGTACCTGCAGCGTCACTGCCAAAACAGGCATAGAGATGGAAGCATTAACTGGAGCGAGTATAGCAGCCCTCACCATCTATGACATGTGTAAGGCCATGTCACACGACATAGTCATCCGCGAGACGCGATTAATCGCCAAAACAGGAGGCAAAAAGGATTTTCATCATGAGTAAAAAACACCAAAAGCACGCCAAAATCACCAAACCAAACTACGGTCAGTTTGCGCGACAGGAGTTAGCTATATTGGGCACTCCATGCGAAGAAATCAAAAAAATAAGCCAAACCATCAGCGAAGCTCTCGCAGATCAATACAGCATTGCCTATGTCGATGCAGATCACAAGAGCGCAGATGACAGTACTCTCACTGGCACATCGCTTGACCATGGCAATGAACTAGAGTACGTTGACAAGATCAATTTCCATAGATTTGACACACGATCTGCCATGAACCCGTGGCTTTTCCGTCCCTACTTCAATGACCAAGAGTTAGTAATCGTCAACGGCAATCACTTCGAAGCATCACAACAAATCGTCGTAATCGACTCCCGAAAATCGCTCGAAAAAAAGCTACACAAGCTAACGAACGTCGTACTCATTCTGCTGCCGGAAGGAGAATCTATCATTCCTGATTACCTCCGTCATCATATAGAAAACATCGACCAAATCCCAACCTACCTCATCAACGACCTGAGTCAGCTGACACAGTGGATAGACCAACAACTAAAACAGTCGATCGCTCCTCTCAATGGGTTAGTCCTCGCTGGAGGAAAAAGTGAGCGCATGCAAAAAGATAAATCCCAAATCAACTACCACGGGAAAAGTCAAAAAACACACATGCTCGACCTACTTTCCGATGCTACGCAAAAAGCATTTTTCGCGATCCGAGAAGATCAAGCAGAAGAGAAGGACAGTATCAAGGATACTTTTACAGGACTAGGGCCTTATGGAGCCATTTTATCGGCATTTAGACATGACCCGAATGCTGCATGGCTCGTGACAGCATGTGACCAACCCTTTCTCACTCATGAAGTCATCGATCTATTGATCAAAAAAAGAAATCCGTCAAAGGTCGCTACTGCATTTTATAACCCTGATACGGATTTTCCTGAACCCCTCATCACCATCTGGGAGCCCAAATCTTACCCTTACTTACTGCAGTTCCTGAGTCAGGGATATTCATGCCCCAGAAAAGTCCTCATCAATACGGACATTGAACTCGTGCATCTGGATGATCCTTCTGTACTTAGAAATGTAAATACCCCTGACGAGTACGAGGCAGCAATTAAAGAGATAAAGTAACGAACTAAGGGTGTGCAGCTACCCAGACATCCCCATCTTCGAACACTTCGCGTTTCCAAATGGGGACGGTTTTTTTGAGTTCGTCGATGATGAACTCGCAGGCTTGAAATGCATCCTTTCGGTGTGGAGTAGATACAGCGATCACGACAGCCTCCTCGCCGATCTCTACGATACCGACGCGATGCACTATCGCATAGCTGAGGATATCCCATTGCTCAACGGCTCGATCAGCGATCTTCTGTAGTTCTTTGACCGCCATGGGCTCGTAGGCTTCAAAATCCAACTTTATAACCTTTTTACCAGCCGTCTGGTTACGTGTCGTCCCGATAAACACATTGATCGCACCCGCACCACTCTCTTTGACATAGTCTATAAGCTCACTTGTTCTTATGGTTTTAGAAGTTATCTCTATCATATCATCCACCGCTTACAGGAGGTATTATCGCCAATTCATCACCCTGTGATACGACATAGCTATCTTCCACATATTCTTCATTGACTGCCAGGAGTACCGACGGTAGCTTTTCCAATCCGTCATACTGCTGTTTGAGACGAGCTACTACGCCTGCGACTGACTCTCCATCAGTCACTTCTAGCACGACAGACCGAGCCTTGATGATATCACGTGCTATCCCAAAAGCTAAAACTGATATTTCCATCCTATTGATTTTAAACCCAAAGATAAACGCTCTGACAGGAGATATATCACAGACATTACATAAAGTCAAGAAAAAGCACCCATCTGTTCTATCAAGGCCAAAGAAGCAGTAGTTTTGAAGATGAAATTGAGAATATTGAATGATTCAATCCGGCTCAGGTTAAGCCAAACAGAGGTTGACATTTTCGGAGAGAAAGGATGTGTATCGGCTGAAATCGCCTTTGGTACCAATCGATTAAAATACACCGTAGCTGCACTGGCAGACACAAAAGATGTCACCGCTAACTTTGCCAACAACGAAATCATCGTAGGCATTCCTAGCGAGATGGCAGACAAATGGATGGATCCTACAGAGGTTGGGTTTGAAAACAAAGACCAAAGCCAAATGCGCATTTTGGTAGAGAAGGATTTTCAATGCCTGCACAAAAGACCGGGTGAGGATGAATCGGACAGTTTCCCCAACCCTCAAGCAACCCACAACAAAACGAAGTGAACCAAGACAAGCAAACGATATTGACAGACAAATGGGGTAGGCAAATGGACTACCTCCGCATCGCCGTGACCGATCGCTGCAATCTGAGATGCTTCTACTGCATGCCTGCCGAAGGGATACAATACCTCCCAAAAAAAGAACTCATGAGCTACGAAGAAATCCTTCGTGTCACACAAAATCTAGCAGAACTGGGTGTCAAAAAGATCAGAATCACTGGCGGAGAACCTTTCCTCCGAAAGGACCTCATGCAGTTGCTCCGAAAAATCACAGAAATAGATGGCATCACCTCACTCAATCTCACCACCAACGGAGTACTAACCTACCCTCATCTCAAAGAACTCAAAGAGATCGGAATCGATCACATCAACCTAAGTTTGGACAGCTTGGACAAGCAGAATTTCTTTGCTATCACGAGACGTGACGAGTATAACAAAGTGATGCAAACGCTAGATGGCTTGCTAGATCATGGGATCAAAACCAAAATCAACATGGTGGTCATGAATGGACGCAATGAACATGAAATCCAAGCCATGGCCAAACTAACCAAGAACAAAAATATCTCGGTACGCTTTATCGAAGAGATGCCCTTCAACGGGTCTGACGATCAAAATGCTAAAATATTCTCTGCTCAAGACATACTGGACGAACTAAAACACCACTACCCTGCTCTACAGAAGATCGCGCAAGAACCAAATGCACCCTCTACTGCTTATCAAATCCCTGACTATGCTGGGAGTTTAGGTATCATAGCGGCATATACCCGTAGCTTCTGCGGTACATGCAATCGTATCAGACTTACCGCCACTGGCAGCATCAAAAACTGTCTATATGACGAAGGTGTGTTAGATGTAAAAGGTATATTGAGAACTGGCATCTCTGACGAAGCACTCAAAGAGACTTTCATTCAGACCGTGCAACGCAAGGAGGTCAATGGATTCGTAGCAGAAATAAACCGACAAAAAAACACTCAAATCACTGAGTCCATGTCTACGATTGGTGGGTGATTCAGCTTAAAAAACGTTTCTAATAGAGATAATCCCTTCTTCATCGAGTGCAACAAATTTCTTGTCTTCGTATCGATAAAACATAACCCCGATCACAAGAACGGTAGAGGCATTTTGTGCGATAGGCCCCGTCTCTAATAACCGCAACTGGGCAGTCATAGGCTCGGTAGATGTCTGCAATATCGGCAACATAGGCGACTGAAAACTCCCCTTTTTACTATCTGCTTTGGGAGAAAGCATCTCTATACTATCTGTTTTGATCAAAAAATCGGATACAGATACCAGACGAGCCGATATCTTAAAATTAGTGGCCTGCTTAGGTACTTTGATGTCATCGATAGGAATAAAAGCAGGTACATGAAAAATCGCATGACCTTTGTGTGCTCCTGATTTGACACAGAACTTGGTTTTCACCAAAGCATCAAAACTAGATTCCTCATTGAAATCATAACCTCTCAAATCATCCACAATGTCAGCAAGCGAATACTTACTGGTATTGTCTAGAGAAGAATTGATTTTAGATGCCAAACGTTTCGCACTAAGGTTAGTGGTCATAGAAGCTAACTCCTTACCTATCCCACGGTGTATCGATTCGCTAATGTGTGTCGCTACGGCAAACTTATTTTTAAAAATTGAACTTATCTCTGAAGCGGTGTTGAGTGGTTTGGGACTGGTGGCAGTAGGTATACTGCCCATGCCTTCGGTATAAAAATAAGTACTTCGTAGTTCTAAGTTTGTTGCCATAGCTGTGGATATAAAAATTGATACTGATTCGTTATTTCAGACATTGAATTTTAAAATCATGGTGAATATAAAAAATTAATTCAACAACACACAACGAAACACCTTAATATCAGCACCTTATACGCATTTACACTTAGCAATTTACGAGAAAACACTACGCACAATTTTCTAACTGCGAAACAGCAATTCGATAATTGTCACTTAACCACATTACTGATACCGCTTTCTCAACTCATCAGCCACCTTAGCCACACCTGTACTTGCCTTCTCTTCCACACAATAGAGCATAGAATCCTTGGGTAACTCAGGCATTTTAGGATCTATGACATACTTGGGGATTCCTGCCCTCGTGTAGCTCATCAAACTGGCTGCTGGATACACCACCAACGAAGTACCCACCACCAGAAGAATATCTGCCCTCCGCACCTCTGCTATCGCCACATCCATCATCGGCACCATCTCCCCAAACCAAACGATGTGTGGCCTCAACTGTGACCCTTTGGGACAAAGGTCTCCAGACTTAAGCTCCCATCCCTCTAGCTCGAACACGATACTTTCATCGACACTACTCCTAACCTTGGACAGTTCACCGTGGAGATGAATGACCCGAGACGACCCTGCACGCTCATGTAAGCCATCTACATTTTGTGTCACGATCGTCACCTCAAAATCCTTCTCCAACTCCGCCAATGCGAAATGGCCCAGATTGGGCTGTACAGCCATTGCCTGCTTCCTTCTCTGGTTATAAAAATCCATAACTAACTCCTGATTAGCTGCCCATCCTTGTGGAGATGCCACCTCCATTACGTCATGCCCTTCCCACAATCCATCCGAATCTCGAAAAGTACGAATACCGCTCTCCGCACTAATCCCTGCACCTGTCAATACCACTACTCGTTTCATATTTTAAAACTTTACGTTGATAGAAAATAAAGATATTCATTAGTATTTTTAATGATGTGCATCATGCTATTCATCTCCGTTTTATTTTAGTCTTGCATTAGACGTTTCACCACAACCAAAGAACCACATGTCCAACGCCGTATTCATCTCCACCATCGAAGCTAATTCGGGTAAATCCCTCATTTCACTAGGGTTAATGGAGCTCCTGCTAAAGAAAACACAGAAAATAGGCTATTTCAAACCCATCATCAAAGGGAATCCAAATCGAAAAGATCATCATACCCAACTAATTCTAGACTATTTTGCGTTGAATCAAAATTATGAAGACACTTACGTTTTCACGGGCAATCAGGTCAACAAGATGCTCGGGGATAGCCAGTTCGATCTAGTCATAGACCAAATCCTAGATCACTACAAAAAGCTCGAAAAACAGTACGATTTCATCTTGATAGAAGGAACTGATTTCGTGGGAGAGAACATCGCTTTTGAGTTTGAACTCAATGCCGCCATCGCTAAAAACTTGGGTAGTCCCATCTTGATCGTCGCTACAGGACAAAACAAAACACCTGAAGAGGCCGCCAGCACGCTCAAATTTGCACTAGACTCCTTCGAGGAAGAAGAGACAGAGGTCATAGGTGCAATTCTCAATAGAGTCGAGGAAGAAAAAATTCAAGACTATAAAACGAACCTAAAGAAAAAACTGGGAGGTACGGGTAAAAACAAAGAATTAGCTGTCATCCCCAACAATGACATTCTGAGTAGCCCTAGTGTAGCCGAAATCACCGAGGAATTGAACGCCAAAGTACTCTTCGGAGAGGAACTCCTCCACCAAAAGATCGTCCATCGCTACTCAGTTGCTGGCATGACCTTGGCCAATTACTTGACATTCTTGACAGAAAACTGTGCCGTAGTAGCCTCTGCCGATAGAGCCGAGATCATCATGGGGTCACTACAGGCTCATCAGTCGACGACATACCCTAACCTATCCGCAATCATACTCACGGGGGGATTCGATCTACCCGAACCGATATACAAACTACTGAAAGGGCTGACAGCAACCATCCCTATACTCAAGGTCACTCCAAACACGTTCCAAACAACCATCAACCTAAACAACGTCAAGTCCAACCTATCGATGGACAACCCCAACAAGATAGCATTGGCACTCAAGTATTTTGACCAGCAGATCGACACGACCAACCTTGAAAACAAAATCATAGGGGTGAAACCAAGAGGCATGACGCCAAAAATGTTTAAATACAACCTGAACCAAACTGCGCTCGCTCAAAAGATGCATATCGTCCTGCCCGAAGGCAATGACGACCGTATCCTCAAGGCAGCCGAACAACTCCAGGCGATGAAGCTAGTCAACCTCACACTACTCTACAGAAACCCAGATGAGGTCACCCAAAAAATCCAAGACTTAGGACTAGATATCGACCTAGATGAAATCAACATCGTGGCACCCGCCCAATCACCAAACTTCAACAAATACGTCTCGCAACTCTATGAATACCGCAAAGAAAAAGGTATCACCATGGAAATCGCCGAAGACTTGATGAATGACGTTTCCTATTTCGGCACCATGATGGTTCAGCAAGGAGACGCAGACGGTATGGTATCCGGTGCGGTCAACACCACACAGCATACGATACGCCCAGCCTTACAATTTGTCAAAACCAAGCCTGGGATTAAAGTCGTCTCTTCGGTGTTCTTCATGTGTCTGGATAACCGCGTACTCGTCTATGGCGACTGTGCGGTCAACCCTAACCCCACAGCCGAGCAACTCGCAGAGATCGCCGTCTCCTCTGCCTATACAGCCATGGCATTCGGGGTAGAAGCACGTGTAGCAATGCTCTCCTACTCGTCTGGCGCATCAGGCAAAGGAGAAGAAGTGGAGAAAGTCCGAAAAGCCACTGCACTAGCTAAGGAACTTGCACCCGAACTCATGATAGAAGGTCCTATACAATATGATGCAGCTGTTGATCCAGAAGTGGGTAAGAAGAAAATGCCCGACTCTCAGGTCGCTGGACAAGCCACCGTTTTGATCTTCCCAGACCTCAACACCGGAAACAATACATACAAAGCTGTACAGCGCGAAACAGGAGCCATCGCCATTGGACCAGTTCTACAAGGCCTCAATAAGCCCGTCAATGACCTCAGTAGAGGTTGTACGGTAGAAGACATCGTCAATACAGTGGTCATTACAGCGATTCAATCACAAAAGAAATAACACATAGAGATGAAAATATTGGTTTTAAATTCGGGTAGTTCTTCGCTCAAGTATCAGTTGTTTGACATGCCAGCAGGCACTGTCCTTTGTGCAGGTTTGGTAGAAAAAATAGGTGAAACAGAAGGGAACCTTAGCTTTGAATATGGCACGCAAACCGTAACCGTGAACATGCCTTTCGAAGATCACAAAGTAGCACTCAACAAAGTCTCAGAACTTCTCATGAACCCCGACTATAAACTCATCCAATCTTCAGATGAGATCGCTGCGGTCGGTCATAGAGTTGTGCATGGGGGGGAGCATTTCACCGCCAGTACCCTCATCGACGAATCAGTCAAAGCTGAGATCAAAGAACTCTTTTCTCTCGCTCCCCTTCACAACCCTGCTAACCTTCAGGGGATAGAAGTTGCCGAAACAGTATTTAGCTCCGCCAAGCAGTATGCTATTTTCGACACGGCATTTCACACTACCTTGCCCGAAGAAGCCTACCGTTTTGCCATCCCAGAAGAGCTCTATCAAAAATACGGTACGCGCGTCTATGGTTTTCATGGCACATCACACCGGTATGTCTCCAACCAAGCGATCGATTACTTGGGATTGAAAAACAAAGACAGCAAAATCATCACCATTCATCTCGGAAATGGATGTAGCATATCGGCCATCAAAAACGGAAAAAGCATAGACACATCTATGGGACTTGGCCCATTATCTGGGCTGATCATGGGTACGCGCTCTGGTGACATTGACCCATCGGTAATCTTCTATTTGCTAGAGCAGGGGTACGAAATCGAACAAATCAAAACACTGCTCAACAAGCAAAGCGGCATGAAGGGACTCACAGGAGACAATGACCTCCGCAACATCAACACCAGAGCCAAAGATGGTGATGAAGCAGCTCTACTAGCACTAAAAATGTATGCCTACCGAATCAAGAAATACATCGGTTCTTACATGACCATCCTCGGAGGATTGGATGCCATCGTGTTCACTGCAGGGGTTGGAGAAAATGATGCTGTAACGCGAAAGATGAGCTGTAGTAATCTAGAACACTTTGGTATCGACATAGATGATACCCTCAATGAAACTAGAAAACCTGGCTTACGTGAAATTCAAAAAGGAAAAGTAAAAATACTCATCATCCCTACTGACGAGGAGTACGAAATTGCTAGACAGAGTTACCATTTAACCCAAGGAAACAACCCGAATTAAATCTTATTTTTATCAGCATTTCACACTGCATCAAACAGTTTCTTTTTATATTCATATAAAAAAGCTATGACACATTTTAGGACTGAATTATTCATAGACGAGAACCCAGATAAAATCAAATACAATTCGCAAATCTTGTCTATTGGGTCTGGGTTTACCAAAGCGCTAGCGGATCCACTTTCCAAATACAACTTTAACATCACTAATAACCCATACGGTACTATATATAACCCTATCTCTATTTTTAACCTCATAGAACAAACGACAAAAAATGGAGAGATCAACGAAGATTTAATCACCGAAAACGAAGGTTATTGGAATCATTTCAATTTTCACCCTAAGGCTAACTTTTCATCCAAGTCCGAGTTAATTAACAGCCTACAAGAACGTGTAGAAACTACCCATGAGTATCTAAAAAAGACAGACTATCTAGTCATCACCCTTGGATCAGCATTCGTGTACAAACTAGACAGTACCAACAAGGTGATCGCCAACTGCCACCGTGCAGAATCCAATTTATTCACCAAAGACCTACTGACACCTCAGGCAATTGTAGATGGTTTCAGACGAATCTATAGCTCGCTAAACCATGTCAAAAACATCATCCTTGTCGTGAGTCCAGTGCAGCACACCCGTGATTCGTTGACGCTCAATGCTGTGAGCAAATCGGTACTACGCTTGGCCTGTCACATGATCATGAGTGAGTTTGCCTATGTCAAATATTTCCCTGCTTATGAATTCCTATTGAGTGACCTGAGAGACTATCAGTTCTATGAAAAAGATCTCATCCATCCGAATGAACTTGCGACGGATTACATCTTCAAAAAATTCGTAGAAAGCTACTTAGACCCATCGCTCAAAGATGATATTCTTTGTATCGAGAACCTACTAAGCGAGACGCATCATGCGCCCTACAACCCGCAAAGCAAAGACTACCAAAAAAGTCTAAGAGAAGCCATGAGCAGAATCGATGGTCTTACAGAGAAGATGGACTTATCCGAACTCATGACAGACCTAAAAAGCCGAATTGCTTAGGAATACAAATTACTGCTGCACAAGAAAGGGCTTTGAGATTGTTCTCAAAGCCCTTTCTTGTGCCAAAACGAGGTGACCTAAAAACTCACCTCGCTTCTATTTCATTCAGTTAATTATAACAATAGACTATCTCAAGATCACACGATGAACCGATTTCGTCTCAGCAGCTCTTAATTCAATAAGATAAACTCCTGGAGGGTTACCTGACAGGTCTATACTAACCTGACGCATGCCGTACTGCTCCGTAGCATAGACTATTTTCCCCATCAGATCGACCACTCGGAGGCTTACTGATTCTTCCGTCTCTTGTTTGAGTTCAATAGTGAGTTGTCCACTAGTAGGGTTAGGATACGTTATCATTTCGAGCTCCTCCTCTTCCGCTTGTTTTGACCTTCCCAGTTCTACAGGGTCTTCTGGGTACACTTTGCACTGCTTGTATCGGAAATATAACACGCGCGTTTGTACCGGATCTCCCACTTCAAATGTGAGTTTATAGCGCTGACCCAATGCAAAACCACCGAACAGACTATTGAGAGATATACTCGTAGGTGGAGCCCCCACCTGCCAACCAGTACTAGCCAATAAACCTGTAGTTGTATAGCTAGCGTTGACCTCCTGTACACTTACGCGGTATTGATTCGCAGACTGGGTACCACTCGTATTGAGGAGGAGGCTGTTATACTGACAGCGCTCATGCAGGGTATAAAACTTTATACCTCCGCCCAATATGCCTACACTCTCAATTACAGTCGTAGTATGATCAAGACTGGCGTCAATGGCAGCATCTTTGATTTCGAACCACCAGTATTCTGGATGGTACCCAGTACCCACGACCAGTTTAAGCAAATAGAGTTTTCCTCTCTGAAATCCTGGTCCATAAGATCCCGTCAGATTGATTGTATTGGCCTGACCGGATAACCAGGGCGAACTATAGGTACTACTACTGACCCAATTATCAAGGTCAAATTCCGATATCTCATAAGACCAAATACTCTCACAGGAGCTAGCGTTCGCATCAAAAAGCACTGGATCATTCACGTCCAACTGAGCTATATCGATCGTCCAACCAGTACCTGTAGAAGTTGCAGACCTACTACTGAGCATGTCTACAAATTGTCCATCGGGAGTTGGCTGGTCTATGCCCTCTATAAAGCGTACGTTGTTGCTATAAGCATCAGTATTCCAAGCCCCCCAAACTATAAACTTGCTTCTTCTCTTAGCCACTACCTGATAGTAGGCACCTGGCTCTATGACAAGATCAAAATAGGCAAATATTTCTCCGCCACCACTACCGTATTCGATGGTAGGAGTAGTCATGATTTGCGTTTTAGTCCCTACGAGGTTACCCATACAGTCATAACTCTGACGATACACCTCTAGATACATCTGTAGCTTGAGACTACCCTTGGTAGTACTATAGCGAAACTGAGCTTGACTCACACCGCATTGAGGACGATAAAAATAACGGTTTGACTCATCAGGGCGAGCAAAAGAGTCAAATTCTGTCAAGTTGACCAGGTTCAGCTCCTGTGCAAAAACAGGAATGTAATCAGGAACTGTACACGACTGTGCATCTACCTGATGCCTCACGATGGCCAGTAATAGGACCACCATAAGACTTCTCATTGTTAAGTTGATCTTTTTCATAATACAAGTGATTTATTTACTGTCTACTCTATTTTTATCGCGGATTTTCGACTTCCTCCTTGATTTCACTTGTAGATCAACTCATACCCCATTTTGTTACCTCTTTTAGGGGAAGAACTATCGTCTCCACCTAAAAGTCAGGAGCTTTCTCCTCATCTCAGGAAGGGGTTAAAAAAGTCTAAGAGAAGCCATGAGCAGAATCGATGGTCTCACGGAGAAGATGGACTTATCCGAACTCATGACAGACCTAAAAAGCCGCATCGCTTAACGAACGAAAACAGGAACTTCACAAAAAAGGCTTTGAAAAATTTCAAAGCCTTTTTTTATCCCTCTGTTGATGCTATTGCATGATCTGGGTTAAAAATCAAACCGTGCACTGAAAATGCCATTGATACCTGGTGCACTGATACCCGACGAATAAGTACGGTAATGGTGATCAAGAATATTCTCTAAGGCAGCAGTCAAGACTAGTTTTGGCGTCAGGTGATAGGACGATCGCAAATTAAGCGTGTACCATCCCAAAGCTCCATCGCTCGTGTACAAGTAATCCTTGTCCTGCTCCGAAGGCGCTAAGTCATCCCATGCTCTATTACCCTGAAACTTGGTATAAAACTCAAGCCTAAGTCGCTCTCTCTGGTAGGTCAGTGATACATTTCCAAACAATGGTGTCGTGTGACGTAGCGGAATACGTTCCACTTGATCTTCACCAAAACTCTCACTGAGTCTCGCCGATAATAAGAAATGCTGTGTCACCGCATAGTCTAGCCCTGCCGAGAAGCCCCATATATAAGCTTTACCCACATTGACCAAGGCAGCCATTCGGTAGGTATCTCCATCATAGTAGACAGAGTCCATGCCGTTGTATGAATAATCACGCCTGACCATCGCATCCCTTAATTGGGTATAAAACAGCCCTCCCATGAGCGTCAACTTATCTCCTAGGTTCCAGGTCACATTCGTTTCGTAGTTGTAGGTATATTCTGGTTTTAGGTCTTCGTTGGGCACTACGACCACATCACCCGAATCAAATACCTTTCCAGCATCATCAAGGTTAGGCGCCCTGAACCCCGTAGAAAATAACACGTCCCACTTGAGCTGTGGCGTGACCTGAATCGCTAATCCCGCTGTACCACTCAACGCAGCATTGCGCTGATCGATATCCTCGAATGGCAGACTAAAAAAGGAAGTAGAGTTAAATTTTGCTCTCAAACCCACATCAGAATAGCGTCCTCCCACTGTCAAATGCACCCAATCGCGCAAGGCATATTTGTAGGACAGATATGCCGCCCAGGTATTCATACTGCCTCCACCGTCAGGATAGCGTGTCGAAAGCGGACTCATTTCCCCAGTTACAATATCCTCTTTTTGAGCCGTAGACTCGGCATCATTGTACACCCATTCGAGACCATAGTATAAGTTACTATAGTCAGATATTCTTTTCTCCAGATCTAGGTTAGCAGCGTAGGTCTTTACGCGCTCCGTCCTGTGATTTAATCCATTCGAGCCTACGCTACGGTTGTGACGAGACTCTTCCACACGCTGTGTGGACAAAGTTAATTTGGCATGGCTGTAGAACCAGTTCTCTGTATCATTGCTAAAGGTCAACGCATGGAGCATAAAGTCCTGAGGGCCATAGTACCATTCAGCATTCTTGAGTGAGCCATCAGACTGTGGCTGTATCAGTCGATCATACCTAGGGATGTCTGTAGACCCTGTGAGATAAAAGCTGTAAACTAGCTCAGAAGATTTATTGATTCTCAAAGCAGCCTTATTCATGACATTGAACTGACTATATCCTGAGAATCGCTGGAGGTTTACGTCATCATTCTTCACCTCCTCATCCACTCCTTCTTTTCGGACGACATAGCTTTCTCGCTTACCAAAATCAGGATGATCCTTAGGGTATACTGCTCCTGCTCTGAGGTCATCAAAATCGCTCACCGTCACTCCTGTAAAATTCGAAAATCGTTTGTTTCGGATGGAAACATTAAGGTGGGCTGTTTTTTCATGATTAGCTGTCGAATAGCGCAACATACTGCCGCCAGACACCTTCCAGCCATCATCCTTAGCGAACCCTGCTTTTTTGGTATAAAATGACATCACCCCGCCCAGTGCATCACTCCCATACATGGATGAACTAGGCCCATAGATCACCTCCGTAGAAGCCATCATATTCGGGTCTAACATGATCACGTTTTGCAGGTTGCCACTACGATAGATGGCATTGTTCAGACGAATACCGTCGAGTACAATCAATAGAGAATTGGCCGCAAAGCCTCGAATCATGGGACTGCCCCCTCCTAACTGACTCTTTTGCACGAAAACCTGACCACTCTGATCCAGCATATCTGCCGCAGTCTGAGGGTTGGCAAATTCAACTTCTTGGTGAGATATAGATAAGATTTCATTGGGCACCTGATTGCGACCCTCTCCCCACCGGTTGGCTGATATGACGACTTCATTGATCTGTCGGATTTTTTCATCCATCAGGACATGAATAGATTCACCCTCACCTCCAGGCAAATCAATGGTCTTCCCATAAAACTGCGTATGTTGGAGAACAAGCTGACCAGCCGTCCCTGTAGGTAACCTAATCACCCCGTCAGTACTACTGACGCCTAGAAGTACTTCCCCTTGCATAGCAATGGCTCCTTCGATAGGCAATAGCGTATGAGCATCCTTGATAATGAGCTCTTGCCCGTATGTGTAGATAGATACCCATGACAAGCCTATAACAAGAATAAAAAATTTGATTTGGGAAAATGCTTTATTCATGAAGCAAATTAAACCAATATTCCCCAGAGCAATCCCCCTACTATGGGGCTACTTTGTCGAATTCTGTCCAGCCAAGCGCAGCAGCACCTAGCACGGCAGCATTTTTATCCATCAAAGACGATGGGCGCAAATCAACCATGTTTTTGAAGGGCTTGAACATCTTCTCTTCCATGTAGTGCTTTGCAGGGTCTAGGAGATACTCTCCCGCCTTCACCAATCCTCCGAACAAGAAGATTGTCTTTGGACTCGTATGCAAAACGGTATCTGCCAATTTTTGTCCGAGAATTTTCCCTGTATATTCAAATGCCTTGATAGCGATATAATCATGATTCTTGGCTGCATCGGTGATTACCTTCCCATCGATTTGGTTATAAGGCACATCACGCAGTACACTAGGTCGTGTGTAGTCAGCCATGAGTTTAGACACGGTACGCTTGATACCCGTAGCGGAGACATAGGTCTCCAAACACCCTTTGCGACCACATGCACAGTGACGACCATCAGGGTTGACACTGACGTGACCAATCTCACCTGCCATTCCAGAGTAGCCATAGACGAGTTTACCATCTACTACGATCCCACTACCCAGTCCAGTACCGAGTGTAAAGAGAACGAAATCTTTCATTCCCTTTGCTCCACCAAACAGCATCTCTCCCAGTGCTGCCGCATTGGCATCATTGGTCAAGGCTACTGGAATCTTGAATTTCTCTTGAAACAACTCTCTAAACTCGACGATCTCGCCCCAGTTGAGATTAGGCGCATGCTCGATCGTTCCCTTGTAGTAGTTGCCATTGGGTGCCCCTACGCCCGCTCCGATCACCTGGTTATCGGCAATCAAATGACTGATATGGGTTTCCAATAGAGACAAAAAAGCATTGATATCAGCGTCAGCTTGGGTAGGAAAGTGTCCTTCATCTTTTACATTCCCTTCTCTATCCACTAACCCAAATTTGGTATTTGTGCCTCCAATATCAATTCCTAGTACGTATTCAGCCATTTTATCCCTATTTTTAGCCGCCAAAAATAGAACACCAACAAGACAAAAGGAACTATGGTGCTACTTTTTAAATCCCTATCTTTAAAATAATGCCTGTCATATCACGATCTCCATACGGCAACTTTTTTTCATGGTTCAGAAATGGCCACCTAGAGACGATATACCCCAGTGTATTCAGAAAAATCAAAGGGCTACCCTACGAAAGAGAGCGCATCGACACGCCAGATGGTGACTTTCTGGATTTGGACTGGGTACAGACGGGCTCTAACAAACTCATCATCGTATCGCACGGACTAGAAGGCAACACTACCCGGCACTACATCAAGAGCTGCGTCAGGTATTTTCATCAGAAAGGATACGATGTGCTCGCATGGAACTACCGATCCTGTAGCGGAGAGATCAACCGCACACTACGCCTCTACCATCATGGCGTCACCGATGATCTGGAGACGGTCATCCAGCATACCATCTCCACACGACGCTACAAAAGAATAGGACTCGTCGGCTACTCCATGGGAGGCAGCACTACCCTCAAATACTTGGGAGAAAACGGTGTCAACGTCCCCAAACACATCGTAGCAGCGGCAGTATTTTCTGTCCCCTGCAATCTCTGGGATAGTGCCCACCAGTTAACATTCAGAAAGAACACCTTCTACCGTAAGCGATTCCTCAAAAAACTCATTCAAAAAGTAAAACAAAAGCATGCACAGTTCCCTGACGCAGTAAATATTTCTGCGATTGATAGGATTAGGTCATTTGGGCTATTCGATGAACGCTACACGGCTCCCTTGCATGGGTTTCGCAATGCACGCCACTTCTACAGCACCTCCTCTTCGGATCTACACTACCACAGCATTACCGTCCCGTCTCTAATCGTCAATGCGCTCAATGATCCGCTGCTAGGCGAAAAATGTTATCCCTACGAAATTTGTCAAAACAGCAAAACACTGACCCTAGAAACACCCCGATGCGGAGGACATGTAGGGTTTGGCCTGAGAGGAAAAAATTATAGTTGGATGGATCAAAGAGCCTTCGAGTACATCGACCGCTACATGCAAGAGTGGTCACTACACTGATCAGTGATCACTACGCCTCTATAGACTTCAATACCATTGGATTGCAGCAATGATTAAAATTCTCTACGCTACCAACGTCAAGATTCTAGATTATTCGAACCTTGACAAGCCAGCCAAAAAACTAGGGTTTTAACTCCAAAAGTTTATTGAGTATATAAAGGCACCAAGGTCACACCAAGCATCATCTGATTGGATAACGTCGGTTCTCTAGAGTAGAATGACTCAACGCCTCCGCTGGTGCGAACTCAATGTCGTTAAGTTAAACGCATACGCTTCGTTGGGTCATCCCGACGGGGGAGGGATCTTTGCCATTCTGAAAGGATTTGTGCTTTAGTGTATAGATTTCACCTATCGTCGAAATGACAGAAATCTAACCTTAATGACATTGGGTGTAAGCGCACGTTTTTTCAATAATCATTGTCTGAATGGTCGTTCCCTACAGTTTTCTACCTTCCTAGCATTCTGGAAAGCCGTTTCCTACAGTTTTCTGCATTCCTAGCATTCTGGAAAGTCGTTTCCTACAGTTTTCTATCATCCTAGCATTCTGGAAGGCTGTTTTCTACAGTTTTCTGCATTCCTAGCGTTCTGGAAGATCTTTTTCTACCGTTTTCTGCATTCCTAGCACTCAGGAAGGCTGTATTTTTGGAGATTCCCCGTTCCCGTCATGCTTTTGGGCATACTTGTGTTTAGCCATGCTTTGAATGCTGCGACGCGCTCGCGAGACACGATGAGTTCACTGTCATCTCAGTGCGTCTTGATGTGCTATCCATCCTTGACGACAAATCGCTCCTTGATAGGTTGCATTGAGGTAGGTGTTGTCGTTCTGGACTTTGGTATCGTCTCCTGCGGGGTTGTTGATACTGGGGACAATTGCATGAAATCCACAGCGCTCCTAGTCGGCATAGCCGACCCATGGCTCCAATGCTACGTATGGCTACAGCTCCTCCTATCGACATCAGGCTGATGTCGGTGACCGTCTCATCCCGATGTTGTACATCACATTCCCCGCAAGGGTACAGAGAAACATCGCCGAAGAAAACACAACTACTTTTGAGGAACGCAAGGATTTTGAAAATAAGATGTGATAACTAGGTGTAGTTATCAACTACACCTAGAGATGGTTTTAATACTGTACAGGAACAGCAACGACTGTTTTATCCCATGCCAAGTTCATTTCTGCTGAATTGTCCCCTAATTCTTTGAACTGAATAGAAAACGCTTCTACTTCCTTAGACAATTTACTTGATGGCGCCTTTACGCGTAAAACCTCATACTTCTCTTGATAGCCTGCCGTACCCCAATAATCTAGATCTGTACTCACGATGATTGTCCATTCTTTTTCTCCAGGGATGCTAAATAGGGAATAGGTACCTGCAGCTAGGGTCTTTCCTCCCATCTTTATCTCTTGATAAACCTTCAGTTCAGGTGCTTCATTGGCTCCTGTTCTCCATAGTTTATCATACGCGACTACATTACCGAAAATCTCTCTCCCTTTCTTTTGAGGTCTACTGTAGTAAATTTTGGCAATCGCTTTGTCACTTCCCGAACGGTCATGGGCAAAATTATCAGGCAAATAAGCCACATCCATTGGGCTCTTATCAATTGATCTGAAAGTTTGAGCAAAAGTCACTGTCACCACACCTGATAGAAGTATCAGTGTAAATAATACGTTTTTCATTTTTTTGATTGTTATATGTGAAAACTATTCATCTACTGCGAATATAGCCTCAATTATGACAGCACTTATGTCCTAGTATTTCCAAAAACGTCTGAATTATACATCTCATAACAAAATAAAACATTCTATGCAGTCTTTTCGTGTACAGCACCATGCAACAACAGCTAAAGTCAGAAGTCACCAGACAAATCATTTTGGACAGTGCATTCACTCTTTTTTATGAAAGTGGTTTTAAAACTACCAGCATAGAAAAAATCATGGCGAATGCAAAACTTTCGAAGGGAGCATTCTATCATCACTACAAAAACAAAAAAGAACTAGGGGTAGAAGTGATTGGAATAAAACTCCAAAAACGCGTGTACGAAGGAATGATCCGCCCTTTGTACGAAACAGGAAACGCCATAGAGATACTAGAATCAACCTTTTTGCAACGTATCAAATCCTTTGCCCCCTATGAAAAACAGCACGGATGCCCTATCAACAATCTCATCAATGAAATTGGCGACTATGAAACAGCCTATCAAATAGCTTTAAAGAATATAATAGAACAATGGAAATCTGCATTGACCTCATTGATAGAAAGAGGGAAAACAGAAAACACCATCAAGCAAAATATCCATAGTCAAGCAGTAGCCACGTATTTGATCAGTGCATTCGAAGGGGTTCGAGGCATTAGAAAACTATACAATGATGACGTCATACTTGAAGAATACATGTCAGGATTAAGCATGTATATAAGACAATTAAATAAATAATTTTTTACCAAAACATTCTATGTAGAATGTTTTAAAACTACGCTTATATGAAGAGTAACAGAAGAGATTTCGCTAAAAAAACAGTGCTATTTGGACTAGCAGGTTCAGTGATGCCTACATTAGGTTTTGCAACATCCAACGAAACCAAGAGCAGCGCCGTGCAGAACTCGGATACTAGACCAAAGGTTCTATTTTTTGATGTAAACGAAACTCTATTAGACCTCACAGCAATGAGAGAGAGTGTAGAGAAAGCACTTGGAGGTAGACGTGATCTATTGCCACTATGGTTTACAACAATGCTACAATATTCGCTGGTCACCACAGTAGGGAGACAGTACAATGACTTTGGCGTCATTGGTGCGGCTGCTTTACAAATGGTCGCCGCTAATCACGACATCAAAATCTCAGAAGACCAAGCCAAAAAAGCCATTCTCGGCCCCATTCGATCACTACCAGCACACCCAGAAGTAAAAGCAGCACTGCAGCAACTAAAAGACGCAGGCTATAAGCTGGTTTCCTTCACCAACTCTTCCAACAAAGGCGTAGCGACACAATTTGAAAATGCAGGATTGACGGAATTCTTCGAAGAGAGATTAAGCGTAGAGGATATTGGAAAATTCAAACCACACACAGATGCCTATGACTGGGCCGCTAGAAAAATGGGCGTACAACCTCACGAATGCCTCTTGGTAGCTGCTCACGGCTGGGATATAGCAGGCGCACTATGGGCCAACTGGAGAGGGGCATTCATCAGTAGACCAGGGGCACAACTGTACCCTCTCGCTCCCAACCCAGAAATTTCTGAACAAAACTTAAAATTAGTAGCAGAAAAACTAATCGCATTGAAATAACCAATACGTTCTAAATAAAATAAAAATGATGAAAACAAAATACCTCCTTCTCAGTGCAGTCATCCTAATAGTTGCGGGCTGTGGAGACTCAAAGCAAAACAAAACGTCCATGAATTCTGAAAAAGAGATTACACAGAGGCCCTTAGAAACTGTTTTGAATGAACGCAAGATGAATTTCCTAGAAAATGCATCAGAAGAAAAAAAACAACAGAGTGCTGCAGGAATAGAGTCTATAAGACAAAATAAAATCCAAGAGAATGCACTTCAAGTAGGTGATACAGCGATAAACTTTTCTCTTCCAAACGCAACGGATAAAACCATCACGCTTTATGATGAACTAGAAAATGGCCCAGTTATTTTGATGTGGTACCGCGGGGGGTGGTGTCCATACTGCAATTTGACACTCCGACACATGCAAGAGTCGCTCCCTGATTTCAAAAAGTATGGTGCAAACCTACTGGCTGTATCACCTCAACTCCCCGATAGCTCTATTTCCACCAAGGAAAAAAACGAATTGGAATTTGAGGTACTAAGTGATTTGGACAACAGGGTTGCACACCAGTACAGAGTAGCATACAAACTCACCGACGACTTGATCAAAAAATATCAAAATGGATTTGGACTGAGCAATTACAATGGGAATGACAAGGGAGAATTGCCCATAGCTGCTACTTATATAATAGGACAAGACAGAGTCATTAAACATGCTTTTCTAGACCCTGATTATAGAAACAGAGCAGAACCAGTCGATCTCATCGAAGTGTTAAAAACATTGAAATGAAAAAGATCTTAGATCAAATATTGAACGCCATGGCAATCTTTGCCATGGCGTTTTTTGCCATACCCAAATTGCTAGCAAAACCACAAAGCATAGCTGGTTTTCAACAATTTGAGAAAGCCATAGGCGTAGACGCTGACTTTTTTAGATTATTCACAGGAGTATCAGAGTTGGCGATGGCTGCTATGATATTAGTTTTTGCCATACAAGGAAATAAGACTGTTGGTAAGCTAGCCTTCTCTTTTTTACTGATCACGATGATCACAGCACTAGGCTTGGAATTCTTTGCCAGGCCAGAACCCAAAATGATACTTGTGATCATCGCAACCCTGTTGGCTGCAATCTCTATTTACAAGTTGAACGCTAAGACCCAATAAAAAATCACCATGAAACTAAAAGACAAAGTAATAATCGTAACAGGTGCCTCCAGAGGAATAGGCAAAGAAACGGCACTCCTTCTAGCAAACGAAGGTGCCAAAGTGATCATAAATCATTCGAACAGTGCTGCTGACGCACAAAAAACAGTAGATGAAATCACGAAAAAAGGAGGCAAAGCACTGGCAATCAAAGCAGATGTGAGTCAGAGAAAAGAGACGACCCGCCTGTTTGATGAAGCGATAGCTGCCTATGACAAAGTAGATGTATTGGTAAACAACGCTGGCGTCATGGTTTCCAAGCTACTGAAAGACAATTCGCAAGAAGACTTCACAAGACAGTTTGATGTCAATGTACGAGGTATCTTTAATATGCTGCAAGAGGCTAACAATAAACTTGCAGACAATGGAAACATTATCAACATATCATCGAGCACGGTCAAGCTAATGTTCCCCACCTATGCCTTGTATTCCGCATCCAAAGCAGCAGTAGAACAAATGACTCGTGTTTTTTCAAAAGAAATAGGAAGAGGAATATCGGTAAATGCCCTAGCACCAGGTGCAACAGAGACCGATCTATTTCTGGAAGGTAAATCACAAGAAACGATAGACAAACTCAGCGCAATGAATGCCTTCAATCGACTGGCAAAACCCATAGATATAGCCAAAGTCATTCTCTTTTTAGCCAGTGATGATTCCAAATGGATTTCTGGACAAGTCGTAGGTGCAAATGGTGCTTTGATTTAGTTCTTACATCGGTAATCTCCATTCCCTTTTTTAAACGATAAAGATTCGATGGATCCCCATATCGACTCTTTATCGTTCCATTCATTCCCCACTTCAATTCCCTAATTGACCGCCGTTCAACAGCCACTTACATATTTATAACATCATGTGCTTTCTGCCTCATTCCGATGTTGTACATCACATTCCCCGCAAGGGTACAGAGAAACATCGCCGTACCGACTGGCACCAAGTCATCGGCGTGGAACAGTGCGATAACACTACCTACTAGAAACCCCAAAACAAACCTAGAAATCCCTATCGCAGCGTTGGCCGACGAACTCACCTTGGGGTTGTGATTCAAGATGACCGCTGTGCCATTGCCAAACACCAACCCAAGACTACCGATAAAGAGCACGACACCTCCGAACACTCCCCAAAACGAAGGTTCGTCTAGGCGGACAGACACGAATAGAATCACGCCCGCCACCAACTGCAACAGCATCCCCGCACGCAGAATGTATCTCGGACGATAGTATTTGAGCAACTGCGTATTGACGAAGGACAACATGACATTCAAAATGATGTTGGCGGCAAACAAATACGGAAAGTAATCCGGATCAACCGCGAAGAAATCCAAATAGATAAAGGATGCACTAGTGATGAAAACATACATCCCAGACATGGACAGGCTAATCGAGAACAAGAATATAATCGATTGGCGGTCTTCAAAGAAGGTCTTGTACTTGTCAAACAACTGTCGTGTCGTGAGTCTCCGCGTGATCAAGGCTTGATCCCTAGATTCGGACACAAAAACCGAGAAGACCAGAAACAGCACACATGAAAAACCAAACAGAAAGTAAAAGACCGACTCCCAACCAAAATGACTGATCAAAACAGCGCCTAACACAGGAGCAATCAATGGTGCAAGCATCATCATCATACTGGTGATGGTCACCAGCCGAGCGACATGCTTGCCTTCGTACCAGTCACTGATGAAGACATTGGAGGTGACTGTGGCAAAACCTCCACCAAATGCCTGCAAGACCCGCAGCACCAAGATCACCTCAATCGAAGTACTGACAGAGATCAGCAAAGACGAAAGCCCATAGAGCCCTATCCCTAGCAGAGCCACGGTCTTGCGACCAAACGAATCAGACAGCGGCCCTCCTATAAAGTTCCCGATGGCAAACCCTAGAAAATACAGCGTAATCGTAAGCTCAATGACGCTGAGATGCACGCCAAACACCTCTGCCATCATCGGCATAGCGGCTAGGTAAGTATCTATAGCAAACGGCGATAGTGTCACCAGACTGGCCAACAAAATCGTAATCAGGAATGACTCCTTAGGTATTTTCCAACTTCTCATTCTTATTCGACGGGTTCAAATCGGTCTGTACAGACCATAGGGGTTGTTGTTCGTCTCTCTCATCGTGCAGGTCGCAATGATATCGCATTTAGACACTAGGTCAAACCACTTTTCCACCAGTGGCAATACAGGTATCACTCCTTATCGTTATACTCTATACAGATCAGAAGGTTTGGTCACATATGCTACCTGCTCTTTCGATGATAAATAGTGGATACTATCCCCATAAGAAATACCTGCTATTGAGCAATATAAATCTCTATTTCTTTTTTCATCTGAGCGAATCCCTTCACAAATAATTTTCTCAATTTAGTATGCACGCATAATATATTTCATATATATTTGATATTGTTATGCATGCATAACAGACCACAAAAAACCGAACATCATAAAGTTAAAGCATATGGAAGCCCAAACAGCAAAAAGATCTATCAAAGGCGGAGAGTTCCTCATCAGAGAAACTGCCGCTGCAGATATTTTCATTCCTTCGGAGTTCACCGAAGAGCAAAAGATGATGGCGCAGGCCACCAAGGATTTTATCGACAAAGAAATTCAGCCAGTTCGTGAGAAGATCGAAAAGCAAGAAGGCAACATCGTACCTGACCTGATGACCAAAGCGGGTGAGCTCGGCCTACTGGGTGTATCCATCCCCGAAGCGTACGGCGGGCTGGGCATGAACTTCAACACCTCCATGCTGATCGCAGACATCATCGGCGAGACGGGTTCGTTTTCGACGACCTACGGAGCTCACACAGGGATCGGTACACTCCCTATACTCTACTATGGTACCGAAGAACAAAAGAAAAAGTACCTCCCCCTCATCTCATCGGGCGAATGGAAATCCTGCTACTGCCTCACGGAACCAGACGCTGGGTCAGATGCCAACTCTGGCAAAACCAAAGCAACACTATCTGATGACGGCAAGCACTACCTCATCAACGGACAAAAAATGTGGATCTCCAATGCGGGATTTGCAGATCTATTCATCGTCTTTGCGAAGATCGATGATGACAAAAAACTCACGGCTTTCATAGTCGAAAAGACATTTGGTGGGATCACGATGAACGACGAAGAAGTGAAGTTGGGAATCAAGGGGTCATCGACCCGCCAAGTTTTTTTCAACGACTGCAAAGTCCCCGTAGAAAACATGCTCTCTGATCGAGAAAACGGTTTCAAAATCGCGGTAAACATCCTCAACATCGGCCGAATCAAACTCGGTGCGGGTGTACTCGGAGGGTGCAAGGAAGTAGCAAACTACTCGGTCAACTATGCCAACGAAAGAAAGCAGTTCAACACGGCGATCTCTAGCTTTGGCGCTATCAAGCACAAGCTCGCAGAGATGGCCATCCAAACTTGGGTCACCGAAGCGGCCTCCTACCGTGCGGGTCAAAACATCGACGATTGCATCGCAGATCTGATTGCCGACGGCATGGAAGACGGACAGGCCAAACTCAAGAGTTTTGAGCAGTTCTCTATCGAGTGCGCCATCATCAAAATCATCGGATCAGAAGCCCTCGACTATGTAGTCGATCAAGGCGTACAGATCTACGGTGGCATGGGGTTCTCAGAAGACGCCCCTATGGCACGTGCCTACCGAGATGCACGGATCACACGCATCTACGAAGGCACCAACGAGATCAACCGCATGCTCATGGTCGGTATGATCCTCAAGCGCGCGATGAAAGGCGAGCTCAACATCATGGAACCTGCCATGGCAGTCGCCAAAGAATTGACTGCAGTGCCGTCATTCGACATGCCGGATATGTCCAAGCCCTTTGCCGAAGAAAAAGAAGTCCTCAAGCGACTCAAAAAATCCGTGCTCATGGTAGCGGGTAAGGCTGCACAGACTTTCGGCCCGGCATTTGAGACGGAGCAAGAGATCATGATGGATGTAGCGGATATGATGATTCAGATCTACGCTGCTGAGTCCGCTGTACTACGCGCGGAGAAGCTCGTGTCTATCCAAGGCGCCGAAGCGAGCAAACTGCAAATCAATGCCGCCAAAGTGTACCTCTACGATGCAGCAGACAAAATCAACAAAGCAGGCAAGGATGCCATCGCATCGTTCACCGCTGGAGACGAACAAAAGGTCATGCTGATGGGATTGAAACGATTCACCAAGACGAACCCCGTCAACGTGAAAGCACTCCGACGTGAGATTACCGATCAAATGATCGCCGAAAACAAATACACTCTTTGATTAAACCAATTAATTAACCCAAAATTGATTGTTTGGTTTAGCCCTTTGCGTCTACGATGCGAAGGGCTTTTTTATGTCCCGCCGAAACCTTCCTTTACCCAAAGTTGGTGTACAATGACTGATAGCGTTTGACTAGGTAAAACGATGAAGTCAACCTACCGCAATCAAACAACACCAAAAAAATGGTCTCAGGAGCAGGAAATAAATGACTCCAAACCTGCCGGGAGTTGAGAGGGAAGTCCAGCGGGTCTACATCCAAAACCGTAGGGAATATCTCAGAATAACCGTTAGCTCCCCCCAAAGAGGCTCTGTGCTCTAAACGAGGAAGACCTCAGACCCCTGCAGTTGCATTGCCTAGGCAGCCCAAAAGGAGGATTGGCATGTTTTCATGGCAAGCAGATGACATTGCGGGGAACGATCAGATATGGCGATGTGACTCTGTGGTATTCTACCGCTTCCCGAGTGAATCGGCGGAGCATGTTATGGCATTGATGGGGTCACACAGCTATGGGCATTGTTATCCTTCTTTTCAATCAACAAATGTTTCTTTGATTGCTTGTTTGACTTCTGAGATTTCTTTATCAGAAAGCTTGTCATAGAATTTGATAATTCTTTGCTTGTCGATCGTTCTGATTTGATCGAGTACAACCCAACCTTATTTCTTGTTTTGGTAAACTTGGATTCTTGTTGGGTAATTATGCAACTTAGTAGTCATCGGAGCAACCGTAACTGTTTTGATGTTGAAGTTTAGTTCGTTTGGAGATATTATCACTTATGGCCTTGTCTTCAGAAAGCAGAATACTTAACTAAACACAAAAACGGTTCGAGTTCACACAAGAACCGCTATTGCTTTTATACATTGTTACCTGCTGCCATTTTTTTTTAAAATATCTTTATATTATTCTGTAAATGTGGTTTTTGTCAGTTCTAGGCTGCCATTCCACAGGTCTTTTTGAAAATGCTTGTTGTAAGAATCAACAGATGTTTTAACCACTTTACTGTCTGAGAAATAAATTCCTTTTAAGTCTTTGTACTTTTCAGAATACGCAAGGGTTGCTAAATTTTTTCCTGCTTGCGCTGGTGTATGGATATTGCTTTTGAATAAGGTCAAAACAGGGAAGATATTTTTCCATAAAAATCGCATGACAGGTGTGTAAGTTCTTGCAAGTCCTGTACCTGGTGTTAATCCTGGATCGTAAGCATTTACCCTAATGTTTGTTTTTTTTAATCGCTCTTGTAATTCGTATGTCGTCATTATGTTGCACAATTTTGACGTGGAATACCTTCTTTGTCCAACTATGTTGGGTTTTTCGGAAGTTTCTTTTGGGTAAGCAAGTTCTTGGGCACTTGTATAAATAGGAGGTTCTATGGGTGTTTTTAATGCTGGGTCGTGAGTCTCACTAGATGTGAATGTTATATGGCCGTTATTTTTCATGAAGGGCAGTAATTGCATTGTCAAGGCAAATGCACCTAAATGATTTACACCAAATGTCTGTTCAAATCCGTCTGTGGTATATTGCGTTTCGCCAATATTCTGTACGCCTGCATTGTTTATCAAAATAGAAATGGATAGTTCTTTTTCTCTTGATAATTTCTCCGAGAATTCACGGATAGATTGTAATGAAGCCAAATCCAATTCCAAAGACGTTAGGTTTTTATGACCTGTTTTGTCCCTTATCTTTTCAATCACTTCTTTTCCTGCTTTTATATTTCTGGCAGGAATGATAATTTGTTCGTTTTTGGCCATTCGAGCCATTTGTAAGGCACACTCATAACCAATTCCGCTGGTTGCTCCTGTAATAATTATTGAATCCATATTTTTTTGCTTTTTATTTAAATGATGAAGCAAAGTTCAGCGCTTCAAAAGCAAAAACTTTTGCCATTTGGCAAATAATGAATTCATGTATATTTAATTCATTTTAAAGGTTACATGGAATTCGTACCGAAAGCCTTCGGTGCTCATTTCAGATGCTTTTTCTAATTCTACTTAGTGATGATTGTGTGATCCCCAAGTAGGATGCAAGATAGGAAAGCGGAACTCTATTAGCTAAATTCGGAAACTTTTCAAGAAAATTTAGATACCGTGTAGTGGCATCCTCGGCTAACATTGGGCTTAGTTTATTTACTTTATCAACCAATGCTTTTTCGGTTATTTTATTGATAATACTGTCCCATTGAATGATAGTAGCTGATAAATCATTAAGTGATTCTGTAGAAAATACAAGCAGTGTACAATCTGTTACAGCCTGTACATATTCCGAAGATGGGATTTTTTGATTGAAGCTGTATATGTCCACTGCAAAATTGTTTTCATCAACAAAGTATTTGGTGATTTCATCTCCTTCGCTGTTGTAGTAACAAACTCGAAAGATGCCTTCTTCTATGAATGCTACTTGTCTTGGAATTTTCCCTGCTTCAGAAAAGTAATTGCCTTTTTTCAACTCCAATACCTGTGCTTTTCTCTTTATCAAGTCAAGTTGCTGTTGATTTAGCTGCCCAAATTCCAACAGATAGTTTATTAATTTGTCCATAGTCACAAAGATTGTCATTGCATTTTATTCGGAATTTGTCAAATGGCAAAAAGGGTTGATTGATTTTGGTTTTGCTCCATTTGGATGGGTTTTCTGGTTACCGATAACGTTTAGTACATGAGAAGTAGGCGATTTCGAAGCACTTAACTTTCGATTAAGTACAGAGTTTTACACGAGCCTATAGCCTGATTTTTTATATACATTGTTAGCTGTAGTGGTTTTCGGTTCGCTGTTGGTTTAGTTAAAGGATTGCCTGAATTCCAGAGGGGAAAGGTTTGTTTTTGACTTGAAAAGCTTGCTAAATGATTGAGCGTGTTCAAACCCCAGTTCATAGGCAATTTCGCTCACCGTAAAATTTGTCGTAGACAGCTTTTCTTTGGCCTTTTCAATGAGTTTACTGTGTATGTAGTGCTGGGTACTTTGCCCAATCAAAGAACGTAAAAGGTCGCTTAAATAACTTGATGAAATATTGAGCTGTTCAGCAAGAGACTGTACGGTCGGAATCCCTTGAGTTAAGGTTTTATTATTGTTGAAGTAATCATCTAAAATTTCTTCCAACTTCTGTAGCAAGTCGTTGTTTACTACTTTTCGGGTGATGAATTGTCTTTTGTAATAGCGGTTGCTATAATTCAATAATAGTTCTATCTGTGAGATGATTACATCTTGGCTAAAATCATCAATTCTACTTCGTAATTCCTCATCAATTATTTTGAATATTGAAAATATAGTCTCTTTCTCCTTGTCTGAAATATGTAATGCCTCGTTGGTCGCATATCCAAAAAAACCAAATTGCTTGATTTTATTTGCCAATGGATAGCTTAACAAAAAGTCAGGATGAATGAGTAATAAAAAACCTGTACTCGGTTGGTGATTCAATTCAAAAACTTGATTTGGTGCGGTGTATATCAATCCGCCTTCGCCAAAGTCATAATAATGTTGTCCATATTTAGCTTGTCCGCAAAGGGTTGATTTATAGGATATTTTGTAGAAGTTAAGGATATAAGTATTTCCTAATTCTTCTGGTAAAATTTTGATATCCTTAATGTCTGTAAAACTTATCATCGGGTGCAACGGCTTTGGTAAGCCAAGCACCCGATGCAAGTCGGATAAAGATTGAAATACTTGAAAATTGTTTTTCCCTTTTTTCATATTATGAATTTACAAAGTATTTGGCTGGCATTCTACCAAGGACATTCGCCTGTCTGTGGATTATATTCTTCACTAATGAATTTCCCTGTCGGCCCATCTTCGTCAATTGTGGCATATTTTGCAATGCGAGGCTGTTCTGATTTACCTAATAAACCTCCAAATGCTTGGGTAACTCTCACCACGCCATACAAGCTTGGTGTCGAACACAGTTTGCAATTGGTCAATGGTTGTACTCAATGCTTGTTGTGGCATTCCGCCATTAATACCTGCATTGTTTATAAGTGCGTCCTACACATCTGTCTTTTTACCTAATTCGATTCTTGCTTAATCCACCGAAGCGGTATCGTTTACATCTAAATGAATAGATTCGGCATTTGTTACCCCTTCATTTTTCCGTTTTTCTATGGCAAGATTTCCTCTTTCAATGCTACGACTACCTATATAAACATAATACCCTTGTTGCAATTGTTGTCCAGCTGTTTCAAATCCAATACTTTTATTGGCTCCTGTAATTAGTGCTTTTGTCATTGCTTATAAACTGCTGCGAATTCCTTGACAAAATCTGTCATTTTCACCTTGCCTAAGTTTGGTTTGTTTTTATAAAAATCTTCGTATAATGTGCCACTTCCTTGTGCGGCTTGCATTTCTATAAAACCTTTAGCAACCCACTCATTCATCCCTGACGCCAGTACACCACGCAGTAACTCTTCAGCCGGTACAGTTTGCCATTTCAAATCTGGGTTTCCTATAGCTTCTCCTAAAATTGTAGCTACCTCATTGGGTGAAACTTCATCACTTGCTATATAGCGAGAGTTTCTGCCATCAAAAGGTTTCTCCATTTCTTCTACAATAGCATCTGCAATATCTAATGGTGAAACCCATGGCTCTTTTTTGTCGCCACCATAACTTTGCATAATAGCTCCATCGGTCTTGATACTTTCCATAAACCTGAAAAGATTAGGATAAAATGCAACAGGTCGCATAAATTTGATGGACACATCAGTAGGCAATTGATTCATTATGTCCTCAACACCATTATAAACAGAAAGGCTGCCAATACCTTGGTTAGTATGTGCCCCGACACTACTCAAATGCACCACTTTTTTTACACCTGCCTGTTTGACGGCTTGCTTATACTTGCTGGCAATTTTGCTGAATTCAGTAGGGAAGTCTATGTTTTTGTCAAAGATGTTACCTATGGCATCCCAGGCTATCATCAAGTAAACAACATCAGCATCTTTAAATGTTGTACTTAAAAAATCAACATCCTGCATACTGCCGATTGCTGCTTTTGCCCCAAGAGTTTCGATTTCTTTTTGTCTATCGGTTTTACTGCTAATAACGGTTACCGAATGCCCGATTTTTACTAAACTTTTTGTTAGTGGTTTCCCAATACGGCCCAATGAGCCTGTCAATACTATTTTCATATCTCTCTTTTAAATTTTGAAATACAAAAGTCGTATGGCTGGTTTTGCGAAATGTGTTCTAAATGAGGATTTGTGTAGTCAAAATGAGAATGGAATCAAATATTTATATAGGTTATTGAATTCGGGTTGTTTTTGTTGCCATTACAGGTAACGCCTGTCTATGTCACGTGGCGCTTAAGTGATTTAATGTTTCGGATACAAAGTAGGGAAAATCGGAGATTTTCCGCATATCCTTTTCACCCTCATGTGGAAAATAGGAGATTTTCCCGGGCTAGCAGAAAGCAGCAAAGTTTACCTCACCGCTAAGTCGCCATGGGATATAGACCATGTTACAGTTCTTTTTTATACGTCAATACTGATCGTCACTTTGCCGCCAAGACCTTTTTCAACAATATCATAGAGAGTCTTGAGTGTTAAGTTACTTCCGTCGTTTTCAACTCTTGAAATGTAGGTTCTTTTCTTGTCAACGAGTTCTCCTAGTTGTTCTTGAGTCAGATGTTTGTCTTCTCGGGCTTTTCTTAAAAGCAGTCCAACAGAGAAACTTGAGGCTTCTCGTTCCAACTGGTCACGTCTTGTTGTTCCTTCGACTCCATAGACGTCATCTTTGATTGATTTCCACGATTTAGTTTCCATGATTCTTCGGTTTATCGTTGTAATAGTCTGACTTCAATTTAAGTGCTTTTTGTATTTCGTTCTTAGGTGTCTTTTGGGTCTTCTTCTGAAATCCATTTAATAGAATCACCAATTTTCCCTTGTCGAAGAAGCAAAATACTCGCCAAATGTTTGAGCCCAGCTTAATTCTTGCTTCGTAAAGACCGTCTGTATTTTCAAGATACTTGAGGTATTGGTTTGGTATTCGTTCCAGAGTTTCAATAGCCTCAATTATTTTGAAGACTTTATCTTGAACCTTAATTGGCTGGCTCTTAAGAAAGTCCTCAAAGTAATGTTTGTATGCTATTACTTCTCTGATTTTGTTCACACGACAAATGTAACTTAAAAGTTACTAATCAGCAAAATAGTCATGAACTGTAACGGTTTAGTATAACCGTCAGTTACGGGTTAAATTAGGTAGTGTAAAGTAAACTCTGTCTGTTTTTTTTATTCATTAGGTTTATGGTCTAAATCTAATGGTAATCTATCCCCAAATTTAATCGCTAGTTGTTGTACTGTCAAACTCCAGTTTTGTAATGGTGATGTCCATTTCTTTTCAATGTTTCTAGTGGCCAAGTAAACCAACTTTTGGAGTGCCATGTCAGAGGTAAATGAAGGATGAACCGCCCAGTACGAGAACCGTACGCTGGGTGGTGTGAGAGGCGCACTGGCGGTCATTTGACCGTCAGCCGTCTACTCGATTGGAGCACGTTATTTCTAATTGAGTTGTGCGATTCTCCAAATAGAAGTTGCTTGTCTTGCCATCCATTTTTGATGTTCGGCAATTCTTTCTGGATTCCACTCACTATTCTCGTTTGCGACTCTCAGTGTAAGGAAAAATTCACTTTCTTGATATTTAGCTCTCTTGGTCAAGAAGTCAGCATTCCCCAGGTCACGATTGACACTTTTATTTAAGATGGTCATATTGCCAAGTCTATAAACAAATTGATCATGATCTCTGTCTTCAATGTTATCCCAACCTTCTTGGATTGATTCTGGCATTATATGTTCCAGATTATATGAATCACTCTCAAAATCGTAGGCATTATTTGAAACATGTTTTTCAATTTCAAATAAAATATATCTAACAACTCGTTTATTTCTAGCTTGAGTAGTTCTAAGTTCTTTTTCTGAAAAATCAGCCCTGAATCTATCATCAGAAACATACAATGTTCCTAGAGCGATTATTAAATCTTGTAAAGTGTTTTTTGAATTAGTTGAAAGTTCAACGGCCAATCTGTTATAAACTCTTTCTTGCTCGTTTGTAGCAAGATTACCTATGATATTATATCTAAATGAAATAACACAACATGATCTCAATAAGGATGTAAAATCTGCTTCGGAAAATTTCTTATACCCAGATAGAAGAAGTGGATAAAGTTGACGAACATTAAACATCCGAAGTGTTTTGATATATTTCTTTTGTTCATTAGTCCACAATGCATCCTCACCACTCGGTAATGCAGCAAAAATGTGAGCACTACTTTCAAGATCTCGCATCAAACTAAACACTTCACCTTTGGATGAAATACTTTCTCTTATTCGTTTAAACAACTCTGAATGCCTAACAAACTTATTCTGACTATTCCAATAAGTTCTCAGAAAGTCTGGTAGGCTATCGCTACCAATTAAGCCAACAAGTCTCTCCCAACGATTATCAAGTTCAGTCATCTCACGTTCATCAGAACCGTTATTATGAACAACTGCAAATAAGTAGTTTTTCAATAAATCTGTTGATGAGAGTTTTACTCCTCTGGCATTCAGTGTTTCGAATACTTTATACGCATTCAACTCATCATTGACGGTAATCACTGTGAAGAATAATTTATCAGAAAGTGAGTCAATATATTGGGCGAGCACATCACCTCTTCTATTGCTAGAAAATTTATGTTTTACAGCATTAAAAAACCAATCGTAGGCTTTTCTCATCAAATGTTCTGTTGCCTTAAGGTTTCTTTTTGGAGCAGCCTCCAAAGGCACTAGGTATGTTTGATAAAGATTGTTATTATTCCTATTCAGGTTGAGTTTACTTTTTGGAATTAGGGTTACAGGATCCAAATAACCTATAAAAGTACCGCGAAGTTGATCGAGTCGCTGTTGATTCTTTTCTGGTTCTAAGCCATCTTCTATTAGTTTCTTTAGATTTCCTAAAAATGCTAAAACTAAAATACTTAAAGTAGTAAGTCGTTGTTGACCATCAATTACATCAAAATTCTTACTATCCTTCGATTGCAATACAAGATATCCCATGTAGTGTTCCTCTTCTCCACCTTCTTCGAATAGTCCTTCAATATCTTGCCAAAGATCATCCCATTCTGTTGGTGTCCAACTATAGTCTCTTTGAAATCTCGGAACAGAATAAATGAGACCGTTTCCGACCAATTGTCTATATGTTCGATTTGATGTATCTAAGTTCATGGAGTAAAGTTACGCACCCAAGTACTCAAGTGCTAATTAGTTGCAGCTATGTGCTCCAACATTTGTGTAAAGTGCACAGTGCACTATATATCTGCTATGTCTTTTATACTGTTCTTTATTTTTCTACGTAGTGACAGCTCTCAATAGGGCGAATAGCCCACAGGGTAGAGATAGCTGCACACTTCGAAGATAGTGATAGTCTAGTGACCAAACAACAATCCTAGGTTGATACCTACTTGCTCCAAAAACCTACAGAAGGGCTATTCGGATTCCGAGTAATGCCTCAGGCGAAGAGTTCAAGGCTTATTTCGCGCTTCCCTTGATCGTGTACTTATTTCTCGAACTTATGCTGCAGGAAGCCGACTGCTGATCGGCTTGGTGAGGCCAAACTAGTATTTCCTGTCGATATTTCCCAAGGCTACAGGCAAACCCCTTCGAATATTACCTCATGCAATGAGGTGGGTGCTATATTTTGGATTGGGAGGGGGATGAGACCTGAGCTGTCCGAACTAAGCTTAGTTCGGCTCCCATGTTGCCTTACCTCAGGGTCGAGGTAAGCTTAGTTTCACCCTGTAGTAAGCTTAGGTTGGGGCTCTGGTAAGCTTACCTTCAGGCTCAGGTAAGCTTAGTTTTTGCTCAAAGCACATAAACCCTGCTCAAATGCCTTTTTAGAAGGTTTTTGAGTTGTTAGTATTTCGTATTTTCTTATTTCTCTAGTTTCATATGTAAAGTCGGATAAGGTTTTCCTGATGAATCTAACTCTGAACGTTCATATGTTTTAAATCCAAATTTCTCATAAAATCCAACAGCCTGTTTATTATCTTCATTCACGTCAACTTTTGTGACTTTATGTTCTTTGATTGAATATTCTAAAAGTACTTTCCCGATACCATTTGCTCTTACATCTGGGTGTATAAATAGCATTTCAAGATTACCATCAGCAACGCCACTAAACCCTATTATTTCTTCTTTTTCGTTCCTGACACATCTCAAGTCAACCGCATCAAGGTATGTGTTTAAAATCAAGGGTTTGAAATATTCAATATCCTCCTCTTTCAAAAAATCATGAGTTGCTCTAACTGAGGCTTCCCAAACATTTACAACTTCCTGATATTCTTCTTTTCTGATGTTATCAATTTTGTATTGTATCATTTTTATTCTCCTTCTATTTTGTTGGTGTTGGGTCCCTCCCCAAGAAGTGTTATGCACAAATCATCAATGGCGATGATGTCAGTTTTGAGGAACTGGCCGGTATCATCAGCAATGTTTAGTATCAGACCATGAAACGGTCTCACTGCTGTGAGACCGTTTTTCGTTAGAGGGCATTTAGCCTGAGTGTCTACCATGTGCCCTATCGTTTGTTAGAGACTTTTACTTTTTCTCTCTTTGATAGTAGGTGATTATGCTTGCTTTCGCTATAGTATTGCTCCATAGATAGTATCCTACTATTGCCGGATTTGTGTTTTCATCTAAGCCTAGCTTTGCTGTTTTTAAGGCATATACGGTAATTACATATTTATGTAGTCCATGACCTTCGGGTGGGCAAGGACCGCCATATCCTTTAGCTCCATAATTGGTGATACTTTGAATAGCATTTTTTGGCGCAAGGTCGGCCGAGACATTTCCAGCATTACTAACTAATTCGTTTATATCCGACGGGATATCAAACATTACCCAATGCCACCACCCACTTCCTGTTGGAGCATCTGGATCATACATCGTCACGGCAAAGCTTTGAGTTCCTGCAGGAGCATTCTTCCATGTTAATTGAGGCGACTCGTTCTTGCCTACACAACCAAAACCATTAAACTCTTCTGTTAAAGTTGCTTGTCCTCCAAGATTCTGACTTGACAAAGTAAATGTTGATTGGCTAAATGACACTTGAGTGATGATGCCAAAGGCAACCGATAAGATTATCTTTTTCATAATTGTATATTTTAAATTCGTGGACAAATATCATTTCTAATTCAACAGTGCCGTTAGTTGAGCTGGCTCAAAAAGTATTGCTAAAAGCTCAATCCAATTGATATTGCTTTGGAGTCATTCCGTACTTGGATTTGAAGGCTTGAATAAAGTTGGTCAGTGAATCATAGCCAACTTGTAAATAAATATCGGTGGGTCTTTTTCCCTCGCTTTTAAGTAACAAGGCGGCATATTCTAACCTTCTTTCCTGAAACCATTTACTTGGAGAAGTATGAAATTGTCTCTCAAATGTTCGCTTAAAAGTAGATATACTCATGTTGCACAAGAAGGCGAGTTCATTGATTGTTAGTCGGTTGAGTTTGTTGTTTTCTACTATTTCCTGAAAGTGATGTTCATGTTCGTTTGTACTAATTACGAATGAAGAGAGTAATTCCACCCCCTCCTTATCAATCAGATACAGCATGAGCTCCTCAAACTTCACTTGTAGAACTTTATCCCTGTGAACAGAAGATAGGTTGACTAGGTGAGCAAGACTCTTAGCAAAAGATCGTAGGTAATCATCATATTTAATGGATTGAACTGATTTCCTTTCTGTCATCTTGGATAGCACAATTGAGTATTTCCTTATAAAGCGTAGCAGAGCTTCATCCGTGAAAAAGAAAAGAATGCTTCTATACCTTTTCAGCGTATCGGTAAATTTCTCCGTCATAAGGCACTTACCTGACTTCATTAAAAGGAATTCGCTATTCGAAATGGCACTAAATTTCGTATCTGAGTAAACCTCTTTATTCCCTTCGGTCAGGAAACTGAAGGTATTCATAGATAGGTTTACTTGCTGTTTGGTCGATTCTTGCTCCACTTGGTAATCGAAGGCTACAACGCTTGAGCCTTTATTGATAATTAATTGTTCTGGAAGGGAGATTGTTTTCAAGGTGCAATTGTCTCTAACGACCATGTATGAGGCGTGTGCTCTCACTCTGTGGACAGCACTAAACTAGTGAATCTGCCGGTGCTCTCAAAGTATCAGATAACCACTGCGAAAAGAAAGAGAAAAATCCTGCGAGCAAAAGATGGCAGAAAGCACTGCCGTTTCTCAGCGGCAGATTCACGGTCGAGTTGCACCAAGACATATGCCCGATCAGCGTCTGTTGGCGATAGTTTTCGTTTCCTTGTTGAACTCTACGCTGTTGGTTCCTTCGTCAGTTCTGTAGTTGATCTTGTAAATGTTGGAGTTGATCGGTGAAATGGAAATCTCAGGTTCACCCCACATGTCTAAATCAAACAGCTTATTGATTTCAGTTGTTGTGACATGGAATGTTAAACCGGTAATGTAGTCAGAGCAAACGTGGATCGGGAGGAGAATTATTCTGTTGTCGTTACTGTATTCAAGTTGGTTAGTTAGGTCGATAAACGTTAATCTAGCCTCATGAATGCACTTTTCGTCATCAAATTCATAAATATCAATGTAAGCTTTGCTGTTCAGGAGTTCTTGTTCGAAACGTTCAGCCAATATGACGAATTCACCTTCGTAATAGAATGAGCTATCATGCTTCAATTCTCCTTCTGGAACAATGTATTTCGAAGCAGCAAATAGAGTTAGTTCGCCAATTGATATCGAACCTCTGTTGACCCATTTCGTTTGTTCGTTCGCTTGTCCAGAGGCAATAAATGGAAGTGTTAGAATAAGAAGTTGAAACAGTTTCTTCATGCAGTCAATTATCGCCAACAACCGGATATGTGACACCATGTCACATATCCGCATTATATAATTATTTTCTTCTCAAAGCATTCTCCATCAATGAACTTGATCGAGAATGCTTTGAACTATACTAGAAAGTAAAATAAGGTAATAGATCGAAAGTGACAAGGCGAACAAGGCGCTGATCGCTCCAAAAACCTGACGGAGGAGCTATTCGGGTTTCGAGTAGTGCGTCAGGTGAATAGATGCTTATCTCGCGCTTCCCTTGACCGTGTATTTCCTGACGATGCTAGGCTCGTCTACAGATTTGGATGTAGGGGCAATATTGGCACTTCTTCGTGTCATCGGTTTGGGTAAAATTGACGGAGGTATTGAAAATCTCGGTTAGCAGGCCTTCTAAGACCTCACGAAACTCCTCCTCTACCTCCTGGTAGTTCATGATTGTTCGTGCTTTGCGATCTGTGCCTTTCTTTTGTCGGATCTGTCCATCAAAATCCCGCTGATAGAGGTCCTTGCTGTTGTACATCAGCGGCTGTATCGGCAACTGCGAATCTGGATGATTCTCCTTGTAGAGCATGGCATAGTAGAATAGCTGAAAAACTGCCTTGTTTCTATTGGCAGAGTCGCCATCTATCAGCTCAGGGATGCCACTAAAGTCTCGCTCGTCCCGACCCGATTTATAATCCACGATTCGGATGTGCTGGTTCTTTTGATCCACCCGATCGATCACACCTTTGAGGGCTACTTTGGCACTGCCCTCCATGGTCTCTATCGGGTAGTCGACTAGGTAGTCTGTGGACTCCAGTGCCAATATATCGAATGGCGCATAGCGTCCATCTGCTCGCAATATCTCCACGACGAATTTCTTGACTACTTCGAGTACAATCAACTGTCTTCCTATGGTACGCTGCCCCTCTCCGACTTCCAGTTTATGAAACACAAAAGAACTTTTGACAGCTGTCTCTATTTCATTCTCCAATGTCGCGATGGTATCGGTCGTGAGCTCCGTTGTACCCTCATAGAGGTACTCCATGGCGGTATGCAGCAGGTTGCCCAGGAGTGACGGATCTATATCCTCTTTGATCTCCTTAGGCTCGTAGATCTCCTCGATGTATTTGAAATAAAACTTTAAACTGCAATCGATGTAGGTGTTCAGCGCAGAGGGTGAAAGTCGCCTTGGGTTTTCACTCCCCAATAGATACCTCTTGAGCTGCACCAGTGCTTCACCTTCCTTGGTTTTGGTAATCTCGTGCGCAGGTTCGGCCTGCACATGTGTCATCACGGATGCTTCGGCGAACTGGATCGCTGACTCATGTTTCAACTGCTGGATGTACCGACTGAGTTCTCCATTTTTGTTGAACTCCGTGATGTTGTTGTAGGTCACCCATAGGTTCTCTGTACTGTGTAGCAAGCGGTAAAACAAATAGGCCTGCATGGCGTCCTGATGCTCGGTCGTCGGGAGGTCAAATGCCTTTCGGATGTTGTAGGGCACAAAGGACGACTGGCTCGAATCCTTGGGCCAAGAGCCCTCGTTCATGCCCAGTATGAGTACGTTGGTAAAGCTCAGGTTACGCGTCTCCAGTATCCCCATGACCTGCAAGCCCCCATCGATCTCTCCCGTGAAGGGGAGCTTGATCGTGTTGCCGAGCTTCTTGAACAAACGCAGGAGAGACACCATCTGTAGTGCTACCTGATACTGCTCAGAGGCCTGCGCCAGTCGCTTGAATGTCGCATGCAGTGCCACTGCCACAGACTTGTCCAACTCCTGTAGTTGGCTCATGTCTAAGCCATGGATATAATCCACCAGTATCTGTAAGAACTCATTGGTCTCATCGGTAGGCCGAAGCAGTTGGCTCAGTACGGGCAGCAATACCTCCACCTCCTGAAGGCTGAAATAGAAGCGGTTGTTCTCTGTACTGTGCGCTACGAAAGCATCTACTGAGGCCTTGTCTATCCCCAGCAGGTCATTGAATGCCAAGATCGACAGGATTTCTTTGTAGTTGAGCTGTCGGTTCTGATGGTGGGTCAGACTTAGTTTTAGTGCTATGATCTTTTGCATCAAGATATAGAAGCGCGCATGACCGATAGACCAGCCCATGGTCACATTGACCTTGCTCACAGACGCTGGCAGCTTATCCAGCAGATTGGGCAGATAAGACTCGTCAGCCAAGATGACTAGCGTGTCTTTGAGTCCCTCGGGGCTGGCGGCTAGTTCGTCTAGCTTTTGATTGGCAGCCATGATCTGCCCCATCTTCAAAGGTGCTGAGACCAACTCGATTCGTTTGTCTGGACTGTTGAGCTGTTCGATCACATCCCTTTTGATAGATGGCCCCAACACATCATCCTGACCGTACGCTCTAAAAAACAGTCCTGCTTCTTGAAACTCGTTTTGGTAGTAGTATTGGTCGATCTCCCAGAAGATATCGCTGTTACCTCCCGCCAAACATCCCTTGATGATTTGCTCTTCAGCTTTGGTGAGGGCATTGAAGCCTGCGAACCAGACTTGACGCTGCTCTAGCACATCATTTTGTTCGCAAAAGTCTCGAAACAACCGTCCCTTGTAGATCAGGTTTTGTTCCGCCAGCAGTTCGTTAAACTGCACATACAGCCGGTCGAGAATAGACCAAGTCTTGATAAACTCCGTCTGCTTCTTGTCCGGCTCTGGCAGGAACCCTTGCCAAAAGCCTTGTATGATTTTTTTGTCTTCCTCGGAGAGAAACTGGAAGGAGTCGTCCAGCTCCTTTTGGGATTTGATGACGCTAAAAATATGCTCCGTTTCTACGAGGTAATTGTCTATGTCATTGAAATCCTTGAGAATCATCTCACCCCACGGCAAAAATGCATCGAAGGGTTCAGCACTCGGCACGAGGATTTTGTAGGCTTTGTAGAGGATGAAACTGAGTTGTAGTTCGTCGGCTAGCTTCTTGTCCTGCTGCTCCTCTACGAAGGACTCAAAGGAAGTGATGACTGGAGACCAAACCGGCTTGTCGTAGTATTCTGCCAGATAGCTCGCAAAATACAGCCCGGCACGTTTGTTAGGAAAAATCACATGCAGCGCGCCACAGTTTTCTTCAAACTGCTCCTTGCAGCGCAACGCTAATGATTGGAGAAATCTGGTTGGGTGGCTCACGCTATGCCTATTTATCTTCTAACTCGTCCATCTGCTCGAATACGTCTATGCATATCCAAGCATCCGTCGCGGCATAACTGATCTGGGCATCCGTCAACGTTTCGTTTTCCCAGTTGGAGACCTGCTGCCCCTTAGAGATGCGTCCGTCCATGAACATCCCAGCAAAGTTGCGTGCACCGATGCTTTCGAACCCTAGCTGTCTCGCCTTCTCGTTGAGATCGACAAACCCACGGGGTTTAAACTCCTTGATTTTTTTCAAATCCTTGATATCATCACGAATCCCTATACCCGCGATCGTGATGTTTGGATTCTCAAAAATATCGATAATCTCCTGCGGCAGTCCCGTCTGTAGCAGACGGATCAAATAGACTTTATCAGGCGTGGCAAGCTGCAGGAGCGCTACAGGGTGCACTTGCCCTTTTTTGAATGCTGGCTTGGTCTCGGTATCGAACCCCAACAGGTCATATTGGCTGAGGTACTCAGCAGCTTCTTTTACATCATCTGGGTGATTGATGATGATGCTTTCGCCCTCATATTTGATGAGTGGCAGATCATTTACTTCTTGCTTTGTTATTTTTCTTACTTCCATCAATCTTCTTTTTTGGTCAGTCTGCGAATCTTAATATTCAGGTATCCAAACAGCACGGTCATCAATGGGCTAATGATGTTAAAAAAGCAGTAAGGTGCAAACGTGAGTGTACCCACACCCAAAACGGATGAGTGATAGGCTCCACAAGTATTCCATGGAATCAGTACAGAAGTCACTGTCCCTGAGTCTTCCAATGTCCTACTCAAATTTTCTGGCGCTAGGCCTTTGTCTTTGTATATATCAGCATACATCCGTCCTGGCACGACGATCGCTAGATACTGATCCGATGCAGTAACGTTGAAGAACACACATGTCCCCGCCGTAGAGGCGATCAACGACCCTGTAGAGTTGACCACTGAGATGATGGCACGTGCGATGCGTCTCAGCATGCCGCTGCTCTCCATCACACCACCAAATACCATGGCACTGATGATCAACCAAATCGTATTGAGCATACCATACATACCGCCAGAACTCAGCAGTTCGTTGACCATCTCATGTGAGGTCGTGACCCCTACTGACCCATAGAGGGCTTTCATACTGCCGACGAACATCACTTTCCAGCTGGCGCCATCATAGCTTGATACTTCAGCAACTATATTGGGTTGAAAGATGAGTGCAAACACAATCCCCAACAAAGCGCCGATCAACAGAGCAGGCAAGGCAGGAACCTTGCGAACAATCATGAATATCACCAGTGCAGGCACGATGAAGAGTTCCCATGAGATGTAAAATTTTTCTTGGATGGCACTCAGTACAGAAGCGGTTCCTAAATCACCTGATGCCGAATCAAAAGTAAATCCCCACACCAAAAACACAATCAAAGTGATCACTATGGACGGTACCGTCGTGTAAGCCATATAACGGATATGCGTAAACAAATCTGTACCCGCCATGGCTGGTGCGAGATTGGTAGTATCCGATAGCGGTGACATTTTGTCTCCAAAGTAAGCCCCTGACAAAATCGCTCCTGCCACCAAACCTTCGTGAATCCCCATCGTCTGCCCGATCCCTATCAAAGCAATACCGACAGTCGCCGAAGTAGTCCACGAGCTACCAGTCGCCATGGACACGATCGCACACACCACACAGGCCGCAAACAGAAATATCGTAGGATTCAATATCAACAAGCCATAATAGATCATCGCTGGCACGATACCACTGATCAACCAACTCCCTGCCAACGAACCTATCATGAGTAAAATAAGAATCGAGGGCATGGCCGAATGGATACTTTTGGTAATCCCCCCAAGGATTTCGTCCCAATTAAAACCTAGTCGAATAGCCATCAGTGAAGCCACTGCCGCAGAAAGAATGAGTACAATCTGATTGGATCCGTCCAGAGCGGCATCACCAAAAACCGCCACATTGATGGTTAGAAATATAATCAGAAATAGGATGGGTATAAATGCCTCCAGTAGGCTGGCTTCTCGTTTCTCTCTTACCATCTAATCGTTACTCATACTAAAAAATCGGAAGATAGCGATTTTTTACCTTTGCTGTCAAGCAAAAGCAGGCTATCTCTCGGATTACTTTGTTTTCCTGCGTTTCATCTCTCTTTTGACCAACCGAAACTCACGACTGCTCTGCCCTGCGATAGAGGTGTTCTCTGCTGCCCTGCGCATGAGGTACGGCAGCACTTTCTTCACAGGACCATAAGGCACGTACTTGGCTACATTGTATTGAAAATGTGCCAATGTGTAGGACAGATTGTCGCTCATCCCATAGAGCTGTGCATAAAAAACCCTCGGATCGTCCTTGGCTAAGTTATGATCAGTCATCAGTTCGGTGAGGTATTTAGAACTTTTCTCGTTGTGCGTGCCCGCACAGAGGTAGATATTATCGATGTGCTCCACACAATACGCCAAAGCCTCGTCGTAGGCTTGATCGGTAGCTGCTTTGCTCGGCTGTATGGGGTCATCATAGCCTTTTTCCTCGGCACGCTCACGCTCCTTTTCCATGTATGCGCCACGGACGAGCTTTGCACCTATTTTGAATCCCTCAGTCTTCGCTACCTCATGTATGGCTTTCAGATTAGCCAACGAAGCTTTCTTATACATCTGATAGGTATTGAAAATATAGACCTTGTCTTGATTATATCGGCGCATCATGTCATTGACGATCTCATCTATAGGCTCCTGAATCCAAGACTCTTCCGCATCAATAAAGAGGTACTTACCACTCTTCACCGCAAAGCTACAGATCTCATCCACCCGCGTTAGAAACTGTTGCCAACGCTGCTCCTCTTTGGTATCGAAAGATTTGCCTTGCTGACGCTTGACCAGTAGCGAGAAGGATACGAATCCTGTCAATTTCATGACCCCCGTAGGAATGTGTGTCGACTGGTTAGCGAGGTGCAACGACTGGATGATCTCCTCTTTGTTTTGATCAAAAACAGATTCTTTACTCTCCCCCTCTACAGAATAATCTAAAATGGTATGGATATTCGACGCGCCAAGCTTCTCTACGGTCTTCATAGAATCCTTCAAAGATTCGCCTCCACAGAACTGTGCAAATATGGTCTTCTTGATAAAAAACTTGATGGGTAGATGAATACCTAGCGCCACCTGGGTCAACCAAATCCCTGTCTTGGCAATCACAGGACTATTCATGGTTGAGAATAGAAAATACATCCGCTTTAGATCAAAGTTACTCTTGTCACCAAAGGCAATTTCCGTATCGTCAAAACGGAGCTCATCTTTTACATTCATACTATCATTTTTGGGTATCCAAATATAATAGTAGATATCAATATTCAGTATAGGGTCTGGAAGGTAAAAAGAAGAAGATCACACCAACGGCTCTTTATGGATGGGAATGGTTGCGCGCAGTAGCATCTCAAAAAAAATCATGTAAACATTGATTCAAAGCGGTTTACTTTCGTAGTAACCTAAAAACAAGAATTATTACAAGTATATGACATCAAAAACATCCTCGTTCTTACTCCTCCTCGTCCTTGTCTATTTCTCCGCATGCACGTCCAGTGATCAGTCAGCCTCTTCAGTATTTTCTCTCGAAGTAACAGGTCTGTCAAACGATGCACTGCTCTACCAAGTAACCAATCCGGTGCAGCAGCAACGTGCGCTTGTCGATACACTCCTAGTAGGACAAGGAACTAGTGTACTCAAAAACTACGACCTCCCTCCACACTATTATATCCTAGAGGCTGGAGACTTACAGATTCCAATCTTGGCAGACTCAGGCCAGCACATCAAAGTCCAAATCTCTGGATCAAACTATGCTGTAGCAGGATCAGAGGACACTGATCAGTACGAAGCATACGAGCAATTCCGAAAATCAATACTCCAAAAAACAGTCTACCCTGTCCGGGAGCAACTCTACGCGCTCCGTGATCAAAACAACCCCGCAGATGCCGACTTGATCGAAAAACTAGGCAGTCAACAACTGCATGCTGAACAAGCCTATCGCGACTCCTTAGTCCATGCCGTTCGGAAAATGGGTACATCTCTCGCGATCTATCCATCTACTATCCGATGGACCAATGACCAAGATATCCCTTTCTACGACAGTCTTGCGGCTGCCTTTGCTACCAAGTACCCCAACTCAACTATAGCATCCTATGTCACCGAAACGGTAGAAAAAATGAAACGCATCGCCATCGGCAGTCCAGCGAAAGATATACTCGCACAGGACACAACTAGCACTACTATCTCACTGCATTCCTCCAAAAAGACCTACACACTGATAGATTTTTGGGCAAGCTGGTGTTCGCCATGTCGCACAGAGAATCCTACCTTACAAAAGCTCTACAGCCAGTACAAAGACCAGGGCTTTGAAATCTACGGCGTAGCGATGGAGCACAACAAGAAGGCGTGGGTCAAAGCGCTCGACAAAGACAACCGCAACTGGGTCAACGTCTCCAATATCAAAGGCTACCAAACGCAAAGCAGCCAAGACTACTCAGTCACGGCACTACCCAAAAACTTCCTGATCAACCAAGAAGGCATCATCATCGCCAAGGACATCCATGGTGAGGACATGGTAACAAAAATCGCATCCCTATTCGGAGATCCAGAATAGTTAAAATCTCCTAATATATGGAATCGCTAACCTTTGAGAATAGTCGAGTGTTCGGTTTACCGACACAAACTGATGAATACTATTTTGAATTTCATTATTACACACCTATTATTGTACATAATAACGTACCAAATATAAAAATCATGTTAATAGCTACATTATCAGATTTTAGAAAAAACATAAAACACTACGTGGATAGTGTCATTGATAATTTTGAAACTTTGATTATAAATCGAGGCAAAGACAGTGGGATCGTCGTTATGTCACTGGACGAATATAATTCCTTGTGTGCGACGCAACATGAAATGTCATCCGTTACCAATAAGAAGCGACTGGATTCAGCAATTGAAAAATTAAAAAGTAAAGATTCCTTTGAAAAAGACCTCTTGTCCTAATGAAATTCATTTTCGTAGACGAATCTTGGGAAGACTATTTGTATTGGCAGAAAACGAACAAAAAATACGTCAAGAAAATAAATGATTTACTAAAAGCTATTTCTCGTGAGCCTTATACTGGAATTGGGAAACCAGAGCCACTAAAACATAATTTTCAAGGGTTTTGGTCAAGACGCATTGATGGTGAGCATAGACTCATCTATCAAGTAAAAGATGATGAAATTCATATAGCCAAGTGTAGGTTTCATTATGATTAAATGGCTAACTGCTACAACCCTTTTTCAATACAGGACCAATAAAAAAGCCACCCGTCTGGGTGGCTCAAAACTTAGACTAATTACTATATATCATTTGATGAGCACTACACTCGCTCTAGCTCCTAACTGTATTCCTTCGCTACTGACATCTGTCTTTCCGTTGCTCCACGTTACCTCATACCCTACTGCATCGTAGGGAAGAGTTACGGGTTTTGCAGATAGATTGTGATAGACGATAGCTTTCTCTTCTTCGTAGTTTCTTTCAAAAGCCAATACCGCGTTATCTTCTGTCTCCACTTTCTTGATATCCCCTTTTGAGAATAAATCAGTCTCCTTTAGTGCTATCAGTTCCTTGTACACCGAGTAGATCGACTGGGAATCCTTCTGCTGTATATAAGCTGGCGTGACCGTCTTCTCTGTGCTATACGCTGGCGTCATCCATGTCGTACGGTAGCTATCTTTGGCTTTCACATCCCACAGCATAGGCTCTCGGATGTTCTCGTCTGGCTTCATCCCTAGCATCCCTAGTTCCTCGCCATAGTAGATATAGGGTGTACCCGGTAGTGTCATCAAGATCGCTGCAGAAAGTTTAATCTTCTCCTTATCTCCTCCCAACACAGAACCCACGCGGTTTTGGTCATGATTGCTCAAGAAACTCGCTTCAATGAAATCCTTGTTGTAGTTCTTGAACCATGGTAGCGACTCGTTGATGACATCAGCCATGTGTACATCCGCATTCATCTCATAGCCATGACCAGCGATCTGCGCTGCTTTTTGCTCTCCTGCATTGATCGATTCGAGAATACTAAAGGCACGGTCAAAGTTGAACAGAGAAGTAAAACCTGCTGCATAAGGCGAGGCATTTTTGGCATCTGACCAAACTTCCCCGATGAGATAGACATCTGGGTTGGCCTTTTCCATTTCGGACTTAAATTCCTTCCAAAACGCATGGCTATCCTCCGCTCTATCGTCTGGATAAATATGCTTTGCTGCGTCCAGTCTAAAGCCATCTACACCAATCTCTTCCAACCAAAACTTACCTGCATCATAAAACTCCTTGCGAACCGCAGGGTTATCGTAGTTGAAGTCTGGCATCCCTCCGTAGAAGAATCCATAATAATGCTCCGAAACGGTATCCTCCTCCGTAACGGGGTGCCATTGGCGAATATTATCAGAGTCAAAAGAAGTCTCTTTCTTGGCGATCTGTTCTGCGATAGAATCCTTGTCAGCCCACACATAGTAGTCTCTATACTTGGCATCCTTTCCTGTTTTGGAATCCAAAAACCACGGGTGCTCGGACGAACTGTGATTGATCACAAAATCCATCACCACACGAATGTCTCTTGCGTGTGCTTCTTTGATAAAAACCTTAAAATCCTCCATCGTCCCGTAATCTGGATGTATTCCTACATAGTCTATCACGTCATACTTGTGATAGCTCGGCGAAGGTGACATAGGCATGAGCCATATCGCATTGACCCCAAGGTCGTCTAGATAATCCAGCTTGGCAGTCATCCCTGGGATGTCTCCGATCCCATCACCATTAGAGTCGGCAAAGGACTGCACAAATATTTCGTAGAATACTGCGTTGTTGTAGTCTTCTTTTTGCTTCATGGTCTCTGGCATTTTCTGATCCGTTTGTTGACAAGAAAATAAGAGAATTAGAGCAGAAAGACCAATATTGATTGCGGATTGAAATTTCATCATGATAGATTTTGGCTTATGGATTTATTGTACAATGACTTTACGCTGTAGCACATGTGTACCCTGCGACACCCGTAGTGTGTACACTCCGCTACGAATCTGCTGCACAGGGATAGAAAGGTCTTGCACCTGCCCGCTGCCTGCTAACGCTGTCCTGCCTAAGATATCGATAAGTGACCAGTTGACCGCTGACTGATTCCAGCCTGACGATCCTAAGTCCACTTTGAATTGGTTGCTCGATGGGTTTGGATACACCTCCATCCCTTCGTTACCCACGCTTGCTACACCTAATACTACATCGATATCCGGTGTATGTAGTTTGTGATCGGTATAGATGTGATACTCTCCTGGATCAAAGATCAATTCAATATTGAGATTATCTATCTCTAGTTCTTCTCCCGTAAAAAAATCGTACCACGTACCTGTATGCTGGAACTCCGGAGCGATAGACTGAGATTTCAACCCATAATTAGTCAGGATCACCACACTCGTATCGGCGTTGGACAGGTGAATGGTCTTAAGTTCTCCATCTGGCTGCCAAGTAAAGTCTCCATCTGCAAAGACATGATAACGATCCTTGAGTGCCAGTACTTCCTTGTAAGTTTGATAGACACTCGCTTTATTGGCCTCTTCTAAATATTCCCAATGGGCAGGTTTTCTACCTGTCCTGCCGTTTTCTTCGATCGAGATGTCATAACCATACTCGCCCCACTGCCACAGCATCTTTGGCCCAGGGATGTTGAAGAAAAACGTCGCTGACATTTTGAGTCTATCTGCCGCGCTTTTCAAGTCACGTGTACTGTAGTTGCCATCACTGCTACCATAGGTTAGCATATCAAACATCTGGCGCTCCTCGTCATGACTTTCCATGTAAGCGACCACATGATTGTCTTGCCAACCCCGTGTACCAGCATAAGCCCATTCTACTGACTTACCACTGGCATAGCCCAGATTCGCCTCTTTAAAATCTCCATGACTATTGCCCCAAAGCATCATGCCATAGTCTGCAAGAATCGTCTCTTCGTCATTGTCACCAAAGTGCTCTAGGATCACATAGGCATCCGGCGAATGCGCCCAAATCTGGTCAGCCATTCGCTTCAAAATCGCGATGCGGCTATCGTCCTTGTTGCCCCACTTGGCTACATCATCTCCAGAATCCACTTGCGTAAAGCCTTTGGATAGGTCAAATCGATAGCCATCAAAATGAAACTCCTTGATCCAATAGTGATTGATCGAGTCCAACCATGTCTGCGTGTAACTGCTTTCATGGTTGATATCAGCAAATACGTTGTAAGGATGCTTTGGTACCCTGTTGAACCATGGATTCTCATCCGTCGGTGCAAAGGCATCATAGTCAAAGTACATCTGAGCATAGGGTGATGGAATATCGTTTTGGTTCATCACCATGTCTAGTATGACCGCCATGCCTCTACCGTGTACTTCGTCGATAAATTCCTTTAGGTCATTTTTTGTACCGTAGGCTTTATCTACAGCGAACATAAACGTCGGGTTGTAGCCCCAGCTATCATTCCCATTGAACTCCATGATCGGCATCAGTTCGATGGTATTGACACCTAAACCTTGGATATAATCCAGTGTATCGATGAGTGCTTGGTAGTTCATGTTTTCCTCTCCGAGAAAATCTCGAACCAATAACTCATAGATAATCAAATCTTCTTTGTCGGGCTGCTCGAAGTTGCTATCAGTCCAGACATACTCGCTCTGCCCTGTCTCCAAGACCGCTACCCTGTTTTCATACCAGTTGTCATGCATCGCCCCCGCTGGATAATCTATCAGATCGGAATAGGAATCATCAGTGATCCAGACATCATCTGGATCCAAAATCATGTCTGCATAAGGATCAGCTATCCAAATCGTTTCATCTACCAAATACTGAAAGCCATAGGCTTTACCAGCTGTGAGGCCATCCACTTCGAGCCAAAAATGCTCTCCGTCTTTCTTCATCAGAAAGGCTGCATCTACTTGCCAGTCGGTGAACTCTCCCACCACGTAAACTGAACTTTTGAGGGGCGCCCATACCGACAAGGTTACTTTATCTGTAGCAGCGTGATAGTTGATCCCGTCGACTATTCCTGTAGGTCTTTCTTGCTCGACAGTCACCCCACGAACCGTGTAGGTAAATTCATCTGCAGACTGGTCTTTTCCATTGTCAGCCATGACAGTCACGCTATGAGTACCACTAGCTAGAGCGGTCAAATCATAAGTCAACTCGGTAGCACTGGATACAGTCGTTTCAGTTACTCCATCTACTTTTAGCGTAAGTGTAGCAGCGGCACTGGCAGAAGCTGCCACGGATACCGTCTCTCCTGCATCCACTAGCAGTGTACTCGTATTGGGCGTAGTTATTTTAACTACAAACTGATTAGAGACAATCTCTATAGCATAGTCTGGCGTTTGTCCATTGGCCCAGTCACGGCCTTTGAGCAAAAAGCCCATTTCTTCTATTTCGCTGGCTTCTTTGCCAAAGAAAGTGGTAGGCGTCAGCGTAATCGTGTACTCGTTGGCATCTGAATCAGATCTGGTCATTAGTGCATCACTCTGATCATCTGTAGCAGGATTGACATTGGTCGGTGCATCGGCATCTGCGGTGGCATTCTCTACCCAAGCCCATAGCCATATATCATCAGTATAGTCCGCCAGTGGCGTCCCCGTCACATCGACGGTCAAGGTCATCGGTTGGTCGGCAATAGGTATCGCAGGATCGGTAGTAAACTGTCCATAACACCAAGTGGTCATGCACATCAGAAAGACTAGGAGCCGAATCTTCATAGGAATGTTTTTTTAATAATTGTATAGTTGTAATGAGAACTAAGAACTATTGACAAAGACTTAGTAATAAGTGGGGTAAGACAGGCATCAGCCTACTAAAAAGCAAAAAACTACCTCAGGACGAATCCTGAGGTAGTCTCAATAAACTATTCTTCGTTTTTAGTCATCGTATAGGTCAAGCCTTCCAAATCGAACTGTAGCGTGTAGCTGCCTGCTTCGGTTACAGAGATGTTCGCTCCACCTGCATTCAGCGTACCATCCGCATCGTCATCTCCATAGTCAGAGACCCATTCATCGTTGGCTCTAATTTTGAGGCCTCCTACTACTAAATCAACTGTGATTTCCCACACTTTGAGTTGACCGTTGTAGATCAAGTCAGTATCGTTATCCCATCCACCTGGAGTGGCATCACCTATAATACCCCAATCATCAACTTTGGTCATCTCAATAGTCATACCTTCAGTATCTACGGTAAAAGCATATACGCCTGCCGCTACTGAGTAATCTCCACCTGATGCATCAAGATCACCAGTGTACCCAGTACCTGCGGCAGTCAATGTACCACCCCAAGCAGTAGGTGACCAATCAGCTTGAGGAGTAACCTTAAAACTGACATCTCCAGTAGGATTAGCTGCGTCGATGACACGAATGATTCCTTCGTATACTGCGTCAAAGTCATAAGAGTACAATCTCCCGTTTTCTGCACCTGGAGACCAACCTTGATACGCCCCTGGCACGTAGATCGCTGGGTAGTCTATGATAACCTCATAAGGCGTCACCGTTCTCACTACATCAGACGATGCGATCGCTGACTCATCTACGCCATTGATCTGAGACACGACTCTAATATAGATATCGATCTCCTCTCCTGTCACTGCACCCAATAGGATCGCAGCATCGTTGATCTGCTTGATCGTCACACTAGCGGTCAACTCTTCAGTAGTCATCAGATTGGTTGCTGTACTGAAATCGGAGTTTATATCTATTTTCAAGACATAGCCTACTGCCACGGCTTGACCATAGTCAGCAGCCGTCCAATTAAATACTTCGAATACGTCACCAGACGTCTCCATACTAAGATCAGCTGACCCTGTCGCTGCATTCTCTATCATCGGTGCTTCAGAATTTTCACCAGATAGATCTACTACTTTTTTAGCCTCTTCTTGTTCACATCCTGTCACCAGCCCTAAGCCAACCAACAGTGTCAATGTGATGTATATAAAATTTTTCATCTTATTTCTTTTTAGTCTTTGATTGATAATAAAGAATAGCATGAGCGTGCCAGCCGAACTGACACGTCCACTTCTTTACTGCGGGTAACCATCGTTTTGCTCCAAATTCGGATTGGCATTGAGGTCATTGGACGGGATAGGAAAAAGGTCTCTATAAGCATCAGTGGCTACACCAGACTGAACGTTTCCTTTCCACTCCCAGTGTTCTGTACCGTCAGTAAACTCGCCGAAACGAATCAAATCAGTACGTCTGTGTCCTTCCCAGTATAGCTCTCTAGATCGCTCATCCAAAAGGAAATCCAAATCCATATCTGCAGCAGTGATAGAGCCTACACCCGCTCTCGTTCTGAGGTCATTTACATAGCCTACCGCGGTCCCCATGTCTCCACCTCCGCCTCTTACGACGATCTCTGCGTACATCAAATACGCATCTCCCAATCTAAATACTGGCAAATCAGTACTCACAAAAGTAGGGTGTGCATTAGGCGCTTCTCCTCCATCCGAACTGATATTCTTGAACTTGGTCACACCGATCCCTTGGGTGAAAGTACCTACATTGGTGATGTCCCACTCCCAGCTCGCTGGATCGTAGTAGAACATTCCTCTTTTGTCCGTGATGGCTGTAAACTCAGGGTCAGCCGTCGAAAAATCTGACTCTGATACGCCAAATTTCTCTACCATGTCTTGAATGGCACGAATACCACCCCATCCACCATCGATTCCGTTGAGCGGCATATCGCCACCTACAGATGCGTGGAGAAGAAAAGTCATCCCACCGTACTGCTGTGTATTCTGTCCATCAAAAGCAATCGGGAAGATAATCTCGTTGCTCAGGTTGTTATCCGCACGAAACAAGTTCTCATATACAGGTTCCAAACTGTAACCTCCACCGATGATCTTCTCTACATAAGTCAGTGCATCGCTATTTCTCTCTGTACCAGTGTACACTTCGGCATTCAAATACAGTTTAGCCAACAGCATCCATACTGCACCTTGATCAGCACGTGCATACTCATTGTTACCTACTGCAGTGATTTTAGACTCTATGTCTAATAATTCTGTCTCTATATAATCGAACAAATCTGCTCTCAAAATTCGCTCTGGAAAGAAAGCGCCTGGCAGATCCTCTTCGGTCACGAAAGGCACATTGCCAAACATATCGATCGCATGCCAATAAGAAAATGCTCTGATAAATCTCGCTTCTTCTTTGTATGCTTCTAAGTCCGTCTTGAACGTCCCTGACGCATCTCCTATGGCTGCATCTACATTTCTAATGAATTCATTACTGATGGTCACAGTATAGAATATCCTAGAGTACATCGCTGCAATAAATGTATCATTAGGTGCCCAAGTCTGCCAGTGAAAATTCTTGATCGTAGCATCATCCCATGCCATGATCGCTTCATCCGTAGACAACTGCTGCAAACTCCAATACTGGCGAATGTAGTTACCAAATCCCTCGTCGATCCCAGAGATATCTGGATCTCCTCCACCGTTACCTAGTTGACCACTGAGAGCATAACTGGCATACAACTTGGCCAATGCCTCTTTGTACGCTTCTTCACTGTCAAACACGTTGTTTGGCGTATTGACGTCTGGATCGATCGGACTGACATCTAGGTCATTCACACATCCACCCAATAGTATGCTTACGAAAAGCACTACTGTATATATTATTTTAGATTCTTTCATCTCTTTGTCTTTTAAATCGATTCTTAGAAATTAAGATTTAGACCTACCATGTAGGTTCTTGGTCTTGGATAGAGATTGTTATCTATTCCTCCTGATACTTCTGGATCCAATCCTGTATAGTCTGTGATCACAAATGCGTTTTGGACAGTAAAGGATATTCTACCATTGACTTTGTCCGTGAAGAACTTCTCAAAGCTGTACCCCAAGGTGATGTTATCCATTCTGAAGAAGGAAGCATTCTCTAGGTAGAAATCTGACCAATACTGTGCCCTCATAAACTGCGTCTTCTCTACATCAGTCAAGATGTTGGCGTTGTAGCCTGCTTGGTTGTAGAGGTTTTGGTAGATACCAAGATTAGACGCGTTGTTATTGTACACGTAATTATTCAAGTTCAACCTTCCCGAAAACGAGAAGTCAAATCCTTTGTAGTTAACACGAGAAGAAATCCCTATCAAATACTCTGGTGCTGGATTTTGGAGGTAATACTTGTTCAGGTTATCCCCTGATACATTTCCGCCATTTCCTGTCTTGTCAACATACAATCCTTCGATAGGCATGCCGTTCTGATCATAGATCTGCTCGAACATGTAGAAAGTATTGATCGGTCTACCCACTGAGTTGATTTGAATATTGTTATTCTCACCACCACTGATACCGCCTGTAGGTGCTCCAGTATAGGACGGATCATCCACGAGTGTCATCTTGGTGATCTCGTTCTCATTATATGTCAGGTTACCAGATAGCTCCCATGTCAAGTCTGGTGTAGAAATAATCGCACCTGTCAAGGCTACTTCCACCCCTTGGTTGACCAAAGAACCGACGTTAGTCACTAGGAAGTTGTTGAAGTTAGTCCCTGCCGCAATCGGAATTTCGTTGATCAGATCCTCAGTCTCTCTGTGGTACACATCCACCGAACCACTGATTCGGCCATCTAGGAACCCAAAGTCCAATCCGATGTTTTGCGTGGTAGTCGTTTCCCATTTGATATTGGCATCATAAGCGTTTGGTCGCTGCGTAGGATAAAAGCTATTGCCAAACTGATAGTATGCCCCTGTCTGACTACCCGTATATGTTGGGATATATGGATAGTAGGTATCCCCAATATCCTGCTGACCTGTCTGTCCCCAGCCCACTCTTAGTTTCAAAGTCTCCAAGGCATCTACATCTCTCAAGAAGCTCTCTTCTTTGATCTGCCATGCAAAGGCTACTGATGGGAAAAGCCCCCATCGGTTGTCTTCACCGAATCTTGACGAACCATCTTGTCTGACCGTACCCGTCAAAAGATAACGACCTTTGAAAGTATAGTTCAGTCTACCAAAGAAAGAGATCAAATAGTATTCATTCTTATAATCATCTCTGTTGGCTCCTTCAAAAACACCATCAGTCATGGCAACAGGTCTGTTGCTACTAAAGCCCTCGTTGTAGAAATGCTGGTAAGAGTACCCGCCAGTCAGATCAATCTTACTATCAATAGACTCTAGCCCTTTGTTATAGTTGAGATAGAAATCTAACAAAGAGTTCTCCTTTGTTTGCTCGTATTTTTTCACCTGATTGCTAGGCTCTCTGTATGACCATGACGCCAAGGTATCCATCACATCATGCCCTACGGAGTTAAAATAGTCATACCCTACGTTGACAGTGGCTTTCAATCCATCTACAAATGGTAATCTGTACTCCGCTTTACCACCTAAGATCATTCTTTTACCTGTCGCCTTGTTGTCACGATACTCTAGCTGTGCCACTGGATTGCTCGTTGCAATCGTGATGGGTAAGCTATTGATATCATTCGGGTCAGTGGTCCAAGCGGTGTATCCGCCATAGCGCGTATTTCCGTTTTTGATCGGTTGCGTGGGATCGAACTGTACCGCTGCACCAATCGCATCTGGGTTGGAAAAATCATTTTCGATGATGGATCCTTTGGCATTTATAGACAGTTTCAAGTTATCGTTGAGCAATGATGGCGTCAACAATACGTTCAAACTGGTTCTTTCCATATTGTTCTTCTTGAGTATACCGTCTTGATTGGTATATCCCACAGACACTCTATATGGCAATATCTCACCTCCTCCAGATACACTTAAGTTGTGATCTGTAGAAATCGCATTTTGATAGATTTCGTCTTGCCAGTTCGTGTTAGCAGTACCTAGCGTATTATCCGCTACGTCCGTCAATCCATGATTAGTGATTCTATCTTGGATCAATGCTCTGTATTCGTCACCGCTGTAGACATCTAGCGTCTTAACTGGTACACCGATCGATACATTGCCATTGTAGCTGAACTTGAGTTTGTCTCCTCCACCTGACTTAGTAGTGATGATAATCACACCATTAGAAGCTCTAGACCCATAGATAGCGGTCGCAGAAGCATCTTTGAGTACTGTGAAAGTTTCGATATCATTAGGGTTGATGGTCGCGAGTGGGTTGGCCATTCCAGATATACCAGAACTCTCTAGCGGCATTCCATCTACTACGATCAACGGATCGTTATTGGCTCTCAGAGAAGATCCACCACGAATTCTAATAGTAGAACCTGTCCCCGCAGCACCACCTCCAGTAGTGACCACTACACCAGGTACTTTACCTACGATTAGTTCTTGTGGTGTAGAGATTGCTCCTTTGTTGAAGTCCTTACTACCCAGTGCCACGATAGAACCTGTAGCATCCTTCTTCTCAACTTCTCCATATCCTATTACGACGATTTCATTGAGTGCAGATACATCATAGTCCATGGTTACATCTATGTTCGATCTCGATCCAACAGTAGTCTCCTTAGATTGGTATCCCACAAAAGAAAATACGAGAACTGTTTCGTCCGAAGGAATAGAGATGGAATATCTCCCATCAAAATCGGATACAGTACCAGTTTGCGTCCCCTGAATCAAGACATTGACACCCGGGAGGGCATCTCCTAACTCAGCATCTTTAATTACTCCAGTGACGACCTTGGTTTGTGCATAGACTTGTATCGCTGTAGTCAGCAGCAATGCGCCTAAAACCAATAGTCCCCTGAAATTAAACAGGTAATAGTTTTTCATAACCTTTGATTTTAAAATAATTAAGTTTTTCAATAATTGTACTATTCTAAGTCTGCTTTTAAAGAATACTTATCCTTTCTTAGAAATCGACACTTATCTCACTTATGGCATTATTAAAAAATTCTTAACAAAAGATTAGGTTATTACTAATCATGAAGGGCGGGAGATAGTCTTTCTTCACACATGCTTCACTTTAGTCAACATCCAATTATAGCGATAATATTTTATCAAACAAGAGTTTTCAATGTCCTGAACAGCACTTTTTCGTCCGAAACCGAAACCGCAAACGTTTGCGGTGAAAAAATATTTTCAACAATTTTTACGAATTTTTCAAAAACACCCTTTTTCAGTACACATCTCTTGGACATACAAAACTAATAAGCGTAAATTGTACTTTTTACACAACCACATATTCAATACTAACTACATCTAGTCCAAACCTGGATGCCCAACAATTGATAATTGAACATTCTCTGATATTATTGTGATTTAAACTATACCATGAAACAGTCAGCCGTCACTATAAAGGATCTAGCCAAAGAACTGGGCATATCGCCCTCTACTGTTTCGAGAGCACTCAAAGATCATCCAGACATCAGCCCTGAAACAAAGCGCCTAGTCAATGCACTGGCCGAAAAGCTCGACTATGAACCCAATACCATAGCCATGAGTCTCAGGAGCAAACGCACCAATACGATAGGTGTCATCATTCCTGAAATCGTACACTTCTTCTTTTCGACCGTAATCTCAGGTATAGAAGAGGTAGCGTATAAGAAAGGCTATACAGTTATGTTTTGTCAATCCAATGAAGATTATGAGAAAGAAGTGATCGATACCAAGGCATTATTGGCCCACCGAGTAGACGGACTGCTAATCTCCTATTCTAAGGAAACGACCAATTTTGACCACTTTCGTGAAATACAACGAAAGAATATCCCATTGGTGTTTTTTGACAGAGTTCCCACCGACGAGCTCCACTGTAGCACCATCACCATCAATGATTTCGAAAGTGCAGAGTCGGCGGTAGATCACCTCGTGATAGAAAATCACCTAAGAATTGCACATCTAGCAGGTCCACAAAACCTCAACATCAGCAAGCAGCGTCTGGCAGGATACAAACGAGGCATAGAGAAACATAAACTCTACTTTGAAGAAGGCTATGTTCAGTATTGTGGCAAGGGGGATTTTGAAGAAGGATACCGCTGTACCAACGAACTGTTAAAACTATCCGAACGCCCCAACGCAATCTTCGCCAACAATGACGTGGCAGCCTATGGTGCCATGAAAGCCATCAAAGATGCAGGACTCAAAATCCCCGAAGATATCGCGATCATGGGGTTTAGCAACTGGCAATTCGCCTCGCTCACCGAACCACAACTCACCTCTATCGCCCAGCCAGGAATAGAAATGGGTAAAGCCGCAGCGCGTCGATTGATACTCGAACTAGAGGCCAAAGACGAAGACTTACCTCCTGTGGATCAAGTCCTAAAGACCGACATCATCGTCCGTGGCTCTACGCTATCAACACAGAAATAGGCTTCCTTCACCTCTCCTTCTACCAAGTAATATTCTCATCGATGAACTGTATCAATCCATCTGCCATGATCTGCTGCTCCTCGATCGAGGGATGACCGCTTGTATTTTTGAAAGGCTGAAAATAAGTATAGATATTTTCGTCCTGAAGCGCATCAACAGCACTTTCTACAACACCAGGCCATTTCGATCCTTCTTGAGTTGCATCCATATTACCCAGCATACAAATGATACTTGCACTAGGGTAGTGTCCTCTGATCTGAGACACAAAACCCTGATACGCCTGCGTCAGATATTCGTCCGTCGGAGCAGTATCACCAAAATTGGTTTTGAACTCCTCTCGCTCTGGCATATTCACCAACCAAGAGTCATTTTGTAGCAAATTAATCACTACCAAATCGGGGGTATACAGTGAAAAATCCCATGAACTACTTGGATCCTCTGGATTGATTCTGTCATAAATCTCAGGCATAATCATAGGAAACCAACTAATCGTTATCCCTATACCGCTCTTACAAATCGTATGACGCTCAGCATCATAATGCCTAGCCGTAATCGCCGCATAGCTCAAGTAGTGATTGGTGAAAATACTATCCGAACGATCCTTCCCAGAGAAATCGTCTACAGCATACCCCGCTGTAATCGAGTTACCGTAAAACTCAATTTTCTTTTTCTCTTCCCTCGATTTAGGCAACACCTTCGCATCCCCCTCTATTTTGAGACCATAAAAGATCGTCTTCCCTCTGTCCCATTCTGTCCTTTTGAACAACTCAACGCTATGTTTCCCTCCAGACAGACCGGACGCCAACTGATAATACTTTTTGGTCGTATCAGGTCTCAAAACATACATACTGTCTTCATCAATAATGACATTGTAATAATTATCCCCTCTCTCATCCTGCATCAATGCAGAGATAGATTCTCCTTCAAAATCCAACTTAATCGAAGTGCCTGACCAATACAAATCGGCAGCAACTCCGCTGGTACTATCAATCCTTCCAGAGTAATCTATCTCCCCATTAGAGAACTCTAATACAATAGGCTGTGGATCAGAACAGGCTGACAAAGTAGTTATACTGATGAGAAATAATAATGCTTTCCACTGATTCATGATGTGACGTTTTATTCTAATAATGGTTCGATAAATCTAGTGCAAAAAGAGATGTCCAATCGATTCAAATCTGGAATTACCCTTGATTTAACATCTCCTTAGCTTAGATATATTCAAAATAATTCGCTTTTCACCGCAAACGGTTGCAAACGATAATTTCGCATGAAAACTGTGATATAACAGTCAAAAAACCACTTAAACCCCTACCCTCTGCATGCAACACCTTGCAATACACATAGGCTATTTCTAGCTTTACCTTGCTTTTAAAGATTACTATTCCCTTCTTGAAATCAACACTTGTCTGCTTTTGTTAACCCTATAGACTCATGATTATAAACAAAAGCGAGAAGCGGGCTCTATCACGGAGCGCAGCATTGGGCAGTCTGACTAACTATCAAACTACTGAATGTGGGCTCGTAGGTAAGACGGATCAAGAACTGTTCGAAGTACAGGTCTACTCTGCATCTACCATCAGAGTTAGAATCACGCAAAACGATGAGTTCAACGAACTCAAGTATAGTGTCGTGAGCAAAGCACAACCCTCATTGCATCAAATCAAGGAAGAAACCGATACGATCACAGTATCCACTTCACTTATTTCGCTTGAAATCAGCAAAGCTCCTTTACGTTTCCGGTTTCTTGACAGGAAAGGAAATGTCCTCAACGAGGACGATACTGCTTTTGGTACTTCGTGGCAAGGAGAGCAAGTCACTACATACAAAAAATTACAAGCTGAGGAGAAATTCATAGGCTTAGGAGAAAAGACTGGGCCACTAAACAAACGCGGCTGGGGCTTCCAAAACTGGAATACAGATCACTTCGGCTATGGCACAGAGGCAGATCCGATCTACTGTTCCGTCCCTTTTTATATAGGTGTACACAGCAGACTATCCTACGGTATCTTCCTAAACAATTCCTTCAAGACTCATTTCAATTTCGGCGCATCCAACAATCGATTTTCCAGTTTTTCGGCAGACGCAGGAGATATGGACTACTTTTTCATCCATGATGACAGTGTAGCCCAGATTGTATCTGCATACAGTACGCTGACTGGCAAAATGACTTTGCCGCCCAAATGGTCGCTAGGCTACCAACAGTGCCGCTACAGCTACTATCCTGACAAGGAGGTGCTCAGTACTGCCCAGAACTTTCGAGACAAAGAAATCCCTGCAGATGTCATCGTACTCGATATCCATTACATGGAAAAGTACAAAATATTCACTTGGGACGGTGAAAGATTTCCCGATCCAGAGAGTATGATTCTCAAACTGAAAAGCTTAGGCTTTGAAGTAGTCGTGATGTGTGATCCTGGGATCAAAATCGAAAAAGGATATGAAGCTTACGAGGATGGACTAGAACAAGACCTCTTCATCAAATACCCTGACGGCACCAACTACGAAGGGCAGGTCTGGCCGGGGTGGTGCCATTTTCCAGATTTCACGAGCCAAAAAGCGAGAGACTGGTGGCAAAACCAGCTCAAAACCTATACAGCACTTGGCATAGAAGGCTACTGGAACGACATGAACGAAATCGCCACTTGGGGGCAAACATTACCTGAGTTGATCGAATTTGATTTTGATGGTGACAGTGCCAGTACGCGCAATGCCCGCAACGTCTACGGGATGCTCATGGCCAAAAGCACCTTTGAGGGTGCCAAAGAAAACTTAAATGGCAAGCGCCCCTTTAACCTGACTCGTGCGGGTTTCGCAGGAATACAGCGCTATGCTGCCGTCTGGACAGGTGACAATGTCGCCTCAGACGAACACATGCTGCTAGGCATGCGCATGCTCAATAGCATGGGACTATCTGGGATTCCTTTTGCAGGATTCGATACAGGGGGATTCGTAGGCAATGCCACCGAAGAACTCTTTGCTCGGTGGATCTCCATGGGAGCCTTCACGCCATTCTTCAGAGGACACTCTAACGTCAATACCAGAGACAGCGAGCCATGGGCATATGGCGAACATACGGAGGAAATCTCCAGAAACTACATCAATCTACGATACAGACTGATGCCCTATCTCTACGCCATGTTCTACGAAGCATCCGAGAGCGGTATTCCGATCAATCGATCACTCGCTATGGATTATACACATGACGAGAAAGTCTACGATCAAGCTTATGAAAACGAATTCCTTTTTGGAGATTCCATCTTGGTAGCCCCTGTTTCTAGTCAAAAAGTAATTGAAAAAATTTACCTCCCAGAAGGGAAATGGTACGACCTATTCACAGACAACTACTACGAAGGAGGCAAAGAAACCATCGTAGAGTGCCCTATCGAAAAACTACCTGTTTTCGCCAAGGAATCTGCGATAATCCCCATGCAATCCAAAGTCAGTACCACCAAAGAAACACCTCATGAGCAACTAGAAATCCACCTCTATAATGGCGAAGCAGACAACAGTTTTGTATACTATGAGGACGATGGTACGAGCTATGATTTTGAAGGCGGAGGGTTTCATCAACGAACCATGCATTTTAGCCCAAAACAAAAGACGCTGACACTAACCCAAACAAAAGGAGATTATAAGTCCGTATTTTCAAAGGCTAGAATATACTTCCATGGATATGACATGAAAGAATTGAATACCCTAAAAACTGGCCAAGAAGACTACCGATTCATTCGCCCTTTGACAGATTTTGATCCATTGGGGGATAGCATTAGTGACTATTATATACCGAAACTACCTTATACAGACATAAATCTAGGGATCAATGAAATCAAAATATCATGGTCTTGACCTGATCAATAGTTTTTAAATTAAGCATAGAAAACAGAACAAATACTACCAAGAAGAATGAGTGGGGCTAAAGAAAAAGTCAAACTGCCCAGTAAAATTCAACAGGTTATACTTTTTTGAAATAAATAAACAATGAGAAGAATCGCTATTATCGCATTGCTAGCAGGGTTATTTGCTTGCCAGCCAGAGCAGAAAAACCCCTTGACAGAGGTAAGCTCTCCTAACGACAACACCAAGATCACTTTCTATCTGACCGAAGAAGGTAAGCCTGCCTACTACTCCAGCTACCAAAACAAGTCTGTCATAGATAGCTCTGCACTTGGTTTCATTCTAGGCGATAGCATGGCCATCAACGAAGGGTTAACCATCGTGTCTACCAGTACCAATACATTTGACGACACTTGGGAGCAACCATGGGGCGAACAGCGACTCATCCGAAACAACTATAACGAACTCACGATCAACCTCCAAAACCCAGAAGGGCTAAAACTGAACGTTATCTTCAGAGCATTTGACGAAGGAATCGCAATGAGATACGAGTTCCCAAGCCAAGACGCACTCAAGGAATTCAAAGTGATGGACGAACTCACAGAGTTCAACATGTCAGGCGATCATAGTGCATGGTGGATTCCTGCCTATGCAGGCAACCGCTACGAATACATCTATACCAATTCTCCCATCAGCGAGATCGAGAGAGTGCACACCCCCTTTACACTAGAGACGACCAACGATCTCTACCTACACCTCCATGAGGCGGCGCTATACGATTATCCTAGTATGGTGATCAAAAACCAAGGCGACAATTCTCTCAAGTGTGACTTGGTTCCTTACAGCAAAACCAACCCTGTCAAAGCTTATTTGAAAGCTCCATTCTCAACACCATGGAGAACTGTTCAAATCGGTGAGCAACCAGGAGACCTCATGACCAACTACATGATCCTCAACCTAAACGAGCCAAACAAACTAGGTGATGTATCGTGGGTAGAACCAGGCAAATACGTCGGCGTATGGTGGGAGATGTTCATCAACGTAGGGACTTGGCACCAGGGACCAAAACATGCAGCCAACACAGAGAATGTCAAGAAATACATCGATTTCGCAGCGGCCAATGGATTCAAAGGCGTACTCGTCGAAGGCTGGAATTACGGATGGGATGGCAACTGGATGGGTGGCGGTACCAAATTTGAATTCACCAAACCCTACCCTGACTATGACGTAGACGCGTTGAGCAAATACGCCGCAGACCGTGGTGTCTACATCATCGGTCACCACGAGACAGGTGCCGATATCGAAAACTACGAAGAGCAACTCGATGATGCCTACAACTTCCTCAACAAATACGGCATGAAAGCCGTCAAAACGGGTTATGTAGAAAATGGTGACACCTTACCAAAAACAGGTATCTACCACCACGGGCAGTACTTCGTCAACCACTTTCAGCGTGTGATCGATATGGGAGTAAAGTACAAAACCATGATCGTGGCACATGAGCCCATCAAAGCGACAGGAAAAAGAAGAACTTATCCTAACATGGTCTCCCGAGAAGGTGCCAGAGGTCAGGAATACAATGCTATGGGCGGTAATCCTACAAGCCACGTGACGGTACTACCCTTCACTAGACTACTCGCGGGACCGATGGACTACACACCAGGTGTTTTCGATCTAGAAGTAGCAACGACTTCTGAGCAAGTACAAAGTACGATAGGCAAGGAACTAGCACTCTACACTGTGATCTACGCTCCGATGCAAATGGCCAACGATCTACCAAAAAACTATGAGGGTCATCCAGCATTCCAGTACATCAAAGATGTCGTCACAGACTGGGAAACCACCAAAGTACTAAATGGCAAAATCGGTGCTTACGTAACCGTAGCGAGACAAGAAAGAAACGGAGACAGATGGTTCCTCGGATCGATCACCAACGAAGAAGGTAGAGACTTAGACATCTCTTTTGCCTTCCTAGACCCGAATACGACCTACACAGCGACTATTTATGGAGATGCGGCAGATACGCACTACCAGACCAATCCGTCAGCTTATGAAATCAAAGAAATGGAAGTAACTTCTACTTCAAACCTGACGCTCACTTTGTCACCAGGTGGAGGAGCAGCGATCAGTTTAGTTCCTAAAAAGTAATACCCCGATCTTGGATAAGGATTGGACGTTGAATACAGTACTATTAATCATTGGTTAGTTTTCAACGTCCAATCACCAAGATTTCTTTATACCTGCTGAGTCATGGCTCAGCAACTTTTGTTTAGCAGATTGAGACACCAGACATGAAGACCAAGATTAACTACATTATAGCCTTATTCGTTTTGCTGGCAGCATGCCAACAAAACTCTAGCTCTACTACAGACTCATCAACTCCTACCAAAGACACTACAGTCACCTTCCCAGAACGTGCCGCTGCTATGGCAGTCTATGAGGTCAACATCAGACAAGCCACACCAGAAGGAACCATCCAAGCATTTGCGCAGCATTTGCCTCGTCTCAAAGAACTCGGAGTAGAAATGCTCTGGATCATGCCCGTTCAACCCATCAGCCTTAAAAACCGAAAAGGAACACTGGGGAGCTACTATGCCATCGCCGATTATAGTGCCATCAATCCAGAATTTGGCAGTTTGGCAGATTTCAAATCCCTCGTCCAACAAGCGCATGACATGGGTATGGTCGTCATCCTCGACTGGGTACCCAACCACACTGGATGGGATCATCCATGGATCGCAGCACATCCTGAATACTACGCCAAAGACAGCCTAGGTAACATCACCTACGAAGCAGACTGGACAGATATCGCACTGTTAGACCACCGCAATCCTGGCACGCGAAAATCTATGATAGAGGAAATGGCATTTTGGATCAAAGAAGCCGATATCGATGGCTTCCGTTGTGACCATGCTGCACATGAAATCCCCCTTTACTTCTGGGAAGAGGCTACTGATCAACTCAACTCAATGAAAGACCTCTTTTGGCTGGCCGAATGGGACGAACCACGTCTACACCGCATGTTCCATGCCTCCTACTCGTGGGAACTACTACACCTAACTGAAGATGTAGCTAAGGGGCATAAAACTGCTGATGACATAGCCGACTTTATAAAAAAAGACCAAGCCAAATATGGTCGCAAGGCATTTCGTATGACCATCACGACCAACCATGACGAAAACTCGTGGGCAGGCACAGTCTTCGAACGCTATGGTGAAGGACACAAAGCCTTTGCTACATTCATCTTCTCAGCCTATGGCTTCCCCATGATCTACAATGGACAGGAAGTAGGTTTAGACAAACGCCTTGAATTTTTCGAGAAAGACAGTATCGACTGGACTGATCCAAAAGGACTCAGTCGTTTCTACAAACAACTCCTCTCGCTCAAGAAAGACAATCCAGCCCTCTGGAATGGAGGTTTTGGTGCACCACCTGAGCGCATCAACGCCGACGAAAACATTTATGCTTTCAAAAGAATCAAAGATGGCAATCAAGTTATCGGGATCATCAACATGAGCGATCAACCACAAAGCCTACAGCTCACCGACGAAGGTGTATATGGCGACTATGCAGACTACTTCACGGGCACGAACTATACGCTATCATCAGAAACACTAACGCTCGACCCTTGGCAATACCTGATCTTCACTAATTGAATCAAGCATGACGAAAGACGAAAAATTATCTAAGCCTAAGTTGTCCTTTTGGGACGTATGGAATCTAAGCTTTGGCTTTTTGGGAATCCAAATGGGGTTTGCATTGCAAAACGCCAATGCCAGTCGTATCCTTCAGATTTTTGGAGCAGACGTGCACGAACTCTCCTGGTTTTGGATCGTAGCACCCCTCACCGGTTTGATCGTTCAGCCCATCGTCGGTCACTACAGCGACCGTACATGGACCAAACTGGGGCGTAGGAAACCGTTTTTCTTGACAGGTGCACTACTAGCAGCCTTTGGTCTGATCTTTCTTCCCAATGCCGGTATGCTTACCGCTCTGTTGCCTGCGCTATGGGTAGGTGCTGGGATGCTGATGATTATGGATGCTTCATTCAATATTGCGATGGAGCCATTTCGTGCACTGGTGGCAGATATGATGCCCTCCGATCAACGAACGCTCGGCTTTAGCATACAGACTGTACTCATTGGTATCGGAGCAGTCGTCGGCTCTTGGCTACCTTATGCCATGACCAACTGGTTCGGTGTGAGCAATGCTACTGCTGCAGGAGAAGTTCCTATGAACCTACTTATCTCCTTTGTGATCGGTGCGATCGTATTGGTAGGCAGCATACTCGTCACCATCTTCACCACTAGAGAATATTCACCAGAGGAACTGGACCGATTCACCTCAGACGAGGAAATCACAGCAGAAGAAAGCGAAGGACTGATGAGTATCTTCACCGACTTTAAGAAAATGCCCACTGTCATGCGGCAGTTGAGTTCCGTTCAGTTCTTCTCTTGGTTTGGGCTATTTGGGCTCTGGGTGTATGCCACACCTGCCGTTGCGCATCACATCTACGGGTTGCCTTTAGGCGACTCTAGTTCTATTCAGTATCAAAATGCAGGCGACTGGGTAGGGATACTATTCGGAGTTTACAACGGTATTTCTGCCATTTATGCTTTCTTCCTCCCTGCGATTGCCAATAAGGTAGGACGCGTCAAAACACACGCCATCTCACTGCTCACCGGTGCTGCGGGTTTCCTATTTATCTATTTTGCTCCGAACGAGAACTGGCTCATACTAGCCATGATCGGTATCGGTGTAGCGTGGGCGAGTATCTTAGCCATGCCTTATGCCATATTGATTGGGTCTATCCCCGCCAAAAAAATGGGCGTATACATCGGGATATTCAACTTTTTCATTGTACTACCTCAGATATTAAACGCACTCATCGGCGGCCCTATGGTCAAGTATATTTATGGTGGCAATCCAGTCTTTGCACTGCTCACCTCTGGGATTTCATTCATCATCGCCGCAGCACTTTGCCTCCGCGTAAAAGATGTATAACTCCATTTCATATAAAACTTATTAACAAAAAAGACTGTCTATTGGGCAGTCTTTTTTGTTAATAAACGATTGTTAGCTAACTCATATATAGGCCTCCACCTAGCCCTTATCACAATTGCTATCCCCCACTATATAACTTCGTTGGTCTCCAATTCTTGAGACCCACTCCCTTTTAACAAAAGACTCTTTTACTCTCTCTCACATACGACGGAGACCAAATGGTTATTCATCCATTAGTTCTATTGTTGAATTAGGCCTCACCTAGGAAGCAAACACCCAATCCAAATCATCTAATCAGACGACCTACGTCATGTTTTTGGATTAGACAGCTATCTACATTTGCTATAAGTAATTCAAGAAAAGGAATTACGATTCACTCAAAAAAAACCGCTCTTATGAAATTAACAACAATCATTTTCGCTGTGATAGCCTTACTAGCTGGACAAACCCAGCTGAAACTTAACAAGGAAAAAAGTTCCATCACGATCTTCGGTACATCTACCGTACATGACTGGGAATCCACAGTCAATACATTCGACATCAGGGGAGACAAGGATGGCAATAGCATCAAGAACCTAAAAGTAACCATGGTTACCAAATCCATCAAAAGTGGAAAATCAATCATGGATGGAAAAACCTATGATGCACTACTAGAAGAGGATCACCCTCAGATCACACTACAAGCTGATCAACTCACGATTTCAGATGGAAAAGTTACTGGCTCTGGCAAACTAGCCTTGGCAGGTCAAACCAAAACAATCGCTATCAGTGGAAAAGTAATCTCTGACAACAACAGTCAAATCCATATACAAGGAGCCAATAAAATAGACATGACACAGTATGGCATAGAGCCGCCAACTGCCATGTTCGGCTCACTGATCACCGGAGATGAGGTAACCATCAAATACGACATCAAATTTCAATACTAATAAACCTATTAATTCCAATATCATGAAAAATCATAAAATCAGCATCATGCTCAGTTTTGCGCTCATGTTCATCACTGGGCTTACATTCGCACAGCGCAACGACTTGCAATATTATAGATACAACGACCAACGTGGAATCAATGTATTCGAGACCAGCAAGGATGACACAGTTCAATTTGACGGAATCAAAGTCCGTGTGGGTGGTGACTTCAACCTTCAATTCCAAGGTTTAAGCCAAACCAACTCAGGTGATTCTTTGACTGAACTATCTAATAATTTCAATTTACCAAGTGCCAATCTAAACCTAGATGTACAGTTGGATGATGGGTTGAGATTGCACATGCGTACATACCTATCTTCAAGACACCACACAGAAGCCTATGTCAAAGGAGGCTATATTCAAATCGATAAATTAGACTTTGTTAAACCAGGTTTCTTAGCAGGTGTAATGCAATACACCACAATCAAAGTTGGTATGGACGACATCAACTACGGAGACACGCACTTCCGAAGATCAGACAATGCCAATACTATTTTCAATCCTTTTGTAGGCAACTATTTAATGGATGCATTCACTACAGAGCCTTTTGCTGAAGTTACAGTACAGAATGCAGGTTTCTTAGGTGTGGTAGGGTTCACTAATGGTCGCTTAAATCAAAGTCCGACCCCTGGAGATGATGGATTCGTATTCTATGGAAAAGTAGGCTATGACAAGCAAATGAATGACGATCTACGGTTCAGATTGACAGGATCATTATATACTAGTTCTGACAAAAGCACCAGAGACTACATATATGGAGGTGATCGAGCAGGTGCTAACTACTTCAAAGTACTAGACGGTGGAGATTTTGCAGGCCGTGTCAATCCAGGGTTTGGGTATCAAACCGCTATACAAATCAACCCATTCGTTAAGTTCAAAGGCTTTGAATTCTTTGGCGTATATGAACTCGCTAACAATGGCAACAGTGACATAGGAGGCAACTACACACAACTGGGCGCTGAAGCACTATATAGATTTGGAGGCAAAGAGCAGTTCTATGCTGCGGGTAGATATAACAGTGTGACAGGAAACAAAACAGATGCTGCATTAGATGAAGAAATCGCAAGATTCAACATCGGTGGTGGATGGTTCATGACACAGAATGTAATGGCTAAACTAGAATATGTCAATCAAACATACGATGGTGCAGCTTATGACGGTACACTATATCAAGGAGCTGAGTTCAATGGCATTGTACTAGAAGCTACGATAGCATTCTAAACTAAATCACTACAAAAAACTAAGGCAGCTCTATGGAGCTGCCTTTTTTATATCCTAACCACAAGAGGCTAAAAAAAACCTTTAATATTTACGTCCAAACACTTCGCTAACAATCACGGCACGACGTAGACCGTCTTCATCTTGGAGCATTTCGCGAATCGCATCTCCTTCATCTCCTTCATCTTCTCGGATTTCATAATTCTCGGCGCGACGATTCTTGTCAATGATATCTGCTATTTTCTCTCTTGGTTTTGTCCTTTCCTCCTTGTACACATAGTCTTCCAACACTGGTTCTGGAGTTGGGTCATATTCTGTCTCTATGTCATCGCTATAGCCCACAGGAGTCACAGGCTCAGTAGTCTTTGGTGTCCCAAAACTCTCCCCCGTAATTTGCTTGAATAAATCTTCGAAAGTGGGCTGTGACTGAGCTGTCTGCTGACTACCCGAACCCGTATCATCCGTGGATGATTCAGCAGTCGTTTGGTCTTGCTTTTTTTTCTTCAGTACACGCGATATGATATAGATCACGGCGAGTACGATGTAATACAAAATATTAGAATCATCCATGAATCAAATCTAAGGAATTATTTTAAATTTGTCGATTCTGAATTTCCGAAAACCACATGCAATTAACCAAATTAGAGATTAAAGGCTTCAAAAGTTTTGGTGACCGAGTTGTCATTAATTTTGATGAAGGGATCACTGGAATCGTAGGTCCAAATGGCTGTGGAAAATCCAATGTAGTAGACTCTATCAGGTGGGTACTCGGGGAGCAAAAAGTCAAATCCCTACGCTCCGAAAAGATGGAAAACATCATCTTCAACGGGACCAAAAACAGAAAAGCAACACAACTTGCGGAAGTTTCTCTTTCGTTCAAAAACACCAAAAACCTCCTCCCTACCGAATACTCTAATGTCACTATTACCCGACGATACTATCGATCTGGTGAGAGCGAGTATCAACTCAATGGGGTGACCTGCCGACTCAAGGACATTACAAGCCTATTTCTCGATACAGGAATCGCATCGAACAGCTATGCGATTATCGAACTAGGCATGGTCGACAACATTCTCAATGACAAAGACAACTCACGAAGAGGTCTTTTTGAGGAGGCTGCAGGGATTTCAAAATTTAAAATCCGAAAAAAGGAAACCATGCGAAAGCTTGGTGACACGGATGCAGACCTAGAAAGAGTCGAGGATTTACTCTATGAGATAGACAAAAACCTCAAATCACTAGAGCGTCAGGCCAAACAAGCACAGAAATACTACCAAATCAAGGAAGACTATAAAGGCTACAGCGTCGAGCTAGCCAAACAAACTGTCCAGTTGCAAAAGTCTAAACTGAACGAGCTCAATACGGCGATTCAGTCCTGCAATGACCTAAAGATTAGTCTCAACAAACAACTATCCGAACGAGAAGCACAACTAGAACAAGCCAAGACTGAACTAATCAGTAAGGAAAAACTACTCGCTACACGTCAAAAAACTCTCAACGAACACGTACAAAAAATCAGAAGCTACGAGAGTGAAAAGAAAATCAAGAATGAGCGACTAAGGTTTCTCAATGACAAAAGCGACAATCTAAAAGACCTCATAGAGCAGGACCGAAAGAGTAGCGAGCGTGCTGCATTTTCAGTATCTAGCTTAGAAAACGAAAAGCAGAGTGCAGAAAAAATCCTCAGCGAGACCAATCACCGTCTCAATGACCTGCAAACCCAATATGAGCAGGAGAAAGAAAAGAATGCCGAGATAAAAGCACAAGCAGAAGAACTCAATAACAATTTTTCACTCAAAAAAGAAGAAGTCTATCAGCTAACCAAATCTCTGGAAATCAAAAATATCCAGATGAGTTCTCTCAAACAAGAGCTAGAAAAAGCAGCCAACGACAGTAGTTCTAGGTCCGAAAATCTCCGTGACTTTGAGCAAAGTATCACCGAAGTAGAAACGGAGAAGAAAAAGAAACAAGAAGAATACGACTACCTCAAATCAAAAGATGAGGAACTCAAAAACCGCATCAAACATTCGGAAAAGACAATAGAAGTCATCCGCGAGGAATTACAGCAAGTCAATAGAAAACTGGATTCGTCTCAAAACGAATACAACCTAACCAAGTCCTTAGTGGACAATCTGGAAGGCTTTCCCGAGGCGATCAAATTCCTAAAGAAAGAAAAAGGATGGAGCAAAAATGCCCCCCTACTATCCGATGTACTGACCTGCCCTGAAGAGTACCGCATCACAGTAGAGAACTATCTGGAGCCCTTCATGAACTACTACATTGTAGAAACCGAAGCAGAAGCGTTCAAAGCCATTAATATCCTCAGTGATGCAGCGAAGGGCAAAGCACATTTCTTTATCCTTGACAGATTCGACAACTTCCGCCCTACCCAATCTGAGCTACTACATGATGCGGTACCCGCTACCGAAGTGGTAGAATACGATCAGAAGTACAAAAAACTAATTGGCCACATCCTAGACAATGTCTACATCACCAACAACGAAACAGGTCAAGTTGACAACAAAAATGCCGTTCTGATCACCAAAAGTGGAAAGGTGATCAACAGACACTACAGTGTGTCAGGTGGATCGATAGGACTGTTCGAAGGCAAGAAAATAGGTCGGGCTAAAAATCTCGAAAAACTATCCGTCACGATCAAGAAGTTGACACAAAAGCTCGATGAAGTCAAGCAAAATCTAAAAGAGAAAGTTGCCGACATAGAACGTCTCAGAGAGAACAACTACGAACAAGACCTAGAAACTGTACTACATGACCTCAACAAGGTCAATGAAGAGTATATCTCGCTAACCACGAAACAAGAACAGTTCTCCAAATTGCTCTCAGAGAATGCGATGAAGAGTGAAGACATCTTGGAGCAGATCAACATCCTACAAGATGAAATCGCTGAGATAGAACCCAAACAAACCTCAGAGCAACAAGTCCTCTCAGAACTAGAACTCAAGAACCGTTCGTTCAAAGAAGAGATTGCTACATTCAACGATCAGTTGAACGAAAAATCATCCGCTTTCAACCAAGAGAACCTACTCTTTCACCAGCAGCAAAACAAAGTATCCAGCATAGCACAAGAGATCTCTCACAAAGCCTCCAACCTACAAGCTGCCAAAGAAAGAATCGAAAAAAACCAAAGTGACCTCAAACAAACCGATGAGGAAATCAGACAACTCATCGAAAAGTCCGACTCTAACGACGACCAACTCATCGAGATGTATGAGGAGAAAGAAAGCATCGAAGTGGGGGTTACAGAAGCTGAGAAGGCCTACTACGGTGAGCGTGAAAAAATAGATGAGGTAGAAAAAGGTTCTCGTGAGGTACAACGAACGCGTGAATCTAACGACGAGCAACTCATGAGCATCCAAGGTCAGCTCAACGAAACTCGTCTGGAATTGAGTGGTATAAAGGAACGTCTCTCAGTAGAATTCAATGTAGACATAGACCAACTGCTGATCGACAAGGGAGATGAAGATGATAAAAATGAACGATATGAGGGATTCGACGAAGAGGAATTAAAAGACACGGTCAAAAAACTGAAGAACAAACTAGATGGCATGGGACCTATCAACCCGATGGCTATGGAAGCCTACGAGGAGATCAAAGAGCGTCACGACTTCATCACTGCGCAGCGCGAAGACCTCTTCAAAGCCAAAGAATCACTAATCTCTACCATAGAGGAAATCAACAGTGTAGCCAAAGAGACCTTTACAGAGGCTTTTGAAAACATCAAAGCGAATTTCATCCGGGTATTTAGATCTCTATTTACAGACGAAGATCAATGTGACCTATTCCTCTCCGATCCCGACAATCCACTAGAATCTTCTATTGAGATCATCGCTAAGCCAAAAGGCAAGCGTCCCTTATCCATCAACCAACTTTCTGGGGGAGAAAAAACCCTAACCGCTACTTCCCTGCTCTTCGCGATCTACCTGCTAAAACCCGCTCCTTTCTGTATATTCGATGAGGTCGATGCGCCACTAGATGATGCGAATATTGACAAGTTCAACAATATCATCCGTGACTTCTCCAACGAGTCGCAGTTCATCATCGTGACACACAACAAACGCACCATGTCTACGACTGACGTCATCTATGGTGTCACCATGGTGGAGCAGGGTGTCTCCAGAGTCGTTCCCGTGGATTTGAAAGAGTTGGTTTAGTCTCTACTACAAAGATTCGGAAAACATCACTTTGTAACGCTGCCTTAGTTGTTTGTGTTCTGCCTTCTTACCCATAGCCTTGCATAGTTCGCTCAGCAATTCATAGTGTGATCTATCATGAATATCAAAATTACCGCTGTGCTTCATAAAATGATAACTCAAATACATTGCTTGCTCTGAGTCAATGTTACGAACCAAATTACTGACTAGTCTCAGTTCTTCCGAATAGGAATAAGTCCAGCGATTGAAAAAGCGATCAAACTCCCCTGATTTTTTAGTCAATGCCACTTGCCACAGTACCTGACCTATCATTTGGCTTAGATAACTATTATTAGGATAAATAGACTTCAACTGCAAAGCAGCATATAGTGCCTTATCAAAAGATTTTGCCTTATACAGTGAATGTACATTTTCGAACAAAGAAGGCTCGCTAAACATTGCTAGACTATCTCCAACTTCACACCTCTTACCCCCGTCCTCAACATCCTCCGCGATCAACTGTTTCAGTGCTACTATTCGTTTCTCATTAAACGGGTGTGTACTAACCTTACCAACCTCAAACAATCCAGAACCTAGATGATCAGGCTCTCTAGCATACACGCTCAAGTCCCCTTTGAGCCAATCTATTTGTAAAGGATATTCTTCAAAGTACAAATCGTCTAAAAGTCTGTCTCCTAACAGTATACCTCCGTTTGAGCCAATATCCAATAATTCAATCAGTTCTAGAGGTGCAGTCTTGTTTGCGTAAGTCTCCTTATATATCAAATAACCTAACGAATCTGCTGCCAATTCTTGCTCACGATACTTTTCGGCCATCTCATAAAATTCTTCTCTTAAATCTGTCAAAGCAAGAGTGTACACATCATATTTCAACAGTGACTTTCGATACGCTTTTTGGAGATTTTGAATCTCCGCTTTGATACGCTCTATGTTTTTAATAGAGGTCAGTACATGATCTAGTTCTATATGTGCTAACTCATGTGCGATCACAAATGCCAACTCCTCCTCAGTAGTCAACTGTGCCAATAAACCATTGTTGAGAACCACTGAGCCTTGACCTGGGCTAAATGCATTGACCTCTGAATCCCAAGCAATCAAAACTCCCATTGTAAATACCTCTAGTTTGGCATTACTTGCTAGTTCTCTCATCACTTGGTTGGTATATCGACTAATGGTATCTGACGCATAAAAGCTTCCTTTCTCTGCCATATCAATCAGATACAAATTGAGCTCCATGTTGACATCAAGTATTCTTTTGGAATACATGTCATCATATTCCCCCAGCGTACCCCCCTCTCTACTCCCAAAAATCTCCTTGGCACAATCAGCAACACAAATTTCCTTCAATACATAAGTCGAGTCATACTGTGCATGACTATAAAAAGTAACAGCCATCATAATGATGGCTGTTACTATATAGATTTTCAATTTCACTTGTTCGATCAATCCAATCCAATCATTATAAATGGTCCCCAAAAAATCGGGTCTTTGTATTCCTCTTTTATCTCCTGCTTCGCAAAGATGAAAGACTCACGTTTATCCCCCGTCTCTAACCACTTGTTATAAAACTTAACCATAAGCTTCTGCGTGGCTTCATCAGACACCTTGAACAGTGACATAATAATCGTACGAGCTCCTGCTACCAAGAAAGCTCTTTGAAGACCATATACACCCTCACCAGCCTCTATCTCTCCTAACCCAGTCTCACAGGCTGACAAGACCACAAGATCAGTCTTATCTAAGGTCAGGTTCATTGCCTCATAAGCCGTAAGTATCCCATCATCTACATTGAAATTAGAGGTGGTCTCATTAAGTACATCACCAGCACCAGCCATCAATAGCCCTGTTTTTAACAATGGGTTTTGTGCCGCAGCATTTTCGTTCATAGCGATATCCTCAGCAGACAAGTCCGCATTAGGTGCGAAGAATCCATGAGTCGCTACGTGAAAAATCCTAGGATTATCCATATTCTTAACCGCTTGTTCGGTCGCCTCATCTTGTATGTAGTCTTCTGTAATCCAGCCGTCACTTCTCAGCATATCCTTTAACCCTTCAATTTCTTTGGCCGTACCTACTAAGCGATCAACCACATCAGGGTTGCCACCACGCATAGAAGCTCTACCCGTCCACTCTCCTGGAGGGGTTGCGACATAGTATTGTGGATCTCCAAACATCGTAGCAGTATTAGCCTGCTGTGTCAGTCGTGTGGTCACTTTGTCTAGGTATAAATCCTTCGTATTACTAACCAAGACAATATTCGACCTGTCCAGTACATAAGACCCGTCCTCTAATTTTATAGCTTCTAGATTGATCTGATTGTACACACCATCTGCTGATAAGTAAATACTACCTGGGTTACCCACTACGTCCTGTATTGGTTTCCAGAAATTTTCATAAGACTTTGGATCGTCTACACGGTACTTGATGCTGTTTCGATAGTATTTTAAATACTTGGACTCCAAATCTTTTCCGTTCTTGAGTAGAATCAACCCTGGGGCACTTTTCTTACCTTCATTTTTCACATACAAGACTGCATACATGATAGAGTCCGTAGAAAAGGTATGATCAAACACCCTGAAACGAATCATTTCTAAAGCTACTTCGTTAGGTCCCAAAGCATTTTTTACATCACCCCATGTCACTACCTTCTTATCAAAACTTGAACTAAAATCTTCAGATTTCTCACTGAGTTGTACCTCCAAGTCCTCTACCTGTCCGAGTAGTACTTGTCCATCTATGCCAGCTTGCATCAGCTGTTCGGTACTCATGGAAAGCACCTTTGTCAACAAATCCTTTTTGGCTTCCCAATCTTTATAAATTGCCTTAAGCTCTTCGTCATTAGAAGTTAAAATTCGTTGACGAATCTTAATTGACGAACTGAGTAACAACGCCTTTGTTAGTAGGGCGTTATTGTACAGGTTGCCGATCATGTCACCATTTTTTCTATTGTAGTTAATGACCAAAGTGTTATAAAACTCAAAATCGGATTTAATAGTATTCCAAAACTTAGCCTTCTCTCTTTCACTCAATGCAGGAAAATACTCCTTGATAAAAGTCGAATAGTTCGCCAGTACTTCTTCCAAAGCGCCTTGTGCTTTTTTCACATCACCTTGCATGAAATAAGTCTTGGACAGCTTAGACTGCACTTTGACATACTCCGGGTGATTGTTATTAAAGAATTTGACATAAAGCTTCTTAGCTGACTCGTAATAGTCTTCTGCCTTGCCATACTCCCTTTTACTATAGTGAATATCCCCTTTGAGAATATTGATTGCAGCAGCATTAATATTGTTTCGTGCACCTATTTTTTTGCTCCATATAGATTCAGCCTCATCCAAGAACGAGAATGCCTCGTTGTAACGAGCATCAGCGATATATACAACTGCCAGATTTTTCAAAATCGTGGCATAAATCGGGTTTGAAGCCCCTAATTTTCTACCTATGATCTTCTCTGCTCTCAAGAACAACTCTTCTACTTCGTCAGTAGGCTCGTTGTTATAGAACTTAACAAGTGCGAGTTCTGATACAGCACGTGCTACATCGATATGAGATCTACCAAACTGTTTCTCTCTAATCTCAATAACCTTTTCTAAGATATCAATGGCTGTCTCATAGTCCCCTACGAGCGTATTGATGTTGGCAAGTGTCATCAAACTTGGTGTCACTTTAGAAGATTCAGTACCAAAGATATTAGTCGTAATATCATTTGCTCTTTGAGCGAGTTGCTCCGCTACAGTATAATCTCCAAGGATCATTTTGACACGAGCTTTCAAGATCAATGGATCATTGAGATGTCTAGAGTCGTCTCCAAATCGCGTTTGTTTTTTCTTAAGGTCCTGTTCGATGAGCTTTTGGGCCTCTCTATACCTACCGATATCCAAATATACTTCTGAAAGCTCATCTTCAATCTCAATACCAGAAGTCTCCACGGTACGCACACCATGTTTTTGTAAAGTCTCTGACTTGTTGATATTGTCCTCCGCATCATCATACTCTCCTTTAATCGCAAGTAAAGTAGCATGCGTAATCAAAGACTGAGCATAATACGATTGTGAGAACTCAGTATCTGAATTTTTCAAAATTGCCAATGCAATGTCAATATTCTTCTCTGCATCCTCATACTCACCAATCTTATACTGCAGGTTAGCAATCTTATCTAATTCCAACGCATACTTTGGATCTTGATCGTCATACTTACGTCTAGATGCCTCCAACGCAATATCCAATATTTCTGAAGCTTTGTCATACTGATCATTCTCCTCATAGAAGATTGCCTGATGATCAAGAATATCTACATAATCTAAATGCCCTTCTGTGATTTCTTTTTTGACGATTTCGTCCCAGCTCGTATTATAGATTTCCAGTGCTTCATCAAATTTCTCTGTGTAGTCAACATAGAAGTTTGCCAAGTGCACTTTGGATAGGTTGTACTCTGGGGATTCCTTTCCGTACAGTACTTCTTTGATATCTAGAATTTTTTTCAGATATACGTGTGAGTTATCTACTCTACCGTTGATTACAGCAATCTTATTGGCAAAAACCAAAAGCTCTATTCTTTTCGGATGAAATGGAGGAATGAGAGACTCTCCACTCAAAATCTTATCCACATCACGTTCTAGACCTACATCCTTGCCCCCCATAAGTACATCATACTCTAAGGTCTCTAGCATCAGACGATACATACTATTCTTACCATAGTCCTGTTTGATGGTCTTAGTAAATAACTCCTCTTGGGTTCTTAGTTTACCCTTGTTTCCATCTTTAATGTAACTTTTGATGAGACGCTCTTGAATCATCACCGTGACATAGTGCGAACGCGCATACTTACGAATCGTATTGAAATATGCTTTTTCATACAAGTCTACAACGGTCCCTATCTCCAAGCCATTTTCTTCCAATAGGTAGGTATTCCAAAATTGGTTTTCGGAATACAAAATATCTGCTCTGCCTAAATTTTTCTTAATCCATTGATCTGCATAAACAAAAGAAGAATCAGCACTGAGGTAGTTACCCATTTTTCGGTAAGCGTTCCCCTTAAATATCATCATGCGGGCAAGCTCACGCTTACGTTCTCTCACTACTTTTCGCCTACCGTCTTCGTCCAATGATCTCTTGAGATAAAACGGCATACGCTCATCAATCAAAGACAAGGCTGCCGTATAAAACCCTCTCCCTACCAAAATCTGCGCTTCCAAAACATCCATACTGGCTGCCAAATCAGGATCCATTCCCGCTCCATCCAGAATAACCCTCGCCTGATCTAGATATGTTTTAGCTATCACGTAGTTACCATACTGTATCATCACATCAGTGGCTTCCTTAAGTAATAACGCATGTACCTCACTATGAGCTCCATTGATAGTCACACTCAACTCCAGTCCCTTGGATACCGAATTTTCAATATTATCAAGCTTACCCAATGCCACATCGTACATAGCCTCCTTTATTAAGGCAATCGGCATAAAGTCATTGTTAGCTCCTAATTTCTTAGTGGATTTACTCTTTATTTTTTCGATTTCAGAACGAGCAGATTCGTATTGACCTAACTCATAGGCCTCATCCGCTTTCTCTAACTTCTTATCATATTTGGTTTGTGCTCCTGCTACGAATACCACCGATAGCAGTAGTACGGTCAGGTAGGTTTTTGTTAGTTTCATTTGTTGTTGTTCTTGTTCAACGTTATTTAGCGTGCATTTCTCAAAAATATGCACATGGCATCAATTTACCAACGAGCAATGACACCAATGATTGTATTTTAAACGGGGTCTACATCAAAATATAAACGCAGTGAATTAAATTCTTTCTTCTTCTTTAAGTCAATGCTCAATCGATACACCAATTCTTTAACCTTTTGTATACTCACCCCTTTCTTCTCCACCTTGAGAAACACTTCCTCAATATAGAGGTTTCGGATGCGGCCTATTACTGGCGTCTGAGGACCAAGCACTCGTTTCTTCCCTAATTCGGCCATCAATGTAGCCACATAAGCCATCGCTGCCTGTTGTAAAACATGCTGCTCTTTATGCTTCAACACGATTTTGATCATCCGATAAAAAGGCGGGTAATTAAAGCTAGACCGCTCAAGAATCTCCTGTTGGAAGAACCCTTTATAATCCCCTCTCAAAATCAACTGCAGAAGTCCTCCCTCTGGTTCTCCGGTTTGAATCACGACCAATCCTTTGTCATCCTTTCGTCCGGCACGTCCACTTACCTGCGTAATCAACTGAAAGGCACGTTCATGAGATCGAAAATCGGGAAAGTGAACGATGCGATCATAATCAAACACCCCCACCAATGACACATTATCAAAGTCTAACCCTTTGCTGAGCATTTGTGTCCCAACTAGGATATCCGTCTCCCCATTCTCAAAACGATCAATAATGTTTTGATAAGCATACTTGCTACGTGTCGTATCTTGATCCATACGCTGGATGTGTGCCTCAGGAAGTAAAATCTTGAGATCCTCCTCGATCTTCTCTGTCCCCACGCCTACGGTGCGAATAGCAGTAGAACCACAGGCCTCACAGGTAGCAGGCACAGCATCTTTAAATCCACAATAGTGGCACACCAGATGGTTCGAGTGCATGTGATAGGTCAAGCTCACATCACAACTCTGGCACTTGGGCACGTGATTACAATCATTGCAGATCAGGTAAGGCGAATAACCTCTTCGATTCTGAAAAAGAATCACTTGCTCCTTTCGCTCCAATGCTTGAGTGATTTCATCGATCAACTCAGGTGTAAAATCACCTTGCATACGCTTGTTCTTTCGAGAAGTCAAAATATTGGCAAGCTTGAACTTCGGTAAACTCCCTGAGCCAAATCGCTCCAATAGTTCCACCAAGTGGTATTTGCCATCCAGTGCATTTTGATAGCTATCCAACGAAGGGGTAGCCGTCCCTAGCAGTACATTGGCCTGATGTAGATTTGCCAACCAAATGGCGGTATCTCTAGCGTGATATCTCGGCGCAGGGTCATACTGTTTGAAAGAGGACTCATGTTCCTCATCGATGATAATCAAATTGAGCTCCTGAAAAGGCAGAAAAACCGACGAACGAACACCTGCTACCAAATTCACCTTACCCTCGTTGACCTGATTCCAAATCTCCACCCGCTCATTGTCCGAGTATTTAGAATGGTAAATTCCCAGCTCACTACCGAACACTTTGTGCAGTCTAGCTACGATCTGGGTAGTCAGTGCGATCTCTGGCAACAGATAGAGCACCTGACCTCCACTCTCTATGGCCTGTTTGATGAGCTCAATATAAATCTCAGTTTTCCCACTCCCCGTGACTCCATGAAGCAGCACTGGCTTATTGGCCTGAAAACCTTCAGTAATCTCTGACAAAGCAGCCAACTGCCCCTCCGAAAGCACCCCTTCATGACTGGGTCGTCCCACACTAGAATCTAATCTCGACACGATCACTTCATGCTCATGAAAAATTTCATTCTTGCAGAGTGTTTTCAGTGCGGAAGCTGATACACCTGCCTCAGTCAATACAGACTTGTCTACTGATACAGTGCTGCGCTGATTGCCATCCATCCCAATCTGACTAAGATACTTCAGTAGTACATCGAGCTGTTTTGGACGTTTTTCTAGGTCAGCAAAAAGCGCTTGGAGTTCTTGCTCAGCATCAAGATATTTATCATCCAATACGATTATTCGTTTCCGTTTAGGCTTGTACTTGTCTTTGACTTGTTCATAGAGTAGAATTCGCCCTTTTTGGATCAAATCCTTGAGTACAGGATGTATCATTTTGATTCCTAAAACAGCAGCTACATCCTCGTATGACAAGCGATCATTCGTCTCTAACGCATCCAGTATTTTGTTTTCCTGATCAGAAAAAACAACATCATCTGTGGAAGTAAAATCTGGATTGAGCTGAATAAATGACTCGCTGTTAAGTTTAAGCCCACTAGGCAATCCAGCATTGAGCACTTCTCCGACCGTACACATATAATACTCTGCCATCCATGAAAACAACTTCAGTTGGTAATCATTAACCGATGGGTTAGTATCTAAGCACTCTATGATTAGCTTGGCCTCATACACTTTAGGTGCATGGGTATGTACGGCTGACACGATGCCTGTATATATCTTTTTTCGCCCGAATTGAACGATGACGCGACAGCCTGGCACGAGATAATCCTGCATGGCTCTGGGAACTCTATAAGTATAGGTGCCAGGTAGCGGAATAGGGATAATGACATCAGCAAAATAGGTGACAAAATCCTGCTGATCTTCTTCGTTTGAACTATTTATTTCTAGCTGACTCAAACAGCTTAGCTATGAATTTCTTTCAGTGCTTCATAATTAGAAGTCACGATCTTTTCGATTTCAGCCTCTCCGATGGCTGTGGACAAGAACAACGTCTCATACTGTGATGGTGCCAAATACACTCCACGTTCGAGCATTGCATTGAAATACTTCCCAAACACCTCCAAATCACTAGATTTAGCCGTTTCAAAATCCTTCACAGATTGATCCGTAAAGAAAATGCTAAACATAGAGCCCACAGCATTGATGCTATAATTGAGCCCGAGCTTGTCCATATTGGATTTGAAACCTGCTACGATTTTTTGCTGTGTACTTTCTAGCTGCTGGTATAACGACCGGTTCTCGTTGAGAAAGCGAAGCATCTGGAGACCAGCAGCCATCGCTACAGGGTTGCCCGAAAGCGTCCCAGCCTGATATACTGGCCCTTTGGGAGAAACCATGTCCATGATTTCTGTTTTCCCTCCATAAGCACCTACTGGCATTCCACCACCGATGATCTTACCCAGAGTCGTCATATCAGGAGTCACACCATATAATTCCTGTGCGCCACCTGGAGCTAACCTAAACCCTGTCATCACTTCGTCAAATATGAGTACGATTCCTTCTTCATCACATAGCTGCCTCATCGCTTGAAGATAGCCATCCACAGGCGTGACACAGCCCATATTTCCCGCTACAGGCTCTAGGATAATCGCTGCAACCTCGTCTTTGTTCTCGGCGACTGTAGCCTTCAGTCCTTTCATATCATTGTAAGCGACCGTCAAGGTATCCTGAGCCGTACCACGTGTCACTCCAGGACTATCTGGTTCGCCCATAGTAGCGGCCCCACTCCCTGCCGCAATCAAAAATGAATCTCCGTGTCCATGATAACAACCTTCGAATTTTATGATTTTATCTCGTTTGGTATAACCACGTGCCACGCGAATCGCAGACATAGTCGCTTCAGTACCAGAGTTAACCATTCGCACTTTTTCGATGGACGGTACCATACTACAAATCAACTCAGCCATCTCTACCTCCGCATAAGTCGGTGTTCCAAATGACAAGGATTTAGTAACTGCCTCTTTGACTGCATCAGATATCAGCGTATTACCATGACCCAAAATCATAGGCCCCCAACTATTGATGAGATCTATATACTGATTGCCATCTAAATCTGTCATATACGCACCAGAAGCAGATTCCATAAAGACGGGCTCTCCCCCTACTGCTCTAAATGCCCTCACTGGAGAGTTCACTCCTCCTGGTATTGTTGATTGTGCTTGTGCAAATACGCTTTTACTCTTCCCTTTTTCCATCACTTGGCTTATTTACTATTCTGAGTTCCGACTCACTAAACTGCGTCACCGGAACGTACTGATTATAATTTTTTGTATCATATAACACGCCCATAAAAATCTGTCCTGGCACGAAACCTTCTTCAACTGTACCCTGCTGAAAATAATTACCATATTTGATCATCAGATCGCCCACTAGGGTCATCAAGTCATACCCAATCATCACATTCTGGCTAGGCAGTTTCTTATATCGACTCATGTAATTTCTCCTGAAATCCATATAGGCCGGTTTCGTCATTTCTTCAAACATAGGGTCTATGTAGTACACGCCTAAACGCTCCATTTCTTCCAGTGTCAAAGTCTCCGAATCACGCCATTCGCCACGCCCAATAATTTTGGTACTATCTGCTCTAATCTCTAATGCGCTGATATAGTTAGAAGCAATCAAAGTCTCCGATGACGCTACATAGATATGACCTATACTGTCTGGAGCTATTCTAAAGAATTCCTCATAATAATCAATTACGTCCTTCTCTTTGATAGATCTTCGCTGTTTGATTATGCGCGTGGGGTCGTCATTCAATATAGAATCCTTTTGCTCTTCACTGTATCTACGTTCATATTTTGCGGTGAGCAAATCATAGGTCGCTCTCACTGTCGTATCACGAACAGGCTCCAGCATCACTACTTCGAACCCATGCTCCATGATACGCTGCGCATAAGTATAGGCACTCAGCGAATCTCTTTTGTTGTCTTCATAGAAGATCATCGCATTCTTATTGCTCACACTATCGATCGCTATCTGAGCAGCCGTCAATGCTCTGGCCTCTATACTGGAATTGAACAGAAAAGAAAATGGATTGCTACCGATCACCTCCGTACTGGTAGATAGCGGATTGATCATGTTAATTTTATTTTGGAAGCTAAAATCAGCTACTAGTTTACTAGGCATAGGAAATAATGGCCCGATGATCAAATCCATTCCTTTCATCTCTGGCATCATCAGTAGCTTAGCCGTCTCAGCAGAGTCTCTCCTCGTATCATAGGCTAACAGTTCTACTCGCTTGCCATCTTGGTTGAGCCTATCCGCAGCCTCTCTCATGCCATGAAACAAATCCATGACGAACCTGTTGCGAACGGTACGTCGTGGATTATCCAAACCATCAAACATAAACGGCAACAGCACCGCTACTTGATAAGTATCTTTAAGCTGGCTCTCTCCTATATCAGGTCTCCCAAATTCTGTTGGGTTTAGCTCAAATTTTTCAACAACGCCATCTAGGAGCGCATTATTTCTGAAGGACACGGGTTTTGATGCAATGCGTGTCGCAAGTGCTTTAGCGACAAGCTCGTCGTTAGGAAACTGATAATGCAGAATTTCTAACTGCTCTACATTGTCAATTTTAGCCAACTGCTGCGACATAAGTTTTGCCCCTTCAGGCAAACCAGATTTTTTGGCGTAGAGTACACCATTGGCTAAGTCATCTTCTTGAAAGTAAACCTCCGATAACCAGTAATTAACATCTGATTGATTTGGCCAACTAGGATATTTCTGCGACATCTGTAGCCACATGGATTTGGCCGTATATAGCTCCCCCGCCTCATAGGCAGACAAAGCATAGTAGAACGAAGCATAAATTTTGTACGCACTGGATTTAGGGTTAGCAGACACCTTGCGAAAATACTCCATCGCAAAAGTATAGTCTCCAGCCTGAAAGTACTCTTTTGCTTTGAGATAGGTAGCTTCATCCTCTTGAGCTACAGCAGAAAAATACGAGAAAACTATAAGGGATAAAAAAGCAAAGCCAAACTTTATAAGTTGCATCAAGCCGGTGGGTTATTTGTGAAAATAAAACGGCTTAAAACTATAAAATTTGGCTTTCGCAATCTATCAAATGCGGTAAATTATTTTACCACATCTACTTTCATCATGTTCGTTTTGGACTGCCAGTGTAGTGGCATAGCCGCAGTAGTCACGTAAGTATCTCCTGTTGCCAAATGTCCTTTTTCTTTCAATATCGCTACTAGATCATCGAATGTCTCATCGATAGGTTTCTGCGCATCATAGTAGTATACTTTGATACCCCACACTAGATTCAGTGAGTGCAATACTCTCTTATCATCTGTGAAGATATAGATATCAGCCTCAGGTCTGTTTTTCGCTAAACTCAATCCTGTGTAACCTGACTTGGTCATACCGATGATCGCTTTAGCACCTACAGCTCTACTCAGCCTACATGCCGAGCTCACCAACAGGCTACTAGCACCTAAATCCGTTCTACCTGACTCTTCCCATGGCTTGTTGAACACGGCGTCAGATGCTTTCTCTATCGCAGAGATACACTTCGCCATGCTACGTACAGACTCTACAGGAAATTTACCCGATGCTGACTCTGCAGACAGCATCACAGTATCCGCTCCATCAAAGATCGAATTAGCCACATCATTGGCTTCTGCTCTTGTAGGTCTAGGGTTATCAGTCATACTTTCTAGCATCTGAGTCGCCACGATCACAGGCTTGCCTAGGTTATTACATTTTTTAACAATGCTCTTTTGGATAGGAGGTACATCTTCCATCTGAACTTCCACCCCGAGATCACCTCTCGCTACCATGATCGCATCTGTTGCCTCGATGATCTCATCGATATCTGCTACAGCCTCTGGTTTTTCGATTTTGGCGATGATCTTAGTCGTCTTTCCTTTGCTTGTTATAATCTCACGAAGCTCTTCGATATCCTTCGCATTTCTTACGAATGAGAGCGCTACCCAGTCCACATCGTGCTCCAGACCGAACTCTAGATCCTCTCTATCCTTCTCAGTCAATGACGGAGATGAAATAGCCGTATCTGGTAGGTTAATTCCTTTTCGCGATTTCAAAACCCCACCATGAATCACCTTGGTCACTACTTCCGACCCATTAGTAGACACAACCTCTACTTGAAGATTACCATCATCAATCAAAATAAAATCACCCTCAGATACATCTGTAGCAAGTGGCTTGTACGTCGTACTCACCTTATCACTAGTACCCACGATATCCTCGGTAATGATAGTCAAGGTCTGACCAGAAACAATTTCTGCTCCTCCATTCTCCATCTCACCAATCCTAATCTTAGGACCTTGTAAATCCTGAAGTTTACAAACATTAGTTCCCAACTCTTCGTTGACCTCATTGATCGTATTGATTCTCTCCAAATGATCTTGGTGAGTGCCATGTGAAAAGTTCAATCTAAAAACATCCGCTCCTGCATGAATGAGTTTCTTGATCGTTTCTTTGTCTTCACTCGCTGGCCCTAAAGTAGCGATGATTTTTGCCCTTTTTGATTGCATCAATTACTGTTTAGTTAAAATAAAAAACTCTCCTTTTCCTTAATTTTATTGACGTCTAACTTGACCAAGGAATCTATTTTAGCTGCATTCCTCAGCTGGGTAAAGACAGTACTTAAATCCGAAGCTTCTTCAAACTCCTCTATCTTCAATAAGTAGTCAAAAGTTCCAAGTGACGGAACAAGTAGTTTTTGGGTCCCTGTTGGTCCGGGAATCAGGACATTCGACAATAGAGCGTATCGCAACAGATCGTCTTCAAACTGATAGTTAGATACACGAATCACACCTTGATTTTTCATCTCTATTTCTAAATCCGATTCCTTTTTCAATACGATCCCAAGTGCTTGATTAACAGCCCATGAAACCGTATATTCTTTGGATTTTGAAATTATTCCTATCAAGTGAAAGTCGTAACGATAATCTGTTCTCAACTTTAGCTTTTTCACTCTGGACATAATTGAGATTCAAAAGTGTTAACAATTTCAACAATATCAAACTTTCGTTGAAGATATTAATATTAGAATAAGCTTTTATTGATAATCCGTACACTGAAGCATCTACCCCTTCATAAAAACTACGTAAACATACCTAGTTCAACGACTCGCTATTTTGGTTCTCCTAAGGGCAGTTTAACCAACTGAATGGCCAATAGAGAAAGTAAACAATACGTAGAAAAATAGAAGAATCCACTGAGCAGTTCAGCCTCGATAAAACCGTTCGATTGTGAAGACAAAAACGCCATAAAAACCCCAACAACAAAGACATCTGCCATGGACCATTTACCTATCGCATGGACTAGTTTGAATAGTTTAATTTTCAGTCCAAATTGCTTAACCAGCAAGACAGAAACAACTACTACACCCTTGACTATAGGCACGACAATACTGAATAATAAAATCAACATCGCTACAAAACGATTGTTACTACTATACAACGTATCAATGGTTTGCAAAATACTCTGTGATTGGTCAAGAAAATAGGTCTTACCTAATATAGGTAGTTCGGTAGATACAGTAATGTTCAACATCGGAAAAGTGAGCCCTGGATAGAGTATAACCAAAGAGACAATGGTAAGGAAAAGAGCTACTATATTTCTTGCGAGCATATGAATCGGGCTACGTTTATAACCACAATAATAACTAATATAAGAATAATCCTAGTGTGATCTGACAGGAATCAATAAGCCCTAATTTCGTTCCAGAAATTGGGAATATTTACTTAATATTAAGTTCAACCAGCAATCTATCAACCTAAACCAAACAACTCGAATGGAGAAATATGATGTCTGTGTAATTGGAGGAGGGCCAGCAGGATACGCTGCGGCTATGAGAGCTGTAGATTTCAAAAAAAAGGTACTTCTAATAGAAAAAAATAAAATAGGTGGTGCAGGAATACAAAATGGTGCACTGTCTAGTAAAACATGGTGGGAGTTATCCAGAGAAGCCTACGCTCTTCGGGTACATTGCAAATCCACCAACGTCCCTAGTCCCGACCACAATTTTCAGATTCTCAAATCAGAAGTAGACAAAGCTGTAGGCAAACGCCGCGACCTTCTCGAGCATCACATGCACAACATCAATCTCAACAGTCAAGGGGAGTATTTCCACTATGTACAAGGAATCGGAAAAGTGGTCGGCAATACGGTCGTATCTATCAAAAAACTAGAAGGAGAAGATATAGAAATCGAGGCAGACAATATCATACTCGCCACTGGTAGTCGACCTAGAAAACTCGACAACATACCCATAGATGAAGAAACCATTCTGACCAGTGATGGTATCGAAAACCTAAAAAGCTTCCCTAAAAGTATCGTAATCGTCGGTGCGGGAGTGATTGGATGTGAGTTTGCTACCATCTTCTCCAACTTTGGACAGACCAAAGTTCACATGATAGACAAAGGAAACCGGATTCTTCCCTTTGAAGATTCGGACATTGTTGACATCATAGAAAGCAACCTGGAGAGCAAAGAAGTACTCATACATCGCAACTCTCAGCTCGTGGACATGAAAATTGAAAACGGCATGGTGGTCTACACACTGGAGTACAACAATGGGTCCAGAGAAATCTTCCATGTAGAAAAAGCACTCGTATCAGTAGGTCGAGTTCCTAACTACGAAAATCTAATCTCTGGATCGGTCAAAATCAACAAAGACAACAAGGGCATCATCGATGACCTTACCCAAACCTCCATCCCAAACATCTTCGCTGTAGGTGATATAACTGCTGATATAGCATTGGTAAACGTAGGAGAGCTAGAAGGCCGCTATGCCATCGAAAAAATATTTGGAGAACCTGAACGACCGCTCATCTACGAAAACATCTCTACGATCATGTTCTTAGCACCTGAAGTCGCAGGCGTAGGCCTCAATGAGGTCAAAGCCCGCGAACTAGGGATATCCTACAAGGTCGTTTGTTTAGATTATAGCTGTATATCACGCGCTATTGCAATGAGAAATACTGATGGGTTCATGAAAATCATTGTATCTAACGATGAAGAAATGAGGGTACTAGGTATGCGAGTAGTCGGCGAACACGCCTCTAGCTCTATCGAAGCAGTTGCGCTATTAATATCCATGGGAAAAGGTATCGGGGAGTTGGCAGAACTGATCCACCCTCATCCCTCTATCATAGAAGGTATCCAAGAGTGCGTACGTATGCTACTCAATAAATCCATGCTCAAACCAGGCGTCCTCCGCCAAGCTATGCGCTGCGCCAGTTACCACAATGGAGAATTGAAAAACGTAGAATTCATTTAACACATTTACCATGTGTGTGTTAAAACAAAAGGGGCTGAATTCAAGAATTCAGCCCCTTTTGTTTATTATTTTGTTAATTCCTACACCCTATTAATTTTGATCTGAAAAGTAAAATAAGAATATTCACTATTGACCTTATCAAACTTATAATTGAGTTTCTCTCCTGTCTTACGAGCCAACTGTATGAGCCCCAGCCCTGCCGTACCTTTATCCGAAAACTGACCATTACTCAATGTTTCCTTGTACAACGCTCTCAATCCATCTTTATCCGTCGTATTGACCTCATCGATTTTGGCTTTTAGGTCGTAAGTATTTTTTGTAGGAATAAAATTACCCGTAAGGATATTATAATATTTTTCTTTAGCTAAAACAGTAATCAATCCAGATTTAGCATCATGCTCTGACACTCCTTCGAACTGCCCCTTGATCTCATCCATATGATGATAGAGATTATGAACCACTTCTACAGCCGCGCTATAAAACAGCTTTTGCACCTTCTTGTCAGACTCTACCTGAGCGACCTTTCTATCCAAAGTTTCTATCACAGAAGTCACCAAGTCGAAAGTAATAGCTCCCTTATACATCAATAGGATATTCTCATTATATATCTTATTGTATAAATCGAAATCATTAACATCCTTGACCTGCTTACTTGACTTAGTCTCTTTATTTGCCTGATCGATCATTTCTGTCTTTTTGGTTTGTTCCTCTTTCCATTCATCAAACGCACCTAATATCTGTTTTGATAGTTGATTCATAATCGAATGAAAGCAAATCCCACTTTCCTTTAAAAGTACAAAAATATAATATTATTCTCTAAATAATCAAAAAGTTTAAAAAAGCAGAGACAGATACTTCATAGTAGTTTCAAAATTTGACTTAATTACAAATCTTCCTTGACATAATACATATCTTTAGACCGTGATAAAGAGTCCAAACATAATCTGGCTAACTGCCTTCCTTATTGCGTATTCCTTTTTGTCGAGCGGGTCAGACCTATCTTGGGAGACTTTTCAGAAAAACGAACAGGGCGAAATCACGATCTACTACCGGAATACTGACCCCTTCTTAATCGTTCACGAAAATGGCACGTTACGCGGGCTCGAGTACGAGATGCTGGTAGGCTTCAAATACTACCTTCAGAATAAATACGGTTATAATCTTAAATTAAATTGGAAGAAAAAAAACAACTTCAGAGAAATCTATGCCTACATCCGAGACAGCTCGCAGATAGGTGACCTGGGGCTAGACATCATCTCCAAAATCCCTGAAAGAGAAAAAGAAGTGAAGTTTTCAGCCCCCTATTTCCCTGACATACAAGTATTCATTACCAATCGAAAAGCTCCCACCCTCACCTCTAGAAAAGACTTCTCTACGCTGTTCAGTGAATATCAAGGCATAGCAGTACCAGCTACTACCTATGATATCTATCTGAGAGAGCTACGTGACAAACATAATGTGGACTTTAACATCACTCATATCAACTCCAGCAATGACATCATCCAGACTATTGCTACCAATGCAAACACCTTTGGTTACGTAGATTTACCGAGTTACATCTTGGCCCTCAATAAAAACCAAAATATCAAAAGACAAAATCTTTTATCAAAAAAAGGGTTTGGCTATTGCCTCATTTTTAATATAAATAGTGACTGGCATACCCCATTCAATGAATACCTCTCTAGTGAGGAATTTGAGATCCTAAAAACAAAAGGGATACGAAAGTACTTGGGTGATGATGTCAACCAGCTAATCCACTCTATCGCAGAAGGCGAAAATGAGGACGTAGTACTATTGCAAGAAGAGAAAAAATTCATAAATCATGAATTGGATGAAAAAGAAAAACAAGCCGCAGAGCAAAATCACGTACAAAACATCCTACTCATATCTATAGTTCTGGTTCTAACCATCGCTTATTTCCTCTACAATAGCAATCGTGTAAAATCTAAAGCAAATGAGATTCTAACCAAACACCGCCAGATGATAGAGCAACAAAACATATTACTCTCACGGCGAAATGAAGAACTCGTTAGTCGAGATGAGGAAAAAAACAACTTCATCCACATCCTATCCCATGACTTGAGAGCTCCGATCAATAATATCACAGGGCTATCTCAAATCCTGACAATGAGTAAAGAAGACCTAAATGCGGATCAACTGCGAATGATCGAACATATCGCTACCGAGTCTAGTCGTCTCAATAAAATGGTCACACGGATACTAGATATTGAAAAAATAGAATCGAAAACTTCCGAACAGTTCGAACGGATTAACTTGAGTCAGATTCTACTCCATGTCATAGGCAACTATCAAACCCAAGCGTTATCCAAAAAAATTGAAATCGTCACTGACTTGGCGAATGAAATAGCAGTCTTGGGAGACGAACAATACCTATTCCATGTATTTGAAAACCTCCTATCTAATGCCATTAAATTTTCACCGCACGGCAAAAAAGTATATGTAAACCTAGTTGCGCAAAACCACCTAGCCATTGCGAACATTTCAGATGAAGGCCCCGGCATGACCGCTTCGGATCAGCAGAATATGTTTAAAAAATTCCAAGTACTGACTGCAAAAGCAACCGCAGGCGAACGATCCACAGGTCTTGGTCTCTCCATAGTGGATAAGTACATTGGTCTTCTCGGAGGAGAACTAAGTTGCGACTCTGAACCCAATAAGGGCACTACATTTACAGTTAAGTTGAGTCTAGTATAAACCGCTTCTAAAAGCTAAACTAGACCACTCGTTAGACCCATTTTCGACAAAAATGAACATAAAAAAAGCGAAGGACATGAGTCCCTCGCTTTACATTATATCAATTTTAAAATCTACGCTCGCTTTACTCTTCTCGTGTAAAACCAGAATTTCATCCTATAGACTATCGTAAACAACACCGGCACAATGATCAGTGTCAAGAATGTCGCTACGATCAAACCAAAGATCACCGTCCAAGCCAATGGTCCCCAGAAGATCACATTGTCTCCTCCCATGTAGATATGAGGATTGAACTCCGTAAACAATGCAAAGAAGTCAATATTGAGTCCTATGGCCAATGGCACCAACCCAAGCACGGTCGTGATGGCAGTCAACAATACAGGGCGCAACCTCGCTTTCCCACCTTTGACTACTGCCTTCTTCACTTCAGCTTTGGAGAGATATTCTTCCTTCGGCATGTTCAGCTCGTCCTTTCTCCTATCGATGAGCAGCTGTGTATAATCAAGTAGCACTACGCCATTGTTCACCACGATACCTGCGAGAGAGATGATCCCCATCATGGTCATCATGATCACAAATGACCACCCCGTGATGATCAATCCTCCAAACACGCCTATGAAACTCAAAAAGATGGCAACCATAATGATCGCTGGCTTGGAAACACCCCCGAATTGGAAAATCAAAATCAGCATAATCAATCCGAGCCCTGTAAAGAACGCCCCCACCAAGAAGGTCATTTGCTTGTTTTGCTCCTCGAGCTGTCCTGTATAGTCTATGCGTACCCCCTCAGGCAGCTCAGTGAAACTCGCCATTTCATCACGAATCTCTGACACGATCGCACCAGCATCAGTAAAGCCCGGCTTCAACCCAGAATATACCGTCACCACACGACGCGTATCTCTACGCTTGATCGCACTGAAAGCAGAGGTATTGCGATGCGAAGCTATGGTCGATAGCGGCACTTCTTTCAACTGTCCCGAAGACTGATCTCTGAAGATGATGTTCTGATTGAACAACGCACTCGTATTGTATCTCAAATCCTCGTTGAAGCGCACATTGATATCATAGTCATCGCCGTATTTCTTGTAGACACCAGCCTTCTCGCCGAACAATGATCGTCTCAACTGACTCCCTACTTGGCCTACTGCCACGCCCAATTCTCCAGCTTTCTTACGATCTACATCTACGACCATCGAAGGCTTGTCCTTGTTTACGTCAATTTTGAGTTCTTCTATCCCATCGATATTTTTCTCATTGATGAAATTCCTCATTTTCTCTGCAGTGACGATCAGCTCATCATAGTCCTTGCCATCTATCTCGATATTGATCGGGTATCCTGCAGGTGGGCCAGAGGCCTCTTTCTCTACAGAGATAGCTACTCCAGGGTAGACCCCTGTCAATCCTGCTTGGACCTTCTGTCTCAACTCCTCCGTATCTTTGCCTCGGCGGTACTTGTACTCACGCATCGAAGCGGTGATTTTGCCACGGTGAGGCATCTCTGCCGCTGAACCACCGTCGGTCTGTGGATTTCCTGCTCCTTCGCCCACCTGAGAGACTGCAGACTCCACTAGGAAATTGTCCCCATTTTCATCCAAGTACTCCTCGGCATTGAGGATAGAGTACATCTTCTCTTCTATCTCTTTGGTGATCTGGTTCGTCTTTTCGATCGCTGTACCCTGAGGATACTCGATGTATACGATGATCTGGTTCGGCACATTGTCCGGGAAGAACTCAATTTTGGTTCTCCCTCCTCCTACTGACATCCCAAAAAACACGAACGAAGCAATGAGCAAAATAAAAGTTGCTCCGAAGTACCAGTATACATTGTTTCCTCTTACCGCTTTGAGCAGTTGCTTTTCGTAGAAATTCTCGAATTTGACCAACGCACTTCTCTGAAACTTATTCGCCAATCGCTTGATCGCATATTTGTAGACCCAAAACAATATCGCCGTGAATATCATCAGCGTACCCAAGCCACGCGCATCACCTCCCACGATCATGATGAATGTACCAAACCCAACCAGAATAATCGTCAAGCGAATGAGGCTCTTGAGGCTCAATTCTTTGTCGCCTATTTCCATAAACTTGGAAACCAACATGGAGTTCATGAATACCGCCACAAATAGGGACGAGCCCAATACGACTGACAAGGTAATCGGGAAGTACTTCATAAACTGCCCAAATATCCCTGGCCACAGTCCGAGCGGAACAAAAGCCGCCACCGTAGTAGCAGTAGATATGATGATCGGAAAGGCAATCTCTCCAATACCCACTTTGGTCGCTTGGATTCGAGACATTCCTTCTTCTTCCATCAGACGGTAGACGTTTTCGACTACCACGATCCCGTTATCAACAAGCATCCCTAGTCCCATGATGAGACCAAAAAGTATCATCGTATTGAGTGTGTAACCCATGAGATTGAGGATCATGAACGACATGAACATCGACATAGGGATCGCAAACCCGACAAACAAGGCATTGCGGAAACCTAAGAAGAACATCAGTACGACAACCACTAGTAGAATACCAAATATGATGTTGTTGACCAGGTCCTCTACTTGATTGAGCGTACGAGGAGCCGAATCGTTCGACACAGTGACCGTCAAGTCATGTGGAAAGTAATTGTCCCGTGCATCTTGGAGTATCAATTTGATTTCGTCTGCTGCGTGAATCATGTTTTTTCCTGCACGCTTTTTGACATCTAGCATCACTACGCTGTGACCAAATTCACGGGCATATGTCGTTTTATCTTCTTCTTTAAAACTGACTTTGGCCACATCTTTTAGGTACACGGGTGAGTTCTTCTCCGTCTTCACGACGAAATTTTCCAACTCCATAGGGTTGTCGATTTCACCAATGATGCGAATGGTACGGCGCTGACCACTGGTTTTGATATTCCCGGCAGAGAGCGTCATGTTTCCATTTCGAATGGTATTGAGTACATCATCGAAACTCACCTTGGCAGCCATCATTTTGAAAATATCGACCGCTACTTCTACTTCTTTCTCTTGTGCCCCACGGATATCTACCCCTTTGATCTCGGGCAAATTTTCGATCTCATCTTCGAGGTATTCACCATACTCCTTGAGTCGATCTACTGGATAGTCTCCAGAGATGTTGATATTCATGATTGCCACTTCCTCTGAGAGGTTCAGGTCAAACACATTCGGTTCTACCTTGGCATCATTGAACAGCGGCCAGTCTTCGTTGGCCTTCTCTCCATCAACTTTGTCCTTGACCTTTTGCTTGGCCAACTCCACGGTGATCTCCTCATCAAACTCCACAGTGATGATCGAATAATCCTCTTGTGAGGTAGAGATGATCTCCACCACATTGCTGATGTTTTTCAATTCATCCTCCAGAGGATCAGTGATCAGCCGCTCTATATCTTCGGCAGTATTTCCCGGATAGGGAGTACTGATATATATCTTGGTCTCGATGATCTCTGGAAAATCCTCCCGTGGCATGTCGAAATACGCCGACAAGCCGATGAAAAAGAATATCCCAATCATCACATAGATCACTGATGGATTATCGATGGACCATGAGGCCAACCGAAACTCTTTGTTCTTATTATTGACTTGATTATCCATCTACTATCTTGTTAGAATTTTAACTTTCTGGCCGTCTTTCACACTTCTAGCTCCTTCTTGGATGATGTTTTCACCTGCCTTGATTCCAGATAGGATTTCCACATCGTCTCCTTGTGTCTTTCCTGTAGTGATGATTCTCTTTTGCGCTATGGCTACATTTTCTTTGGTGATATCGGTAGCCACGTAGACGTACTGTTCTCCTTCGGCATTTTCAGAAATCACGCTCTGTGCAATCAAAATAGCTTCGGGACTAGAGTAATCATTGATACGTACCTGAGCCGTCATGTTTGGCTTGATACTTTTGTTGTCATTGGGCACAGGGATCTCCACGTTGAACGAGCGGTTGTTTGGGTTGATAAAATTCCCTGTCTGCTTCACGGTTGACTCTACAGTCTCATCCAATACCGGGAAGTAGACGATCACTTTGGTCCCTGAGTGTATGCTCGCAATGAAGTTTTCGGGCACTGGTACCTCGATACGCATCTCGGAGAGGTTGATGATTCTGAACACCTCCGAACCTGGGCCTGTCGGAGCGACCACTGTTCCTTCGTCCTTGATCACGTCATCGATAAGTCCCGAAAACGGCGCAGTGATTCTAAATTTCCCCAATTGGCTTTGCATCTGCTCCACCGATTTTTTCTGCGCCTCATAGTTAGACTCAGCTTGTAGGTACTGGATCTCCGTCCCGATTTTTTGTTCCCAAAGTCTCTTTTGTCTTTCGTAGGTCGTTCTGGAGAGCTCCAGTTGCGTCTTCATCTGTTGCAACTGACTCGCTGCTCCCCCATTGTCGATCGTCGCAAGCAACTGCCCTTTTTTGACAGACTGTCCTTCTTCGACGTAGACTTTGAGTAGCACTCCTGACACTTCAGGGTAGATCAATACGTTCTTCTTGGTCGCGACATCTCCACGTAACTCCACATAGTGCACGAACTCCTGCTGCTTGGCTTGGAGTGTAGTGATGAGCGAGTACTTCTCCTCAGACTGCCCCATGATCGCCTCGTCCAACAACGCAATCTCCGCTTCGATTTCTTTTTGCTGCAGAGACAATTCGTTCTTCCTTTCTCTGATTTTTTCTACGTCAGCACCTTCTATCAGATCGCTGACCGATTGGTTCTTGCCACATCCCACGACTAGGAACAGGACCGTTAGTATTAGTACAGTATTCTTCATTTTTGATTTTTTATATGGATCGTTCATCGGTTGTTATAGCAGTACTCCGTATGCTTTTTGTAATTCTACTTTGGATATCAATGCCTCATAGACAGCATTGTAAAAATTGGTTTGTGCTTCTTTGTATTCTCGATCTGCATCGATCACTTCGATGTTGGACCCTACACCTTCTTCGTATTTGATCTTTGCTACGTCATAGACTTCCTGGGCGAGACCCATATTTTCACGTTGTGCTTCGATGTTCTCTACTTGCTTGCGGTAATTGGCCTCTGCCTGTTCGATCTCATAGTCGATATTGTACTGTAGCAACTCAAACTGATTGGTGATTTGCCGTGCTGCCAATTGCTTTTGCTGCACTTGTCGACGTTTCATCATGCCGTCAAAAACGGGCATACTAAACCGAAGCCCTACTGCGCCCGCGCCAAACCACTGGTCCGTAAACACTCCACTAAACTCTGTATTCCCTGTATTGCGACCGTAGCTGGCAAAGAGATCAACTTTGGGATAGTATTGTGCTCTGACGTTCTTGATATCTAGTTCATTCAAATCTTGACGCACATTGAGCTGAGCATATTCGATCCGGTGATCGTACGAAAAGTTATTGGCTAGGCTGAAGTCAAAAAAGTTGATACTCTGAATATCATCTGTCAACTCTACGGTAGCATTGGAGGGCAAGCCCATCTGAAATTTGAGCAAAGACTCGGTCAAATGCACCACTGCCTCATAGTTGTCCAACTCTACTTTCAAGTTGTTGTACTGCACCTTGACACGACTCACGTCTATCTTCTCTGCCATACCACTTTCGTACAGCAAGCGCGTATCATTGAGTAGAGAGTCTACCCGGGCAAAGTTGCTTTTGACAAGTTCGAAACGCTCCCGGTTGACCAACACACCAAAGTAGGCCTTGGACACTGCTTCTGCTACATCGATGTTGTTCTTGATGTTGTCCTTTTTGGAAAGCTCTGTAAAGGTCTTGGCAGCCTCCAGTCCGACGATAAACGAACCATCAAAAATCATCTGAGTCGCCGACAAACCAAAAGTAGAGGTGTAATCAATCCCAAACTCCGTGGCAATCGTAGTATTAGGATCTGCCGTAGGATCAAAAGTATTCGCTGGCAAGACCATCTCCTGAATCTTGTAGTTGTACGTAAAATCCGCATTGGCATTGACCTGTGGCAAGCCTGTCGAGACGATCTCGTCTACCTGCCGCTCTGCGATCTCCATATCCAACCTCGCATTTTTTGCAGTTTGGTTATTGAGAATAGCAAAATTGACCGCTTCTTCCAGCGAGAAGCTCGTTTGTTGTTCTTGGCCATATCCAGCAGTAGATAGCAGCCACATCACCAGTACTAGTGTGACACTTGTTCGTTTATTCCTATTCATTATTTATGGTGTTATTCAATTCTTCGTATACATCGTATCCTTTTCTGGTCAGCATCCCTCTGACAAAATGCTCCAGCAGCTCCATTTGCAGCTCTATAAATTCATACTTCTCCGTCGAAAAAATCTTCGGATCAAAAGTCATCTCAATTGTCTCTATTCGGTAGGTCGCCAAGATATCTGCCTTGATCTCCTCTCTAAACAATCCCTCCTTCTTGCCTCGCTCAATGGTACACAGCACCGTCCTTTTGATGAAGTCGTTCTTAAAACTCAACCACTTTTCCCAAGCCTGAGGATGAAATTTCCTCAGATCAAACAGTACCGTCGGGTTCACCTCTGCAATATTCTTGCGCAGGCATTTCGAAAAACGAAGTATCTCATCGATAGCATTCTCTGCATCACGCATCACCTCTCCAAACTCCTTCTTCTCCTTTTCGATGTGTTGTTCCACTCCCATCATCACTATCTGATCCTTGTCTTTAAAGTTCTGATAGATTGTCTTTTTGGATATAGACAACTCCCTGGCAATATCATCCATCGATACGCTCCTAATTCCGTATCTACTAAACAGCTGTCCCGCTGTTTCCTTTATCTTATCGTGAATCTTACAAATCATTTTGGCAAAGAAACCTAGGAAACTACTGACTTCCTAAAAGTTTCCTGAGTTTCTACGGTGTGATTTGATTTAGGGTTCGGTTATTCCATTATTTTTTCATTAAACTTGAAAATGCCCATTTCCATTTACTCACATGCCTCTGGGGCACAATTAGAATACCAGACTTTTGGAACTGGAAACCAGACACTTATCTGCTTTCATGGTTTTGGGCAAAATACGGACAGCTTTGCCTGCTTAGAAGAGTACCTACCCAATCACACCTTGGTCTCCATCCGCCTCTTTTATCATGGAGGCAGTCGTCGTTCTCCCAATGCACCAGGACGCCTACGCACTCCCGAATGGAAAGAACTATTCGCAGACTTTCTCAGCGAACTACAGATTGACCGATTCTCTCTTCTCGCCTATTCGATGGGCGGCCGATTTGCACTGGCGACATTATCCAGCTTCGTCTCGCAGGTCGAGCAGGTAATCCTCGTCGCAGCAGACGGCCTTGTCAAACGCTTCTCCTACCAACTCGCCACTGCACCCTTGGTCTGCCGGCTCTTTCGGTATTGGATGTCGCACCCCACGTCCTTTTTCTGGATGATGAATCGCCTCGAAGCAATCGGCATCCTCAACCCTTCTCTTTTCAAATTTGCTCGTACACAACTGCAATCTGCGACACACCGTACCCTCGTCTACCACACATGGACAGCCTTAAAATATTTTGGCATGTCACAAAAGGAATTGCTCCAACTCATCCATAGCCAATCGCTACCAATCACCTTCATTTTCGGAACAAAAGACAGGATCATAGCTCCTCAGGCACATCATAGATTCTTGGCCCAAATCCCGCAAAACCACACACACATCCTTCCCTACGGCCACCACAAACTCGTACAGAACGCCACTCCTCTCATCCAAGACCTTCTGCACCACGACCATAACGCCCCCCACCACCTACCCTCTGGTGATTAGAGCCTACAAGTGTCAAACCACCGTCTTCAAATATTCAACAGCCATCACTCCATAAATTCCCTAAATACTTCTATTTTTGCGGCTTATTAAAGTCCTTCCATAGATGATTTCAATATTCAAGAAAAATGACTCCACCTACTACCTCGTAGGTTCACAATCTCAACTATCATCCACTGACATAGAAAAGCTCAACTGGCTTTTTGGTGAAGCGACGCACTTGGAGGTGGATTCCATCTCAGGCTCATTCATCGGACCGAGAAAAGAAATGCTCACTCCATGGAGCACCAACGCCGTAGAGATCACCCAAAACATGGGTATAGAAGGCATCTATCGTATCGAGGAATTTTTCACCGAAGGGAATTTTGACCCCATGCTGAACCAGAAATACGACACATTAGATCAGTCGACTTTCATCATCAGCAAAGACGCAGAAGACATCCTAGAGATTGACGACATCTCCGCCTACAACCAAGCCGAAGGACTAGCACTGAGCGACGAAGAAGTCACCTACTTGGAAGGAGTAGCGACCGATCTCGGACGCAAACTAACGGACAGTGAAGTATTTGGCTTTTCACAAGTCAACTCTGAGCACTGCCGTCACAAGATATTCAATGGCAAGTTCATCATCGATGGGGAAGAAAAAGAAGACACCCTCTTCAAACTCATCAAGAAAACATCTGCTGCCACTCCAGGCAAAATCGTATCGGCGTACAAGGACAACGTTGCATTCATAGAAGGACCGAGAGTACAGCAATTCGCTCCCAAGACACAAAACAAACCCGACTACTTCGAGACCAAGGATTTTGATTCGGTCATTTCGCTCAAAGCGGAAACCCACAATTTCCCAACGACCGTAGAACCCTTCAACGGTGCTGCCACCGGATCGGGAGGAGAGATCAGAGACCGTATGGCGGGTGGACAAGGCAGCATCCCGCTCGCAGGCACAGCCGTCTACATGACATCCTACCCAAGACTCGACGGCAAGAAGCCTTGGGAAAACAACATACAAGCCAGAGACTGGCTCTACCAGACTCCTCTAGAGATACTCATCAAAGCATCCAACGGCGCGAGTGATTTCGGTAACAAATTTGGTCAGCCAGTCATCTGTGGTAGTGTTTTGACCTTTGAGCACGAAGAAAACAACGAAACGCAAGGTTTTGACAAGGTCATCATGATGGCTGGAGGTGTAGGTTATGGCAAGAAAGAAAGCGCCCAAAAGAAAGAAGTACTGACAGGTGACAAAATCGTCATCATGGGAGGTGACAACTACCGCATCGGCATGGGAGGTAGTGCTGTATCTTCGGTCACTACGGGTGAGTTTGCCAATGCGATCGAGCTCAACGCCATCCAACGTTCCAACCCTGAAATGCAGAAAAGAGTCTCCAACGCCATCCGTGCGATGGTCGAGGGTGACGACAACCCAATACACTCTGTACATGACCATGGAGCAGGAGGTCACCTCAACTGTCTATCTGAACTCGTCGAAGATTCGGGAGGAAAAATAGACATCAACAAACTCCCTGTGGGCGACCCTACCCTTTCGGACAAAGAAATCATCGGAAACGAATCACAGGAGAGAATGGGACTCGCACTTCCTGCATCTGCCATCCCAAAACTCAAAGAAATCTCTGCTCGCGAAAGAGCTCCTTTCTTCGAAGTAGGAGAAGCTACCGGAGACATGCAGTTCACCTTTGCTCGTGAAGGAAAAGAAAAAGCAGCAGTCAATTGGGGACTGGACAAAATGTTTGGCTCTTCGCCAAAAACTATCTTAGAGGACAAAACGCTCAACAAAAAGTACAAAGCGGTCACAGCAAGCAATGAAACCTTCGAATCGGACCTCAACCATCTCCTACAACTCGAAGCAGTAGCATGTAAGGACTGGTTGACCAACAAAGTCGATCGATCCGTCACAGGACGCGTCGCTACACAGCAAACCTGTGGAGAAATCCAACTCCCTCTCAACAACGTGGCAGTCATGGCGATGGATTTTGCCAGCAACAAAGGGATCGCGACTTCTATAGGACACGCTCCCGTAGCAGCCATCTGTGATCCTGTCAAAGGCTCTCAATTGGCCATCACCAAAGCATTGACCAACCTGGTATTCGCACCACAGACATATGGATTTGAAGGAATATCCCTGAGCGCCAACTGGATGTGGCCTACCAAGACCGAAGGAGAAAAAACAAGACTATACAATGCGGTCAAAGCTGTCAGCGACTATGCCATTGCACTGGGAATCAACATCCCTACAGGAAAAGACTCCTTATCCATGACACAAAAGTATAGCGATGGCAAAACAGTGGACTCACCAGGTACAGTCATTATTTCCAGCGTAGCAGAAGTCAGCGACATCAATCAAACCGTCACTCCAGACATCAAAGAGATTCCTAATACTTCATTGATTTACGTCCCCTTATCCGACAATAAATTCTCATTAGACGGCTCTAGCTATGCTCAAACCAAAAACTCGCTAGGCAACACTCCAGCAGGTTCACCCGAACCCACACACTTCATCAAGACCTTTGCAACTATACAGCAGTTGATCAAAGAAAATCACGTTTTGGCAGGTCATGATGTATCTGCAGGTGGGCTAATCACAACCTTATTAGAAATGCATTTCCCTGCAATATGCAGTGGAGCAACGGTAGACTTGTCCTCATTTGATCAATCGATGAGCCAAGTCCTATTTAGTGAAAGTCCTGCAGTAGTACTACAAGTGCGAGACATTGAAGAAGCAGCAATTTCTGCCTCAGGTCTTGACTACATCACACTCGGGCAGATCAATCACGAACGCAGCTTCATTGTCAAATCAGATGCAGAAGAAATTCACCTAAACATCGACGAGCTACGAGACACTTGGATGAGAACTTCGTACCTGCTAGACACCCATCAAACAAAGCCTTACTTAGCCAAAGACCGCTTTGACAACTATGAGGTACAGCCCCTCATCTACAATTTTCCTGAAAACTTTAAAGGACAACTTACAGACCTTGGTTTAGATCAACATAGAAAAACGTCTAGCGGTATCAAAGCAGCCATCATTAGAGAGAAGGGTGTCAACGGAGATAGAGAAATGGCATACGCCCTACATCTTGCAGGCTTTGATGTCAAAGACGTACACATGACCGATTTGATGACTGGCAGAGACGATCTCTCAGATGTCAGCATGATCGTATTTGTAGGAGGGTTTTCCAACTCCGACGTACTAGGATCGGCCAAAGGCTGGGCTGGAGTATTTCTACACAACGAGAAAGCCAACAAAGCACTCAAGAATTTTTATGCACGACCAGACACGATGAGCCTCGGCGTATGCAACGGGTGTCAGCTAATGATGGAGCTTGGACTAATTTTCCCTGAAATGGAAAACCATCCTAAAATGCAGCACAATGAATCGGGTAAATTCGAATCGACCTTCCTATCCGTCAATATCCCAGACAATGACTCCATCATGCTTGGCAACCTGTCTGGCAGCAGTCTCGGTATTGCAGTAGCACATGGGGAAGGAAAGTTTGAGCTGCCACTCGCAGAAAACGAATACAGTACCTGTCTCAAATACAACTACAGCGCCTACCCTGCCAACCCAAATGGGTCAGACTATGATGTGGCCGGTGTTTACTCCAAAGACGGCAGACATCTCGCAATGATGCCTCACTTAGAACGATCGATTTTCTCATGGAACTGGGCACACTACCCTTTAGAAAGAAAGGATCAAGTGACTCCATGGATTCAAGCTTTCATGAATGCAAAAGATTGGATATCAAAGCATAACTAAAAAAGAGTAAAAATTAAGGTGAATTTTATCAATGAAAGTTTGATTTATTGAAACTAAATTCTACTTTTGTACTCCCAAATCAAGGGGCAAATGATTGGTCTATGGTGTAACTGGCAACACGTCTGGTTTTGGTCCAGAAGAGTCTAGGTTCGAGCCCTAGTAGACCAACAGAAAAATCCCGGCTCTAATGCCGGGATTTTTTTAATACTAAACACCAGAAAATGTCATCATCAGTCAAACTCTTTGCAGGTATTGGATCAGATGCCCTCGCCCAAAAAATCGCAAAGCACTACGGTCAAGATTTAGGCAAATCCACCTCAAGAAAATTTAGTGACGGAGAACTTTATTACAGCTTTGATGAGTCTATTAGAGGTTGTGACGTTTTTCTAATTCAGTCTACTAACGGGCCATCTGACAACATCATCGAGCTATTACTGATGATAGATGCTGCCAAAAGAGCAAGTGCTAAAACTATCAACTTGGTCGTCCCCTACTACGGCTATGCTCGTCAAGACCGAAAGGACAAACCAAGAGTATCCATCGCAGCGAAGCTTATGGCCAATTTGGTTCAAGCAGCTGGCGCGACTAGACTGATGACATGTGATCTTCATGCGGATCAAATCCAAGGATTTTTTGACATCCCAGTAGACCACCTCATCGCAGGCATGATCTTCGTACCATACATCAACAACTTAAATCTTGACAATCTCATTTTTGCCGCTCCTGACGTAGGAAGCACAAAAAGAGTGAGAGAGTTTGCCAAGTTCTTCAAGGCTGATATGGTCGTATGTGACAAACACAGAAAAAGAGCCAATGAAGTGGCCTCTATGCAAGTGATAGGTGATGTCACAGACAAGAATGTAATCCTAGTCGATGACATCATCGATACAGCAGGTACTTTGACCAAAGCTGCAAATCTTCTCAAGGAGAAAGGTGCTAAATCAGTCAGAGCTTTTTGTACACACCCTATCCTGTCTGGCAGTGCCTATGAAAATGTAGACAACTCTTCTCTAGAAGAACTGGTGGTAACTGACAGTATTCCTTTAAAAGGAAGCTCAGACAAAATACATGTGGCCAGTATGGCTCCTTTGTTTGCTGACGCAATCAAAAGAATCCATGGACACGAATCTATTAGCAAATTATTTGAACAATAAATATATAATTATGAAAACGATTGAGATTATAGGGTATAAAAGAGCAAATCTCGGCAAAGCTGACTCTAAAAAATTACGCAACGAAGGAATGGTTCCATGTGTAGTTTATGGTGAAGGTGAGCAGACCCATTTTTATGCTCCAGCTATACTTTTCAGAGAATTGGTTTATACCTCTGAGGCTCACTTTGTAAAAGTGAACGTAGAAGGTACTGAGTATGACGCAATCATGCAAGATCTTCAGTTCCACCCAGTAAGTGAAACACTACTACATGTAGACTTCCTAAAGTGGACAGCAGGTACAACCATCAAAATGGATATCCCAGTACATATCACTGGTCAATCTCCAGCAGTTCAAAACGGTGGTACTTTGATCATAAAGAGAAGAACTCTTTCTATCAAATCTTTGCCTAAAAACATGCCTGAGCACATTGATGTTGACATCAGTAAGCTTGAATTCGGTAAAGCAGTTAAAGTGGGTGACTTGACTCCTGAAAACTACGAAATCCAAGATGCGCCGCAAGCATCTATCGCAGTAGCTGAAATCCCAAGAGCACTTAGAGGTAAATCTGCAAGTGAGCTTAACGAAGGTGAAGAAGGTGAAGAGGAAACTACTGAAGCATAATTCAAACTTCATTTTAAAAATACCAAATCCTGTTCCTCACCGAACAGGATTTTTTTTTACACCATTGACTAAATTACAGGTTCAAAGAAAAATTAATCTACTCTGATACATGAAATACTTAATCGTCGGACTAGGCAACATCGGCCCAGAATATGAATTAACCAGACACAACATCGGTTTTCTAGTACTGGACAAACTTGCTGATGACAAAGGCACCACCTTCGAGCATCTCAAACTAGCCAACAAAACAGAGATTAAACATAAGGGACGAACGATCCACCTCATTAAACCGACGACCTACATGAACCTGAGTGGCAAAGCGGTCAACTACTGGATGCAGGAACTAAAGATACCCAAAGAAAACGTCCTCGTTATACTAGACGACCTAGCACTACCCTACGGCAACCTACGCATGCGCCTAAAGGGCAGCAATGCAGGTCACAATGGCCTTAAAAGCATAGATGACTCTACAGGTGGTAACAACTATGCTCGTCTCAAATTTGGTATTGGAGATAATTTCCACAAAGGCCAACAAGCAGACTATGTACTATCAAATTTCTCTAAAGATGAAATGATAGACCTACCACTCAAAATTGACAAAGCTGCAGACATGGCCTTATCATTCTGCACGATTGGAGCCCAGAAAACGATGAATGAATTTAATGATTAAACTGCGTAACCACATATTCCGAACTGTTTTACCGAATAATTAAATTAAATATTAAAAAAGTACAGATCAAGATTTGACAATTCGGATTTAAGGACATACTTTCATGCACTTAAATCAAAACTTATTACCAATGAAAATTTTGAAGAACGTTAATTTATTAATTATTGCATTTGTCTTCACACTAGCAGCAGCATCTTGTGAATCAAAAAGTAGCTCAACAGAAACTGCAGAAGTAACTGAAGAGGAAGTAGAAGTAGTAGAAACTACTCCTGAAGAAACCATGGAAGCTGACTCTACAGTTGTAGAAATGGAAGCTGACTCTTTGGCTACAGAAGAGGCTGACAGCCTTGTTGCAGAATAATCAAAAAAACAGGACAGATATCTGTCTCCGATAAACAAAAAGGACTCGCTAGCGAGTCCTTTTTGTTTATCGAGTATTTTAAATCTACCGGTGTTATAAAACATCAAATTAATTTGCTATTTTTGCCCTCTCATTTTTAAGATGAACGTAGTTTGCGTTTGTTTAAACACACAATTTGAATGATTCTATTTTCTTCTCAAGGAATATTCAATCTGGGTACCAATCCAATAAATTTTAGCGAATGAAATTATCAGAATTTAAGTTTGACCTGCCTCCAGGACTACTAGCCCTATACCCTACCGAAAATCGTGATGAAGCCAGAATGATGGTGATTCATAAAGACTCTGGTAAAATAGAGCACAAAGTCTTCACTGACTTCATTGATTACTTCAACGAAGGAGACAGCATCATAATTAATGACACAAAAGTTTTTCCCGCAAGACTATACGGAAACAAAGAAAAGACTGGCGCTAAAATCGAAGTATTCCTACTAAGAGAACTCAATAAAGAGCTACACCTATGGGATGTACTGGTAGATCCTGCTCGAAAAATCAGAGTTGGAAACAAGCTATACTTTGGTGAAGGAGACCTAGTGGCAGAAGTCATTGACAACACTACTTCTAGAGGTAGAACCATTCGTTTCTTATTTGACGGTACGGATGAGGAATTTTACAAAACGATCGACGAGTTAGGAGAAACTCCTTTACCTAAAGAGATCGCACGTAAGACAGAGCCTGAAGATCGTGAAAGATTCCAAACAATCTATGCGGACAAAGTCGGCGCAGTGGCTGCACCTACTGCAGGAGCTCACTTCACTATGCAAGTTCTCAAACGACTCGAACTAGCTGGCGTAGACGTCAACCCTATCACCCTACATTTAGGTTTGGGAACGTTCAGACCCGTCGATGTGGAAGACCTCACAAAGCACAAAATGGATTCTGAAAACTTCATAGTACCAGAGGCCACAGCGGACATCGTCAATAATGTACTGGACACGAAAAAGAACGTTTGTGCTATTGGTACAACGGTACTACGTGCACTAGAATCATCGGTATCAGCCAGCGACAGATTAAAGGCCAATGAGGGATGGACGGACAAATTCATATTCCCTCCATACGAACCGAAAATTGTTAAGTCTTTATTGACCAATTTTCATCTCCCAGAATCAACGTTATTGATGAATGCAGCAGCATTTGGTGGATATGATTTAATCATGGATGCTTATCAAGTAGCGATCAAAGAGAAATACAGGTTCTTTAGTTATGGTGATGCCATGCTAATTATCTAATAACAGTGTAAAAACTTTATAAAAGCTCCAGCTATTAGTTTGGAGCTTTTTTTTGTTCATTTGCCACTCATGAGCTTACTAAAACATGCCATCATCGTAGCAGGAGGTATCGGCAGCCGTATGCAGGCCAGTACACCTAAGCAGTTTCTTCTCCTTGAAGATCGCCCAGTACTAATGCACACACTTGAAGCATTCTACAGTTATGACTCTAGCATAACACTAACAGTAGTACTACCTAAGGAGCATGTGACATACTGGCAACAACTCATTGACACACATCGTTTCACCACCCCTCATCAGATCACTCATGGAGGGCGCTCACGGTTCGAATCTGTCCGAAACGGACTCTCGGTGATTGACTCAAAAGGACTCGTAGCAGTGCATGACGGAGCAAGACCGCTGATCTCATCAGCGGTGATCGCACGAACGTTTGATCAAGCAGAAAAACATGGAAATGCTACAGCAGCAGTAGCTATAAAAGATTCGCTCCGACGAGTAAGTACTGATCAAAACCATGCAGTAAACCGATCCGAATATGTATCCATTCAAACTCCTCAGACTTTCAATATTTCATTGATCAAGGCCGCTTTCGCTCATGCCTCTCATGACCAATTTACCGATGACGCAAGTGTACTGGAGCACTATGGAGAGACAATCAATCTGGTTGAAGGAGATTACGCTAATCTCAAGATCACGACTCCAGAAGATATTTGGATAGCAGAAGCAATACTAAAGAGTAGAAAAAAATAATGCCTGATCGTGAGATCAGGCATTCAATTCTTATATCAGAAACGTAGGTACTGTATCAGTACTCGTCCTCATTAAAAAAGAAATCTTCTTTTGTAGGGTAATCAGGCCATATCTCCTCAATATTTTCAAATGGCTGACCATCATCCTCTAATTCTTGTAAATTCTCAACAACTTCCAAAGGAGCTCCCGATCTGATAGAGTAATCAATCAATTCATCTTTTGAAGCTGGCCAAGGAGCATCTTCCAAATACGACGCTAATTCTAATGTCCAATACATATTAAATCCCTTGTTTTAGTGGTTTCTTAATTTGTCTGCAAAAATATATTTTTAAACGACATTTCAAACAATACTGAAAAATATAAACAACTATATTTCTTTTAATATACACTAGACATCAAAAAAACACAAGAGTCACCTTAACAAAATACGAATGTATAATCTGAGACTAAGCTTCTTTGATCTTCTCTTGAATTTCCTTCAGAATTTCACGTTTGGTCGTCACCTTATCTTGTTGCGTCTGAAGTTTAGCCTCCAACATATCTACAAAAGACCCTTTGTTGATATGCATCTTCTCCAAATTCTCCTGAAACGAACTCAGCTCTGTTTCATCCCTTCTCAATAGGTCTCTGATCACTTTTTGTAGTGCGTAAAGTTTATCTTTATCCTCCTTGGATTTAAAATCCTTGACCTTCTTTTTGGTGAGTTGTAGAACAAACTGACGTTCTTGTATAGCACGAGAAAGCTTTAAATACTGATCATGTATCTCGCTATTATCCTTGCGAGATAAAGGACCACACTTTTTCCATTCTTGACCTAGCTGTTTCACTTTAGCAACCTGATCTGCACGCAAACTTTCGTGCAAAACCTCTTCCATCTGCTTGATCACCTTCTGACGCTGTGCTAGACTCTCTTTTTTACTCTTAGATTTATTTTTGGATTGCTCTTTTTGCACAGATCTCTTTTGATCGAAATACTGCTGACAAAGTTCCCAATATTGATCGTTCAGCGCTTTGAACTCCGCCTCTGGCACTCTACCTATCTCCTTCCATTCGGACTGAAGAGATTTGACAACACTCAATGAGGAGGAGAAATCCTTCGCTTTAATAAAGCCCTCTATCTTGGCAATAATGGCTTTGTATTCGACAACTCTAGCGTTGAGTAGGTCTTTTTTGTCTTCGTCAAAGGCGTTTCTTTTTTCAAAAAAAGCATCCATCCCTGCCTTAAACTTAGACTCTAACTCCTCCTTAACTTCTTCTCCTGGACTACCCGTTTTTATCCATCTCGACTTGAGACCTTTGATTTGTTCAAAAGCCTCATCTATATCGTTATTCTCTAAAATGGCATCCAACTCTAGCAGGAGTGCTGTTTTAATATCCGTATTCTTTTGACGGTTTTGGGCGACATAATCCTCCAGCAGATTGACATTAAGATCGATCTTCTCTTGCAAGCTCACATAATCACCCAAACCAGCATGCGTTGGTAGCTGATCTTTAATATTGAGCAGGCTAGATAGAAATGAGCCTTTGTTGTTTGAAGTATTTATCTTGTTTTCGACTTCCGAAAACTTATTTAAGAGCTTTTCAAAACTAGCCACGTATTGTGCGACCACTGACACTGCATCATCATCTGACACTGCTTTTAACTCCAACTGCTTAAAATCCCCAGCGGCATCTCTATAAAGTATGCCATCTGCGATATGTCCAAAAGGTATTTCCACCGTACTAAAAGAATATTAAAATTGGCTGCAATTTAGCCATTCAAGCCCAAGACAGAATTATTTTCGCCATATTTGTCGAAAATAATTGATACAATGAGTGACGAAAAAGTAATCTTTTCAATGGCTGGGGTATCCAAAATCTACCCTCCACAAAAACAAGTTCTAAAGAATATCTACCTCTCCTTTTTCTATGGTGCCAAAATCGGCGTTTTGGGTCTGAACGGATCAGGAAAATCGTCATTATTGAGAATCATCGCTGGAGTTGACACAGAATACCAAGGCGAAGTTGTGTTTTCAGATGGCTATTCCATCGGCCTACTCGAACAAGAACCTAAGTTGGATCCTAAAAAGACGGTCAAGGAAATTGTGCAAGAAGGAGTACAAGAAACCATGGATTTACTCGCAAAGTTCGAAGAAATCAACTTGAAATTTGCTGATCCTGAAATCCTCGATAACCCAGACGCCATGGATAAACTCATGGCTGATCAAGCCACTGTTCAAGAAAAATTAGACAATCTCAACGCATGGGAGCTAGACAGCAAACTAGATCGCGCTATGGATGCGCTACGCACTCCTCCCGCGGATGCACTGATAGAAAACCTATCAGGTGGAGAAAAAAGAAGAGTCGCTCTATGCCGCCTACTACTCCAAGAGCCCGATGTATTGCTCCTAGATGAACCTACCAACCACCTCGATGCAGAGTCAGTACACTGGTTAGAACAACACCTCACACAGTACAAAGGAACTGTCATCGCAGTGACGCATGATAGATACTTCCTTGATAATGTCGCTGGATGGATACTCGAACTCGACCGTGGAGAAGGTATCCCATGGAAGGGAAACTACTCTTCATGGCTAGAGCAAAAACAAAAACGACTCGAAAAAGAAGAGAAGACTGAATCAAAACGTCAGAAGACGCTACAACGCGAGCTCGAATGGGTACGCATGGCACCAAAAGGTCGTCAAGCCAAAGCCAAAGCAAGATTGAATGCCTATGATAAATTGGCTGGTCAAGACGCAGCAGAACGAGAATCTAAGCTAGAATTATTCATTCCCGCTGGTGAAAGACTAGGTTCCAAAGTCATAGAAGTAGAAGGCGTTTCCAAGTCATTTGGAGACAAACTATTGTACGAAAACCTCACTTTTTCTCTCCCACAAGGGGGAATCGTTGGTATCGTTGGCCCCAATGGAGCTGGTAAAACGACGCTTTTCAACATGATTACGGGCAAAGAAAAGCCTGATACTGGAACCTTCGACATAGGATCGACGGTACAAATTGCCTATGTAGATCAAGAGCACGATCATCTAGACCCAAACAAAACGGTATGGGAAACTATCTCAGAAGGTAATGAACTGATTGATCTTGGCGGTAGACAAATCAACTCGCGCGCTTATGTAAGCAAGTTCAACTTCGGAGGAGGAGATCAAGGTAAAAAAGTAGGCGATCTATCCGGAGGAGAACGTAACCGCGTACACCTCGCTATGACACTCAAAGAAGGAGCAAACCTGTTGCTACTGGATGAACCTACCAACGACCTGGATGTCAACACTCTCCGGGCACTCGAAGAAGGGTTGGATAACTTTGCAGGATGTGCAGTGATCATCAGTCACGACAGATGGTTCTTGGACAGAGTATGTACACATACACTAGCCTTCGAAGGAGATAGCCAAGTAGTGTATTTTGAGGGTAGCTTCTCTGACTATGAAGAGGCCAAAATCAAGCGTCTAGGTAATGCAGAGCCTAAGCGTATCAAATACAAAAAACTTCAGTAGCGATAAAACGCATACTGATTAAGAGCAGAGATCAATTATGCTCTCTGCTCTTAACTGTTCTTTCTTCCCAAGACTCCCGCTCTTCCTTAAGCTTTTCGATTTCTTTGGTGTCCAAATTGAGCTGTAGCAGGTCAATAGCATCTGGCTGTCCCGCATCCACCCAGCAGGTGTACCATATATCCCCTACCATTTTGATACTCGCCCGCATCTGTCGCTCGACCATTCCATTCAGCCTTTGATGATACAGTTTCGAGTAGTGCTTCGAATACACTTTGACCGATCTATTGCCACGTTCTTCATAGGAGTACTTCTTGCTCTCCGATACATCTGTCGTTAATTCCCTTTCAAATCCTAATACCGAATCCAACGCCAGATGCGCCTGAGAGACTCCATCCCAAACATAACTATTCACATCATCTACATAGACTGCCCTACCGACAAAAAAATCATACTCTTCATCATACAGTTCTGGCAATCGGGATTCCCAAAACCCATGAATCCCATACTGTCCAGTCAACTGCCCATTGTAATTTTCAGTGGTATGAAGTGGCACATTAGAATCCGCTATGTAATGACCTATATCTGCCGAATAGCGTAAAATGTGTTCTAAATTTCTCTCTTCAAATGCACGAGTCAACTGCCATTTCATAAACGAAATATGCCAAGGAACAATACCATAAGCTTGCAAAGTATCCTCCGTAAACATCGCCACGGCACTATCCCATCGATGCGGCAAAATAGACAAAGCATCCTCTCCGTATACATCCAAATCAATATAGTGACGTGGCGCTTCTTCCTTGATGGCGTAGCGTCTCTCGTCGGGATTGACGGCATTTTCAGTCATATAGACTATGTGTCGCTTATAAAAATCAATTAAATCTGGGGGGAGAGTAAATACGGCTAGTCGATTGATCTTGCGGTGCGCATGAAAACCCCAATAGTAGCTTCCTGTACTCGTCAAGGATGAACAAAACAAAAACAGGCCAAGAATCCATTTTCTATACATCAGTGCAGTGAGTTGGTTGGTTGAATAACTCCTCCTCGGGACAAGCTCCCAAGGCATTAACTTTCTAATCGATCCATTATCCCTGCGGTTAGCAGAGCTAATAGACTTAACAGGTTATCCCCTGCGATTAAAAATAACCCTTTTGACAGAAATCACACCCTATGCTCACCTATTTTTTAAAGAGAAACCTGTAACATTGAGCATGATTCTTAACAGAGTAGCCGCACTCCTCTTCGTATGTATATCTGTCACCTCCTGTGTGACCATGAAACAAAACCTCAAGAGTAAAAAAATCACCAAAAGCATCCTTGAAGACGAAGTGTTACAGGATCATTTTACAGGTTTTGTCCTCCACGACCCTGAAGCCAACGAAAACCTCATAGAACTAAATGCTGATAAATTCTTCACACCAGCCTCCAATACCAAACTGATCACCTTCTATGGCGGGCTAATGGCCTTAGGCGATTCCATTCCTGGACTGATCTACGAAACAAGAAACGATACCCTCTTTTTTACAGGAACTGGCGACCCCACTTTTTTGAATCCTGACTTCAACAACCAAGTTGCGTTTGACTTCATCAGCAACTCACCGCTACACCTAGCTTATGTAACCCCTAATTTCAAAGATGATATTCATGCACCTGGTTGGACTTGGGAAGATTATGAATATTACTTTCAGGCAGAACGCAGTGGATTTCCTGTTTATGCCAACGAAGTGCATTTCATCTATGACACTTTGCGCCACGAATTTGACATTCTCCCTCGGTTCTTCGAAGATCAGGTTCAGCTCTATGAGACTTTCGAAAAGACTTACTCACATGCCAGAAACCTCCATGCCAACATCTTTCATTTCTCTCCTGATACGGCTCGATCAGCTTACAAAAACCGAATTCCATTTCAAACCTCTGACGAACTCACACTTGCCCTACTACAAGACACCCTCCACCGCAAGGTACACTTGGCTCAAAACTTTGAATTTGAGTCCCCTCAAACCATCTACTCTATAGAATCGAACGACATCTATGCACTAATGCTCAAACGTAGCGACAACTTCATCGCCGAACAATTGCAGTATCTCGCCACGAGCGAACTAAAAATCGAAATGAATTCCACAGCTTTTCGCAACCAGCTGCTCCTAAGAGAACTCTACCCCTATAGAGAACAACTCGTTTGGAAGGATGGGTCTGGTCTATCTCGATACAACCTAGTCACCCCTCAGTTTATGATCAGTCTAATGAAACTGATCTTAGCAGAAATCACGATTGACAGATTCAAATCCCTACTACCTACAGGTGGCACAGATGGCACGATTAAAGGCTGGTACAAGCCCGAAGAAGGTCAACCTCCTTATCTTTATGCTAAGACGGGAACGCTCAGCAACAATCACAACCTCACTGGAATTATCCATACCCAATCTGGAAAAGACCTCCTTTTCACCTTCATGAACAACAATTACCGAGGTAGCTCATATCCCGTCAAATCCGAAATGCAAAAAATTCTAAAGCATATTCACGAGACCTACTAGCTCGACCACTCATCATGCCAATTTACCTTTTTTACAAATAGTTGGTTGCATATACAACCATCGCCATCTACTTTCGTATTCCATTCGAAGATGAGCAAAAACATGCATCCATTAGACGAGTCATTGTTACCTTGGATTGGCAAAACCACCAAGGCATTGGATCATTTCATTACCGAAATGTTTGCCAGTTGTGGTATCCAGCTAACCAAGGCACAATTCATCTTGCTACGCGTCCTTGCCAAACACGAGGGTATCAAGCAAAATGACCTAGCAAGCTTTGCGAGTAGAGAGAAAACTACGCTGGCGCGGTTACTCACGACGATGGAGAAAAAAAATCTCGTCTACCGAAAAGGTTCTGACACGGACAAAAGAACCAATTTGGTATTCATTTCACCACAAGGAAAAGAAGAACTAGACAAGGCCATACCTGCATTGGTAGAGTCACTCCAGCTGATACAGTCTGGCATCACAAAAAAAGAATTATCTATAACATTAGGGGTATTACAAAGGATTAGAAAAAACATCAACGCGGATGAATTTTCTATTCCTTGCAAGCATTAAATCATGAACAGAAAAGTTACAATTGTATTAGGGATCGCACTAATCGCAGCAGGTATCTTCGGGTACAAAAAAATCTCCAACATTGAAAAGGATGAAAAGAAGCCTGCCGAAAAAGCACTCTCCACCATTTTTACCGAGACGGTAAAAAACCAGTCCGAGTCAATCAACATCACCGAAAGTGGTAGACTCACCGCCAAAAACAAAGCAGACATCTATGCCGAAGTACAAGGAGTGATGCAAACCACAGGGAAGGAATTCAAAGCAGGTGTGCAGTTCAGTAAAGGACAAGTCCTCGTCAAAATAAAGAGCAGTGACTCCTATGCCAATCTTCAAGCACAGAAAAGTGTCCTCCAAAATTTGGTCACTAGCATTCTGCCAGATCTGAGACTAGACTATCCAGAATCTTTCGAGAGATGGAACCAATACGTCATCAACTTTGACATAGACAAACCCATCCCTGCACTGCCAGAGACAACTTCTGACAAAGAAAAATACTTCATCACGGGAAAGAACATCTATACGACCTACTACAACACCAAAAATCTAGAAATCGTCCAGAGCAAATACAACATCCGCGCACCATATAGTGGTGTAGTGACTGAGGCACTCGTACGTCCAGGCACTGTCATCCGCACAGGACAAAAACTCGGTGAGTTCATCGATCCGTCAGTGTACGAACTAGAAATCGCAATTAGTCATTCGATGATTTCCTCATTAGCTCCAGGCCAAAATGTTATGGTTTCATCCCCAGGATCTGACCAAGCATGGGTAGGAAAAGTCGCCCGTATCAACGGCAAAGTAGACGCAACTACCCAAACGGTTCTCGTATTCATCGACGTGAAGGGAGAAGGGCTCAAAGAGGGGCTCTACCTCGAAGCGCACATCGAGGGACAAAAAGTCGATCAAGTCTACGAGCTAGACAGCAAGCTACTCGTAGGAGGAAACAAAATATACACCGTAGTAGACAACAAACTCAAACTCGTCTCCATTCAGGTCATCCACAAGACGCAAGAGACCGTCATCGTATCTGGCCTGACTGATGGGACAGAGATCGTATCCAAACTGGTACCAGGTGCCTACGAGGGCATGGAAGTCAAAGTGTACAGCGAAAAAAAGCAGTAAACCATGCAGAAAATTATTGATCATTTCATCAAGTATCCAGTCGCTGGCTGGATCATAGTCATCGCGTTTGTCTTTTTGGGACTAACGGGGCTATTCAACCTCAAGTCTTCCTTTTTTCCCTTGGTGGAAAGCCGAGACATCACGGTCAGCGTGACCTACCCTGGAGCCTCTCCTCAAGAGATGGAAGAAGGAATCGTTCTCAAGATCGAAGACAATATCCGTGGACTAGTAGGTATTGATAGGTTCACTTCTACCTCCTCCGAAAACAGTGCCAGCATCTACGTCGAAGTGCTCAAAGGATACGACATAGATGCCGTACTCGCAGATGTCAAAAATGCCGTCGATCGTATACCTTCTTTCCCTGTCGGGATGGAGCCCCCCGTAGTATCCAAAGGGATATTCATCACCGAGGTGATCTCGATGACCCTCAGCGGGGACAACGTCCCGTTAACTTCTCTCAAATCCATGGCACGAGATGTCGAGACAGACCTCAAAAACATCCCTGGAATCTCACAAGTAGATATCATCGGCTATCCCGAAGAAGAGATTGAAATTGCACTGAGCGAAGACAAACTAAGAGCCTATGACTTGACCTTCGAAGATGTGGCACGTGCCATCTCCTCGACCAACATCCTAGTCACAGGTGGTACCATCAAGACCCCTACAGAGGAATACCTGATCCGAGTCAGCAACCGCGCATACTACGGTGACGAACTGGATCACCTGATCGTCAAAGCCAGTGACAATGGTAACCTCATCCGTCTGCGCGACATAGCTATTGTGCGTGACCGCTGGTCTGAGACACCTGACAGGCTGTTTTACAACGGGAAACAAGCCGTACGTCTACGGACAGATGCGACCATCTCCGAAGACTTGATCGATGTAGCAGAGAAAACCAAGGCCTACATCACCGAATTCAACGCGACACATGACAATGTCCAACTAGACATCATCCGTGACTCTTCTATCACAGTACTACAACGCTCACAGCTACTGCTCGAAAACGGCGTAGTGGGGATGCTACTTGTCCTCTTTTTCTTAGCGATCTTCTTAAAACCAAGACTCGCTTTTTGGGTGGCCTTTGGTTTGCCGATTGCATTCTTGGGGATGTTTATGTTTGCTTCATTTGCTGGAGTGACGATCAACGTCCTGTCGCTCTTTGGGATGATCATCGTGATCGGTATCCTCGTTGATGACGGGATTGTAATCGCTGAAAACATCTACTATCACCACGAACGAGGACTCAGCCCAATACAAGCAGCAGTAGTCGGTACACGCGAAGTATTCCCAGCGATCATCTCGGCGATTCTGACGACATTGGTAGCCTTCTCGACCTTCTTCTTTTTGGAGGGACGTATCGGAGAGTTCTTTGGAGAGGTCGCAACCATCGTGATCTTGACGCTAAGTATCTCACTAGTAGAGGCACTCATCATCCTGCCTTCACACGTAGCACACTCCAAGGCCCTGTCCAAAGAGCAAAAGACCTACGCGTTCAACCGCTATGCTGAGCAAGGTATGAATTGGTTCAGAGACAAAGCCTATGTCCCGTTCTTAGAGTTCTTTTTGCATCACAAACTCCTAGGATTCGCCATCCCAATATTCATGCTGGCACTGACAATAGGATCAATGAACGCTGGAATCATTCGTACGACTTTCTTTCCTCAGATAGCCAGTGATCGAGTCACCATCTCACTCACCATGCCACAGGGGACTCATGAGTCCATCACAGACTCAATTATTACAGAAATCGAACGAATCACCTGGGAAGTAAGTGAGCGCTTTGATCAGAAACAAGACAAGGATGCAATCGAAAATATCATCCGAAGAATTGGCCCTGGCACATCCAAAGCCACACTGTACATCCACCTCCTCCCTGGTGAAGAACGGATGTTTCCATCCTATGAACTCTCTACAGCGGTCAGCGAAGCAGTAGGTGAAATTCATAGTGCAGAAAGCGTGGTGTACAGTTCGGGGGGTAACTTCGGTGGACTACCGATCTCCATCTCCCTGCTCAGTGACAACATCGAAGAGCTCAAAGGAGCCAAAGCAGATCTCAAGGAATATATGAAAGAAAATGCACTCCTCAAAGACATCCAAGACAACGATCCACAGGGTATCAAGGAGATCAAAATCACACTCAAGGATCGCGCCTATGCCATGGGCTTCAGGCTCGACGATGTGATTGGTCAAGTTCGTAACGGCTTCTTTGGCTACCAAGCCCAGAGATTTCAGCGTCGCAGAGATGAAATCAAAGTCTGGGTACGCTACGACGAGGAAGAACGCTCCTCGATCAAAAACTTAGACGACATGCGTATCGTGAGTTCACAAGGAGACCGTGTACCACTCAGCGAAATTGTGAATTATGAAATCGCTCGTGGTGAGATCTCTATCAATCACCTCAACGGGAAACGTGAAATACGCGTCGATGCGGATTTCAAAGACCCGAAGACGAGTGCAACTGAGGTCATGGCTACCATCAAGGAAGACATGCTTCCTATACTCAAAGCCAAATACCCCAACGTCTCGCCGATATTTGAAGGACAAAATCGTGAAGCAAACAAGACACAGACTTCTGCGGCACAAGTCATTCCGATTATCTTTTTCTCCATCTTCCTGATCATTGCCTTTACGTTCCGGTCGTTTAGCCAGCCCCTCTTGCTGTTGCTAATGATCCCGTTTAGTCTGATCGGTGTAGCTTGGGGACACTGGATACATGAGTTCCCGATCAACATGCTGTCCTTCCTCGGTATCATCGCATTGATCGGTATAGTCGTCAACGACGGGTTGGTGCTCATCGGCAAGATGAACAGTAACTTGAAAGAAGGCATGAACTACAACGATGCGCTAATCGAAGCGGGCAAGTCAAGGTTCCGAGCCATCTTTTTGACATCCATCACGACAGTAGCTGGTTTAGCTCCATTGATTTTTGAGACGAGTCGTCAGGCACAGTTTCTGATCCCAATGGCCATCGCCATCGCCTACGGTATCGTCATGGCGACTGTGCTGACGCTGGTCATGCTACCACTCATGCTCGCTACAGGCAATGACGTCAAAGTCTATTGGCTATGGCTATGGCATGGCAAGAAGCCAACCCAAGAAGAAGTAGAACGTGCAGTAAAAGAATTAGAAGTAGAAAACGGTGAACACGGTCATGAATAAATACATCATCATAGCAATCTTGAGTCTGGGGTCCATGGCCTCAGCCCTGGGACAAGAAGTACTGAGCAAATCCGATGCGGTATCTATCGCATTGGAAAACAACTTTGACATCCGAGCAGCCACAATCGACCAAGAGGTCGCCGAAAACAACGCCAGTTTGCTCAACAGTGGCTACCTGCCGACAGTCAATGGCTCTGCTGCTGGAAACTATTCGGTATCTAACTCCAACCTGTCCTACAGCTCCGGAGCAGACACCACGATCAATGGAGCAAACAGCTACGGTGCGAATGCTCAAGTACAGCTCAACTACACGGTATTTGATGGTATGGGTAGATTGTACGATTACAAAATCCTACAGGTCAACTACCAACTCAGTGAGCTACAGGCACGCACTGTGATGGAAAACACGTTGATCAACCTATTTACGGGATACTATGAGATCGCACGCCTCACCGAAAACGAGCTCAATCAAAAGCAAACGTTGGACATCTCTCGTGATCGCTTGCAGCGTGCCAGGTACAGCTATGACTATGGTCAAAACACCAATCTGGATGTACTCAATGCCGAGGTGGATTACAACACGGACAGTATCAGTTACTTGACGATCCAGCAGCAGCTCCGCAACGAAAAGCGAAACCTCAACTTGATGATGGGACGAGACGTGAGCGTGGAATTTGAGGTAGACACCACGTTGGTATTTGACGGCCTCTTGTACAACACCCTAGCAGAAAATGCACAAGCATACAACGCTACTTTGCTGCAAGAAAGAAGCCGCCTCACCAGTAGCCATTATGGTATCCGGACGGCTCAATCTGCCATCATTCCAAAAATCGGAATCAACGGATCCTACGGATACAACTACAACCACAATGCACCCGGCAACTTCCTCAGCGAGATCAACTCGACCACAGGTACGGTCGGTGCCTCTCTATCCTGGAACATCTTCGATGGAGGAAAATCCAATATCCAGCGACAAAACAGTAGACTCGCCTATGAAAACCAACAAGTCACGCTCGAAAAAGCAGAGCTGACTCTCGAGACGCAGTTGCAAAACGCCTGGACAATCTACCAGACGGCACTCTTCGTCATGCAGGCTGAAGCCAAAAACCTGCAAACCAACGAGCGCAACTTTGACCGATCTCAAGAGCAATACCAACTCGGACAGATCACCTCGATTGAATTTAGACAGGCGCAGTTCAACCTGCTCAACGCCAACCTCAACTACAACCAAGCCAAGTACAGCGCCAAACAGGCGGAGCTCGCACTCTTACAACTGAGTGGCACTTTGCTACAAGCTAGCTTCTAAGTAGGCATTGGTCAGGAGGAATCTGTCGTCGGTCGATCTCATCAACCCACGACGGATTCCTTCGTATGACTAGTCAGGTCAAAAAAATCATGCAAAAAAAGCTTGAAGAAAGAATCGTATTGTTTTCACTCTGGTTATTGATGTTTTCATCTAGTAGCCAGTTCTTCATCATGTCCCCCATCCTCTCACAGATCGGAGAACAACTCACTATTCCAGAACAATGGCTAGGAACACTGATCACGGCCTACGCCATATCACTTGCTATCATGGCGTTAATGATCGGACCGATATCAGACCGCTACGGAAGACGGAAAATACTACTGGTTGGCTGTGGAAGTTCAGCCATAGTTCTCTTACTTCACCCATTGGCCTATAACTACTATAGCCTACTTACCCTCCGAATTCTAGCTGGACTCGCTGGAGGTGTTCTCGCAGGTAGTTGTGTCGCTTATGTAGGAGATTATTTCAGTATCGGACGTAGAGGTTGGGCCAATGGTATCGTAGCAACAGGTAGTGCTGCTGGACAAATCATAGGTATCCCAATGGGAACACTGTTCTCAGGCTGGATAGGTTTTTACGCTCCCTTCCAGTTTTTTGGCGTAATGATCGCCATAGCCTTTGTAGTCATTCTAATCAAACTACCACAACCCATTCTACCCAACCAAAACTGCAAAACAGGAGTATTTCAGGCCAGTCGAGACTACCTCAAACTACTCCGTGAACCTGGAGTTAAAAGCATTGCCATGGGCTACATTTTGTCCTTTTTCAGCATCTCAATTTTCATTGTCTACTTCCCTACTTGGCTAGAAAATTCTTTCCGAATCGATAACTATGAAATCGCCATACTGTTCCTGATCGGTGGTATAGCGACTGTTTTGGCAGGTCCAATTTCTGGCCGACTCTCGGACAAACGTGGACGTGGGCAGATCATTGTTCTCACCAACCTCATATTGGCTATTGCACTACCAATATCCGTTTTCGTTCTCAATCAGCACTATGTATTTTACCCAGTTGTATTTTTCGTAATTATGGTATTTATCGTAGCGCGTCGTGTTCCCTTTCAGACTTTGGCTGGAGATATCGTCCAAGATCAACATCGAGGTAGGATGATGAGTCTAACGCTCTCTATTGGTCAGATAGGAATGGCTTTGGGTTCTGGGCTTGCTGGACTAGTATATACTCAGATAGGTTTTATTGGAAATGCTGTCTTTGCGGCCATAGCCTGCTTCACCATGGCTATCATTATACAGCGTTATTTCCCAGACTATCAAACCAAAAGAAAAATAGCCAATAGCCGCTTATCCTAAAACACCGAAGACTTACAACTAATTCACTAAAGATCTACAAGCTAGACTTGTAACTCTCCTCATACTCTTTCCATGGAGTCTCCTTGTACTCGTCTTCTCCATAGTAGTGGATGATCTTATCAAACACAGGTGCTTCTAAATAACCAGGCACAGGGGACAACATCCTAAATTCCTCATCCATGAAGACAACAGTCGGGTAACTCATTTTTCCATTCAACAATGAATAGGCTAGCTCGTGGATACCATTTCGACCACTATCCACCCATTTAAAAGTATGATCATTGAACTCAATATTCTCCTTTTGTTCTGCATTGAGCTTCACAGGATAATATTTATCATTGAGATATTTGGCAATTTCTGGATGATTAAATGTGGCCTTGTCCATTTTCTTACACCACCCACACCAATCCGTGTACACATCAATAAAGATTTTCTTAGGCTCTTTTTTATTCAGTGCGACAGCCTCTTCAAAAGAATACCACTTTACCTCCTCCTCTTTTTGATCTCCTACTTTCATCACAAAAGCAGAACTCAACAAAGCCATCAATATCAACGAACCGAGTATAACCGTATATTTTTTCATCATAGCATATTTATCACCCTCACAAAGGTATGAAATTCATCTCAATAGATAGCGTACATAATCAGGGAGCTAAAAGTTTCAAACAGGGCAGTTTTTTGTAAATCAACAAGGATATCTTAAATTGACAGATATAACCTTATATCATGGAAAACTGCAATAAATGTGAAAAGCGAGCAGTGCTCAAATGCAGAGGCTGTGGGCGTATGTGGTGCAAAAATTGTCATGCCGAAGTAGGAAAACCTGGACTATTTGCGGGCAAGTGTGGCGTATGCGAAGGGATAGTCGTGAGACTAGAGCATGTCTAATCACCCGCCCACTAACTCCTTTAGATTAAAAATGAGACTCTCCCAGAGATCTTGTAGTTCCTGCTCGTCATCCATTTCTGAAAAGTCCGTCACGCGAATAAAAACCTCCTGCGTCAGCTCATTCATATCTATCTTGAACTCCACATAATTAGGTTCCTCGTCATCAGATATAAACTCAAAACAAACCTGACTATTGGTACGATGAGAGATCATTCGAGCTTTACTCTCTTCACCATCCCAGATAAAAGTAAACACCTTATCTTCGTCGATATTGACATCATCGGCAAACCACTGTGCCAGACCACTAGCGGAAGACATATAAGGATACAGCATTTTTTTCGATGCTTTTATTTCATACTCTCCTATGTACTTGAATTTACTCATAATCAGATCGATATAAAGACACTGTTAATTTTTCCCGTAAGCTAATCCATTTTTTTTCTAATCAGCCATGGTTAAATCAACAATAATAATAACTTTGCACCTCCAAAATCAATGGCGAGGTAGCTCAGTTGGTTAGAGCGCAGGATTCATAACCCTGAGGTCACGGGTTCAACTCCCGTCTTCGCTACAATTTTTAACCCTTGTATTCTTGTAATATAAGGGTTTTTGTTTTTTTAGAAAGACTTTTTAAGCTTTTAATTAGCACGCCCAAATCATCAAATTCTACCGAATATTATCCGATAACACACGGTGATATTTCTCAAAAAAAATAGATTTGTAGGGCAAAGATCAAATCCAGAAATCCTCATATCATGGCAGATTACAATCACTCCGAGATAGAAAACAAATGGCAGAAGTATTGGCAAGACCAAAGATCATTTGAAGCCCACGTCGACACCTCCAAACCGAAGTTCTATGCACTCGATATGTTTCCTTACCCTTCTGGAGCTGGACTACACGTCGGTCATCCATTAGGCTATATCGCTTCGGACATTATCTCTAGATACAAGCGCAACAAAGGCTTCAACGTACTGCACCCCATGGGATTCGATGCCTTTGGATTGCCTGCGGAGCAGTATGCCATCCAAACCGGACAGCACCCTGCCATCACTACCGAAGAAAACATCGCGCGCTACAAAGAGCAACTCAAGAACATTGGCTTTTCTTTCGATTGGAGCAAAGAAGTACGTACATGTGACGCAGATTACTACAAATGGACACAGTGGATATTCATCCAGCTGTTCAATGCATGGTACGACCAAAGCCAACAAAAAGCTCGGCCGATAGACGATCTCGTAGCGATCTTTGCGTCAGAAGGCAACAAGTCTGTCCAAGCAGCCTGCGACGAGGACACCGTGTCATTCACTGCGGCAGAGTGGAAAGGCTACTCTGAAAAAGAACAACAAGAAACCCTACTCAAATATCGCCTCACCTACCTATCCGAAACTTCGGTCAACTGGTGTGCAGAGCTCGGTACCGTACTGTCCAACGACGAGGTGAAAGACGGCTTCTCAGAGCGCGGCGGACACCCAGTCGTCAAGAAACTCATGAAGCAGTGGAGCATGCGTATCACAGCCTACGCCGAGCGACTACTCGACGGCCTAGATCAACTCGACTGGTCTGAGCCACTCAAAGAAATGCAGCGCAACTGGATTGGGAAATCACAGGGTGCTGAGATGACCATGGATATCGAAGGCCATGATGACAAGATCACGGTATTCACGACACGTATCGATACGGTCTATGGAGTGAGTTTTTTGGTACTCGCACCAGAACTGGATCTTATCAAGAAAATCACAACGGACGAACAAAGAGCAGAGGTAGAAGCCTATGTAGAAGTCGCCAAAAACATCTCCGAGCGTGACCGCATGACCAATGTCAAGAAAGTGTCGGGCGCATTCACGGGAGCGTATGCGATCAATCCATTCAGCGGAGAGAAAATCCCCGTATGGATCGCAGACTATGTACTGGCAGGCTATGGCACAGGTGCTGTAATGGCCGTACCAGGCGGTGACCAAAGAGATTATGACTTTGCGAAGCATTTTGACCTCCCTATCCTACCTGTCTACGAAGGCATGGATGTGAGCAAAGAAGCTGACGCAACCAAAGAAGGCAAAATCATCAACGAAGGCATACTCAAGGGACTGACCTTCCAAGAAGCAACCGATAAAGCCACTGCCTTTCTCGAAGAAAAAGGCATCGGATCAGGCAAGATCAACTACCGCATCCGCAATGCCATCTTCGCAAGACAAAGGTACTGGGGTGAGCCTGTGCCCGTGTACTTCAAGGACGGCATCCCCTACCCTGTAGCGACAGAAGATCTACCGATCGTACTGCCCGAAATCGACAAATACCTGCCTACTGAGGATGGTGATCCACCACTCGCTAGAGCAGAAAACTATACCTATGCACCGAAAGGAGAAAACACAGCCTATCCGCTAGAACTCAGCACCATGCCGGGCTGGGCGGGATCAAGTTGGTACTGGTACCGCTACATGGATGCCAACAACAGTGATGCATTCGTAGACAATGACGTACAAAAATACTGGAAGGATGTAGACCTCTACATCGGTGGTACCGAGCACGCTACGGGGCACTTGCTGTACTCTCGATTCTGGAACAAGTTCTTGTTTGACATGGAATTCGTACAGGAAGAAGAGCCCTTCAAAAAACTCGTCAACCAAGGCATGATCCAAGGGCGATCCAACTTCGTCTATCGCGTAAAAGGCACGAACCAATTCGTCTCCCTCAACAAGCAAAGTGAGTACGATTGTACACCGATGCACGTGGATGTAAGCCTCGTAGACAATGACGTATTGGATACGGATGCCTTCAAAGCATGGAGACCTGATTTGGCGGATGCCGAATTCATACTCGAGGACGGCAAGTATGTCTGCGGCTATGAGGTAGAAAAGATGTCCAAGTCCAAGTACAACGTCGTGAATCCAGACGATATCATCGAGAAGTACGGTGCGGACACACTTCGTATGTACGAGATGTTCCTCGGGCCGCTGGAGCAGTTCAAACCATGGAACACGCACGGAATCGATGGCGTATCGAAGTTCCTCCGCAAGGCATGGAGACTCTTCCATGACGAACAAAACGAATGGAACGTATCGGACGACAAAGCCACGCCTGAGGAACTCAAAATCCTACACAAGGCAATCAAGAAAATCGAGGAAGACATCAACAACCTCTCCCTCAACACGTCGGTGAGTACGCTCATGATAGCCGTCAATGACTTGACCGCTATCAAGTGCAACAAGCGTGAAATTCTCGAGAGCTTGACCGTTATCCTGTCGCCTTTCGCTCCGCACATCAGTGAGGAACTCTGGGAGAAACTCGGACATAGCGAAGGCATCAGTCAAGTGGCATTCCCTGCTTTCGACGAAAGTCTACTGGTAGAGAATAGCCACGAATACCCAGTATCCATCAATGGCAAGGTGAGAACGAAAATCAGCTACCCAGTAGATATGGACAAAGGTGAGATAGAGAAGTCTGTCTTGGCCGATGAGACAGTAGTCAAATGGACCGAGGGCAAAGCACCCAAGAAGGTGATCATCGTCCCTAAGCGAATCATCAACATCGTGCTGTAGAGACACGGAAAAAAACATAACCGAAAAGGGAGAGTCGCTCACAAATGGCTCTCCCTTTTTTTATCTACTCTCCCATACCAAGAGTCAAAAACCTCAGCATTCCTTTCGTAATTCGTTGAAAACCATTGATTTTTAGGCCAATGACAGAGACATGACATCTAAATGTCGGCAAAAAGGCAGAAGGCAAAGGCTAAACTTGCTTCATCATCAAAATTCAAAATCATGAACAATCAATCACTAGCTGATCGACTCAGATACCAGAGAAAAATCAAAGGGTTTTCCCAAGAAGAGCTCTCCAACAAAACGAGTGTCACTGTCCGCACCATCCAACGAATAGAAAACGCTGAGGTCAACCCCCACCTCAATACCATCAAGTTGCTGGCAGTAGCCCTCGAAGTAGAAGTAGGCAACTTGCTCCCCATCGACGATCCCAAAGAAGAAACGGTCAAGAAAAAATGGCTCCTACTGATCCATGCCACTCCTCTCTTAGGCATCTTCATGCCGCTGTTCAATATATTGATACCGCTGTTTCTATGGATCCACAAACGAGAAGACAACCCCATCTACAACACCCACGGTATCAAGGTGATCAACTTTCAGATTACCGCCGCAATACTCGCCGTTCTCTCCTTTGTCAGTCTCGTCACCATCGAAAAATGGGGATTCTTCCTCTTCATCTTGACCGTCCCTATTTGCGTAGGTATAGTGATATGCAACATCATCTATGTCTTACGTGCGGACAAGTGCTATTACCCGTTCTCCCTCCCCTTCTTGAAAATCAAGAAAAGACATACTGCGGATAGCATTGCCTTACTTCTAGTGGCGCTATCTTTTGCTCAGTGTACCCCTGACCATGCGACAATAGAACGCCTCGATGGCAGTACAGTAGCCAAAGACTCTATCACGATGAAAATCAACCAACTCACCGAGGATGCCCAAGTGCAGGGAATGGCTGTCGCCATATTCAACAGCAAACAACCCGTGTATCAACACCTCTCTGGATACAAAGACGCCCCTCAAAAATTAGCCTTGACCGACTCGACCAACATGTATGGCGCTTCGTTGAGTAAGGCCGTATTTAGCGTGCTGGTCATGAAAATGATAGAGGACTCCATCATTGATCTAGACACACCTCTAGAGTCCTATCTACCCAAAAAACTGCACGAATACACCCCGCAAACACGGTGGCACGACGATTTCTCGGATCTAAAGGATGACAGTCTCTACCACCTGATCACTGCACGCATGTGCCTGACACATACCACGAGCTTTGCCAACTCTAGAGGCATGGAATCTGACCATAAATTGAAAACCCATGGCACACCAGGTACCACATACAGCTACAGTGGAGAAGGCTTCATATACCTCCAAGTGGTACTGGAGAAGTTGACCGGCAAAGGGCTAGAGCAGCTCGCACAAGAGATCATATTCCAGCCACTGGGTATGAATAACTCCTCCTACGAATGGAAACCACGGTTTGACAAAGACTTTGCCTATGGCCACCAAACCAATGGCAAAACCTACCCCAAAGACAAAGACAATGAACCCAGAGGCGGCAGCACCTTGGAAACGACCGCAGAGGACTATGTCAAATTTTTAACCGCCGTGTTGAATCAAAAAATCATCCATCCCGCATCCTACGAGGAGATCTTTCGTCCACAGATCAGGATTCGCTCTTTGACTCAGTTTGGTGAAGGCACTGCAACACCTACCGACAAATACGACGACATCAACCTGAGCTATGGGCTGGGATGGGGATACCTAGAGACACCCTACGGCATAGGCCTGTTCAAAGAAGGGCATGGCAATGGATTTCAACACTACTCGATCTTGTTTCCCGAGTCGGGCAAGGGTGTCCTTATCCTGACCAACTCAGACAATGGAGAGAGTATCTTCAAAGAACTGCTGGCCTACACCATGGCAGACACCTATACTCCGTGGGAGTGGGAAAACTACATTCCTTATTCAGACTGAGAATTGATAGAAAGTAATTTAGGAGAGAATAAAACCGCAGGTATTTAAACCTCCTAATCATGGACTGACAAACACATGATTTTAGACAAAAAAAGATAGCCATTCCATGAACAGCTATCTTTTTTACATCTCATTAGCAGGGGACGTCTACCCATACCGTATTAGAAGATGTTCTAATACCGAAAAAGTAAGTATTAGTCGTCACCGCCTGATGACACTTATGATCAGGGGTTTCAAATATTTGCCCGTTAACGGTCTCTTTCCCAAAGAATGGTTTTGCTGCCTCTGAGACAAATGGCATCCCTAGAATTAAAACGACTAATACAAGTGATGAAAATCTTCTTTTTAATGAATACATATTACGTTGGTTTTAGTTAATAATGAAACAAACTAAAACAATGACTTATAGCTAATTACACGCATTGAATATTCGTCCAATTTCAACTACTATTTACCTATCATGAATGTATATCCGACTTGAATCTAAAAGCAACTTTCTAAAAAAGAACACTCGTCATTAACTCCAAACCTTAGGATAGTTTAGTTCCCTATGGCGTCAAGAGCAACTCCTAAAGTCCAGAAACCTTCCTGCAGGCTACAGGAACAAATCCGAGGACTCGGAAAGCTTCTCGCAGGCTGCAAGAAAGTTTTTAGTGTTACTTGCGATACGCCAAGCCCAATTCTAGCCCTCGCAGTTCAGCCAGGCCTTTCATCCTCCCGATGCAGGTATAGCCGGGATAGGTATCTTTCGACAAATCATCCATCATCTGAAACCCGTGATCGGGTCGCATCGGCAAACTCACCTGCCGACGCTGCATGATGTCCAGCAGTCCGTCCACCACCGCGACCATATCGGTATCGGCATAGAGATGCTCCCCTTCTTCGAAGTTACCCTCCGAATCTCTGGCAGTATTGCGCAAGTGTACGAAATGAATGTGTGCCGAAAAGCGGGTCAACATCCCCAAGATATCATTGTCTACCCGTACACCGAGCGAACCCGTACAAAAGCATAGGCCGTTAGCAGGAGAAGGAGCGAAGGACAAGATATCCGCCAAATCCTGCTCTGTACTCACGATCCGAGGCAGCCCCAGTACCGAATACGGCGGGTCATCTGGGTGGATGGCCATTTGGATCCCGCAAGCTTCTGCCGTAGGGATCACGGCTTGGAGAAAGTGCGCCAAGTTCTCCTTGAGCTGTTTCTCATCGATGTGTTCGTAGGATTGGAGAGCGGTGAGGATACCCTCGGGGGTAAAAGCCTCTTTGCTCCCCGGCAGCCCCAGCAGCATGTTATCAAACAGTCTTTTCTTTTGATCCTCAGACATACGTCCAAATTTCTCCTGCGCCTGCTCCTTGTCTGCTATCGAATACTCCTCCGCTGCACCCGGTCGCTGGAGCAACAGCCAATCTACGATGACAAAGTCGATCCATTCGAACCGCAAGGTACGTGTACCGTCTGGGCGCACATGAAACGGATCGGTTCTAAGCCAATCCAGTATCGGCATGAAGTTGTACGTCACGACCTCTATGCCGCAGCGACTCAAATTCTCCAAACTCGTTTTGTAATGGCTGATATGTAGTGCACAGTCTTCTGAGCGCGTCTTGATCGCTTCACTCACTGGCAGGCTCTCTACTACCGACCAGGTCATCCCTGCCTCTGCGACCAAAGCCTTTCGCTCCTCTATCGCTTCCACAGTCCACACCTCTCCCACAGGGATCTGGTGCAGCGCCGTGACCACTCCACTACAGCCTGCCTGTCTGATATCTCTGAGGCTGACCGGGTCTCCAGGACCAAACCACCTCATGGTTTGTTTCATCAAATACATGTTTCTTCTCGGTTACCACTGAGGCTTGATGCCCGGTGCATATGGAAATCTCAAACGCTTGTAATGTGCCAACGACCCCTTTGGCGTCTCTATCTCCGCAGGAAACGGTCGATTGGAAATCGTCTGAAAGTACAGCAAACTTGCATCCTTCCACCATACAGCTTCTTTCTCATGTATGGTCAGGAGCATCTGCACCTCCTCAAAGCGCCGCGCATCGACCTTCCCTTCTAGGCTTTTCCATTGGGACGCAAAACGTCTCACTTCATCGACACCACTTTGATAGTGTAATCCCATTTCGTCCCAAAGCGTCCTGCCCGATTGCATTTCATAGTCCCACGAGACATGGTGAAACCATAGCAGGTATTCTTCAGGGCAGGATTTCAGATTGCCAAACTTCTTGGCGATAGACTTCTGGTACTGAAGCACAGCCCCGCTTCCTTTTGCCGTACGGTCAAACCCTACCCCAAAACTATCTGCACGATGATAATAGACTGGATTCCACTCAGGTCTACCCAGTTCACTCACCCAAGGTCCAGGCCCGTAGTGGTGACCAGTCGCCATGAGGTGATGCAGCCCCAGTGGCGTCATATAATTGACCGCCGCTTCACGCGAATGCATCATGATATCCTTGATAGTCGCATGTACCTGTGGATCGTGATCGAAAGTCATCGCGATCCATTCGTCCGCAATAGCATCAGCACCCAAATCTGGATTCCATGCCAACCGCCCAAAGGCGTACCAGTTGGACTGCCCAAACAAATGCCCCGTCCAGTTGCGGTCTGTGCCTATATTGGCCACACCAGCGATGACACTATGCTCCTGCTCGTTCGATTGCCCCTCTATCACTTCGCTAACAGTCGCTTTCTTGATCCCTATCTGCGCATCCAAACACTCCTCATAGTAGGTCCCTAAGTACACAAGCTGCGTCGCTTGTCCCAGATACTCCTGCGTGATCTGAAACTCCATCGCGAGCCGCGTCTCCTTCATCGCGCTAAACAGCGGATGAAAAGGTTCTCTAGGTTGAAAATCTATCGCACCGTTTTTGACCTGAATCGACACATTGTCATCGAACTGCCCATCCAGCGGCACGAACTGATCATTGGCCTGCATGTGGCGATCGACGGGATTCTCTTCGCTGTAAACAAAGGCTCTCCAGATCACCTGTCCCCCATGAGGCGCGAGAGCCTTGGCGAGCATATTGGCCCCTTCGGCATGGTTGCGGTAATAGTCGTGCGGGCCAGGCTGCCCTTCTGAATTGGCTTTGACCAAGAATCCACCAAAGTCTGGAACGTAACTGTATATCTCCTTTGCTTTGTCAGCCCACCAAGCCGCTACCCCTGGGTCGAGCGGGTCGGAAGTCGCCAACCCACCGATTTCGCTTGGCGCGCTAAATCGCGCCGTGAGGTACATCTTGATACCATAGGGTCTCAGCAGATCCGCCAAGGCCTTTACCTTCTCTAGGTACATGGGAGTCAAAATCAAGGCATTCGAATTGACATTGACAGGTACCATGGCATTGATACCAATCGAGGCGTTGGCACGCGCATACTCGACATAGATGGGGTCGAGGTAGTCCGGTAACCTATGCCAATCCCAAATTGCAAACCCGGCATAGCCACGCTCCGAACTGCGGTCCAAGTTGTCCCAGTGGTTGAGCATACGGGTCTCGATGCGTGGATACTCCACAACATCCAAGCCCACCAGCGACTGCTCAGTCTGGATCAGTCGGAGCAGGTGAAACGTACCGTAGTACAGTCCTATATCCGTATTGGCAGTCAAGAGCAAAAAGGATTTTCCCTCTCGCTGCACTGAGCGAAGCAAAAAACCCTCTGCTCCGATTTGTTCTTTGATTCCCGCATCGATCCCGAGTCCTTTCACCAGCGAATGATCCGTTTTGCAGACCTGAAGCGAATGCTCCAACCCTTCAGCAACCAACTCCTGCTGGTACATGCTCGTTAGTCCGTTTGTCAACTCCTCGTGGATCAGTAGTCCCGTCTCGCTACTCGTATGTACCTCGAAGTGATCGACGGTCTGTAGATATTCGGTCAATACAGCCTCCTGGCTAATGGGAGTATATCTGAGCCACAGCCCGTGTCCATCCTCCGCAGTGCCTACATAACTCCAAAGAACCAAATAGATCAATAGTATTTTTTTCATATGCTTCATAGTCATCCTTATATAAAAACGTCGAACATAAATCACGCTTACGCTCCCTATCACCAACAAAAGAAGAGCAATGCAACAAGAAACACAATCGATTGCGTAAAATAATATAATAGCACTCTCGTCGCAAGAGCCTAGAAACCAATTCTCCCATTACGCTCTAGATCAGCGCAACTCAGTCCCTTCCCAATCCATGAGATTTTTCACTCGTATCGTATTACTTTGACGGAAAGAATTCTTAATCTTGCAACCGCTTTGCCCACGTGCTGAAATTGGTAGACAGGCTAGATTCAGGTTCTAGTGTTCGTATGGACGTGAAGGTTCGACTCCTTTCGTGGGCACCAAATACCCCACTGTAACATGATTACAGTGGGGTATTGTTTTTTATAGAGTTTATTCTTTACAAGATGTAGGTCTATTGATCACATAATGATGGCACTCACTATACACTTCATCTATGAAAATTATCTCATTCCTCCAATATTTGATATTTTAGCCAAAACATCTGATACATGAATTACTACTACCATCCCAACCCTACATCAGACGCTATTCTCAGTGCAGAGGAGTCCGCTCATGCCATCAAGGTATTGAGGAAAAAGGTAGGCGATCAGATTCATATCATGGATGGAGTGGGAGGTAAATATGTTGCAGAAATCACTGAGGCTAATTTCAGGAAGTGCGGATTCCGTATCGTGGAAGAGGAGCATTTGGCTCGATCGCATGCGCAGGTGCATATCGCTATTGCTCCTACTAAAAACATAGACAGACTGGAGTGGTTCGTAGAAAAGGCTTGCGAGTTGGGAACGGCTCAGATATCTATTTTACTCACCAAAAGAACCGAGCGCAAGAAAATAAATCTAGAACGTCTTGAAAAGAAAGCGATTAGCGCGATGAAGCAGTCAAAGAATTTTTGGAAATGTCAGATAGGAGAGTTAACAAACTATGGTAATTTCATCAATAGTTCCTCTCTCCAAACACCGCAGCGCTTCATTGCCTATGTAGAGACGGGCCAAGAAGTCGCGCTGCACAAACTCATCAAACCCAACATAGACACGCTCATTATGATCGGGCCTGAGGGGGACTTCACACCCGAAGAGGTGCAGGCTGCAGAAGCAAAAGGAGCCACCGCCATCCATCTCGGGAATAGCATCCTGCGCACAGAGACAGCAGGTATCATTGCTGCTCATACCTTCAACCTAGCCAACGAACTGTAATCCCCTCCTCCTATAGATAATAGACTATGCGTGGATTTCTATCGGCATTTAGCTTATCATCCATTAGCTTTGCGACTCAATTTTTAATTCTATTAAGATGAAAGCAGAAATTCAAACTTCTAAAGGAGTCATGAAATTAGAGTTCTTCGAAAAGGACGCTCCAAATACAGTTAAAAACTTCACTGATCTAGCTAAAAAAGGCTACTACGATGGATTGACATTTCACCGTGTGATCCCAAATTTTGTCATCCAAGGCGGATGTCCTGATGGCACGGGTGCTGGCGGACCTGGTTACCAAATCGACTGTGAATTAGATGGTGAAAATCAGTACCACGACAGAGGTGTGCTATCTATGGCACATGCTGGAAGAAACACAGGTGGCTCTCAGTTTTTCATCTGCCACAGCAGAGATAATACGGCACACTTAGACAGAAACCACACCGTGTTCGGTAAAGTAGTCGAAGGGTTAGATGTGATCGATGCGATCAAAGAAGGCGATGTGATGGACAAAGTAGTCGTTACCGAAGACTAGTCTCATTCGGATTCTTTTCTAATGATGTGGACAAGCTCATCAGGATTCTCTTTTAATGTATATCCCAATCGGCTAACTTAGTACCGACATCAAAAGATAACCATGAAGAATCTAAAAAGCATATCACTTGGATTTTTGCTGGCAGGTATGGCCTGCCAGCAAAACCCTAAATCTGAAACTACCTCCTCAGATAATTCAACCCCTCTACTCACCAAAGTTTGGGAATCTGATACGCTACTCACCACCAGCGAATCGGTGATCTACCATCCTGAATTAGATGTACTATTCGTATCCTGTATCGGCAACACCCCTCCCGACAACATAGATGGGGACGGTTTCATCGCACAGGTGTCTCCCGAAAACGGTGAAATTCTGAATCTAAAATGGATAAAAGGCCTCTCTGCTCCCAAAGGCATGGGAATAGTAGGCAACAGCCTCTTTGTGGCTGATATCAGTCAAGTCGTCGAAATCGATATCGCTCAGTCCAAAATCATTGGCAGTTACCTTGTCGATGGAGCCAAATTCCTCAATGACATCACGGTCACCGCCGACAGTACAGTATTGATATCTGACTCAGGCACCAACCAAATCTCTCAGATCAAAAACGGCAGGCTCTCACTTTACAAAGAGGGCGAACCACTAGCTGGACCTAATGGACTACTGGTCGATGGTGATGACCTATACATCGCCTCCTTCGGAGGTAGTGGCGCATTCATCCAAATGGACAGAGTCACGCAGCAATCCACAGTTTTGGTTGATTCGATCAGCGGTGGAGATGGTGTTGTCGCTTATGGAGATGACTTTGTCGTATCGACTTGGGCTGGAGAAATCTATCACGTGACCCGAGACGGAACAAAAACACTACTACAAGATACCCGAGAGGCAAAAATCAATGCTGCAGACATTTGGTATAGTCCAGAAAAAGAACTGCTGTTAGTACCAACATTTTTCGCAAATAGCGTAACAGCTTACAAAATCGAAAAGTAATCTTCTGATGCTAGATTTTAGATGATAGGCTCTAGAATTGACCTTGAAGCTAAAATCTAGCACTTATACCAAACTGAGGCTAATAGTTCAGCTCTTTGCTTTGGACGTTGCGAAACATACCTTCTGATTCGTAAAATTTGCCACGCTCGACCATACCGATATATTCGGTCTCTCCTACTCGCCTTTCGTAGACATACGCCTTGTCCAGATAATCCAGCGAATACACATCGAACCCCATAGAAACATCCGAGTCTCGCACTACTAGGACATCAAATAGCATCCCTGTATGAGTCTGATAGTTTTGATCCAGATAGAAATACAGAATATGCCCCTCCTCCGAGACGGGATCGATTTCATGTTCGGTGATCATTTTGGTACTATGATTTTCGAATCGAATTTTCCTCCAGATAAAATATGGAGACCCTTTGCTGGTCAGTAGCTTCCACTTGTACCAGTAAGTCACTTCTATATCCTCATAGCGAAAATTGACCTTGCGATAGTAGAACAGATTGAGCGAATCAATATAATATGCCACGAGTATAAGCCCGATCAACAGGAAGAAGACTAAGCCTCCCAGTAGAAGGCCATCACTCACTTCATTTAGAATGATTTCGGCGAATTGCATGGTTGTGATTATATTATAAGAGAACAAATATCGTCTTCATTTCTGACAAAGAACAGAAATGATTTAGAAGGCATTCAAATAAGACATTTTATCAAAAAATAAAGGCCTTGATATTCGATAAAGATAGACAAGTCCATACTTTTGTTCAAACGAAAAACGCATATGGAATCAGGTGTACATACCACAAAAGAAAAAGCCTTATCTCTTAACCTAAATGAGTCCATCTACGGTTCTCTAGCAGAAATCGGTGCAGGACAAGAGGTCGCTTCCAACTTTTTCAAAGCGGGTGGCGCATCTGGCACTATTGCAAAGACTATGTCGGCCTATGACATGGATTTTTCGGATGCCATCTACGGTGCTACTGAGCGATATGTATGCGAAGAAAAACTCATGAAAATGATCGAAAAAGAGTACGGACTGCTTTCGGTTCGACTCACCAAACGAGCTGAAAACAGCAAGTTTTTTGCGTTTGCAAACACAATCGAAACGATCAACTTCAAAAAAACCAACCAAGGACACGGATGGCTCGGTGTACGGTTCCAGCTAGAACCTAATGCTCCCTACAATGACATTATCATTCACGTGGTACTTAAAGACCCAGAAACCATCTGGCAACAAGAAGTACTGGGTAAAATAGGAGTCAATCTCATCTACGCGTGTTTTAATCACCATACCAATGCGGATCGCATGATGGTCTCCATCGTAGACAACATCAGCGAAGGCAGAGTGGAGATCGATTACTTCAAAGTCTCAGGTCCTAGTTTTAAAAACATCGACAACCGCCTGATGAGTCTAAAACTTGTCAAGTATGGATTGACGCACGCAGCGATGTTTGACAAGCGAGGCAACAACCAACAACCTTCCACTTTCCTCTACAAAAAGAACATATGCGTACTGAGGGGGTACTTCAGACCCGTCACAGTGGTCAGTGAGGACATGATAGAGTCGGCTATTACACAGTTTAAATTAGACCCTACGCTGGATCACGAAAAGCTACTGATCACAACTGAGCTCACACTCAATGACCTAACCCATGATGGTAAAGTAGACGAACAAGACTTCCTCGATAGAGTAGAATTACTCAATTCGCTGGATCACAACGTACTCATCTCTAACTATTCAGAACACTACAAACTAGCCGCCTATCTCTACCAGTTCACCAAAGGCAAGCGCATGTCCTTCGTAGTAGGTACAGAAAATCTACGCAAGATGTTCGACGAATCCTACTACCAGAACCTACAAGGTGGGCTATTAGAATCTTTTAGTCGACTCTTTGGCTCTAATGTCAAGCTGCTCATCTACCCTACTCTCTACCAAGGAAAAATAGAGACGTCTATCAATTTTACACCTCCAAAACATCTTGAGCACCTCTACCTCTACCTGAAGGAGAATAACTTCATTGAGGACATAGTTACTGCCAAGCGTGACATCCAACACATCCAAACCATCGAGGTGCTCCAAAAAATCAAAAGCCAAGACATGAGCTGGGAAGAAAATGTCCCACCCAAAGTCGCCGAACTCATCAAGGAACACGGTATGTTTGGCTATCAGAGCAAATAATCAAACGGATATCACACCGTACATCACGAATATTTCACGGATGATAGTTTTTCATATATCTTCGTGATTTACAAATACAACACAAATGGCCGCAAGAGGAAATTTCAGCAACAGATTGGGTTTTATATTAGCAGCAGCAGGATCCGCAGTGGGTCTTGGTAATATATGGAAGTTCCCATTCGAGGTAGAAGCTGGAGGCGGTGCAGCATTTGTTGTGGTCTATTTGATTTTCTGTTTCACCCTTTGCTTTCCTGTACTAGTCACAGAGATCGCCATTGGCAGAAAGACAGAGAAAAACCCTGCAGGAGCATTTGTCGCTTTGGGATTCCCAAAATGGAAATATCTCGGTGTACTCGGGATCATCAGTGGAATCATCATCCTATCCTTCTACAACGTCGTAGCCGGCTGGGCATTTGGTTACTTTATCGAAATGGCTCAGGGCAATTTTGACATTGGCAATCAGTTCTCCGACTACATCACCAATATATGGAGAATAGCAGTATACGCGATCCTATTCATGGGAGCTACCGCACTCATCGTATCCAAAGGTGTCTCGGGTGGGATAGAAAAAGCTGCTAAGATATTGATGCCTACGCTGATCTTGATGATCCTCGGGATACTGGCATACTCTTTCACACTCCCCAATGCCATGACAGGTATCAAGTACTACCTAGTCCCCGAGTTTTCGGAACTCAACCTGCGCGTAGTAGGTGGTGCTCTGAGACAAGCATTCTTTTCCCTATCACTCGGTATGGGTGCATTGATCACCTATGGCAGTTACCTATCCAAGAAAGAAAACATCGTATCTTCAGCTGCTTCCATCACGCTTTTTGACGTAGGGATAGCCTTTTTTGCAGGTCTTATGTTGTTTCCATTGGTGGCTTATAGTACCGGTGGAGACATGAGCAACATACAAGGAGGTGCAGGACTAATATTCGTTACACTACCTGGTGTCTTCGAATCTTTAGGGCCAGTACTAGGCATAGTGATCGGTTCATTATTCTTTTTGCTACTTTCATTTGCAGCACTGACTTCTACAGTCTCACTGCTAGAGGTACCTGTATCTTACATTGTAGATGAATACAAAGCCAATAGAAACACTGCGGTCATCATCATGGCTGTCATTATATTCGTAGCAGGTATCCCCTCACTATTAGGCAACGGTTACAGCGATATGCTGACTAATTTCATAACCTATGTCGGAGCAGATAGCCCGACAGACTTTATGACATTCTTGGGTCAATTGGCTGATATATTCTTGCTGCTTGGAGGATTCTTAATCGTAACCTTTGCTGCCTATGTCTGGAAGAAAGCCAATCTTCATGAAGAACTCGCTCAAGGACATGAAGGCTACCACCAGTCTTGGGTTAAAACCTTTATCAATATCACGGTGAGCTATCTATGTCCAGCCTTACTAGGTATGCTATTCGTACTAGTCGTTCTCAACAACTTCTTTGGTATCGATATCATCAACTAATATAAGTTTTAAAGAACACTGCTTCACACATTACTCTGATTTGACTTAGATGGAAAATCAGAGCCTCAATTTTCTGCTAGGAAAACAACATTTAGTTGGTTAACTCTATAGAAACAACCATATAGAAGCTGGATTACCAATCAACTACACAAAGACTACCCCACCATATCACCTATTAACCTGAGTCGATTTCAACCTTCATTAACCCCTTGTCGGAAATGCATCAATCATACTTTGTCTTCAAGCCAGATAGACCATATCTCCGGTAGATAAATAGCCCCCCCTCTTTTTCATTATCAATGAAAGAAGCTAAAAGGCTAGAAACCTATAAACGCGCTACCGCTCAAACAGTATAATTTTCAAACCCCTTGAATAAAGTATATAGAGCATGATTCATTTTTAATCGAACTCAGGTTAAAAGGTAGATGAGCATGAGACATAAGCTATATACCATTTTGTATTTAGATATATATCATTTTATGATTAGATATATACCGTTTTGTATTTAGATATATATCTTTTTGTTGTAAGATGCTGTAGAGTCATACAGCATCACCTTACATCTATACCCTCTTGTGCCCAATTACTAACCTGAGTTAGATGCTAAATAACAGTTACCTTGAAGGTCAAGGCTATCTTAGTAAATTCTCCAAGAGTTTATAATGGCAGACAAAAAAGCATCAAATTTTTATCTAAATACTAGTATCCTATTGAGGTTGGTAGAAGCTAAAGCGAGATGCTCTAAAGTGCATCGTTTTAACGCCTACTGTGACCAATAAACCATAAGACAAAACCACATTCTAGACCTTGATGGGGGATGGCCTGATTACTCAGGTTATTAAAAAGAGTTACGATTACCCCCTGCACTTCATTGTGCTTTTACGAAGTGGGGAATTATCGAGTCAGAAAGATAGGCCATACCTCAGGAATCAACACCCGAATCCTACTCCTGCTCAACTAGTCCTTCTGCTTTGACCAAAGTATGAGCCCAGCGTTCTATCCAATCAGCGCTGCGGCATATCTAAACAGCTCCTCCGTTTAAGGTGCGCTTTTCTAACCAATGTCAATTATATTAGCCTAATCAAACTACCTGAGAATGAAAATCATCGAATGCCCACGTGATGCCATGCAAGGCTTGCATGGATTTGTCCCTACCGAACAGAAAATAGAATATATCAACCAACTCTTACGTGTGGGTTTTGACACCATTGATTTTGGGAGTTTTGTCTCTCCCAGGGCTATCCCTCAGATGCGAGACACCAAAGAAGTGCTAAGTTCACTAGACCTCAAGCACACCAAAACCAAATTGCTCGCTATCATCGCCAATACCAGAGGAGCGCATGAGGCAGCAGAATTCGATACGGTTGACTACTTAGGCTTCCCGCTATCTCTATCAGAGACGTTTCAGCAACGCAATACCAAAAAAAGCATAGCCCAAGCACTAGAAGAACTGACGATCATCCAAGACATCTGCAAAGAACATAACAAAACACTTGTAACCTACCTATCGATGGGTTTTGGCAACCCCTATGGAGACTCTTATGAAGCAAGTGATGTTATAGATATGATCGAAAAACTCAAAAAACTAGACGTACAGATCATCTCTCTTGCCGATACGGTAGGGCTCGCTACGCCAGAACTGATCAAAACGACGTTTCGTGCCGTGACGGAGCAGTTTCCTGATACGGAGTTTGGGGCGCACCTGCACTCAGATCTGGATTCGGCAATCGATAAAGTGGAGGCTGCATACAAAGCGGGGTGCACTCGGTTCGATGGTGCAATCAATGGTTTCGGAGGTTGCCCGATGGCAGAAGACAAGCTAGTCGGCAACATCGCTACCGAAACTATACTCGATTATTTCGAAGACAAAGGCGTATCCGTCAACTATGACGGCAAAGCCATTAACCAAGCCATCAACATGGCTCCAGGTCTCTTCCTAGGTAAATGATCAAATCCGCTGGATTAGACGGTATTGTTTACCCGGCAAGGATTCAATTAAACCTGAAAACTCCAGGTTCAAAAGCATCGTCACGACTTGATTGATCGTTAGCTGTGTCTTCCAACACAATTCATCAAGATGTACTCCTTTCTTAAATTCGCTTAACACTGTGAGTATACGCTGCTCCTCTGACGTAAAAGTTGACAAATCAAGCACTGCCTTAGGTTTTTCTTTATCTCCAGGAGTCCAATTCATATTATACTCGATATCCCTGATATCCGTGTAGATCAATGCCCTTTGGGCTCGTAGCAAGGCATTGCATCCCTCAGAGTAGGTACTACCTAATTCCCCTGGCACAGCAAACACCTCACGATTGTATGAGTAAGCAATGTTTGCAGAGATCAATGCGCCACCTTTCGCTGCGGCCTCTACTACGATCAAGGCGTCACACATCCCAGCGATGATGCGATTGCGGGCAGGAAAATGATGCGGATCTGGCTTAGTCCCTGGTGGATGTTCTGTCAATAGCCCCCCATTTACTTGCATATCATTGGCAACACCTTTGTGCGCTGCGGGGTAAATCATATCTAATCCTCCTGCCAATACACCTATGGTTGACAGGTCACTTTTCAAGGCAGCTTTATGAGCAGCTATATCTATCCCGTAGGCCAGTCCGCTTAAAATCAGTGCATCATGTGCTTTCAATCCCTCTACGATTCTGGCAGTAGTCTGGCGTCCATATTGGGTAACATTCCGTGTTCCGACTATGCCAATTATTTTTCTTTGATTGTAATTCTGAGTTCCCTTATAGTATAGTACCAAAGGCGCATCATTCACCATTTTCAGTTTATCGGGATAGGCAGCGTGATAATAGGGAATTATTTGAATGGCTTGCTTTTCACAGGCTGCTACACACTTTTCTGCAGCTGATAATGCATCCTTATTAAGCAACATTTCAGCGACTTTGGGCCCTATTCCAGGTATCTTGAGTAAGCGCCCTTTGGGCAAATTAAAAACAGCCTGCGCCGATCCACAATAACTAACAAGTTGCTTCGCCAGCACATCACCAACACCTGTGGTCAGCTTAAGCGCTAGTATATATACATAATCTTTTTCCACTTACTTCGAATACATTAATGTTCAAACACATTATGGTTTGGGCACAGTGATTCACTGTGCTCTTTGTGAAGCATCAAACTTCACCCATAACTATTCTAATAATTAATTTTTCTGTAAGCCGTCTTTTAGCTGTGAGAGGAATTGACGAATTCCCTTTAGTGATTCTATCATTTCTATTTTGTCAGTTGCTGCGCTGACATCACTTTTGATAAAATCTCGCGCACCGTGCAGTGTATATCCTTTGACCTTTACCAAATGATATATTAGCTTGATCTTCTTAATGTCATCAATCGTAAACTGCCTGTTCCCTTTGCGGTTCTTCTTCGGACTAATGATATCAAACTCGGTTTCCCAAAACCTAATCAAGGAAGTAGCCACACCTAAGTCATCAGCGACTTCTCCGATGGTGTAGTATCTTTTTTCTATTTGTTTCTCTTTGTAAGGCACAGTTTTCAGTTGTCAATATAGGTAATTAAACCTGAATCTTCAATCTTCAATTTGCTTTCAGGAAAATCTTTTTCGGTCAAACTTTTCACCAATTTAATGGCACGATTATTCAAATCAAACTTAGGTCCTCCAGCGCCTGGCTGATAAATAGGTATGAGCTGACCTTGTATAAATCGACCTGTACCATCTGTCTGAATTTTGACTATGGGTGCTACCCCCTTCACACCACTTAGATTAAACCTACCATAGGTACAAAAGTTACCCATACTGTAAATAATAAATCGATTTTTGTATAAATCTACTGCTCGTGTCACATGAGGTCCATGTCCAAAGATCACATCTGCTCCTTCGTCTATCATCATCCGGGCAAACTCATACACATTGCCCCTATCCTCGCCATAATAGTACTCAGAGGTGCGTGTTACATGCTGATGTTCTTTACCTTCTGCTCCCGCATGAAAAGAAACAATCACCACATCCACCATAGAGTCCAACTGAGCCACCAGCTTCCTCGCTTGTTCATGATGATGGATCAATATCGTACCTTTATTGGGAGAGAAGGCCACCATCCCATACTTCATCCCATCACGTTCAAAGATAGTATATGGTGCATTTATTAGCCCTGCATAATTGATCCCCAAAGTATCCAACGAACGCATAGTACTCTGGCGACCTGCATCCCCAAAATCTCCTGCATGGTTATTCGCCAGACTCACTACATCAAACCCAGCATCCGTGAGATTAGAAAGCATAGAAACTGGCGATCGAAACAGATAACAGACCTTAGGGTTATTACACTTCTTTTGATCTCCACCTTCATCCAAAATAACGCCTTCTAAATTACCAAAAGTCACGTCAGCTTGCTGCAAGGTGTCAGACACTTCAGACCATAGATCTCTACCGTTATTCGGTGGTAGATAGCCCTTCTCTGGAAAATTAGTCCCCATCATAATATCCCCTACACCTATGATCGTCAACGTATCCTTCAGTACACGATGGATTTCAACATCAACCTCTTCGTCTAATGACATAAGGGTATCTTGCTGCGCGGTGATGTAATAAACGGGTTCTTGAACCACCGTATCCATCACTACGGTATCTTGAGGTACAGTCATGTCCGACTGTGGCATATGACGCTGAGTCTTACACCCTGCGAGCCACATCGCCAAAACACCTACCACCAAGATTTTCTTCATGATTCAAAATTATACCGCAATTCGAAAAGAGTCGACATGTCAACGGTCAAGTTTTCCACAATAGCCAATAAAAAACCCTGACACTTACAGCACCAGGGTTCAATAACTTGAATCATACAACGCTTAATAAGAACCCAAAGCTTGGTTCTCTATCGCAGCTAACCGGAGAATCTCTTCGTATTCTGCAGCATTCAAATCCTTATAAAAGAAGTGAACTGGATTAATCTTCTTTCCATCTTTACTCACTTCATAGTGCAAGTGTGGCGCAGTAGATTTTCCTGAATCTCCCACATAACCTATACACTCACCTCTTTTAACTTTCTGTCCTTTCTCTACATTGAATTTGCTCATGTGTGCATATTTAGTCACATAACCATATCCATGATCGATCTCTATTTGCTTCCCATACCCACCAAAACTAGAATGCACTCGGCTTACCACTCCATCACCAGTCGTATAAATAGGAGTCCCTTTGGGTGCTGAAAAATCCACTCCCCAGTGCATCTTTCTCGTTTTCAATATAGGATCGGTTCTATACCCAAAACCTGATGAAAAACGCTTTAATTCTTTATTTGACACAGGTTGTATCGCTGGTAGCGAAGCAAAGAATGCTTCCTTGTTACTAGCCATTTCTATGAGTTCATCGTAAGACTTGGTCTGGATGTACATCTGTTTTTTGAGCTTATCTATTTTGGTATACGCCTCCAACAATAAATCTTCTCTCTCTAGCCCCTTTTCCGAAACTTCTTTGTATCGATCAGTTCCACCCACACCCGCATTTCGGATAGAAGAAGGAATCGGCTCAGCCTCGAAAATCACACGATAAACGTTATCATCACGCTCTTGTAAGGAGGTCAGCATTTGTGACGCATCTGCCATCTCGTCCTGCAAGCGCTCATAGTAATAGGCCAACTCCTCGTTCTCCTTCTCTAACTGTGCTACTACAGGGGATTTAAAATACTTATTGTAGACAATAAACATCCCTACGGACAACATCACCGAAAGTGATAAAAATCCTAGCGCATTTAATATGATATCCCAGGTGGACACCTTGACACGTTCATATTTGCATGATTCCGTGTCGTAATAGTATTTTATTCTAGCCATATTAAATCAGAATATCTAACTTTGTGCTTCGTTTTTGATTGGTAGTCAATATTTTCGCTTACGGCTTAAATGATTCGTAAATATAACCGCAATTTAATACAATTTTAAAACTAAAAGAAAATCAGCCTTTACAAGGTCTGATCGAGGAAAAGTATAGATGGAGTCGAAAGAGATTAGACAGCGTTTTTTAGAATTTTTTAAGAGAAAACAACATGAAATAGTTGCCTCTGCCCCCCTAGTCATACACAATGACCCTACCTTGATGTTTACCAATGCGGGGATGAATCAGTTCAAAGATTTCTTTTTGGGCAATGCAGACCCCTCCTCAAAACGTATCGCAGACACCCAAAAATGTCTGCGTGTCTCTGGCAAACATAATGATCTCGAAGAAGTAGGACTCGACACCTATCATCATACAATGTTCGAGATGCTGGGTAACTGGTCTTTTGGTGACTACTTCAAAAAAGAAGCAATCGAATGGGCATGGGAATTATTGACAGAAGAGTTTCAGCTCCCGAAAGACCGACTCTATGCATCAGTATTTGGAGGAGACGAAGGAGACAATATGCCTTTGGATCAAGATGCCTTAAACCTCTGGAAAAGCATCATCCCTGAAGACCGAATTGTCTACGGCAACAAAAAAGACAACTTCTGGGAAATGGGAGAAACAGGACCTTGTGGTCCTTGTTCCGAAATTCACATTGACTTACGTCCTGAAACAGAAGTGGAAAAAATCCCTGGAAAAGACTTGGTCAATATGGATCACCCTCAGGTGGTAGAAATATGGAATCTGGTCTTTATGCAGTTTAACCGCATGGCCAATGGGTCGCTGGTCAAACTACCTGCACAACATGTCGATACAGGAATGGGTTTTGAGCGTCTCGCAATGGCCATCCAAAAAAAGACCTCCAACTATGACACAGATGTCTTCTCTCCGCTGATCAATTTCATCGCAAACAAAGCAAGTGTAGACTATGGCAAAGACGAAAAAACAGACATCGCGCTACGCGTGATTTCGGATCACATTCGTGCGATTGCCTTCACAATAGCAGATGGCCAACTCCCCTCTAACAACAAAGCTGGATATGTTATCCGACGTATATTAAGAAGAGCCGTACGTTATGGTTATACCTTCTTGGACTTCAAAGAACCGTTCCTATATCAATTGCTCCCTGTACTGGCAGGTCAGTTCGATGGTGTGTTTCCTGAGTTAATCTCTCAGCAGGATTTCATTGCTAAGGTGATTAGAGAAGAAGAAACTTCTTTCCTCCGAACGCTGGACAAGGGGCTCACTAAGCTAGACGTCATCACAAAACAAGCGGAATCAGGCAGCAAGATTATAGAAGGGAAAATAGTTTTCGAACTATACGACACCTATGGGTTTCCATTTGACCTTACCTCCCTGATCGCCAGAGAGAATGGACTGAGTGTGGACGAAGAAGGATTCAAAAACGAAATGCAGGTACAGAAGAGCCGCTCTAAAAAAGACGCTGCTACTGCAAAAGGTGACTGGATAGAAGTAAAACACATAGATGAGGTGACCTTCCTAGGATATGACGCTGTGACCTCTTCCGCTCAGATATCAAAGTACAGAGAAGTAGAAGAGAAAGGCAAAACACTCTACCACATCGTACTAGACCAAACACCATTCTATGCTGAGAGTGGCGGACAAGTAGGTGATACAGGATATCTAGCAGATGGCAACCAAAAGACGACCATCATAGACACAAAAAAAGAAAACAATTTGATCATCCACTTTGCGAAGGAGCTACCCAAAAACCTCGAAGCGAATTTCGAAGCAGTAGTCAACGTAAGCAAACGTCAATTGACCGAAAACAACCACAGCGCAACCCACCTACTACATGCTGCACTGAGACAGGTATTGGGCACACATGTACAACAAAAAGGGTCTTTGGTCAATGACAAAACCTTGCGATTTGATTTCTCGCATTTCTCTAAAATGACAGATGAAGAAATCCTCGAAGTAGAGAAAATCGTGAACCAAAAAATCAGAGAAAATATTCAGCTCAATGAGCAACGCAACGTACCAATTGAGGAAGCCAAAAACCTCGGTGCAATGGCGCTCTTTGGAGAGAAATATGGGGATTTTGTTCGTGTCATTACATTTGACAAAAACTACTCCGTAGAACTCTGCGGGGGTACACATGTGCCTGCCACGGGCAACATTGGGCAATTCAAGATCATCTCTGAAGGATCCGTAGCTGCTGGTGTACGCCGTATCGAAGCACTCACTGCAGAAGCTGCTGAAAACTACCAACTCAAGCAAAACGAAGTATTACAACAAGTCAACGAACTACTCAACAATCCTAAAGACACCGTCAAGGCAATCGAGGCATTGGTAAAAGAGAAACTCGAACTGACCAAAGAGATCGAAGAAGTCAACCTTGAAAAAGGCAAACAGCAGAAAATTCTACTACAGCAAAAAGTTCAGGCTGTCAATGGATTCAACCTTCTCATAGAACAAACGGAGCTACCCAATGCAGATGCACTGAAAAAATTAGCTTTCGAATTTAAAAATGAAGTAGAGAACCTTATCATGGTTATTGCTGCTAATATTGCGGGCAAGCCGCAGATAGCCGTGATGATTTCGGACAATCTCGTCAAGGAGCATGCACTTCATGCAGGCAATATGGTGAGAGAGCTTGCCAAGGAAATCAAAGGCGGTGGTGGTGGTCAGCCATTTTTCGCAACTGCTGGTGGCAAGGAAATCAATGGGCTGCCACAGGCTGTGACCAAAGCAAAAGAATTAATCGAAAGTATGACCAGTCATTCATAAGGTTTGAAAGAAAAATCATCTAAATACGAATTAGTAGTAGGTCTAGAAGTACACGTACAACTCGCCACAGAAAGCAAGCTGTTCGCTTCGGACAAAAACAGTTTTGGGGATGCTCCCAACACCAACGTGAGTCCAATTACATTGGCTCATCCTGGTACGCTCCCAAAACCTAATAAAAAAGCCATAGAGTACGCTATCAAAATGGGGCTGGCCTGCAATTGCGAGATTGCCAAGGTGACTAGTTTTGATCGCAAAAACTACTTCTATCCAGACCTACCTAAAGGCTATCAAACCACTCAGGACAACCAGCCCATCTGTATCGGTGGCTACTTGGATGTAAAAAGCGGTGAAAGCATGAGACGCATTGACTTCAACAGGATACATGTAGAAGAGGACGCAGGCAAATCAATGCATGATGCAGCGCACCAAGGCACGCTGTTGGATTACAATCGTGCTGGAACGCCACTCATAGAAATGGTCACAGAGCCCGTCATCAGTACAGCCGAAGAGGCTGGCAACCTCATCACCGAAATCCGAAGAATAGTCAGATTCTTAGGCGTTGGAGATGGCAATATGGAAGAAGGATCACTCAGATGTGATGCCAACATTTCTCTCCGACCAAAAGGAACGCAAACGCTAGGACAGAAAGTAGAAATCAAGAACATGAATTCTATCCGAAACGTACAGAGAGCCATCCAGCATGAGGTCACGAGACAATCGCACCTTTTGGATCAGGGAAAAACGATCAAACAAGAGACCAGAGGGTTTGACGATGCGACGGGCAAAACTACCTCACAACGTAGCAAGGAAGAAGCAAATGACTACCGCTACTTCCCATGTCCCGACCTACTACCTATCAAGATATCTGATAGCTATCTCACAGAGATCAAGGCTATGATGCCAAAACTCCCCGCTGAGATCGTCAAAGAACTGCAAGAAAAATTTAATCTAACAGAGTATGATGCTGACATCATCGCAGAGAGCGAAGATCGTGCGGACTATTTCTTTCATACTGCCAAAATCTGTTCTCATTACAAAAAGATCGCGAACTGGATGATAGGCCCTATCCACAACTACTTAGCAGAACACAACCAGAGTTTAGCCCAATTCAGTATTACTCCTGAAAAACTCCACGACTTGATCGATTTGGTAGAAAGTGGGAAACTGAACTACAGCACGGCCTCTACCAAGGTTTTTCTAGATATGATTGCCAATCCTGACAAATCGGCCAGCGAAACTGCCAAAGACCTAGCGCTCTTTCAGGACAATGACGAGTCTGGACTTCAAAAAATAGTGGATGAAGTACTTGAGGGTATGCCCGACAAGGTCGCAGCATTCAAGAAAGGTAAAAAAGGACTGATGGGGCTATTCGTAGGAGAAGTCATGAAAAAGTCTCGTGGCAAAGCCAATCCACAGATCACAACTAAACTACTCAACGAAACGCTCAGCAAGTAACAAACCCTTTTCACATCACTACGTTGTGAAAGTAAAAAAACACACAATGAAAAACACGTTTTATACAGTACTCATCAGCCTAGTCATATTTTCATGTTCGGAGAAGAAAGAGGGTGCCAGCATCTCTGGCACTTACGAAAATCCGATTACTGATGAATTAGTCAAATTGGAACTTATCAAAAACAATGAATTAGCCGTTATAGATTCATTCTACATAGATAAATCTGGAAAATTCTCTAGTACTGTCCTCTTAGATGAGCCCTCATTTTTGCGTTTAAACTTCTACAACAAGCACATCGTGAATATGGTGCTAGACAATGATGACGAAGTAACCCTCCTCAAATCGGAAGATGACATAGATCAACCCTACCGAATCAAAGGATCAAAAGATACTGACTACATCTACGTCCTCACCGACTTGAAAAAGGATTTTGAAAATAAAATCCAAGGTCTCAATGAGGAATTCATGACTGCTCGCAACGAAAATGACATAGAAGCACTAGAAGCTATCAAGGCTGAATTCATGGAAATGCAAGCAGCCAGCACGCAAGATATCAAAAAAGAAATATGGAAGATGGACAACTCGATCGCTGGACTCCTAGCAACCTCTTTCTTGGACGAGGAAAATGAGTTTAGCTTCCTAGATAGCCTAGCGAAAAAATACAACGAACAACTGCCTAACTCGAGCTATACCATCAGCCTACAAAATCGCGTCAATGACATGAGAAACTTGGCTATCGGGTCAGAAGCACCTGAAATAAGCCTACCAAATCCAGATGGAGACATTGTTAAGTTGAGCTCTTTTAGAGGCAACTACGTCATGATAGACTTTTGGGCTGCATGGTGTAGACCTTGTAGAATGGAAAACCCTAATGTACTCAGAATGTACAACACCTATCATGACAAAGGGTTTGAAATCCTAGGTGTTTCTCTGGATAGAAAAAAAGATGCTTGGGTAGAAGCCATAGAAAAAGATCAATTGCCTTGGGCACACGTTTCGGATCTGAAATACTTTCAGTCAGAAGCTGCAGCTACCTACCAAATCAACGCCATACCAGCCACCTTTTTGATAGGACCTGATGGAAAAATAGTAGCTAAAAACCTACGAGGGCCAGCACTAGAAGCCAAGCTGAAAGAAATCTTCGGATAAGTTAGGCAGCGCTTACAAGAACATTTGCTGCAAAGCAGACCATAGCTGTTTCCTATATTCTACGGAGGCAGCTATGGTTGATAAATCATGCGCCATCACCACTTTTTGGTTTCCCTTTACTCCCATTTGATAAGGAGACAATACACCCAATTCATGTGCCGCTGTAAAAGCAATCACATACTGATGTACCGGGGGCTGCTCCAGAGGAAACGTTCGTACATTTCTACTATCGACTCCATCCCATGTCAGTTTAACTGCCCCTAATATTTTGGTCAAATAGTCCTTTTGCACTGCGAGCATTTCCTCCCCATTTGGGTTTTCAAACAGGATCAGCACCTTATTGATTGGTGCTTGATAGGTAAGTTTGGGATCACTGACCTGTGGTACTGCTTCTACTTTAGAAGCAGATGGCTGCTGAATAGGGGATTTGGTCGCTGCTACTTCATTCACGGCAGAAGACATCTCCACAGGATCAATCTGATACAAGGTCTCATTGATCAGATATTTTAAAAATTCCTGACTTTCACTCATCGAAAAATATAGCTTTTAGTTCGTTAGCTTCTTGTGGTTTCATACGATTGGCTAGCACCAGTCTCATTTGTCGTCTGCGCAATGCTCCTTCATAATGTAATTTTTCCACCGCAGTTTCTGGCGTCACTTCTGGCACACGCCTCGGTTTCCCAGCATCATCCACCGCCACGAAGGTGTAGTAGGCAGAGTTACTCTGCTTCAGTTTTCCATTCGGAATATCCTCAGCAGTTACTTCGATAAAAACCTCCATCGACGAGTTAAATGCACGTGTCACTTTGGCCTTGAGTGTCACTACCTCACCCAGTGCGATGGGCTGAGCGAAAGACACATTATCCACCGAAGCAGTCACTACAATACTACGAGAATGACGCTGCGCACATACTGCAGATGCAATATCCATCATGTGCAGGAGTCTACCTCCCATCAGATTATTTAGGGTATTGGTGTCGTTAGGTAGTACGAGTTCGGTCATTACGACCTCCGATTCGTTGGGTGTTTTGTGGGTTGCTGTTGTCATTTTAATTTTTCCATCCATTGTCACCAAGTAGCGGGACAAATGCGAAATTATTGAATTCTTCCTGTACTATCTGCTGTTCACTGATTTTAGATATACGAAGCATCTTTTGGGATTTCAAATCCCCTACAGGGATAATCAATTTACCGCCTACTTTGAGCTGCTTTACCAAAGGGTCAATCGCCTGTATAGGTGCTCCAGCCGTAACAATAATTCCATCGTAGGGACCTAATTGGGGATAGCCATTGGACCCATCTCCCACCAAAAAATGTGCATGATACCCCATTTTCCCAAGCATCTGCTTGGCAAGCATAGAGAGCTTTTCTTTGTACTCGATCGTCACTACATCTGCTCCCAATTCTAGCAGAATACAACACTGATACCCCGAGCCTGTTCCTACCTCTAATATCTTAGACCCAGGTTTGACATCTAACAAATCACTCTGAAATGCGACGGTATAAGGCTGAGAAATGGTCTGTCCTTCAGCGATAGGAAATGCCTTGTCTTGGTAGGCATGACTATCAAATATCTCATCGAAGAAAACATGACGAGGCACTGTCCCTATGGCCTCTAAAACTCCTTCATTCACGATTCCCTTTTCTCGTAATATTCTCACGAGAGAGCGACGCATTCCTTTATGTTTATAACTATCCTTTACCCCCATATTGAATTTCAAAAATAGAGCAATATTTAACAACTGATCCCCTCAGCAAAACATATTTTTGCTAACATTACAATCTCAAAAAACTAAGCGTCAAGCCTCATGTTTACAGGAATAATCGAAACCCTTGGTAAGGTCATAGCGATCGAAAAAGAAGGTAGCAACCTACACTTCACACTGGAAAGTCCGCTGAGCCACGAACTCAAAATCGATCAAAGTGTAGCTCACAATGGTGTCTGCCTGACAGTCGTTAAAATGGGCAACGGTACGCACACGGTCACTGCAGTAGATGAAACGTTAAAAAAAACTAACCTGAAGCAGTTAGAAATAGGACATGAAGTCAACCTCGAAAGGTGCATGATCGCCAATGGTCGATTCGACGGTCATGTAGTTCAAGGACACGTAGACCAAACCGCTGTTTGCACAGCAAAAACAACACTAGATGGCAGCTGGATTTTTGACTTTGAGTATGATGCAGCCCTAGGAAATGTAACGGTAGAAAAAGGTTCGATATGTATCAATGGTGTGAGTTTAACCTGTTTTAAATCAGGAACAAACACCTTTTCAGTGACCATTATTCCCTACACGATGGAGCACACAGACTTTAAACAACTCGAATCAGGCGATGAAGTAAACCTAGAGTTCGATATAATTGGAAAATATGTTTCTAAACTTTTAAATAACCGCTAAATTAACTGTTTGGTAAATCTAACCCCTAAGTAGAATGGCATTAAAGTGCATGGTAGTTGATGATGATGAGTTAGCAAGACTAATGATTCGAAAGTATGTGGAGAAGACTGATTTCTTAGAGCTAACGCATGAGTTATCCAGTGGTATCGAAGCATCCAACATCCTGTTGCAAAAGGACAACCCTGATGTAGACATCATCTTCTTAGACGTGGAAATGCCTGAAATGTCAGGAATAGAACTGATGGAATCACTGACCTCAGACTATCAAGTAATCATGATTACTTCGGCTGAAAAATATGCCGTTCGTGCGTTCGAAAAAAATGCTACCGATTATCTGGTCAAACCGTTCAGCTACGGTCGTTTCCTCAAAGCGGCCGTCAAAGCCAACGAAACACTCGAAAATCAACGCAAAAAAGCAGAGACGTTTCATGAACTCTATGTTAAATCTGACTCTAGAATCTACAAAATCTGGTTGGAAAACATCCTCTTCATAGAAGCCATGGCAGACTACGTCATCTTCAATACGGTCAAGGGCAAACATATCGTTCACCATACGATGAAAGGTATCGAGAAAAAACTGCCCGGCAGTATGTTTGGGCGCGTGCACCGATCCTACATCATTAACTTTGACAAGGTCGAATACTTTGAAGACATGAATGTAGTGATCAACGACAAGTACATCCCAGTGGGAGTCTCCTATCGTGAAAAAGTATTCGATCGGCTAAACATGCTATAAGCACGACAATGGGTTGCAGCTTTTCCAAAGTTTATCTTTTATCTCCTTAGCTAGAAAACAACTTTGGGAAAATTAGTGATCGTTTTAATACAACTATCCTGATCCCTAGCTCGACCCTATATCATCTCAGTGACATGTGCTATGTCACCACTGTACTTGCTGCACTTAACGCCAAAAGTCTCCAAAAAGTCAACACCTTCGTCACTAGTTAAACCTTTATATTCCGCATAAGATTTAAGATAAATGACTTCTTTGATCCCCATAGAAAAAATAATGCGGGCACATGAGAGACATGGAGACAGCGTCACGTAAAGTGTAGACCCTTCTACGGAAGCCTTATTTTTTACAGCATACAGAATGGCATTTTGTTCGGCATGAATCGCCAGCGAGCAGCTGCCTTTCGAGTCTCTGGCACACCCTTCTCCTGCGAACTCTTCATCACAGTTGTGCGTACCCGATGGAGGCCCATTGTAACCTATAGAAATGATCCGTGTATCCTTGACCAATACTGCACCAACATGACGTTTGATACAATGAGATCGCTTGGCTAGATTCACTGCCAATTCCATAAAAATATCCTCAAAAGCCGGCTTATCCATTTCTCTATTCTTTTACCCATGGCTAAATTAATGAACCCACGGCATTATCCATGACCTATTCGTAAAAGGGTATCTATATTAAATGAAACAAACTCCATCGTTCCAACAATTCAAATTGTACTTAACCAATTAATAGTATCACTTTACATTACCGACTGCAAACAACTGAGTTAAAATAAATTAAAACAGCTATATCAATTTTATCTATCAGAGAAATTATACTAAATCTATCGAGAGAAAGTTGTTTTAATAAATGAGAATAAAGTACTAATTTGCCTCAGATTAATCATCTCAAAACTTCATAAATATCCCATGAGCGATATCAGCATACCACTCCCTATAGACTACTCATACCTGTATGAAATCAGTGACAATGACCGAGATTTCATAAAAGACATGTTGGACACAATTGTAAAAAACACCCCTGGAAATCTGGACGAAATCGGTGCAGCAGAACAAGGTCAAAAATGGAACGAACTAGCACGCTCAGTGCACAAACTAAAGCCTTCGCTTCTATTGCTAAACATTGCTTCCTTGACAGACTTGGTCAAGTCACTGGAAAGCAACGCTAAATCACAAGCAGCCCCAGCAACCATAAAAAAACAGATCGCAGAACTCAAGGAATTCTGCGATCTGTTGGTATCCGAAATCAAGAAAGACATCGCTTCGGACGATTATTAATTTTTATTCCCACTCGATAGTAGCAGGTGGTTTCGAACTGATATCGTAGACCACTCTGTTCACTCCCTTGACACGGTTGATGATATCATTAGACACTTTGGCTAAGAAATCATAAGGCAGGTGACACCAGTCTGCTGTCATACCATCCACACTAGCAACTGCTCTGAGTGCAACTACACTTTCGTAAGTCCTCTCATCGCCCATCACGCCTACTGACTGCACAGGTAGCAACATCGCTCCTGCTTGCCACACATCATCGTACAACCCTGCGTCTTTCAATCCCTTGATAAAGAAATGATCTACCTCTTGCAGCACTCTTACTTTCTCTGCAGTGACATCTCCCAGAATTCTAATACCAAGACCTGGTCCTGGGAAAGGATGACGCCCTAAAATGCTCTCGTCTATTTCCAAGGTTCTACCTACTCGTCTTACCTCGTCCTTGAAGAGGGTATTAAGTGGCTCTACCACTTTCATTTTCATTTTCTCAGGCAGACCACCGACGTTGTGGTGAGACTTGATCGTAACAGAAGGCCCATTAACAGATACCGACTCGATCACATCTGGATAGATCGTTCCTTGACCTAGCCATTTTACATTCTGAATCGCATGTGCCTCCTTATCGAACACCTCGATAAACACACGACCTATTGCTTTTCTTTTGTCCTCTGGATCAGTCAGCCCAGCAAGTGCCGCGTAAAACTCCTGAGAAGCATTGACGCCTTTGACATTGAGTCCCATCCCTTTGTAGGATTCTAAGACATCTTCATATTCGTTCTTTCTGAGTAGACCATTGTCGACGAAAATACAGTGAAGGTTCTTGCCGATGGCCTTATGGATGAGCATGGCTGCTACAGATGAATCAACACCTCCAGAAAGACCTAACACGACCTGATCATCTCCTAGTCTCTCTTTCAACCCCTCGACTGTCGCCTCTACAAAGATGTCTGGTGTCCAGTCCTGACTACATTCACAGATGTGAACCACAAAATTCCTTAAAAGTTTCTTTCCATCATCCGAATGCGTCACTTCGGGATGAAACTGTATCCCCCACATCGGGTGTTCAGTACTCTGGAAGGCAGCAACTCGGACAGAATCTGTACTAGCGATCACCTTTAATCCTGCTGGCACTTCTAAAATGGTATCGCCGTGAGACATCCACACCTGCGAACCGATGTTTACTTCTTTCATCAACTCACTGTGTTGATCCACTTGCGATAGGTTAGCACGTCCGTATTCTCTAATTTCCGAGGGTAAAATCTCTCCCCCTAACTTATGTGCAATGAGTTGTGCACCATAGCATACACCTAAGATCGGTACTTTTCCTACCAAGGCATCTAGATCAATATCTGGATTTTCTTCTTGCCTTACCGAGCAAGGACTACCAGACAAAATAAGCCCTTTGACATTGTCGTCAAAAGCTGGTATTTTGCTAAAAGGGTGGATTTCGCAATATACATTTAGCTCTCTCACGCGTCTAGCGATCAATTGTGTGTACTGAGAACCAAAGTCGAGAATGATGATCTTTTCTGCCATGCGCAAAATTAACACCACATAGCATTCGCACAACCTTTTTCTAAAATAGATTTCAACAAAACGTGAATTGAACAGACTTATTCTATGGGTAGAAAAATCAGAAGCGCTCTAAAGAATACTTGATATATAGGTTGAATGCAGGGACGCTCTTGTCAAAAGTACGACCATAGCCTGGGATAGAAAACACATCCAATGGTGCTTGATCATCATAATCTACCATCACACGCAACCTGACATGAAAACCTGTGTACAGACCTTTCCATATTCGTCGTTCAGAACTCATCACAATTTCTGTCCAAAAAGCCGAAACCTCCTGTCGTTCGAACGGCAGTACAAACGGATCATAAAGCCCTGACGCACTCTCTATCACTGCTTCTCCACTATCCGAATAAGTTGAGTTCCCATAGCGAACACTGAAGACGAAGTTGTTCTTAGGGTTCATATCGATTTTGTATCCCAACCCTACTCGGTAATAGCTCCCTTCTGACACATAGTTAGCATTGACATAGGCTCCTCTTGGCTCTAAACGTGCCATACCATACTCGCCTATGAGCACCAGCTTGTTCCAAAATTCTAGCTGTACTCCTCCTTCATATTTCGTCTCACTCTCCATGAACAAGCCAGTCGCTAACTTACCATAATCCACCAATATAGAAGCAGAAGACAGAACAGGCATACGCGTACTATCAGATGCACCCGTTGATTGCGCTGCCCCTCGATGAGTCACCGCGCCCAAAAACAGAATCAGACTAAAAATATATGTATATCGATGATTCAAAATCAAAACAATCAGATGTTTTACAATTTAACTGTAGACTATCAAACGTATGTGTCATATTCCTCTCATCAAAACCATAGGTTTCGATCAATACATTGCTGTACTCGTCTGTTACGATATTCTTAGAATACCTATAAATATCCAAATCATAGAACTCCCCATCAATCTCTACTGATAGCAAAGAAAAATCACTATTCATATCTAAGGGGACAGACCAAAAAATAGCACTATCCGTATAATATAAAGTTCGATTATTGGCTTTATTGGTAATAGATGAGACCAGCAAGTCACCGCTATTTATAGTCGTTTGGACTGATGTCCATTTCTTTTTGGAAACATTCATGATCGAATCTTGTTGATCAAAATAGGCATAATCCAAATTAACAAGACGACGTTCCTCTAACAATTCATCACGAGTAGCTATCAATGAATCATCCCCCTGACTGATCAACTGATTCAACACAGCAATACTATCTGTCAAGACACTTGCACTATCTGCAAAGTGAGTCAAAGTATCTGTCAATACTTCTATAGAATCAGCCACTATTTCCAGCGTATCCTCCACCTGCACTAAACTATCGATGTTGTAAAAGACTAGATCAATAGTAGGATCTCTTTCCACTAAATCACTTTCCTTTTCGCAGGATACTATCGCCAAAAATCCTAGACTAAGACCTAGTACCAGCCCGACATGTTTTACAAAAAATCGACTCATTTCCATTCTTCGCAAACTTAATCCATTAGCCATATTAAATCACTTTAGACTTAGACTTCTTTAGTTGACGAGAAAAATTATCTCTTTAAATATATGGTCAAAAGATAACAGCGGACTAATTCATATTTCCACTTATCTTGCGGCGATGGTCAAAGTATTCGTATTAGTATTCTTTTGTTGCTTCTATGTCGGTCAACTCCATTCTCAAAATATGGTCATCAACCCTAGTTTTGAGGAGATATGGGACTGCCCATATACCATGGATCAACTGAAGTATGTCAAGTCTTGGTTTCCTTTCGGGACGGCAGACCCCTCTCCAGATTTTTTCCACGGATGTGCCAGTGATGGTTTCATGGGAGTCCCAAACAACATGTTCGGAGAGCAAACAGCACACTCTGGCGAGTCCTACGTCGGGATGATCTGCTACCTCACCTCTCGTAGTGGTCGTGGCTGGAAAGTCCCTGCCAACCATAGAGAATATGTCATGGTGCAGCTAACCAAGCCCCTCGTCGCGGGCAACGAATACTACGGTGAATTCTGGGTCAATCTAGTAGACGCCTGCGAATTCTCTATCAACAACATCGGCATGTACTTCACCAAAGACATGCCTAACTTTGACTGGCAGACCATGAACTTCCACCACTACAAAGCTCAAATAAACAGTGACCCAGACCAACAACTAGATGATAACGAGGAGTGGACGAAGGTCTCTGGCACCTTCACTGCCAAGGGAGGCGAACTGGCACTGACACTAGGCACCTTCCTACCCGACTCTTCCCTAGAGACCAAGCGTACCAAACGAAAATTCATCACAGGTCGCGACAAGAATCTACCCAAACATCTCCAACCCATGATCGCTTACTATCTCATCGATGACATCATCGTCAGACCAGTAGATCCTACCGAGCCGATATTCCCTGAAACTGTAGCTATGCAGCCTATTGATATCGAATATTATGGACCCGCTGAAGTTGGTATGAAATTTACTTTACAGAATATCTACTTCGAATTTGAGAAAGCCACACTACTGCGTAGTTCACTCCTAGAACTAAACAAGCTAAAAGACTATCTGGTAAAACACCCCCATATCAAAATCCAAATCGAAGGACATACGGACAATGTGGGGTCTCGTGAGATCAATCAAAAACTATCGACCGAAAGAGCCAAATCCGTAGTAGAATTCCTGATTGCCAATGGCATCAGTGATTTTCGCCTAGAGTACATCGGACATGGTAGCTCCTACCCCATCGTCCCCAACGACACACCACAAAACCGTGCACTCAATCGCCGGGTCGAATTTTCTATCTTGGAGAACTAAATCATCCTCTGAGCAAATCCACGAGACATTAACTTTCTAATAAGGCAATCAATCACCTCAACTCAAGGGGTCGGGGAACTCTTCTGCGAGCTAAACCCTACAGGCTATTCTACGATAAAAAAAGCGCTGAACTGGAAGATTCACTTTCCGGTTCAGCGCTTTTTTGATACCCGACAGTCGACAACTATCACAGGCATTCTCTAAAACCTATTAGGCATCCATAGCAACATTAGCCATCACGTAGTACCTCGGATCGTCTACATCAGAGATGATAATCTCCTCTAGTTTTGGATTGGCCTTCGTCAGAATATTCTTACAATCTGCACTAAGGTGTTTCAATTTCAGCGACTTACCCGCTTCCTCATATTTATTAACAATCGTCTGGATCGCTTCTACCCCCGAATGATCCGATACTTTAGAGTCGATAAAGTCAATTTCTACATGGTCTGGATCTTCCTTGACTGTAAACTTCGCATTGAATGCCGTTACAGATCCGAAAAACAATGGTCCCCATATCTCATACACTTTGGTGCCGTCTTCTTTCATGGTCTTGCGCGCACGAATTTTCGTCGCATTTTGCCATGCAAACACCAGTGCCGATACAATCACTCCACATACTACTGCGATCGCTAAGTCAAACACTACGGTCACACCTGACACCAGTATTAGTACAAAAGCATCCGCCAATGGAATCTTGTGCAGGATTCTGAAACTAGACCAAGCAAAAGTCCCAATCACTACCATAAACATCACTCCGACCAACGCCGCAATAGGAATCTGCTCTATATAAGGAGAGAAAAACAAAATGAACGATAACAACATCAGCGCTGCAACTACACCTGATAGTCGCCCTCTACCCCCTGAGTTCACATTGATCATGGACTGACCGATCATGGCACATCCACCCATTCCTCCGAAGAAACCGTTCAGCAGGTTAGCTCCTCCTTGTGCGATACATTCTCTATTGCTACTCCCTCTCGTCTCTGTGATTTCATCGATCAGGGTCAGGGTCATCAGAGACTCTATCAAGCCAATAGCCGCCAAAATCAATGCATAAGGAAATATAAACACCAAAGTATCCCAAGTCAACGGTACCTGTGGAATCAAAAAGGATGGCAAACCACCTTCTATTCCTTCACCTCCATTCGCTACGACAAAAGACTTTACCGTCGCGGTATCTACTCCACCGAATACCGCAATGAGTGTGACTACTACGATCGCTACCAATCCTGCGGGCACCTTAGAGGTCAGTTTGGGAAGCCCAAACATGATCCCCATGGTCAAAGCGACTAGGCCTAGCATAACCAATAAGTCTGACCCTGCCAGCCATTCGCCACCAGATTTGAACATCCCAAGCTGAGATAAGAAGATCACGATTGCCAAACCATTGACAAAACCAAGCATCACAGGATGTGGAATCAAACGAACAAACTTACCGAGTTTGAATACACCAGCAGCCACCTGCATGAGTCCCATCAAAATCAGCGTCGCAAACAAATACTGCACTCCACCATTCTCCACGCCAGGCATCAGCTCATTACCCTCAGCGACCAACGCCACCATCACGACTGCCAAAGCTCCTGTGGCTCCCGAAATCATCCCTGGTCTACCACCAAATATAGCAGTCACTAACCCCATCATAAAGGCACCATAAAGACCTATCAATGGATCAATCCCTGCCACAAAGGCAAAGGCTACTGCCTCTGGCACCAAAGCCAAAGCCACAGTGATCCCAGATAAAACATCATTCTTAGCGTTTTTAGATTTCTTCTTGATCAATTCAATCATAACAATCGTGTATTTCTAAAATGGAGCGCAAACTTAGTCAGCATACCCATCAAACACAGATATTATTATGAAATCTCAAATAATTAGGAATTTTACCGATAATATCACACAACAAGCCAAGGCCAAACTGCGCCTCTTAACAGGCAGTAATAAATTTCAAAATCGACCACCATTGTAGATTTCAAATCTCTATTCTGGAACTTTTTGAAAGTGTGGCTATGTTTGCGCCCGATTAATCATCAGCACAATTGAGTCAATAGCATAGTTATGTCAGATAAAAGAGTAGTAGTCACAGGAATGGGAGCTGTCACGCCCCTAGGTAATGATGTTAAAACCTTTTGGGAGAATGCCGTAAATGGTGTCAGTGGTGCAGCCCGTATCACCCGTTTCAATCCCGAAAAATTCAAAACACAGTTCGCTTGTGAGGTCAAAGATTTTGATCCCAAACTACGGCTCGAACGCAACGAAATCAAACGAACCGATCTATATACCCAATTCGGGATAGACGCTGCGGCACAAGCTATCGATGACGCAGGTTTTGAATTTGATAAAATGGATCCGTTTGATGTGGGCGTCATCTGGGGTACAGGACAGGGTGGTCTCGAAACCCTCGAAAAAGAGGTTCAAAACTATACTACCAACGGGTTCGAACCAAGGTTCAACCCCTTCCTCATCCCTAAAATGCTCGGGAATATGGCAGGAGGCATGATCGCACTCAAATACGGATACATGGGCATCAACTTCTCTACCGTGTCGGCATGTGCTACATCCAACACGTCAATCATGGATGCCATGAACTATATCAAGCTCGGCAAAGCCAAAATCATCGTCACAGGTGGTTCGGAAGCACCCGTGACTGAAGCATCCATTGGCGGGTTCAGTGCGATGAAAGCACTATCCACCAGAAATGACAACCCAGAATCCGCTTCTAGACCCTATGATCCAGATCGTGATGGTTTTGTCATGGGCGAAGGAGGTGGCGCACTCGTACTCGAAGACTATGAACATGCCAAAGCACGTGGAGCGCATATCTATGCCGAACTAGTTGGTTCATCTATGACTAATGATGCCTACCACATGACAGCCACACACCCAGAAGGATTAGGTGCCTATCAAGCGATGAAACTTGCCCTAAACGAAGGCCATATCAATCCGTCCGAAGTAGACTATATCAATACCCACTCGACCTCCACGCCCGTCGGTGATATCAGTGAGCCTCAGGCAATTCGCAGGTTAATGGAAGGTCAAACCAACAACGCATCCATCAGCGGTACCAAATCGATGACAGGCCACCTGCTCGGCGCAGCAGGCGTAGTAGAAGCGATTCTATCGATCAACAGTATCATTCACAACATCATTCCTCCTACTATCAATACCGAATCCATAGACCCAGTCATAGGCGATGATTTAGATATCGTCATCAAAGAAGCCCGCGAAAAAGAAGTAAAAATAGCCATGAGTAACACTTTTGGTTTCGGAGGACACAACGGGATCGCTGTGTTTAGAGAATTAAAATAAAGCAATCAAGTAAATCAAAAGGCTCCAACTTTCTAGTTGAAGCCTTTTGATTATCTCAACTGAACACGTTGTATTTGCACAACAGTTTCTGTACTGAGCTTAAGCAAATAAGTTCCTTTGGCCTGCTGCCCCATATCAAACTCGACTTTATCTCCTACTCTTCGATAAACTACCTCAATAGTTTTACCCATAATATCTAATACTTCAAAATTCACAAAGTTACCGTCCAAAGGCAACTGGACTGTAAAGAGCCCACTATTCGGGTTGGGATAAACCAATACATTGCCTACTTCGACATTTGGCAACACAGTGATCACATCAAAACGCTCTGTTGTTCCATCAAAATCTGTCTGAGACAGTCGATAATAAGCCGTCTCTTCTCCTCTGCTTAGATCTCTATAGAGATACTCATTTGGTTGATTAGTGGTACCGTTTCCACTTACAGTAGCTATTCGCATCCAGACGGTTTCATTCTTTAATTTTTCTATTGTGAAATAGTCATTTTCAATTTCACTTACCGTAACCCATTTCAATAAGTTGTACCCATTCTCATAAGTACCCTCCCAACTACGTAAAACCACTGGCAATGGACCTTCTTCTGATTCAATTACACCATTGGATGCTCCTCCTTGATAGGCAGGGTTTTCGGGGGTATCATTCCCTTGCTCCGCTGATCCCGAAGCAGGCTCTGTCCCATTAATCCCTCCTGCCCCTTGACTATTGTCTGAGCTAAAATTAGAAGCAGGCACAGATCCAGAAAAAATAGACACCCCTTTTCCACCACCACCTCCTCCACCGTGCGGAAGCGTATAAGTAGATGACTGTCCCTCGCCCCCTTTGGCTTCTGTGACCAAAGAACAAGAAAGTGCCCATGTATTAACTTGAAATAGCAATGTACCACCTGCACCTGCACCAGGAGCACCTTCCCAACCTGCGTCTACGCTTGGATATGGGAATCCTTCTCCATTTGCTGTAATAGACACTCCTGAACCACAAGGAACAGAAACTGTATTGGCCTGAATCATTATGATCCCACCACCATCTCCACCTTCTTCAGAATCCCCACCAGCTGAGTTGTCTTGTTGGCCACCACCTCCGCCTCCTCCCATAAATATACGACTGGCGGTAACATAGTCGCTCAAATCAACTCCACCATATCCTCCTGCACCGGTACCTGCGTCTCCAGCGGGATCATCGTAGCACCCGGCTGCATTGTCACTTTCGTTATAACCTGGGCCACCCGCCCCACCAGCGGTAAAATTACCACCACCACCACCACCAGAGTTGTGCTTATTACCACCACCTCCACCGTTGGCCATTTTAGCTCGCGCCCCTTCATAGGCTGTATTGCTATTTAAATAGACCCCCTCCCCTTTTCGACCATATTGACCGTCATTCGTACGATATACAGAGGCCTCACAATTCCCATTAGATTCATTGCTCGGATTCAAATCACCTCCTCTAAAACCTGCTCCATCAAGATTTATATTATGGTTTAGTGTGAATGTACCTGTGACTTTTATTGCAAAAACTCCCCCGATAATTCCATTCCATTCCAGAGCTGTCAGATCATCTGTAGTAGAAAAATTTTCGAATGAGGGGAAAGAAATAACCTGTACCAATGAGTTAGCACCAGTATTATAGGTATTGGACAGTGTACTAGTCAATACTATTTCATTCGTCCCCATATCTACAGATGCGATAGTCGCTTTTTCATAGAGCCCTGCACTAGCTATGGTGCTTATATCTCCAAAAGAAGGATTATTCCCCGTATTACCCCCGATTACGTCATCCTGCATTTGCATAATGATCAACTGTTCTCCTACCGCAAAATCATCATTAGTCACGTCTGCATCAGAAATAGTAAGTGTCGTACCCGAGACGTCAGTGACACGAGCGTAAGCATTAATTACTTCTTGCGCTTCTATTTCCCCTCCTAGAACCACCAACAGTAGAATCAGACCAAAACAAACACTATATTTCATACCAACTAGTTTATACATCTTGCAAATTAAACAATACACCATAAAATAACGTAAATCAGACGGGATCACCGTCACTAGATACCTTGTATAGGTAGGATAGTAACCTGTACTAACCAAACAAATCACAGTTCTAGACATTCATTCCTCCACCCTTTTTAATTAGATTTGATTTTTCGTCAAAATCTAATTAAAAATATAGATCGATTGAAACCTCCCCTCATGAACAAGCAACTGGAAAACCTGATCAGCGCATTCCTGTTGTTTTTAACCAGTCTCGGTATTGGCCTTTTGGGGTTTTCGTGGATCGAAGACCTCAACTTTGTCAATGCCCTCTACATGACCATCATCACTGTGGGGACTGTTGGCTTCACAGAGGTAAAAGAACTCAGCCAGGAGGGGCGAATCTTTACTTCTATCTACATTCTATTAAATCTGGGGCTATTCGCCTATGTAGTATCCGTTTTGTCTAGTTATTTTTTCGAAGGAAAGCTCAAAACAATTTTTAAAAGCTATAAATCAAGTATGGAAATCAGCAAACTAAGTGGGCATGTGATCGTGTGTGGTTTTGGCCGAAATGGTGGCCGTGCCTGTGAAGAGCTTCAAAAAAGTGGTAGAGAATTCGTGATCATCGAAAAAGATCCTGAGATGAAAGACATCATCCCCGAGAATATGAAATGGTACATCGGTGATGCGACTCAAGATGACAACCTGAAAGATATCGGGATAGAAAAGGCCTCCACGATCATCATCACTACCCCCGACGATGCTTCCAACGTCTTCATCACACTAACAGCTCGTCACCTCAACGAAAAAATCAAAATTATTGTCCGTTCGACCAACGTGGAAACCGAACAAAAACTCTACCGAGCGGGAGCTGACAAAGTCGTCATGCCCGACATGCTAGGTGGCATGTTCATGGCGCAACTCGTGACCAAACCTATCGTCATCGAGTTTCTAGACCTACTCAACGGTGTCTCAGGTACCAGCTACCATCTAGAAGAAGTAGGCTATGACCAACTCAAATCCCAGTATCAAGACAAAACACTCCGAGAACTAAACATCCCAGCTATAACTGGAGCTATTGTCTTAGGCGTCAAAGACAACATCAAAGGACTGATCCCAGGACCTTCTGCGGATACATTCATCGGTCACGATGATCACCTTATCGTCCTAGGTTCAGAGACCACTCTCCAAAAATTCATGAAAGAATATACACTGACCAAAAACAAACTTTAGCCATTATCTATAACATCCAACCCAAAAATCTCAGCAACTGGAACTATTTTTATTTTGAGATTATCCTTATCCTCATTAGAGGAAAGATATAATTTCGTATCGTCTGATAGCTTCAGGTAGGCGGCATAGCTTTCCTTTCTGATTGTAGAGCCAACATTCACTCGAGTATAGATATACTGGCTAGTCTGGAGTCTATTGATATAGATTTTCACTGCGCGATCATATTTTATCCATTCGCCGAACTTGATATAAAATACTGAATGAAAATTTCTATAACGACGAGATGCTGTATCGAACTCCACACCACTATGTGTCGTCAGAATTACTCCACCGATTAGCAATAGTATCGGCGACCAATACACAGCACCGAAGAGTGATAAAACAGCCATAAAAAGCAATAGCCCTCCCAGTATTTGAAAATGAGCAGGGAATAAATTGTCCGACTTGATCTTAATAAGATGATTCATATCAGATCAAAGATAGTATCTAAAAATTACGATCTCTCTTAGTCAATGATGGTTATCTTTGTCGTAAGATTCCATTTATAGAACAAGCATATTAAATTGATATTATGGCCGCAGCTTCTACATCACCACGTGTCTTAAATAAGGCGAAACTCAAGACTGAGATCAGTTTTGCCATCGTGCATCTCCTACCATTAGGTGCGCTATATACTGGCGCTACTACCTTTGACTGGATCGTTTGCGCTTTCCTATACTTCTTTCGGATGTTTTGGGTCACGGGAGGGTATCACCGGTATTTTGCCCACCGATCATACAAAACCTCACGTTTTTTCCAATTCATCATTGCATTCATGGCCCAGACTTCTGCCCAAAAAGGCGCCCTCTGGTGGGCTGGACATCACCGAGTACACCACAGAACCAGTGACACTTATGATGATCCACATTCAATGAAACATTATGGATTTTGGTATTCGCACGTGGGTTGGATCGTAGGGCCGGATTACAAAGAGACAGATTACAAAATCATCGCTGACTACTCCAAATACCCTGAGCTCTTCTGGCTCAACAAGTACTATCTCGTACCTCCTTTTGTACTGGCGGTGATCGTCATGATGCTGGGTGGAATCGTCAATGGTGGTAGCATCATGACAATGTTTACCACCGCAGGGTTTTCTAGTCTGTTCGTTGGATTTTTCTTAAGTACTGTACTGCTGTATCATGGCACGTTTAGCATCAACTCTATCATGCACAAATTCGGAAAGCAGCGCTATGAATCCAATGACGAATCTAAGAACAATTTGATTTTAGCCTTGGTCACTCTGGGTGAGGGCTGGCACAACAACCACCACTACTACGAAGTAGCTGCACGTCAGGGATTCTTCTGGTGGGAAATCGACATTACCTACTATATCCTCAGAGCGTTAGCATTCTTTGGTATTGTATGGGATCTGAGAGGGGTTCCTGATCACATCAAATACTCCAAAAACAAGGAAGAAGCACGTGAGCTAGCCAAGCAAGCAAAACAATAGCAGTGCCGCACAGAAATAATTTATAGATAACAAAAGCGCCCAATACCGATGACGGTATTGGGCGCTTTTGCTTTAACATAGCAACTTGATCTAAATACTAATCTCCTTGGACTCCTGATGTTGAAGCGCAGTATCCTTATTTCTCTTTTCTTGAATTGAGGTTACCCAGATTTTAAACTCTCGGTGGGCTGCCTTGCTAAACTTCTTGGCTTGCTTGTCTACTTTCTTTGCACCTTTCTTAACAGCTTTTCCAGTCTTTTTCATCACAGGTTTCACTTCCTTCTCGACTTTCTTGTAGCCCTTTTTGGTTTCGTCACCGATCTTCTTTCCTGTCTTTCGAAGATCCTTTTTCATCCTATCCAAATCCACACGACTGTGTTCTTGTTTAGACTCGGCAGCCATAATGGGGTTGAAAAACACTAACCCACCCATGAGCCACATCAAATACGCTAACTTCTTCATAACTATTCCTCTTTTGATGATACATAAATTTAGGACTCATACAGTTCGATAGGCAAGCCGTCAGGGTCACTCGTGAAAGTAAAACGCTTGCCGGTGTATTCGTCCACACGGATAGTTTCAACAATCAAGCCATAATTCACCAAGCGCTGCACTTCTGCTTCAATATCCTCCACCACAAATGCCAAATGTCTCAAACCAGCTGCTTCAGGACGTGAAGGACGAGCCGGTGGATTAGGGAAGGAAAATAATTCGATGATGTACTGCCCGTTCAACGCCAAATCCAGCTTATAAGAATTACGTACCTCCCGGTAGACTTCTTGGATGATCTCTAGTCCGAGTACACGAACATAAAAATCCTTAGAGATTTCATAATCAGAGCAGATAATGGCAATGTGATGTATCGATTTCATAAACCTAAAACTAGTACAACCTAGAGTCAACAAGGAAAATAGCACACTGTTTTTCTTTCTTAACCAAACTACGTATCTCCACAATATTTACTATTTCCCTCTGTAATTCTCAAGCTAAAAAAGCGCTGAAAATATTTTCAGTTCAAAACACAACTATCCTCTTTTCTTTTCGATAAATTCATCCAATTTATTTTGAATGATGGAACGATGATTCATCCAAAAACAGAGCTAAAACACATCAATGATGTAGTCGGATACGGGGTATTCGCTACACAATTCATCCCAGAAGGGACGATCGTATATGTCAAGGACAGCCTAGAGCTAGAAATCACGCCTATGGACTACCTGACTCATACACCCGAAATGAAAACAGTGATAGACAAGTACTCCTACATCGACGAGTCTGGCAACAGAATCGTCAGCTGGGACTTTGCCAAGTATGTCAACCACTGCTGCAACTGTAACACCATGAGTACAGGGTACGGATTTGAGATAGCCATCCGAGATATCAAAAAAGGAGAACAAATCACCGACGAATACGGGATATTCAACATCGATGAGGAAATGGATTTGGTCTGTCACGAACACTCCTGCCGGCGCAAAATCACCTTGGATGACTTTGACAACTACTACCAGCAATGGGACATCAAAATCCAAAAATCACTAACCCAATTGTTAGAAGTCTACCAGCCACTCATGGGGTTCGTTACACCACAGACCCGCACGCAGCTAGATGCCTACTTTGCCGATCCCCAGCAATACAAATCGGTGTACTCACTAAAATACCACGGAACAAATGGAGCAAAACAAAAAACAAAAAAGCTTCCCCGAAAAAAGAAAGCTACTCTACCGCTAGACTTAATCGCCCATGCACCATTGGCCAACACAAAATAGTCCCGTTCGCTATAACCAAAAGCCCTCTATTATTACAGAGGGCTTTTTCTACATCTTAGTCTAACCACCTATTCGTAGTAATGCTGATACTCCGTCGGCATAGCATCTAGAGATCGGATTTGTATTCCTTTGTAAAAGACCTCTGCAGCTTCACTTTGCAATTGGATTCTTCCTTTGACAAGAGGGATTGGTTTTCCGTCCACCATTTGGCGTGAGTGATCTAGTATCATCACCACTTCACCATTGACTATGTGTAGACTCTTCCCCTCATAGCAAATGAGATCCAATGTATTCCACTCTCCTGTCGGTCGCTCAAAATTAGCACTGCGCATACAATAGCCTTTGATCGATTGATCTTGACCAAAAGATAAAAAAGGCTGACTATCGTCAGCCACTGGACTCATGATTCCCTCGGGCAAATAGGCACGGATATCTATAGCCGAATTGGCTTGGCTCCAATAGTCTCCCATATGTCCTTCCATAATTTGAAACTCCTGAGACAGCATCCATGACCGCCAATATTCCGCACCCATAGGCCCCACCGAATGATACAGAATGCCCGCATCCTTCAGTAGATGTTCTCTCGGAGGCCAGACTTGCTCGCCCCATCTAAACTCCACCTTCAGATGGTAGTTGTCATAGCTATTCTTTGTGATCACACAGCCATAGTACTCACCACTCACATGTAGCACAGGCTCACCCTCTTCTTCTATCACCCGAAACACATCATAACCTTCGGGATTCAATCCCACGGGTGCTACCTCTACACTATCTGCATCTAGCGGTATCGAACCGTTATAGCCATACTGGTGCTTGTAGCTAAGATAGGTGTCCCACTGGCTCATCTCTGTATCCAGGAGAGACTCCCATTTTGGTTCTTGGCATGATAAGGTCAAACATGCTATGATCAAACATGATATTTTAAATGAAGTGTTCAAAAAGAGTACTCGGTTCATGGTCTTGCGTTTTCTGTTCCTGTAAACATAACCGAGAAGCATAAAGGAGAGAAACCCCTGCACAAAAAAAAAGGGTTCGGTAGTACCGAACCCTTCTAAACTTACTGCTAACCTAACTTATGAGTTACTCATTTCATCAAACTTTTGCTTGATATCTTCTTTAGTTTCTTTCAGTTCACTGGCCATATTATCATAGGCTCTATTGACATCAGATTTGACTTCATTCCAGTTGTCCTTTGAAGAACTTTTAACTTCAGCCAAAGCATCAGACACATCCTTTTTCTTGGCTTCTAAGTTGTCAACCGCTTCTTCGAAGTTTCGTTCTACAGGACCTTCATCGATATTCATTTTATCTTTTAGATCATCTATTGAGTCGTCGATATCTTCCTCCATAGACTCTAACTTTTCGACTAGTTCCTCTCTCTGTTGTTCAAAGTCATCTGACAGGTCATTTTCTGTCATGTCGTTGCTACTCTCTTTCTGCGTCTTGCCTGTACATGAAGCAAGAGCGAGCATAGCAACTAATACAAGTGACAAAAGTGATACTGGGGTATGATTGATTTTTAAAGTTTTCATGTTTGTTATTTTTTGATTTGTCTACTGTAGTTCGAAAAAACGTGCCAACCATCCCAAACGTCATTCAAACGGCTTTTCATACCAGCTGCTGAGGCTACCGAGCTACATACTGTAGACTCATCTCTACAATATGTAGTCTACAACTCACTTCTGATCTATTGTTAAGAATAGGTACGGTTTTTTCATGATATACATCAAAATCAACACCTCCACGAAACCCATACACCATGAGAGCAACGAAAAAATACTTTAACAGATCATTTGTAGAAGCAAACCTAAGACTGTTTCGTGCGAAACTGGATAAGGGGTTTCCACTCACAGCGTTTTATAAAAAAGGGAATGGCATCAAAACCATATTGAACCACACGGGTCGGTTTACAGATTTCAAAGGCGTATTCTTCATCGTAGATTATAGAAACACGCCCATACTGGCTAGCGAATCCAAACATGTAATTCAGGATATTCAAAATCTCGTCCGCGGACGTAGAGTCAAAGACAGAAAATATCTCAAAAAACTATCGCAAAAGTATGGCTACAGCACCCTACTGGCTGGACAGGAATACATGAAAGACATGCATGTCAACTGGATAGAACTCCCTGATCAGGCAGAACGCATCCTGCTCAGAAAGTTCTTAAAACCAGAGGTGGTCATCAAGGCCTAACCTCCATTATCTATTGGCTAGTTTAAATGTGATCGGTAGTACCATTCTGACACTTACTGCTTTCCCACGTTGCTTGCCAGGGTTCCAGTCGGGTGCCTCTTGGACTATTCTAGCCGCTTCTTCATCACATCCTCCGCCTATGCCTTTAACTACTTTGACGTCACTGATCTGCCCCGTGCTATTGACGACAAACTGCACAAAGACTCTACCCTGTACATTGTTTAGACTGGCAGTTCTAGGGTACTTGACATTTTCTCCTACATATTGATAAAATGCTGCCATACCGCCTACGGGCTCGGGCTTGTCCTCTACGATCAAAAATATCTCCTCCGCGACCTCTTCCTCTGGCTCTTCTTCAACGAACTCTATCTCCTCAACTACCATATCTTCTGTCGTTTCCACGTCCATGTTGACCTTGATCTCTTCTAGTATGACTTCATCTGGCACCTCCACTATGACTGGTTGTTGTACCACTTGCTCTGGAGGTGGAGGTGGGGCTTGCTGCGTCTGTGGTATTTCTAACACCTCTTCAAAATCCGCCTTTTCCATCACCAACTCATCAACAATAGCTGTGTCTTCAAACTTCCACTGAAAGGCCAAGTTCACAGCAAACAGCGCCACAGCCAACCCGATAAAAAAGAACATGCGACGCTGCCCTCTTAGCTTATCGGCCCGTTCTTGCTTCCATTGGATGAGTTCATCATAATCTTGCTGCTTAAGCACCAAAGGCTGTGCTGCTATTGGTTTCGCATTGTTTTCTTTAGGTCTATTCGTATTAACAGCCATCAATTCAGCTTTCCAGAGCTGAGTGACTGTCGCATTATTTTCTATGGTTTTCATGACTTTGTGGGTTGCGTTCTGTTTTTCTTTTAGACACCTAAATTGGCCATTATCTCTTCCAAAAAGAATGACGCTATCCCCATCAAATCATGATTTACATCATCTAAATGCACACCCACAAACAAAAAAAGCCGACCCGAAAGTCAGCTTTTGTATCTTGATCGCTTAGCGATAATTAACTCACCGAGATCAACTCAATATCGAATATCAACGCCGCGAAAGGAGGAATATCCTGTCCAGCACCTCTGTCTCCATAAGCGAGATCATACGGGATGTAAAGTTTCCACTTGTCCCCTGGCACCATTAGCTGTAGCGCTTCGGTCCACCCTGCAATCACTCCCCCTACTGGGAAAGTTGCAGGCTGTCCACGCTGCACCGAACTATCGAATACTTGTCCGTTGATCAACTGACCTGTATAATGTGTCGTCACTTGGCTAGCCGCCGTAGGCTTAGTACCCGCTGCGTCTCCAGACTCGATGATCTCGTACTGTAGACCACTCGCTAAAGTCACTACACCCTCTTTTGCACTATTTTCTTTGAGAAACGCCTCTCCTTCATCTTTCACACCAGCGTGTGCATTTGCCTTGAGTTCGCCGATTTTCTTCTGGAGTACTTCGTTGATCTCTTCTGGAGAGATGGCACTCTGTCCCGCGAAAGAATCCGACAGTCCACTCATGAACGCATCTATATCAAATGCCTTATCAAAACCTTCACTCGCAAAGTTTTGTCCTACACTCTGACCCAGTCCGTAACTAAACTTTTGGTCTTCGCTATTTAATTCTACCATTGTCATAATTATTTAGCTCGCAAAGGTAAAAATTATTACCAGACCTTTTTTGATTATCTAATGATATGACATAAAGTGGCTATAACTTTAAGACTCAACCTTCATTTCATGTCCTATATAATTTCTTAACTCTAGTTTTGTTACCTTGGCTTTCATATGTCTATGAGATTACAACGCCTTCTACCCATATTCATACTATTCATCGTAACCGGATTGCAAAGTAGCTACTCGCAACAGTCCGTATTAATGAAGGCTTTCGAAGAAAGAATCGAAAGTCTCCCCTATCAAATTCAAATTGATACCCTTCTTAGCACAAGTCTTCTACCAGTATCCGATTCTTTGCCAGGAGCCATTGTTTTAGCAAAGAGAGCACTTGAAATCAGTTTGAAAAATCATTATATAATTGGATCAGCTATTAGCTATCAATATCTAGGCAATGCTCAGTTTTTAGAAGATCAATTTGATCGTGCTCTAATCAATCTCGAAGCAGGTATAAAAATCTATGATTCGCTAAAAGATACCAAAGGAGTCATGAATTGTCAAAAATCAATGGGCTCCGTCTACATGAAAATGGGCAACTATGACGAAGCAATAAAGCGATATCTGATCGCTATGAAAATAGCAGAGCAACTATTAGGCAAGGATACTACAGCTGAAATATACGGGCACATAGGCACTGCACTAAACTACCAAAGAAAGTATGATCAAGCCATCTCCTACTTAGAAACAGCTCTATCAAAAAACCCTCCTTTGTCCATAAAACATAAGATTCTCAACAGCCTCGGCATCTCCATAAAACACACTGGAGATTTCAAAAAAGCTGAAGAGTACTATCTAGAAAGTGCGCGAATATGTATCGAAACACAAACTGATATGTGCGAAGTATATGCATACAATAGCCTAGTATCTCTATACAGAGAAATCGATCAACCCAAAGCAATTCAGTATGCACACAAGATCATAGACCAATTAGAAAACGTAAAAAGAAATAAAGAAATACTCGTATCAGTATACAATAACCTAGGAGCCATATATATGGATCAACTCAAGTATGATCAAACCATCTTCTATTTAAAGAAAGCGCTAGCCCTGTCCAAAGAAACCCACCAAGGAAACAGATATATCATACATGCCAACCTCTCCTTTGCCTACGAAGACACCAAGCAGTACAAACTCGCACTGGAGCACATCACCACCTACTGGCAATTTAAAGACAGCTTGCTATCAGTGGAAAAAAGTAAACTAGTGGAAGAGTATCTCACTAAATTTCAAGTCGAAAAAAAAGAAAAAGAAATCATGCTTCTCAAAAAAGACAAAGAGTTGCAAGAGGCTAAACTCGCCAACAACAAAGCAGAACTACACAAACAGGCATTGATCAGAAACACCTCCATAGCGAGCTCCATCCTCATCATTACGGTGATGTTCGTGATGTTCGTATTCTACAGACAGAAAACAAAGGACAAAGAACTACTCGCTCTACAAGCAAAAGAAGTCGCAAAACAAAAAAAGCTAGAGCTGATTCGTACACACGAGATCAAAACTATCCAAGCGAGCATAGAGGGTCAAGAACACGAACGGCAAAGAATCGCAAAAGAACTCCATGATGGGATCGCTGGCTCATTAGCTAGCATTAAGCTGAGCCTTTCACAACTGACAGACAAATACGGTGCGAGTGAACCATTGAAGAAAATCATCACAAACCTAAACGACACCTATGAAGAAGTACGTACGATCTCGCACCATCTAACACCCCCTCGTATTACCAATACGTCGTTCATTGAACTGATAGACAACTATCTCAAAGAACTATCTGCTTTGTGCAAGATACACATAGGGACACACTACTATCCAAAAGACAAAATAGACCAGCTACCAGAGCATATTAAATCAGAGATCTACCGAATCCTCCAAGAGCTCATCACCAATATAATCAAGCACTCCCAAGCCAAACACATTGAGATCAACTTCACCATTACAGATGGACGACTCAGCTTGTTAGTCGAGGACAACGGCGTTGGGTTCAACACCCAGACCACTACCACTGGAATAGGACTGAGAAACATTGTATCCAGAGTAGAATTACTCCATGGTGAGATTGATATTGACTCCTATCTCGGACGGGGAACCATCCTCAATATTGCTATCCCCATCTCAGGATAAGAAAACGCTCCTCCGAGTACTGCTCTAGCAGCCTCCTCATATGCTCCCTAAGGATAGAGCAAAAACTACTACATAAAAAATCCCCCTCAGACCAATAGCCCAAAGGGGATTCCTGCCATTAGGCAGATGCATCTCGCTATGACAATTATTGAGACCGTATTTTTAAACGAGATTTAACACCTTTTAGTTAAATCTCGATCTTCGCACCGAGCACTTTCAGAAACTCTCGGATGAAAGCAGGGTGCGCGGGCCATGCAGGTGAGGTCACGAGGTTGCCATCGACATAGGCTCCATCGACAGGGATGTCCTGAAACTCCCCTCCTGCTAATGTCACCTCTGGCCCTACTGCTGGATAGGCAGTCAGCTTGCGTCCCGAGACCACTCCTGCGGCAGTGAGTATTTGTATCCCGTGACAGATGGCCGCCACGGGCTTGTCCGCTTCGAAAAACTCTTGGACGATCTCGATCACACGGTCGTTGAGTCGGAGGTACTCTGGTGCTCTGCCTCCCGCTATCACCAGTCCCTCATAGTCCGACGTACTGACTGCATCAAAATCATAGTTCAGCGCGAAGTTGTGTCCAGGCTTCTCAGTATAGGTCTGATCTCCTTCGAAATCATGGATGGCCGTCTTGACGATATCGCCTTTCTTCTTGTCTGGACACACGGTGTGCACCTCGTACCCGACCATTTCGAGCATTTGAAAGGGCACCATCGTTTCATAATCCTCTGTAAAATCTCCTGTTAGGAATAGTAACTTCTTCATGTCATTGGTTTTTTAGTGAATAAATATTTGTGCACCCGTCGACCCTTGATAGAGAGAACGGACGCTACATTTCCTTACGAATCAAAAGCAAGGGAAGATGAACTTTTGCCCTCCTATTCGAAGACAATGTCTAGCTTTTCCATCACGGCTGACGAGTCGGATTTCAAGTAGCCCATGACAGAGCCATCTCCATTGATTTCGATCAGTCCGTAGTTGAGTGCATAGACGATATCCCCCTGTCTGTGCCGGTTGGGTTCCTGACGCTCGTCACTCCAGCCATGCGTCAGCGAGCTAGAGGTGATGTCGTAGACCTTGCGTCCGTTGTAGTCCAGTTTGGACATCTCCCCGATGTGTCGGTCACCGGTGAGGAATATCGGCTTCTTCACCTCATACTTCACGAGCATTTCGAGCATCTTGGTTCTGTCCTGAGGAAAATTGGCCCACTTCTCGAAGATGTGCTCCTCGGGCAAGAACTGTATCCCCGAGGCAAACAAATGCACATCTGCAGTGGACTGAGCCAGTTCGTTTTCGAGCCACGCCCACTGTGCCTCACCGAGGATAGTTCCTTCGGGGTTGGGCACGATGGTGTCGTTGACCAAGGGCATCTCGTCTCTGAAGTAGCGCGTATCCAACAGCAGCACTTTTACCTGCATAGCCGAATCCCCTAGCGTATACGTCCCATAGACGCCTTCACGGGTTCTGCGTACGTCATCGACCGGCACATCCAAAAAGTCGAGCAATTCCTGCTGACTCCCTGCTTTGGCTTCATACTCCTTGCCTGCATTGTTTTTGCCAAAATCATGGTCGTCCCACGTCCCGATCACGGTCGTGGCAGCCCTCAGCGCCTGATAGCCAGGGTGCATCTTTTGTTTTTGGTACTTGGCGCGCATGGTGTCCATGTTGTCGGTATCGCCATAGATATTGTCACCGAGCCATATCCAGACATCGGGAGACTCTGCTAGGATATCATCCCATAAAGGCTGAGGTTTGTTTTGGTTGCTGCACGAGCCAAACGCGATTTTTATGCTTGTTTTAGGAGTGGCTTCTTCCGTCGAAACCTCCTGAGACTCGTGAGACGTAGGTGCCGTACAGGCCGCCATGATTCCCAAGAGAATCATCGATAGGTACTTTTTCATGTGTTGCGTTTTGTATCCCACAATGATACCATTCGAATAAAAAGTATATGTGAAGAAACCATGAAGCCTATGTTGGTATAGGAGTCAAACGTTAAAATATGAATCATAAAAAGCCTGCATTCGATGTTAACAATGAGCAAGAGGGATGAGCAACAAAGACCTAATGCAAGAAACCGTAAAGCCCAGACGCTACTGCCTCATTCGGACGCTCGCATTGATTTCAAGAAAGGGCGTAGCGCATCTTGATTGCCAAATCACTAGTTTTGCGGGCTAAAGAAACATACCATGGCCAAAGCGCAAAGTGAGACGGGGAACACACCTCCCAATGAAGACGGAGCTACTCCTAAATTAAGTCCTGAACAGATCGATCAGTGCATCGCTGCTTTGGAATCACTCAACAGCGACACCAGCCAGATCTTTGACATCCCCAAAGACAAACGCCTCTCTCTGCTCAAAGCCGCTGGCCTACTCTCCCGCCCCAGCAAAGAAGAACTCGCCCAACGCAAGAAGGATGCGAGGAAACGCATCAAAAAGAAAACCGCTGCGCAGGACAAACTGTCTCGCAATGCCACAGGCATACGCTCGGCACGTGAAGCATCCGTCTTCGTCGCACCGACCATGATCGCACTCACAGGGGCCGAAGCAGAAAAAGAAGTCCTCCTCGCTTCTCCTCGCCAGTGCTACGTCTGCAAGGAAGAGTACCACCGACTGCACCACTTCTACGACACAATGTGCAAGAACTGCGGAGATTTCAACTATGCCAAGCGTTTTCAGACGGCGGACATGACTGGGCAGGTCGCACTCGTGACTGGTTCACGCCTCAAAATCGGCTACCACATCACGCTGCTCATGCTCAGAGCAGGTGCTACGGTGATCGCCACGACGAGATTTCCCGTCGACTCGGCACTCCGCTATGCCAAAGAACCCGACTTTGAGCAATGGGGGCACCGCCTCAAAATACACGGCCTAGACCTGCGCCACATCCCTAGTGTCGAGATCTTCTGCAACTTCATCGAGCAACAGTACGACCGCCTGGATGTCCTCATCAACAATGCCGCTCAGACGGTGAGACGTCCCTCGGGCTTCTACAAACACCTCATGCCCAACGAAGGCCGCAGCACCACTGAGCTCCCTCCATTTGCTCAGGAGCTGCTGCATGATCACGATGCGTGCCTTGACGAACTGCGGCAGCTGAGTGCAGGCTTTGCCGAAGGGCAAGGCAAAAACCTACCTGTCACCTGGCACGGCAAACAACTCGGGATCGGACTCAGTGCCTCGGCACAACTGTCACAGATCCCCTACAGCATCGACAATTCACTGACTGCCGAAGAGGTATTCCCTGACGGGAAACTGGACGCAGACCTCCAGCAAGTCGATCTGCGCAAAACCAACAGCTGGCGACTCAAACTCGGCGAAATCCACACCAACGAAATGCTAGAAGTGCAGCTGGTCAACTCCGTCGCGCCTTTCGTGCTCTGCAACCGCCTTGTCAACCTGATGAAAAAAGACGACACAGGCATGAAGCACATCATCAACGTCTCGGCGATGGAGGGCAAGTTTCACCAGTTTCACAAAGAGGACCGTCACCCCCATACCAACATGGCCAAGGCTGCCCTCAACATGATGACGCTGACTTGCGCCTCGGACTTTGCCAAGTACGGCATCTATACCAACGCCGTGGATACAGGCTGGGTGACCGACGAGGACCCGGCCGAACTGGCACGCAAGAAAGAAGAGGAGCACGACTTCCAGCCGCCACTCGATATCGTGGACGGTGCTGCGCGGGTACTCGATCCACTATTCGATGGGATCAACACCGGCAAACACTGGTGCGGCAAGTTCCTCAAGGACTACAAACCGACCTCTTGGTAAAGAAACCCGTACAGAAAAGCGTATCGCTCCAAAACCAAGACACATACACCCAAAGAAAAACCAAACCAATACGACAACAGAATCATACCATCAACCCCCTAACTCGTGCTCCCAATCACCTACACACTCACCCAATCGACACAATGGATCGAAACACTCCATCGCCAGTTGCCCTCTACCTTGGCCGACAATACCCTCACGCTGCTCCCTGAGGTAGGCAGTGGTACGATCAGGGTATTTGAGATCCAGCCAGGCCTCTATGTCACCTACATCGATGTGCAGCTCAACCAACCCGTCCAGCTCCATCGCATCCCTGCCTCATCCAACGATCACTTCATCGTCAATTTTCATATCTCACAAACCACCATCCTCAAAGAAACCGAACACAACTCCTACCAACTCGGACTGAGCAACCAGAGTGTTTTGCTCTCTTCCGCCATGACACAGGCCAAACTGAGCCTCCCTACGCACCAGCCCATCCATGTATTCAACATTACGTTTTCGAAAGCGTGGTTTGAGACCAACCTCCAAGAAAACAACAGTACGCTGAGCCACCTGCTCTCCCAAGAGGTCGGGATCTACCTCTTCGAAAACCTCGACTATACCCTGAGTCAGACCATCGCAGGCTTCCGCGCCCAGCCGGAGCAATTCAGCAAGATCAATTTGTTTGCCCGCGTACTACAGATCCTCTCTCACTTCTTTGACAAAGTCGAAAACCGAGCCCATACACAGTCCAAATCCATAGCCCCCACAGACCTCAAAGCACTGATGGCCGTACGACACGCGCTAGAACAAAACTGGGACACCCCACAGTCCAACGAGACCCTGGCCTCCTCGGCAGGAATGAGTCTCTCCAAATTCAAAGGGCTATTCAAACAAGTCTTTGGCATCACACCCTACCAATACCACCTCCAGTACAAACTCGACAAAGCCAAAGAAATGCTCCTCCAACAACAACACAGCATCTCCGAAGTGGGGTACCTCATCGGCTACAGCAACCTGAGCCAGTTTTCGAAGGCCTTCAAAAAATACCACGGCCAGTTGCCACGGGAAATCCTCGGTGCCTAAACCCACCCCATCGCTGCGGTCATCGCATGATTGACCGATTGGGGCAGGGCTCTGGCTTTTGGGGATAGTATGATGCGACGGAGGGTGGTTTATTTGTGTACACAATCAAAAACCAAAACATGCAAGCAACAATCAAAAACCTCCTGACACCTACGTCATTGTTCCTCACTTTTGTATTCACACTGGCCATACCGCTGGTGAGCGTAGCACAACAAGGCTTTTATTTCGGGACGGGCTTCAACACCTACATGACCCACGAAGAAGTCCGAAGCAGTGATGGGCAGTATGACTTTTCGCACAGCACCCAATCCAAAAACGACGGTTTCCTCTCACAATCCCTCGGAGACTATGGAGTCGGCCTCTCCTTGGGCTTTCGAAAAAACATCAACGCTCCCAGTGGAAAAAACATCCTCACACTGGATGCCCAATACTACTACAACTACCAAAACGTCACCCTAGACAATGATTTTGATGCCTTCCGCATCAAGACCACAGCCCACTACAACCACGGCTATCGCCTCGCTCTGGGACACCACTTTGGGATGATCCACCCCTACCTCATCATCCAGGGCATCTACCAAAACATCTCCCCCTACAACAGCAGCATCGACAATGACGGCATCATCTACGACGTGGATGACGATGGCACCATCCTCGACACCACCCTCAAAACCAAAGGAGACAGTTTTAGCACCGAGGTGTTCAGCTTCATCGGTGGATTCGGGATCGAAGTACCCGTACACCCCAAGTGGACAGTCAATGTCGAATACATCCCCATGAAACACGTCGAGTACGGCCTCCGCTCGGTCAGCAACCCCGACAACTACTTCGCCAACGGCCTAGTCATCAACCAACTCCATGTAGGGTTTAGGTACTTCCTATACGACCCTTTCGGGAAATAACGCCCCCACCGACCGACCTGCCCCGCAGTTCGGTCGGTGGGTATTTTGGCAATGGCAGGCTCGAGTCAAGTCTCGCAGTGCACCCAAAAAGACTGCACGTACGACAGAGAGAGAATACCAAAAACGAGCGGACACCCTCCTCTATTGTAGGTCTTAGCGGAGATCAAGAGCAGAGGGATTCCCAAAAGTAAAACTGATGCGATGCGCCGCGGCTTTAGCATCTTTTTCAATCTCAAAAATGCACGTTTAGACGGATCTGAGGGCGATTTTTCAGACCACGTGTGATCGGAGCTTCAAACACACGTCTTTGAAAGCTCAACCACGTGTGATCGGAGCTTCAAACACACGTCTTTGGAGGCTCAACCACGTGTGGTTGGCGCGTCAAACACACGTGGTTCAAACCGCAAACACAGGTGGTCTAAAACGAGCTCTTTTTAGCAGGTCATATTTGAGCTGAAAATCCAAGAATTTGGACAAGGCAACAGGCTAATATTCGGTTGGTTATTTGGTGATTGAGAAAGAGAATATGGCGGGAGCGGTGGTGTGAGAAGCACGCCGTGAGCTTATCGCTCACGGACGTCTACTCGATTAGCGGTTTGTTATTTCTTTTACCAAGCAACTTCCCCTGTTTCAGGATTGGTTTCTTCACTAAAGAATTTACCCGTTGGACCGTCTTCACCTATGATTGCATACTTAACGATTCTTTTGGCAGCAGTTTCTACATCACCACCATTGCCAAAAGTAAAATCAGTTGCAGTTAACCCAGGACAAACAGCATTAACTTTGAAATTGGTATCACGAAGTTCATACGCTAAATGAATGGTATACATATTCAGTGCTGCTTTTGAGGCAGCATAGACTGCATATTTGGCATAATCGTAAGCTGGCCAGTTGGGATCACTTTGCAAGGTAAGAGAGCCTACACTCGTACTCAAGTTTACAATCCTTGGTTCGTCCGACTTTCTTAGTAAATCAACAAATGCATTTGTCACTCTTGCTGTCCCGATCACATTGGTATCAAATGCCGATCGATACTCATCAGGTTTGGCTTCAAGAGCCGTATAGGGACTGTTTCCTCCGTTGATGCCCGCATTGTTTATTAAGACATCCAAAACATCCGTCCTTTTCCCGATAGCTTCACGGCCTTTTTGCACTGAAGATTCATCCGTTATATCCATCTGGATCACTTCGACGTTGCTCAACCCTTCAGCTTTTAACTCTTCAATAGCATTTACTCCATTTTGTAGATTTCGGCTGCCCATGTAGACGTAAAACCCGTTTTGTAATAGTAGTCTTGCTGTTCCAAAACCTATTCCCTTGTTCGCTCCTGTAATAAGTGCTTTTTTCATTTTGTTTCCATTTTAAATTTCTGAAACAAAATTCGCTGGATGAAAAACAAACTGTTTTACCATATGGTAAAAAGCAATCAGCGGATGTTTTTTCTTATTCTACTTAAGGACTGTTGTGTAACGCCTAAGTAAGAAGCAATGTAAGTCAATGGAATACGATTAATAAGGGAAGGGTAGTTTTCCATAAATTCTAAATAGCGAGTAGTAGCATCTTGTGACACAACTGGACCTTTTCTGGATTTTTGGTACATACACAATTGTACCATTTTGTTTTTAATGTTGTCCCACCCTACAATAATCTGTGACAGATCTTCCCAGTGTTGCTTAGAAAAAACAATGAGCTTACAGTCGGTACATGCTTGCAAATATTCAGCGGAGATAGTGTTTGCTTCAAAATTGACATAATCTACTACCAGGCTATTCTCGCTAATAAAACATCGCGTGATTTCCTCTCCTTCTTTGTTGTAATAACAACCTCTTATTACACCCTCTACTACAAAACCAACTTGCCTTGGGATCTTACCTGCCTCTGAGAAATACTTGTCTTTTTGAAGATCAATTTCAATTGCACTTTGGGTTACAAGGTTTAATTGTTGTTGATTGAGGTTGCCAATTTGCAAGATGTATTTTATCAGTTCTTCCATAATAGCAAGTTGATAAAACTTGAATTTTAATGATTTAACATATGGTAAAAAGTATGGGGCGATACGTCCAACTAAAATAAATATGCGCCCCAGTTGCTAGAAGCACCGAAGTATCTTTTCTGCAATGACATATCAAATAGCACATTAATACCAACAACGGGCGGATGTGCAAAGCATGGCAGGAACAGGGAACTAGGGTCAGATTAATCTAAAACAAGAGATTGGGATTACTTCAAAAACCTAATCTGTAGGTTTAATTTAAACACCAAAGCATCTCCTTCTTTAGTAATTATTCCAAATCCATGCCGTGAACTACTTGCCGTTTCAAGCTTAGTATTATTTAGTAAGTAATCTTCAAATTCGTTACGATTATAAATATGATAACAAAGGACTTCACCGTCATCTTTTACAACTAAATATCCACCTGTAGCATCAAGTTTACCAGTCCAAACCTTTGACGGCATCATTCCGAGAGCAATGTCTGTTAAAAAACGTTTGATCTTATAATGATAAAATGGATGTTTATTTTCGAGATTAAATTTCAATGGGTTTCTAGAACTCAATTCGTCAGTTAAGTCTGACAACTTTGAAGTTGTAGAAGTAAAAAAATGAAATAATAATTCAGATATTATTTGAGGTAGTGCACTATCAATGAGTGTTAGATTGTTACTAAACGTAGAGTTTTCAGTGCTTGTAAATTTGAACTGTCCGCTCAACTTTTGAATTCTTTCTATACGATCTTTGATTTTACTTCGACTATCGATCGAATTGATTTCATTAATTGATTTTGTATCAATACTAGCACCAACGATTTGATAGTTGAAATTGGTGGTCTTTCCTGCATTTAGTAAGGTGGACGCACCTCCAAGTTGTGATTTGATGCTAAAACCTAGTTCAGGAGTCGTGCCAGTTCTCTGGTCATGAATTACTATTCTAATATCACTTTTAACCGATGATCTAGCCTTCAGTGATTTGCAATCAAAGGTATTGATAAATTCTTCAATTTCAGGAATCGCGAACGTAGAGGATTTACTATTTTGAATCTCCTTAAGAAGAGTTGAAGCTTTTTCTTGAAATAACTGTAAGGGAATTCTAAACTCCTTAGTATCACCAGTAACAACCACAAGATCATCCTCAATTCCAAAACAATAAGTACCATTTGATTCATCTCTGAGAACTTTTATAATTGGAAAGATAAGACTCTCAATCTTTTTAAGATCGCTGTCTCCTGCATAAAGTTGTTTGTCAGAAATGATCTTTAGAAGCGTGTAAATTTCACTCCATTCTCCTTTATTACCCGTTAACATGTAATGCTAATGTTTCGATTAACTTTTCCGCTGTTGCTTTGATAGCGGGAACAGCAACTGAGTTTCCAAATTGTTTATAAGCCGATGCATCAGCAACTGGAATGATAAAATTATCTGGAAACCCTTGAAGGCGAGCCCATTCTCTTGGTGTCATTTTTCTGATACCCTTTCTATTTACAGGACCCTTAATGTGTGTAACTGGCGTAAAATCTTTTAGTCTATCATCATAAACTAAGTTTCGCTCTCGTCCCATACCTCCACAAACAACTGCGTTGGCTATACCATCATCTGGAATTATTTCATACCCAAACCCATTACCTTTAGCTGCATGCCTCTCTTTATGTTTGATTAAGGTGTTCAAATAAGTGTCCGACAAATAGTATTTCACAGATACTACTTCTTCTTCCTTAATATCGCTAAAGCGCTTTTCTGTATCTGTAATTTCTGGGTATTGAAACTCATCTACGTTTTGATCATGTCTAAAACCAACAATATAGACTCTTTCTCTGTTCTGAGCAACACCAAAATTCTTAGCATTAACAACTTGAGGCTCTGGCACGAAATATCCAAGATCATTGCGTAAGACGTTAAGAATTGTTGTGAGTGTTTTTCCTTTATCGTGATTAAATAGCCCTTTTACGTTTTCAAGAAAAATTGCTCGTGGCTGTTTTCTTCTGATGATCTCAGCAACATCAAAAAACAGAGTGCCTCTAGTATCTTCGAAACCACCTCTTTTTCCAGCTATTGAGAATGCTTGGCATGGAAAACCAGCACAAAGGACATCAAAGTCGTCAGGGATGAATTTTTTAGTTTCTTCTTGTGTAATATCGCCAAAAGGGACTTCTCCAAAATTAGTCTTATAGGTTCTCTTCGCCTGTTCATCCCATTCGCTTGTAAAAACACATTTTCCACCAATACTTTGCATTGCGATTCTAAAACCTCCAATTCCTGCAAATAAATCAATGAATTTAAACCTAGGTTGTTCTGGCTCAGGAAATGGAACATTATTTTTGAAGTCAAAAAGCATATACTGTAATGCTTCTTCTGCGACTTGACTGGTAATATCTTCTTGTGGAAATTTATATTTCAAAGCACTCTTCACATGCTCTATTGCATCATTTTTATAGAATTGAGAAACTCCGTTTCGATTGTTGTGAAGATAATGAGTAAACGCAGCAAGACTATGTTCAGAAGGTTCGACTGTTCTGATTTTATAAGTTTGTCCATCGACCTCTTCGAGAGATATTTTTTCTTTAAGCTGCATGTTTTAATCTAGCTTCTTTTTTATTGTGCAAGTTACAAAATATAACGAAATGTAACTCCTCCCAGCTTAGGGAGACTTACTTACTGGTATCCTATACTTCAGAAAAACAACCCGCTGAGTAGCCGTCCAGTACAGGGGCTTTCGAAGCACCGGTGACGAAAGCTCAAAAGAGGGAAAACACATCCTACTCAAAGTCTGCGCAAACACTAAGCCCCCTCGGGTTTGGAGTCAGCATCCATTTGGCAGAGTCATATTCTTTTTCGTCCTTCCAGGGTGAGAGCTGCATTCCGCCGATCTTCCGATGTGGCAAATTGATCTTGCTATGAGTAGAGCGGTCATGTCCGCGGCAGATGCAGGTGTTCGTTCCACCGAAGCGGGCTAAATGCTCAGTTCGCACATGCATCTATACGCTATGTTATCATTTTATTTTTAGTTCAGTAGGGGTTTGTCCACTGTCCCAAACGGTAAGTATTTCGATAGAGAATTCTGTAACCTCGTAGAATAGAAGATAATCTCTTATGATTTTGATTCGAACCCCTTCAATATCAGTAGTTCGTCCAATGTAAGGGAATTTGGCAAGTTGCTTTGTAGCTTCCTTGAGCCAGAGGAGACCAGTTTACTTTGAGAGCCATTCATCAATTTCTCTGTCTGCAATCTCTGAAGAAACCCCTTGACCTGAAGACATTTGGGTTCTTGCCGTCTCGCGCTCATTTTTTTGTTCGGTTGTAGTCTGGTAGACAGTTTCTTCAATATCTACTTCGAGTAGCCTGTTTACCTCGTCTAGTATGTCCCGATCATTAATAGATTTGATTCGATCAATTAATCTTGTTTTGTATTTGGCTCCTACTGTTGCCATATTCAAAGATAAATGAAATATTTGACACAAAATTGATGATAACAACCACCCAAATCCCACTTCCCTAGTGGTCTTTACACAATTGTTACCCGGGCTGTATCCGTTTTATTAATACGCTAATAATGTAATTCTTCTCGATGGGCTACTGACACAACCCAAAGCTTGCCTTACCATTGGTTCCAAGTAAGCTTTAGTTGAGGTCTATGTTGCCTTACCATGGGCTCCTAGTAAGCTTTAGTTGAGGTGTGTGTTGCCTTACCTTATGCTCCTAGTAAGCTTACCTTTTTGGGTATGCTCCCATCACTACAATATACACCCCAAACCAAGCGGCCATCAGGGTATAAAACCAGAAATCAGCGAGTCGAAAAACCAAGTAATCTGGTTGCCTGACGATGAAACAATCGAATAGCTACCTCAAACGAATTGGACTTTTCAAGACATAAAAGATAGCACTTTGAAAAGATTCTCCTTCTTATCAAACATGAAAACCACCCTTCATAAGCCCTTGTCTCTGCACTCTTCTTTAGCATCATTTATTATCTAATAATATGCATTAAACAGCAACTGAGTGGGCTTTCAGGACATCTGTGTTTGACATGTCAAACACAGATGTCCTAATTTAGTGCTTTTTGATGCTTCATAGTTGGGTTGAAAAATTAAGACTGGACAGTGCGATTCTCATGCCTACGGGTTGCATGAGCGTACATCAAGGAATAAAAAAAGGGACTCAAATGAGTCCCTTTTTTTATTCCTTGATTTTGCAATTGGTTACTCGCCGTAGCTCACACCACCGACACGCTCGTCGATCATGAGTAGAGATTTAGGGTCTTCGCCTAACATCTCGAAGTAATCCAAGATTCGTCTGATTACGAACTCTTCCTCTACCTGTTCTTTGACGAACCACTGCATGAAATTCTCCGTAGCAAAGTCATTGTTCTTGCGACAGTCTGAGACGATCTGGTTGATAGACTCAGTCACGTTGATCTCATTCTCTAGTGCAGTTTCGAATACTTCCTTCAAAGAAGAAAATTCGCTCTGCGAACCCGCTACTGCAGGAGACACTGCGATTCCTCCCATATCACTGATATAGTGAAACAGTTTCATCATGTGCTCTCTCTCTTCGCTGCTTTGCTCATAGAAGAACTTAGCACTGTGATCATACGCATTCTGATCACACCAAGCCGCCATCGCTAGATACGCGGCAGATGCCTGCGCTTCTAGTTTTACTTGATTGTTTAGTTTTTTTATGATGCTATCCTGTACGGCTACTCTTTGTCTTAATAAATCTTTCATCGTTCTATCGTTTTAGTGCGACTTCTTTAACAAATGAAACTAAATAAATCCGTAATAGTTTCATTCAAAACATATTTAGAACTAGTCTAAGTTTCATTAAAGCTACGTTAGAGAGGGGTTTATGCCCCGACTAGTTCAGTTTGAAACGACCAATTCCCCTCTTCAACTCTGTCGCCATATTGTTGAGCTGTCTCGAAATGTTCATGTAATTAGCCATCCCGTTCGATAGTTCTGTGGCAGAGCTATTCACCTCCTCGGTACCCGCTGCAGTTTGCTCAGCCACCACGACCACCGACTCCACATCAGTGACGGCTCCTGACATACTCTGGACTTGTAGTTTCGAATCATCCAAGATCTGCTTAGATAAGTTGTATGAGGCCTGATAACTCTCCGTGATGACATTAAATACCTCTGCCGTCTTCTGTGATGAACTCACGCCACTCGTCACGCTGATATTCATCTCGTCGATCACCTTGGTCGCGTTCTCAGTATCTCGCTTCACATCACTGACTAGCTTTTCGATCTCCTGAGCGGACTTTCTCGATCCTTCAGCGAGTTTTCTAATCTCCTCTGCTACCACCGCAAACCCTCTACCCGACTCTCCAGCCTGAGCCGCCTCTATCGCAGCATTCAGTGCGAGCAAGTTCGTCTGAGAGGATATATCTGTGATGACTCCTAGTACTCTGGATATTTCGGTAGATCTGTCATTGAGAACCGCGATAGACTCCTTGGTGTTTTGGGAGTAGCCTGATATCTTTTCCATATCCGATACAACCGCCTGTACGATCTCTTTTCCTCGTTCACTATTTTCTGTTCCCTGTTTAGCAGACTCCATCACCTCCATGGTCCTTCCTTCCAAGCCACGTGCGGTATCCAGCGTGTGCTCCAATACCTGAGAAATATTCTCTATACTCGACAACTGGCGCTGCGCTCCACTACTCATTTGTGTTATTGCCCCTACGATTTCGTGTGTAGAGCCTTCCATTTCCTGACCAGAAAGTAGCATCATCTCTGATCTCTGCTCCAAAGAAGCGATATCCTTGGAGATCTGCACCAATAGATCAGACAAGTTATCCAAGGCTTGATTCAAGTGATCCGCAAGCATTTTCACATCTCCCTGTGATGCCACATCGTAGCGCTGCGTCAAGTCACCACTTGCCATAGACTGAGCTATGTCAGTTACCTTCAGGACTGGGACAGAGATAGATACCAACATCTGATTGATAGATTCCGCCATTTTCTTCCAGTTACCTGCTTTGCCTTCTATGCCCATTCGTGATTTCAAATCTCCATTGACGCCAACCGTATTAACCACTGAATTGGTTTCATCAATAAGCCCATGAATAGCATTCGAAAAATCATCTCCCAATGAGGCCAACATTTGGCTGGTTGACTGGTTTTCCTCTCTATCGTTCTGTTTTGTAGTGATATCTGCCGCAATTTTCTTTACATCCAGTGTCATTCTATCCATCTCTTCCAAGCGAGCACTCAACTCCATATTGGATTGTATATTATTGACTGTCTCTATTTTCAATCTATAGGAAGATATAGCACTCGCTACCAACCCCAATACCGCCAAGCCCATGTGGTACAAAAAAGTAGAAACTGCAACATCTGAGCTCTCATATAGATAGTTCATGTACTCAGGCTGCCCATCGAGATACAACCCAAAGATTAACACATGATGTACCGTTACGATCAGTCCAAATGGAATATAAATTCGCCAATCTCTAAAGTGAATCAATATGATTGGGAAAATAAAAAACCAAAAGTGCATCTCAAACAGCCCGTGTAGCTGTGCCACGAATTGAAGCATAAAAATAGCCATCACAGAAGCAGTGGTAGCTCTAAATAAAAAGGTCCCAGAAAAAAAGAACCGAACCATCAAGCATAACAGAAGGTTCAAACCACCAACACCTAACCCAAACAACCAGGTATCATACTGAAAGGCGATCCCTACACCAAACAAAAACAAACCAAACACAAGGTATAAAACCGTGTTTTCAGACTTTTGAATTACTTTTTCAAAAGCTACAGACATTTCAGAATTCATACTTTCTTTATTTAAATACTGTCAACTATCATCAGATCATAACTCACACCCGAAACCCGAAACAACTGGAACAAGAGGGGCTTGATAACCCTTTGACTTAAATTCTAGTGCCACAGCTGGAGCTGAATTTTTAATATTAGCGGGACCACAAAAAGTAAACCCACTGGTGTAATTACCATCAAAGTAGCGTGTCGAGTCTGTATCGAATAACACGGCACGAGGTGTCGAGTTCACTCCACAAAGCCTTGACAACTGTCCATCAGGATCCATGATTACTTTCATGGACGATGGTAATTGATACTTTTCTTTCAAATAATTACCGTTAGTCACCTGTTGGCCAGTCACCACCAAGTAGAAATCTATCTGCTCAGTGTATGATTGAAATACGCCTTTCAAATGCTCAATATTAACTTTAGAATACTTACAGGAGGGATTGTAAAAATGAATGAATATGGGTCTATCATTAATAGATATGCCATACTCCCTAATAACTGGGGATTTTTCCAAATAGTATGCAGGCATACTATTTTTATTTTGAATTAAATGACGGTATTCTTCTATCCAGAATAAATAGATGATCAATGACAATACACCAACCATGATTACTAGTACAATACCTTTTTTCATCAAATATCAAATATCTACCATGCACATACGACATTGAATTGCCTGTTGGATTTCATGATGCAAAGAAAAATACTAAACGATGAGGATAATAATATTAGTAGATAAAATATGACTTATTTTATAAATAAGATCGAAATGACAAAGAATAGCAGTGCTTAAACTAGGTTAGCTCTATTGATTCGCTGGTGGACGATGCTATTGAGCTCTAGCATGACGAGAGCACCCTGTACGAGATGTTTCACTTCGATCATTTCTTCGAGTGTCAAGACCAAGAAGCGGTCTTTGTTGCATAGTGGGATGATTTCTAAATCATTCTTAGTGACATCAGACATTAGCATCAGCTCAAGATTATAGGTATCTATTTTACTCTTGAAAGCGATAAAAGAACAGACATTCATCTTGTATTCCATACCTTTATAGGTCATGTAGAAGCAGTTTTCTTTGTCTGCCTGTACGATCTGTCCGTTCTCTGTCTGATGTATCAAATGCATGGTTCAGCAAAAGTAGTCTTTATTTAGACCTATTACAAATAAAAAAATACGATTTGTTGTATTACATCTATCACCAAACTCCAATAAATTAGCCGCATGTTATCAATTAAATCCTCCCTGTTTATTGTATTGCTGACGGTTACCATTGGGTATGCCCATGCACAAAAAGTCACTTACCTCGGTAACGAAGGTATCCTCGTCGAGTATCAAGGCAAAAAAGTTATCGTAGACGCATTGTTTGACGACCCTACGGGCAAGTTCCATACGCCTGATTATGACCTCATGGAAAAGATCGTCATGGGAAAAGCTCCGTATGACAAAATCAATGCAAATTTGATTACCCATGCACACGGAGATCATTTTGATGCGGTCAACAATGTCTCATTTTTGAGAGAAAACAAGTCCGCAAAAATGATCGCCACCCCACAAGCCGTGGACAGTATGAAACTCAAATCGCAGTTTTACGACGAAGTATCAGATCGTATCGCTACCTATCCATGGACCAAGGGCTGGAAAACAACTATGATTGACGACATAACGATCGCTAGTGCCTATACGCGTCACGCAGGCAGAGCATACGGGAAAGTCCAAAATCAAATATTTCTAATCACAATCGGGAATAAAAAAGTCCTCCATGTTGCCGATACTCAGATGGATGTCCGCTACTTTGATGACCTTCGTCTCGTGTATGAAGAGGTAGACTTGGCCATTGTCCCCTTCTGGTTTTTGACAAACCTATTTGGTACCGAGATTGTAGAAAAACACATCGGTGCTAAAAAAGTAGTCGGTATGCACCTCCCCATGGGACACGACGAAAAAACAGAGGACAAAGTGCATGAGGCCTTTCCTTCTGCGATCCTGTTCACCGATCCTGGACAAGAAATTACATTCTAACTTAATGGTTGGCTATCATACTATGATTAGTCTACTACAATAGGGAAATCCTGTCCTCTGGAGTAAGTCACCGGAAACTGTGGTTTTCCCTTGAACTGTATGGAATACTCTGGCACCTGATCATCTAGGTAGGATTTGAGCTCATAGATGGTAACCTTACCGTCATGTGGTGCACCATCAGCCTTGCCCTGCAATGCCTCCAGCAACACATAGGTAAACAGTCCGTGACCTAGCTCGGCAAACTCAGTCGCATATTGCTCGCTCCCAGATGCTGCGAGTATATGCACTCCGGTACTCCTAGACAGCTGGGCGAGTGCTTTTTCCTCCTCCGCTCCACGAGACGCCAGCAGCTGTGTAGAACTCCCCGACTGACAGGCATCCAATACTACCATCTGCTTTAGTGCTGCGATATTGGCCAGTTTCTGTTGGATTTCTCCAGCATAAATGGCGTGGGACTTCAGCTTTTTCTGATCATACAGACGAACATTTTCTGTAGGAATAAAATAGAAATCACCCTCTACCGTACTCCCATGCCCTGCATAATAAAATAACAGAACATCTTCTGGTTTGGCACGGTCAGCCACTTGATCCAGTAGACTGAGAATATTCTCTTTGGAAGCCTCCTCATCATAGAGTGGATAATATACGAGCTCATCATACAGCTCTTTTCCCTTTTTCTTGATCAAATCTTGAAAACCTTCTGCATCCTCCTTGGCATAGTTGAGGTTTAGAATCGGGTTTTTGTAGGTATTGATGCCAATCGTCACCACATGACACGTAATCTTCTCCGTCTCTCCTTCATAGTAAACCTCTTGCTCTACCACACTCGACTCTATCCTCTCCTCACTAAATGCAGAGACAGACAGAACGTTCTTACCGGAGACCAAGCGAACAGGAACATGCTTGTAAATCGTCTTTTTAGACTTTTCTTCCATACTCAACCCACGCTCCTTGCCCATGATGCGCTTGCCATTGTGTAGCACTCGAATTTCGTCCATTCCTCCACCTCCATTCGTTACCTTCACGACTACATCGATATCTCGATCAGTCATCTTCTCACCTGCTTTGGGAGACACCAGCTCCACTTTGGGAGGCGGCGAGTCTTGTAATTTCTTTTTTAGATCCGAATCATAATGAAATGAAGCACCCAGCCTTAAGGACTCTCCTAGAATATCTGGACGATAAAAATCTTCGAAGAACTGATCCAAAGTAAAACTCTCCAATCCTCTGACAAAAAAGATGTTTTGCTTTGCCCCCTCAGTCGCATCAAAATAGCCGTTTACCGATTTCGTCAACCAGTCGTTTGGTCCCAAAAACACGTGTGAAGCAATTTCGTTCCCACTTTCCACATCCCAATATCGTGTCGTGCCATCCAAACTACTACTGACAATCACACGATCATCATGAATAAATGCCACACCAGTAATCGCTCCCTTGTGGCCGATCAATTGCTTCAACTCCTTTCCAGATTTCAAATCCCACAGCCTAACTATGCGATCTGTACCTCCCGACAACAAGTACTGACCATGACTATCATAGCACACATCATATACTGCTCCCTCATGACCGATGTACTTTTGGGACTGAAAACCTGTCTTGAGCTCCCATCTTTTGATCCGACCATCTAAACTGGCCGTCAAAAACTCTTCCCCTTTGACCTCTATATCAGTCACTACATCCTGATGTCCTATGTAGTCCATCACGGGCGTACCTGTATCTATCTCTATGAGTTGAAGCTGCTGACCAAGCCCTCCTACCAACAGGTACTGGTCACGATACGCAAATGCCAAAGAGAATGGTGAACTATTCGAAAAACGATATTGGTTGATGCGCTCGCCAGTAGCCGTGTCCCATAAGATCGCTGACCCATCCCAGCTCCCCGATACCAGGTATCTACCATCGTCACTCAGTACCAGCGTAAAAATGAGATCTATATGCCCCTCAAAACTCCGCAACTCCTTGCCAGTCGTAACATCCCACAGTCGAATCACTCGGTCTCCACCTGCTGTATAGACATACTTGCTATCGGGAGTGAAAGCATAGTCAACGACCACTTTATCATGCCCTTTGAGTTCCAACTTGACACGACCGCCTTCGGTATCCCAAAGATATGCTTCATGGTTATTATGTCCCTTGATCATGGTTTTCCCATCAGGACTAATTTTTACACGATTCTGGATGGAAATAAATTTATTAACATTTGAGTGCCAGTAGGAGTTTCGGCTGAAAGCCAAACCACGATCATTCTCGGCATTGAGATAACCGCTCAGCGTAGCGATCTGACGACCAGAAGTCGCCTCCCATATTCGTGCTACACGGTCCTCTCCAAAGGACATGAGCCTAGTATCATCACTACTCAATACAATCCCTACTAATTTTTCACCACTCTCACCCAGTACCTTTTTCGTTCCCTTCTCCTTGTCCCAAGCCTCAATTTGGTGTTCGTCACATGCATACACGCTGTTAGAGCTCAAAGCAACAGACAGATAATCATTGTCAGACTCCCCATAGGTTTTGATGAGTCGCATTCCTTTCATATCCCACAGCGACAAGGCCCCAGACCGAGCAACTGAGACGAGCTCCTGATTCTGTTCATTCTGATCAAAATAGGTCAAACAACCTCCACAGCTACTTGCAGTAATATTGCGCAGCGTATCCAGCGGTGCTCCTGTCTCTAGCTCATACTTGATTAGTTTTCCGTCATCATTGCCCGTCAGTACGTGACCAGACAGCGGGTCAAAAGCGACCTGCACTCCATACTGTGTCTTGTCTACTTTATAAGGTGTGATTTGCTTCGGATCGTCTAGCTGGATCAACTGCACTACATACTGTCCCCCTCCAATGAGGATAGATTTCCCATCTGGCGAGAAAGCAATAGAGCTAATCCACTTCTGCCAATCAATCTCCTGTATATTTTCTCCAGTGATCATATCCCAGAGTATGACTCGACCATCATTGCCAGCTGTTGCGACGACTTGATCTGTCGGATGAAATGATACAGCGGTGACTCCTTTCGTATGCCCCGATAACGTACGCAACTGACGCCCTGTTTGACTATCCCAGATAATGGCTGTTTGGTCAGCACTGCCTGTCACCACCCACTGGTCATCTGGACTGAATGCCGCACAAAGTATGGTTCCTTCATGTCCTCGCTGAACCACAGTACGAAGTGCTAAGTCTTGTGCTCTTAGACTGCATACAATTGACACGAGTATAAATAATAAGACGAGTATTCTTGATTTCATAAGATCAATCGATCAGACCACAGAGTTGATACAGCAATCGAGCTCCTACATTGGCATTCCACTGTTGATCGAATTTTTGAGGAGCTACTTCACATAGATCAAATCCTATTATCTTCCGTCCACTATTCTTCAATGACTGGAGCAAATAAATGGCTTGTTCATAAGCTATTCCGCCTGGTACTGGCGTCCCTGTTCCTGGACATAGCTCAGGTCTCAGTCCATCTATATCAAAGCTGACATAGACATGATCAGGCAGTTGTGCTATCATAGCCTCACAGAGCGTCTTCCAGCTTTCCCCTTCATAAAGTTTATTTTTTATATCCTGATCAAAGAAAACAACTATCCGATCAGAACTCTCCTGCACTAGTTCATATTCCTCTTCACAGTAGTCCCGAATCCCTACCTGCACCAATTTGGATATTTGGGGATTTTTCAGTGCATTGTACATGATCGAAGCATGAGAGTGGATAAACCCTTCATAAGCATCCCGCAAATCCATGTGTGCATCGACCTGCAGTATCCCAAATTCATCGTACCGCTCTGCTAACGCATCCATGTATCCTAAAGGGCAACTATGATCCCCCCCCAATAAACCTATGGATTTCCCCTCAGACAGTAGTTCTAGAGTCTCTGATTTTATCTTTAGGCGAAGTGACTCTGTCGCCTTATTGACCTTTGCTAACAATTCTTCACCATCGAAAGACTCCGCTTCCCCTTCGAGAAAAGCAATGTAAGGTTCGATTTTCGACCGCAACATATCGCTCTTTGCTTTGACTTTTCCTTCGATCGGACGCATCCATATGCCACGCTTCCAAGGCGCTTCTTGGTTGGGCACTTCGAGATCTAGCTGAGCTGATGCTTCGAGAATAGACAATGGGCCATATGCTGTCCCACGATTGTATGATACTGTGACTTCCCAAGGCACAGGATAGACTACTACTTCTGCTGACGATTGATCAAATGGCAACCCAAACAAAGTGCCCTGTTTACCCGGGGCACTTGGGTCGTAACTCCCTAACTTTTCTGACATTTATTCTAATTCCTTTGCACTTGTGTATTCGATCAGCTCAACATTGCCTTTCGAGAATTCATCCCATCCCCCGTCATACTTTAAATGTACGATTCCAGCTGGTGAGACATTACCAATGATATCACCCGTGAGATATTCTGCCAAAAAACTGATGGCAGGATTGTGCGCAACCATCACTACGGTATTGAGGTGATTACCTAGTTCATTGATTGCCTTGAGCAAGATCCGCGTAGACGCTTCGTATAGATCATCTAATACCTGAATTTTACTAGGGTCAAAATCTATTTGCTCCACCAAAAAGCCACTTGTCTGCCGTGTTCTCAATGCGCTACTCGCTAAAATAGCATCTGGCGATTTTGCCTGTCCTTTCAGGAACCTTCCCACTTTGGATGCAACGATTTCTCCATCAGCCGTAAGCGGTCGATCGATATCCTTTATGTCAAAATTGTTGGCATCAGCCTCTGCATGTCTAATCAAAAATAGTTCCTTACTCATGTGAATCATCGATTTTTAGGTGGGGGGTAATTTATTCAGAAATCTATTTTTTGTATTTGCTTAAATCAATTTTTTTTATTGAACTTTGACGCTTTCACATTTAAACCTTTCATTTCGAATGAACCTAGTAATAGTAGAGTCACCTGCAAAGGCAAAAACAATCGAAGGATATTTGGGTAAGGATTACAAAGTAACTTCTAGCTATGGTCATGTTCGAGATTTACAAAAAGGCAACAATGCCATAGATGTAGAAAACGGTTTTGCGCCCACCTATGAAGTATCCAAAGACAAAAAAGACGTCATTCGGGATTTAAAGAAGCTGAGTAAGGAGGCTGACATAGTCTACCTAGCGAGTGATGATGACCGTGAGGGAGAAGCAATATCATGGCACTTGAAAGAGGCTCTGAAGCTCAAGGACGACAACACCAAACGAATTGTATTCCGAGAGATCACCAAGAATGCGATTACACAAGCGATAAATCATCCTCGCGGTATAGATATCGATCTCGTACACGCACAGCAAGCACGTAGAGTGCTGGACAGGCTGGTAGGTTTCGAGCTATCCCCTATCCTTTGGAAGAAAATCAAAACAGGTCTATCGGCAGGTCGCGTGCAGTCAGTCGCTGTTAGGTTAGTTGTCGACAGAGAACGTGAAATCGATAAATTCACCGCCGTTTCGTCCTATAAAATCAGTGCATTCTTCGACCTAGACCAAGGCAAAACATTAGTAGCAGAGCTGCCTAGCAAGTTCAAAACCGAAGCAGAAGCCAAACAATTTGTAGACGACTGTGTCGGAGCAGATTTCAAAATCGAAAACCTAGAAAAAAAACCAGGAAAGAAATCACCTGCTCCTCCCTTTACGACTTCTACACTACAGCAAGAAGCAAGTAGAAAACTAGGTTTTTCGGTCTCTAGAACCATGAGTGTAGCACAAAAACTATACGAAGGAGGTAAAATCTCCTACATGAGAACAGACTCCCTAAACCTATCAGATGAGGCGATGACAGCCGCCAAAGAGGAGATCAAATCGAGTTATGGCGATAGCTTTTCCAATCCTAGAAAATACAAAACCAAAAACTCTTCCGCACAGGAAGCTCACGAAGCTATCCGTCCTACTAGCTTCGCACTTCATAGTGCAGGGGCTGATGATAGCGAAAAGAGACTGTACGATCTGATTTGGAAGCGCGCAATCGCTTCCCAAATGTCAGATGCTCAGATAGAAAAAACCGTCGCTAGCATCACGGTTTCATCTAGACCAGAGTTATTAAAAGCCTCTGGAGAAGTGATTAAATTCGAAGGTTTCCTAAAAGTCTACGTCGAGTCAGACGATGATGACGAAACTACCGAGACTGAACAAAAAGGAATGCTACCTCCACTGACCGTTGGTCAAGACTTAGCACTACAGCAACTCATCGCCAAAGAAGGCTTTACACGTCACCCCGCTAGATATACAGAGGCTAGTTTGGTGAAAAAACTAGAAGAAATGGGCATTGGTAGACCGTCTACTTATGCGCCGACGATCTCTACTGTTCAAAAAAGAAACTATGTCATCAAAGAAGCTCGTGATGGACATGAAAGAAAATACAAGGAAATCATCCTAAAGAGTAACAAAGTCAAAACCACAGAAAACACGGAAATCACTGGTGCAGAGAAAAACAAACTTTTCCCTACCAACACTGCCATGGTGGTCAATGACTTCCTAGTAGAACATTTTCCAAACGTCATCGACTTCTCTTTTACTGCCAATGTAGAAAAGGAATTTGATGAGATCTCGAACGGAACCAAGACATGGAACAGTATGATCGCTGCATTCTATGGTGACTTCCATAGCAAAGTAGAAACAACCGAAAAAATAGAACGTTCGGAAATTGGCACTACCAGAGAGCTAGGAAATGACCCTAAAACTGGACTACCTATCTATGCTAGATTGGGTCGGTTTGGCGCTATGGTTCAGCTCGGCGACATGAGCGATGACGAGGATGCAGAAAAACCAAAATATGCCAGTCTACGAAAAGGTCAATTCTTGGAAAGTTTGACGTTAGAAGATGCGCTTGAACTATTTAAACTCCCTAGACAAGTCGGTGAGTTTGAAGATAAAGTGATGACTGCTGCAATTGGTCGGTTTGGACCATACATCAGGCATGATGGCAAGTTCGTTTCTATTCCTAAAGAAGTAGACCCCTTGCAAATCACTGCTGACGAGTCTATAGAACTCATCTTGGCCAAAAGAAAGGCAGACGCAGAAAAGCACATTAAGTCATTTGATGAAAACCCTGATGTACAAGTACTAAATGGACGATGGGGTCCCTACATCAAGTTTGGTAAGAAAAACGTCAAAATACCTAAGGATACCGATCCTCAGGCTTTGACTTATGAAGACTGTGTAGAACTCGAGAAAAAAGCTCCTGAAAAGAAACGTGGAACAGTAAAGAAGAAGAAATAACTTCTTCTTTACACCAATAAATCCATATCTCTAATCAATATCCTTCTTCTATCGAAGTTGATGATATTTTTCTCTTTGAGATGATTCAAAGTAGTCGTTACCGTCTGGCGAGAAGTACCCGTCAGGCTAGCGATATCTTTGTGAGTAAAATTATTTTTGATCAAGGTTTCAAAACCTACTTTCTGACCATTCTCCAGTGCCAAGTCTCTTAAGAAATCCACCACTCTGGTTCTTGAATCTTTAGAGGTGATGGATTCCAAACGTTTTTCTAACCCCTCTAATTTCTTCGCCAAGATATCAATCACCTTTTGGTTGAGTTGAGCATTTTGACGAGAAGCTTGAAGTACATCCTCGACCATAAATACTTTCACACGGGTGTCTGCGGTGACTACTTGAGCATACTCTGCTCTGACACGATCGCCTGACAATGCCTTTTCTCCAAATACATTTCCAGTATTTAATATCGCCTTGACTACTTCCTTACCAGAAGAATCCGTCTTTGCGATCTTCACACTTCCCTCCTCGATCAAGTATATCTTATCAGATACATGACCGTTCTCATAAACCAGCTCATCCTTTGAAAACTCCTTTGTGATGGATGCTACATTTGACAAAGCGTCTTCCGTTACCATTTCTGCTGTGTTTCTAAATCCTGTAAGCAAATCATTGCTGTTTCCTATGTTTTTCTCGATAATCATATTTTTTTCGGTTAAATGTCCTTAACAAAATTTCTTCTAGTCGAATCCCCCTTTTGTCCTACATTTGCCATCCTTACTAGCAAGTAAAACTTCCTTTGAACTCTATATTTGCCAAAGATTACTTCGCCATGATATACCTATATCTCAAAGCCACACACATTATTTTTGTAGTTACATGGTTTGCTGGACTATTTTATATGGTCAGACTCTTCATCTATTCGACAGAAGCGAATGCAAAAGCTGAGCCAGAAAAATCTATCCTTACCAAACAACTACTACTTATGCAGTCACGGCTATGGTATATCATCACTATGCCATCTGCTGTCATAACGCTTTTTCTGGGTGGATGGTTGGCTTATTTAATGAATTACTGGCAACAACCTTGGTTTCATGTTAAGCTCACGCTACTAGTCGGTCTCTATACATATCACATCATTTGTGGGCGATTACATAACCAAATGACCAAGGGCGTCTTTAAATACAGCTCTAAACAATACCGAATATGGAATGAAATAGCCACTTTATTTTTATTCTCGATCGTGTACGTGGTAATCTTAAAAAACTCATTGAACTGGATCTGGGGCGTAGTTGGGCTAATCGGTCTTAGTGTAATACTAATGCTCGGAATCAAATTATATAAAACCGTAAAAAAAGATGATTAACCTGTTGTCCTTCTCTCGATACAGCTTTTTGGCTGCTTGGCTTTTGTTTTTCTCATGTGAGACCAAAAAAAAAGAACTGCCTATCCTAGGTAGACCTACAATCACTACCCAAGTAATAGAGAACCAAACCGTAATAGATACCATTTCACACAAAATCGCAGACTTTTCACTACTCAATCAAGACAGTCTACAGATTACCAATTCATCCCTCGCTGGTAAAATTTATGTCGCGGACTTTTTCTTCACATCCTGCCCGACAATATGCCCTGTAATGAAGAAACAACTATTGCGTGTGTATGAGAGGTATCTAGAGGATGATAGAATTATGATCGTATCACATAGCATTGACCCTACTTATGACAATGTAAACGTCTTGTCTGACTACAGCGATGCGCTAGGCGTGATCAGTGACAAGTGGCATTTTCTAACAGGTGATCAAGACGAAATCTATCAACTAGGTGAAAAAAGCTATATGGTCACTGCAGGTGCAGACGAAGATGCTCCTGGTGGCTATATTCATAGCGGTGCATTCTTACTCGTCGATACCAATCGTCAAATCAGAGGAGTATATGATGGAACCATGAAAGAACAGGTAGACCAACTGATTATTGATATTGATATACTATTAGATGAAGAATTTGGTAAAAAATAGCTCATTTATCATCTGCCTTGGCCTATTCATACTATCCTGCAGTGAAAACAGAAAAGAAGAAATCAAGCTGCAGCAGTACACCTATCAGGGAAGTGAACTATACAAGGCCCACTGCACCAACTGCCATCAGGCCGACGGCAGTGGTCTAGGGAAACTTATCCCTCCTATTGACTCTACCTACCTAAGTACAAATCTAACGCAGGTAATCTGTGGGATCAAATATGGATTGACGGGTGCAATGACTATACAAAACATCCATTTCGATAAGGACATGCCTGGTAATACCAGACTAACCGCACTAGAAATTGCAGAGATTGTCACTTATATCGATCAAAAATGGGGAAAAAGAAGAGGCATAATCAGGCCTAAAGTAGTTTCGAAAGCCTTAAGAGACTGTCAATAGTCGTTTCATCTCTGAAAATCTATCATTGATCTTTTGTAATCCTTCATCGATCGATTCATCTATTTGGACTCTCCCTTGATCGAATTAATTTACCATTGAATGGCTCTCGGTTTAGTTTTAACCCAAGAAAAGGAAGCAACTCCTGATCTATATTCACCTAAAACCAAAAACCATGTTAACTGTATTCCTGATTTTTTCTCTTACCATTGTTACTATTTCATACCTCAGGTATAAAGCCATCTTAACTAAGCATCATAGCACAGAATAAAATCTACTTTTAATGGTAGTATACGTACCTCTTATCAAATGATACTGATTCAAGATCGCATTGATATATTTACAGTTTTTTACTCCACACCGTACGTAATTTTATAGTTGAATTGTATTAATATTGTAGCAGAAGAATTTTGACCACCACTATTACGAAAATTCTTAAAACAACATTATGCAAATATTAGATATTCTTGCCCTGTTCATATTCCTCGCAGGGGTTTTTATCTACATCAACACCTACTACCTAAAGCTCCCATCTTCTGTTGGGCTAATGATTTTGGCTTTGGGGTTGTCGCTTGCAATGTTGGTACTCAACGAATTAATCCCTGAATTCAAATTAGGAACGGAGCGAATTCTGAAGGACTATGACTATCATGAAGTCCTCTATCAACTGGTTCTTAGCTTTATGCTTTTCGCTGGAGCACTACAGATTGATTTCAAAAAACTTGCCGAAGAACGCACCCCAGTACTCATTCTGGCACTAGTTGGTGTCATTATTTCCACTACAGTCGTTGGTATAGGTGTATTTTATTTACTACAATGGATAGGTCTTGACCTAGACATCATGTACTGCTTGGTATTTGGGGCACTTATCTCTCCTACCGATCCAATCGCCGTTACATCTACGATCAGAAAATATAACTTATCCAAAAATCTAGAAACCCGTATCGCAGGCGAATCCTTATTCAATGACGGTATTGCGGTAGTTGTCGCTTTGACCCTGTTAGATTTAGCACACTCTACAGAGGATCACTATATTGGAATCGTTGACATACTATGGGTATTTGGTACTGATATCGTTGGAGGAATCGTGATTGGTTTGTTCTTAGGCTACTTAGGTTACCGATTACTCAAATACATCGACAATGACGAAGTAGAAGTAGAGGTATTGATGACGCTTGCCTTGGTCATGGCAGGAACTCAACTCGCCGAATTCACGCATGTATCGGCTAAGCAAGCGGTCGTAATCATGGGTTTAGTGATTGGAAATGAAGGAAAAAGTGGTCATGTCACGAGTGCTGCAGGCGATTACGTATTCAAATTTTGGTATCTAATAGAGGAGACACTCAATGCTATGCTCTTTGTACTTATTGGTTTGGAGATGTTGATCATACCTCTAAGATTTGACTACTTCGCTGCGGGGCTATTTGCTTTCATCATCGTTCTATTTGCTAGGTATGTTAGCGTCGGTATTCCTATCTCTGCTATGAGTACTTTTAGAAAGATGGAAGGCAATTCTATCAATGTACTGGCGTGGGGCGGATTGCGAGGCGGGATCCCCATCGCTCTATCACTGTCGCTACCAGAATTCGAAGGAAAAGAAGTGCTGATTACCATGACCTATACCGTAGTGGTCTGTTCTGTGCTTTATCAAGGATTGACTGTACCTTATTTGATGAGACTAACATTCAACAAAAAGGAAGGTTAAGCGTTTTCACACGAAATATACAATCTCACCAACTGTCGCTGGTGAGATTTTTTTTTGTTTTAATAAAAATCTGAATAAACATAAGTTCTAAATATATCCATTAGCTACTATCATTGCACAAACAGTAGAAATGAAAATTCATCAGTCTCTTACCCTTATTGCATTCCTAGTAGTGATCTTCTCATGCGAATCACCAGAGAAGAAACAAACAGCTACCTCTCCGCGCAAAAAGCAAATCAGCAAAATAACCTCCCCCAAAAACAACAGCCGTTTTCATCTAAAAGACACTGTTACTTTTGATTTTTCGATGGAGGATACGAGTATTTCGATTGACTCTATTATAGCCACCTCGGATCGAAAAACCTTGTTTACATCCAAAAACAAAAGTAGAGCGACATGGGGATCAGACAACTTCAAGACTGGAACACACTCCATCATACTTACGCTACACCTAAGTAACCAAACTATTGAACGTCAAATTGTCAACCTGACATTCTTAGCAGATTCCGCACCAGAACAACTCTCATACCACGTAATCAATAGCTACCCACATGACCCGAAAGCATACACTCAGGGACTAACACAGGAAGAAGGCGCACTTTATGAAAGTACAGGACAAAAAGGAGCCTCTAGCCTCCGAAAGGTTGATTTAAAAACAGGAAAGACACTTCAAAACAAAGAACTGGAATACCAGTATTTTGGAGAGGGGATTACTATAAAAGGAGACAGCATGTACATGCTAACCTGGCAAGCTAAACAAGGATTCATCTTTAACAAAAAGGATTTCGAAATGCTCGGCACATTCCATTACAATACTGAAGGTTGGGGTCTTGCTACGCTGAACTCCGATACTTTACTGATGAGCGATGGCTCGCACCGGATATACTTCAAAGACCCCAATGGGTTTTCAGATCTCAAAATACTGGAAGTATATGATCATAAAGGTAAAATCGATTACTTAAATGAATTAGAATATATCAATGGAAAAATCTATGCCAATAGATACCAAACTGACAATATCTACATCATTGATCCTCATTCTGGAAAAGCAGAAGCTGTACTTAACCTATCTGGCATATTACAGAACCAAGACATTAATCAAGAGATTGATGTATTAAACGGAATTGCTTTCAATCCTTTAAACAAAACGTATTATATTACTGGCAAATGGTGGCCAAAACTATTTGAAATTAAAATCATTAATCAACAGCAAGAACCCATATGAACTTAGAAGAGACAACCCAAAAAGTAGCTTCTTTAGCAGATAAAAAAAGTGGGAGTATTGGTAAAAAAATCAAATTTAGGTTTGATGAGGGGGTGATTTTTCTTGATGATAGTTCCAATCCGACACAGGTTACCAACAATGATGACTATGCTGACTGCACAGTCAAATTAACTCTTGAAAACTTCAATAAGTTAATGAATGGAGAAATGAATGCCATGGGGGCATTTATGATGGGGAAGATTAAAGTAGAAGGAGACATTAGTATAGCCACTAAGCTATCTAACTTGTTTTAAACAAGCTCTCTCTCTTTAACTATCTCTGACGCTCATTGACTAATTAAGCAACATTAAAACGTTTGATGAAATTAGTGTTTCATTTAAAACTAACATTTGTTAGTTTTAAATGAATTCTGTATTATCTAAAGCTTAGAGATTATCAAGAAGTCAAAAAAACAGATCATCATTGAAGAGGCCGCACGCCTATTTCGAGAGAAAGGATACGTGGCGACCACCATGCGAGACCTAGCATCAGAAGTCGGCATGGAGGCAGCTAGCCTATACAATCATATCAAATCAAAAGAAGAAATTCTCAACGAAATATGCTTTTCGCTAGCGAATACTTATAGTGACAAAATGGATGAAGTGTATCCTTCGGACAACACTCCCATAGAAAAAGTCAAGAAACTCATCGCTCTCCATATCCAAATCAACTCCATGAGTTCTCCTCTAGCAACTGTAATGAATGATGAATGGCGTCACCTAACAGAACCCTGCAAATCGCAATTCTTAGATATGAGAAAAAGGTACGAATACCTATTTACAGAAATCATCCAACAAGGAGTAAAACGAGGTGAAATCAAGGCAGTAGACCCTAGAATTGCTCTCTACACACTACTATCATCCGTTCGATGGCTTCAACACTGGTATCATGCCAACCGAGACCTAGACGTAAACGACATCAAAGAAAACATTATGGAAATGTTTTTGACTGGACTAGTTGCAGATCAATATGAATGGAAGCCTTAAACATACCATCAACGACAAAGTAGCCACCATTACTTTTCATCATCCTAAAGCAAATGCTCTCCCTGGCACACTATTAGCAAAACTGGCTATAGCAATCCAAGCCGTCGATGACAATAAGGATGTATCCGTCATTGTGATCCGTAGTGAAGGAGGCGGCACTTTCTGCGCTGGCGCCAGTTTTGACGAGCTTTTGTCACTTACCAATGAAACGGAAGGAAAAGTATTCTTCCAAGGATTTGCGCAAGTGATCAATGCCATGCGAAAGAGTCCCAAAATTATCCTTGCTCGCATACAAGGAAAAACCATCGGGGGTGGTGTTGGACTCGTGAGTTCAGCAGACTACGCCTTTGCTACAGAAGCAGCAGCCATCAAGTTAAGCGAGCTCGCTATAGGTATTGGTCCGTTTGTCATTGAGCCTGCGGTAACTCGAAAAATCGGAATTTCATCTTTTTCTGCTCTTGCCCTAAACCCAACGATCTGGAAAGACGCCCAATGGGCGATGAATGCAGGGTTATACCACGACCTATCCACCAGTATAGACGAGATGGATCAAAAAATAGATGCATTCGCTACTAACCTATCCAACTACAACCCAGAAGCTCTCCTTGCAATTAAACAAACGCTCTGGAAAAACACCGAAAACTGGGATGAGTTACTGTCATCCAGAGCTGAAATTAGTGGGCGTTTAGCACTATCCCCACAAACACAACGTGCACTCAAAAAATTTAAATCCACATAAATCTCATTCCTCTATTTTTTGCCGATATTAGATGAATCATTTTTGATTCCTTAAACAACCTATCATGTCACGTCTCCCCATCATTCTTCTTATAATAATCTATACCTATTCTTTTCAATCTGTAGGTCAAAAAGCGACAGCTGATGAAATCGAACTGATATTGGAAAGACATAATTTTTGGCGAGCTGATGTAGGTGTTGGTGAGATCAAATATTCAGAAGAACTAGCAGAAGTCGCCAATAAGTGGGCTATAGAACTCAAAAAGCAAGATTGTGCTTTCAAACACAGCAGAAATTCATTTGGAGAAAACCTCTTCAAAGGGACTGTAGGCTACTATACTGCAGGAGATGCCATAGACGCATGGGGAAACGAAAAAGCAAACTACAACTATAGCAAAAACACCTGCGATGCGAACAAAGTCTGTGGCCACTATACACAGATAGTCTGGAAGAACACCACTGAAGTCGGATGTGCTAAAGTAATCTGCAATGGCAATGTCACATGGGTATGTAATTACAACCCTCCTGGGAATTTCGTAGGAGAAAAACCCTACTAGGCAACTTTATTGGTCTTCAAGTAGGCTTGCCACTCTTTGCGCATCTCTCCCATAGAATTTCTGAGAAACATAACATAAGTAGGCCTATAGGGAGCTTTTTTCAGAGACATCCCTACCTGATCCAAACTCTTGTCTCCTTTCTTAGCATTACATTTTTTGCAGGCTGTCACGAGATTGTTCCACATCGATCTCCCACCCTTAGAGCGAGGTATCAGATGGTCTAAAGTAAGATCCTGTTCCGATCCACAATATTGGCACTGGTTGTTATCTCTTCTAAACAGATTCTGTCTACTAAGCACCACGCCTCTAAATGGCACGTTGATATAGCGGTTGATCTTGATGACAGTAGGTCGCTCAAATGATTGATTCACCGTTCTCAGTTTAAACTCCTGATCCGACTCTACCAACTCAGCCTTGTCTAAGAACACCAATAGAAAAGCACGATGGACTGAGCAGATAGCCATCGGAGTATAATCTTGATTGAGTATAAGAACCTTACCATTCATATCAGAATCATTTACAATTAATTGATTTGCAATATATTAATTGTAATATAAAGAGCTTTCTCCTCTAATACCAATAGATCAGTTCAAAGCTCAAGGCTTCTATGCTTCTCTTAGGATTCTTCTAAATACAGCAGAAGCGTCAATATTTTCATGATTTGACAAACGTCTCACGGCTCCTTCATTGATCCCCATCCAAACGTTCTTCTCCAGTAGGATATATACTCGATCTTGTAGCTCATCCACTGCTATATCTCCTGGCAACAAGGAATCAATACCATCCACCTTCTTTCCTACACTCTTTTGTTCTACAGCCTTACGAGGGAGTTTAAATCCACACAGCTTGAATACCTGCTGTACAAATCCAGCTGAGTCGATACCAAATGGAGTTTTGCCTCCTGGCAAATAAGGTGCGTTATCGTACTTCTTGATCTCTTCTTTAAGAAAATCAAAATCACGACGCTGAGACAGGCTTTTTGATGAACCATTATAGGCGATTTGCTCTTCGAGTTTGAATAGCTCGTTGGTGGAAATGGGCAGTATACTACCCAGAACGATATGAACTTTTTTCTTCTGAAAAAAAATCGTCGCACTCAGATCAGTACATACTTTGTAGTCTGATAGATTGATTTGCTTAAAATACTCTTGACTAATAGCCGAATGTTGATCCTGATGAATCCAGCCTTTGGAATGATCAAAATGCACCTCTATTTCTAACCACTCCCCTTCTTGTCTGAGTACCTGATAGTGCTCACCAAAGAGGAGTTGGGACAGCATGATGGCTTCATGCGAAGCATTGGCTCTCATAGGCACCACTGCCAATCGACAAATGCCTTTCGGATATTGATCCATTGTTAATAATTGTTACGTTCCAGCTCTCTTTTAACATCCTTCTCCTTAATGCTGCCTCGCTTATCATGTATTTTTTTACCCTTTGCCAATGCTATCTCGATTTTAGCATAGCCTCTGGCATTGACGAACAGCCGCAATGGGATCAACGTCAATCCCTTTTCTTGGGACTTTGTTTCTATTTTCTCTATTTCACTTTTATTGAGCAACAGTTTCTTTTCTCTGAGGGGATCATGATTATAAACCGTCCCCTGCTCATACACCGAGACATGCATCCCTTTGATGAACATCTCTCCCTTCCCCACATAACAATAAGCCTCTTGCAAACTAGCCTTCCCCTCTTTGATGGACTTGATTTCAGTCCCCTTGAGCACCAGACCCGCCACATAGGTGTCTATAAATTCATATTCGTATCGCGCTTTCTTGTTTCGAATATTGACATCATTGGAAAATCTTTTTTTGCTCATCTTGTGATATTAAAGTTATGAGATTTGAAATCTTATGCAATCAAATGCAGAATAAATACCTATTAATAAGTAGACTAAAATTTTAGTCTAGGCATCGGTGACACATTCATAGTTGCCGTGTCATTTTGCTGACTCTGATAGTAAGCCGTCATGGCTATCATCGCAGCATTGTCTGTACAATACTCGAACTTAGGGATGAAGACCTGCCACCCGTTCTGTTCGCCCATCGCTATCAAGGTCTGTCTCAGTTCACTGTTGGCAGACACTCCCCCAGCTATCGCGATATTACTAATCCCTTCCCGCTGTGCTGCTAACACCAACTTATCGGTCAGCATCCCGATGAGATGTTTCTGAATACTAGCCGCCAGATCATGCTTATTTTCTTCTACGAAACCAGTATTCTTCTGTGACTGATTTTGGGTAAAATATAGAAAGGAGGTTTTGATCCCGCTAAATGAATAATCCAGATCAGGCATATCAGTCTTCGAAAACTCAAACCGATCCGCATCCCCCTCCTTCGCTAACTTATCAATAATAGGCCCTCCTGGGTACGGTATCCCCATGATTTTAGCGCATTTGTCAAATGCCTCACCTACCGCATCATCTTTGGTCTGTCCCAGTACAGTCATATCGAGATAGTCGTCCACTCTTACAATCTGCGTATGCCCACCACTGACTGTGAGACACAAAAACGGAAAGGCAGGTTTTGGATTTTCGATAAAATGAGCCAAAATATGTGCCTTCATGTGATTAACCGCTATCAATGGCACTTTCAACCCTAACGCCAGCGATTTAGCAAAAGAAGCCCCTACCAACAATGCACCGAGCAGACCAGGCCCCTGAGTGAACGCAACTGCTGTTAGATCTGCCTTAGTCACTCCTGCTCTCTCCAGAGCTTCCATCACAACAGGCGCTATCGCCTGCTGATGCGCACGTGAGGCCAATTCCGGCACCACTCCGCCATATTTGCTATGGATCTGCTGCGTAGCGATCACATTGCTCTTGATCACGCCACCTATACAAACTGCGGCAGAAGTCTCATCACAAGACGACTCTATCGCCAATATAACTTCACTCATATTTATTCAAAATTCGATTTATCAAACCCTACTAGGCAAGACAGAAAAACTAAGAAGCAAAGTTGTCCATAAAATCTATCTAATCAAGGACTAGACTTTAAAATAGGTACTGTTATTGTTTTGCTAAATCAAAGTACATTTGCAGCAGATTCGAAATGGCAAAAAAACACAATGTACAACGCGGGGTTATATTCCACAGAATCACGAATGTGTTGCTGTGGATTCCCATTGTAATCCTCTCAGTACTTTTGGTGTCATTTGCTTTTTTCCAAGTCCCTACAGTACAGACCAAATTCATCAACTCACTGTTCGACCAAGTGTCCCTCCGTACAGACTATAAAATCACTGTGGGACACACTAACCTAACCTCTTTTGACAAGATGCATTTGGAAGACATCCGAATCTTCGAAAAAGCTACTGACAGCACGTTGATCAGTGCAAAATCTGCCCAAATCGATCTTAAAATATTCGATCTCCTGTTCAGAAAGCAGCTCAATGCTGATATTCTAGAATTAGAATCTCCATTTGTTCATTTGATCAAAAAAAATGACTCTACAGATGTCAATATTAACGTTTTCATCAACCAGCTCAAGACGCTCCTAAAGAAAGACTACCCCCAACAAAAAAAGCTATCTGCATCTATAGAACGTGTCGAGATAAGTAATGGGACCTTCTCTTTCAATGACCAGCGCAGAGACAGCATCCAAACTGGCAAAGACTACTATCACTTTCAGTATAAACAACTACTCTCAACCATCAGTAATTTCACCTTGTCGAGTGATAGTATAGCCATGGAGGTAGACCGCATGAAAACGAATGATCCTACTGGTCAACTTTCCGTGCAGTCGTTCTTTGGCAAAATAGCCTATACCCCAAATAGCCTCTCGATCTACAACTTCCTACTGAATACGAAGGACAGTCAGATAGGTGATTCAATAGTATTTAACTACAGCCACCCTTCTGATTTCTCCCAGTTTGTCGACAAAATCAAATTCCATAGCCATTTAAAACGCAGCATCATTTCATTACATGAGTTAGCTCTTTTCAATCCAAACATCAGCCCTATCCACAAAACCATCAGTCTGTCTGGTGAAATATCAGGTAAAGTCAAGCGCCTCAAAGGCCAAGACCTAAACGTCCGCTTTGGCACCAAATCCCAACTAAGAGGGTCGGCCAGCTTCTATGGTCTACCGAATATCAAAGAGACCTTTATCGATCTCAAGATGAAACACTCTGTCGTCTTACCAGATGACATTTCTCCCTTCGTCAAAGAAACTTACCGAAATCAAATTCACAACCTAGGCACTACCCAATTCGATGCGAGTTTTTTGGGGTTTTTATCTGATTTTGTGGCTGACGGTGAGTTCTACACAGATGCAGGCAATATCACCACTGATCTCAATTTCAAAACCAATGACCAAGACATCCCGGCCTACACAGGTCAGCTGGCTTTCACTCAGTTTGATCTCAAAACACTGGATCCAGAAAGCAACTACCTCGGCGACATCACCATGCACGGCAGCATAACTGGCTCTGGACTTGATAAAAAGAATGCAAAATTTACGCTGAATGCCTTTATGGACTCTATTGCTGTGTACAACTACAACTACAAAAACATCACAACTCAAGGTCATTTTGCAAAAGAAATGTTCGACGGAGATCTCACGATCGCTGATCCTAATTTAGCCTTTTCAGGGCATCTGGATATAGACCTCCATGACAATGTCAACAAAATAGACATCACTGCGCAACTTGATTCTGTTCATGTACACAAGCTGGGGTTCATTGAAAAGCCTCTATCACTCTCTTCCAAAATTGACATCAACATGAAGGGGCTAAAAACCGACGAACTCAAAGGATATATTAACCTCTATGACAACCAAATCACCTTCGAGAACAAACCACTTGAAATCGACTCCATCAAGTTCCTCTCGACTACCATCGGCTCCCAGAGACTCATGCATATCGAGACGGAAGGTCTCACCGGAGAGATCAAGGGAGAGTATAAGAACAGCAAGCTATTTTCAAGCCTGTCCAACTTCGCCCAAGAACTCATGATGTATCTGAATCCTGACAGCGTCGAGATGAACAATTATTATAGACATAAACTACTCGAAGTTCCACTCGATCCTTTCGAAGCGGAGATCACGCTCAATCTTTGGGATTTGAACAAATTCATCACCCCATTTTATCCTAGTTTCAACTTATCCCCTAACGTCAAAATCGAAGGACGTTACCAACAGAACGCTACGACACAGCTGAGCCTATACACTACATTCGACACATTGGCCTTTGGCAAATCAACATTTACCGATAATGAATTGGACTTCAATATTTCTAAAGAAACGCATAACCGTGAAGTTTTGGCGTCAATGTATATACACAGCGACAACCAACTCTGGCCCAGTGACTACAGTTCAGAAAACCTCACAGTAGACGCAGTTTGGTTTCAAGACCAAATGGAGTTGTTCATGAATTTAGAACAAGAAAAATATGCAAACTACCTCGGCATTAACTCCTTGGTCAGTTTCGAATCTGATGAAGTAAAATTTGAATTAGCCCCCTCGAGTATCAAAATCTTAAATGAAAAATGGAAATGGGATGACGACAATTATGTGATCTACAAAGACGATACGTGGCAATTCTCGAACCTCAAACTATATAGTGATGAAGAATACATTAGTATCAATGGTAACTACTCCACCTTACCAGGCAATCAACTCGATATCAATATTCATGAGTTCAGTTTCGAAAACATACAATCGCTATTCGATACACAAATCACTGGCACGCTGGACGGCTCTATTCAAATCCAAAAAGGGATAGAAGAAGACCTCATAGAGAGCGATCTATTAGCCCAATCAGTGGCTGTAGAAGATTTTCTCATCGGAGATATCTATGCACTCTCTCACTGGGAAAATGCAGAAAACCGATTATCGGTTAGCTTAGACCTTATTCGTGAGGAACAAAAAAAGATAGAGATTGGTGGACACATCTATCCCTATAGCAAAACAGAACAACTCGATCTAATCGCACAATTCAGAAACACTGAATTGAAAATATTCGAAACATTCTTCAAGAATAACATCAGCGACCTGACTGGATATGCTGATGCAAAACTCACCCTAAAAGGTCTCCTCAACAAACCCGACATCAATGGTATCGCTAAGATTAATGACGGAGAAACAACTATTGACTATCTGCAAACCCGATACGGGTTCAATGGTGAAATTGTCTTTGACAACAATCAGATTGTACCACGCAACTTTGAGCTCAAAGACAGTGAGAGAAATACAGCTCAACTCTCAGGCTACCTCCTCCATACCGGACTCAGAGATATTCGTATGAATATTTCCGCAAACTTCAAACGATTCAAACTACTCAATACTAGCATCTTGGATAACGATGCCTACTATGGAACAGCATACGCGACGGGACAAATCAATTTTAGCGGTACGCCTGACAATATCGTCATTGTCGCTCAGGCTAAATCCGAACACGGGACCAAAATAGCCATTCCAATAGGTAGTCTCGGCCAATACGATATCGAACAACAGGAATACATCGAGTTTGTGGATTTATCCCAAGAAGACACCCAAGAGGTTGTCGAAAAAGCAATCACTGAGACGATCAACAAGATCAAAGGGATACAACTGCAGTTTGACATAGAGATGACACCAGACGCCTACATAGAACTCATCTTTGATGTCAAATCAGGGGACATTATCAGAGGACGTGGCAATGGAAACATCAAACTGCAAATCAATTCGGACGGAGATTTCAATATGTTTGGGGATTACGAAATTGAAGAAGGGGGCTACAATTTTACGCTCTACAACATCATCAACAAAGAGTTTAACATCCAAAAAGGAAGTACCATATCTTGGTATGGCAACCCCTACGAGGCACAACTAGGCATACGAGCCAGGTATCGACAAATCACCTCGATCACACCGCTTCTACAGCCCTTCCTAGACGATGAACAGATTAACTCACCCGAAGCACGACGCAAGTACCCCTCGATAGTAAAGCTAAATCTCAAAGGTGATCTCATGTCTCCTCAAATCAAATTCGGAATCGACATAGAAGACTACCCAGAACATATTGCAGTAGTCAGTGAAGGTATCACGACTCGGTATAATCTAGAAAGTATCATCAGTGCCTTTAAAACCAAAATAGCTAGTAACGAACAAGAAATGAACCGTCAGGTTTTTAGTCTACTAATCCTTCGAAAATTCTCTCCAGAAAACAGTTTTGAGGTTAATTCAGCAACCATCGGTAGTAGTTTAAGTGAGTTCGTCTCAAACCAGCTTAGCTACTGGGCTACACAGGTAGATGAAAATCTAGAGATCGATGTAGACTTAGCAGGTCTAGGTGATGACGCATTCAACACATTCCAACTACGGCTATCCTATACATTTTTGGACGGACGATTACGCGTGACCAGAGGTGGTAGCCTACCTAATGAACAGACCAAAAATGACATGTCTACGATCATTGGAGACTGGACGGTAGAATACCTACTCACTGACGATGGTAGACTTAGAGTCAAAATGTACAGTCGATCAGACCTCAATGACATCAACCAACAAACAGGTCAAAATGGTATCGAAACAGGGTTTAGTCTACAGTATGTAAGAAGCTTTGACGAGTTAAGTCAAATACTCAGAGATAGTCGGGACAAAAACAAAAAGCCAGAGCCTGCTCCCAAAGTAAAACCTAAGTCTGAAGGAACTAAGGAAGATGAAATCATCCTTTGATCCAGCATAGTCTTAGCTTGCTTTAAATAATCCACCCCTACATACTTTTCTCGTTGATAAAATGACACATAATCTATGGTTATGACTATTTTTGTTTCCATAGGTCGCCTTATCGCTGCTGCCGTATGGCAGGAGAGGAAAGTCCGGGCAACGTAGAGCATCGTACTTCCTAACGGGAAGTCTTAGATGAAAATCTGGGAAGAAAGTGCAACAGAGAGTATACCGCCTTGAGCTAAGCTGTCGTCAGACAGACTAGTCGAAGGGTAAGGGTGAAAGGGTGAGGTAAGAGCTCACCGGTTCTGCAGTGATGCAGATCGCATGGTAAACCTTACGAGTTGAAAGATCAAATAGGTCCTGTCAGGAGCTGCTCGCTCCACTCTCTTCGGAGAAAACAGGATGGGTAGATTGATAGATTTTGGCAGTAATGTCAAGGCTAGATAAATGATAAGGGTCTCGATTCGTCGAGATACAGAACCCGGCTTATAGACCTATTATTAACTTAAACACTTATGGCAAAAAGAATTTTGATTATTGACGATGAAAAAAGCATCCGTCACACGCTCAAAGAAATCTTAGAATACGAAAACTATGAAATCGATGAAGCTGAAAATGGTCTAGAAGCTCTCAAGATGCTGGAAAGTGCCGAATATGATGCAGCACTATGCGACATCAAAATGCCAGAAATGGACGGTCTAGAACTCCTTGAAAAAGCCAAAGAACTTGATCATTCCCCTCAGTTCATCATGATATCCGCGCACGGCACTATAGAGACAGCCGTCGAAGCGACCAAAAAAGGAGCCTACGATTTCATCCAAAAACCACCAGATCTCAACCGTCTTTTGGTGACCATCAAAAACGCCCTAGATAAATCTAATCTAATACAAGAAACCAAAACCCTGCGCAAAAAAGTCTCCAGCTCCATGCAGATTGTAGGACAGTCTACCGCTCTAGATGAGATCAAAGAGACAATCCAAAAAGTAGCTCCAACCGAGGCTCGCGTGCTTATTACCGGAGCAAACGGGACAGGTAAAGAACTAGTAGCCAATGCACTGCACAAGTTAAGTGGAAGATCTAAAAATCCTCTCATAGAAGTCAACTGTGCCGCTATTCCATCAGAACTAATTGAGAGTGAATTATTCGGACATGAAAAGGGATCGTTTACCTCTGCTGTGAAACAACGCATTGGCAAGTTCGAGCAAGCAGACAAGGGCACTTTATTTCTCGATGAAATTGGGGACATGAGTCTATCTGCTCAGGCAAAAGTACTTCGCGCCTTACAAGAGAATAAAATCACACGTGTAGGGGGAGAAAAAGAGATTAAGGTCAACGTAAGAATTCTTGCAGCTACCAACAAAGACCTCAAAAAAGAAATAGCCGAAAACAGGTTTAGAGAAGACCTATATCATCGCCTAAGTGTTATAGTTATAAAAGTACCAGCACTAAAAGACCGCACAGATGATATCCCGTTATTGGTGGACAAATTCTTAGTAGATATCGCCGATAGCCACGGTACTAGCCCCAAAAGCATGACTGATGAAGCTATAGTATTGCTTCAAAAAGGAGAATGGACAGGCAATATTAGAGAATTAAGAAATGTAGTAGAGCGCCTAGTCATTATGAGTGATCAAGAAATCACAGCAATGCACGTAAAAAAATATGCGGATATACAATAAGTATATCCGCATATATATCTTCAAGGTCTGATAATATTATTTAGACAATTCCGAATTTTCCGTATCTACTTTTGCATATGTAGGACATGTTCTTTGCGTGCATGCACTCATTGCAAAAATTGCTAAGGCCAGTATTAGTGCTTTGATTTTCATATTTTATTCTTTATCAATTACCTGCGACATTTTAAAGCTTAAATATATATAAAAAAATACATTTTAGTCAAAAGCCAAATTGCTATTCGACACTTCTTTTGATAATAAACGGCTAGACCACTAGCAAATTGCACCCACGTATTTCTGAATTGTCAATACGCCCCAAAACTTCAAAACTACCATCGGCATAACATCTACCTAAATCCTTCGTCTCTATGAATGCACAACTATGAATATTGGCTAAATCTATAATATTCAACCCTCCTGTACCACCAGTTCTAACAATTGAAAATGGGTCATTGATATCTCTCACCATGACGCGCATACTATCCGCTGGATAATACCGACTCCCTCCTCTGGAATAAGCTTGTGATAACAACTCTGTCATTCCATATTCAGAATCGATACAAATTTCACCCAGCTGATCTTTCATGATATTATAAAACTCCTCCTTAGTCAATTCTTCTCTCCGTCCTTTCATACCACCTGTCTCTATGATCGTTAGTCCATCTAAAGGCTCTTTACACGCCTCGCACAAATCCAACAAGGCATATCCAACCCCAAACAAAATCACTTTACGTGAAGAATTCATGGCGTTAACTATATCTTGAACTAACTGATCATAGTTATTCAAATAATACCCTCCAGCAGAAGACCCAGACTCCTTCATCAAATAATCCACCATAGCAATCAACGAAGAATGCCCCTGCTCTTGATACGAAGGCAGTAGTGCAAATACTGTGTACTCACTAGGATCACCATAAAAGGCTGTAAATATGCGCCGTGCATTCTGCTCATAAAACGATAGGTTTTCAATCAAATGCCTACTTTTTCTCATTCCAGTAGTGCCACTACTATGAAAGTACTTTTCGGCATTCCACTGCCCCATTTTCACTTCATGGTACTTAAAAAACTCTATGGGCATAAAGGGTATTTCTTCAACTTTCTTTACAGAATCAACTGTTCGACCAATACCTTTTAGATACTGAGCATACACAGCGTTCTCTGCGCCTTGTGCACGAAACAATGCCAAAGAAAACTCTTCGAAATCACCTGCTATTCGTTTTAAAAATTCTTGTTTGAAACTATTTATCAGTCTCATAGGTTTAAAAAAGTATGGATTATGCAGCTAGAATTAGTGATGCATTGCTATTTTTATCCAAAGTAAAAGATTAAATGATCAGAGTGGAAGTTATAGGGAAGATAAAAGGGACTTTTGGTCTAATAATAGTCATCATTATAGGGCTGATGGTAGCCTGTGAAGAACCCGATCCTTTCCCAACCACACCTCATATTTCGTTCGAGGGGCTTCAATTTGTCGAGGTAGAACGTGAAGGGTTTCCAGATTCTCTTATTCTTTCATTCAATTTTGAAGATGGTGATGGTGATTTAGGTATCAGAGATTTTGAGACCAATGCCCCTTTTCATGATTTCGATTTTATTGTAGATGACAGTGGTAGAGCTGTTACACTGAATGCAACAGATGTCACCCCCCCATTCTACCAGCAAGTCCCTGGTTCATCCAATACCACTCTCTACAGTGAAGATGACAGCAGGCCTAGCTATAGCTGTGATGATTACGATACACTCAGGATCAACATGGATCGAGATACCTATATAGAACAAGGAGCTCCCGCTAATTTTCCAGGTAGTGATGATTACCACTTGGATACACTTTTTATAGTCAAGAACGAAAATCGATACAACATGCATGTCAGCTACTACTGGGATCGTGGCAATGGTTTCGAACTGCTGGACTGGGCTTATATTGTTAACGAATTTGGCTGTGGAGAAAGTTTCAATGGTAGGTTTCCTGTCTTAGACGAAGACAACATTGGCACATCCCTACAGGGTACAATCAAATACGCCATGATATCAAATGGCTTCATTATATCTTTAAGAAACTATCCTTTCAAATTGAAATTTTACGTACTAGACAGAAAGCTAAACAAAAGCAATGTGGTAGAATCTCCCGTTTTTACGATTCCTGAACTAATTTCCAGATCTTCAGATTAATATATCGAAGGATAGTTAACTGGATCAAACTCATTCATCACTGAATACGCCTTATCAAAGATTGCCTCTGCATTGGGTTTAGAGAAATAATCTCCGTCTGAACCATAGGCTGGTCTATGGTCTTTAGCCGTGATGGTAAGCGGAAGATTATCGATATACTGGTATGCCTTTTGCTCTTCAAGTACTTGTTGCAAAATATACGCAGAAGCTCCACCTGGCACATCTTCATCTGCCACTATGAGACGATTGGTTTTCTTGACTGACTCTACTATCGAGTGATTAACATCAAAAGGCAAAAGCGTCTGTGCATCTATTACCTCTAACTCCACACCATACTCTGCAAGCTGACTGGCGGCCTCCATTACGATTCGACACATCGATCCATAGGTCACCACGGTGATATCTCTACCTTCTCGTAGCACGTCAGGCTGTCCGATTGACACACAGTATTCACCGACATTATCAGGAAGTCGCTCCTTCAAACGGTAACCATTGAGGCTCTCGACAATTAACGCCGCATCGTCTGATTTCAACATCGTGTTATACATACCCGCAGCCTGCGTCATATTACGCGGCACCAATACATAGACCCCACGAATAGCATTGATAATCATCCCCATCGGAGAACCAGAGTGCCAAATACCCTCTAGTCTATGCCCACGAGTTCTAATAATCAATGGTGCACGCTGTCCGCCTTTAGTTCGGTAGCTCAGTGACGCTAAATCATCAGAAAGTGTCTGTATCGTGTACAACAAATAATCAAGGTATTGTATCTCGACAATAGGGCGCAAACCTCTTAGTGCTGCACCGATTCCTTGCCCAATAATAGACGTTTCTCGAATACCAGTATCCGTTACACGGATTTCACCATGCTTCTCCTGCAACCCTGCAAAACCTTGGTTGACATCCCCTATCTTTCCTACATCTTCACCGATAGCAAACACACGAGGATCATTCTCTAATGCTGCATCAAAACATGCTTGCATCACCTCACGACCGTCTACCATTTTGGATTGCTCGCTATATTCTGGGGCTACCGTTGGCACTTTGAGCGCTGAGTATTTGGTTTCACTATAAAGTACTGAACTATACTCGTCGTGTCTTTTTTGCTCTAATTCTTTGAGCCAAAAAATCAACATGTCACGACTTTTTGAGGGCTCTTCACGCACTAGTCTCAGTGCTTTTTTGCTAGCACGTGTAACGTCGAGTTTATTGATATTGAGTCCCTCTCTGAGGCTTTTGGCTATGGAGAGTAGTTTGTTTCTTGATCTACTACGGTCAGCCATCGAATCTATCACACTCACTGCCGTATCAATATCCTTTTGCAAAGAATCTCTGTATTCGTTCCATGCCGCGTTTCTAGCATTCTTAGCTAATTCACGACACTCATCCTCTATAACATCTAACTCTTGATCCGTTGCTATATTTTGATCTAATATCCACTGACGAAACTGCTTGTTACAGTCATATTGGTTTTCCCAGTCCAGCCTTTCTTTAGATTTGTATCTTTCGTGTGATCCTGATGTCGAATGCCCTTGTGGCTGGGTCATCTCCAACACATGCACCAATACTGGCACATGATCCTCTCTTGCTATTTTTTCAGCCTTCTCAAAAGTTTCTACCAGTGACACATAATCCCACCCGTTAACAGTTAGTATTTCTATCCCCTTGTTTTCAGCATCACGTTGAAAGCCTGCCATGGCTTTAGAAATACTGCTTTTAGTCGTTTGATATTTATTAGGTACTGAGATACCATATTCATCATCCCATACAGCCATGACTAACGGCACCTGAAGTACTCCCGCCGCATTCATAGTTTCAAAAAAATGCCCCTCTGCAGTAGAAGCATTACCTATGGTACCATAAGCCACTTCATTACCCTTCACAGAAAATTTGGTCGCAGTATGCAAAGCAGGGTTTTCTCTATACAACTTAGAAGCATAAGCAAAACCTAGCAGTCGAGGTACTTGAGCAGCAGTACAAGAAACATCCGACGCAGAATTCTTCATCTTCGTCAAGTCGTTCCACTCCCCGTCTTCGCGAATAGTTCGTGTTCCAAAATGGCCATTCATCATACGTCCTGCCGAAGCAGGCTCTGCATCTACATCAGTATGGGCGTATAGCTGAGCAAAGAATTGCTGAGAGGTCAGTTGGCCTATCGCCATCATGAAAGTCTGATCTCTGTAATAGCCAGATCTAAAATCTCCATTTCTAAACACCTTGGCCAATGCGATCTGTGCTAGTTCTTTACCATCACCGAAAATCCCAAATTTCGCCTTACCCATGAAAACTTCCTTTCGTCCGATATAACTTATCTCCCTACTCTCCATCGCTAGGCGATAATCTTCTAATATCTCTTTTTTAGTGGGCATTCGGTATGATGTTTTGACGGCTACTTTCACTTTAACACTTTTGATCCAAATATTCGTTTAGCACTGGAACTGGCAAAAATAAATAAACAGGGTCAGCTTTCAAATTCCTTTTACTTTGAAACAAAATAATATTATATTTATCAACAACAAAATCAACATAACAGAATATTATTTCGCTTTATAAATTATTTATTAATAATATTTTACCTTATTAAAAGATTAGATCAAATAATACTGGTTAAAAAAAATAATTCTAGAATAAAATTCTGATTAACTGAAGCAATAAAAAGACCAAAAATTAAGCAACAACTCATAAAAATACGAAAATGATAATCGGAGTACCCAAAGAGATTAAGAACAACGAAAATCGCATTGCACTGACTCCTGCTGGAGCCAAAGAACTCCTAAAACATGGTCATCACGTCTATATTCAGCATACGGCTGGTGAAGGCAGTGGATTCCCAGATGAGGAGTACCTCAGTGTAGGTGCTAAAATTCTACCTACGATCGAGTCAGTGTATGAGATCGCTGAAATGATCATCAAAGTCAAAGAACCTATCGAGCCCGAGTACGATTTGATCAAAGAGAATCAACTACTCTTCACTTACTTCCACTTTGCCTCTCATGAGCCCTTGACCAAAGCCATGATCAAGAGCAAGTCTGTATGTCTAGCCTACGAAACTGTGGAAAAGAATAGGACACTTCCGCTACTCGTCCCAATGTCGGAAGTAGCAGGACGTATGTCCATACAGCAGGGAGCCAAATTCCTCGAAAAACCACTAAAAGGCAGAGGTATACTCCTCGGAGGAGTTCCAGGTGTACGCCCCGCTAAAGTCATGATTCTTGGTGGAGGAGTGGTAGGTACTGAAGCCGCTAAAATGGCCGCTGGTCTAGGTGCAGATGTCACTATATTAGACCTCAGTCTAGAAAGGCTCAGGTACCTAGACGATGTGATGCCTGCCAATGTCAAGACACTTATGTCTAGCGAATACAACATTCGAGAATTGATCAAAGATCACGACCTTATTATTGGTGCTGTATTAGTCCCTGGAGCAAAAGCACCGAAACTGATCACCAAAGATATGTTGAAAGATATGCGCCCTGGTACAGTACTAGTAGACGTAGCAATTGATCAAGGTGGATGCATGGAAACCACTAAACCTACGACACATCAAGACCCGATTTTCATCATCGACGATGTGGTGCACTACAGTGTTGCCAACATGCCAGGTGCTGTGCCATATACCTCCACTTTGGCTCTGACCAATGCGACACTGCCCTATGCAATACAATTGGCTAACAAAGGCTGGCAAAATGCCTGCAAAGAGAATTCGGAATTAAAGCCAGGCCTCAACATCATCAGAGGAGAAGTAGTCTACAAGGCTGTTGCAGAAGCATTTGATTTACCTTACGCGAGTGTAGAAAGTTATCTTTAGACTTGATAAACGGGAATTTCTTTAAGAAACAAAGAGGTTCCCGTTTCAAAGTTCTGCTCACAAATAAAATGTTGTAAACCATTGGTTACGACCAAGTAACGAGCCCTCACAACCTTGTTATACACTGACGCTTGCTTAAACGTCTCTTCAGTTATCTTCACATAACTCGCTTTACACTCTACCAACATTATCGGAGCACCTGATGAACTATAGGCTACAATATCTGGACGTTTACTGAGCTTATTATATTTCATACTCCCCTCCACTTTGAGCAGTGTTCTAGGATAGGACAAGTACTGATTAAGGAATCTCAAAAAATTTTGACGCACCCACTCCTCAGGGGTTAACACAATATATTTCTTACGAAATTCGTCCCAAATTTCATTCCCCTCAGTAGATTCTCGTATATTAAAATTAAAAGGAGGTAAGTTGAGTCGCTCCATAGTTTCTTTGCTCATTTACACACAAACATCAACAATTAATAACCCTGAATCAATGAAAACAAAACAAGAAATAACAGAAAACTGGCTCCCCAGATATACAGGTCTAGAACTAGACGAATTTGCAGAATACATCCTCCTAACTAACTTCTCCAACTACATAGACTTGTTTGCAGAGAAATTCAATGCTCCTATAACTGGAGAAGGTCGCGCGATGCAAACCTCAACGGCCAACAACATCACCATCATCAACTTCGGTATGGGCAGTGCAGTTGCTGCTACCATTATGGATCTACTATCAGCAGTCTCCCCAAAAGCTGTTTTGTTCTTAGGCAAGTGCGGTGGGTTGAAGAAAAAAACACAACTAGGCGACCTTATCCTGCCCATAGCGGCGATTAGAGGAGAAGGGACATCCAATGATTATATGCCCATAGAGATTCCCGCACTCCCTTCATTTAGGCTGCAACGAGCCGTCTCATCTATGATCAAGAAACATGAGTTAGACTACTGGACGGGAACTGTCTACACCACGAACCGCAGAGTATGGGAACATGATAGGAAATTCAAAAAATACTTGAGAAAAATCAGAGCCATGGGCATAGATATGGAAACTGCCACTTTATTCACTGTAGGCTTCATCAACGAAATTCCAAGAGGGGCACTACTACTCGTTTCGGATAACCCCATGACTCCTCAGGGCGTCAAAACAGAGTCCTCTGACAAGCAAGTCACCAGTAATTTCGTGCAAAAGCATCTTCAGATTGGGATAGACTCGTTGATGGAACTAGCCAATTCAGGTGATTCAGTTAAGCACATGCGCTTTGATTAACTAGGATCTCCCCCTTTTTACTAACATATTGGAACTGTAATTCAACCAAACTATATAGTCTTGGATTTAAACAGTTCCGGTATATATTTTCTTCTTAAGAAAACCTGAAAAAGAAAGCAGAGCGATTCCAATCAAAAAATAAAAAACCAAAACCAATGTACTATTCCGCATAGAGCCTGTGAGATATTCTACAAACCCAAATGAAAATGTCCCAAAAACAATTGACAGTTTTTCCACCACATCATAGAAACTAAAGAAAGATGTGTTATCAATCGAATTTTCAGGAATCAGTTTTGAGAAAGTAGAACGAGATATAGATTGAATACCTCCCATCACTAACCCCACGACGAATGCCAGCCCATAAAACTCCAAAGCGGTCTGCGTCTGATAAGCAAAAAGACAAACACCTACCCATATCACTAGCATAATCAGTATTGAAATCCCATTATTAAATCGCTTCGAAACAGCTGCAAAAACATAAGCCCCGAGTATCGCTACAATTTGAATGATGACGATCGTAATGATCAACTTATTCGCCTCTAACCTCAATTCCTTCTCTCCAAAAGATGCCGCCAAATGCATGACCGCTTGCACCCCTGTGCTATAGAAAAAGAAAGCAATGAGGTACATTTTAATCGACGGCATGTCTTTTACCCATCGATACACTTTCATAATCTCCTGGTTACCCCTTTTGAACCAACTTTGCTCGTTCTTGGCAGATTTGTCATCAGACGGCAAGTGATAAAAACTGTACTGAGCAAATACCATCCACCACACACCCACCATCAAAAAAGAAACACGCACAGCCGATGACTTCTCTACAAAACCAAATGACTCATACGACATAATGATACCAAAACTAATAACCAACAAGATCACACTACCGATGTAGCCATAAGCATACCCCCGAGCACTTAGCTTATCATACTTATCCTTAGTCGTAATCTCTGGCAAAAAAGCATTATAAAAAACTAAGCTCCCAGAATAGCCTACTCCTGCCAAAACAGACATAATAATACCGTACTCTACGTTATAACCTCGAAACCAATAGAGTGAAAAAGTAGCTATAGAACCTATCGCAGTAAATATCTTAAGAAACATCAGTCTACGCCCTCCTGAATCCGCTATACCAGACAGCAACGGTGAAATAATGGCGACTATCAAAAAAGCTGCTGATACCGAATAAGAATACAGAACCGTATTCGTCATCTGATGTCCGAAAAACATTACCTGCTCTCCTCCAAACACACTTCGCGTGATACTATTAAAATAGATGGGGAAAATAGTAGAAGTAATGACGAGCAGATACGATGAATTAGCCCAGTCGTACATGCACCAAGCATGCGTTAATTTTTTCAATTCTGTCATAACACAAAAAAGCCTCCTCAAAAAGAGGAGGCTTTTAACTTTATATGAGATTTAATATCAATCCAAACGCTTCAAAGAACTATAAAGTACTTTTCTCGCATTCGCTTCTCTTAACTCTTGTTGTACATCAGTCACAATTCCCATTTTGGCTTCCACATCCACCTTCATCGAAATAGTAATCTGATCTCTTTCTACCTCAGACAATTTATCCTTTTCTTGGTTCACAAACCTAACCACGTCTGTAGCCTCGATAAATACATCGTTAACCTGAATCTTTGGTTGTTCACCATATAAATCCACTTTTGTTGGCTTACCGATATAGATATAACTCACTAGAGACTTTCTTTCTAGTTTACTCAACTGAGTAGACTTAGGTAAAGTTTGCTCTACCATGATTGAAGTTTCTCTAAGTACGGTCGTTACCATAAAGAAAAACAACAACATGAAGATAATATCTGGTAGTGCAGCGGTAGGGATTTCCTGCGTCGTGTTAGAATTCTTCTTAAACTTTGCCATATCACCCTCCTATTTTATTTGGTTCCGCGATCGAAATCGCTCTTGGAATACCCTGTCTTGCCTGCTGATACAATTCCTTTTGTTCAGGATCTTTCTTGTCCAACTGAAGAAACTCTTCAGCAGTCAATCCAATTCTCTGACCATAAATTTCATTGTATGCTGCGTTAATCTCATCCAGTACTTGGATATAGAGTTCGTAACTCGTCCCTCTATCCGCCTTGAATGAAACAACAGCTTCACCAGGTTCGTCCGAAGAATTATCCTTCTTTCCTTTACTATTCACATGACTTCTCAGTGAAGCTGGCAAAGAGTTATAGAGTTCTTTTCCCTCTATAGAAGGCTTTCTGAAATTCAGAATAAAATCCTTAATCATACCTCTCAACTCAGTTACGTCTCTCATAGGCTCATCTTCTACTAGAAGTTTGTCCATGGAATTTGCCTGAATCTTAAAGATATTTCTATCGTTTTTCGTCACCTCCGGAGGTGGCTCATTTGGGTCCGGTTTAGGAGGCAAAAGCATCGCTATTCCTTTGTCGTTCGCTATCGTGGTAGTTACCAAGAAGAAAATCAACAAAAGGAAGGCAATGTCTGCCATAGAACCCGAGTTCACCTCAGCGGCCGGTCTATTTTTGCCTTTCGCCATAATATTATTTTATTGCTTTTGAAACTTCTGTGTATACAATCCCAACCAGTGCTAAACCAGTCAAAACGTACATCATAGTCAACAATCCTCCAATAAACTTAGAGAGACTTGGGCTTAAATCTGCATAAGCAGCAGTAACGTCTGAACCAGAAATCGCCCAAGAAATCAAGAATATCACTAGCAATGCTCCCAATCCAGCTCCAGCTTTCACCAAAGATTTAGGGTCACTTACTGAATTAATAATTGGGAAGACAATGGCTGCTAAGCCTGCCAATATTGTCAACGTATACGATATATATAATGCAACATCTATTGAATCCATCTTCTTATTCTTTTAATGTGAAAATCTTATTTAGAAGCAGAATGCTTAACCAAGATATCTATTAAAGAAATAGAAGCGTCCTCCATAGAGTTGACGAGAGAATCAATTTTAGATACAAGGTAGTTGTAAAACAACTGTAGAATAACCGCAACGATCAAACCACCAACTGTAGTCAAAAGTGCAACTTTAATACCACCAGCAACCAATGCAGGAGATACGTCACCCGCCTCAGCGATAGCATCAAATGCACCAATCATACCGATTACAGTACCCATGAAACCAAGCATAGGAGCCAATGAGATGAATAGAGATATCCAAGTCATTCCTTTTTCCAATTTACCCATTTCAACAGAACCATAGGCAATGATTGATTTCTCTACCATTTCGATACCTTCTGACATTCTCATCAAACCTTGTACAAAGATTGAAGCAACAGGACCTTGTGTATTTCTACATACATCCTTAGCAGCTTCTACTCCACCAGCAGCCAATGCGTCTTCTACTTGAGACAAAAGCTTCTTCGTGTTAGTAGTTGCAAGGTTTAGTGTAATAATTCTTTCGATAGCTACAGCCAATCCGAGGATCAAACATAACAATACAATACCCATGAACTCCCATCCACCTGCGATGAACTGTTCTTTTACAATTTGGTGAAACCCAGGTTTTTCTTCAACATAATCTTCTTCAACGACAGCTACCTCTTCGACAACTTCCTCTTGAATCGGAGCTTCTTCGACTGTACTACTATCACCATCTACTAGTTCTGTAGAATCTCCCTGTGACTCGATCATCGAGTCTTCTTCTGTTTGTGCCATTGACTGAAGGTGTCCCAAAGTAAACACACCCGTCATCATCAATAAAATTACTACTCTTTTCATAGTCCAATTTTTAATAAATCTTCAAATAAAGGTTTTAAAAGTTATCTAAATATGCTTTTCCAAATCACTAAATAGCGCGGAGAGGAAGGGATTCGAACCCCCGGTACCCTTGTGGGGTACACTCGCTTTCCAAGCGAGCACCTTAAGCCACTCGGCCACCTCTCCTCTAACTTTTAGTTTTCTCAAAGCGACAAATAAATTACAAATTATTGCTATATGCAAGGAAGTCCTTACAATTTTGGCAAGCTACTCTAATACGGTCAATTCTCCTCGTATTGCGATATTTAGCTTCTGTTTTATTATATCTACGTTCTGCTCTGTGCCTAACAAATGCATTAGCTTGGCCAAGGCTGCTTCGGTCGTAATATCATGTCCACTGATGACCCCTATATCGTCCAGCATCTTGCTGGTCTCATAACGTCCCTGTACCACACTACCCCCCATACACTGGGATACATTGTAGAGAAATATTCCACGAGCAACTGCATCACGAAGCAGGTTGCTCATCCATTCCCATGTCATCATATTACCTGATCCATAGGACTCTATGACTACTCCTCTTAGTCCTTTGATATTCAATATACTCTTCACTACTTCCTGCGTAATCCCTGGAAAAATCTTCAATACCACTACATTAGGATCTAACTTAGGGTAGTACTCTAGGCGCTGCTGAGTTTCATGTGGTTTCAAGAAAGATTCATTGAAAACAATCTCCACTCCCGATTCAGCCAAATATGGATAATTCTCAGATTCAAAAGCTGCAAAATTGCTACTCCTTATTTTCTGGGAACGATTGCCTTTTAGCAGATAATAGTTAAAGTAAAGCGCTACTTCATTGACCATCGGTCGCCCTTCATTCTTCTTAGAAGCAATCTCTAATGCGGTAATCAAGTTTTCACGTGCATCAGACCGTGTTGCTCCTATAGGTATCTGTGCGCCAGTTAGTATCACAGGTTTGTTTAGCCCCCGAAACATAAAGCTAAGCGCTGAAGCCGTATACGCCATCGTGTCGGTACCATGGAGAATCACAAAACCATCAAATTGGTTATAGTAACTCTTGATTATTTCGGCCATTGCGTGCCAATGCTCTGTATTCACATTAGAAGAATCCACAGGCTCTGGAAACGATATCACTGTCAATTTCAAGTCCAAGCTCTGTAGTTCAGGGATTTTTTCAATAACTAGTGAAAAGTTAAATGGGGCCAATGAACCATCTTCGTCATACACCATCCCAAATGTCCCTCCTGTATAAATCAACAGTATTGAAGACTTGGGCGCTTCTGATGAAGTCGCAATATTTATTACTTTATAATTCTTACTCAATTTGGATTATTTGTTGTTCTCAAATATACACATAGCCGTATCAGTAGTCGCCTCTATCACCTCACTTATATCTATATTTCTTTCGTCGGCAATCTTCTGAGCTACCTGACGAATGTAAGCTGGCTCATTCCGTTTGCCTCGATACGGCACAGGTGCCAAGTAGGGACTATCAGTCTCCAAAACCATCTCATGCAACGAAATATTCTGCATCACAGGCTCTAACCCTCCATTTTTGAAAGTCGCTACTCCCCCAATCCCGAGTTTGAACCCTAGATCAATAATGCGCCTAGCCTGTTCTTCGGATCCCGAAAAACAATGAACGATTCCGAATAAACTTGTATTTCGATATGATTCGAGTAGCGTTATCGTCTCCTCCATCGATTCCCTACAATGAATAACAATTGGTTTCTCATACCTAACGGCTAAGTCGGACTGTATTTTAAAAGCTTCCTTCTGCTGCTCAAACAACGTTTTATCCCAATATAAATCTGTCCCCATCTCGCCGATAGCAACAAAATCTCGCTTAGACAACCAATCCTCTACGATATAAAGTTCTTTCTCAAAATCAGCTTTGACCGAACATGGATGCAAGCCTATCATCGGGATACAATACCCTGGATACAGGTGCTCCATCTCTAACATGGCATCTATCGATCCACTATCTATATTGGGCATATATATGCGATCAACACCTGACTCCTTAGCCTTATCGATCACCTCATCTATATCTTCTTTGAACTGATCTGAATAAATATGTGCGTGTGTTTCTATCATCTGTATTTTCTCCCTTTCCACTCAAATTTTACTGGTAAGACATGCAGTGCAAAAGAAGAAAAATATATCGCTACTTCATATAAATCAATGAAACATATAGAAACAAACCTATTGAATGACAAATTCAATAATTGATTTTTATACAACAGTAACGTTAAGACGAGTGCTTTGGCCAGTATCAAGAGTAGCCATACCGGCTGATAAAAACTCAAAAAAAGCACCAATGGCAAAAACAAAATCTTCACAAAAGCCAATAGACTGTATCGAATTGGCAACTCTGCGACTCCTTGCAACCAACGCATACGTTGTTGAATCACACTTTTGAAACTGATCTCGGCTTGAGTGATAGCTATAGCTTCCACATCATCATTTACACGCACCTCACCTCCTAACCGAATCATCGTTCTCATCAATGACACGTCCTCTACCACCGAATCGGGCAATGACTCGAACCTCACAGCCTCTAGCGTTGACTTGCTCAAACACATATTATTGCCCCAAGCAGTAAGGAACATCCCTCTATCGGATAGCCATTTGATCAAGAGTTGATTTGAAACCCAATCTATGGACTGAAACACACTGAACCATCCAGTTTCTCGGACTTTCGTCAGCCCCAATTGCAGCACTTTACCTTCATCCACACCTCTCAGCATTGTACTGACCCATCCTGACGGAATAGACATATCAGCATCTGTAAACAAAAACACATCCCCTTTAGCTTCTTGGTACAATTTTTTTAAGGTCTGTTGCTTCCCATAGACATCATGATGATAAGAGAATATCCGCCAATGAGACTGTGCATATTCACTAAGGATAGCCAAAGAATCATCATCCGACCCATCATCTCCGATAAGTATTTCAAACTTATCTGTAGGGTAATTCAACTCTTGCAATGACACACATAAGCGTCTCAAATTCGTGGATTCATTTCGAACAGAAATCAATATAGAGACCATCGGGAGCATCTCTTCTTCTACTCCAGACCTCTCTTTCATGCCCCTTTCTGAACTCAATACAATAAGATAGATCAATATGGGTATACACGCGACAACTAAGCTTGTGACTTCTAAAAGACTCATTCCAGCAATTTAAACTGAAAACCTTCGGACTTGGCATATTGAAGATACTTCGGTAAAATTTCACTTAACCGACTGACAGCTTTTTCATTATCATGTAGCACGATAATGTCACCCGCTTGGGTCTTTCTAACCAAAGTATCTAAACAGTCTTGATTAGATTTTTTACTATCAAAGTCTCCAGGCATCATTGTCCACAGAGATAAAGTATACCCGCTCTTTTGCGCAAAACGCCACTGTCGCCATGTCAACAAACCATAGGGTGGCCGATACTGACACGCCAAATGAGAATCATAAGTCGACAACAGCTTTTCAGTCTGCTGAATTTCGTCCCACCATTCTTCCGTGTTTTGAGTTCGTGCACTGACGTGCTTATAACCATGATTCGCAATAACATGCCCCCTTGCAACCACCTCCTTCACCAATTCAGGATATTTTTCGGTTTCACTCCCTGACAAGAAAAAGGTAGCCTTAACCTCAAAATCCGCTAATATAGACAGGATAACTGGTGTAGTTTTGGGGTTTGGTCCATCATCAAAAGTCAAGTATAGTTCATCACTCGCCCCCTTTCCTCGCCACAATATCGAAGGCCATAGCCATTGAATAAACCGAGGTATCCGTTGAAAATAAAAAGGAATCAATGAATTGGCTTTTGCTTCACTGCTAGTAGCGTGATATCATCTCTGTATGCTTTACCTTCTCGAAATTCTTCTACCGCTAAAAGCATCTTTTGATTCAGGTCTGAGGCAGATTGATCGTGATATTCCGCTACGATTGCCTCTACTTTCTCTTCGCCAAACTCACTTCCGTCCAGATTTTCGGCCTCCGTCAACCCATCCGTAAAACAGAACAGATCAAAGCTATCCACGTCACAAATCACCTCCGTCGCGATGAATGGCAAAGGGTTGAACATCCCTAGAACAGTCGTTCCTTTGGTGAGCATACGCAACTTACCTGCAGACGAAACAAGCAACGGTGGATTATGTCCACAGTTGGCATACCGCAGTTCGTGTGTTTCTCTATTGTATAATGCTACAAAAAACGTGATAAATATATCTGCATTACCAGTTCCATTGAGTTGATAATTCAGCTCCGTGACAATCGTCTCCAAATCATCCGTCTGTCGCACCAATGTCCTCAGAGATGCCTGAAAATTAGACATCATCAGTGCCGCTGGCACACCTTTGCCAGATACATCGGCGATGCATACCATGTATTGATCTGGATCTATCAATACATAATCATAGTAGTCTCCGCCTACATTGTGATGTGGTCGATATACAGCATCTATCTCTAATAGGTCTGATTGGGGCAGTGACTTAGGAAACAAATTTTGTTGTACCTGTTGTGCAATCTCCAACTCTCTCGTCAAAGCCTCTTGTTCGAGTTGTTTTCGAGCCAATTTCTTGTTTTCAATCGCAACGATCAGAATATTGGTAATCGCTTCCAAAAAGGTCGTCGGAGACTTAGAGGATATGCCCACCTTAGATTGAGCCACATCCGCTATGAATACCAGTGCTAATAGTTTTTTCTTGTGTAAAACCGGAATCACATACTCAAAATGTTCGCTTTCTTTGAAGTTCCGGTCGATTGCAGAAGTACGGTCTAGGTTTTCAAATGAGGTGAAAGATATCTGATCACAGATGCTCTTCTGTACCCCAAAAACAACCTTATTTTCCCATTTTTCCTCTAGGACAAACAACGCCAACTTCTTAACCTTTAGGTTAGCAAGTAGCGTAAAGTGGTAGATTTTATAGAGAGAGTCTTCGGGCAGGTTATTATTGATCGCCTCTGTCACTTCTAACAGCGAGTTCAATTCCAATTCCCGTAAGTTTGATGCTATTTCCTTTTCAGAACTCATGTAGTGCTCGTATGTGCTTTCAACCCCGTTTTAGTAGCCAAGTAGTGATACTTTCGAAAGTTAATTTCCAAATCCACATCCTTGCTTTCCAACTCCACGTCTGGTTCTTCAAAACACTTGATCCAATCCTTCTTTTGTAATTTGGTAAGTACGGACAATAGTTCATCCTCTTCCATCCCTACACTGGTTTTGAGTTCTTGGAATGAAACCAAAAAATACAATTCATCCAAAACGTCATATTCATGGTCACTCATAATATCTCAGTCAAAGGTCAAATAGGATAGCTTCGACTTCTCCACCGAAACTTCCCAAAATTAGAAGCTATGCCAAAGAATACCACATAAAAGGGATAAATAATTTGGAGACAAAAGACAGTAAAAACAGATAATCTCACGCCTGTCAATGTGCTGGACTTCTTCAAAAACATCCAGTCAGCCAAGAGCTTAACTGCTATACAGCCTATGACCTCCGTCTTGTGATCGAAAAAGAGGTAGAAAGCCAATCCTACAAACAATGCATAAATGGCAAACACAAACAAAGGCATGACCCAAGATAGCAAATCCCTATGGTGCTTCCACTTAGATGCCCAGCGTTTACGCTGGTAGTAGAACTGTCTAACACTCGCTGGAGGCTCTGTTTCCACTCTACCACCCTCCTCTCCAAGAAAAGCAACTCCATCTGGGTAGAATTTCGTAATCTTCCGGAGCAGAAACTCATCATCACCACTCGCGACATGTTCATTCCCTTCAAACCCAGCCACCTTCTTGAAAGCCTTCTTTCTAAATGAGTAGTTGCAGCCATTAATCATACTCGCTTTCCCTAATACCGAAGTAGCCGCTCCTACCCCGACTAAAGCTGTTAATTCTGTATTGAGCAAATTTGTCCAAAACCCACCTCGGTCAAAATATTTGACAGGCCCAAACACCAGCACTTTTTCCTCTAACAGATTAGTAACATGGTTTTCAACCCATCGTTCCCCTACAACTGTATCACCATCTGTACAAATAACAATATCACCTCGCGCAGCAGCATCCACCCCCATAGTTATCGCTGCCTTTTTACCCGTTTTAGATCCTTCTAGCTTCAACAAACACACCCGATCGTCATCTATCGATGAAACGATCTCCGCTGTCCTGTCTGTAGAGTGATCATCTATGACCAGTACTTCTATGTTGTGATATTTATTAGTCAATATTGATTGAACCGTCCTCTGGATGCAAAACTCTTCATTTCGGACAGGAATCAATACTGTAACCCACTCCTCTGAAGGCTGAGTCTTAGTACTTTTGACCCTGCGTAGTGCATTCATCAGCACCAACAATGCTGTGACATATAACAAAACCACGATTATAAGCCCCAGCATCATGACAATCTAGGTCTAAATCTTGAGACATATGCTAAACCTAGCACAGATGGGATCACTATATTAATCAACCACACCACAGCACTACCGACGGATATTAGCATTAAATCAGAAGTAAAAAGAGAGAAAAACAGAACTGCAGAAATCTCCCGCTTCATCAAGTCTCCCAAAATCGTCATATTCGGAATGACAGTTTTGACCAAGAAAACCCAAAAAACGCCTAGCAAAACAACCTGAAAATCCAAACCTATTTCCAGTCCATAAAACACCAAACAGAACTGCACACTAAAAACCGCATATCTTAAAAAAGACAACAACAGGATCGTAACCCACTGCCAAATATCAAAACAAATAAAATACTGATAATACTCCCCTAACCAATCGCTAACACGCTTCCTAGTCAAAAAACCAAGCAGTACCAATGACACCAACCCTACTAAAACCCATTGAAGCCTTCCTGAATCAAACACTTCTACACCCTGCCTCAATAAAAACACAGTAGCCATCCCTCCCAGTACTAGTGTGGGGACCATCTGACTCACTCTTGCCATTGCTAATACAGCAATGGCCTTCATTCTTTGTTCGGACTCAACATCACCCACACGGACAACTGCATCTCCCAAACCTAGAGGTGTGATCATATTCACTGCTCGACCTGCAAGCACCAATTTTAAAACATCAACAAATTTTCGCTTTACCGAAAACTGAGTCATGTATCTCCATTTATATGCTTCCAATCCTAGATTCAAAGGCAGTAGAACCAGTGCGACCGCCAAATAAGAAATCTCTAAATACTCCCACGAATAAGTTCTCCACACCCCATTCTCCAAACGCAACGCTAAAATCACCAACACAGTAACAGGCAGCCCCCACCCCCACAGTAGCTTGGCTATATTCACCCAGGACTGACGAGCACCTGTACTAGTTGATTTCAGAGTTTCCATTAATTGAGCCTTGATTTATAAAAAAGAGGGATCATTTTCTATCTTGCAATGCTATTCAGATCAATGGAAAAAACTAAAGAAAAAATCATATTAGGCATAGACCCTGGTACTACCGTGATGGGATATGGTGTCATATTGGTCACAGGGCAGAAAGTCAAAATATTGCAATTTGGCGTCATCCATTTAACCAAATATACTGCTCACGAAATAAAACTCAAGAAAATATACGAACGCGTATCTTCTATCATCGAGGAGTTTCATCCTGATCATGTCGCATTAGAAGCTCCCTTCTACGGCAAAAATGTACAATCAATGCTCAAGCTAGGAAGAGCGCAAGGGGTAGCAATGGCAGCTGCACTCAACCGAGAAATCCCAATCACAGAATATGCACCTAAAAAAGTGAAGCAATCCGTAACAGGAAATGGAAATGCCTCCAAAGAACAAGTAGCAGCCATGCTCAAATCAATATTAAAATTCCAAGATGCGCCCAAACTTCTAGACGCAACCGATGCCCTAGCAGTCGCACTTACTCACCATTATCAGGGCGGTCGAATGCAGTCCAGTAGCAAAAGCTGGAATGCATTCTTGGCAGACAACCCTAATCGTATAAAGTAACTACCAAGTCGTAGATTTGATTTTTTGAGCAGCTCGCATAATGTCTCTGCGAGATATTTGCCCCTTTAGAACACCATTTTCCGTCACAGGAAATCTCCTAAAATAAGTCGTCAGAAATTCATTCGCACACGACACAACATCAGTATCCATCTCTAGGGTTTTGACATTTTCAGACATGAAATCTTTCACCTTGCCTTTACCACTAGGTATGTTATGATAGGACGATTGCACCAGTACTTTCAAGCAATCTTTTTCTGACAACATCCCTACAAGTTCCCTTTTTTCATTCAGGACAGGCCCGCCAGAAATACGTTTTTTGAGCATAATATCAATAGCCTCTGCAATCTCCATATCAGGTGTAAAAGTCACGAGATCACGCGCCATATAATCTGATATCTTTTCATACTTGACATCTCTTTCTTGCTCTATTTGTACGCCTTTAAAATTCATTACCATAATTGTAGGTTTAAGTGGATGATGATGTTAATAGTACCTATGAGTTTACGGTATTTTGATCTCAAAATCAAGACTTTACATTAAAAGCTTCATTTTAATAGGATTTAACATCTACATTTTGTACTTTGTTAAGATGGGATAGGAAGCCTCTTTTCGAAAGAATGTCTTACCAACTACAATCTAGGCAAGAGATTTAATAAAAATTTAGATAATTCCGACCACCAATTTGATTGAAATCGTATAAAAGGTTAAATTTGCGGGCTTTAAAGCTCATCCCCCACATCAGGGACGACCAAAAAGTCCTAATAATTAAGGAAAAATATATCATATGAGACAGCTTAAGATCACACAATCCATAACTAACAGACGTGAGAGTCACACACTTGAGAAGTACTTTACGGAAGTTAGTAGTGTGCCGATGATTACCCCAGACGAAGAGGTAGAACTCGCACAACGTATCAAACAAGGAGATGATCTAGCTTTAGAAAAATTGGTAAAAGCAAACTTGAGGTTTGTGGTTTCTGTAGCGAAACAGTACCAAAACAGAAGTTTACCACTCAATGACTTGATCAATGAAGGTAACTTAGGCCTTATCAAAGCAGCGAAGAAATTTGACGAAACCAAAGGTTTTAAATTTATCTCATACGCCGTATGGTGGATTCGTCAATCTATTATGCAGGCACTCGCTGAGCAATCTAGAATCGTCAGACTACCGATGAACAAATCTGGTGCGATCAACCAGATCAGAAGAGCATATGCAGAGTTAGAGCAGAAATACGAAAGAGAGCCTACCGAAGAAGAATTGGCAGAAATCCTGGAAATGAAACCAAGTGAGGTTCGAAATACACTCGGTGCTGAGGTAAAGCAAATGTCTATGGACGCTCCTTTTGGGGAAGACGAATCAGGTTCATTGCTTGATGTACTAGAAAACAAAACTACTGGCCCTACTGATGGGCAGATGGTATTCAACGATTCGTTGAAAGTAGAAACCATTAGAGCGCTATCTACCCTGACAGCTAGAGAAAGAGAAGTAGTTAAAATGAGCTTTGGTATCGGGTCTGATAACCCTTTCACCCTAGAAGAAATCGGGGACATCATGGGACTAACCCGTGAACGAGTAAGACAAATCAGAGAAAAGGCGCTCCAAAAACTAAGAGAACCTAACAAAAACCAAAGATTGAAAGAGTTCTGTGCTACCTGATTTAGGTCACTAAAAAAACATCAATTAAAAAAAACCTCAGCATGTGCTGAGGTTTTTTTATGTGTTAACACATAGATGTAATTATTGCAAGATAAAATATAACAATGAACGCCCGATATTGTTATACTTGTAATCAGAATCACTACAAACAAAGCACTATGCCGTTTACTGCCTTGTCGGGGACATTAGGAAAGAAAAGAGCCGCACACTTATTAAGGAGAGCTTGTACAGGCGCATCTATTACTCAGATTGATGAGTTTGCAAGCCTCACCGCGTCAGAAGCCTACCAAAGACTAACTGCTACCGATCTCCCAAACCCTCTCCCTCCTATTGATACAGAAACAGGCTCGGAGTGGATCACTAATGGCCCCACAGATGCGAATGGAGACAATCTATCTACGCTACTCAATGCATGGATGATCGGACAGATGCTCGCCAGTGATGTCGACGAAACTCAGAAACTCTCTTACTCCTTTCGAGAACGCATTGTCTTTTTTATGCATACACTCTTCACGACAAAGCAAGAGAAGGTCAACAACACAAGGTCTATTTACTACCAAAATGCACTATTTAGACATTATGCATTTGACACTAATGACAGAGAGGTCCCTACACCTAATCCTGATCCCGATTCTACAGAGATATTACCTAACACCATATACCCCGTCAATTTTAAGCATTTGACCAAGAAAGTATGTGTAGACAATGCCATGCTAAAATTCCTTGATGGAAGTCAAAACGTAAAAGGAAGCCCCAATGAAAACTATGCAAGAGAACTACTGGAACTCTACACCATAGGAAGAGGTCTAGAAGGGGATATCCCAGAAACAAACACACCAGGAGATTACATCTATTATACAGAAGAGGATGTACAAGCTGCCGCTAAAGTACTCTCTGGTTTTGACACAGATACCAATGTAGAAAATGGCGCATTCAATAATTTAGATATCGAAACCGAACTCCCACGAGGAGTCATCCGAGGTAGTAACATCGCGACACAGCATGATAACACTGTCAAGACCTTTAGTGCTCGGATGGGAAATGCCACCATACAAGCAGACCCAGAGCTCCTACAAGGCAGTAGTCCTACGGAGGAAAGTGTCCTTGATGAAATCAGTCAACTCATTGACCTGATCTATGACCAAGATGAAACAGCACTTCATATCTGCAGAAGACTGTATCGCTTTTATGTATACCACGAGGTAACTCCCACGATCCAAGCAGGTGTTATTCAAGATATGGCTGATATTTTCAAGGCCAATGATTTCAAATTAGCTCCTGTACTCGAAGCGTTATTTACCTCCGAAGAGTTCTATGGTGGCATAGGTGGCGTAACCGACGATGTGTTTGGTAGTATCATCAAATCTCCACTGGATGTCACGCTGGGATTCACCAAAAATTTCAACATCGCTGTGCCTAATTCACAAACTGATACAGCTCGTTTTTACGAATTGACGCGCGCGCTATTAGGAGAAATGGGAGGGCAAGGCATGGACTTTTATGAGCCATTTGAAGTGGCAGGATACTCCGCATACCATCAGTTCCCGCTGTACAATCGCTCATGGATTAGTCCAAACTACCTCACCAACCGGTACAATTTCGTACGCAACCGCATCACCCCTGGGGACCTACAAGACTTAGGAGACATTAGTCCAATTCAATTCGTGCAAAACAATATCCCCGCAGCAGATGCACGAGATGCCAAAACATTAGTCATTTCCTTGATCGAATATTTCCTACCGATGAGTACCGATGCGTCCTTTGATGGTGCATCAACGAGCGAGATGACACAAGAGCGTATGACCTATTTTCTATCGGTGTTCTTAGGCACAATGGATGCTGATCCCGAAGCTGCTTGGACGAGCAACTGGGACAGCCAAACAGACATAGACAAAGCGGACAATCAGCTAGCTAACTTATTCAACGCCATGCTACAGTCTCCAGAATATCAATTGATGTAATCTCTCTGAGTATGAAAAGAAGAAACTTTATCAAGAAACTTGGTTTTGCAGCTGGCGCCCCTATCGCATTTCAAGGGGTGCCGCTTCAAATCCTCGCTGCGCAGCAAGAGTTCCAAAACCTAGCTGCACAAAGCACCAACGACAATGTACTCATCATACTACAGATGCATGGAGGTAATGACGGTCTGAATACCGTCATCCCTATAGAAAAATACGACCAGTATTATAGCAGAAGAGCTAACATCGCCATCCCATATAAATCTGGTAGTCGTACACTCATCCCATTAGACAGCACGGTAGCATCTGCAGATCAGGTCGGTCTTCACCCTGACATGAATGGCTTCAAAGACCTCTACGACAAAGGAAAGGCGGCTATTTTTCAAGGTGTGTCATACGAAAACAACAATGGATCTCACTTTAGAGGTAGAGATATACAATTGATGGGTGGAGGGTCTGACGACTATTTTTCATCTGGATGGATCGGCCGCTATCTTAATCACGAATATACCCCTCTCAAATACCCTGAAGAATTCCCTAACGACACCATGCCTGATCCATTAGCACTGGAAATGGGTAATGACGTATCTCTTCTTTTCCATCAGGAAGGAAACATCCCAACATCAATCTCTCTACCAGGCAACCCAGAAGGATTTGCCAATTTGATAGAAGGGCTGGACGGGTTTACTGACGAAGGATTAGATCCTAGAGGTACACCTCCTGATTTTTTGAATTCTAGCCCTTATGGTAAAGAAATGGACTGGCTACTGAGTTTGGAGGACAAGTCAGAAACCTACATCAAGCGACTTGCTAAAGTATATGAACCGACTAAGGAAAGTGAAGTAGACTATCCAGAAAAATACCCTTACGGAGATTCTAAAAACCACCTAAGTTCTCAACTAAAGCTAATTGCTCGATTATTAAGTGGGGGACTCAAAACCAAAGTATTCTTGGTCAAAATCGGTGGGTTCGATACCCATGCAGATCAAACAACCTCTTACGATCCTACTTTGGGGTCGCATGCTGCACTGCTCTATCACATCAGCTCGGCTATGAATGCCTTTGACGCAGACCTCAGAAGCAGAGGATTGTCAGAACGCGTCATGTCAGTAACCATGTCCGAATTTGGCCGCCGAATCGGATCTAACGGATCATACGGTACAGATCACGGAACTGGCGGGCCAGTCATGATGTTCGGCGCAGGTGTCAATGCTGGTATCTATGGTACTAACCCAGACTTAGATAATCACAATGTCAACATGCAGTTCGATTACCGACAGCTCTACGCTAACCTCCTACATGAGTGGATGGGTGTGGATCAATCTGTAATCCAAAATGACATCTTGTTCGGAGACTTCATCTCAGGGCCAAGCCATGACGGTGGCACCTACGAGCCACTTGATCTAATCAAAGAAGTAATCACAGGAACGGACAGCTACGTAAAGAGCATGTTCCAGATAGAGTCCATCTACCCTAACCCTGCAACGAATTATGTCCAAGCCATAGTGATGGTCAATGATACACAAAATGTTAATTTTGAAATGATCGATTCGTCAGGCAGAGTAGTACGCTCTACGAGACGTCTCATCACGCCAGGCAAGCATACGATCACTTTTCAGCTCACGAATATGATGCCTGGATTTTACTTTATCAAAGCTAAATCACCTAAACTCAATGATACGAAACGCCTTTTTGTTCGCAAGTAAAGCAGCACTAATCGCTGTTCTACTCCTGTCTAGCCAGTCCGTGCTAGCGCAGCGCAATATGAAGCCAAGATTGCCTGGCTCTGAATACCAAAACTTCCTCAAGACACAATGGTGGCTAGGGTTGAAGTTTGGTGCCAATTTCACCCAACCCAACCCTAAAGACAGATACTCATCGGTAACACCGATCAACTACGATACGGAGCTTTTAGAAAAAACCTACGAGAATTTCAGCCAACCAGGAGTGTTAATAGGCTTGGATTTATCCTTCTACCACAAGGGGGTATCTGTTGCCATTACACCTGTATTCAAGCAAATAGGGTATCACTACAAAAGTAACTTAGAGTGGACTGGAGATCTGGATACAGAAACTTTCGAGACTGAATACAGCATAAAGCAAACAGCAAGTTTCATCGAGCTACCTATTTCTCTCCGCTATGAGATAATCAAACAAGGCAAGCTACGCCCCTACATCATGGCCGGGTTTCAATATTCTTTCGCACTCTATGCGAACAAAAAAACGGACATCAAACACACAGACTATATCACCGGTACTCCACAAACCTATGATGGTGGGTCTGTCACGGTAGATGTCAAAGAAGAATTCCAGAACTATTATGGTGCGCTCGCCGGACTCGGCTTTGGGTGGGATGTAGGCAATATCCGAACGGTATTAGAGGTCTCTTATGCCTATGGCCTGAGTTCCATCACCGATACCGACAAACGCTACAGCGAAAACGATCTCGTATCACTCGGCGAGTCTAATGACGAAACGAATATCAATGGTATCAATGCATCTCTTAGTGTCATATTCCCACTACGATACATTGACAACACCTTCTCCTCTCGATAACAATGAAAAACCTAGTATACGCCCTCTTCTTGCTAATCATCCTTGCTGCATGTAAAGACGATGAAATCGATCCTAAAACATCCTTCACCAAAATATACGACAGCTTCAGAAGCGACCAGAGTTACTACCCGATAGATATAGTCGCTACCGAAACGGGTTTTTTGGTTCTCACCAGTCAATCACTAAAAAACACAGATGATGACCGCAATTACTCAGGTGTACAACTCATAGAACTGGACGAAGAAGGAAACTACGTAGCAGAAACCACTCTTAATGCAGAACAATATGACTCACCAATCGGTGACTTCATGACCATAGATGACATGTATTACTTCGTGATGATGGACAACAACAAACGAGCACAGCTTGCCAGTGTTGGTAGCAGCATCGAAAGTCTCGTCATCACCCCACTGAGCAATGGACTTACTTGGCCTCTCGCCGCAAGCCTCAGCACCAATGACAACATCATCCTACTGAGTTTTGATGGGACGGATCAAACCATCATTAGTTTGGTCAACCTCGACGGTACTGCTACGACTAACGCTGCCTACTCTATAGGAACCAACAATGACATAGCAGCCGTGATATTTGATCATTTTACTGATCCAGAGCGGTATGGATTACCATTCTTTTGTGGGCAACTCAGCGAGACGACCTACTACTTCAATGGCATCTATGACCACACGCTGTCTCTCGTATTTACTAACCTAGGGCAAAACCCTACAGGCGTCTGTCAAGGACAAGGAACCGATGGTGGACTCACTGCACTACTCCCCTTGCCGTCTGGCAGCTATTCATTGTTTGGTTATCAGTTCAATGACAACTTCATACAGCCCAACCAGGCTATCGCAAATGATGTGGTGACATCTAGTATCAACTTTATGAATGTCCCCTTCTCGGAATACAAATCTAGAACGCCTGCAAACATCGTGAGTTATGAGCGCAATGGTACCATGTATTCTGTGATAGCAGCCGAAACGCAATCTCGTCAAATTGCGCTCAATGTATTTGACATAGCCACTTCAGAATCAGTTGGCGTATTAAAAATAGGAAATATCAATCCATACACCCTCTCCTCCATCAAGGTAGATGAGGACAATAATCTACTCGTGCTAGGTACAACATTGGTGTCAGGTCGTTTCCCTAGAGTGTTTTTAAAAAAAATATCTGAAAAAGAAATGAGTGATTTGATCCAATAAAATTGATTCTATTATGATGCTTTTAAACCTGAATGAAATGTTTCAATTCAGGTTTAAAAGTTAAAAAAGATAGATGATCAATGTACTAAACAGCATTTTACTAGATGTAAGATTTTAACCCATTGGGTTAAGCTATAACTGACATTAAGCTCCAAAGAAAACCCAACTCCTATTAACGATTACGCATTTCCCTATTGACTCCCAGTCATACTATTTATAAAAATAGTACAATTACCATAAATCACACCTACCGCTTCCGCCTCACTCCAAAAAGAACCACTACTTTTTCTTACCCCGAAACACAAAAATACCTGTTTTCAGGGATGGGTGTCTATCAAACTGATTAAGAAGCTCGAAAAATCACGCAACCAATTCAACCATAAAACACTGTAAAACAATATTTTAACTAACAATTAACAGTTTCGAAACAAACACACTACAGGCTCACTAGGATATTTATACTATTACTATTCTAAGATTATATTTGACTTAACCACTCTCGACGTTTCAAGCCACACCCCTTATCACCTAGCCGCCTACTCTAAGCTTGATTAATACAATTTAACTTTCTACTTTCACTATATGAAAAACATTATAAAAATACACGTAAGTGTGTTTTTGATTGGGTTCTTTTTCAATGCTCAGGGCCAAGCTCAAGATGTATTTTCAGAAAGTGTTTTGATAGAGATTGATCAGTTGATCGTTGATGAAACCCTATCAAAAAGCGGTAGAGATTTTTACGACATGTTCTATACCAATTGGAACTGGCCAGACGTAGAAGATTCCTTTATCATCCATATTAAAGAGCGACCAGCAAGAAGTAATAGTACACAAGTACAAGTTTATGTAAACGAACTACTTGTATTCGAAAGTTTTTTACAACCAAGGCATGATTTTTTGGTTGAGCTTTCAGACCAGGCCAGCTATAACGCATACAATTATGTAATACAGTATCGAGAGGTACTGGAGCAACTCGAAGGAGATGACATGACTGGAACAGGCTTATTCTGAAAATAGAAAGATTATAAAATGAACCACCTAAACACCAAATTCACTATGCTGATCGGCATACTCTGGATGACTATGTCCGGACTACAGGCGCAAGACTTTGTCTACAAGCCTATCAACCCAGCATTCGGAGGAGATACTTTCAACTACAACTGGCTACTGAGCTCAGCTCAAGAACAAAATCAGCATCAAAACCAAAGTTCCTTGAGTGATACAGACCTTGATAATTTCGAAGAAAACCTAAACAGACAAGTCCTCAATTTACTCTCCCGTGAACTAACAGGTGACTTATTCGGTGAAAACGGATTAGAAAATGGCCTTTACAGTATAGGCTCCTTCGAAATAGAAGTATCATCCAACACCGATGGAATCAATGTATATGTAGTCAACACCAGTGATGGTAGCGAAACCCTAGTAACAGTCCCCTATTACTAATCAATATTCCTCAAAGCCAAAAACCTAAGAAATTCACTCTACACTAAACACATGATCAATCGCCTCATTATATATGGAATTGTTGCGACTATGGCTAGTTGTGCCCCACTGGTACATCAGCCTGTCAAAGTAACTCAGGCGGAGCAGGGAGAAGAAAGCGCACGCTACCAACATCTAACTAGCCTGCCAGTACCCAAAGAAAAAATCGTAGCGGCCGTCTATAAATTCAGAGACCAAACGGGGCAGTACAAAATGTCAGAAGTAGGCTCCAACTGGTCTACGGCTGTCACCCAAGGTGCTACTTCCATTTTGATCCGAACCATGGAAGAGTCAGGCTGGTTCGTACCGATAGAGAGAGAGGGACTACCTAACCTGCTAAACGAGCGAAAAATCATCCGCTCTAGCAGAGCCACCTATGGCAACCAAGACACACAAGGAGATCTTCTTCCACCATTATTGTACGCCGGTGTTCTGTTAGAGGGTGGTATCATTTCCTTTGACAGCAATGTCCTCACCGGGGGCATAGGTGCTAGATACTTGGGTATGAGTTCGTCTGGACAATACCGAGAAGATCGCGTCACAGTCTACTTAAGAGCTGTTTCTACCATCAATGGAAAAATCCTAAAGACTATCTACACCTCCAAAACCATTCTCTCCCAAAAAGTAGACATAGGCGTATTCAAGTTCGTCGCTCCACAAAAATTACTAGAAGCAGAAACGGGATTCACCTACAACGAACCCGCTGAAATGGCTGTGCGAGAAGCCATCGAGCAATCCGTCATTGGCCTCATCGTCGAAGGAATAGAAGAAGGAATTTGGGAAGCAGAATCCACCGAATTCGTAGACAACACTACCATATCAGAATACAATCAGTCCAAATGGAGCGTACAACGCAGAGACCAGTTTGGTAGCATCACCAAAGAACGCAGAAGCAACTTCGGCATGAGTATCGGTGCTGGGGGCAACCAAATGTATGGAGACTACTACAAAAGAGAAGTGAAACCCAACGCCTACTTTGGACTCCAGTTCTTTAGCACCAACCCAGTCAGTATAGGTATAGACAGCTACTACGGACAGCTCGGCATCTCCGAAGCTTACGAGTTCTACGCCCTCACCAATAGCGCTTCTATCACCTATAGGATGCTAAACGGCTATCGCGCTACGCCATACCTCAAAGTCGGCATAGGCGCTACTACTAACATGACAGATGACTACAGCATGCAGTTTCAAGTCACAGGGAATTTTGGGATCGAATACATGCTATCTGACCACATAGGTTTATTTGGTCAGTATAGCTATATCAATCTATTTGGAGACAGTTTTGACAACATAGAACAAGGAAAGTACAACGACTACATCATGGGCGGTCATATTGGACTTAACTTTTATTTGACACAAAGAAGAGAAAAAATCAATCGAAGAAATCGATCTAGCAAGAGTGAATCTTACAAAAGGTAGATCTGGTTTTGAGAGAGTATAGTAAGCAGCAATTATTCAGAAAATAGTAAAAGTAGATTTTCGACCAGCAACCCAGTGACAGACGGTCACTTCCAACTTGAATTTCTTAACTAAACTATATTTCTATGAACACAATGAAAAGTGTTGCAGCGTGCCTATTAGGTATGCTCACAATCTCTGCCTATGCGCAGAACAACAATTCTAATGTCTCTCAGTCCGGCAATTTCAATGCTACGACAGTGACACAATTAGGCAATTCGAATGATGCGTCTGTATTACAGGCGGGCAACTCTAACGAGTCTACGATTACGCAAGACGGAATCGGTACAAATGGGTCAACTAGCTCCGATAACGTAGCTAAACAAACCCAGAAAGGTAGTGATAACGCTGCTTCTATCCATCAAGGTGACTTCAAAGGTGATGCACCGAGCAACATGGACGTTCAAAATGGAGGCAAAGCAATTCAGCTGCAAGAAGGATCTGACAATGTAGCGACTATCAAAATGAGAAGCGGTACATGGGCTACAGGTGGAGAAGCAGTTCAAAAACAGTATGGTGATGACAACACCGCTACTTCTACCTCTTTCAACGCTGGTGCCAAGACCAATCAAGTGCAAAAAGGAACTGAAAACGTTTCGACTGTCACTTCTGCCAATGGCCCCAACAAGGGAAAGACCTACCAAGAAGGTGATCGAAACACTGCTACTGTGGGTATTTTCCGATCGGGAAGTATCGGTAGTGAAGGTGAAATCACTCAATCTGGATCAGACAATGATGGTACCATCAGAATCGAAGGAGCTGGAAGTTCAGCTAAAATCGATCAAAGTGGAGAGTGGAATGAAGCTGAAACTACTCAAAACGGCGATGACAACAAGTCACTGGCAAAGCAATCAGGTGTGAGCAACAAAGCGCTTACTTCTCAAAACGGTGATGATAACGACGCTACGATCAAGCAGTCGGGAGATGATCAACATGCTAGATTCTACGTTGGTGGTGACAACAACACCACGAATGCTACACAAGCGGGAGAAGAAAACTGGACAGCATCACAAGTATTCGGTGATGATAACAGTGTCAAAGTATCTCAGTCTGGTGTTGATAACGTGGCATCTGCTGAAGTACGCGGAGACGGAAACACTACAAAAATCACACAGTCTGGCACAGGAAATACCGTAGGTACTAAATGGTACGGTGATCCAGTAGGTGTACAGCAAACTGGTGATGACAATGCCGCTACGATCACGCAAAGTGGAGATGACAACAGTGCTTTGGTAGCTCAAGATGGTGATGACAATACAGCCACTACTTCGCAAATGGGCGAGGCTAACATCGCTTCTCAAACACAAGAAGGTGATCTAGGTAGCCTGAGCATCAACCAAAACGGAGTCTCGAACACCGCTACGCAAGTACAATACGGTGCAAGCAACAGTGCATCTGCTTCACAAAGTGGTGTGAGCAACAGTGCAACGCAGTCTCAGTATGGAGAAGACAACAGTTTGAAAATCAAACAGTCTGGTGATATGAATGTAGCTAGCCAAGATCAAATGGATCCTGGTACATCTGGAGACATCTCTGGCAACAGTGCGATCATCTCACAATCTGGATCAGAAAACCTAGCGGTACAGAGACAAGGCGGTCATGCCAACGATCACACTGCTGTAATCTCTCAGTCTGGATCTGAAAACGAAGCAAGACAAAACCAATGGACAAGAGGTGGTGATGCTAAAATCACACAAAGTGGTGACCTGAACCTCGCGACTCAGTCTCAAGCTGGTAATGAGCTAAGTGCAACGGCTAAGCAAGAAGGTGAAAGCAATACTTCTACGCAAGATCAAAGAGGAACGCACAACAGTGCATCTGTAAAGCAAGCAGGCGAATCTAACGTAGCGACGCAAACACAAAAAGGCGATTACTACAATGGATACAACACAGTCTCTATCAACCAAGAGGGTGTGAGCAATGAAGCAACTCAGTATACTGGCGAAACGGCTAATGATAACCTAGCTAGCATCAAGCAAACTGGAGACAGCAACATCGCTGACCAAGAACAAAGTGGTCAAGATGGCTCGTTGAAAATCACTCAATCAGGCGAAGGCAATGACGCCACTCAATACCAAGAGGGTAGCGCAAACACTGCTGTAGCGACGCAAGAAGGATCATTCAACATGGCTTCTCAGGAACAATACGGAGCTAGCTCTACCGCTAAAATTGCGCAAATAGGAACAGGCAACGACGCATGGCAAGTACAAGCAGGACTAGAAAATACTGCTAGAATCTCGCAAGATGGATCTTCTAACTGGGCTGCACAAGGGCAAGCTGGCAACTACAACACTGCGCTAATTAGCCAAGAAGGACAGTCTAACTATGCACTGCAAGCCCAAATCCTAGGGTCAAACAACGCTGCATCTATCGATCAAGTAGGAAATGGAAACAAAGCGCTGCAACTAGAGGTACTAGGTGATGACAACTCTGCCGTCATCAACCAAGACGGCAATCTTAACCTATCCGTACAAGGTCAATTAGGCAATGGCAACACGAGTATAGCTAACATTAACGGCACACTGAACAGCTCGATACAGGGACAAGCAGGTGACTACAACGTAGCAAAAGTAAATCAGTCTGGTATGGGTAACATGGCGATGCAAGTTCAAGTTGGCTCGGAGAACGAAGCATACACTACACAATCTGGAACGGGTAACATGGCGACTAGCTACCAGTCTGGTATGGGTAACGTGAGCATCATTACACAAGCAGGTGTAGCAAACTCAGCATTTGTAACACAAGGGAACTAATCCATGCAAATCTTAAGACTAGTTTGGTTATCCTTTATTTTATTGTTTTTTCTTGGGCATAGCTATGCCCAAGAAAACCCTCAAAACCTGACTGTACAAGAGCTAAATGCAGAAAGTCTGCTTCTCAATGAAATCAATCAGTATGGAGGAAACAATTCAGTATATCTAAACCAGTTTGGCAGCTTTGATTATCAAATCAATCAAGCTGGCCTCTCCAACTCAATGCAAGCCTCCCAACAGGGAAATGGCAATACGCAAATGACGCAGAGGGGAAAAGACAACCAAATTTATATCAACACAGTTGGTGCCAATACCGAATTACAAATATTACAAAATGGCAAAGACAACAATATATCGCATTACAGTTATTACGGGACGGACAACTCTACTGAGTATATTCAGAATGGTGACAACAACAATGCGCTCTATATGAACTTCGGTGCTAGTAATCATAACATTGGTATCCAGCAGAAAGGAAACGAACTGAACGTCTCCGTAATCAGTAGATAATTTTCAATGTGCCTCGGGTAGCCGAGGCACATTTATTAACCCCTATACTCCACACTTACCCCAATGAAGATTACCCTGAAAACACACTTCTTCTTATTTTTAATCATCCCTATGTATCTCTTCTCTTCATGTAAAGAAGATACCATAGACTTTAAAGAAAAAGGCAGCATATCTGGCACAGTCCTCCAAGCTGGCACAGGCAACCCACTAGAAGGAGTAGAAATCACCACCGTTCCTTCGTCCAGTGTACTATTTACCGATTCTTTGGGATTCTTTATTTTCCCAGAGGTCGAAACAGGTAACTATAGCGTCAGAGCTAACCTAAACAACTACAATACAGAGATATCTAGCATATCTGTTTTTTCCGACTCGGAAAGCTCTACCACGCTCACCATGAGTCCAGTAGCAGGTCTACTCGTCAGCTCTGCTAACCCTACCCCAGCAGACAATCAAGACAAAGTCAACGTAGAAGTCCAACTCAATTGGCAAAACATGAACGACTCCACCTTTGTGGTATCCTACGATGTAGAAGTCCTAGAGTCCAATTCCAGTACACCCTTCCTGCAAATCAGTGGGCTCACAGACACCCTTTTGGTGCTAGAAAATCTAAAATTCAGCACCCAATACTTTTGGCAAGTCAGTACCAAAAACAAAGAAGGAGAAATTCAATATAGCGAAGTATGGAAGTTCAAAACTATCCCCTTCCCTATCAATCAAATCCTATACACCTCTATCAGTAGTGCTGGCAATCAAGAAGTATTCTCCTCCGACATCAATGGCGACAGCCCTACCCGACTCACCTACAGTAGTCAAAACAAGTACAACCCACAGTACAATAGCAACCGAACCAAAATCGCCTACATTGGCAATGATGGGTTAGAAAACCACATCTACACCATCAACAACGAAGGGGACAAACTCACCAAGGTCACCTCCGTTCCAGTAGCATCCTACCATCAGAATGGTCGAGGCTATGCATGGTCTCCTGACAACTCCAAATTCGTCTACTGCCACTACAACAAGCTTTACCAAATCAATGCGGATGGTAGCAATCTCACGACTCTGGCCACAGCTCCTGCCGATAGACATTTTCGAAGTGTAGACTGGAGCGAAAGTGCCAACAAAATAGTTGTGGAAACCGTCGGGGTGAACATCAACGATGGAGAAATCTACCTTATGAATACCAACGGATCATCCATGACCGAACTTATCGCCGACCAACCTGGTGTTCTAGAAAACCCTAGTTTTTCCATCGACGGCCTTCAGATTGTATTCACTCTAGATGTAGCGGGGCACGAAACACTGAGCGGACGAAAGCTCAATGCACAGATCGTCACCGTAGCACTCAGTGACCCTACAGAATGGACCTACCACGCCGTACTCAAGCCCAATGGCACCAACGATCTATACCCGAGGTATTCCTCCGATGGATCTTTGTTCATTTTCGTGAACCAAAAAAATGATGGCTCGGGTACTAGCAAAATATACACCCTTGACGTAGCGACTGGGCAAGACCGAGTTTTACTCCTAGACAATGCCACCATGCCCGACTGGTTATAAAGAATATTTTAGTGCTTCATATAATTCATCCTATGTTATCCTTGCAATATGAAAAGTATCAGCATACTAGGATGCGGTTGGTTAGGAACACCCTTGGCCGAGCACCTCTCGTCCAAGGGTTATTTAATCAAAGGCTCCACCACGACCCCCGAAAAGCTAGACAAACTAAAAAATCTCGGCATACAACCTTATTTGATTGACCGCTACAAAGCAGAAGTAAAGATTGGTGACCTTTTCGATACTGATTTGATCATCATCAACATACCGCCACGCAATACTCCTGACGACCCTCAGTTTCATCACAAGATGATACAGTCCATTGTTTCGCAGATTGACTTTACAAAGACCAAAATCATCTTCATCAGTTCGACAGCCGTCTATCCTAACCTCTCTGGTGAAGTTACAGAGTCAGACGCCAGCCATAACACCACCAGCCGAGGCGGTGTAGCACTACTAGAAATAGAAGATTTGATAGCGAATCCTGCTACGACCATACTACGATTTGGAGGACTATATGGGCCAGATCGACACCCTGGTAGATTTTTATCAAGCAAGACCCTAGGCGGAAAAACCAATCCTATAAATATGATTCATCTCGACGATTGTATTGGGGTCATTAATTCAATCATGGAACAAAACATCTGGGGAGAACGATTCAGTGTCTGCTCTCCCAGTCATCCGACCAAAGAACAGTTCTATACCAAAGCATGTCAAGCGTTAGGCATTCCAACCCCCATTTTCACTGATGAGGAAACGGACTACAAACTGGTCAATACCGACAAGCTTACAAACACTATTCGCTACGATTTTCAACACTAAGCATTGTAATGCTTCTGCAGGCCATTGATGATATTCCACTGAGCCAGTAGGTAGGTCGACATGACCCAGATTCCTGCGTTAGCCATCGGCATGTAAAATTTATTAAGTGCTAGAAAGGAATCAGATAGCAAAAACAATATAGCACCAAAGATCACTTGGCTCACCCCCTGTTGACCCGACCGACCATTGCGATAGACAGCACTTAGTGCCATACCTATCAAAATCAAGGCATACACCGCTACAGGGATTTTGAATGCCCCGAGCGTTGGCCATAGTGCTGACATGAGTATGCCGTACACCGTCAAAAACGGAATCGCATACAGGCCTTTGGACAGCAAACTCGGACCTGCTACGCCTGACGCTACCGCTCCGCTAAACGAAACCATGTAAAACACATGAGCCACTGCAAAAGCACCTAAACCTATCATGAAGTAAATAGGCTGATCATACATCAACACAGAATCCCCAACAAAAGAAAAAACCAATGCCGCAGCTGCCCACAAAAACGAAGGCGTCAAACGGCCTGTCGTTCCCTGACGAAAATACACCAACAGTACGGGCATCAGTAGTGGTTTGGTAAAGTGCTGTAATTGCGGCACATCAAATATGCGTGTCAATAACTCCGCGATACACACGCCCACAAAAACATACTTAGCAATTTTTTGTCCCTTATTTTTCATCCTTATGCTTCATTAATAACAGGTAAATTACGCACTGTTCTTGAGAATAAATAAACAAAACCGACAGACACGACCGCCGCACAGCTATAAAAAATCATAGGAATATTCGAAAACTCATTGCCATAGATCCAGCCACCGAGCAACGCTCCACTACCTATTCCGATCTCTAGGAATATATACATGGTCGCCATCCCTCTCCCTCTATGATCTACATCGCTCAGGTCTATCGTCCATGCAAATATCGTCGGAGAACAAAGCCCTGCTCCCACACCGTACAATACACCTGTCGCTAAAAGCAACACGGAGGTATCGGCATTCGCCAAAAGCAATAAAGAGATGAAAATGATCGAACAACCCAATTTGAGAACCGGTACTCGCCCAAACTTATCAGAAGCTTTACCTGCCACTATCCTCACCATCAATGATGCTACCGTATAGTAGGTAAAGAACAGTCCACGGTTAGAAAGCGCCAGTTGATCACTGATGTCAGGCATCACCGTCAAGATCGCTCCAAAAGCAAATACAGACACCATCATCATAAAGGCAGGTGCAAAAACCTTAGGCTCGTATATCTCATTCTTTTGGATCACAAAATGATCCCACGACAACTTCTCCTTTTCCTTTAGTGTCTCTTTCATCCCCACCAAAATCAACACTGATAATACCGCAGCAAAAGAGGATGCATAGAACATCACGTCCAACGAAAACTGCTGTGCGATCACAGGGCCTATCGCTGGCCCCATCGCCATCCCGACCGTACCAAAGAAACCCAAAACACCCATCGCTTCTCCTCGCTTATTCCCAGGAATAATATCCGCCACATAAGCCGAAGTACCGGTAGGTTTAAATCCCGTCGAAAAACCGTGAAACAATCGCAACAATAAAAATGCCCAAACACTACCTGCCAGCGGATACATCAGACCCGCTACTCCACAGACCAAAGCACCTACAATCATCACAGGGACACGCCCTACTCTATCGGCGAGTTTTCCACTAAAAGGTCTAGAGAGCCCAGCCGTCACGGTAAACAGTGCTATGATTAATCCTTTGTACGCCCCTCCGCCCATACTCGATAGGTGCGATGGCAACTCAGGAATAATCATGTTGAAACTACCGAAAAAAAGCAGACCACTCAGGCAGAGCAGACCAAATTGAAAGGAATAGATTGAGTTGTTGTTCATCGTCGCAAAACTACACCTAGATAGACTATGTCTTCAGGATAGAGATTTGAAATAACTGTAATTTGGGCGACATTATTCTAAACCACTATAACTGTATCAACTCTGCTAGAAGCTCGTATAAGCAGACTGGCTTCTACGATCTAGTTTCAGATCTTTGAGGAGCTGAGAATTGACTGCTATCCTGACGTAGTAGGACTGACGTGGACCGAATGGCACCCAGTTGAAGCTAAGATTCCAGCAGTGTAGATCTCTACTGACGTTAATCCTTGTCACTGTAAATTCCTTTTCCTCCAGATCATAACCAGAGTTAAAATTGATCCGAGTCTTGTCTGTGATACTCAGTGATCCATTGAAATTCAACGTCTGAGTAATGATAAAATCTTCAAAACCTGTTTTTCGGTAATTGAGCGAATAATTCACATTCAAGCTCCATGGCACATCAAATGGCACATACATATTTGGATCATAAGAGATAAAATCATCCACATTGCCCGCTTCGAAATTCTCATCCTCATTGAACATCCCACTATTATTCCCAAATGGATCATTTGCATTCGGGTCTTGAGCGGGATCTTTACCATTAGATTTAGCGCTCTTAGGTTGTAGTTTCAAACCCACCGACATACTCGTTCGCGTCATCTGCCCTAGACCCTGCCCGTTGTTCCAGGCGAACTTATCGATCTGTCTCTGATGATATGTCTCACCACTAGTAGTCTCTTGCACACTATCTAAGACATACACATAAGGGTCGATCGTCCCACTAAGACTCACATACATGGCTCCCTTAAAAAAAGAAGTCCTCGCATTCCAGTTGATATCACTTAGATTAAACGAATCAGCTAGAAAATTGTAAGCAGACGACAAAGACAGATTGTCGAATATTTTGATTTTTCTATACTCCTCGACCGAATCGACCTTGGATTTCACTTTCATCTCTAGGTTGTTATTGAGAGAGAAAGAGACACTGGCACTCTCTCCACTAGCAGGACCTCCATAGGCAAAACCTTCATATTTAGATAGTCTACGTGTGTTTCCCTCTTCATCAATTTGCACATCTCGATAAGTCCCTTTAGAGGGATCCCCAAAATCAGGACTATAGCTAAAGCCTACATTTGGTGTCATCACATGACGTATCGCCTTGATTTTATCACTCCTAAAATTGTACATACCATACAAACGCGTCGACATGGATGCTCCAGAACTCCACCATCCCGCCCTAGAAAACTGACTCAATGTATCAACTTGTACCCCCTCCAAAACAGGGTCATACTCGTACTTGAGTTCATTAGGGTACCACACCTCAGTATAGTTAAAACTCGGACTGACCGTAAAATACTTCAGCATGTTAAAAGAAGTAGAGACAGGGATTTGATGCCTAGCCCCCATTTTTGCTCGACTAAATAGCAATGGTAAATTATCACTGTTAAAACTTAAAATTTCATCAGAGGCGACGTTAGAATTCACCACATAACTCGGAATAGATACTGGGGAATTGCTCATCTCATTTTTAGCAGATAGCCTATAGGTAAATCCGAGTTTTCCGAGTGCATTGTTTTTCCAATTCCCTACATTCTTAAATGGTTGAATTCTAGAGGCATTGAAACTAATTTCTGGCAAAGTAACACTGGCAACTCCTGTACTTATATTTTGACTTTGTCGTGCGTTTACAGTCAGGTTAAAAGGCGTTCCTTGAAAGGTCTTAGAGTAAGAAATATTAGAGTTGAATTGAGCATTGATACTATTGGTATAGTCATAGCCCACATTGTTGGCATTGGCACTATAGGTAGTCGTACCTCCAGACACAGAAGCCGAAAACCGAGAAGTACCATAAGACTGTGGAGAATGACTCCAATTGACCCATACATCCTTCGAAAAAGAATCATCTTCGAAAGTAGGACTCACTGTCTTATTGTACCGCACTCCTAGATTACCCGAGTAGCGGTAGCGTTTCTTATAGGTAGAAGCGCCGTTCAGTCCATAGCTACCATTCGTGTAGATATCACCAGTCAATTTGAGATCAACATACTCACTGATATCAAAATAATATCCACCGCCTCTCACAAAGAAGCCCCGGTTGTTATCCTCCCCATAACTAGGAAATATAATCCCAGAAGCCTTCTCCCTAGGAGATGGGAACATCCCAAACGGAAATCCAATAGGCGTGGGTATCTCCCCAAAATAGATATTGAAAGGACCCGACAGTACCCTGTCATTAGGTATCACTTTCAGTTTTTTTGCCTTGATATAGTAGTGAGGGTGCTCCAGATTACAGGTGGTATATTTGGCATCACGGATAAACATCTCATCACGCTCGTTCTTCTTGACTCGTTCTCCGTGCATAAAGGCGCCATCTTGCTCTGTGATGATCCCGTTGATCAAAGCCTTTTTGGTCTTGAAGTTATAGATCATGTCATCTGTGACATAGCTATCGCTCCCTTCAGTAAAAACTGGTTTCCCTACTTTCTTACCTGCTGAGTCCAATACATAATTGGCCTGTATCGTATTGCCCACCCAGTCCATCTCTACCCGCTCACCAGTCAAGCCTATATTTCCATACTCGATGCTTCCCTCTCCATATAGGTACATTTTTTGATTGGTCAGATCAAAATAGATCGAATCCTTGGCTTTGTAGTCCACAGTAGTCTCGACGGCATTCTTAGTTTTCTTCTTGGGCACTAGTGTAGAGTCTCCTTGGAGGATAGGAGAATCAGGGCTCAAAAGCGATATGATAGAATCTGGTAAAAAAGAGCGATATTCCGGATAGGAATTTAGAGAATCGAGATACCCGTTTTGGATCAGAAAAGTCACTTTATCAAGGACTTCTGCTGTATCGATTTCAACATTTTGAGAGAACCCTTTTGCCCCTGCTACGATGAATAAAAAGCATAAAAACAGGCGTTTTATATTGGGCACTAGGATTTTCAGTTTCAATTAAAAATATACATTTTTGTACAAAAATATCGCCAATAAAGTTCTAAACAACTCTTGATGAAAAATATTTTAGTTATTGTCTTCTTTGCGCTTGGCATATTATTCGCCTCTTTTAACAATACAGGGGTTAAGGATTATAAGGTCAAAAAAATCGTCATAGACGCAGGCCACGGTGGAAAAGATCAAGGCACCTCTGGTGACTTTTCTCTAGAAAAAGATATCGCACTGAGCATCGCGCTAGAGACGGGCAAGATAATCAACGAATACTTACCAGATGTAGAAGTTATATATACTCGTGCAGACGACAGTTTCCCGACACTTTACGAACGAGCAGACTTAGCTAATAACAACCACGCAGATCTCTTTATCTCTATTCATTGTAATTCTGCCCCCTACAGCGAAACCGTCCATGGTACTGAAACCTATATCATGGGGTTACACAAATCGGATGAAAACTTCGAAGTAGCGATGCGGGAGAACTCCGTAATTACCATGGAAGATAATGCCGAAGCGCACTACGAAGGTTTCGATCCCAACTCTCCAGAGTCCTACATCCTATTCTCTCTATATCAGAGTGCCTACCAATCCAACAGCCTCGAATTAGCTCAAAATGTGGAAGACCAATTCAAAAACCGAGTAGGTCGTAGGAGTCGTGGTGTGAAATCTGCTGGATTTTTAGTACTTTGGAAAACCAGTATGCCGAGCATATTGATAGAAACAGGTTTTCTCAGTAATGCAAAAGAAGAAAAAGACCTCAACGATAAACTTCAACAAACGTATATTGCATCAGGAATCTTTAGAGCATTTAGAGATTACAAAAACGAACTAGAATCAAAAAATTAATCCCAACTGTGACCAAAGAGCTAAAAGTCGGTCTATTCACCGCTATTTCAGGAGCAATATTGTATTTCGGTTTCAACTTTCTAAAGGGCGTCAACTTCTTTAGCAACACGCAACAATTCTATGCCATCTATGAAAACATCGATGGGCTCAACGTGTCCAATCCTGTCATTGTCAACGGCTTTGCTGTCGGACGAGTCAGTGGGATAGAAATTCTCCAAAACCAAAACAACAAAATCATAGTCGAAATTGACATCAAAGGCAATTTGACCGTGGGCAAAGGTTCCTCTGCAGTGCTGATGAATAGCGATTTTCTAGGTAGCAAATCGATTCTTTTGGACATCAAAAACATCGCCCAACCACTAGAAAGTGGCGATACCATACAAGGAGAAGTCGACTTAGGACTGGCAGCTATCCTCAACAGTGCCGAACCTATCACCGAAGACATTGGAGTCATGATCAGTAACCTCAGTGAGGTAATGGCTGGAATGAAAGGAACAGGAGAACAAATCAAAAGCACCCTAAGAAACCTAGATGTCACCGTGTCTAATGTCAATACACTGGTTGTCGAAAACAACAATCATCTAAGAAGAACCTTTGATAACCTCAACGGGCTACTCAAAAATGTAGACACGAAAATTTCTCAACTTGGACCTTTGATGAGTTCTGCAGATAGCACACTAAACAAGATCAACAAATTGGAATTAGAAAAAGCTGTCAACAGTCTCAACATGACACTATCACAACTCGAAACGACCGTCACAGACCTAAACAATGGCAAAGGCTCTTTAGGGAAACTACTCAACGAAGACTCCCTATACACCAATTTGAATCAGGCGATACTCGACCTAGATGAGTTACTCATACATTTCGATGACAACCCAAAACACTTCTTAGGCCCACTAGGACAGTCATCTAAGAAAATAGCAAGAGACCGCGAAAAATCGTCTGAATAAAACCAGAAGATTTTTCGATATGATGCACTTCATTTTGAGTCACAAAGCTTTTGTAAGACGAATTTATCTCCTAATTTGAGATAAATTCATCATACCCAATATGTCTTCTCTAATTGCGTGCCTGTTCTTGTTGATCAGCGGTTTCATAGACCTTCATGCCCCAGTATCACAAAGTGACAGCTTGCAAATCCAATTAGATACAACCACCATCCCTCAGCAAAAAGCAAGCGTCTTATTAACTTTAGCGCGGACTCAACAAGAAAGCAACCCTCAACTGGCCATTCAACACTACGAAGAAGTTCTGCTACTGGCCCAAGAAATGGGGGACAACAACCTCATCGTGTCAACTTACAATGAGATAGGTGCAGCATGGTATTTTGATGGTGATTTGCAAAACTCTATGAAGTACTACTTTATGGCGCTCGATGGGTTAAAAGATATCGAAAGTAACTATAGTCAGTTCTGCAAAATCTACAACAACATTGCTTGGAACTTTCAGAAGCAAAAGGACTTTATCAGAGCACTAGACTACTACAATATGAGCGAAGAGTATTGTCGGCGTTCTAGTCAATCCGCCTATGTAGCACACATACTCAACAACAAAGGAGTCGTCTACAAAGATCTAAAACAATATGACAAAGCTCTTTCCCTTCTCCAACAATCCTTAGAAATCAATCGCCAGAATGAAGACATCAAAAAAGAGCTATTCAACATCAACAACATTGGTGTCATCTATTTGGAACTAGGAAATTACAAAGAAGCCGACCAGTACTTCCTTGAAGCCCTAAGAAGCAATATGGAACGGAATGATCACTACGAAGCAACCCATAATATGACAAATTTAGGCCAGTCCTACTATCTACAAGGAAGATACAAAGAAGCCGAAGACACCCTAAAACACGCCCTAAAACTATCCGAAGTAAACCGATCTACAGACCAAAAACACGAAGCACTGGACTACCTCTACCAGGTCAAACGAGAACAAAAAGACTACAAAGAAGCCCTCACTTACTACACTCAATATCATGCACTAGAGGACAGCCTCTATAAACATGGACAATATACCGATCTCATAGAACTAGAGGCCAAATACAAAGTGGCACAAAAGGAACGAGTCATCCAAGAGTCAAATAACCAATTGCTAAGGCAGCGCTATCTCAATACGATGTTTTTATCTGCGCTAATATTCGCGTTACTACTGATAGGAGTATTGATATGGATATATAGTACAAAAAAACGAAACGAAAGAAAACTCATTTTGCTCAACAAAGAGATCGATGCTCAGAACGAAAAAATACAATCCATCAACCATAATCTAGAACAAACCATAAACAAACGAACCAAGCAGATCCAAGAACAAAACAATCAACTCAGAGAGTTCGCATTTATGAACTCTCACAACATACGCAGGCCTCTATCCAACGTCCTAGGTCTACTCGCCCTTCTGGAAGACGAAAACGATCCCGAAAAAATCAAAGAGCTCGTTTTCCTAGCCAACCAAACTGCCTCGGAGATGGATCAAATCATCCAAGACGTCAACATCCAACTGAAAGAAGGCGAACTATAAATTCCCTAACATTAGTCTGCACTCAGACTACCGCTAGTCTACTTTGCAATGTATATTTGCAGCAAAAACAGCATAGCATATGACGCTTCACAATGACTTATTGATTCGTGCCGCCAAAGGTGAAAAAGTAGAACGTGTACCCGTATGGCTGATGAGGCAAGCCGGCCGTATACTTCCCGAATATCGAAAAGTCCGAAATAGCGTCAGTGGTTTTATCGAACTAGCCAAGACACCTGAGCTAGCCGCAGAGGTCACGATACAACCTGTCGATCTATTAGGGGTAGATGCCGCCATTATCTTCTCGGACATTCTAGTTATCCCAGAAGCCATGGGACTACCCTATCAGATGATAGAAAAACAAGGCCCTTGGTTCGAAAATACCATTCAATCGGCCAAAGATCTCTCTAAAGTCCGCATTGCCAGCCCAGAGGAAGACCTGTCCTATGTACTAGATGCGATCAAAATTGCAAAAAAAGAACTCAACGGCCGTGTGCCTTTAATCGGATTTGCAGGAGCTCCATGGACTATCTTCTCCTACATGGTAGAGGGAGCAGGCAGCAAGACCTTCTCCAAAGCAAAAAAGATGCTCTACGCAGAACCAGAGCTATCCCACCAACTCCTAGACATGATCACTAACAGCACGATACTATACCTCAAAGCACAGATCAAGGCAGGAGCAGACCTAATTCAAATCTTTGACTCATGGGCAGGTATATTATCTCCAGATCAGTATGATACATTTGGACTGAAGTACATCAGCAAAATCTGTGATGCCATAGACGAAGTGCCCATCACAGTCTTTGCAAAAGGAGCATTTTTCGCACGAAAACGCATGAATGAGCTCAAATGTGAAACTATCGGACTGGATTGGAACATGAGCATCTCAGCCTCTAGAAGATTGATTGGAGACAACAAGACATTGCAGGGAAACCTTGATCCATGCGTGCTATACAGCTCTGATCAGGAGATTGAAAAACACACGATCCAAATGCTTGAAGACTTTGGAGGACACAGGCACATCGCTAATTTAGGCCATGGCGTATATCCAGATATCTCTCCAGAGAAAGTAAAGGTCTTCATCGAGACCGTAAAAAACTGGAGAGCTAGTTAAGTGCGGTTAGAGTCGCTTGACTCTACTTCTCTCTATGTGTCCTACTATTTTATTGTAAAGATCCTCGGGTTCGAATGGTTTCGTAATGAAATCATTCATCCCGCATTCGTAGACTTTATCTCCCACGTCGAGCATCACCGATGCAGTCAGTGCTAAGATAGGCGTTTCGAGACCACCCTTTCGCAGCTCTCTAGACGCAGTATATCCATCCATTACTGGCATCTGGAGATCCATCAGTATCAAATCATATTTGACCGTCGCAGTCTTTTCTAATGACTCACGACCATTCTCTGCAACATCTACATCGATATCCCATCTCGACAGAAACTTCTTCGCCACCATCACATTCACTGGATTATCCTCCACCAAGAGAATTTTCTTACCCTTGAGTTGATTCTTCTCTTCACTAATCTTCTCGGTCACTTTCTCTTGAATTTCACTGATTTGAAATGTCTGGGTAAAATAAAATCTCGACCCCTGCCCTTCAGTACTAAACACATTGATTTTGATATTTTGCAGATCCAAAATACGCTTGGTTATAGACAATCCTAGTCCCGTCCCGCCGTACTGTCTCGTCGTAGAGGTAGATGCCTGAGAAAAACTATCAAATATCTCTACCTGCTTATCTTTTGGAATTCCTATCCCCGAATCTTCTACGGTAAATTTGATAGACACCCGTTTCTTTGTCAACATGATTTTGGTTAAACTAAGGGTTACTCCTCCTTCGTTCGTGAACTTGATGGCATTTCCGATGAGGTTGGTCAGAATCTGGCTCATTCTCAATCCATCACAGAGAATGTACTTAGGTATCTCATCATCTTGAATCATGTTCAGGTAGATATTCTTCTCACGTGCCTTAGGTTCTTGCGCCTTGACGATATTTTTGCACACCTCGACAATATTAGTATCTATGTATTCGAACTCAATCTTCCCAGCATCCAACTTACTATAGTCTAACACATCATTGATCAATATATGTAGGTGCTCTGCCGAAAATTTCAAAGTCTTTAGATCATCTACGTGTTCCTCCTTTGGATCGTCCCCGATCAGATAATTGGTCAACCCGATGACAGCATTGAGTGGCGTACGTATCTCATGAGAAATCATGGACAAAAAGTCGGATTGAGATTTAGCTGCTGATTCAGCCTTTTCTTTGGCCAACTCGATCTTGCGGTTATACTTATAAAACAGGATGATAGATTGGATAAAAAAGAATTGCTGAAACCCTAAAAAGTAAAACATCAGCGACATTTCCAAATACCCAAAATACTCCAATATACGCGTCCCTATCACAAAAAACAGGATAGAAGAAGAGATCAAAGACAGTTTAGCCCCTTCCCTCTGCCTGAATACTGCCAAGACATAGGTCCCAAACATATAGGCAAAGCAGAACAAGACAAACACAAAAAACGGTGTAGCCAATTCACTAAATATCCTAACGGGAAAAAACAAGGCCACTAACACACTCGCACCACAAAACACGGAGGTGAAAAACATAAATATCCGTGAGGTTTCTTTCTGATAAAGATGATAAGAATAGAAAGAAAAAGACCAAGCAGACAAAAACATGGTTATATATTCCAGTTTTAGTGTCACCAACCAAGGCACAGTTGGCATCAGAGAATGAAAAGTATAATTACCCGTCCCTATCGTTTGATAACTATAAAACAAACAAAACAGCGAGTAGAAAAAAATGGGTTTCTCGTGTCTACCGAATGAAAACAACACCATGAAGAATAACCCTACAAAAAACAAACTAGCCGCCATGATCAAATCATTCGCCTCCTCTCTTCTGTTTTGGGTCTGCATGATGACTTTCTCTCCCAACTCTATGGGTTCAAAAGCTCCTCCCCGTGAGTGATCGAAATTCGAAATCTGCAGGACTATGTCCAGCGTATCATTGGTGATTTTTAAATCTCTGGTGATTAACTCCCAGTGCGGATTAGATGTCGTCTCACTCTTACCTACCTGACCATTCGCTGCGATGAATTCGCCGTTGATAAATAAAATATATGCACTGTAAAAGTGAGGAATCGATATGGCTAACTCTGGTGTGACTGAATTAAGAATCACACGAACTCTTTGGGTAGCAAATCCTGATGGCTCGATGATTCGTCCTGCGACGGTATCTCTTTTCCATAGCTTCGGAAAAAGTCGATAAACAGGATCTATCTGAGATGAATCAAAAGCACTCGGGAAGATCAGTTTATTCCAATAAAACTCCCACTCACCTTTCAGCTTCAAGGGCGCATTGTTTTGGAATTCCCAATCACGGAGATCAAGTATGCCTTGCTTTACTTCTGGCTGATCTTTTGCGACAGCAAGAGATGCCGTACAGAGGCAAAAAATAAAGAGGGTAAAAATTAGGTGGTTAACTCTCAATCTGACTTCTAACGTTAGTGTTATGGGATAAAACTAATGAAATCAGGCGATAATAAAATAAATAGAGGAGTGAAAGAACTCCACTCCTCTATCAAAATGATTATTTCAACTTAGCAGCAGCTTCTTTGACACGGCTAATCGCAGTTCTTAAATCCTCTTCTGACGCAGCATAAGACAGTCTCAAACAGTCTGGATCACCAAAAGCCTCTCCAGTTACGAGCGACACATGTGCTACTTCCAGCATATATAGACAGAAATCAGACGCATTGTTGATCGTCACATTACCATCAGACTTACCAAAGTAATCACTCACATCTGGAAAGAAGTAAAATGCTCCTTGTGGCATATTGACCTTGAACCCTGGGATATCACTCAATAGACCATGAACCAACTCTCTACGTCTACCATACTCCTCTGTCATCGCCTTGGTAGGCGCGAGATCAGTCGTCAGTGCAGTATAGGTAGCGCGCTGTGCAATAGAACTATTGGCTGATGTCAATTGTCCTTGAATCTTGTTACATGCCTTGGCCAACCAAGTCGGCGCTCCGATATATCCTACTCTCCATCCAGTCATCGCAAAGCCCTTTGCGACACCATTGACAGTTACCGTTTTGTCTTGCATCCCGTCGATCGCTCCGATACTCGCATGTCCTCCAGAGAAGTTGATGTGCTCGTAGATCTCATCTGAAATCACGATGATATCATGAGGTTTCAATACCTCAGCGATCGCTTCCAATTCTTCTTTGGTAAACACCGAACCTGTCGGGTTACAAGGAGAGGAGAAAATCATTGCTTTGGTTTTGTCTGTAATCGCTGCTTTGACTTGCTCAGCAGTAGCTTTAAAATCGTTTTCAATACCCCCTTTGACCAGCACTGGCGTACCTTCTGCTAATTCGATAAGCGCCGTATAACTCACCCAAAACGGAGACAATACGATCACTTCATCACCTGGATTCAGTATAGACAAAAATACATTGGCGATAGACTGCTTCGCTCCGTTAGACACGACGATTTGGTCTGGAGAATAAGTCAATCCATTTTCTTTCTTGAATTTGTCAGAGATGGCCTCTCTCAGGTCAGCATAACCATTGACGGGTGGGTAGGCAAAGTATTTTTCTGAATCGATCGCTTCTTTAGCACCTTCTTGGATATGTTTAGGTGTTTTGAAATCTGGCTCACCCAGACTCAGGCTAATCACATCGATACCTTTGGCTTTGAATTCTCTAGCTTTGGCTGCCATCGCTAAAGTGGCAGACTCTGCCATATTCTTAATTCTGTTTGAAACTTGTTCCATGTCTTGTCTTCGATCTATAATTTGGTGTGCAAAACTAGACAAGCTTTGCACAAGGTAGAAGTGATTGAGTTTTAAAATTTTAACAGTCTGGTTAAAGTTTGTTCAAATACACTTAACAAGAAATCAATTAGTAGACTGGAGTAGTTCTCAGATCAAAAACCACCGTTCGAATAAGCCGTCCGTGTCACGATACTTCGTCCCAGTGTCACCTCATCGGCATACTCTAACTCTCCACCTATTGGGATTCCTCTGGCAATTGTAGAGATAGTCACACCAAGGTTTTCTAATTTTCTGGAAATGTAAAAAGAAGTAGTATCACCCTCCATCGTAGCACTGAGTGCCAATATAACCTCCTTTACCTCTCCTTCAGAAGCTTGGATACGGGTGGTTAACGAATCAATATGCAAATCCTCTGGTCCTATCCCTTCGATGGGTGATATCACTCCCCCCAATACATGAAAAGTCCCTTTGTACTGCCCTGTGCTACGTATCGCTAGCATATCAGGCGTATCTACGACAACACAGATCACAGAGGGATCGGTGTTGATCGTGCGGCAGGTGCAGTCAGTCGTATGGGAGATCACATGGCAAGTGCCACAGTATTGGGTCTCTTTGCGTAGTCTCAGCAGAGACTCTGATAAATTCTCGGTGGCAGATTCCTTCTCCTTGAGCAAATGCAATGCTAGACGCAGTGCGGTCTTCTTACCAATACCTGGGAGCTTAGAGATCTCTCTAACCGCCTCCTCTATAAGTTCGCTCGGAAATTCCATCTCCGCAAGTTATACAATCGACGCATTGATGCCTTCATCTAGAATAGCTTCCTTCATTGGTTTCAGCGCTTTGTAGGTCCCTTTTTTCACTTCACACTTCCCGTTAAAATGAATAATATAGGTACACTGTTCGGCTTGTATTCTTTCATGCTTACAGACTTTGATCAGAATATCAATCACGTGATCAAAAGAATTGACGTCATCATTGAACACAACTAAGCCCTTTGCTTCGTCTTCTTTTTCTTCGATTAATACGATCTCTTCTTCTTCAAACTGCCAAGACATAACTTTTTGATTAATTTTTACGATCACAAAATTAGAATAAAGACAATAAACTCTAAATTTATTCGCGAGTATTAGCTGCAAAGTAAGGCAATTGACAATGGCATAATACTTGGATACCTGATAAAGAAAGTGCTCGTATGCAAAAAATTTTAATACTCTTCTTAAGTATCACCGTGATGGGGTTCTATCAGACAGCACATGGGCAGAGTAAAAAAAAGAAAAAGAAACTACGTGAAATCAACCTCGTCATCTCTACAGCAGAAAGTTATACAGGCACCCCTTACCGATATGGCGGCACCTCTCAAAGCGGCATAGACTGTAGTAGTTTGATTCAAAACTCCTTCTCACAAGCAGGATACACAATACCTAGAACTTCCAAGGATCAATCCAAATATGGAAAAAAAGTAAATTGGAACAGACTCAAACCAGGAGATGTTGTCTTCTTTAAGTTCAAAGAAAAAAGAAACAAATGGTATCATAGTGGACTCATTACCTCGGTAGACCAGGATCACATCTACTTCATCCACGCCTCTAGTTCACGAGGAGTGATTCAGTCCGACCTCACGAGCAACTACTACAAGTCTAATGTCAAAACGTTTAGACGCGTCATCAAATAGTTTCAACTTTATTCGATTTGTTTGAGGTTAAATTTTCCTTCAGTTGTAAGTTTATGTAGAAACAAAACCTGTCATTAACATGAAACCACTACCTACCTGTATTGCTACTGTTTTGTTACTATCTCTCTGTCATTTCTCTTGGGCACAGGATACTTCAGAGATAGATATGGATGAGTATTTTTCAGAACTCAATTTAACCACCGATCAAAAAACCACCTTCGACGAAATCACCGCCGAATACTACAGTGGTCTACAAGAGGTGCAAACCAACGAAACCTCTAAAGTCAAAATGTACAAAGGCTACAAAGCACATAAAAAGACCCGAGATAGTAAAATGAAGAAACTCTTATCTCCTGACCAGTTCGACTTGTACGCTACAAAACAAAAGGCACTAGAAAAACAGGCAAGAGAGGAAAATAAATAACAAAGAGTACAGCAATCACAACATAGCGAGTGAATATCAACCTGCTCGCATTTTTTCATCTATCATCCTGATCATTTCTTCCAGCTGAGTCCGCTGAAACCACACAAAAGACTCGTCCCTTTTGAACCACGTCATCTGTCGTTTTGCATAGCGTCGAGAGTTTCGCTTAAGGAGTCGAACAGCCTCCTCATAATCATAGTCTCCACCCAAATAGCCAAAAATCTCCCTGTACCCTACTGTCTGCAGTGCATTTAATCCCTTCTGAGGATACAATGCTTTAGCTTCATCAAAAAGACCCGCAGCAATCATTTGATCCATCCGTTGGTCTATCCGTTCGTATAGTACAGTTCTGTCCTCCTCAATACCTATTTTAATCACCTCATAAGGGCGACTGGTCTGCGTCTGGGCACTTCGGTAGTGCGTGAATGGCATCCCAGTATGACGCGTAACCTCCAATGCCCTAATGACACGTTGATGGTTTTTTCGATCTACCTGATCGTAGTAGACGCGATCGGAACTTTGAAGCTCTTCGAGCAAAGGCACCAAACCGTTTTGCTCAAACTCTCGTCTCAGCTGTACCCTAACATCCTCTGGGATAGTCGGCATATCATCGAGCCCTTCACACAAGGCTTTGATGTACAGTCCTGATCCCCCGACGACAAACACAACCTCATGCTTTTGGAAGAGCTCTAGCAATAGGGCGTTTGCTTCTTCAGCAAAATGTCCCGCATCATAATCCTCCGTAATACTATGTGAATCCACGAAGTGATGCGGCACGGCAGCTAGCTCCATTGCGTCAGGCTTAGCAGTACCGATCTCCATCTCTTTATAAAACTGCCTCGAATCTGCCGAAATAATCTCCGTATGATAATGCAATGCTAGATCAATAGAAGTGGCCGTTTTGCCTACAGCTGTAGGTCCAGCGACCACCACTAGTAGAGGTTTTTTCATCCTTCAAAGATAGGTAGCTACCTATGTATAATCTCAAATAAATTTAGTTATTCAAAACAAAAAAGATATATTAGCAAAGCAGCACTTGGGCTTCCCGTCTATTTTTCGAATTGATAGGTTGTCTATAGCCGACAATAAGAAATCTGTAACATACCTACCTAGAATGCAACCAATTACTCAATCAAACAGTAGGACTAGCACCTCTAATACGGATAGAGAGAAATCGTCTCCCATGAACAAGATCATCTATAGACCTACACGAACAACCCCACTCATATTTTTTGACCCAGCTAGAGGACTGCTCGAACTCAGAGGAAAATCTAGCCCCGAAAATGCCATCGGTTTTTACACCGAACTCATCAACGGTATCATGGAATTTGCTGATGGAGGAACCAAAAATCTAGTCGCCAACTTCAAGTTGGAGTACTTCAACACCAGCTCCTCGAAATGCATCTTTGACATCTTGAAAAAAATTCTTCTGGTAGAGCAAAACGGAAACAAAGTATCTATCAACTGGTACTACGAAACCTACGATGAAGACATGCAAGAGGCGGGAGAAGATTATGCTGACCTACTCGGAGCTACATTCAACTATATAGAAATAGAACTTTAGTTAGGCTTAGCTAAGTCTAACTAAAGTGAATTTATATTGATCGAGTCGTATCGAACTGCTCTAGATAGTCTGCTACTCGACGAACGAACATCCCTCCTAGTGCCCCGTCTACCACTCGGTGGTCATAGGAGTGTGACAAGAACATCTTGTGACGAATGCCGATGAAGTCTCCCTCAGCTGTTTCTATCACACTAGCTTTCTTCACGATCGTGCCCAAAGCCAATATCCCAACCTGTGGCTGTACGAGTATAGGTGTTCCCATCACATTGCCAAAAGACCCGACGTTAGACATAGTATAGGTGCCGTCACTGAGATCATCAGCGGTAAGCTTGTTGTCTCTACCCCGTCTCGCCAGATCATTCACAGCAAAGGACAGCTCCTTGATAGATTTTCGGTCTGCATTTTTGATAACTGGGACGATGAGATTGCCCGATGGTAGTGCCACTGCCATACCAATGTTGATATTCCCTTTCTTGACGATGGTATCTCCTTCGACCTGTACATTGATCATAGGGTAGTCCCTGATCGCACTGGCGATGGCTTCTATAAAGATCGGTGTAAAGGTCAACGCCTGACCATACTCATTCATAAAAGCCTTCTTGTGCTGATTTCTCCAGTTGACCACTGACGTCAAATCTGCCTCTACAAATGACGTGACATGCGGCGCAGTCTGAACCGATGAGAGCATACGATCAGCGATCATTTTCCTCATTCTGTCCATCTGAATGATCTCATCCTCTCCTGTAAATATGGCTGGAGTAGGTTGATTTCCAAATTTCGGTTTCGGCTTACTACTTGACTTGGATTTGATCCCTGGCTCAGAGCCAAAAGTCTTCGGATTCTTGTCTCTCAGTAGCGCCATGACATCCCGCTTGGTGACACGACCTTCCTTGCCTGTCCCTTGTAGGTTGTCCAGTTCTTGGATACTGATCCCCTCTTCGCGTGCAATAGTCATCACGAGTGGTGAATAAAACTTACCTACCTCAGATTTTTGTGTTTGGGTCTTAGGTGCTGCTGGTTTGACTGCAGCAGCAGAATGTTTTTCTACTGCATCGACGAGTAAGGTTTCGGCAGCCGCTGCAGCAGCGATTTCCTCCTCCAAAGCGTCTTCTTTGGCAGCTACTTGACTATCATCCACTTCGATGACAGCAATGGCTTTCCCTACTTCCACGACATCTCCTTCGTTGGCCAAAATCTCGAGCAATACACCCGAGTAAGTAGAAGGCACTTCTGTGTCTACCTTGTCAGTAGCTACCTCCAAAACAGACTCATCCTGTTCTATATTTTCTCCTACTTTCTTCAACCACGAAAGGATCGTTCCTTCCATGATACTTTCACCCATTTTGGGCATTACCATTTCTACATGAGCCATAACCGTGTCAATTTCATTTTTTGGGAATATGCCGCAATATAGGCTATATCAGCCTAAAAATCACGCTTCGATTAACGTTTGACGGATGAAGTCTAGGGCTTTGACACCACTGTATTCTATATTGAGAATGCGCGTACCGGGTGATTGAATTTTTCGCGTTTTGACTATCCCACCAAAGGATATTGCCATCCATACCATACCTACAGGTTTTTCTTCCGTACCTCCATCCGGACCTGCGATCCCTGTCAAAGATATTCCTAGGTCTACATTTAGTTTTTTCCGTATTCCTTCCGCCATTTCTTTGGCAGTTTCTTCACTCACTGCACCGTGCTTTTCTATGGTTTTGGGAGAGACGTTGAGCTCTTGAATCTTCACTTCATTTTGATAAGCTATCACAGAGCCCGTGTAGTAATCCGAACTCCCTGACACAGAGGTGATCTTGTGCGCCAAATACCCGCCGGTGCAACTCTCTGCGGTGGCGATAGTCAGGCTTTTCGCTCTGAGCAGTTCACCAACTGCCTCTTCGATTTCCAAGTCTCCAAAACCATACACGTAGGATTGTATCGTGGGCAATAGCGCTGCGACTTGCTCCTCCATCTCAGCCTCTAGCACCTCGCGCTCCTCTCCTACACCTGTGAGTCGCAACCGCACCTGCGCCTTGCCGGGCAAATAAGCCAAGGCCAAGTGTGTAGGCAATGCATTTTCCCAACGGGCAATCTCCTCAGAGAGCCACGACTCTCCGATCCCTATGGTACGAATCACTTTGTGAATAATGACAGGAAGCTGAAAACGCTTTTTGATCTTAGGCAAGATGGTCTTGGTCATCATCGCCTTCATCTCAAAGGGTACACCAGGCATAGACACCACCACTTTCTTGTCCCTATCAAACCACATCCCAGGAGCTGTCCCCCGCTCATTGGTGATCTTCGTCGAGCCTTTGGGCAAAAAGGCCTGTTGGCGATTGATCTCGGTGAGTTCTTTTCCAAATCGCTTGAAAATATCCTCCACGTCCTCCAATGCACTTTGATTCAGCTCCAGCGGCATCTCAAACATAGCTGCTAGGCTGTGCTTGGTCAAATCATCCTTGGTCGGCCCCAACCCCCCAGTGACAAACACCAAATCGGATTGCGCGAGCGACTCATTCACTGCTGTTTTGATCACCTCCGACTGGTCAGAGATCGAGTATTTTCGTCTGACTTTGACGCCTATGTCGTCCAACTGCTGACTGATCCACTGCGAATTGGTATCCAATATCTGACCATACAGGATCTCATCCCCGATGGTAATAATCTCTGCATAAATTTCTCTCATTCCTAAATCCTAGTTAGAGGTACAAATTTTATTCGTCCCTCATGCTTATACCCGAGCAACAAAAATAGGTTGGAAAATAATACCAATAAACTGGAAAGCATCTTTTCCCAAGTTCGGCCTTTTGTCTCCTCAGTAGTCCGAGGCTCTGGCAGTGACTGGAAATACAGCTTTGGAAAGTTAGACTGACCACTCTCCGTCATACCCCGACGTAAGATCGGGGTATGACTCGCGTCTGGCAGACAGGTAAAATTATCCGCTTTCCACAGGGGGCCTGATAGCGCCTACGTCGCTTCAGTTGTAACCTTCCCATTTTTGTATGAAGCTTACATTTTGATGAAGTATAATGTTTCGTCTATTAAATAGCCAACTCTGCGAAATGGGCTATTACCTTTTTTATTTCTCAATTAGGCCAATTCTGCGAATTGGCGGGGCTGCCATAATGCAGAAAACTTCCCTCTAGCATTGTCCAAGCATGATTTTATCACAGCTTGTTAGCAACATTTTTTTAAAAGTGATAATATTCCGAAAAATTGAAGTCTTTCGGTAACATCTTATCACAGACTTCTTTGATTTTTTTGTTCGTGTACTTCACTTGGTTTCTACTATTAATTTGTGAGTTACCGTTTATTCCCTCAATTAGTTTAATCAATTGATCTGAAGAGAACTCCTTTAAGTAAGGATCAATTCTGTTGTAATAATTTCTATCGGCACTATCAAAAGATCCACTTTTAATAAATGTAATAATGCAGATGTCAAGAAGTTCGTTTCTCATGTCGTAATCATTTAAGAGTGATTTCAACAATTCAAAGTATTCTTGTTCAACGTAAAAGCGCTCTCCTTTTTCGATTGAAGGTATTAAATGATCAATAAAATTCTGAAAAGAATCATATGCAAACCAGCTTATGAAAAGCAGGTTTATAGAACTTTTTATTTCATAGTTGATTTGATCCTGATTAATAACGCTGAGGGCTTTGTAAATAGAAGGATGGTAGAAACAAAACCGAATGGCTAATTTTAAACATTCACCATCAATAATTCCGTTGAAATATGTTTCTTCATCTTTTAAAAGTTTAATTATTTCGGTTTCGTTGATTTCGAAAAGGATATTTAAACATTTGTAATTAACAGCTCTGTTTTCATTACATTCTTCGTTATCTAGTTTAAAAACAAGCTTCCACATTTTTTTAAATATGTCACTAATTGTTTCTTGACGAAGGTTTTTGAGATACTTAGCATTTAAAAAACGAGCTAGTTCTGTATCATTTAAAAATCGATTTTTATTAGTTGCGAGATCAATAGTCAACTCATTGAATATTTTAGTTGACATAATTGAAGGTTTAGTTAAAATGCCTTCAAGCATATTCTTGATGTGAGCTTTAACAGTCTCTTTGTTGGGTTTGTATAATAATGAAGTTTGATTCAGTACAGGGTGTGCTGACAAATGTCGATGCTTTTGTACTTGGTTAATGTTTTCAACATCAGACACTTCCAATAACTTGGTCCTTTCAGAAATTAACTCAACAATTTTGTTTTCCCACTCAGAAGATTTTGGGTTAGCCTTTTGTAGCTTCTCTATCTCAATTAGTATTTTCTTGGCCGATTCATCATTATAAACATCTCGTAGTTCTTCCAATTTGTATATCAAATCACAAATTACAACTGAGTATAGCATGACTATGGAAGACCGATAGCTATTAGCATAATATGACTGAATCACTTCATGAAAATACTCTTTCGTTTTTGAGTTATATATACTGTCAATTAAATAGTCAATGGAGTGTTCCTTCATTATTAATTTTCATTGTGGCTAACAACCGAATATAGTTCACCCTGCACTTTATATCTACTATATTTTTATTTAATCTATAGATTTCCTACCTACAATATACCCAGGAATGCAGGCTATAAACCATAAAAAACACAGCTACTCCTCACTCTAATAATAATACGTGCTCTCATTTTTATATTCTTGTGACGATTTGTACCTTGTAGACCCGAGAGAAGCAATGATTTGTTTCGCTCACGACTACTAGAATTACGCGTATGAAATCTATTTATCTCATGTTGGCCCTAGGATTCGTTTTGGCCTGCTCCCCTTCCAAAAAAAACGGAGAAAAAACACCCGAAGATCTGAGCGAAGAGCTGTTCGAGGGCAGCTACTTGGTCGGCGATGACTACCATGCCATTGTCTATACGATGCACCGGACGTTTGAAGTCGAAATGCAAATCTTTGCAGAGCCGGTTATGTTTTACTTTGACGAGGTGGATAGCCTGGGCAACTACCTCTATCTGTCGGACAACCAGTCCATGTCTTTTTTGATGGAGCCTAATCACAAAAAAGGAATCTTCAACGAAATCAACGAGCCTTCTTTGAAAGTCGTCAAAGAGTAATTCACGCGGATTTATGTTAAATATGACTTTCACCCTATCCTGACTGACTGGATATGTCTATTTTTGGGTTTAATTCTAAAAAAACATTGAATATGCTTCGCAGACTTCTACTGGCTACAGTCATCACTACATTGGGTACTGGCTCTTTATTCGCAACTACAGGACAAAAAAACCAAAACGGGGATGATAAACCGAAAATCGAAAAACTACTCGTCATCGTACTGGTGCAAACAATCGAAAACCGTAGAGTACTCGAAGAAGAACTTGCATTTGAATTCTCTGACTATGGTGTCAGTACGGTTTTAAGTCACAATACACGACTGGGTGGATCAGAACACCTCACTGCCAAAGAAGTCGCAGCAGTCAGCAAACGCAACGGAGCTGATGGCGTACTACTCGTCAAACTGGTAGATATCGAGAAACAAAATGCCTACTCCTACAACCAACAATCACAATATACGGGAGCGGGTACCCCGAGCTATAACAGCTCTGGAGTCGTCATCAACAATACAGGAGTCTATGCCTGGGGAGACTATGCCTATGGCAACTACTTCGATACGGTCAGTTCCAACATCATGGAGGTTCAGTCGGATTTGTTCTTGGCAACCAGTACTGATCCGCTTTTCTCTAGCGATACCAAAATGAGAGTCGGTGAAGTAGAAAAAGCGATCGGAAAATTCTCCAAAAAACTCACCAAGCAAGTGATCAAGTCAAAGTATGTGAAGACCACTAAATAATCATTCGGCATGCGTGACTAGTGCCTTTACCTCCAACACAGGTACTAGTATTTAGATTTTAGTATCTAGATAAAAATTGAACTCGTTTCTGTATCTAAAATCTAATGGGGTGTATACCGATTAGGGTAATCCATATTTGAAGAAGGGATTAACGTTTAGTGATAGCAAAGTCATTTTGCTTCCTTTTTTGGCAATGAAAAAAGAGAGTTTACCTGCCGGAGGCATGGTTTATCTGCCATAGGCATGGCCAGTCCGGCTTGAGGACAAAGCATCCAAAACATCCACAGATTTAGTTTTTAGCAAACAGGTTTCGAACAATGAATCTTGACCCGTCTACCGACAGGTGGATACCGAAATAATCTTCGCTCACTAGTCAGAAACACAGATTCATCTTTATTTTTTCACTCTCGCGATTACACGCTCACAGCCAACCGAACCGCCTGATCTATGGCACGTTTGGCATCTAGTTCGGCAGCTACATCAGCTCCGCCGATCTTACTGACTTTGACGCCCTTCTCTTCTAGCTCCACTGCCAAACGATCCTCCGACAACTGCCCAGCACAGAGAATCACATGATCTACGGCCAGCACGTGCTGCTTGCCATCTCGGGTATAGTGCAGTCCCTCGTCATCGATCCGATCATAAGCGACAGCCGTGATCATCTTGACCTTCTTGCCTTTGAGCGCCAGACGATGAATCCATCCCGTCGTCTTGCCCAGATTGGCGCCCATCTTGCCTTTGCTCCGCTGAAACATCGTCACCTGACGCGCAGCAACATGCGGCTGTGCTTTGACTCCCTCTACGCCTCCACGCACTTCGTTGAGAGGGTCTACCCCCCACTCTTTCAGGAACTCCGCGGTGCTCAAACTAGCACTTTCGTCCCCTGCTGTCAGATACTCCGCTACATCAAAACCTATCCCACCTGCTCCGATGATCGCTACACGTTCGCCTACTGGTTTTTCGTCTCGCAGCACATCGAGGTAGGACATCACCTTGGCATGATCCACGCCCGTAATCCCAGGCCTACGTGGCGAGATCCCTGTCGCGACAATCACCTCGTCGTACGCCTCTGCAATCAGCTGATCTGCATCTACCCTAGTGTTCAGTTTGACCGTGACACCTGTCAGCTCTAGCCTTTTGCCAAAGTAGCGCAGTGTCTCATAGAACTCCTCCTTGCCTGGTATCTTCTTGGCGATATTGAACTGTCCCCCGATCTGATTCGCAGCATCGTAGAGCGTCACCATGTGTCCACGTTCGGCCGCCGTACTGGCAAATGCCATACCCGCTGGCCCTGCCCCCACTACTGCGATGCGTTTGGCAGTCGTGACAGGAGACGCTACGATCTCGGTCTCATGACAGGCTCTGGGATTGACCAAACAACTGGCGATTTTTCGTTTGAACACATGATCCAGACAGGCCTGGTTGCAGGCTATACAGGTATTAATCTCATCTTCACGAGAGGTCTCGCTTTTGCGCATCAGTTCGGGATCAGCCAAAAAAGGTCTCGCCATAGACACCATGTCCGCATCTCCATCCGACAAAATCCGTTCTGCCACCTGCGGCATATTGATTCGATTGGTCGTGATCAGTGGGATGCTCACTTCCTCTTTAAGTTTTCGCGTCACCCAGCTGAAAGCCCCTCGTGGCACCATCGTAGCGATCGTCGGGATACGCGACTCGTGCCAGCCGATCCCTGTATTGATGATCGTCGCACCGGCTTTTTCTATTTCTTTGGCTAGCTGCACGACCTCTTCCCACGAACTACCTCCTGGCACTAGGTCTAACATGGACAGCCTATATATGATGATAAACTCAGGACCTACTGCTGCTCGCACAGCCTTGACGATCTCTATGGGGAACTTGATGCGATTTTCATACGCACCACCCCATTGGTCTGTTCTACGATTGGTTTTAGCGGCGATGAATTGATTGATCAGATAGCCCTCAGACCCCATGACCTCCACACCATCATAGCCGGCTTCTTTGGCCCAGTAGGCGCTATTCGCAAAATCTTTGATGGTACTTTTCACCCCTCGGTTGCTGAGTGCAAAAGGCTTGAAAGGCGAGATCGGTGACTTGATAGCCGAGGGAGCGACATTTAACGGGTGGTAGCCATAGCGTCCCGAATGCAGGATCTGCATGGCGATCTTACCTCCCTCCGCATGCACAGCATCCGTGATGACTCGGTGCTGCTTGGCATGTTTTCGCTTGGTCATCCTAGCAGAAAACGGCCCTACCCAGCCCTGTCGACTCGGTGCTACTCCCCCCGTCACGATGAGGCCTACGCCTCCTCTGGCGCGCTCCGCATAGAATGCGGCCATTCTCTCAAATCCGTTTTTGGTCTCTTCTAATCCTGTATGCATGGATCCCATCAAAGATCGGTTTTTCAGTGTCGTAAAACCTAAATCCAATGGCGCAAACAAGTGTGGGTATGGGTGCTCACTCATGGTCTTTCATCTAATGTTGTTCCCCTAAGTTTACTGGATTTTTCGCTCGTAGACAACAGTGTGTCTCGGTCTATTTATTCTCACGCACCAAAGACCTGTCATATGACTTTGCTAGAAAGAATATTTTCTCTACGCCAAGGTCTGTGTGGTTTTGATCTGACTGAAATCCAACAGCTACACCAAACTAAAATTCAACGCCCCTACTTTTTAGAGGATAGGGTGTCGCTCATAAAAAAACCTACCGAAGACTATTTTTAATCTTCGGTAGGTTCTTAACTCTAACAGTCTAAACTCCTATTTTGCTTCTGCTACGAACAAGGCTTGGAATTCAGCGTAAGTCATCCCGTTCGTATTGTCATCACTAAGAGAAGTGTCACAGCCGACTTCATCTGCTTTGGCGTTGATATCTTCTACTCGGCTATCTGAGGATGGGTGTGTACTCAGGAAGGTTTCCAATCCACCAGACGACCCTTGTCCATCAGCCAATAACTTTTGGAAGAAAGTCGCTGCACCGTTGCAGGCGTAGTCTGTACTGGCAAGATACTCTACTGACCGTGCATCAGACTCTTCCTCATGATCCCGAGAAAATTTCAGAGAGACGAGACCGTTGGCATACCCCGCGGCGATTTCAGCGATTTCATTGCCGCCATCTCCCAATAGGATACTGAGCAGTGTGCTGATGCCATATTGCTTTTGGAGCGATCGACTCGAATGTCTGAGATCTGCATGGGCGATTTCATGTCCCATCACGCCTGCCAGATCGTCGATATTGTCTAGATAGTTGATCAGCCCAGTGTAGACGTAGATGTATCCTCCGGGTGTGCAAAAGGCATTGAGCACGTCTTGGTCGATGATGTGCACTTCCCATGCAAACTCGTCTTTGTACTGAACTTCACCCGAGTTGAGGATTTCGTCAGTCATCGCTTCGAGGTAAGCATAGGCTTCCTCATTACCTGATTCGGGCAGGATGGGATAGGTCGTAGGGTCTGCTGCGATCTGAGCAGCGACTTGTTGGCCTAGTTCTAGGTCATTGCTGACAGAGAAGAGTGAGAGGTTGTTGTTCTTGTCACAACTAGATAGTGTCCCGACGAATACGAGGGCAGTGAGAAGGAGACGAGTAGTAGTATGTTTCATATCTTCAGTGTTTTATACTTACAAATTTAGCAAATCTAACACTTCGCTGTAATTCGGAACATCATTGTAGTGCCATTTTCCTTTAACCGTCCCGTCCTGCAAGAGCCATAGCCCTGGATTGGACCGGGTGATGGTCTTCAGTACTGTAGCATCTGTGTAGTAGTAGGGTACGTTTATTTGATTTTTTTGAGCAAACGCTTCGTAGGTGTTCGCAGCAGAAGCGGTGAGGGCAAATATTTCTACTTTTCCGGCGAGGCTCTGCGTGAGCGTATTGATCTCGGCGAGTCCCTCTAGGTCGCTTTTGTTCACATCATAGAGAATAACAAAGAGTTTATTGCCCTGAAACACCTCTTCGGTAAAGTCCCCCTCGTCGTTCCATACCGCAAAATCAGTGATAGTCGGAGCAGCCTCTGGATTGACATGGGTCATGGAGATGAAGTTATACGACTTGTCGTTAGGGTATTCGTTGAAGGTATATTCTTCACCATCTTTCTCCACGAGGTATTCGTAGATGAAAGGCTCAGAGGGTTTCATGTTGGCGGGGATGCTGTCCCCTATCTTGTACGCTCTAAAGTCTATGAAGGGAAGATGATTGATCGCAGTGATAGAGAGTGCCAAACTCACAATGGTCGTAGCAACGATGATCCCGTGTCCCACCATCGTAGCAGATTGATCTTGGGATCCCCTTTGTCTATCGACGAAAATAATGACCGCTATCATGACCAGTAGGATAATGTCTTTGGTAAAGGACTCCCAAGGTGTCAGCTTGATCGCATCGCCAAAGCACCCACAGTCTGTCACCGTATTGGTGATCGCTGAGTAGCCTGTCAAAAAGGTAAAGAAGATAATCAAAGCAAGGATCGTGTACTGCGTCAACTTAGGCTTGTAGTTGATGATGATGGCAATGCCCAACACGACCTCTAGTACCACCAAGATTACCGCCAATGGGAGTGCTACAGGTACAAATACATGAAAGAAACTGGCAAACTCCACCGAGAATACTTCGAAGTACTCTTCTAGTTTGATAGAGGTACCCACTGGGTCGTTGACTTTGATGAGTCCTGAGAAGATGAACAATCCTCCGACCAATAATCTTAAGACTGTATTGAAGTGTTTGAGCATAGTTTGTTGTTTTTTAGTTTGCTGTTACGCTTAGTGAGCAAGTAGGTTTCTCTTTCTTGCCCATGTCATTGTTTGCTGTGGTTGTTCGCTATCTCAGTTTGATCAGGCAAAAAACCGCATAGTTGATCATGTCCTGATAGTTGGCATCTACCCCTTCCGAGATGAGTGTTTTACCATGGTTGTCCTCGATCTGTTTGGTACGTAGGATTTTCATAAGGATGATATCCGTCATCGAACTGACTCTCATGTCTCTCCACGCTTCGCCATAGTCATGGTTTTTGTTGATCAGTAGATGCATGGTGTCGTCAGCGATTTGATCGTAGAGTGGCTCGAGTTCAGCATAGGGGATTTCCATTTTGTTATCATCCTCCCACCTGAGCTGTATGATCGCCATGATACAATAGTTGATGATGGCGATGAACTCACCTTGTATATCCTCCTGCACTTTTTGCTCGCCCTTTTCCTGAATAGACCGTATCCTTTTGGCTTTGATGAATATCTGATCGGTGAGAGAGGATGTTCTCAAAATCCGCCAAGCCGTCCCATAGTCCTTGGTTTTCTTTTCGAAAATATCTTTACAACCCCTGATAACTTCTCTATATTCGCTTACTGTTTTTTCTTCCAATGATTTGCTGTTTTCAACCGTTTTGAGCGGCTAAAATTAATCAATTTGATCGCAACACCTACGCCTTATTTTATAAATGTAAAAGGTCAACTCATGGATTTGTCCATCCCTAAAATCATGGGGATCGTCAATGTAACTGCTGACTCTTTCTATGACGGAGGCAAAATCAAATCCAACCGAGACCTTCTCCAAAAAGCAGAAAACATGCTCGCTGAGGGAGTAGACATTCTAGATGTAGGCGCCTACTCCAGTCGTCCAGGCGCAGCAGAGGTGACGGTGGAGGATGAGCGCTTGCGGGCTACTGAGGCGATAGCACATATTATACGGGCCTTTCCAGAAGCGGTGGTATCTGTAGATACTTTCAGAGCAGACGTAGCGGAGGCAAGTATCCAATCAGGCGCTGCCATCATCAATGACATCTCGGCGGGGGAGCTGGATGATCGTATGTTTGAGTTGGTCGCAGCACTCCAAGCACCCTATATCATGATGCACATGCGTGGCAATCCACAGACCATGTCGCAAATGACAGACTATGGAGACCTAGTTTCGGATATTATTGATTATTTTAACGTGAAGCTCAATCTTTTGAAAAAACAGGGCGTAAAAGACATAGTCATCGACCCTGGCTTTGGCTTTGCAAAGACCAGGGAGCAGAATTTTGCGTTGCTCAGCAAGCTAGAACTGCTTTGGATGCTCGATGCACCGATACTATGTGGTGTCTCGCGCAAATCGATGATATTTAAGACACTCGGTGGCGGGCCTGATGATGCACTCAATGGGACTACAGCACTGAATATGACCAGTCTGATCAAAGGAGCATCAATCCTACGAGTGCATGATGTGAAAGAAGCCAAAGAGGCAGTGACGCTATACGAACAATTAAAGCAATAGAAACAAGTGATTTTAGGATTTCATATAGGATTTTTAGAAGTAGAGTGGGTAGATATCATTGATATATTCTTTGTGACTATACTGCTGTATCAAGTGTACAAATTGATGCGCGGTTCAGTTGCCATCAAGATTTTCTTGGGTTTCTTGTTCCTCTATTTGATCTACCTCGTCGTACAAGCTGCCAATATGGAGCTCGTGAGTCTGATATTAGGACAATTTATGGGTGTAGGGGTGATTGCTGTGATTATCCTATTCCAACAGGAGATTCGAAAGTTCCTCTTGCTGATCGGTCGTACGACGATATTCGAAGAAGGAAACCTATTTAAGAATGTCAAGCAGTTTTGGAGACACAAGTTTGACGAAAGTCATATCACATTCCTGACCCCACTGATAGACGCTATCAAGACCATGAGTGGTACGAATACCGGAGCGTTGATTGTATTTTCGAAGAGTTCGGAATTGAAATTCTTTGCCGACTCTGGAGATAGAATGGACGCAATCGTTTCCAAACGTCTCTTGTTGGCCGTATTCAACAAACACTCACCGCTACACGATGGTGCAGCCATTATCAACAACAACAAGCTCGTAGCAGCGAGATGCATCCTACCTGTCTCAGAACGCGATGACATTCCTGCTAATTTCGGGCTAAGACACCGTGCGGCTATCGGGATGTCCGAAAGCACGGATTCGCTAGTCGTGATCGTCTCCGAAGAGACTGGTCAGCTGACGACTGCTCGCAATGGGGAGTACGAGCACAACCTGTCCACCAAAGAAGTCCGCAGTAGAATCTACGACTACCTGATGTCAGAGAAAAAGAATAAAAATAAAGAAGGTAGCGATACACTCAAAAAGCCAATTAAAGAATCAGACACAATCAGTAAGCTTAGCACAAAGGCAGATGCATAATTCACAGCCTTTTTCTATAGCTTTGCCGAAAATTTGAATACCCCTTATCATGATACAAAGAGTACAATCCATCTTTCTGTTTTTTGTAGCAGCCAGCCTAGTGACCTTGGTTTTCTTACCTCTATGGAATAAAGTCGATGTTGAAAAGAGTGAAACCGTCACCGTGACAGCACTCACACTACAGCATACCAAAATGGATATCGACACAGGTGAACAGCAAGTCATCACAGAGACTCCTTTATACTACATCGCAGGCATCGCACTGCTCGCAGCAGGGATAGCACTATACTCTATTTTCAAGTTCAACAACCGACTTTTGCAGATCAAACTCGGTGCACTGAATTCGCTCGTGATGGCAGTAGCCTTAGGACTATCCGTCTATTGGATTCTCGAAGCAAATAAAATACTGCTACCACAGGTACAGGGCAATTACCTATTTGGCTTCTACATGTTCATGTCCGCGATGCTCTTCAATGTTCTCTCCAACAGATTTATCCGTAGAGACGAACAATTGGTCAAGTCTGCTGATCGTATTCGGTAAATGTCATATATGGGTATTTAGACACTAGATATTTGTCTCAACACTGATGCAAAAATCTAATCTCTACACGCAAACCTGTGGTACTTTCATTCCCTAGCCATTTATTTCCTTTGTATGTTTGGGCATGCAAAACCCCAAGCTAATAAGCCGCCTGCTCAGAAGTGGGCTTCTATTACTTTGTGTAGTCACACTCTCTCCAGTCATGGGACAGGGAATACTACCACCCGTCATGCCATGGACGGGCATGAGCGAACTACTCATCGTGGACGAAGAAGATCCTTGGATCACCTACTGCGAACAATCTGGCATGACCGAGACACCTAGCTACCAAGAGACGGTCGCATGGCTGTCCAAGTTAGTGGATACTGGATCATTGCTCCATCTTACGACCATAGGTGAGAGTGAGCAGCAGCGTGATATTGTGATGGTGATTGCGTCCTCCGAGGAGAACTTCACAGTTCAGGGATTGAAAAACAGTAATAAACCCCTACTACTTGTCCAAGCGGGAATACATGCCGGCGAGATAGATGGCAAAGATGCAGGGCTGATGCTACTCCGAGATATTGCCGTTGGTGGCAAGGAAAAACTACTAGACAAAGTCAATCTACTTTTCGTTCCGATCTTGAATACCGATGGACACGAACGGATATCTCCTTATAACCGAGTCAATCAAAGAGGTCCTAAAAATATGGGCTGGCGTACCAACGCGCAAAACCTCAACCTCAATAGAGATTATTCTAAATTAGAAACTGCTGGTGTACAAGCCATCGTCCAGGTGATCAATGAATATGAGCCTGATCTCTATCTAGATCTGCATGTAACGGATGGCGCAGATTACCAGTTTGATATCACCTATGGGTGGCCTGGGGATGCGGGGCACTCGCAGTACAGCTCGCTCTGGCTGGGCCGTGTGTTCAAGCCTGCAGTAGACAAAGCACTCACCGCTAACGGACACGTGCCAGGCCCATTGATGTTTGCGTTCAATGATCGGGATTTTAGTGAAGGCAATGCCGAATATGAATTTAGTCCGAGGTTTTCGGATGCTTATGGAGACTTGCGGCACGTACCGAGTATTTTGGTGGAAAATCACTCACTAAAACCTTATAAGCAGAGGGTATTGGGCACTTATGTACTGTTAGAGCAGACGATGAAGATCCTAGCCAAGGAAGGAAAACAACTAAGAAAAGCCAAGGAAATGGACCAAGCGAGTAGACCAGACTCAGTGGTGTTGTCCTATCGTCTCAGCGAATCATTGGCGGACTCTATGTCACTAAAAGGGATAAAATCCGAGATGAAACCTTCGTCTATCACGGATGGTGAATACATCGCATGGACAGGAACATCCTATGAAGAAGAAATAGTTGTACGCCGAATGAATGAGCCTAACAAAGTGGTGTCCATGCCCAAGGCATATTGGATACCTGCTGAGTGGGCTGTGATCATCGATAAACTCAAAGCCCATGGTGTAAAGATGGACATCATCACCAAACCAGAAGTGCAGCAAGTTCAACAATATACGATAGAAGAATTTTCGATGAATGCCATGCCCTTTGAGGGGCATGTCCGTTGTGGTGATTTTGAACTGGGCAAGACGACTCGACTCGTTACTTATGCACCTGGTTCTGCGCGCATTTCGACAGATCAACCCTTGGGCAGATTGGTGGCATTGCTACTAGAGCCTGATTCACCGGATAGTTTTCTACAGTGGGGGTATTTTCACAGTATCTTCTCTCGTACCGAATACATCGAGGAGTATGTGATCGAGCCACTGGCAGAGCAGATGTTGGCTAAGGATGCTAAACTGAAGGAGCGTTTTGAATCGAAGAAGGCTACTGATAGTGTTTTTGCTCAGTCTCCTCGTGCGATCTACGAATGGTTCTACCAGCAATCGCCTTATTATGACAAGCAATGGAAAGTCTACCCTGTCACGAGAGAGCTGAATTAAATAACCATTGCGGCGGTTTCGGAGTATAAAAAAATGAACAACCCTAAAATCGAATTACTATGAAAACACTTATCATAACTCTATCTATACTTTTTGCCACTACGGGCATGGAGTCTTCTTTTTACAATTTCAAAGTCAATGCACTGGACAGTGATCAGGTTATCGATTTCAGCCAGTTCAAAGGCAAGAAAGTCCTAGTCGTCAATGTCGCATCTAAATGCGGGTACACGCCACAGTACAAAGATCTACAAGCTCTATCCGAAAAGTACAAAGAGTCTTTGGTCGTACTGGGCATGCCATGTGATCAGTTTGCTGGTCAGGAGCTAGATTTAGAGTCTTCGATCAAGCAGTTTTGTACCGAAGAATTCAGTGTCACTTTTCCCATGACGACAGTGATCAATGTAAAAGGTGATGAACAGCACCCTGTTTATACTTGGCTCACAAGTAAATCCGAAAATGGCAAAGGAGACTATAAAGTATCTTGGAACTTCAATAAGTTTTTGGTTGATGAAAATGGCCAATTGATCGAGTATTTTTCTTCTAACGTGAAGCCACTCAGCGAGGACATAACAAAATACTTGGACTGATTCTAGAAAACATAGACAGATTTACAAAATCCCTTTCGGTACGATGTACTGGTAGGGATTTTTTATTTCCAAAAAACTAGACCAAATCCACCCTCAGTAGATGTTGAATTTGACAGATCACTGACACTCTTGCTTTTGTTTTCTGTCATCCTGTCACAGATCGTCGGGCTTTGCGCTTTGGAATGAGTTTTGCCACAGGGGGATTATAATTTTTAGTTTTAATCAAATAGTAAAACATAAATACATCATGCAAGAGAAAGGTAATATTTCGATTCACACCGAGAATATTTTTCCAATCATCAAGAAGTTCCTATACTCGGATCACGAGATCTTTTTGAGAGAGTTGGTTTCAAATGCTGTCGATGCATCGCAGAAGTTGAAGCAACTTTCTGGAATCGGCGAGTTCAAAGGTGAGCTGGGAGATTTGAGAGTGGAGGTTAGCTTTGACGAAGCAGCCAAGACCATTACTATCAGCGACCGTGGTATCGGTATGACTGCTGAGGATATCAAGAAGTACATCAACCAGATCGCATTTTCTGGAGCCACTGAGTTCGTAGAGAAATACAAGGACAAAGGCGATGAGCAGCAAATCATCGGTCACTTTGGGCTAGGGTTTTACTCGGCCTTTATGGTGGCAGAAAAAGTCGAGATCAATTCACTATCTCACGTAGAAGGTTCTGAGCCTGCTCGATGGATATGTGATGGCTCTACAGAGTTCGAAATCAGTGAAGGAGACAGAACTGAGCGTGGTACGGACATCATCTTGCATGTCAATATGGAGGACTCAGCAGAGTTCTTGAACGAAGCGAGACTACAGGGAATCTTAGACAAATATTGTAAATTCTTGCCTATCGAAGTGAAATTCGGCGAGAAAGACAAGCAAGTAGAAGATGGCAAGGACGATGAGGACAAGCCTAAATACAAGACGGTCAAAGAAGACAATATCGTCAACAATCCTGCGCCACTATGGACCAAATCTCCATCGGATCTGACCGATGAGGATTACTTGGCTTTTTATAGAGAACTATATCCTTTCTCTGAGGAGCCTTTGTTTTGGATCCATCTGAATGTGGACTACCCGTTCAACCTGACGGGGATTCTTTACTTCCCTAAGGTGAAGAATGATTTCGAGATGCAAAAGAACAAAATTCAGCTGTACTCTCGTCAGGTATTCATCACGGACGAAGTAAAAGATGTTGTGCCTGAGTTTTTGATGTTGCTGCATGGGGTGATTGATTCACCAGATATTCCACTCAACGTATCGAGAAGCTTCTTGCAAGCAGATGGTAACGTGAAGAAAATCAATTCATACATCACGAAGAAAGTAGCCGATAAACTGGGTGAGCTTTACAAAAAAGATAGAGCAGAGTACGAGAAAAAATGGTCTGATATCGGATTATTCGTAAAGTACGGAATGCTGAGTGATGAGAAGTTTTACGACAAAGCGAAAGACTTTGCATTGCTAGAAAACGTAGATGGTGAATTCTTCAACTTCGATGAGTACAAAACCAAAACCGAAGCACTACAGAAAGACAAAGATGACAACCTCGTCTACCTCTACTCGACTGATCCAGCGAAGCAGCACACTTTCATCCAGTCTATCAAGAAGAAGTCTTATGATGTACTGAAGATGGATGGCCAGTTAGATTCGCACTTCATTGGTACATTAGAACACAAGCTAGAGAAGACTCAGCTCAAGCGTGTAGACGCTGAGACAGTAGACAAGCTGATCAACAAAGACGAGAAAATCGAATCTGTATTGTCAGATGACGACAAAGAGAAGGCGAAAACGATCTTTGAGAAAGCGATCAATGACAAGAACTCTACGGTAGCGGTGGAGTCGTTGGCTTCTGATGAAATGCCAGTCATCGTGACCATGCCAGAGTTCATGCGACGCATGAAGGATATGCAGCGCCAAGGTGGTGGTGGCATGATGATGATGGGAGATATGCCTGATCAGTACAACGTAGCGATCAATGCCAACCACCCACTGGTAGCCAAAGTACTCGGTAGCGACCAAGAGGACGCTAAGGAGAAACTAGCGCGTCAGGCTTATGATTTGGCCTTGTTGTCACAGGGATTATTAGAGGGGGAAGCCCTTACACAGTTCATTAACAGATCTGTAGAGCTGAGCGCCAACTAAGCAGGCGCTTCTAGGCAAATTGAAATAAAGAGAAGAGGCTGTTGCAAAACACATGTCGTAGTTTCGCCAAATCAGGTGATCTGCGGGATAGGCTTTTGTAATAGCCTCTTTTTGATTAATATCGCATATATGAGATGGAATGCGCTACATACGAAATTACTAGCCACAGCACTGTGCGTGACTGGGCTGTCGCTACCCGCCCTATCTCAGGAGTACGGTAGTGATGACGAACTGCTCCAAACCGAAAATGAGTACGAAGTACCACTGACGGTAGATCTAGACGCTGAGGAAGAAGATCGAGAAATCGAGCTCAAAAAGAAAAAACCGAAGCGTAAAGTCTTCTATGGAAAGAAGACTAGAAAAGGGTATACACGTACTGGATTCGGAGATAATGTAGTGTTGGAATTGTTCTTCTATCTCAAAGTGTATGAAGAACCAGTACCTTATGTACGAGATGTATATTGGTATGACTTTAGGCGAAGGAAAATCGTTAATTCCAGAAAGATAGATGAAGGAAATGCAGGCATACTACATGGCCCTTATAAGAAAATGCTAGGAGATCAAATCCTAGAAGAAGGGGTGTTTTACATGGGGGTCAAGCATGGTCGATGGTCCGAATGGAACAAACACAACATCCTTCAAAACAAAGAAAAATACTACAAGGGATGGCCCAAAGAGTCCCTTGTATCTTATCATAACCGCGAAGAGCGCCAGATCGAAGAGATCATCCCTGTGCACTACGGCGAGAAGGAAGGCAACTACTACGCCTTTCATGAGAGTGGCAACTTGGCTGCTTATGGCGAATATCAGTTTGATCATCGTGTCGGCATCTGGCGTGAATACTATGATCAGCGCAATCGTCGAAAACGTGAAATTATCTATTCTAAAGACCCTTTCGATGAGGATTTCGTCCCCTACATTATCCGTGAATGGGACGAGCATGGCAAGCTGATCTATGAGAACGATCAATAATACCTCACCATCACATTGCTCCTGTTACAGGCTTGAGTAATTAATCCAGTATTGGAACTATTCGCCGAAAGATAGGGTTGAATCAGCATAACTCCATATTATTCTGTGGAGCGACACTATTTTTCAATCTTATAAGGCAAATATGAAATTACACCAAGGACAAATCGCACCTGATTTTAAAGTTCAAGATATTTATGGTAATCCCGTTTCGCTGGCAGACTACAGAGGCAAACGCGTCTTGCTTAGCTTTTTTAGGGATGTGAGTTGTCCGTTTTGTAATCTACGCGTCAGAGATCTATCCAAACGCCGTGAGGAGCTAGAAAAAATGGGACTTCACATGATTTTATTTTTTGAGAGTTCTGCCGAGGTGCTGAATAGTAGCCTCTTGCACAAGAAAGCTTCGCCGATACCGCTCATTGGCGACCCCAAAAAACAAGTATATGGTCAATATGGTATCGAAGCATCAGCCCTCAAAATGATGAAAACTTTCTTTCAGAGTGGGGCGGTCAGTGCAATGAAAGAAGGCGCTACCATCGAGGTACCCAAAACCAAGGACAAATCAACAATGACACTGATACCCGCAGATTTTTTGATTGATACCGATCAAAAGATACATACCGCTCACTATGGTACCCACATTCGTGACCACATCACAATCACTGATTTAGAAAATTTTATAAAATCATAATAGCTTGTCTAATGAACTCAAGTGTGAGAACAATTGAAGACGACTCTTAAGCGAGTGACCAGCAGATGATTGATAAAAGGAAGAATAAGACAAACGGAAACATTGTTACTGGGATCTCTAGTTGCTTTTAGTGACAAGCACGTCTTTTTGTATTTGGGGAGTTGACCTAGGATGTTTCCTGCTGAGTTTGGGAAGTGGGTAGCAACCGTGATCTACATGATAGAAGTACTAATAACAATCAAAATTGATACTACATCAAGCAATTGTATTAAACACTTTGACAAGTACATCTTTATATTTTTTGACCATCGGCACCTCATAAGCCCCTACCTGCACCGTGGAGCTATTGAATGAATCTATTTTAAGAGCATTCACTACATAGGATCGATGTACCTGGATAAATTTTTTATCCCCTATTTGAGACAAAAAATCTTTTAAAGTAGAGCGTATAATATGCCGTTTTGTAGGGGTATATATCTCCAAATAATTATTGTCCGATTTGAGGTAGCAGATGTCATCTAGGCTGATTTTGACATATTGATAGTCTTCCTTGACAAAAAAACTATCACGAACCACCACCATTTCACTCTCCTCGTCCCCTGCTTGTTCTGTGAATATTTTGATAGCGACCTCCACAGCACTATACAAATGCCCTTTTTCTACGGGTTTGAGTAAGTAGCCATAAGGGGAAAGGTTGACTGCCTGATCGATGGTTTTTTTATCTCCATAGGAGGTTAGAAAAACAAACGGAAAATCCCTTCTCTCCCTGATTTGTTCGGCCAACCACAGCCCCGTTTCCTCACCTTTGAGTTGAATATCAAAAAGTGCCAAATCTGGCATCTCCCTTTCTATTGCTTTCAAAGCTTCTGTTGCTCTGATACAGATCTCCGTCACTTCGTACCCCAGCTCTTCTAGCATATCGGAAATGGATTCTGCGATGATCATCTCATCTTCTACTATCAGTATTTTGATTTTACTCATCAGGCCGCAAATTCTAGTTTAAAGCTCGTTCCATTATGGGTCTCAAAGTTAAACTCCCCTTCCAATTGCTGGCTGAGCATTCGAACCAACCGTAACCCCAGAGACTTGGTCTTCCGAATATCAATCTCGCTAGGAAGCCCTTTCCCATCATCTTTGATATTGAGAATATAGGTTCCATTTTCCTTAGACAGAAAAATGCTGAACGATCCAGTTCCTTTTTCATCAAAAGCATATTTAAATGCATTAGTCGCAATTTCATTAACTATCAGACCAAGAGGAACTGCCGTATCCACATCAAAAAACACATTATCAGCTTTTATATTTAGCTGCACGTTTTTCATACCAAATGAAGCCCTGATTTCTCCCACCAACTCTTGCAGGTACTCCCCAAAAGGAATGCTCTTCAAATCGTCATTTTCGTATAGTTTTTGATGAATCAAAGCCATCGAACGAACTCTGCCCTGTCCCTCTTCCAGCACTTTTTTGAAATCCTCATCTTCGAATTTTCCAGACTGTAGGTAGAGCAGAGAAGCAATGATCTGGAGATTGTTTTTGACACGATGGTGGATTTCTTTGAGTAGCGACTCTCGCTCTACCAAAGCCTTTTCGATCGTCTCTTTTTGATCACGAATTTCTGAAGTTCTTTCGTCAATGATTCCTTCCAACTTAAGGTTTTCCTTTCTCAGCCTGCGAGAATTCCAATAGACAATAAGATAAATCACCAAAATTAGCAGTAACACATAAAGCACAAATGCTCCAGCGGTCAAATACCAAGGAGGGCCTATCTTGAATCTATAAGAAGTAACACCACTCTCATGACCAAAGACATTCTTTGCTCGGACCGAAAACTCATACGTACCTTCAGGTATATTAGTATACCTCCTTGCATCAGATTCTTCCCACTGAGACCAATCATCATCAAAGCCCTCCAGCTTGGTCATGTACAGCAGTTCTGATACGCCTTTGAAATACGGCACTGCATACTTAAAATTTAAAGAATTGAACTCATAGGGAATCTCAAGTATTTCCTCTCTCCCGATTTGATGCTCTATATTAGAAGCAATTATAGAATCCTGTAGCGCAATGTTCACCTCTCTGATGATTGGCTGATAATGAAAAGTATGATCTTCTTTTTTCGTCCCATCTACAACATACAACCCATCCAGACTACCGATTCCAAGCTTATTTGGCGCCAGCATTTCTAGATTATCTGTGATACTCCCTGGGCTGAGGGCTGCAAAAATCTCCTGATCATTTATTATCGTACCGTCAGGCAAAATAGTCAAGTGCCCCAAATCCAAACTAGCGGTCTGGTACCAATAGCTAGTGTCATCCTCCTTCGTTAAGAAAAACAAGCCCTTATCATCGAAAAACTCTCCAAAACGGGAATCTTTACTAAACAAATCTTGATCTGAATCATATCGATACAAACCATCCGATCCGCCAATAAACAGACTACCCTCCATCTCAAACACCTGCCAGATCACATCTGGCAAGCCTAGTTCACCATTGAGAATTTCCACCTCCACTACCTCCTGAAGGCTTTCGGCAAGCCTAAATCGAGCAAGTTTAAAATCTGCACTCAAGTCATAGTAAAACCTAAGTTTATCCTCAAACACCATGGCACCACTAAGTACCCGAGGAAGTAATTCATTTACTATAGAACTTTGATGTTTCCATCTTCCAGCCTTAACGCTAAAAACTTCCAGTTCATTCCCGGTAACTCTAGAGGTGAGTATGACTTGATTTTTCTCATCCACTGTTCCCATGGCGTGATAAGTGTTGGGATTTTCTAATAATGGGATAAACTTATGATCAACTATTTCCCCCTTCTTTCTGGTGTGAAGTGAAAACAAAGCGCCCCCAGTCTCCAATAGTCTCGTCCCTCCGATTTCAGAATTGTCGATTTTAGTAAAGAATCTATCCTCTGCATTGAACAGGTCTCCCTTTCCCTGGTCCTTTCTATAGAAAGTCCCAGAGTACCCAGTTACGTACCATTCATCTTTGTGCTTTTTCGTATCATACACCACCACTCCATCCAAACCCTGGCCTTTGCCTATATGAGAGATGGGAGATGAAAGATTCAGGTAAACCAAGCCATTATTGGTCGATATCCATAAGTCTCCTTGATTGTCCTCGAATACATCGTGCACCTGATTATTACTTCCTGCTTTTTGATCTAGGATAATGAGCGGCTGCATGTCTGAATCCGCAATCACAAACCCTCCCGTCAAAAAGCTAAGTGCATAGTTGCCATTAGTTAAGCGTTCTGCATCGAACAAGACATTGTCTCTAAGGTAGGAGTGGTCGAAAAGTTCGATTTGAGACCCTCCAGTTGGGGTATATGCGTGCGCTCCTGTTTTTGAAGAAAGAGTAATAAGTTCACCTGTATCTCCGACTACAAAATCAGCAATATGTTTATCTGCCCAATACGCCCCATGTTGCATGAGTATCAATGAATCATCTTGATAAACATGCAATCCTACACCCGACACATTTATTATTAACTCATCTTGATAAACAAATGAAGGATAAAGCCTTGCCTCCATCCCAAATGCCCTAATCTCTTCGGTTTTCTCGTTGTATTCAAAAACGTACTCATGGCTAATGAAGTAAACCAAATGATCAATGATCTGCACATCGCGAATGAGCGTAACAAAAGTACTATCTGGTATTTGGTCAGTTAGGGATACAAACTCCGTATTACCTTTTTCATTTCTATTCAAATAGCCAATTTCATTGTATCCACCAGTATAAATTCTCCCCTCTGCGTTTTTCCTGAAATCCTGAAAAACTATTGACACCACAAAGCGCCATTGCTCCCCGTCAAATTCTATTAAACCTGTATTGGATGCCGCATAGATCATTCCATTGTCCGACTGCATAGCAGCCCAAATAGAAGAACTAGCCTTATTGAAATCTTTGGACGAATAACGGACCATAGGGGGTAGTCCCTGGAGGTTAGAAACACCCAAATACTGTGCAGGTGACGCAAGTGAACTCAAAAAAGAAAGAGCGAATAAAATCAAACTATTTTTCATGGATTCCAAAATAAATAAAAACCAGTCATAAACGACTGGTTTCTTTAATCAGTGAGTAGAATATGTACTTTTATTTAATTTAAGTCTACCCAAGCACCACCTGCTCTTCCCTGAAACTTGCTTGTTGTTGTGTTGTATATCATCAGACCATCAGCAGGAGATGCTATCTCATCACGCTCTGTTGTCGTCATTCTAGGTAGCAAGAATCCCCCTGTGGTAGAGCTAACTTCGAGCACAGCACTCGCATCTGGCGTGTCTGTAAATATCCCTACGTTTTCATTATTGGCGTGAATAGCGGTTTTGGGTTCATCCTTCCCTATCACATAGGTTTGAAAGTAATTGTCACCATATGTAAAATTACCCGTAACGTTGCCCATAGCTATACCACCTGAATATTCATCTCCAGAATTTGCTATCATGTATATTTTATAGGATGTATCCGAGATGGCGATACTGATTGTATATTTTTGACCGGCCACTATGTTCACCTCCTCCGACAATGTCACATCGGCTGTCACCAATTGATTGGAGGTTGAGGGGTTGATCGTGGCGGTATAAAGAACAGTACCTGATAATGACTGTCCGCTTCTGATCGTTAAAGTATAGGTACCCTGCGAATTGTTTTGAACGGCATACTTCATTCTTACTCTGGTTAACACACCTGAGCTTTCGGCCGTAAACGACTGGCCTATTTTCGTTTCTACTGGTAGCTGAGCATTATAATTAGAAGGATTGAAGTGCGCGCTTAATGATGATGACCCTGCGTAATCCAACACTTCGAAGTTGATATTGCCTTGGGAATCGTATGACTGTAAATTTTGATCCACGTACGCTTTAGTCGCTGCATCTTGCGCATTGCTTGGATCAGCCAGATTCGTGATGGCAACACCCCCGGCATTGGCACCTTGACTAAGTACATTGCTCAAGTTTTGCTCATCCGTATCCGTATCTACCGTTTCGCCTACCCAAGCTGATCCATTGTACTTATTGATTTCATTATCCTCTGTATTGTAAACCAATAACCCTGTGGCTGGTGAGGATATCGCATCTCGTTCTGCAGCGGTCATTCTAGGAATGAGGAGACCCTTTTCTGTAGATGATATATCCAATGCTGCACTTGCGTGAGGTGATTTTGTGCCAATTCCCACATTGAAATTATCATCGACCAGTAATCCGGCTATTGCAGGCGTCTTCACGTATGTTTTAAACTTAATGTCATTTGCTGGCTGTATAGTACCGTTATGGTACATGGCGCCATCATCATATACATTAGCGGCTGCACTTCCAGCCCTTATAATGGCATCTTCACCAGCCACTACTCTAAATGTAAAAGTACTGCCAGGTTCTACCGAGATAGGAGTAGAAAATTGATGCGATGATACTTCAGGATTGTAAGCCAATGTAACGGCTTCTGAAATAAGCTGAGATCCTCCATATCCTTCACCTTTATAAACCGAAATGGTAAAATCTGAATTAGGGTCCATTTGAGTCAGCTGAAATTCAATTCGTGTTAATTCACCTAAATTATTAACGATGAATGATTGCCCAAAATCTGTAGAAACGCTATTACCGATAGATGTCGGCTGATCTACATCAACTACTTCTGTAGCTGCTTTGGCAATTTCAAAATCACCCTCTGCATTGGTATTGGCACCAGCGACCTGCGTATCTACATAACTTTTGGTTACAGCATGTGCATCCTCCGTCGGATCATCGAGAGACAAATTACCATCTAATAAAGCATCTCCACTTTTATACACTGTAAATGCATCAGATTTTGCTCCAGATTCCCCATTTCCAATGACGAATGCTCTATCGGTATCATCTCCTGCAGGTATGTAGTCGGTATTGTAGGCACCTACCGCAAGCTCACTTTCAGATCGAGCAGTGGTATGGTACCCAATAGAAGTAGCGTTTGATCCAGATGCGGTAGTCGTATACCCCATTGCGATTGAATTTAATCCACTCGCATTATTGTATTGACCTATTGCGATGGCGTATTCTTCCGTCGCCCTCGCATCAGTACCGATAGCGATGGCTCCACTGGCAGTGGCTTCATTGTTATTTCCTATCGCTGCAGTAGCATATTGACTAGCGGTATTGTCGGCACCTAGTGCGACCGAGTGATTGCCTACATGGGCATCATCCCATTGATCTGCACTCGCTGATCCTGCCCTAAAGGCTGCTTTGCCTTTGTCAAAAAACATGCGGCTATTGTCGTCACTCGTAGTATTGTCATCTGCGAGTTGGCTAGAGCCGAACACAAAATTATCATTTGTATCTCCAGCGGAGATCACATCGGCTGTTTCTGAGAAAGCGCCTAGGTCATGGCTGTCTACATAGTTTTTAGTAGCCGCATCTTGGGCACTTAGCGGATCAGCTAAGTTGGTGATGGTAGTTTCATTGGCATCAGCTCCATTTCCAAGCACGTCGGCCAAGTCCTGAGCATCTGTGTCATCCATGAAGGCCGAAAGATCAACCGTACCGCCATCCTCAAGGGTAAGAATATTTCCCTCCAGACTTATTGCTTGATCGTCTGACGCTGATGTCAGGTATCCATTGTTGGCTACAAAAGCGTCCACCTCTGTTTCGGAAAGCTGCGTATTGGTATCTGTATCATCCATGAAGGCCGAAAGATCCACCGTACCGCCATCCTCAAGGGTAAGAATATTTCCCTCCAGACTTATCGCTTGATCGTCTGACGCTGATGTGAGGTATCCATTGTTGGCTACAAAAGCGTCCACCTCTGTTTCGGAAAGCTGCGTATTGGTATCTGTATCATCCATGAAGGCCGAAAGATCGACCGTACCGCCATCTTCTAATGTAAGTGTGGTTCCATCAAGTCGAATGGCTTGATCGTCTGTATTTGCACCAAGGACTCCCAAATCGACAGAATTTCCTCCTGATATGGATAAGCTACCACCCTCCAAACTCAAGTTTTGCTCATCTTTGTTATCCAAATACCCAGAAAGATCAACCTCACCTCCATTTTCAAGTGTGAGCGTATGATCTGAAAGACTCATCGTTTGGCTGTCTGTCCCTGTACCATCCTGAAGGCTACTTAGATCGATGGTATTCCCATCAGAAATAGATAGTTCCGTCCCATCTAAGGCAAGCGTTTGATCATCGGTGTTTGCACCTAAAGAACCCAAATCAACAGCGTTTCCATCACTTATTTCTAATACTGATCCAGTGAGTGAAAGACTTTGAAGTTCGTTGGTCACATCAGCATCAGCATCCTCACCATACAGCGCATAGGGCACAGCTGATAGTTCGGCTGTGCCAAAATCTTCGTATCCACTACCGAGATCAACCTCTACCTTCAAAAAGTAATTGGCTAAACTCCAATCTATGGCTGAAAACACACCAGAAAGAGCAGCACCTTTCCCGACTTTGGCCTGAATCAGACCATGGGCATTCGTGCTAATGGTATGCTCCTCCGCGTACACTGTACTGCCAGTTTCACCACCTGACAAAAGAGTGAACCTAACCTCGACAGACTTATTGGCTATAGACTCCCCCTCAGCATTTCTTAAGATCCCTTGATAATCCAGACTCTGAGAAGTCTGGGCGACAGCTACAGATCCCAGCGCCAATAGGAAGATTGTTATTAGTGTAAATAATCTATTCATGATTATGTGATTATGATTTATGAAAATTCTATTTCTTAATGATTTTGTGTTCGTATATATGTTGGTCAGTTCTGACTATGAGGACATAGACCCCCACTGCCATTTCGGTAAAATCTATCCTACCCTCTAGGTTCGACTTCCAGTCGTCAAACTCATAGCGTTCTCTGCCATCAAGGCTGTATATACTCACGCTTGTCACTTCATTGTTCCCTTCTTTTATCTGGACAAAATCCACTGTAGGGTTAGGGTAGACTTCTATCGTCGTGTGAGCGCTATTGATAACTTCTAACACCTCCATGACTAGACTCGGTATTGGCTGGTGAATACCCGATATCAGTACATTATCATCACCAGCGCTGTAGGAGACAGTTTGCCCTACTGTCCAGCTCAGCATAGCCGAAGATCCAACAGTAGACGCATTAGCGCTAGAGAGCGTATGTGGTGAAATACTCTGAGCCCAGGACAGCAAAGGGGTGGTGAGTAAAAAGATGAGATAAATAGTGTGCTGTTTCATTTCCTTTTTTTCACAAATAATCTCATTGCGAAAAAAAACAGCAACTTTTTGTGGTGAACCCGCCGTTTTCTGTGGCGAACCCCCTCCTAGTCCTAAAAATGTATTTTAGACGCGCTTCACTATCCAGATCGCTGTTCCGTCAGATTTTTGAAGCGATATGGAATATGAACTGGTGCTCTGTCAGGTTTTTGGGGCTATATCGGATCTGAATTGGTGCTCAGTCAGGTTTTTGGAGCAATATCAGATCTGGATTGGTGCTCAGTCAGGTTTTTGGGGCGATATCAGATCTGGATTGGTCTCCCGTCAGGTTTTTAGGGCTATATCGGATCTGAATTGGTGCTCCGTCAGGTTTTTGGAGGTATCAGCACCTCGTTCGTCTTGCCACTTTCGATCTATTACCCTATTTTACTTTCCATTACAGTTCAAAGCATGCTTCACATCAGATTCATTGAATAGAGCAGGCTTTGATAAGAAAAAGAATTAAAAAAATATAATGCGGATATGTGACATGGTGTCACATATCCGGTTGTTAGAGCCCATCAGAGCAACTCGTAAGGTCATGAGGATAATCAAACTTTTAGCCGTTTTATTTTCTATTGGTATCATCGGTTACCTTGGATATGTTGCATACTTCGTATTTAGTCCTGAAATTGAGAACTTCAAGAACAGAACCGAATTCAACTCCGAACTTTGGAAGAACTGGGAAGATACGGAAGCAAGCGCCTCTTTAAGATGGGACATGACTCATAGCCTAACCACGAACTTCGAACTCATTGGAATGTCAAGCGAACAGGTAATTGAACTTCTTGGTCAACCCTCGGGTAGGAGCAATTCTGAACTAAGATACTATCTGGGAATGTCAAGACATTGGATAGACACTGGATCATTAGTATTGGAACTTGAAGAAGGCAAGGTGGTCAACTACAGAATCTGGCACGGTTAAACTCCAACGAACGAATAAGCAAGACGAAAATAAACGGGCTCTAACATAGCGTGATAGCGAATGCCCATGCTGCGTGACCAATGGTGTGCGGGAATCAGCACCGCCGCTTCGCTCAGAATCAATAGAATACCGAGGAATGGTCATTCGTGGGTCAAGCAGCCTCAATCAACAGGAATGGCGAAACGGACTTTTGTAGTTTGTCGCGATTCGGCTACTTTAGTACTTTATCAGACCGTGTGGGCACATCGCCATACGCGGACGTTAGGCATTATTAAACTTGAACATGAACGAATCATCTAAAACACCAAACCTATTTCTATATTCTTTAGTACTACCAGTATTTTGGCTAACATTTGGTTTCGTGTTGGACGCAATTGCACCAGGAAAACGACTAGGAATGTTCGGGCTATTTCTAATCGTTTATGCTACCCTAACTCCAATATGCTGGAACTTCACTAAAAACTTTGGTCGACATTTCAACAAAGCCGAAAAAATCAAACTAATTATCTTCTTAACTCTTTGGGCAGTTATCTGTGAACTCTGGGCATTATGGTACTACGTCAGTTTCGAATCAACTTCGGGATTTGACGAAGCAATCTATGGAGTAATTGCATTTACAGTGGCTATAGATGCTCTATTTATGACACTGGGAGTTCAATTTGCAGCAAAACGAATCAACAATCATTTTCTGAACCGAATGGAAGAAAAAAATACCTAACAATGCATATAGCGCATGCCCATAGCTGTGTGACCGAATCAATGCCATAACATGCTCCGCCGATTCACTCGGGAAGCGGTAGAATGCCGAGGAATGGTCATTCGTATGCCGATAGGCGCCTGTGAGACTGAGCGACCAGACTGGCTTTGGCGGTTTGGAGTGATTCGGCTACTTTAGTGCTTTTAGAATCCGCATGGGCACATCGCTATATGCGGGCGTTAGTCGTAACTCATGCCAAAATGAAACAGCGGAAACCTAAAACAAAGAAATCCAGAGACTTTATTTACTACGGATGTGGATTCTTATCCCTGCTATTCTTTGTTTGGTTTTGGTACACATCCAATGAAGATATAACCCTAAGTGAACTTCGTACAATCGAAGGCCAACTAGCCGCTGAATTAGTAAAAAAATCTCACGGTGGGTCTAAAAAGAGTTACTCTTTTGAGTTTAACCTGATAGGTCAGCCAACAACATTCGCGATAAAGTCCAACCCCTATTCAATATTCAACTTCGAATCATTTAAAGAAAATGAATCAATCGCTTCTAAACTGACGCTTCAGGTCTTTAAAGAACACCAGAATGATAAGTGGGAAGTCGTAACGCTATCAACTAAACAACGAGATTACATCACTTTACGGCAGATAAATGATGCAAGAGAAACTGATAACACAATCTCATATCTATTTTTGATCATAGGAATTGCATGCCTCATTGCTGGAATACGTGGAAAATAAATACGACTAACATGGTGTAGGTACGAATGCCCTTGCGAGCTTCTCGAATCAATGCCAGAATCAGCACCGCCGCTCCTTGCGGAATCTCTAGAATACCGATAACGCCTGTCAGCCGACAGGCTGGCATTCGTGGTTTCCGCAGCAGTCCAAACCTAGGCTAATGGTCAAACAGGCTTTTGTGGTTGTGCGCGGATCGGCTATCTTTCTGCCTTAATCAAATTGTGTGGGCACATCGCCATACGCAGACGATAGCGTCAATTTTACTGCATGAAGAAAATAACTCTCTTACTGCTCATTTTAACAATTCAATTAGTGTCGTTTGGACAAACACCAGACCAACAGCCAATTCCTGAATTTGTTCTGAAGGGTAAGTCCGCGAACGAACTCAGGATAATGAGAAATGAAATTTTCGCAAGGTATGGCTACATATTTAACTCTCAAGACCTAACTGAATACTTTAACACAAAATTCTGGTATCAACCAACTAATTCAAATGTTGATGACAAACTAACGAGTATTGATAAAGCTAATATCGAAGGTATTTTGAAATTTGAAAATCTTGCGAAACAAGAATCATTTAATCCATCAATTTCTAATGAAACTGAGGCGTATTTCAGAGTCTTCAACGATCCAATAACTGGCGACAAAGTTGAACTATCAAGAAATGTAACCTTCCATCGTCATTTCAAATATGGTACGATCAGAAAAATTGTCGAGCGAACTTTTACTGGTGCAGAAAAAATTCCCACGGTCATATATGCAGAAACTACCGATCCAACAAAACCCTTTTGGGAAGCAACGAAATATTATGACGACTTAAGATTCGCTACCAATTACTATCATGCAGTGGAATATGGGTGTTGCGGTGCAGAAAACTACGGAGAGCTTTTTAGCTACGATTCTGATGAACCTTTCTTGAAATTCAATGAAACCTATTACACAGTTGACATTCCGAACAGCAAAATTCACATGTTTGCGGCATATTGCCACGAACATTCTGGGCGTAATGGGTTGACTATTTCAACTCTTTATCTATCGACACTTGAAGGAGTTGTTAGCTCAATTACTTTCGTTGCGACTAACCAACAAAGTAAAGAAGACCTTCCTTGGTATTGGACACCAACAATTGAACTCCGAGCAACAAATGATAAGAACAGAGTTATTCAAGATGGAAAAGAAATCAATTTATGGAGCAGTAATTTTGCCAAGACCTTAAGCGATATAAGTGGCTTCTCAATTTTTATCGAATTCTGGAGCGAGGGAACTGGAAAAAAAGTTGAGTTTGACATCCCAATTGTCAAAGGTAAATTTTATGGAGCGAACGAACTAAACACTGAAATCACAGTCAATCTGGAATGAAAAGATGCTAACATTCTGTAATCAAATCATGGCGGTTCAGTAGTAAAAGAAAGTTCACTGCATTCTGGAAGCCCCGCCATATCTCAGATTAGCACTATGGAATCAAAAAAGGAATAGACCAAATCAGAGATTTGGCTATTTTGAACTCGAAGTACTATCTTCACCAAGAGCCACGATTCATACAGAGTCGTTAGCAAACATAAAATAGAATGAAGACGAAATTATACATACTTTTCATTATAACGATAACAATACTTTCCTCATGTAGTGAGTCTGTTTCAAACGATAAACTTATTGGAACATGGAAAGTTGTTGACGCAAAATTCGTATGGAAGGGAGCTTCACCAAATGTTATTAGAGAAGCAGTTGAAGATGCTAAAACACAAACCTACCATATTTACCCTGACAAAACCTTTAAAATAGATTTTGGTAATGGTCCTCAAGGAGATCTTAAATGGAAACTTGATTCTAAGAATGACGTGCTTACTACAATAACTGTCGGAATATCTGATCCAAAACTTGGACAAATCAAATATAAGATTTCTGACTTTGGGTCTAATAAAATGACATTAACTTCAAAAAGTCCAGGACAACGCATAGAGCTTAACTTTTCAAGATTGGAGTAAAAATTTGCTAACAATGCATATAGCGAATATCCTCTGGTCGTAGCGTCCGCTACGACCAGAGGAGTCAGAGGGGCGGCATACTCGTTGAGCTCAAGAGGAGCATCTACGTATAATATGGATTTCAGATTTTTATAGACACCTCTTTTGATCTGTCTGCGCAGACTTTGTCCCAAGCCTACTGATACTTTGCCACAAACCTGCTGTGACTTTATGCTAAACCTGTACAGGTTTGCTAGAAAACCCGCGCAGACTTTGCTCTGAACCTGCGCAGATTTTGCTCCGAACCCGCGCAGACTTTAGGCCAAACCTGCGCAGACTTTGCTCCGAATCTGCGCAGACTTTAGGTCAAACCCGTGCAGACTTTGAGACGAACCTGCACGGGTTTTTGAAAAGACAAAAACAGCCCCTTTCTGCAGCCTACAGGGCAGTATTTAGCGTCACAGTTTCCTTCCCGCGTCAGGGACAAATCCGAGTGCCCAGAAACCTTCTCGTAGGCTGCAGGGGGAATCGTTTGCAAAAGCAGCTTCAATAGCTAAAATTTGCAAGCCTCATAGTTTCCTTTCCCCTTTACTTTTTCGGGCATTTGCTAGAGTCTAGCACAGGCTTGCGCTACATTCAGACCTTGCTGGGGCATAATTCGTTACGAACCACAGAAATTTACCCCCATGCAGCAGTCAAAGGTTTGGCAACCATAAAAAATCTACTATTTTAGTTAAAGATACATTGCGGATATGTAACACCATGTCACCTATCCGGTTGTTGTAGCCAATTAAAACAAACATAAGATGTCAATAACAAAAGAGTCTGAATTAATAGGAATGAAAAAAGTTAGTGAAGTTGTTGGAACTACACTAAAATTGATGCGAGAATATGTTAAAGTCGGGATGTCTACTAAAGAATTGGACGAATATGGTGGTGAAATTTTAAAAAGCTACGGAGCAAAATCAGCACCTTATGAAACTTATGATTTCCCTGGATTCACTTGCATTAGTGTAAATGAAGAAGCCGCTCATGGAATTCCATCTAAGAATAAAATATTAAAAGAAGGTGATTTAATAAATATTGATGTTTCAGCTGAATTGAATGGTTTTTGGTCTGACAATGGAGGTTCTTTTGTCCTTGGAAAAGACATTCATAATCACCAACCCCTCGTAAATGCCTCTAAAAACATCTTACACAAAGCAATAAGCAATATCAAAGGTGGAGTAAAAATTTCTGAAATTGGTTATTTAATAGAAACTGAAGCAAAAAAATCTGGATTCAAAGTGATTAAAAATTTAGCGGGTCACGGAGTTGGAAGAAGTTTACACGAAGCACCTGAAAATATTTTAAATTATAGAGTTAGAACAAACCGAGAAAGATTTAAAAAAAATACAACAGTAGCTATTGAGACTTTTATCTCTACAAAATCAACTATTGCTGTAGAATTAAATGACGGTTGGACTTTAATTGGAAATAAAGGTGGATATGTAACTCAACACGAACAGACGATACTGGTTACGGATAAAAACCCTATTGTTTTGACTGAATCAAATGGGATGTGGAATTAAAACTGGCTACAATTGAGTAGACGGCTGACGGTCAAATGACCGCCAGTGCGCCTCTCACACCACCAGGTCCTTTCTTCTTCCAATGATTTATAACTAGGTGGTTGTTTTATGAAAAAACAATCACGAATTCCAAACAATGAATCCTGAATAACGAAGTGATCCATTGGGATGAAGCAAAGTAACCTATGGGGTGTTTGCTAGTTCAAAAAAGAAAAAGGTAAACTGACCCTTCCATGTTGGTAAGTTAGGAGGGGCATCAAGTGTCCAGCACCTCCCTACCCTATCACAAAAAAGCGGCTGCCTCACCCGAAATGAAACAGCCGCTAGGATTCAGTATTTACTGCGGTTACTTACCTTCATAGTATTGCTGTAGTACAGCGAATGCCTTTTTCTTTTTGCCAGTATCGCTGATGAGGCCTTTGCGATTCCAAAAGTTCTGATAGACGGCATGTGGTCTGCGTGGTGATTTGAAATCCACTAGAATCCAAGGCGTCATCCCTCTGAGTCCATCGATCTGCTCCAGCATTTTGAGTTGGTTGATATAGAGATCCTCCTGATACTCCTCCGACCAGCGCACACGATCCGCACTGTAGTAGCCTGGCTGTGCCCCTGCGCCGAACTCTGAGATAAACACCGGTTTGTCTTGATCAAACGAGAACTTGATATCCGTCAGCTTATCCAAGTCATGGCTGCTGTACCAGCCCGCATACTCGTTGAAACTGATCAAATCAATCTTCTCCGCCAGTGGATCGTGACAGCTCATCACACCGTCTACGGTCTCTAGCTCCAGAGCTGCCGCGACCAATCGTGTATCGTCTAGGCCTCTCACGTGATCGACTAGTCCGCCCATGAACTGCAGACGCGGCGCATTGACCGGCGTCTCATTGCCCACTGACCAGATCATCACAGCAGCTCGGTTGATATCACGCTCGATCAAGTCTGTCAACTGCTTTTTGGCATTGGCAAAAGTCTCTTTGTTCTCCCAAGAGATCGTCCAGTACACTGGCACCTCTGCCCATACCATGAGTCCCATTTGCTCTGCCATTCTCACCATTTTTTCGTTGTGCGGGTAGTGTGCCAGACGGACAAAATTGCAACCTAGTTCCTTCGCCCACTGGAGCATCATGCGGATGTCTCCTTCGGATCTCAACCTACCCTCTATCAGCGGATTTTCATCATGGATAGAAATTCCTTTGAGAAATATCGATTTGCCATTGAGCAGGATATCCTTGCCCGCTGTCACTATGCTACGAAAACCGATCTGATCCTGGACTACATCCTGTCCGTAGGACACTTGTACCTCATACAGTTTTGGACTCTCTGGGCTCCAATACTTCACCTTCTTAGCAGCGACAGCATAGCTACCTTTCCCGTCCTTGTCTAGCGTCACCTCCTTGTTGATGCGAAGTTCTGGGATGGCTACTTGCGCTTTGTCTCCTGCTTGCCCCCCTGCTACCGTCACAGAGCCTTGGATCTCGCGGTTGTTTTGTGGGTTGAGTTGTAGGACATAGTCAGCTACGTGTTGTTTTGGGAGGTCCAAAAGCAATACATCGCGGGTGATCCCACCATAGTTCCACCAGTCCGTGTTGACCGTAGGCACTTCGTCCTGATGACGGGTATTGTCTACTTTGAGTACGACGAAATTGTCCCCGTCTACCAACAGGTCCGTCACATCAAACTCAAAAGGCGTGAATCCGCCTTTGTGCATTCCTACTTTCTTGCCGTTGCAATAGACATGCGCCTCGTAGTTGACCGCACCGAAGTAGAGTTTGTATACTTTGTCCGTCTGAGGGCTTGCCTCGAAAGATTTAAACAGCCATACGCTACCCTCGTAAAACTCCAGTTCTGGTACTTGCGAATTCCAATCCCCAGGGACATCCATCACTGCTGCATGTTCGAAATCATACTCGATCAGTTCATTGGGGTGTGCAGGCACCTTGTTGTCATAGTATCCGCCAGCACCCGAATCACTTTGGTCGAAAGCCTGTCGTCTATAGTTGTAAAAGCCGTTTTCGTAGGGATCGATGATGTAGCTCCATTGGCCATTGAGACTAATGCTTTGTCGAGCAAATGGGTTTTGAGTAGTGGCCCACGTACTGAGGCCGGCCATCATCAGTACGACGATGGCAAATAGTGTTTTTAGTTTCATAATTTTAGTTTTAGCAGCCTAAAGATATAGGCTATCGGGGGGACTCAAAATGAAGCAATGAATTAAAATCAAGACCATTTCCCAAATGTCAAATAGAAGTCTATTCTCTCTTTATCTAAAACAAAACATAAACAACTGACAAACAATTCCTAACCTATCAAACCGCTCTGCGTCGCTGACATAATTGTCATACACAACAAAAAAACCCGACGTGACTAAGGTCGGGTTTTGAACAGTACGCGTTACTGAAAAACCTAATTAACGCTTCTTTAATATCTGGTAGCTATAGTTGCTGAGGCTCAATGATCCAGCTAAATCAACATCTGTGTCTTTGCCCCCTACATAGACGTAGGCTTTGTATTGCTTTCCTAGCATTAGAAAATCCAGCGAAACGGTAAAATCACGGGATTCCTCGTTTGTGATACTCCCGAGGTACCAGTCACACTTTCACGATACTTTCTCGCCACAGTCAGGTAGTCTCCTATCTTGGTGTTGAGTACTTTGGGATTCTCCTAGTTGGTCGGTACGTCTCGGGTAAACTGAAATGTGCGCTGCCTTTTGTAATTTTCGGGTAGACCAGCTGCCATGGGAACAATACCAACAACGGGCGAACGCCCTTCTTCATTTTAGGTCTTAGCGGATACCAAGAGTCGCTGGCAATCTAGCTACAACAGCATATGAGTGGTTGTAAAAAGATGGAATTGAAACGGTAATTACCACAATGAACAAACGATTTTTTGAGCAGGAAAACTAGCCGACAAAAAACAACTGCCAACAATGTATAAATGCAATAGCGGTTTGAGGACTATCTTAAACCGCTATATTTTTTTAAAAGGTCTATCTCCCCTCGGTAAATAAGTCCTTGATAATCCGCTACTCGTATGGCGCCTTTAGGTTTTGTCTATGTCGAATTGGCTCATCCATTTAGTTTTCTAGCCTCGGCCTGTAAATTAATTCTAGCGACACTTTAACTTTTTGTGATTCTGGTACTACCTTTAGATACATATGTACTACGAATAGAAACCATTCCAAAAACCAATCAAAATGCCTGTCCCTTCTCTCTCCAAAGCTTTTCTTTTATTGATCTGTTTCAATGCTTTTTTCTTTTCTTCTGTGGCTCAAGTGGTGGATGCGCAGACGGCTTCTTTCCTAGAGGGGTTTCGAGCTGGTTTCTCACAGGCATTTCGAAACGAAGACATTGATGCACTTCTCAAAGCTTCTTCGGAAGAGGTAAGGCTAATGCCTGAGTTTCAACGGACTGTTTTGGGCAAGAAGAATAGCTCCGACTACTACCAAGCTTTTTTTGACAAGTTTGACATTCAGTCCTACCAAAGAGAGGCAATTGAGATTCTAAGTATTGACAATGTACTCATTGAATTGGGGTATTTCAACCTGAAAATGACAGATCCGCAGCTACGCCAATTCGAGTTGGCAGGCAAATACCAGGATGTCTGGCAGAGGGCAAGCAATGGGGAGATGAAACTAATCTCGCAAGCGTGGAACTACAATCATGCTGTGGATTTTGCAGATCAGTTGCGTTTTGAGGATGTGCCGGCTGTAATCATGGCCTATCAACCACACCTTCCTGTCAACAGTGACATCACACTGGAGTTGGCGGCACTCAATTTGCTGATGGTGGAGACAATCCCACAAAAAGATGCCAAGCTGTGGGCTCAGTTTTTTACCGAGGATGGGATGTTCATTTATAGCAACAATCCGATTTATGAAGGGAAAGAAGAGCTGGATACTTATCTCGACCAACACGTCAATGAACTGCCCGTTTTTGAAAAGCTCCAAAATAGAACGGACAAAATCATCGAACTAAATGGGTATGTCCTTGAGTATGGAAGCCACATTGCCGTTTGGCGAATGAATGAGTATTCGGGGGTGAACACAGGCAAGACACTTAAAATATGGCGTAGACAGAACAATGGGGCACTCAAAATTTTTCGTCAAATGGCCATGTATGACTGAGGCCCGTTTGAAGGGGTCGAACCCCGACTTGACGATGTGGCTTGACCCTCCCGCAGGTGGGGATCAATTGTTTCGATTCGGCCCTGCACCTAACCACCGAGAAGCGACAAGTCCGACACCTAGTGACTTGTCACAGGGAGTGCGCTCAACTCAAATTTTTGAGAGCTCTTCATGTAGGTACGACTTAAAAAAGGGCAGGCGACGCAACTATTGTCGATGACAACATGTATCATTCATAGCCTGGTTCGTACTGGGCCTATGGTTTTTTGTATATTTAGCTTTTTTGCTAAACCAAGTGTCAACGCACAAGATCTACTACTTTTCTTGTGGGTTGACCACAATGTGTAAATCGAAATGAATTCATACCCATTCAATGAAACTCCGATACGTGTTAAAAAAGGAGAGATTTTGCAGATGGCGGGAAAAAGCCAAGCTCAATCTTATGCTGTTGTCAAAGGGTTGCTGAGAAGTTATATGATCGACCAAAAGGGCAAGGAACATATTTTTATGTTTGCACCCGAAGGTTGGATTATTGGTGATATACATGCTGCATCAAGCCAAACCAGTACGAGGTTGTTTATAGATGTGTTGGAAGATTCAGAAATAGTGCCCATTCGACGGTCTATAGATGAGTTGTCACTTGAAGATCTAAAATACGGGTTGGTAAAAGCACTTAAGCGAGTCGGTGTTTTGCAAAACCGTGTGATTATGCAAATGAGTTCTTCTGCTTGGGAAAGATACCAATACTTCATAGATGTATATCCAGACCTACTATCGAGAGTTCCTCAAAAAATGATTGCTTCTTATTTGGGCATCACACCGCAAGCATTGAGCAGAATAAGGGGTGAATGGGCAAGATCTTGAATCAAATTTCATTTATTAACCTAGGTGAATGTTTAGAGAATATTTTCTCAGGATGTTTGTATACTTAACACAACAAATAGGAAAATATGAGCAAACTAATTCTAAGTATTTTGGGCCTCTTTTTAGGCATACAAACAATATCGAGTCAACATACCATCAATGGAATCAAGTCGAGTGTAAAGTTTGAGATTTCAAATTTTGGGTTCAATACAGTAGAAGGGACTTTTACTGGTATGAAAGGATCTATTTCGTTTGATTCTAAAGCACCATCAAATGGATCATTTGATGTATGTATTGAGGCCAATACCGTGAATACCGATAATCAAAAAAGAGATGAACACCTTAGGAGTGAAGATTTCTTTTATGTAGAAAAGTTTCCTGTAATTTGTTTCAGATCAAAGAAGATAGCGAAGAAACCTGAAGGCTATCTAGTATCTGGGACTTTGACTATGCGGGGGATATCCCACGAAGTTGAAATACCTTTTGGTTTCACAGATGGTGTTTTTAAAGGGGCTTTGACATTGGATAGAACAGACTATAAGGTAGGGGATGATGGCAGCATTGTAGTAGGGGAAGAAGTAGCGCTAGAAATTATTTGTGCAGTAAATTGAGTCAACGATGAGTTGGTCTATTCTTCGCAATAATGTAGGAAGCATTGAAAAAGCATGACTCGACCACTTATCTTTGGGGCAACGGGACTTTCCCTTATACATTCCCCTATATCATGGATATGTACAAAGGTTACAACCGAATAGAGGGTTGGTGTGTCTCTGTGGATGAAAACTCTAAAATAAATTCAATCCATGAGATACGTAGTTATAATCACACTGATGGGAGCTCTGCTATCAGCTTGCCATGAAGAAGAAGCAACAACAATCTGTTGTTTTGAACCAGCAGGTACTGCCCACTATTATATCAATAATCAAACATCATCGGAAATAACCTTTTCTTTCGTAACCTCCGAAGAATTAGGCAGTCAATTGATTGACTCACTTCCTTCCATAGCTTCCCGCATATCTGTGAAGATATTGGAAGATGGAATAATTGGAGTTAATCCCCAGCCCTCTAATTCGTTGAAATCATTGTCAATCGTGCGAACTGATAACGGATTGGGTTATCAAATCCCTCGTATTGATGATGATTCTTGGGAGATAACGAGTAGAGATTTTGAAGCAGGTGAGTATGGGTTGACAAACTATCAGCTCACTATCAATGATTCTGATTTCTAAATTGAGAGCGAGGCAAACGAAGGCATGTGCCTCTCTGTTTTGGGACTTATGGTTTACTTATGCTTCGGACAGCTTGCCAAACCCATGCAGGTTTCTGTCATGAGCAAACGGCGAACGCATCGACCGATGCCTCACCCAAACCAGCCACGGGTTGCCCCTGTGGCTAGGGAGGAGATTGTTATACAATCACATCGTACATGACTACTTCAGCGTGATTGTTCGTTTGACCTTGTTGTATGGCCCTTCGATAAATTCTCCTTTCGCATCTACGAGTTCTAATTCGACCGTTGTTTCACCTTTTTGCAATCCTTCTATATAATAAGGTGCCCACTTGTCGATCATAAATTCTTCGCCATTAATAGTCGCTCGAACTTTATTGCCTGTAGGAGATAGTGTGGTATTGACCAAGTAGAAATCAAGCATCACTTTCTTAGTATCTGCACCTGAGTACGTTCCCTTCGGTCTACTATAAAACATATGCTGAGCACTGAGGTCTATTGTTTTCTCTTCGACATCTCCGACCTTTAGATTTTCGAGGTGAAATGCATCTTTGTTCTTCACACTTTCGTGATAGGACCTAGAGAGAAACGCCAATACGGCATAATTACCTGCCTTTAAGTGGTCTGACGCTCCAGGCATATAATGCGCCGAATAGGGACCATCATTGACTATAAAGTGAATATGCTGTCCCTTACTAGAGTTCGCAATCCCTCGATTAGCTGCTCCAGTCGTCTGTGCTCCTACCTCAAAATTCTCAACATCAAAACTATAGTCTACTTGATAACTCGTGTCCTGATTACTCATCTTGACATCTTTCTTAGTCAACCTGGCATCAGGAAATTGAGTAGATGGAGGAGCTTGAGTCAGTGTTATCTTGGTTTCACTCGACGACTTCTCTGAGCTCTGCTCTACCTTGGCAGTAGTAGCTTCTTTTTTGCTCGTCTCACAGGATATCAAAGCTGTGGCTATAACGACTACTGTTATTAGATTCTTGGTGGATTTCATAACGGGTTGTTTTTGTTTCAAAAAATATACTCCTATAATCTACGAATGAAGTCTAGATAAGATACGAGAGAAGAATCAATACACTGTGCGTGAGTAATCTTAAAACCATGGAGATGAGATATACCCGATCGGGCAAAAGGTTTGGAGTAGCATTCTCAACTATGACGGGAGGTATGTGCTCGCTCAAAAGCCCAAACCATCCCGCATAGAAGAAAACTTGACAGAAAATAAACGTTCAGACCTATACCCAGCTCGCCCATGGGCCAGTGGATAAACTTCCGAAGTTTTGCGTTTAAAAGCTTCAAGCCATCTGTCCGATGCCTTAGGGAGAAATCCCCTTGGCTTGACTTGTCACTTTGTATTTTGACGGTGGATTATCTTGACAGATTAGTCCACATTGTCATGTAAAAATTTGTTACCCCCTAACTGCTGATCTTCATTCAGGTTGTACTTAGAGACGAAGCTCTCAGAGGACATAGGTACATTCTTGAGGTCTATCTTTTTTCGCTGATAGGCAGGCACATCGAACTTCTCTTTGAAAGAGGATGTATCTACTTGCTCCGTACTATCATGCAGGCCATTGAGCTTTTGTCTTCTCTGCTCGGACTGCTCCATGAGTTGAATTTTTCGTGATGGAGGGTGTGCCATACCATCTAGTTCCTCTAGGGGTTCGTCCTCTATTTCATAGTTTCTCTTCTTTTGAGATTCCATAAAGAGACTTCTCATCTCTAGTTCGAATTGCTCATCTTTCTCCTCAGACGAAGGTGTGAATGATCTATGAAACACCTCTGGTTCTTCACGTTGCTCTGGCTTCTCGAACTGAAATGATTTCATTTTCAGCTTGAATTCCTCTTCGAACTTTTCCTCGCGTGTTTTTGTATTGAATTCATTGGAGAACAACTCGATCTGTGGTTGAGTATCTCTGTCCAATTCATAGATTTTCTTATCAATGTCGCTATCTGCTGATGGCTCTTCTCTAGGTGTAGGTACTGGATCTGGTGTAGGCGTAGGCTGTGGAGCCACTGTGTTTTGCACAGGTATCTCCGCGATCTCAGGCTCCTGCGCTGTAGACTGATCAAAACCAGTCGCAATAATCGTTACTCTGATGCCATCACCCAGGGACGAATCCACACCGTGACCGAAGATCACTTCTGCTTCGTCTCCAGCGATATCCTGCATGAAATCGGTGATTTCTGTCAACTCATCCATTTTCAACTCTGCCTGATCACCAGAGATGATAGATAGCAATATCTTGTCTGCTCCTTTGATATTTTGGTTGTTGAGTAGTGGCGAGTTGATCGCTTCCTCGATCGCTCTGATGGCTCTATTTTCTCCAGAGGTCTCAGAGGACCCCATGACCGCTCCACCGCTGTCTTTCATGACCGTTTTCACATCCTCAAAATCGACGTTGACATAGCCTGGGACGGTGATGATCTCAGCGATACCTTTGGCCGCTGTGGTTAGTACGTTGTCTGCCTGTGCAAAAGCCTGATTGAGCGACAGGTTTCCGAAAGTTTCCAACAGCTTATCATTGAGAATGACTAGGACGGTATCACAGTTGTTTTTGAGTGATTCCACGCCCGCCATCGCTTGGCGCATTTTTTTCTTTCCTTCAAACTTGAAAGGAACGGTCACGATCCCTACCGTGAGGATACCGAGCTCCTTTGCTACCTGAGCGATTACTGGTGCAGCACCTGTACCAGTACCTCCACCCATACCTGCCGTGATGAACACCATGCGCGTGTCCTCGTTGAGCATGTTTCTAATTTCTTCTTTGTTCTCTAGGGCAGCATTTTTTCCTTTTTCGGGATTAGCACCTGCGCCTAGACCTTCTGTTAGGTTGACACCTATCTGCAATTTGTTCGGGATAGCACTTACGTTGAGCGCTTGTGAATCGGTGTTACACACGATGAATTCTACACCGGTGATACCTTGGTTGTGCATGTGATTGACGGCATTGCTACCGCCACCGCCTACGCCGATCACCTTGATGATCGATTTGTGGTGCATAGGCAAATCAAATTTAAAACTACCTTCTGTCATGTCTGTTTTAGTTTAATTCTGTCTTACTAATTATTAATTCAATAGCTGTTTTGAGCGGCTCTAATCTGTTGAGCCTCATAGAACCACCCTCACCTCTCGGCGAATAGGCTATTATTTTCTTTCTTCGAAATCATCAATCAAGATGCCCTTCGTTTTCTCTAATATTTTTTTGAAGATGCTGTCCGATCCTGCATCGACTTGCTTGCGCTTGTCATAGCTTTTGACCGCTAGGTCTTCTGTATAGAATCTATGGTCACGATCGTCTAGTGCTTTGTATCCGCATAGTACCAGTCCTACTGATGTAGCATACATCGGAGATTTGATACTCTCGATCTTGCTCTTGCCCAAGTGCTCGTTAGGAAAACCTATACGCGCATCCAACCCAGTCATGTACTCGAATAGCTGCTTGCTAGAGATCAATTGCGAACCACCACCTGTGATCACTATTCCACCTGCCAATTTGTTTTCAAATCCGCTGGTAATAATTTTGGTATGCACCATCTCGATGATTTCCTCCATACGCGCCTCGATGATGCGTGCGAGGTTCTTCACTGAGATTTCCTTTGGATCACGGTTTTTCAACCCTGGAATGGAAACAACTTCATTGTCATTGGCCATCTCAGAGAGTGCCTGACCAAATTTGGTCTTCAAAATTTCTGCCTGATGGTTGAGTACGTTGCACCCGTCTTTGATATCAGATGTGATGATATTGCCTCCGAATGGTATCACAGAGGTATGACGAATGATACTCTCATGGAAAATCGCGATGTCTGTAGTACCGCCTCCAATATCCACCAAACATACACCCGCTTCCTTCTCCTCATCACTGAGTACAGAAAGGCTAGATGCCAATGGCTCTAATACAAGGTTTTCAATCTCTAAACCTGCGCGTCTCACACATTTGTTGATATTCTGTATGGCGTTAGTCTGAGCAGTAATGATATGAAAATCTGCCTCTAGCCTAACCCCAGACATCCCTACTGGGTCTTTAATTCCTTCTTCATAGTCCACGATATAATCCTGTGGCATGACATGAATGATCTCACTCCCTGGAGGAATCACGATCTTGTACATATCGTTGCTCAGTCTATTGACATCCTCTATTGTGATCTCATCATCCGACGTGTGTCTGATGATAGACCCGTGATGTACAGAACTACGGATATGCTGCCCAGCGATACCCACGTTGACCACTCTGATATCGATACCTGATTGCTCTTCAGCCTCAGCTACCGCCTTTTTGATGGCATTGATGGTTTTGTCGATGTTCGTTACGATTCCTCTGATGACACCATCAGAAACCGCTTTTCCCATGCCCAAAACCTCAAGTTTGCCAAACTCATTTTTTCTACCGACTATGGCACAAATCTTCGTTGTACCTATGTCGAGACCTACGATAATGTCGTTGTTTTCCATACCATTTATTATTTACAGACTATTTGATCCTTGAATTTCAAATTCACGGTGTTATATGTATTCCAGCCTTTGTAAGGCAGTATTTTTTTGTAGAAAGTCTCCAGTCTCCTGAACTTGCTGTCTAATTCTTCAGCCTTTCCAAATTCTATCTCTTGTTTCGTGACTTGCGGATAAAGCACGATATCCATATCTTTTTCTATCTTCATTCCAGCAATCTGAGTACGCCAAAATTCGTTTTTCACCAGGTAGTTTAGTAGTTCAAAAACTTCCTCTCCTCCTTTAGAATCCTTGATATTAAACTCTGACAACCAATACTGATTCTCTAGTTCTATCAGGATCACTCTCGCTGTATAATGTGACGACTCAGGTAGAACATCTCCTTTCGTGCCAATGTAAAAATCCTTTCCATTGCCATTGATGATTCTAGCAATAGGACGGTTTTGTTTCACATCGATGGACAAGTTGCCACTCAGGTCCAAATACGCCTGTGCATCCTCTACAAACTGGTGACTCTCTATTCGTTGCTCTAATTCTTTCAAATCCAAAGCTCCTATATCACTGCTCAGCAAATAATCTTTCCCCTCTGCATTGATCAAATCCAACACATCCTGCTGGTCGATGAAATAGTTGTGAAACTGATTATCCACACTGATCATCACATCGTTGATTCGTCTGTCCTGATGTCTGGTATTCGTAAATCCAATGATGACGATGAGTCCAAATGCTATCAGTCCAAACTGAAACGATTTCCATATTTTAATCAACCAATTCATTTCTCTAGCTTTTCTTTAATCGGTTGTACCAATGTATCTATATCTCCAGCCCCGACGGTCAAAACCAATTCTGGTCTGTTTGCATCAAAAAATCCAAGCACGTCATCCTTATGAAAAGACAAAACAGAGTTAGTCGTCATTTTCTCCTTGATCACCTCGGAAGTCACCCCAGCGATCGGCAGTTCTCGCGCTGGATAGATATCCAACAACAACACCTGATCTGCCAGTGACAAGCTCTCCGCAAAACCATCCATAAAATCACGTGTACGGCTGTACAAATGCGGCTGAAAAACCACTGTCATTTTCTTAGTCGGAAAGATCGCTCTGACCGAATGCAACAGTGCTTTGATCTCCTCTGGGTGATGTGCATAATCATCGATAAACACACAGTCGTCCGTTTTGAGGATGTATTCGAATCTTCTCTTCACTCCTCGATAGCTTTCCAACCCCTTCTGAACTGGTGCATTATTCGCTTCGAAATGTACCGTAGCAGCCAATGCAGCGATGGCATTGGACACATTGTGAAAACCTGACATAGACAATCTCAGGTCTTTGATCTGACGATCTTTGGATTGAAAGTCAAAACAAAAATCTCCCTGATCGATAGTCAAGTTTTTGGACTGAATATCTCCTCCTTCCAGCCCATAAGTAAATACTGAGACATTGTCCAAATGCTGGGCATCCAGATCCTGTGCTACCTTTTCTTCTAAGAACAGCGTACCGTTCTTTTTCATGTTTTGGATGAAAGCCTTGAACGAATCCTTGAGTGCATCTCTATCTCCATAGATATCCAAATGATCGGCATCTGTCGCTGTGATGATGGCGATATCGGGATGTAAAGTCAAAAATGAACGGTCAAACTCATCCGCTTCTACGACCATCACATCGTTATTCGTCCCGATGAGCAGGTTAGAATCATAGTTGGTCATGATACCTCCCACGAATGCCGAGCAATCCACCCCAACAGACTTGAGCAAGTGCGCCACCATGGACGAAGTAGTCGTCTTGCCATGCGTCCCTGCTACTGCGATGGTAAACTTGGATTCGGTCAGCATCCCCAACACCTGAGAACGCTTGTGCAATACATAGCCTTCGTTTTGGAAGAAAATAAGTTCTTTCAGATCCTGTGGGACAGCTGGCGTATAGATGATCAAGCTAGTCGACTTGTTTGCTTTGATAGCAGCAGGTATCTGCTCCACATCATCAGAATAATGAATCGCTATGCCCTCAGCCTCTAATCGTTTGGTCAATACAGTAGCGGTCTTATCATAGCCCGACACGGCGTAACCATTCGCATGAAACCATCTCGCAATGGCACTCATACCGATCCCTCCGATCCCTAAAAAATATACGCTATGTACGCTTTCTAACTTCATTATTTGATCAAACCAATTACTTCGTTCGCTATATTCTGAGCGGCATGTGGCTTAGCCAATAGCCTTAAGTTTTCTTTCAAAAGATCCTGTCTATTAACATCTGTCAACAACATAATCGCTTCACTCACCAAATGCTCTGGTGCTTCGTCATCAGCAACATGCTCAGCAGCCTCCTTAGACACCATAGCCATGGCATTTTTAGTTTGGTGATCTTCTGCCACATTCGGAGATGGGACAAAAATCACTGGCTTAGCGACTAAGCACAACTCCGAAATCGACGAGGCACCTGCACGTGAGATAATCACATCTGCTGCGCCATAAGCCATATCCATCTCCTTGATGAATGGCATAACTTTCAATTCGTCAGATGCCAAGGCTGCTGTCCGCTCCATCATCTCTTCGTAGTAGAGTTTTCCCGTCTGCCACAGCACTTGAAAGCCCTCCTGTAGTAGACGCTCCACTCCTTCTGCCATAGCATTGTTGATGGTCCGTGCGCCAAGACTACCTCCGATGATGAGTAAAGTTTTCTTCTCACTGCTCAGTCCAAAATGTGCTAACCCTTGTGCTTTCTTCTCATAGACATTGAGGATATCGTTGCGCACTGGGTTACCAGTGAATACTATATTTTCTTTCGGGAAGAAACGTTCCATTCCCTCATAGGCCACACAGATTTTATCGACACGTTTGGCCAGTAGCTTATTGGTCAGTCCTGCTAGTCCATTTTGCTCTTGGATCAAAGTCGGTATGCCCTTTTTGCTGGCTGCATAGAGCAATGCACCACTGGCATAGCCTCCTACACCAACCACTACATCTGGCTTAAATTTCTTGAGCAGCACGTAAGACTTCAGTACGCTACTCGCTACTTTGAACGGGAACATCAAATTCGACAACTTCAAGCTACGCTGCAGTCCACTGATCCACAGTCCGACAATTTTATAACCAGCTTCAGGTACTTTCTCCATCTCCATCTTCCCCTTCGCTCCTACGAACAGAAATTCGGTATCTGGATGCATTTCTTTCAAGGCATTGGCAATAGAAATCGCGGGATAGATGTGCCCTCCGGTACCTCCTCCGCTGATCATGATGCGATATTTTCTTTCTACTGACATTATGCTAATTCCATTTTTTCATTTCTGACTTGATTCCCCGACTGAGTCGTGCCTGTCTCTTCTAACTCCCCTCTGCTCACACTCAAAATAATCCCAATCGCTACACCTACAAACAACTGAGATGTCCCCCCCATACTTACTAGTGGTAAGGTCAAACCAGTAATCGGCACCAAACCTACTGCCACAGCCATGTTGACCAAAGCCTGCATCACCAGCGCGAAACTGAGTCCTGCTGCAAGCAATCCACCATAGGTCTTTTCACTCGTAGACACGATTTTCATCCCACGATAAAGCAAGGCGAGATATAAAAACAAGACCAAAGCACCTCCCAACATTCCGTATTCTTCCACGATGATCGCAAAGATGAAATCTGAATAAGGGTGAGGTAAAAAGTTCTTCTGCTGGCTCTTTCCTGGAGCGAACCGCACCAAACCACCATTGGCTATCGCGATGTAAGACTGCTCTGCCTGAAATGGTATATCATCAGCCGACAAGAAAGACTCAATACGACTGACTGCTGTACCTCCACGTTGACCAATTGCCAAAGCAGTAGCACCCGCCAACACACCAATCAGTACAAGCAATGCAAGGTATTTCACAGGAACTCGACCTATGAACATGATCACCATACAAGTCACAAAAATCAGTGCCGCACTAGACAAGTTCGTCATCGCAATCAGGCCACAGATCAAACCAATCCATAGCAACATAGGAATCAAAGACTCCTTGATATCCTCAATATTTTCTTGACGCTTGGCCAGCATAGATGCCAACGTTACGATGAGAGCAAATTTGGCCAAATCTGACGGCTGAAAGGCTTGATTGATAAATGGAACCGTGATCCAACGGGATGCTTCATTGATGTTCATCCCAAATTTCCAGGTGATGAATAGCAAAGGAACCGACAGCCAAAGTGCCAATCTCGACAACTTAGAATAGTATCGATAATCGATCTTATGTGCCAACCACATTGCTCCCCAACTCAACAATACCAGTAGCGAATGTTTGATCAAATAGTGCTCCGTATCCCCTTCCATACGAGTATAGGCCAGCGTACCTGTGGCACTATATACCACCAGTATACTAAGTACAGAAAGTGTAATCACAATGAACCAAATCACTGGATCTCCTTTTATATGTCTATCTACCCACTCCTTTATCATCCTCTTAGCACTTTAGATTGACTAGTCTTTAACTCAAAAACCTCACGTTTGAACTGATCTCCACGATCTTCATAGTTCGAAAACAAATCAAAGCTGGCACAAGCAGGCGATAACAACACTGACTCTTGTGGCTTGGCGTTTTGATAGGCTATGGTCACTGCTTCTGCCGCAGAAGACACTTCTATAATTTGCTCCACATCTCCCGAAAATTCATCGATCAGATGTGCATTATCTTTTCCTAAGCAAATCAGCGTGGTTACTCTTTCTTGAACCAAAGACTTGATTTGCGCATAGTCATTTCCTTTGTTGACCCCACCAGCTATCCAGACGATAGGTGTATCTACAGCGTCCAAGGCATAGTAGACCGCATCTACATTGGTAGCTTTGGAGTCATTGATGTAGGTTACATCATTGACGACTCCTACTTTTTCCAACCTGTGTGGTGCATTGACAAATGACTGTAGTCCACTGAGGATGTACTGAAACGAAACACCGAGTTCCATTGCAGCCAATATTGCAGCCATTTGATTGTAATAATTGTGCTGACCGATCAAGGCTAGCTCATCAGTAAGAATCACCTCCTCCTCTTCAGTAAAGTTCAATTGCCCCTGACTGAAATAAGCGCCAGAAGTCACTGCCTGCATCACCGAGATCGCCTGCTTTCTAGCGGTAACCTCTGCAACACCCTTTGAAGACCATTCATCATCTTGATTATAGATCACCAACCCATCTTCGGTCATATTCTCGAACAGACGCCACTTCGCAGCAGCATACTTGGACATATCATAGTCGTACCTGTTGAGGTGATCTGGTGTAATATTGAGCAGCACCGCGACATCAGGTTTGAAATTCGCAATATCATCCAATTGAAAACTGCTCAGTTCGAGTACAACCACATCTGGATCTCCGTCGAGCAATAGCTCTGAAAAGCTGTTACCCACATTACCTGCAGATTTAGCGTCTACACCAGCACCTTTGAGCAAGTGTGTCGTGAGGAGTGTTGTCGTCGTTTTTCCATTGGACCCGGTAATACCTATGATTTTGGCATCCGTATAGCGGCTCGCAAATTCAATCTCAGAGATCACTGGTATACCAGCCGCTTTGATCGCTTGTACCACGGGTGCGGTATCTGGAATCCCAGGACTCTTGACCACTTCTTTACATTTTATTAAATCAGCAACCGTATGGCCATTTTCTTCCAAGTCTACACCCAGGCTCTTGAGCGCAATGGTCTTCTCTGGCGCAATCGATCCTCCATCAGACAAAAACACCGATAGCCCGTGACTCACCGCCAGACGCGCTGCGCCCATGCCGCTCTCGCCGCTGCCCAATATTGCTACGCTATGTTGCCAGTCTGCTGTCAATTTATCTCAGTTTCAAAGTGACCAAAGTCAAAATCGCCAATAGAATACCTGTCGTCCAAAACCGTGTCACGATCTTGGTCTCATGTATTCCTTTTTTCTGATAGTGGTGATGTAGTGGTGCCATCAAAAACACTCTTCTACCTTCACCATATTTCTTTTTTGTATATCTGAAATAACTCACCTGTATAATCACAGATAAGTTTTCGATCACGAAGATGCCACACAGTACAGGGATCAAAAGTTCTTTTCGGATGATAAAAGCCATCACAGCAATAACACCACCAAGGGCCAAACTCCCTGTATCTCCCATAAAAACCTGTGCTGGATAAGAGTTGTACCATAAGAACCCGATACAAGCCCCAACAAAAGCAGTAGCGAATACTACAGACTCCCCTGATCCAGGGATGTACATGATATTTAGGTAGTCCGCAAAAATCACGTTACCTGACACATAAGCAAGTATCGCAAGTGCCACGCCTATGATCGCTGAAGTACCAGCGGCTAGTCCATCCAAACCGTCCGTGATATTGGCACCATTAGATACCGCTGTTACGATAAAAATCACCATGATCACATAGAGTACATCCGTGTACCCATCCAAAAAATCAGGTAACAACCATTCGTAATCAAACTCATTGTTCTTCACAAAAGGAATCGTAGTAGTGGTACTCGCCACGTCAGTGTATTCGGAAAAGCGTTCATTGAACTCTAATGTCGTATCGGTAGCATTGGGAAAATCCCGAACCTCTATGTCATCATGTGTGACCATCGTGATCCCTACGAAAAGACCTATCGCCACCTGACCAATAATCTTGAACTTGCCCGACAGACCTTCTTTATTCTTCTTTTTGATCTTGAGATAATCATCCAAAAACCCAATCAATCCCATGCACAGTGCCGTCACGATCAATAAGATCACATAGATATTGTCCAATCGCGCGACAAGCAATGTAGGAATAACAATCGCAGCAATAATCAAGATACCTCCCATGGTAGGAGTACCTTTTTTCTCCAGCTGACCTTGCAGTCCTAAATCTCGAATGGATTCACCCATCTGCTGTTTTTGGAGGAGTCTAATGACCCACTTCCCTAAGAATATCGTGATCAATAAGGACAGCACGGTAGCAAGTCCAGCTCTGAACGAGATGTACTGAAATACCCCTGCGCCTGTCAGGTGAAATTCACTTTCGAGATAATCAAATAGGTAGTATAACATCCGCTAATCCTTGAATAATTCTAACATTTCTTTCAATACCGCTCTATCATCAAAATCATGTCTGACTCCATTGATTTCCTGATAGGTTTCGTGTCCTTTTCCTGCTACGAGGATTATATCTTGACTGTCTGCCATAGAGCAGGCCGTCTTAATCGCTTCTTTTCGGTCTCTGATGACAAGCGCCTTTCGCACCATGCTCGGCCCTACGCCTCCCATCATATCCTTGATGATTTTGTCTGGGTTTTCGGTGCGAGGATTATCATCAGTAAAAATGACTTTGTCACTCCACTTAGCTGCTATAGACGCCATGACGGGTCTTTTGTCCTTATCACGGTCTCCTCCACAGCCTACTACTGTAATGACCTTTTCGTTTCCTGATCGAAAACTATCTATGGTCTGTAGCACATTTTCCAAGGCATCTGGCGTATGTGCATAGTCCACGATCGCCATGACCTCCGAATTGGCATTGACTGCCTCAAAGCGTCCTGGTGCTGTTTCTATTCCGGAGAGCATCATTAGCACTTCGCTTGGCTCCTCCTGCAGTATATCTGCTACAGCAAAAGCCGCGAGTAGATTGTATGCATTGAATTTGCCAATCAGCCTAAACCACACACTCTGGCCATTGATATCCAACTCCAAGCCTTGGTAGCTATTGGTGATCACCTTGGCCTTATAATCGGTCATGAATTTCAATCCAAAAGCGTACTGAGTCGCTTTGGTATTTTGGAGCATGACCTGCCCACGCTTGTCATCTAGGTTCACCAGAGCAAATGCCGAAGATGGCAGGTTGTCAAACAATTTCTTTTTGGTCTGGATATAATTGTCAAAGGTTTTGTGATAGTCCAGATGATCGTGACTGATATTCATGAATACTGCGCCAGTAAACTCCAGTCCAGCTATTCGGCCCTGATCTATGGCATGCGAGCTCACTTCCATAAAAGCCACTTGGCATTTCTCCTCGACCATCTCACTGAGGAGCCTGTTGAGCGACACCTGGTCAGGCGTGGTATGACTCGCTTTAATCACACGATCATTGATCTTGTTTTCCACTGTAGACAGCAACCCGACACTGTAGCCCAAGGATCTAAACAAACTGTACAGGAGTGTCACCGTTGTAGTCTTACCGTTGGTCCCTGTCACACCCACTAGCTTAAGTTTCCTAGAAGGGTTGTCGTAGAAGTTGGCAGCTATCACGCCGAGTGCGGTATGCGTATTGGCCGTCGCGACGAAAGTCACACTCATGTCTGGCAAAAGTGGCATCTCTTCGCATACAATAGCGACTGCTCCGCTCTTTATAGCCTTATCAATATAGTCATGCCCATCGACCTGCGTCCCTTTGACTGCTACGAAAAGACTACCCTCTTTGACCGCTCTAGAGTCAAAACACACGTCAGTGATATCGAGATTCATATTACCTGAAACCGATGTTAGATTGACGTTGTACAATATGTCCTTTAGTAACTTCAACTATCCTAATTTTAATTCTATACTCAAATCATCATTGATTCGTACCCCAGGCAAAACGGACTGATCAGTCACACGACCCAGTCCCGAATACTTCACTTTGATGTGTTTATTTTCTAAGATGAAAAGTGCATCCCGCAGCGTCATCCCACGTACATCTGGCACGACTGTGTCTTGATATTTGAGCGGCTTCCATGCAATGGCATTGTTAGAAATACTCGCCTTAGTCCATGTTGCCTCACCCTTGATGTGATTTGATATCCCAAACTCATTACAGATTTCTTTCAGCTCTTCCTGATGACCAGCTCTGATCACAGGGAATATCCCAGCCATCACTTCCTTCCCTTCAAAAGGATTGTTTAGCTCCATATCGATCGCATAGATTTTGTCCGCTATGTCCTTGAAAACGGGAGCCGCTACATCACTACCGTAAATGCGGTAGCTCTTCGGGTTGTCAATCACAACTATTGCACTGTATTTCGGCTTCTCTGCTGGAAAATAGCCCGCAAATGAAGTATAATATTTGCTCGTGTAACGACCATTAACTACATGCTTTGCTGTTCCGGTCTTACCCGCTATCTGATAATATGAATCACTGATATTGCTCGCTGTACCTCGTGTCACCACTCCTTCGAGCATTTCTTTGACCTTGACCAACGTGATGTCTGAGCAGATTTTAGGATTGATGACTTTGGATTTAAACTCCTCTACTACGCGGTCCGCAGTCTTCACTTGCTTGACGATCAGCGGCTGTATCATTTTACCATTGTTTGCGACCGCATTGTATAGTGTCAGCGTATGCAGAGGTGTCATGGTCAACTCATAGCCATGAGAAATCCAAGGCAGTGACACCCCCGACCAAGTAGAATCTTCTGGTGTCTTGATGTACGGTTTACCCTCTCCTACCATCTGGAAACCCAGTGGTTTCGTCAATCCCATTTTCTCCAGCAGATCAGTATATCGTTTAGGATTGTCTCCGAACTCATCGACTATCAACTTAGCGGTACCGATGTTAGATGATTTTTCGAACACCTCTTGCACTGAAAGTTTTCCATAACCTCCTGGCTTGTGATCCTTCATCACCTGATCATAAAATGCCATTTCGCCATCACCAGTATCCACTGTATCCAACAGGCTGATGCGCGACTCCTCGAAGAGTGCGATCATACTCGCTAGTTTGAAGGTAGACCCAGGCTCACGTGACCCCTGACTACCTACTGCATAGTTGTAATTCTCCCAGTATTCTCCGCGACTGTTCTTGCTTAGGTTAGATATCGCTTTGATCTCCCCTGTGGCAACTTCCATCACCACGACACAGCCATAGTCCGCATCATTGGCATAGAGTGCCTTGACGAGTGCTGACTCAGCCACGTCCTGTAGATCCACATTGATCGTCGATACGATATCCAGTCCATTTTGAGGTTTGACCTCTGTACCATCAAATACAGGTTTCCAACTCCCTCCAGAAAACTTCTGATAAAGAGCCTTTCCACTCTTGCCCATGAGGTACTGATTAAAGCTATACTCCAACCCTACTACTCCTCTGTTCTCTTCATCTGTCGTCCCTATGGTTCTATACCCTAAATACGAAAAAGGGTGAAATCTTTCATCCACCTTTTCATACAATACCCCGCCTTTCATTCGCCCTTCTCGAAAGATGGGCCAATCGTTCATTTCCTTTTTTGCCAGATAATTTATCTTCTGGCGATTGAGCCGCAGGTAACGCCTACCTTCTATTCTTGCGTCATTGATTCGCCGTTTGTAATCTTGTGCGGATAGGTCTTTGAAATGTCGCGACAACAGACGTGACAGACTATCAATCCCTGACTTAAACACCTTGTCCGAAGCGATAGAAGGGTCTATCGCTAGTTTGTAGAACGGTAACGAGGTAGCAAGCAAGCTCTCATTGTCAGAATAGATATTGCCACGAGTAGCTTTGACATTTCGGTACTGTAGTCCGATCGCCTCCGCCTTTTTCTTCCACTTACCCCCATCCACAGTTTGTATCCTGACGATCTTGTACAGGATGCCAAACGAAAACAGCAAGACGAATACATAGGCTATTCGCACTCTGAGCAATATGGTCAGGCGATTAGTCATTGGCGTGCAATACGATTTTGTATGGAGGATCAATACTTTCCTTCAATCCGTGCTTGTTGGCTTTTTTAGCCACTTCGGATTGTTTACTCGTGAACATGTAGTCAGCCTTTAGCGTGGTAAAATCCGCTCTGAGGTCTTCTACTTCTACACGTAGTTTGGATATTTTTCGGATGTTTTTTTCAGCAAAGTGCAGGTTACCGATATAAAAGATACACAGGACAGTCGTATAGAGAATAGGCATCAAGAACTGTATAGGCAGACCATTCTCAAAGAGTTTCTCCACGTTGATGAAACTCTCCAGCAGCGAAAAAAAACTTCTCTTACCAGTTTTGGTAGGATCGGGGTTTTTGTAGGTGTTGGATGCCATTTTTAGATTTTTTCTGCTATTCTCAATTTGGCACTGCGTGCCCTGTTGTTTTCATTTATTTCATTATCACTTGCTACGATAGGTTTTCTAGTGAGTGCTTGGAGTGGCTTGATCTGATTGCCATACAAGTCCTTTTCCACCTCACCATAAAACTTCCCTTTGTTAATATAATTCTTGACCATTCTATCCTCCAGCGAGTGGTAGGACATGATGACCAGTTTCCCATTTTCTTTGAGCACCTCGGCACTTTGTACCAAGAACTCCTCCAGTGCTTTCAGTTCTTCGTTGACCTCTATTCGGATCGCCTGAAAAACCTGAGCGAAATATTTATTCTCCCTCCCTCGCGGGGCGAACTTTCTAATCGCATCCAAAAACTCCCCTATCGTCTCCATAGGTCGCTGACCTCTAGCCGTCACGATCGCTGCTGCGAGTGTTTTGGCATTCTTCACTTCCCCGTATTGGCCGAGGATTTTGTGGAGTGCCTTTTCATCATATTCATTAATAACTTCTTTGGCCGATATAGCCTGAGAGGTATCCATTCTCATATCGAGTGGCCCATCGAATCGCGTCGAAAAACCGCGACCTGGGGTATTGAACTGATGAGACGAAACGCCCAAATCAGCCAATATCCCATCTACTTGGGTGACCCCATGTAGTCGGAGATATTTTTTAAGGTATCTGAAATTGGACTGTACGAAAGTGAAAGAACGATGCTCTATTTGATCGGCATTGGCTCTGGCATCATCATCTTGATCAAAACCAAATAACCTACCGTCTGTACCTATGTGTTTTAGAATCTCCTGGCTGTGTCCTCCGCCCCCAAAGGTGACGTCTATATAGATCCCATCTGATTTGATATCCAACCCCTCGACACATTCTCTCAGCATTACAGGGTTATGATACTCACTCATTCATCTAGGAATTTTTTGGCCAAATCCGAATATTCCTCACTGTCGGCAATCAAATAATCATCGTACAGGTCAGGATTCCAGATTTCCACTGTACTGCCTGTACCTATCACAGTCACGTTCTTCTCTAACTTGGCATGATCAATCCATGCTTTTGGAATCAAAAAACGTCCTGCACTGTCTAGTTCTACGGGAGCAACACTGCGGAAAAAGTTTCTTTTCAATCTTCGCTGGTCTGTATCAAAATCACTCAATGACGCGAACTTGCTCTGAATTTTTTTAAACTCAAGCATAGTGTAAACCACCAAGTTCGGGTCAAAGCCCTTCATCACAACGAGTTCATTGCCAGATACTTCGGGCAGGTTTGCTTTAATCTTCGCAGGTAAAGCCAACCTACCCTTAGCATCTAACTTACACTCATATTCGCTTGTAAAAAAAGCCATAGAGTTATAGAAAAATATAAACCACCACTACAAACCTAAAACATTTTCTCCATAATTCACCACTTCTCTACACTTTTTACCACAACACTACAAAAAGCTCCCATAAATGAGAATTTTTGACACAAAAACGACACAATTATCCCCTTACTCCTAGATCGGGATTCGTGAAAAAGCATCAAAAAACATGTAGACTATAAAGGAAATGGTGAGAAGTGGGAGAATAGAAAACATCTCTCGAATGTAGATATAGGTTTTCATTAGAAGTAAGTGTGACACACCCAAAAAAACGCAATAGCCCCTCTACAGCAATGCGTAAATTCTCCACCTTAAAAGACGAAGATGCCTTACACATAGGACGATAAAGCATTACACTGTAGACACGACTATACTTTATCAGGCATAACACCAGATAGAGCCTAGCATCATTCATGTATCATAAAAATGCCTCTTTCGTTTTTAAGTCCGGACTTAAAAACGAAAGAGGCATAGAAACTGACAATTACAACTCTCCTGTCACGATCTCAATGTTGGTAAAAAAGTATTTTAGGCGGGCGCTCTCTTCCAACATTTGAATTACTTAGGAGAATCAGCGTATCCATGTCATAGACACTAAACCAACGCTGTTTTTTTTATCCTCTCAATTCTAATAATACAATATTCTCCACATGATGCGTATGCGGAAACATGTCGACTGGCTGAACCTTAGTCACTTGATATTGACCATCCATCAGTGCAATATCCCTGGCCTGTGTAGCAGGGTTACAGCTCACATACACCACTTTCTTAGGAGACAAACGCAAGATCATATCTACGACATTTTCGTGCATCCCTGCTCTAGGTGGATCAGTAATAATCACATCAGGTGCACCATGCTTCGCAACAAACGCATCGTTGAGCACATCCTTCATATCTCCTGCGAAAAAGTCCGTATTTGTAATCCCATTGACCTCCGAGTTGACAAAAGCATCCTTGATGGCATCCTCTACATACTCTATCCCTATCACTTTTTTGGCCTGGTTCGCACAGTAGTTCGCTATCGTACCCGTCCCTGTGTAAAGGTCATATACTAGGTCATCCTGAGACAAATCTGCAAAGTCTAGTGTATGATCATACAAAACTTTGGCCTGGGCAGAGTTGGTTTGATAAAACGACTTAGCTCCGATTTTAAACTGCAGATCTCCCATCGTTTCGATGATATGATCCTTGCCCGCGAACACCACGATCTCTTGATCAAAGATGGTATCATTCTTCTTTTGGTTAATTACATAGAGCAGCGAAGTGATCTCTGGAAACTTCTCCTGTAGATGTGACATCAACCCTTCTATCGCCTCCATATCTGGCTCAAAAAACTGCAACAACACCATCACATCGCCGTGATCGGTCATCCGAATCATCAAGTTGCGTAACAGCCCATGTTGCTCTCTGATATCAAAAAAAGTCAACCCATAATCCAACGCATAGGCTCTCACTGCATTCTTCACAGCATTCGTAGGCTCCTCCATCAAGTGACAGGTGTCTACATCCACTACCTTGTCAAACAAACCAGGGATATGAAAACCCAAACCATTTCGATTGATATCTGCCTCGGTTTCGATCTGCTCCTTGGTGAGCCATTTCCTATTCGAGAAAGTGAACTCTAGCTTATTTCTATATCGCAGCGTCTTCTCCGATCCCACGATCTGTGCAACAGCTGGCAACTCCACCTTAGCGATTCTTTCCAAACTGTCCTGTACCTGCTGCTGCTTGAACTCCAACTGAGAGTGATAACCCATATGCTGCCATTTACACCCTCCACAGGTACCGAAGTAGTCGCATACAGCATCCACTCTGAGGTCAGAGTACTGATGAAACTGAATGGGAGTCCCCTCCATGAACGCCTTTCGCTTTTTGGTAATATTTACATCCACCACATCGCCAGGTACTGCTCCTTTGACAAACACCACCTGTCCGTCGTGTCGTGCGAGACTTTTCCCTTCTGCTACTACGGCCTCAACCTTTAAATTGTCCAGCCTGATTTGCTTTTTTCTTCTTGCCATGAGCCGCAAAATTAGATGAAATTACCGCGGTTTAAAAGATTAGTTTCAACAGAAGTCTTGCTAAATTCGACCTTCGATAGGTTTCTTATCTGATCTCAAATACATGCGCTACTTTTGCACTCATAGATTTTAGAGCAGACTTCTTCAGACAACTAAAAATGCAGAAAACTTTAATTATAACTGGCGGCACATCGGGCATAGGCAAAGCTTGCGTAGAATACTACGGTAGCAAAGGCTATCAAGTCATTTTTACAGGTCGCGATGCAGCTAAGGTTAGTGAGCTGACAGCCCAGTGGCAGTCAGACGGAATAGACTGTCTAGGTCTAGTAGCACCTGTCGAAGAAGAGGCTGCTGCAAAACAAGTCATCGAGCAGGCTATCGATAGATTTGGCAAAATCGACGTACTCATCTGTAACGCTGGGATATCGATGAAGGCACTTTTTGAAGATGTCGATTTAAAGGTTTTTGAGCGTGTCATGCGCGTCAATTTCATGGGTACAATCAACTATGTCAAATATGCGCTTCCCCACATCATAGCCACTCAGGGTTCCATCGTCGGCATCTCCTCCATCAACGGTCAACGTGGCACTCCAGGCCGTAGTGCATATTCCGCCTCCAAATTCGCCATGGAAGGCTTTTTCGAATCACTTCGGGTAGAAGTCATGAAACGAGGGGTGCACATCCTGACGATTAGTCCAGGTTATACCGAATCGAACATTCGCACCAATGCCCTAGGTCCAGATGGCAACATCCGCAACGAATCGCACAAAAAAGAGAATACCCTGATGGATGCAGCAACTGTAGCAGCGCACATCTACAAGGCGCAGCACAAAAGAAAACGCAATGTCACACTGACACTACTCGGCAAAGCGCTCATTTTTCTCAACAAGCGATTCCCTACATGGATGGACAACACTGTCTACCGCGTCATGACCAAGGAAGACCCCAGCCTGATCAAATAACTTTCAGTACTTTGGACTGCTTTACGTACGCCTCCTGATCTTTCCACGCTACTTTGACCCATACCTCATCTTCATCAAGGATCGTAAGTCTATGCCCCTTCTGAATCACCTCTACTAAGTCTGAACCTGCCGATGGCCCATCCATCAGGTACACATAGTCATCTGCAATGATCACTTGACGAATATCCAACTCATAGTTGGACACAAAAAACAATAGCAATAGCACCACACACATACTGATCGCATAAGGTAGCGCATTGATCTTCGTCCAAAACCGACGATACACGACGATCGCAAACAACAGAAATGCAATAGAAATCACAACGACATTAACCCACAGGAAGTGACTATTGAGTAGCCCTTTGAAAAAATCGTAATCTGTCACTTTGTACCCCTCTAGATTTTCTTCCTCTGCCAGTTCCGCCATTTTGTTACGGGCATTCTTGTTAGAGGTCATGAGATAATATTTATTGAGATACAAAAGTGCTTCGCTGTGATTCCCCAAACCTTCTTTGATGTAAGCCATTTTCATCAACATTTGAGGGGTAGCATGCCCTTCTTTCTGCAACAACTGGTTATATACCTCGAAGGACTCAGTGTACTTCCCTTCCTTAAAGAGCGAATCAGCATGACTCAATTGCACTCTTAATTGGGACTCTTGTGCTGTTAATGAATGAGTTATGAAAATCGCAAAAACGATTATTATAAAATTGGATAATATGTTTTGTTTTTTTGTCATCAGCTACCTACATTTGCAACCGCAAAATAAGGGAATGGAGTACAAAATACGAAATTCTTTTGCAAAAAGTCGATTGGTTAGCTCAGTTGGTAGAGCAACGCCCTTTTAAGGCGTGGGTCCTGGGTTCGAGCCCCAGACCAATCACTAGACTTGGTTAACGTGCCAAGTTTTTTTATTCTCATTCGTAGAGATACGATTGGTTAGCTCAGTTGGTAGAGCAACGCCCTTTTAAGGCGTGGGTCCTGGGTTCGAGCCCCAGACCAATCACTAAAAAGAGGACATCTTAGCTAAGATGTCCTCTTTTATTTCGCATCATTTTCTAAATCCCCGTCTTTATAATAAGACTCATTCAAGTTTTTTCCTCTAGTCCCTCTAAACCTTTTCCAGAAGGACTCTCTTTCTTTTATAGATACAAAATCAGGGTTATACGCCGTAGAATCCACAATAGTCACCTGTATCGAATCAACATTCAGCATACTCAATGTATCATAGACGAAAGGAATGATGCCGATTTCAGGATCTACCTGTTTTTTAATAAAGCTCTTGAGCATTTTGGACTGGAAGGGATCAGTCACCAAAGCTATTTTTTTAAATCCGAGATTATTCGCCTTTTTATGCGAATAATAGATGTTTTCAGTACTATGTTCCGCTCTAATCTCCGTATATATCACACTATCTGGCACACCCAGTGCCTGCGCATACAAAGCCATGATCTTCGACTCATAATGAGGAGAATAGACCGACGATCCCGAAAACATAATATTTTTGGCAATCCCACGATCATAGAGATACTTACCCCAAAACACCCGCCCTCGCATCAGCATATCCCATTCACCATCCTCATAGGGAATCCCAGGCACGACGATCACATCATACACCTCCGACTCTGCCGCTACCAATAGCTGACGACAAGTATCCTGAGACATAGCACATCCACCAGCCAAACCTATCAATCCAAACCAAACGACCCACATGAATAGTCCATTTTTCATTGTCATATATCTATGATTAAAAATTCTAACACCTCAGTTAGCAACCTAACATAGCCAACTAAAACTACGCTAATCCAATCGCATTAAACAACACTACTGTTTCAACATTCTGTAAACATCACCGACACTATTATGATGGTTTCACCATATTCAAAGCCTTGGTGCTTATTAAAATTTGAGTTTGAAAAAAATTATTATTGTTCTTGTAAATAAACAAAAAACCTTACCTTGGTAAAGTAATAACAATTAATACAATGAATAACGGTACAATAAAGTTCTTTAATGAATCCAAAGGATATGGATTTGTTATTGATGACGAGACTAAGAAAGAATACTTCGTACATGTCTCAGGTTTGGTTGACGATGTAAAAGAAGGCGACCAAGTAGAATTCGAATTAAAAGAAGGTAAAAAAGGATTAAATGCTGTCAGTGTAAAGGCAGTTTAATTAAGATATTTAACTTTTAATAGCATTGCGGAGCCCAGATTTGATCTGGGCTTTTTTCATACGCTATCGACTCATACCAACTCCGGCTCCTCGTATTTGCTCATCGCTTCACTCTTACGATCACCGCTACTTAACTCTACTGGAGCTGACTGTGCATGAATTCTGAACTGGCTAAGCATCTCCCTCAGTTCATTCGCTATATCAGACAACTGCTGTGAGCGTGCATTATAGTCATGCATGCCCAGAGATAACTCCTCTGCTGAAGAGGCTACCTGCTCTGTGCCTGCCGCCGTTTCTTCTGCGATCACGACGATGGTCTCTGTAATCTCTACTATCTTACTGATGTCCTGCTTTTGTAGCGCTGATGACTCTAGTATTCCTTGAGATAAAGAAAGCGTATTGGCAGAGGCTTTTGAAATTTGCACAAACACATCCTCAGCCTCTCGAGAGATCGTCTCTCCAGACTGTACCGACTGATCCATCTTAGCGATAACAGATGAGGCAGACAGGGTGTCATTCTCGACTCCTGAGACCAAGACCTCTATTTCCTTCGCTGCATTCTTAGAATCCTCCGCAAGCTTTCGGATCTCCTCCGCCACTACAGCGAACCCTCGTCCACTTTCGCCCGCCTGAGCTGCCTCTATGGCTGCATTCAGTGCCAATAGATTGGTTTGTGAAGAAATTCCGTTCATCACCTTCAGTACTCGATTGATCTCCTTGGAGCGATCGATCAATACGTCCATGGACTTATTGGCCTCACTGGTGTAGGAAGAAATTTGCGCAACGCTTCGAACCATTTCGCGTGCCATCTCTGCTCCTTTCTCGCTATTCTCGAAACCTGCCTTTGCCGCACGGTTGATCGTCTCTGATCGTTCTCTCATATCATCTGACGAACGCAATACTGCTTCAACTAAGCTAGAGGACTCGTCTACCTTTAATACTTGATTTTGTGCTCCTGCACTCATCTGAGAAGTCGCAGTAGCGATCTCCGCTGTACTACTAGTCATCTCTCGATTAGAAACGAGCATCGCTGAGGACGAGTCGTCAATTTGCTCTGCTCGATCAGTAATCACCCGCAACATTTCATTCAGTTTATCCAGAGATGCATTGAGATTATCAGCGAGCTTTTTCACTTCTCCTTTAGGCTCTCCCTCGAATCTCGTTGTAAAATCCCCCTCTGCCATATCACTAACAATGTGGTTCACTGTTTCGAATGGTATCGTCAAAGACTCTAAAAGCTTATTAATCGCTTTACTAAAGTCTTCCCACACACCTAATTTATCATCTAGAGACACCCTAGTATCCAGCGCTCCGTTCTTGCCTGCCTGGCGTACGACCTGATGTATCTCAATAATGGCCCGCTTCAGGTTATCTTTTAGTTCGATAAGCGATTTACCCAACTGATCCTTCTTGCCCAACAGTTCCAGTTCAGAATTGAGATGTCCTTGCCCCACCTCTAGTGCAAACTGCGTTTTACTCTTCAATCCATCAATCAACTCATTAAATGAGGTATGCGCCTTGCCTAGTTCGTCACGAGAATTGACATGCGCCAATTCTGGAAAACGGCCATTGGCCAACTTTCGCGCACTATCGTTAATTATATTGATGTTTCTAGTGATTTTGAAAATATGAACATAAAGAATCACTACACCAATCCCTATGATCACAATCATGAGTGCAACCACAGCTATGATGTTGTGCTGGACTTTTCGGTCAGCCTTCTCTCCTACACTGATGATGAGTTCATTCACCGACACTGCTAACGAAGAGGCTATAGCATTTAACTCTCCCTGCAAACCATCCCCCTCATCGAGACCGATCACTTCATAGATCCCGACAATCTCGTTGAAGAGCTTCTGGTAGGTCGTAATGTTTTTGAGAATCGCTACTTGTTTTTCGGAGTTTTGACCTTCGGATCGGCTTATTTCCTCTCTCAAATCAACTATTCCATCATTAAACTTTTGAAGGTATTTCAGATCATGTCTGAGAAAAAAATCTTTCTCGTGACGTCTCAGCATCAACATCAACGATTTATCATAATCATAGTCAGCATCTTCCACATCATGAATCGCGGCCCTCAATCGACCTTCGATCCCATGATCTTTAAAACCTCGGTGCTGCATTTGTCCAGCCAGCCTTGATAGTGTCTTAGAGTATTCTCGAAGCAACATAGATATGGTATCCATCTTCTCCATAGGAAACATCTGCCGAACCTTCATTTCCTGTCCAATAGACAATACACTATCGATTAATTTTTTATTCTCGATCAGATTATCACTCTTTCCCGTCTCTAAAAAACCGACATCTCGAAAATCTTTGGTTAAAAACTCATGCTCAAACTGACGTGCCTGAAGTAGCCCAAGATGAATGGCCTGAAGACTGTCTTTGAGACTTTCGTAGCGATTGATATTCTGAAATGCAAAATAAGTCCAGACCCCAAATACAACCGTCAAAACATAGGATATAATGAACTTCCCCGATAGTCCTTTGAATAACTCCATAGCTGCAAACTCTTCATTTTTAATGCTTAAGACAAGATTACGACAAAGCTGAAGATTAGCAGAAAAAACACTGTTAAGATACTGTGAACATAATATATGACTGGCACATACTTAAAATAGCTGCGTCTGACGACTCATTCCTTCTAGCTCCAGAAGCTTCTTTTTGGCGGGCAAACCTCCCGCATAGCCCGTCAAATCCCCATCACTACCGATAATCCGGTGACAGGGTACGATGATGGCTAACGCATTGGCGCCATTAGCGGACGCCACTGCACGAATAGCACCTTCATTTTCTAGTTGGCGAGCCAGTTCTAGATAGCTGACTGTCCGGCCATAAGGCACAGCCACCAAAGCCTCCCATACGGACTGCTGAAACGCTGAACCTACCATCAGCAAAGGCAAATCAAACTCTTTGAGGCTTCTAGCGAAGTACCCTTCCAACTGCGTGATACATTTGGCTATCACTGGTGAGTCTTCTTCTACCATCTCTGCTTTCAGTAGCGTCATAATTCGCTTGTCAACAGTACTCCGCATCTTCCTATAGCGCCAATCGCAAATACACAATTGTCCATCATAGGCTCCAATAATCAGCTCGCCCACAGGGCATTTATAATATTGATAAGAAATCACCTTGTCCATGACCCTATAAAGATTCTTTGATCCAATCCTCTGGTACCTGCTTGATCGCGTTAGTCAGTTGCTCTCCCCAAAACTCAGAGACTGCATGCATATCCGTCAATTCGTAGCGATGGTGCTTGATCTCAAAACTGTTGTGCTCATACTTGAGTACATCGATCGGAAAATCGACATCATTAGCACTGACACGGGTAGAATCAAACGACAAAAAGCCCGTTTTGAGTGCAAACTGCAGTGTAGCGTCTTTGGTCAATGTCCGACGCAAAATAGGCTTACCATATCCAGAGTTCCCTATAATAATGAATGGGGATCCCTCACCTACTTCGATCCAGTTGCCCTCAGGGTAGATCAAAAACAACCGATGCTCGGTATCTCCTGACAACTGCCCACCTACGATGGCGTGTAGATTGAATTGTAACCCCGACTCTGCAAGAGACTTTTTATCTTCCTTGGCGACCTTTTTGATTTGCTCACCGAATGCATTGGCGACTTGATATATCTTGGTGAAGTCATTTTTGTCTCCTTCGACCACCTCTCTAAAATACACTAGAGCCTTGTCCCGTACCGACCTCAAACCAGATGTCATCAGAAATAAGGCTTGTTTGTCCTTAGTATAAAGATAATACTTCTTGCCCGTAGTGGTTTCGGATCCTGAAGTCATTCGTGTATCGGCAAGTGCCAAAAGCCCTTGCTTTACTTTGATTCCTAGGCAGTAGGTCATGGATATTATTGTTGGGTTACTTCTACTTTGTATTCCGTAAAATTATCACCTTGCGTATTAAGAATCCCCTTGATCGGCGAACAATCTTCATAGTCTACTCCGTGGCAAACTTTGATATAATGACTGTCTCGCAAGAGGTTATTAGTCGGATCATACCCCTGCCACCCTAGTCCTGGTATAAAAACCTCCACCCAAGCATGCAGCATCGCACTACCGATGTGCCCTTCACCCTGATTTAAATAGCCAGACACATAGCGTGCTGGAATATTATTGGCTCGACAGACCGCAATAAAAAACTGTGCAAAATCCTGACAAACCCCTTGCTTTTTCTCCCAAGTAGACGTGGGGGTATTGAGCAAACTATTCACGTCATCATCGAATTTGAAATTCTTATAGATATAGGCATTTAGAAACTGAAGAAAATCCACACACTTCACAGATACAGACTTAGTCATCTCAGGACTAAGTCTCGACAAATTGATACGAGTAGACTGAGACTGAAAAAGGAAAGGCTGATAAGTTACCTTGAAATCCAACGATTCCATCATGGCATTTTCATCGGTCAGACTTTGTTTTTCAAAATCAAAAGGATTGATCTCTGCTACCTCTACCGTACTATTGACTATGATACTCAACTGATCAAAACTATGATCGACACGAAACATCAACTGATCAAAGCCATACAAGTTAGGCTGTAGGTAATGTTGTCTCTGCAGATTGCAATCAACACTATAAGATACGAATGATTGACAATCATCTGCTACTGGCAAAACCAATAAAGAAAACAGTGCTTCTTTGACCAAGTGCTCATAGGAATTGGTCGTTTGGTAACTAACCTGATAGATGGACATATATTTAGTAATTCAGATATTCCTTGTTCAGTAAATCATTGAGATCATTCAAATAGGCCAAAGTTTCATTCAAAAAAACCAACGGTTCTTTCTCGAATTCTTCTACCGTCTGATATTTCAAGCGCTCACTCATTCGACCAATACTCCACTCTATCGAGTTCTTTTTAGTCTCTTTGCTCAGTCCCACCAACAGCAAGTACTGCTGTAGAGCGGTTACATTATAAGATATCGATCGCGGAAATCTAGCGTTCAACACCATAAACTCTAATGCCTCCTTGCGTTTAGGCATGATAGAATACTCTCTATGATACATATCCAATCCTTCGGCAGACTTGAGCAATGTTCCTAGTTGAAAACTGGCTACCGACTGACTCACCTTCATGTCATCAATCCGATCTATATCGGTAAACTTGCTAATCAAAATTCGATTGATCTGTATGGCTCGTTCTATATGAAACCCCATTTTGACAAAAGCCCAGATTTCATCATGCAACATGGTAGACTCTACCCTATACTTAATGATCGCGCAGTTTTCTATGGTGGTATTAGTAAAATCATAGAGTCCCTTAGTCTTGTAAAAGTCCTCTGGATAGTCATGAATAAAACGATAAAACTTATTGATAGCGTTCCACACCTCTATAGATATCAAATCCCGTGCTCCACGAGCATTCTCTCTGGCAAAATGCATACAGGACTTGATGGATGCATTGTTATGTTCATCCATTGCCACAGCCACCAAGATATCCTCTTCGAAATCATAGGACGCTACATCTCCTTCGAGCCCAACCATATTGATGATACTCTTGAGTGCCAGGTCTCTCTGTAGATCCGAACTGGTATCCAATGCGGAGAAATATTGAATATTCAAATAGCGACTCAGGTGCTCAGCACGCTCTATGTATCTACCAAACCAATACAGGTTATTTGCAACTCTTGCTAGCATATCTTCTTGTTTTCCCTTGTTTAAACTTCGGCTACCCAAGTATCCTTGGCGCCACCTCCCTGGGACGAGTTCACAATCAAACTCCCCCGCTTCAAGGCCACTCTCGTTAGTCCTCCTTTGAGCACAAACTGATAGTCCTTTCCCATCAAAGTAAAAGTCCTAAGATCTACATGGCGAGGCTCGAACTGACTGGTCTCGTCGATATAGGTCGAGTGAGATGACAGGTTCATAATCGGCTGTGCCACATACTCTCTCGGATCGCTTTTGATTTTGGCCCTCATCTCGTCACACTCCGTTTTGCTAGCGCAGTTACCTACAAAAATCCCATAGCCACCACTTTGATCCACGGGCTTGACGACCAACTCTTCGATATGATTGAGTACATGATCCATCTCAGCAGGTTTCTCACACTGATAGGTATGGACATTTTGGAGAATGGCATCTTCTCCGAGGTAGTATTTGATGATCTCGGGCATGTACGAATACACAGCCTTGTCATCAGATGCACCAGTCCCTGGTGCATTGATCAAACTAACATTGCCCTGGCGGTACACGTCCATCAGACCTGGCACACCCAGCATAGAGTTCGGATTGAAAACCATAGGATCAAGAAACTCATCATCTATTCGGCGATAGAGCACATCGAGTTTCTTCTTCCCATAGATAGTTTTCATGTACAGAAACCCCTTATCTACGAACAAATCACGACCTTCCACCAACTCCAAACCCATACTCTGAGCCAAAAAGCTATGCTCGTAGTAGGCCGAATTATATATCCCTGGTGTCAGCACAGCACAGGTCGCGGCATCTACACCATCAGGTGCTACGGAGTGCATACAGGTGGCCAATGCAGCAGGATAATCGAAAACCGTCCCAACCTTAAGTTCTTTAAACAGCACGGACAGTGCCTTCTTCAGTGCATCTCTGTTACTCAGCACATAACTCACCCCAGATGGACACCTCACATTGTCCTCCAAGACATAAAAGTTACCATCACTATGTTTAATCAGATCTGTCCCTGAGATGTGATTGTACACACCACCAGGCGGTTCAAAATCCACCATGTACTTGTTATAATTGGCTGAAGAGAATATCAATTCCGCGGGCACGACTTTGTCTCGCAGTATTTTCTTGTCATTGTAGATATCTTTAAGGAAAAGATTGATAGCTACATTGCGCTGGATCAAGCCTTCCTCTAACCTCTCCCACTCTTTGGCAGTGATCACCCGAGGCATGAGGTCAAACGGAAAGATTCTTTCCGTCCCTTTTGGGTTCTCAGCGTAGGTAGCGAAAGTAATTCCTTGCATGAGAAAGGACAGCTTTGTAGCCTCGTTCACCCGCTTAAAATCCTCCGCACTGTACTTGTTAAAATACTCAAAGAGCCGCTGGTATGGCTTTCGGATATCCCCTCCATGCTCAAACACCTCGTCGAGAAGGTGACGCTCTATATCATACGATCTTAGGATGTTTTCATTCATACGGCACTGGGCTTATTAGTCCCCGACACCTGTCGGAGTGCCTAACAAACATAGGACTTCAGTACCTGAAATGGTATGGATATAAAGGGCAGGGAATGACTGTTAAATCAAACTATCAACTGCCATAAAACAGACTATCGATTAGTCACGTAGTAGTGATCTGGGATTGAAAATTTAGCATTGTAATGAGTGAACATCTGCTTTAATTTCATTCGATCCGAAATATCAACATCATTGGATTTAAAATAATCAGACATCTCTGATGCATAATCTCCATCAAACAAACTCATGAATTCCTTTTTATTTTGTGCTAGAGAATGCAGCACGCCATCTTGCAAAATATAGAAAGGTGGATATGTCGTTTCGTCATATTGGCTAAACTTCAACCCCTCTCGGTAGAGTAGCACGATCTGTCCTACAGACAGCACCTCAAAAAAGAAAGAGCCTTCATTCATCCCAAAACCGCCAGTCAGATACTCATGTCGCTCTCCAGTACTCGGATCAAGAACAGACACCTGATCCACCTTGTCAGCCGTCCAGTTATAGATATGTCGTCCTGAACGTATCATGAGGTCATTTCGCTCCAAGTTGACTTTCACCACTCCGCGAATAGTCTCCCCTGAGGTCACCACAAAATCCGTACTATCAGACGTGCCTACCTGCGCACTAATCGAAATAGACGCCAATACAGATACGAGAAATAAAATGGATTTTCTTTTCATAGCAGATTATATTATTGCCACAAATGAAGCTCGCTCTATCAGTTATTCTACTATCGAAAACAGGGTTTAACCAAAGGATAATTTGTACAGATATAAAATCAATAAAGTAACACAATCACTTAATATTGAATTAACATCTTTCATCTGAAAAGATCAACTCAGTGCTTCAATTCCCAATCGTACAACGCTTGACCGAGCGTCGCTAAAAATGGCATCCCAATCTGATCATACTCATACTGATTGTCATTGAAGATTCCATTTTGATTGACGATCATAGTTACTGTCACTAGAAACTCCACACCTGTAGACGAATCGTACACATAAGCGCAGTCCGTCAAAGTACCATAAGCCTGGCCGATCTTATTGTATATTTTCATCTCGCCCTGAATGGGTGCCCTACTATCTCCAAAAAACAGGAACTTGACATAACTATCGTAGTACTCCGTAGAATCATACCCCGCATCCTTGGGCAGTGTACTCATAGCTTTCAACACATATTGACGCTGTTGCTCTGTGATGTCAAAACGCTGGTTTGGTTCAAATAACTCTGGAAACACCAAACGCTTCATCACCGCATGTTGTGACACTACAGGATAGTAGTTTTTATATTCGAACCCAAAAGGTTCTTTAATCAGCTCTCCACCAGAGTTATACCCTACACCTTTTTTGATCGATTTTTTAAGCAAAGGCTCATGAGGCTGACTTGCCACAGATTCCAAAGTATCTATTCGAGTTGAATCCACATGAAGCATGATGCGCTTAGTCATCAAAGCATCCGAGTTTGGAGTGGATACTCTATGAGATATTCGTATCGGTTCGACACCCTTTCTTCTCAATCTATTATTGATTGTATCCGCTCCCAAAAATTCAAACAGTCTATTATATGCCTGGTTGTCACTCACAGCAAATATCCACGACAAATTATCTGCAACTGTCGAAACCAAAGAATCCCCCTCTACCTGAAATGGTGTATTCATCGTATAGTCCTCCGAATGATTCAACTCTTCTAAAGCCAGCAGCGCCACAGGAAACTTAACAGTACTAGCTGGGTAGAAGTACTTATCAGTCTCTACATGATAGGCATAATCTCGAAGAACGATACTATCTTCTTTTCTCAGTACACGAGTGAAACATATTTGCACATCATGATTTTCTACCTGATCCATGACTTGTTTTATCTTAGGATTATCCGACCTCAATACTTCGTCAAGTGGATTCTCACTTTGGTCGACCTGACAAGCAAAACCTCCCACTAACAAAACAATAAAAAGAGAGCATTTCACATATGATACTTTTCTCATCTTGAATTTATTTCTAACTGCTGACTGAATTTTTAACCCCTGAACAGAACGACACTAACAATTGACTATATAGACAACCACACGGCACATTCTCTAACAACAATACAATCTATTCAAAACACGCTAAAAACCATCAAAAAAAGACAAGCATACGCTCAAAAAACAGCTGATAATTGCGTTTTTTATGCGCCTTTATTCTCCCCTAGTATAAAAACAACTCATAATAAATAATAAATCGCATAACACAGAACATGACCTCTCAAAGACCAACCTCTACTTGCGTTAAAGCATTCTCTTTACACTCCACATATAAAAAATGGTCTCACCTACTCGCTCAAAAATTGCTGCAAAGCGGTCAGTGTTTGAATTGGCCCTGCCACTACGAACAAGTTCGCTATACTCGCGGGTACCTGCCCTGCAGGGTCACCCCTGAACTGATGGACTACTTCTGTTTCATCCCCTTTAGCAGTCAAAATCCAAAGCCCCTGCGAAACAGGCATCCGTACCACTCCATCGACTTCTTCCATAGCGTATGTATTCCTGTCATAGCGAAGGGTGGTATGCTCTCTCTGGCGATCTATTGTCATATCTAGCACAGCATCTCGATTGCTAAACGGAAAAGGCATAGCCAGTTCCAGATAATACGTCATGGATGTATCCGAGTGGTGTGCTAACAGTCGGGCCTTTTTGCAATGGTCGTACCATGCTGAGTAATCCTCAAAATCTAGCAGTACAGAGACGATCTCCTCAGGAGAAGCCTGCAATAACCCGATCGCTTTGAATTCTTTGACTGGTGAGTCATCGGATATTCGAGTATACACAGTTATCCCATCCTGTGTTTTGGCGTGTATCCAAGCTTGCCCAAAAGAGACGAAAGGAAGCCCACTTAGTAGTAACCATAGAAAGTTCTTCTTCATGACAAGCACTCAGTTAGCTACCAATACTTTGTTGACCATTGCTTCCTTAGCTATCAATACACCATGCGCTACTCCGAGTAGCAAGAAGAACGCTGGGATAAAGGGCGGTTTGATTTTGAGCGGTAGTACATCGGCAGGCACCTCTGGGTGTAGATGTACCAATATGCCGACAGCCATCATCACCACGACCATAGCAGACGCAGTTAGATTGATTGCATAGTACCATTTGAGCTTGAAACGGTGAGGAAACAACAATACATAGAGCAAAGCCACTCCTACGACTAGCTCCCCAAAAATCCCCATAGCATAGGACAAATCTCCAAACCCACTACTGGAGATCTGTACAGCATACCATCCTTTGAAGGGATTGAAAAATTTTAAAAACCCGACCATAAACATGGATACACCTAGGAATCCCGTCATGTACTTTCTTGATTTCATTTGCATCATTAATACCTATTGTTTTGATAGACACAAAGCTATATCGACACGCTAAGGAGCAGTTGGAGTAATGGTTCAAAGACTTGGATATTTGGTTCAGCGTGGGCGTAAGACAGAGGGTGCTTGCGCGTAGGTCTTTTTGAAAAGTCGTGAGAAGTAAGCTGGATCTGAAAACCCTACTTGATAAGCAATCGATGCGATACTATCATCGGAGACCAAAAGCAGTTCCTTGGCACGACCCAGTCGCTTTTGGATGATGTAGTTTTTGGGACTGTCTCCAAATATCTTTTCAAACTCCCTTTTAAAGGAAGATAAACTCATGTTGCACAGGTTGGCCAGTTGACTAACCGAAACCGTAGAGTAGAGATGCGTACTGACGACCTCCTGCAAAGTGACGATTCGCGGCGCAAAAAGGGTCGAGAGTAATTCTAAGACTGATGCAGCATTTTTGGTCTGGACGAGGATCAGAATGAGTTCCTTGATTTTGAGTTCTAACAATTCGTCCGTCACGAGACTAGGTGTCTCGAAGTAAAAATCTAGGCTATCGATGAACTTGGATAAAGTGACCTCTGGAACGACCTTTTGGATAAAATCCCCCTGCTGCTTTGGCAGCATAAAAGAAGGTACCTCATGCCGATAAATTTCTCGCAAGAGCTCTGCGGGCAAATGAATAGCCAAGACCTCACACCTAGACGACTCTGCTGTCTTCAGCCAATCCACGAAATAGGTGCCACACTTGAGTAAAACCGATTCGTTGGATGATAGTGCTACCTTTTGATCTACTGCATGAAAGTTCGACGACAGACCGCTGACATACAAGAAGCACCCTTCGTTTTGAAAGAGCGCTTCATAGCGAAAAGGAGCCTCTATCAGTATCTTCTCGATTAGAGCCGTTTGCTTGTATTCAAATTTTTGTCTGCGGAGAATCACGGACTCATAGACGGATTTAGATGATTAAAGGTTGACAGATCATCGTCCGTCCATAATCACTGACAGACAGCCATTGAACGAAAAGAATACTAAGCCGAAATAGTGTAGTTCAACGTATTCTCCCCTTAGTAAAATCATAAACTCATAAATCCCTACATGATACTCCCGCAATAAGAAGAGAACAATTGTTACCCACGGTAACAGTTAATTATTATATTTGCTTCGTATATATTAAAAATAATTATGACTAACGGAACGGTAAAATTTTTCAATGATGCTAAAGGATTCGGATTTATAACTCCAGAAGACGGTGGCAAGGATGTATTTGTCCATGTAAATGGTTTAACGGATGAAATTAGAGAAGGAGACAAAGTATCCTTTGATGTTGAAGAAGGCCGAAAAGGATTAAATGCAGTAAATGTGAAAGTTGTTTAATTACTAGCATTTCACGAGCAACAAAAAAAGGTATATCTTAATTGATATGCCTTTTTTTGTTGCTCGTGATTTAACTTACGATAAGTCAAGCAGGCAGCTATAAGCCTCCATCAATTACGTACTGACACAGAAATCTCAATCCACATGAAATTCAAATTACTACTTCCCCTCCTAGCAATAGTTCTACTGAGTTGTACAGAAACCAAAAAGACAAGCGAAACACCGACTATCACAGTCACCAACCCATTCGATCCAGCGGCAGTCAGTTGGTTCAAGACCAAAGGCGGTGGAAGCATAAAAGGAGTCGCAAAATTCAAATCCAAAAGTGGAGAGCTACGCTTCGGTGAAGAATTTGGCATAGAACTAATGCCCAACTGCCTATACACCGAAGAAAGGCTAAATCACATCTATGGTAATAAAAACGCTGGTTTCGTACATGTCCAAGATGGTATTCCAAAGTTCACACCAGACCCAGAAGGCTATCACGAAACGATCAAGACGATGTGCAATGAAGACGGCACGTTTGCGTTCGAAAATCTCCCAGCAGGCGACTACTACGTCATAGCTTTCATGCTTTGGGACGAAATCGGTGGAGGTATCATGCAGCATGTCGTACTATCTGACCATGAATCAAAGGAGATAGAAATGACTAATTTTTAATCGATCTCTCATATTATAGCAAACTCAACCGAAGCGCTCACATTTAGCAAGCAACACTATATACCCACACAGCTAGCCTCCGGACACTATATTTGAAACAATCATTTGACAAACATGTCAATTGCCTTAGATTAGTTGATAAAACAAGCAAACATCAATAGCCAACTAATCCCACATGAAGAAAGTAAAAATGCTCTGCATAGATGGTGGTGGTATCCGAGGAGTCATCCCTGCAACCATAATCAAGTATGTCGAAGAGAAAGCACAACAACTCTCCAATAACCCTGACCTCCGTATCGCTGACTTATTTGACTTTATAGCCGGCACGAGTACAGGAGGCATATTAACCTGTCTATACCTCACACCTCAGAGCGAAAACGGATCTACTAAAACGTCAAAGTATACGGCAGAAGAAGCCTTATCCCTATATGTAGATCATGGATATGATATATTCAATCGATCCAAAATTCGGTTTTATGATCTGAAAATGATGTTCAATGCTACCCAATATAGCCCGCGATATTTAGAAAAAGTCGCCCATGATAAGTTTGGTGATTTAAAGATTAGTGAACTTGCCAAACCAGCACTCATCACGACCTATAACCTCCAGACAGGGAGTACCTTCTTTTTTTCCTCTCGGGAGCCAAAAAGCAAAAACAGGGAATTCTATGTCCGTGACGTAGCACGTTCGACCTCTGCTGCCCCCACCTACTTCCCTCCTGCTCGAATCCAAAACTTAGCTGACCCAAAACATAAAATGATGAACTTGGACGGTGGTGTATTTGCCAATAACCCGACGATGTGTGCCTATGCAGAAGTTCGCGACACCAAAGAAGGCCCCATACAAGCTCCCTCTGCCGAGAACATGATTATCCTCTCCGTCGGTACAGGGGGCGGACACCTCAAAATCAATGGAGTAAACAAAAGTAAAGGCTGGGGCCTACTCAAATGGGCACAGCACACACCTGACATCATGATGGACGGCAGTGCGGATACAGTGGCCTATCAGATTCAAAGCATATTCAATACATTAGGCAAGAAAGGGCGACACCAGTACCTACGTGTAGATGTCCCCGATGAGCTCAGAGATAGCTACTCAGCTGACATGGGAGACGCTAGCCCTAACAACATAATGAACCTACAAAAAGCAGCACTAGAAAGTCTCAATCACTCGATAGAACACAAAGGCCTGGACAAGTTCATAGAGTTGCTGGTCAAAGAGGCTGCTAAAGAATCTACCACTGTGTAAAACATGCGCAACATCCCCGAATCTAGACACTAAACAATCATACCTTCCATAAAATAGAAGAGCCTGTCTCCGTCGAACTCTCGTTCTACAGAGACAGGCTCTAAATGATTTTCAGTAAAATCAATATTACATGAATACCTCTGGGCTATACACCCAAACCGTCCCGTCATCCTCACATGACACCACCAACAGGCTCTTATCAACTGGGCTGTCTTCAGCAGAGATAAAGACCAACCCCTCAGGTGCATCACCAGTCTCTAGGATAGACAAAAACATTGGACTGCTCGGTACAGACACATCATATACTGCGATAGCATCTACTCTTTCTAGACCAATGAAAGCGATCATCTTGCCATTAACCTCTCCTACTGCGACACCTTCTGGTTCTACACCTTTGTCGTCACTACGTCCATCATCGTACAAGCCAGCAGCGTGTACCGCCTTCTCTAATTCATCACCAGAATCCGCTACGAGTTTACCTTCAGCATCCCAGATCGAGAATGAACGTGCGCCATAGGTATATACTTTTTCGTACAGGCCATCTGAATCTGCATCTCCGTCTGTTTTCATAGCTTTCCATCTACCGAAAGCTTCATCTTCTTGAATATCATCCGCATCAGCAAATGCCGATTCTAGCAAATCCAATTTCTTCAAACGCTCTTCGTCACCGTAAGCTAAACATCCGTCATCTTCGTCATAGTCTCCTCCATTAGCATCACAAGTTGCCTCATCTGCATCATACAGATACTCACGACCATCGCCTTCGTTGGCAGAGATGACATAGGTCTCACCTCCTACTTCGAATGCAGCTATACCATCAGGCATGTACACACCAAAAATATTGGCAGGCACATCTCTAAACTCTATCTTATCATCCTCATCACTTGGATCTACTTGATCGCCATTTGCAGCATAATTTTTCAACCCTAGAGACACCAAAGAAGTGATCTTTTGCGTTTCCAAATCAATGATAGCCATCCCATTATTCTCCTGTAAGGCAACATAAGCAGTCTTAGAATCTGGAGATACTGTGATATACTCTGGTTCTATGTCATGAGCCAAGTCAGCATCAGGGCCTGACACACGAAAACCTTCGGCTTGGAAGCTATTAAAAGAGGTAAAATCTAAAGTAGTAGATGTAAAACCATCTACCATCACAACAGTTACCGAACCCATCGGATCAGTCTTATAGTCATTACTTGGCTCACCTTCATTCGCAGACAGGATGTACTTTGCATCTGGAGAGAAAGTTACCATATCTGGCAATGCTCCTGCATTGATTACTGCCACTTCGGTCAAATCAGACAAGTTAAACACAACGATTTTACCATTATCCGTTTTGGTCTCAGCTTCAATAGCAGCTGCGAGATAATCACCCCCCACTGCCACACTATTGACACCTGCGCCATAGCTAGCAATGCTAATTGAGCCAGTTTTGGACATAGTCGCTGGATCGGATAGATCGATCACGTCGATTCTACTCTCTCCGTCATTGTTCACTACGAACAATTGTTTCGTTTTAGGATCAAAGTCTGCAATCTCTGCAGCTGTCTCACCACCGATAGTAATATGTGCTACTTCAGAGAAAGTCGATGGATTTTCATCGGGTGCTTTAAATCCAGTTTCCTCATCACATGCGGAATAAATAATGGCCATTGACAACAGGCCTACAAGTGTAAATAATTGTTTCATCAGTTATATTTTGTTATAAAATTGAGAAACAAAACTAGATGTGGCAGATTGCCTCAGGATTAAGCCTGATTCATCAAAACACTGGCTTTATACACTTGCAATGAGGTATTAGTAATTGTGAGATAACAAAAGCCCTCGCCCGATTAACACTGGGCTAACGAGCGAGGGCTTTCACCGCAAAGAACATATATGTTACGCCTTATCCTTCAGATGTATACCTCTGACATCTAAACCTTCATTGTGAAAACTAAACTTGGATTGCACGAAAAACACCTTAGTCCCAAAAAAGGCAATAGGTGTCTTGATCAAATCCTGATGGTTTTCCATCGCATGTACTAGGTCATCATCCGAGTAAGAACCATTTTTCATCTTGTTCTGGTACTGCTCGGCACTGGTATCTACCAATTCGCTTACCTTCACGCGCATCACTTGTGCGATCTCAGCAATTTGGGTCGCAGTGATACTATCCTTTGACAGATCCTTTTCGTTGAGCTTATAGTTATTCAGTGCAGCGGCATACCCGCGTAGTTCTTTGTCCTCCTGTTTTTTGGAATTAAAGATTAATAAGAGTTCATTTTCTTGTGCTGTCATGATTCGTTCGTTTCGTTAGAGTTTTCTTTCATATTCAATCTCATCTGAGAGAGTGTCTCACCTCCCTTGATCCCAAAATCCAACGTACGGATAGGGAATGGGATCGTAATATCATTGGCATCAAAGGCTGATTTGATCGCTTTGATGGCTTTATTTCTCATCGCGAGAAAGCCTGGTTGATTGGGAAATTTGGTCCAAAATCGTATATTGAAATTGATAGAGCTACTGCCAAATTCCTCATAGTCGAATATCATATCGTCCTTTCGAATCACTCCCTCTAGTTCGCTTATGGTGTCAGAGACCAGCTTTTCCACTTTGTCCAAATCATCTCCATAGGACACGCCTACTGCTAAGTCTATCCGTCTCTCCCCCAGTATGCTAAAATTTTCTATTGGGTTAGCGAGTACCTCTTTGTTGGGCACATAGTTCTCTTGACCCTGAAATGTTTTCAATACAGTCACCCGCAGGTTAGTCCGAGCAACTGTCCCCATGATGCCATTGACCTGCACGATATCTCCTATGTGGTAAGGTTTACGAAATGCCAAAATAATACCTGACACGAAATTGGCAGCAATATCCTGAAAGGCAAAACCTAACGCCAAACCAATAACACCCACCCCTGCTAACAATGAGGTCACCGCAGTCTGTAACTGCAATACGCCGAGGATGATAAACAGCCCGATTCCCAATACGGTATAATAGGTGATCGTCCCGAATAGGCTCTCAAGTGCCTTGTTCTTAGATGCTTTCTTAAACAGTTTAACAAAGAGCTTTTGGGAGAGTTTGGCCAGAACCAAAAAGAGTATAAATACGAGAATCGCTACGGCCATATTTGGCAACATAGCGATGACTCCTTCATACCAAGACTCTAACTTATTCAGTACTTTTTCTATAGGCTGTTCTAGATTGAGTTCTTCCATGTGACGATAAGTCTAGTGAGCAAAAGTCCAGTAGGTTTAAAATACCACTGTCCTCTATTACTATTTAGGAAGATTCATGCCAAGAGGTTAAAACAGGATGCATTGCGAATTTGACATGCTTTTGACTCATTACCGTCTCAAAAAGTGAGGCGTACAATCTACATAGTGAGGAATCTAAGATCAATTGGTATTTCTGGGGATAAAAATCAATATTCGACAATGAGCATTCGAGATTCATTATTCCAATCCTTTAAATATTACCTCAAAGACTCATAATGGGTGATTGTTTTATAAAAAAAACAATCACGAATTTCGAACAATGAATCTTGAATAACGAAGTGATCTACTACCTCTCCCTCAGAAATACAGGGTGATCCGGAATCTAAATACTAAAAGCTACTTCATAAAAACCAAAAGAGAAGCCTTTTCAGGCTTCTCTTTGTTAAATTTTGAGTAGTTGATCAAACAACTATCCATACACTTTATGAGGATTCTACATTCATTAAGGTTTCACTAAGTTAACGACAGACGTTGGACTTTAACAAAGCATTCGCCTAAACGGCTAAAAAAAACGACCAAACTACCTACTATTAGGTATTAATTGAATATTTCCAACTGCTCGGGAAGCAACCTAAAGCTCTGTCTATGAAGAGGTGTTGCGCCATATTCATGTATTGCAGCTCGGTGTGCCTTGGTAGGGTAGCCCGCATTTCTCTCCCATGCATATTGCGGATATTCTGTGGCATACTGAGTCATGAGTTCATCCCGGTATGTCTTTGCTAACACGGAGGCTGCAGCTATGGAGTAGAACCTACCATCTCCCTTGATCATCGTCTCGTGAGGAATATCCTGATAGCGATTGAAACGATTGCCATCGATCAGGAGCAGCTCTGGTCTTACCTTCAGTTGATCAAGGGCACGATGCATCGCTAAGAAAGAAGCGTTCAAAATGTTGATCTCATCAATCTCCAAGTTGTCCACAACACCTATGCCCCACGCAATAGCTGCATCTTTGATCACATCTACCAATGCTTCTCGCTTTTTGGCAGATAGCTGTTTCGAGTCATTTAATATAGGGTGGCTAAAATCAGCAGGCATGATCGCAGCAGCAGCCACTACAGGTCCAGCCAAACAGCCTCGCCCTGCCTCATCGCAACCTGCTTCGATCGTGTTTTCTTGGTAATAGGGTAATAATGACATACTTATTCTCTTCGCTATTGCCCAAAGTTGTGGATTATATCTGTTGTACTCAATACTTTGTACTCAATACTTTGTACTCAATACTTTGTAAACTAAAATTGCCTCATGGCACAAATAGGAAAAGATATAAAAGTAGCTGCCAGTCTACTGAACACTGGCAAACTCGTAGCAATCCCCACAGACACGGTGTACGGACTGGCTGGCAATGCCTTTGATCCCGAATCAATCAAAGCGATCTATGCGGTCAAAGGCCGTCCCATGGACAAGGCGCTGATTGCGCAAACGGACTCTATAGAAAAGGTCAGAACCTTCGTCAAGGAATTCCCCAAAGCAGCAGAAAAACTAGCAGCCAAATTTTGGCCTGGAGCGCTGACCTTGGTATTGGAAGCAAACGAAAAAATCCCAGTAGAAATGCTCGCCGGCGGACATACCGTAGGGGTGCGAATCTGTGATCACCCCATGACATTGGCATTATTGGGCAAACTTGATTTTCCAGTCGCACTACCCAGTGCTAACCTGCACTCACAGCCAAGCCCAGTCACTGCTCAGGAGGTCGACGCACAGCTCGGGGATCAAATCGAGTACATATTAGATGGAGATAAGTGCGATATAGGATTTGAATCCACGATCGTTGGGTTTACCGGGGAAAAACCACTTATTTTGCGCCAAGGCGCTATCGCAGCAGAGGATATTTTCGCGGTGCTAGAAGCCTAAAGTTCTACATCCAACATGCACCCACATTTGGTACTTACTATTCAAGCAATAAAGTATTATTTAAATCTATATTAGGAGATGATAACCTTAGACCAATACAATTTCAAAGGCAAAAAAGCCTTGGTAAGAGTAGACTTCAACGTACCGTTGAACGATAAATTCGAAATCACAGATTTGACTAGAATCAAAGCTGCTACCCCTACGATCAAAAAGATCCTAGCAGATGGTGGATCGGCGATCTTGATGAGTCACCTCGGCAGACCAAAAGATGGTCCAGAAGAGAAGTCTTCATTGAAGCACTTGGTGAGCGAACTCAGCAGCAGATTCGGTACAACTGTCAAATTCGCTGAAGACTGTATCGGTCAGGATGCTACAGATCTCGCAGCAGGTCTACAACCTGGTGAAGTGCTGTTGCTCAACAACCTCAGATTCTACAAAGAAGAAACAAAAGGTGACGAAGCATTCGCAGAAAAGCTTTCTAAACTCGGCGATGTGTATGTCAACGATGCATTCGGTACGGCACACAGAGCGCACGCGTCGACAACTATCGTGGCTAAATTCTTCACTGACAAAGTATGTGGCTATGTAATGCAATCAGAGCTTGACAATGCAGAGAAGGTATTGAACAACCCCGTGAGACCTTTCACAGCCATCATGGGCGGTGCGAAAGTATCTGACAAGATCATGATCATCGAAAAATTGCTCGACAAAGTGGACAACCTCATCATCGGTGGTGGTATGTCATACACTTTCTCTAAAGCAAACGGTGGCAAGATCGGCAACTCACTTTGTGAAGATGACAAAATGGAATTGACCAAAGAGTTGGTCAAAAAAGCAGAAGCAAAAGGCGTGAAGCTTTATCTCCCTGTAGACAACAAAATCGCAGATGACTTCAACAACGATGCGAATACACAAGTCGTCAGCAGAGGTGAGATTCCTGACGGATGGGAAGGTCTCGATATCGGACCAGAAACTGCTAAACTATTCGAAGAGGTAGTCGCTAGCTCGAAGACCGTACTATGGAATGGACCAATGGGCGTATTCGAATTCCCAACGTTCGCAGTAGGGACGGAAGCCATCGCAGAGGCGGTCGTGAAAGCTACCGAAAACGACGGATTCTCCTTGATCGGCGGTGGTGATTCTGCTTCGGCAATCAACAACCTCGGCTATGGAGACAAAGTATCCTACGTATCAACAGGCGGTGGTGCATTGCTAGAATACATGGAAGGCAAAGTACTACCAGGTGTAGCTGCACTTCAGAGCTAATTCAAAATTTTGGCTTATTAGACACTAGACCTGCCTGCCAGACAGAATGGTCTAGTGTCTAATTCTAACCGAATGCGCTACAGTGTTTCGGATAGCCACCTAAAAAATTCCTTCTGCCAGACCAATGCATTCTGTGCAGAGAGCACCCAGTGATTCTCGTTGGGTAGGTAGAGCAATCTGCTCTTGATCCCTCGCAGCTGTGCCGCTTGAAACGCCTCTAAGCCCTGTCCAATGGGTACTCTGTAATCCTTACCCCCTTGTACGATCATGATCGGCGTGTCCCACTTGGCAACATGGTTGATCGGGTTAAATTCGTTGAATGATCGCTGTGCAGTAGCATTGTCTTGCTCCCAATACGCCCCACCTAGATCCCAGTTCACAAAGAACATCTCCTCCGTCGTACCATACATACTGCGCCAGTTAAATATCCCATCATGGGCGATAAAACTCTTGAAGCGCCCCTCGTGCATCCCCGCCAGATAGAAGACCGAATATCCACCATAACTTGCTCCTACTGCCCCTAGCCTATTATTATCGACGTAGGATTCCTTCGCTACATCATCGATCGCGGCGAGATAGTCCTGCATATTTTGTCCTCCATAATCTGTACTGATCTGCTCGTTCCATTCGACACCATGCCCTGGCATACCACGCCGATTAGGTGCTACGATGATATAGCCCTTAGCGGCCATCAACTGAAAATTCCATCTGTAGGAATAGAATTGACTCAATGCTCCCTGTGGGCCTCCCTGACAATAAAGTAGCGTAGGGTATTTTTTCGTTGGATCAAAGTTCGGGGGGTAGATCACCCAAGTAACCATCTGTTTATTATCAGTAGTCGTGACCATACGTTTTTCGACTTTCCCCATTTGGATCGAGGCATAGACTTCATCATTGACGTGCGTCAGCTGCGTGAATTTAGCGTTCTTTAGATTGACACGATAGAGTTCAGTAGCATGGTTCATATCACTACGCCCGACGATCAACGTACTGCCTGACTGCCCGACGATATTCACTACGTCAAACTGTCCCTTGGTGAGCTGTCTGACGGTTGGCATTTTCCGAGCCGATCCCGGAAAATCTACCACAAACAACTGTTTCGTCCCATCGACGGGTGCCACGAAAAATATATTCTTTCCCTTTTCTCCCCAAAGAAAGCTACTCACCGTACCATCCCAGTGTTCTGTCAAATTGTATTTGGCACCTCTATACTCGACTATGATATCATTTTTGTCCGATTCATAGCCATCCCGTTTCATGCTCAACCATGCCAAGACTCCTTTTGGAGAAAAGGCAGGACTATTGTCATAGCCCATCATTCCTTTGGTCAGATTAGTGGTCGTCTGAGAGTTCAGGTCATAGACGAATATGTCCGTATTGGTACTGGTGGCATAGGCTGTTCCGACTTTCGTTTTCGTCACATAGAGTACCTGATGACTCCTAGGGTTCCAGATATAATCCTCATCTCCGCCGAAAGGCATCGTCGGACTGTGAAACAATTTATTCTTCATGAGATCAAGCTCCTCACCTGTCGCGAGATCGGTCATGATCACGTGATTATAACTACCATCTCCCCAGCTATCCCAGTGTCTGTACATCAAATCATCGTAAATGTACGCGTCAGACTGCCCTAGCATAGGGTAGTAATCCTGACTCGTCACATTCTGAATATGAACTGCTTTATGACTCAGTTTGTATTTTCCATCCCTAGACAGGTTCTTATCAGCGACTAGGTTGTTAGGGTTCTCTATCTTACTGGCTGTGCCACCTTGGATCGGGATAGAAAAGTACTGGGTGCTTTTGGTGTTGGCCTGCGCATCATACTGTGTCACGCCATAGACTACTTGGGTTTTGTCCCCGGAGACTCCTACTGGACTGACCCGCCCAAGCTGCCACAGCATCTCAGGCGTCATTAGACCCTGAGCAGATACTAACAACGGTAGCCCTACAAGGAGTACAATAGAGTGAAGAATTTTCATAGTGATTATCAAATTTAGTGTTATTAACATCTCGTCCGCTGTAGCGAACGCGAAGGAGGATTAATGAGTAATGAACGAATATACTAAATACTCCTTAGCAGCAAAAGTGACAAAGCACTCTCTACCTCACTCGCCCCCCCAGGCAATGGTACTAATGAAAAACTATTGAGAAATGAAGTATTTATATTGAACTACATATAAATACATATCAAATAGAGATATACATTATTCCAATATGAATAGATACATTCAAACTACAGATATTTCCTATTACAGAATGAAGTCTTCATATTGAAAAATAGATGCTTCTATAGAAAAAATGAATGTTTAATATTAAACACACTACTATTACTATTGAAAAAAAATAGGCCCTCACTAAAAAAAATTGACAGGTTTTTCATACCTTTTGGTGAGAATCAAACCAACCTTAGGATGTTAAAACTGAACATTGATTATCTCACACGTCTACGCGGCATCAGTAAAAATTTTACCTACCTCACCAAACTAGGACTGAGCTACAACATATCCCAGCGACTGTCCACTGGCAATGTCAAAAGTATCAACCTCGGTCATCTGGAAAAAATCTGCCTTGATCTACGGTGTACGCCCAACGACCTACTAGAATGGCACGCTGACCAATCGGTCAGCTCCGATCACCCGCTGCACACACTCGTCCGTGACCCTCGACTATTAGAAAGTCTAGAAAAAATCCAAAACCTCCCACTCGACAAATTCAAACGTCTGAATGACCTCATAGATAACTTGGAATAGAGACTAAGGTAAGAATTCTCGATTGTACCCAGGGTGGTGACACTAAGCTAGACTGGCTACAGCAATAACTCCCCTGTATGTACGATGACGGCATTGCTTGTGATCTCTAACGTGGTATCGCTAGTCACTTTGAGCTGCATATATCCTCCGCGAGCCGAGGCTTGATATGCCCTCATATCTGTCTTACCGAGCTTATCACTCCAGTATTTCGCTAGGATGGTATGCGCAGCACCCGTCACGGGATCCTCCTCACCTCCAGCCCATGGCCAAAAGAATCGAGAGTAAAAATCATAGTCCTCATCCTCTGACTGAGCCGTCACGATCACCCCATTGATCCCCGTGTAGCTTTTGAGTAAAGCCACAAAATCAGGCGTAAGCCCCTTGAGACGGTCTACGCCTTCTATCTCTAGTAGTAGCATAGCGGGATTGTCACATCGCCTGACTGCTACTACCTCCTCTAAACCTAAGGCCGCTAACATCTCATCGGGTGTATCGGCTGTCACTGTATCGTACAGTGGAAACTTCATCATGATCTCATGACCAACCTTATAACAGGTCAAGTCCAAGCCTGATGCGGTCCGAAAAGTCACTTCGTCCATCTGCTTGGTACTAAACATCACCTTGGCAGCCGACAAAGTCGCATGACCACAAAGAGGAATCTCTTTGATCGGTGAGAAATACCGGATAGCATAATACCCTTCGTTCTTGACCAAATAAGCCGTCTCTGACAGATTAAACTCCTGTGCAATACGCTGCATCAACGCATCGGACAACTCATCCTTGAGCAAACAGATCGCCGCAGGATTCCCTGTAAAAGGCTGATCCGTAAAGGCATCTAGTGTAAAGGTTTTGATTTTCATATAAAGAATTTAGAAGTGATTTTACTAGAAATACCCTTAGTAGGGTATAATTTATGCACCATCGCAGCGAATAGGTCTCTATTTTTCTTCCAACACACCCTTGGTGTTTTCTTCCAGTTCTAATTGTGCCTCTTTGGCACGAGCTACATCCACAGGGTCTGCGAATATGTACCCGAGCTGGTTGTACATATCTCCTTCGTCATAGATCATAATGCCCTTGGCGATCTGATTACCTACTACTAGATAGGACACACTCATCAGTAAGGTCACTGGCGGTCCGTCAAAATTCTTAAATTCGATCTGAGCCAAAGACCATTCACTGATCCAATCGCCGTATTTGACCTGAGACGGGATGGCAACTCCTGATATCTGCTGATGTCTAAACCGAATACTTTCGATGGTTTTGCCAGTATTGGCTTTCCAATTGGCGAGCAGTTGATCTTTGTAGACCGTATCACCTACAGAAGGCCCTACCATATAAAAATCCGCGTGCAGTAACGAGTCCATCGCGTCATAGTCCATATCCTCTAGCGCCTGAACATAGCTGCTGACGGTATCAATATTGGTATTTCGGATTTTGTTCGGGCCACAAGAGATCCAAAGTAAACTCGATGCAAATAATAGGAATGAAGTTTTCATGCTGTATCCAAGGTTCGTTGATGATAAATACAAGCCTAAAAATAGAGCATTTCGGACGACAATTCAGTACAACTGGGGATGGAAAATCACAGGTCTTCTTTGGCAAAAGCCCCACTAACTATTCGAAGCTGTATTCTTCTACAATCTCCACTCCATCTACTGTATAGGCCAGTGTCATGTAGTCTGCGGTCAGGTTACGTACCGCTATTCTATTGATATCTAGCAACTCCTCCTTTTCGATGACTATCTCATCTTCAAACTGACCATGGATATCCTCTGCCAGCGAATAGCGAGCCTTGTATACAATAGAAGGTTTTTGACCATCCGAACATATAGAAGCCCTGTGCTGGACATACAGGCTATCCACTGTCTTACTCTTACCTATCAAGAATACAAGCGTATTTCGATCCTGACACTCCTCTACATCAATAGCCTGTCCGTCTTCCGTTCGTGCAGTACGCAACCATTCTTTTTCCACATCTGCTGACAAAAGCCTGTTGGCTTGTATCGCACTATAGTGGCTCTCTATATCCTTTTCGCAAGAACACAAAACGCTTCCCAAAAGAAGCGCTTTGACTATTGATTTTATGTTACGCATGTTCTTATCTAACGTTGCCCAATCGGTCTATGACGACATAGGGAGAGTCACTACCTGCATAGGTCTCTAACTCCTCCTCTGTCACGAAATAAATAATGGTCTCTTTCACGATATCATTCATTTTGATAGAGACTGGTTTCTTAGGTGCATTGATCGGGTTGATCCAGTTGTTCTTTCCTGCCATGTCATACGATACAGCTATCATATTGTTCTGACCTGACTCTGCTAGGCTAAAGACATAGGCTGATACTGACCCCTCTTGAGATTTAAAAAACTCTCCAAAAACCAGTAGGTTCGTTTTGTCTACCTTGAATTTGCTAAGGCTGAAAGTATTCTTCCACTCAATCGTGCGTGACTTATTTACTTTGGCAAAGAACCCTTTAGATTCGCTACCCTTCATCTCCAAACCTATCACGAAGATATTGGCCGAATCATCCCTATGAGTCGCGATAGAGTAATAGTCACTGAGGTATCTTGGTGCCTCTCCGTCACTATTGGTCACGAGGTAGATAGAGTCAGCACCATCCGTGCTCACAGCCCATTGACTTCTCTTCAAAGCCTCTTCATTTTTTTCTTCCCACTTGCTACGGGACTTATCGACAAAGCCTTCCATCTTCTGACGAAGCTTAATCAACCCAAAATCCCCGCCGTATTCTCCTTCTACTAATGCTGGATACTTGTTCGTCCCTTCAGTAATAAAAGGCTCTACCAATGTCTTGGCGTTTGCTTCAATATTGTCAATAATACTCAACAGGCTATCGGTGATTGTCACTTGGTAGTCTACATCCTCCATATCTTCGATACGAGGGTTCTGCATAGGCTTAGTGATGAAATCATAAGTATTCAATTTGATCTGAATCTCAAACAGCGTCTCGGGTAGTGGCTCGTCTTCGAGCTCTTTCATCTCTTTGAGCAACTTAGGATCGATCTCCAAAGTCAGCTCTTCGAATTTAACTGTTGCAAGACCGTCCATAGACTCGTATTCTGCTTTTAGTTTCATATCAAAAGCCACCAAACCTTCCTTCATCGGCAGTACGTCTCTTTCTATTTTGCTATATGCTAACTCTGCCCATGCACCATAATCCCAGGCTCTAACATCATTGGCAAAGAAGTCGATCTCTTCCATACCATCTGTCCCAAACTCACGTATTCTTCTAAATTCTAACTCAGGGCTGTAACCTTTCACTCCCGTCAAACTCACAATAGTCCTCAGGTCATTGAATTTTTCTCTGATATCCAAGGTGTAATCCATCATCTTCTGTAGCGTCTCCAACTGCTCCTGTTGCGACATGAGATAAAACTTAGCCTCAGTTTCATGCTTCTTTACAAAACCGGTGTAAGCGTCGTAGCAAAAAGTATAGTCCCTATTCATGGCAAACAAGCTGGCATATATCTGTCCAGCATGGTCCACTATACTTTTCATAGCCTTGATCTTATTTTCAATATCCAACTGTACGTCAGAGAGTTTAATCCCGAACTCTCCGCTTCTCAAATCTCTGCGATAATAAGCTTGGTAATAGTCGTCGTTCTTTCGGAGTTCCTTGTCATCTACTAGCACCTGAGCCTTCAGCAGGTAAACCAAAGCAGAATCAGCAGATTCCATGATCGCAGTAGAGTCCTCCACCAAGTGATAGTTACCCACCAACTGCTCATAGTATAGCGCCATCTGCAAGTTGGCATTGGCATCATCAGCATTCTTGCTATCAGAAAGATAGGTCTTCAACATCGGGATGGCCGTGTCGTAGCTTTTGGCCTCCAACATCGGAAACAAATCCTTATACTTGATCTTCTGTGCTTGTACCAGCTGAGCAGAAATCAGACATATTATCAACAGGGCTGGCTTTAAAAAATTAGGCATATTATGTGATTTTCCTTTATTCATTATTCAACAAATAACAATGGTTTAGAACTTCTATTGCTCTTAAAACCATGAAATTATGGCTTTTCGTCTGAAAAACCATAGAATACTACACCAACGAAGGATTAGCCATTAAATTTCCCTTTCAACAGTGCCAATTTTGACTGCAGATCTCCTTCAGGCTCATTTTGTTTGGCTTGCTTCCTTTCGTTGCGTTTGGCTGGCGCCTTACCAAATGGGTCAGATTTTAAGGATAGAGATATTCGCTTTTGAGCGGCATTGATCTCTGTCACTGTCACTTGGAGTTGCTGTTGTAGTTTCACGACTTTGGACGGGTCGCTCACAAAACTATCCGATAAGTGACTCACATGTACCAATCCATCCTGATGCACTCCGATATCTACAAATGCACCAAACTTCGTAATGTTGGTCACGATGCCTGGCAGCTTCATCCCTACTTTCAAGTCACTGATTTCGTTGACCCCCTCTTGGAAGGAAAACACTTCATATTCCTCTCTCGGGTCACGACCTGGCTTAGCGAGTTCGTTCATGATATCTTCGAGAGTAGGTAGCCCCACTTCATCAGACACATAGCTTTTGGGATCAATCTTAGCACGTAGACTAGCATCAGCCACCAGACTCTCCACAGAACTGTTAAGATCACCAGCCATTTGTTTGACCAACTTGTAGCGTTCAGGGTGTACTGCGCTACGATCCAGTATGTTTTCCCCATCACGAATTCTCAAAAAACCAGCTGCTTGTTCGAATGCCTTTTCACCCATCCTAGCCACGTCCTTCAGTTCCTTTCTGGTCTTGAATGGGCCATTGGCTTCCCTGTGTTTCACGATATTTTCGGCCAACTGCGGCCCTAAGCCTGACACGTAAGTCAGCAACTGCTTGCTCGCAGTATTGAGTTCTACGCCTACACCGTTCACACAGCTTTCTACTACATCATCGAGTGTCCCTTTCAGCGCATTTTGATCTACATCGTGCTGATACTGACCTACACCTATAGATTTAGCATCAATCTTGACCAGCTCTGCCAATGGATCCATCATCCTACGCCCGATCGATACCGCTCCTCTCACGGTCACATCCTGATCCGGGAACTCATCTCTAGCTACCTCCGACGCAGAATAGATAGATGCGCCACTCTCGTTGACCATCGCAACGATGATCTTAGCATCCAAACCAAGCCCTCTCACGAAACTCTCAGTCTCACGACTCGCAGTACCGTTACCTATAGCGATAGCTTCTATATTGTGGCGTTCGACCATGAGCTTAATCAACGCACCAGACTCCATCGTGCGGTTTTGTGGTGCATTCGGATAGATGGCTTCAAACTCCAGAAGTTTACCTTGTCTATCCAAACAAACCATCTTACAACCTGTTCTAAAACCTGGATCTAGTGCCATCACATTTTTCTGTCCCAAAGCAGGTGCGAGCAACAGCTGACGTAGGTTATCTGAAAACACAGCAATCGCCTCTGCATCAGCCTTTTTCTTAGACTCTACCCGCGACTCAGTCTCCATCGACGGCTTGAGCAGTCGCTTGTAGGCATCCTTTATCGCCAGTTCTACCTGCTGTGCACACCCGTTTTGACCCGTCAGCACTTTCTTCTCTATGGTATGCAGTGCAGCTCCCTCCTCTGGGCAGATATCCATGGCGAGAATCATCTCTTTCTCCCCACGTCTCATGGCTAGTAGCCTATGAGACGGTATATTCTTGAGCGGCTCGTCCCACTCAAAATAGTCCTTGTATTTTTGTCCCTCGACTTCTTTACCCTTCATCACGGTCGATTTCACGATCCCTTGTTCCATGAACAATTTACGAAGTGGAGCACGCACTTCACTATTCTCGTTGATCCACTCGGCGATAATGTCGCGTGCGCCTTGCAGTGCCGCTTCTATATCTTTAACATCCTTTTCTTCGCTGATATACTGCGCTGCGATTGTTTCTGGATCATCTAGTCCTTGCTTGAAAATCAACTGCGCCAATGGCTCCAATCCTCGCTCCTTGGCCATAGAACCTTTGGTCTTACGTTTAGGCTTGTATGGCAGGTAGATATCCTCTAGGATCGCCAAAGTCTGCGCGGCTTCTACCTTCTTCTTAAGTTCTGGTGTCAACTTACCCTGTTCATCGATCGACTTCAGAATAGCATCTCTTCTCTTGTCCAAGTCACGAATTTTTTGGATGCGATCTTTGATATCACCGATCTGCACCTCGTCTAGACTACCGGTCACTTCCTTTCGATATCTAGATATAAATGGAATCGTAGCACCCTCATCCAACAGTGAAACTACGGCGGCTACTTTATGACTAGGCAGGTTTAATTCTGATGCGACTATCGCGAGATGTTGTTGACTCATTGAGCTAATATGTTTATATCTATTCTTTATTTTGGGGGAGCCAAAAGTAATTTGTTCGGGGAATTATTTCTGCCTCCAAATTGTATTAATTACGAAATATTTATCCACAGTTAAATCTGAATCAAATTTTGAAAATCAAAAAACAAATCATCGAATGGGGCATCATCCTGAGTCTCTTTGGCGGGCTATATTATACAGGGTATTACAAAGAAGTCGCAGGTTTCATGCAACGCCTCATCCTAGAAACTCGTCTGCTACAGCCCGAACGAATCACCTCAGACCAGTTCGTCGCAGACTACCAATTCCAACTCTTGGACGAAAATGGACAAACGATTTCCTTCACGGAGTTCAAAGGACAAACCATTGTGCTTAACTTTTGGGCCACATGGTGCCCCCCCTGCATCGCCGAGATGCCAGATCTCAACAGTTTGTATAAGAAGACCAAAGAAGAAAACATTGCATTTGTTTTGATCAGTCTTGACGAGGATTTCGAAAAAGCCATTCAGTTCAAAAACAAAAAAGAGTATGACTTCCCTGTGTACTCGCTGGCTAGTCCTCGTCCTGCAGTATTCAAAAGCCAATCCATCCCGACGACTTTCGTCATATCACCAGAGGGACAGGTTATAGCCCAGCGGGTAGGAATGGCCAAGTATGACACAGATGATTTCAGAAAATGGCTCATCGAATCCTCTCAGACTGGCAAGACTCGATGAGTAGATTTATATTGTGCCATGATTGAAATGATACTACCAGCCCTAACTGCTCTCATTGGCACAGCTACTGGCGGCCTGATGACCTACCTGATCCAGAAAAAGCAATTCCAACACGAAATGGATAAGCTCCGGCTAGAGAACAAAACGGAGTTTATGGCAGAGGAAACGGTCAAGCATTTTTTGAGTCACAAAACCTATACAGATCGGTCATTTGATGTGATACAAAAACATCTCGGTGGGTTCGAAGATGATGAGCTTCGTAAAATACTAGTACGAGCAGGAGCTATACGCGATATCCGTGAGGATGGGTCTGAGTGGTGGCGCCTGCTATCACGCATGGACGAGTACATCACCAAAAAGCAGAAAAAGAAAGAAGCAGCTCAGTACTAATTCTTTCGTATTGAAATCATCTTTTGCCCCGACTTGGTATTCACTTTGAGGAAATAAACACCAGAATTGACACGGCTCAACTCCGACGAGAGCAGCATCTCTACCTCTTGGTTAGATCCTGGCACACCAGCCAAGAGTACTTCACCTCTCACATCCTGAAACTGATAATTTAGGATTCGTGCTCCACCGATATGCACTTGACCACCGGTGGGATTTGGATAGACCATCACTTCATCCCCTTCTAGTGCAATTGCTAAAACAGATGGTGTATAGCCCACATTGCCCTCTGTATCAATGAAGCGTAAGCGGTATCGACTGTCCAAATGATGATACTTCAGTTTGTAATATTGGGTCTCGTTAGATTCTATATAGAGCACTTCGACCAATTGAAACTGGGCATCTTCTGCGGTTTTGATTTCTATCTCGATGGTTATGACCCCAGTCCCACTAGATCGCCAGCTGAGATAGTCTCCATCAGGCTTCTTGACAATTTTGAGATCGGACACCCCTGGCGGAGTATAGTATACAGCCTCATAAGGAGCGGCATGCATCTCTGGGATAGCAACATGCATGATACACGCATAGACTGCTAGGCTCATTAAAATCTTCTTCATAGCTGTTGTTTTCATATGATCTAACGATCCCATACTTGGGTCATCAAAGCACAATGAATTACAAAATTGTTGCCAATCCCAATCCAAAACCCTAAAGGAATTGCTTAAAAAACAGATTAAGAAAATCGGCAACCAATGAGTTATTCAGCAATAAACGCGTCTAACACATATTGGTTACCCGGCTACTCTTTGATAAGAATGAGAGACTTATGACTATGTGATAGTTGTACAGACAAGATGTACTTTCCCGAATGAGCTGTTGTCAAAAACGCTGATAGTTCTGCATCAAAGTGCGACGTGTCTACCCAGCTGCCAGTGCTCACTTGCTGCCCCTTCATATCAAAAAGCTGATACGCTACCACATCACCTCCAGATGACTGAATAGCCCCACGAGTAGGATTCGGGTATATTATAAAATCATCAGCCCCCTCTCCATTCACTACAATAACTGGACTGTACTCATACTGCCCATCATAGTCTAGTTGTTTTAGCCTGTAATACACCTTTCCAGCTCCTAAAGGCACTTCATAAACATATCTATGCACTTCGTTGGTAGTACCATAACCATCGACAAATGTCATGGATTCAAACACTCCACCCTCTGTCTTTTTCATTTGGATCTCAAAACCTGAATTATTTAGTTCCGATGCAGTTTCCCAAACCAGTAGACACGCTTTCCCTTTCATTTCGAACTTAAAATAAGTCAATTCTACTGGCAGAGGCTGACCGCTTTGTGTATCTACTACTCCCCAGTCAATTTCCTCACCGTCATAAGTAACAGAACCTCCATTACCTACATAGCCACCATCAGCTACCACTATTCCCCCTTCTTCTATATCCATCGTAGAGCCTGTTTCGGAGATAAATTGCCCTTCGACATCCAAAGTCCCCGTCCCTTCTACGGTCATGTTACCATTTTCTTCATTGACAAAATCGCCCCCAACGGTAATCATTCCAGCGTTTGTATCATCCTCTGGTGAGATCCACAAAAAGAAGTCTCCCCCATTATTGAAATCGTCTGTTACATGGAGTGCTCCATCTTCAGCGACAATCACGGCACCTTCTAAACCAACGTCAAAATTTCCATTGACAGTTAACGTTCCATTGACTGTAATACTTCCATCAACAGAAAGATTCCCATTGATCACCATGTCTCCATTTACAATCAAATCTCCAGAGACGGTAAGATTATCTGTATAGGAGCAATTATCAACTGCTGCATCTTCGCCATTCAAATGGAGTCCAAAAAAGTTCACAACATCTGGACAATCGGCAAAAACAACAGATGGACTTACGACCATCAGTACTATGAAAATTAGCCTGATCAATAACGAATTGCTATTAGTGTTTTTCATATCTAGTATAATCAATGAAAGAGTTGTAGAAAGGAATGGTAAACTCACTCCACTTTGCTTTGTAAAAGTGGAAAAATGAAAAAAAATGAAAAATAGAGTTTACACCTAATTTTCATTTTAAGTACTAAGCCATACCGTTCGGTATAATTTTATTACTATTGTAAAATGATAGCTTCCAAAGCCGCCAAGACATCTCAGTTCATTATAGAAACTGTCGCCCCGTATTTCAACAAACACGGGTATATAGGAACTAGCCTATCCGACATTACCAAAGCAACTGGCCTCACCAAAGGAGCGATCTACGGCAACTTCCAAAACAAAGAAGATCTAGCCATCAAGGCCTTTAATTACACAGTCAAAACGAGACTATGGCCAGTCATAGAAGCCATCGAACAAGCAGCCTCGGGTCTTGACAAGCTCCGAGCAGTGACTAACTTCTACCGACACTACTACGATCACGTATCAGACTATGGAGGCTGTCCTGTACTGAATGTAGGAGTCGACTCCATGAACCAACACAGTGCACTGAATCAGCGTGTACTATCTGTCATTGGGAAAATGACCCAAGGAATCGTCGAAATCATACAGCAAGCACAAGACGAAGGTTCAGTCCGACAAAATATAGATCCTCAAGCCTATGCGGAGATGATATACGCACAGATCCAAGGCAGTATTTTCTTATCCATTCTATCCAAATCCAATCAAAACATGCAAATGATGATGGATCACATTGATGATATGATAGACAAAGAATTAAAAACTTAAAAAAATTTGAATAAAAATATACCAAATGGTATTTAATCATGAAGAAAATCATACAAATCTACTTTCAGTTTATTTCCATACTCTCTCCCAGTTGGGCTGCTCGACAGGCTTTCAGTATGTTTCAGATTCCGATGAACAAAAAAATTCGCCAAAAGGAGCTACCCTTTTTCGAAACGTCTCATGGCTTTAAAGTTCCTTGGCATCTAGAGAAGATACAATGCTATGAGCTCGGCCCAAAAGACGGCTCCTTGATATTCTGCGTACATGGATGGGAATCCAACGCTGCATGCTTCTCTGCCATCGCACATCGACTAGCAGACAATGGTCATCGTGTCATTCTATTCAATCTACCTGCTCATGGATTCTCCAAATTGAAACGTGCCAACCTCAAAATTTGTGCAGAGGCTTTTTTGGCGGTGATCGCTTACATGAACCCGAAAGAGCCATTTTCGGTAGTTGCCCACTCCTTTGGCTCAGCTGTAAGTAGCTACGCGCTTTCCAAAACAACCTATACTGTTGATCACCTGATATTCCTGACCACTCCTGATCAGATACGAGAGGTATTTCAGGAGTTCGCTGATTTCGTTCGTCTCAGTCAGGCAGCATTTCTCAAGACACTAGCCATCGCAGAGGAGCTACTAGACGAATCTATTGATCAAGTCCGTGTGTCAACAATAGGCAAAAAACTTAACTACCAAAACCTGCTGATCATACACGATACCAAAGACAAAGTCATCTCCATAGAAAAAGCCCAGACCGTACAACAGCATTGGAAAAAATCCCGCCTTATCGAAATAGAAGGAACGGGACACTACCGTATGCTCTGGAATCCTGAGGTGATCCAAAAGGTAAGTGAACAAATAGGCGTATTGGCGTCTAGTGTTTGACTTCTAGCTGACAATCCATTAAAGTAGATCGGTCATAGAAATAATTTCATAAACCCACCCACAATACCTACCCTCACAAATGGTTATATTGTAGTGTGTATAAAAATGTTATGTTATGAAAAAATGTATGTTAATTATCCTAGGTCTGGTCACTGCTGTGACTGCCATGGCTCAAGATTTGTCCCCTTATAAGGCGTATCAAATCAAGCAAAATGTAAAAGTAGAAATTCTAGAAATCAAACGTGTTGAAAAATACGGGTGGGACAATCTAGAAGTAAAGTACCGCCTCACTAATGAATCCAACTATGACTTACAGAAAGTAGACTTTTTGGTTCATTTACTGGATGAGAATGACAAAGAGATCGGATCGATAGAGCTATTTGCTTTTAAGGTTCCGAAGAGCTCCAGCAAAAAGTACAAAAGTGTAGATACCCTCTCGCCATATGTTAATGCTGAAATCGCCAATCAATTGGTAGAAACAAAGCAGCTTGATGTTTTGATGGATAATCAAGAATCTATGGTATCCATCAAATCTAGTCAAGATTTGAATTTAAAATAGTTTACCCAATAGCAAAAATGGGGATCAGAACTTTCGCTCTGATCCCCATTTTTGTATCCAACAGGTTCTTATTTTTTACTTATGATCTTCCACACGCCAATGACAGCTGCCACAGCTCCTACAAACAACGTGATATAATACGCGTTCGAACTCATCGTGTAAGAATCTCCTACTATGCCCCTTTTAATTATTTCACCCATTCCGTCATTTGGTGAGTGCGTCATAGCCCAATAGACCAAGAAGGCACCAATCACAATGTAGATCAAACCGAGTTTCATGTAGTTTTTCATATAGCTATTTTTCCAAAAAGATACAGAAAGTATATATAAAGAAAAACCCTGACCACTTACATGATCAGGGTTTCACATCTATTTTCTAGTATCAAATTAAGCGATCTGTGCATCTAGCTTACCTGACAATACGCTCTTTGGTACTGCTCCTACTTGCTTGTCTACTACTTCACCGTTTTTGAACACCAACAGCGTTGGGATGCTTCTCACGCCAAACTTAGCAGACACTTCAGGGTTAGCATCTACGTCTACTTTCCCTACTACTGCTTTTCCTTCATAATCACCAGCTAATTCTTCGACTACTGGCCCGATCATCTTACATGGTCCACACCACTCTGCCCAAAAGTCCACTAATACTGGCTGATCCGATTGTAAAACTTCGTTGAAGTTGCTGTCAGTAATTTCTATTGCTTTGTTACCCATGATTATAAATATTTAAATAAATTCTTTGTTTTCTGTCCTTCCGAAACGCAAATATAAGGCAAATTGTTCATCGTCATTTATCATTTTTTCGAATGAGCCCATAGATAAAACCAATAACCTAATCATTGGTGTAACTACTCTAGTTTTTGATCAACTCCCCGTTTTCATATTCATACTCAATGGTTACGTTTCCATCTTGATCAAACCACTTGGCAGTACCATGAATTTTACCCGCTTTATAGGTGCTTTGCTCCATAACCTTACCATTCGTGTAATACTTGATCTTTTGTCCCTCTAGTTGATCCATGGCGTAGTAGCGCGTCTCTGCTTTTTTACCACGCTGGTACGAGGTATGTTCACCATCTAGATACCCATTGACATAATTGGCCATCAGTGTCAATTCTCCTCGGTTATCAAGTTCAAGGTGCGCACCATGCTTGATCCCATTCACATAAGATGTGATCGTTTTGGGCATCCCATTGCTATGATAAACCGTCCATGAGCCATTACGATTACCCTGATAGTACTCGCCTTGTTCGTCGATTTTGTTACCAAAATTGACCGACACCCGAGATAATCCAGGGATGTCTTCATAATCGGTAATTTCGGCGTGTTCAGGCAAATCAGACAAGCTCAACACTGTCGAAGAGGTTCCTGCGTCACCACAAGAAAATGCGACCGCACTAAAAAAAAGCAGAATTACTAAGTATTGTTTCATATCTATACTGGAGTTAAAAAAATAAATTATCCTCGGAACAAGCCTAAGAGCTATTAACTTTCTCATCGGTCAATTAATTCACCTCAAGAGGCGAGAGATTAAACCAACAGACTACCGCTCTGCAAATAAAATTTGAAATTAAGAATTAGATCAGAAATAGACAATAGCAAACTGCCAAAATCACCCCTCTACGAAAATCAATTCATCTCCAGGTCGAAACTGTGCCAGTTTATCCATATCCTCATCTGCAATCACCGCCACACGAGGGTAGCCTCCTGTCGTCTGCGAATCTGCAGCCAATATAATAAACTGACCGCCACTCGTGAGCTGAATCACACCTGGAAACACCCCAGACGAAATCATATCAACCGATTGTTCGACTTGAATAGCAGACGTCAAAGTAATCCCCATACGATTGCTCTGGTTGGACACGCGATGTGCTCCCAGTACAAGGCAAGACCAATCTTCTCCGAGGCAATTCGCCTCTGGACCTGGCCATACACGAAGTACATTTTTATTCTCTCGGCTGACAAATGGCTCAATCATCTGATCACAGGGTAAATTAGTAGTCTTCACTACCAAGGCATCTCTCTTTCGTATCACTCCCCCCATAAAACCTACTGCTGGCAAAGGACTTACGCTCCCCATCCACTGAAGCACATCCCACTCACCACGAACAGCCAAGTACGTCCGGCATCCCTCTACCGCTTCGCCAAAACGAAGGACATCTCCATCACCAACCACAATCGTTTCATATCGTGAGACTGATACACCATTAAGCTCTGGAGACAGATCTCCTCCTGTCAGTGCCAGTTGTCCTGCTCCCTCGAAACGTATCTTTGGTCCAGACAGCGTAACCTCTAGCACGGGCGTATCGACTCGATTTCCTACCAACTGATTTGCCAACTGATAGGCAGCCCTATCCATTACTCCACCCACAGGAACTGCTTGATCCTGAAACCCGCTACGTCCCCCATCCTGAATCGTCGTATGGAGTCCAGAAGATTCGAAATGCATGATGAGTTTACCAGACATGAAGCGAGCGTTTGTCAAAATTTCCTGATTCAATATCCTTGTCGATCCGATAATAATCCTGTTTAGAAACAGGAAAAAACTGCACTTTATCCCCCGCCTGTAGCAAAGCACCCTGCATCTCTGCACCTGATTCGAACATTCGAATTGGTGTGCGACCGATCACTTGCCAGCCTCCTGGAGAGTCACAAGGATAAATCCCCGTCTGACGACCTGCCAAACCAACCGACCCCATTGGTACTATAGCACTAGGTTTAGCCTTTCGACCTACCGCTAACCGTTCATCCACCTGTCCCAGATAAGGAAACCCAGGCAAAAAACCTATCATATATGTATGATATACCGCTTGGGTATGAATAGTTATCAAATCCACCATCGATACGCCTGTCATCTCCTCAACAGCCTCCCCGTCCAGTGCGAAACCCGCCTCATAACATACTGGAATCCTAAACAATTTTCCCAGATCAGGAAACATCTCATCTTGATTCCCCATCGACCTGACGATACGTGTTAGCTCTTCGAAGCTTATGGCTTTCGTATTGTATTGGATAGTCAGCGAATGGTAGGCAAGCGTGTAAGATTCTACTCCCACTATTTTCTGATCTAGCAGATAGTGATATAAAACATGCACTTGACGATTGACAGCCTCATCGATCTGAGGCTTCATCTCAATCAGCATCGCTCGATCTCCATATCGTTTGATCTTCATCACTTCCATTTTTTTATTTCTATCCCATGCAGGCTCATCCACCTATGAATGGCCACCAATGTTTCATGTGCTTTAGGATTGTCTCCATGAATACAATATGTATCCGCTTCGACTTTCACTACTCCCCCCTCCTTTGTCCTCACTAGCCTCTGAGTCAAGAGCAACATGAGTTGCTCAACTGCTTGCATCGGATCCTCAATCACTGCACCAGACTCACCTCTACTCACCAAACTACCATCATCTTGATACCTCCTATCCAAAAAAGCCTCCCGAATAAAACCAATTTTGTATTCCTTAGATAGTGAGGCGATCACACTTCCTGACAAGCCCATGACTGATAGTTGATCATCCATCTCACTTACCGCCTCTAAAACAGCATGAGCTACAGACTCCTCTTTAGCCGCATGATTGTACAGTGCGCCATGAGGCTTCACATAAGCAAGGTGCCCCCCTTTGCTATGCACCAACCCTTGCATAGCACCTATCTGATATTTGATTGTTGATTTCAATGCTGTTGTTTCCATATTCATGAAAACCCTCCCGAAATTTTCTCGATCAGGATAAGAAGGATGTGCACCGATGCGCACCTGATGAGTCAAAGCCATATCCACTGTTCGTTCTATAACCATAGGATCACCACCATGAAAACCACAGGCTATATTCGCCGAACTCACCAGTGGCATCAATAGCTGGTCGTCTCCTACTATCATATCACCAAAACTCTCTCCCATATCAGAGTTGATATCCAAAATATTTTGTGCATTTTGTACGTTGGTACTGGATTCGATAGTCATATTTTTGACGTTATTGAATTAGTACGATATAAAGAGCTTTTATCATTATTAAATGATGAATTCTCTGACAGATAAACACAATATTGAAGTTTATTCAATAAAATTGCACCTTTAAATCAATCTCCTTCGAATTGTTCAATTTCTATAAAAAATCATCCACCAAGAATCTAGAGAGTGTCTTCGCAAAAGCGGAAAAATTCACCTATAACAAAGGGGAGCTCCTCGCTGTTCAATTCGAAAAGACACACTACTACTTCATGCTACAAGAAGGTGAAGTAAGTGTTTTTTCAACCATGGGTGGTGACCACAAAAAAAGAATAGAACTAGGTCGCTACTCCGCACTCAACTCACCACTTGGGCTGGACGTCATCAACGAACCCTACCGCTATGACTCCTCTATAGAGGCCGTTTCTGACAAGGTAACTGTACTGCGTTGGAATCAAAAGACATTAAACGCCTTTCTCGACAAAAACATCGATCTGGCTATGCTCTTCTATGAGCACATCAATACCAATGCCCTGAGCCTAATCAAAGAATCCAGCTATCTGTTCGCCAATACAGCGATGATCACCAAAAACAATGATACGACACAAAAAGCCTCTAAAGGCTATGATTCGCCATTGGGTTTTGATGAAGATGAGATGGTGGTATTCTTATTACAATCTCCATTTTTCGAGGTATTCGAAGAAGAGGACCTGCGGGCACTGTCCAAACACATCTCTAGAAAGCAATACAAAGTCGGTAAGATTATTGACCTCCAAGATGAGGTCAGCAAGGGGATCAACATCCTGCGCGTCGGAGACATCCGATTCTCTCGATTCAACGGCGAAGGGGACGAACGCTACAAAGTATCTCTGCGAGCTATCTCAACTCCTGGCTACCTATTGGGGCCATCAGGATTCTTAGGTGCAGAGAATGTCATGACTACAAGAGCCAAAAAAGACTCGGTCATCCTTCACTTGCCTTACGACGCACTCAAAAACCAAAGCAAAAAACGACCTGAATTTGGACTCAAGCTGCAAAAACGAGTTTCTTGGCTACTCAACAATCAACTGCGTGGACTCAGAGCAAGACTCATTTCTGCACAATTCAACGAAGAGGTGACTGTCTCTACCAACTTGATCGAAAGCAACAGAGCCAGTCTAGCACTAAGTTCACCACTACACAAAGTACCCCACTTACTCAGCTTCAAACACACCATACCTGATGGCCTGAGTATACTCCATCATGTAGAGCTAAATGGCGGTGGAATCGAAAAAAACATCGCTTCGTTGTGCCTAGATAACTTGCATGATACCCAGCGAGAGGTCAACTTCTATGAAAACCTACAAGACATCTACAATACTGTAATCTCTGCACCAGCGATCATGATGGCTGACAAAGTCCACAAAGAATGTATTAAACTTTCTAAGACTACCTTTGACCAAGTCGCTACCTATGTCAAAGGCAAAGAGAACATTCCAGAGACGCCAGGTAACCTGTTCGTGTACAATCACCTACTGAACCCGCCATATTACGCGCTACCAAATCAGTTTCAGATCAATCTAGACTGTCACTTTTTGAGTACCATAGTAGCGGACGCCTACAATGAAGAGGTCGTCATGAAAATTGTCCGAAGCGGACGCGAAATTGAGCATGGTCACCAGAGCTACTACGAGCGACTTGGCTATATCAATGCCTACTCCGAAGAATCAGAAAACAGCGATAGTTTTGAGAAAAACGAAAGGGTTTCCGATCAAATCGAAGAATTCTTAACTGAGTTTAACAATGTGATCATCGGACCTGAAAACACCTCCTACACGACCGACCAGTCTCCAGGTGTATTCAATGCAGACGTATTCGAACGTATTCTAGAAATGGAGCGCGAACCACTCATCGTGCCAGTCGTCATGGCCAACTTTGACCAACGCATCCGCAACAACAAGTTTGCCTGTGAAATCAAGGAGCCCTTTCTCCTCAGTGAAAAAATGAAGGAGATGAATATCGACAATGTCAAATCCTTCCTTGTCAACTACCGAAAAGAGTTTAAAACCTACGTCAAAGCACTCCAAGAAGAAGCAAGCTAACCCTCTCTCATGAAAACTGTCAAATAACAGCTTTACAAATAGGATAAAAAACCTATTGGCTTGTTATTGACCATAGTAATCCGAAATGGGTCCTTCTATCTTTGTTATGTAGGGTTTTGAAAGAAGCCTTACAGAATGACAATTTGCTTGAATAGCGATTGAAAACGCAACTTCCGAGTTGCTGTTTAACCAACGCCTTTCAAAATAGCATTTCTGTGTATTTGATGTTTTCAAGTCTATAGGCCCTACCGATTGTCGGACGGTAGGGTCCTTTTTCTCTCTTTCATTACAGCAACATTACTAGTCACTTCACAATCGTGAACTATCCAATCAATCCATATTTCTGAAGAGGAAGTTATGATTACTTCGTTATTCAAAATTCATTGTTCGAGATTCACTATTATTCTTGGCCAAAAACATTTCCATACATCCTATACGTTTGAGTGAATGGAATACCGAATACGCAATATCGAATATTATCCCCAGAAATACCGACTGATTCTCAATCCTCTGGGTAGGGGATAAAAACGAAATTGGTAAACTCCTGATCGATCACAAAAAGACAGCAAAATTCATCTGGATTCTTATACGCCTCCTTGAAAACATCTATGCGATCAGCCTCGACCACTTCTCGCTGCACAAACTCATCCAAGAAAGACGCAGAGTAGTTCCATACATTCTCTAGCTCCTTTGCTTTGATCAATACTTGACCAATAGACACTTCCTGCTTGCTAATTGGAAATATTGGGTATTCAGAAAAGCCTCTATCTCTAATCTGATAAGAAGCCTCCTTTAGATTTTCACTAACCTTGACAAAATCCTCGGTAATCGTCCCGAGATACTTACCATTCAATTCTGGATCGTTATTCATTTCACTTCCTTGATTAAATCTAGAGAATGTGATGATTGGCCTTAAAGCTCACTTTTGCCACCTCACACCTCTAATTAGATTCCTTTTTCAGACGCAAAGAACGAACAAAAGGATGTGAAAACACATCGAATTAAAAAGGAATTTCTTTTCTAAATCATTACTATAATGTTTGACACGGCTAGCCTGATTAGCAACCATCAGATAGAAATCGAGTAGTACGACCCGAAAAATCAAGCTCCGAAGACTAAGAGAACAACAAAATTCAACTTTTAAGTATTTATTCAAAAATGAATAAGCCCATAAACATCTCTAGAGAATCACTTCTTACCCTTACTCACACCGATAGGAATTGTCAAATAAAAGTACCAGGCACGATTGTAATATCCAGAGTCGTCACCACCTGACCGTACATCTACGAGACCATAGTAGTAGTTTAGTCCAAAGTTCATGCTTTTTTCCTCTCGCAAGGAAAACCCAATCCCCGCCGTAGCACCTGCATCTAATTTTTTAAAACCTGAGGCTATGTCATAATCGATCGTACCTTCATACTGACTAGACGAAACTTTGAATTCATCGATCGCCGATCGTAATAACCCTACCTGTGGGCCAGCATTGAAATAGATATGATTCTTTAGGCGATAGCGCAGCATCAATGGCAATTGGATATAAGCCAACTGACGATTGACCGATCCTTTGGATAACACCGCGTCCATATCAGGATCACCGACTGGGTAAGACGCCAGTCCCTTCCCTCCCATCTTAGCCAACATCAGACAAGACGGCGCAAACGACCAAGCATTCTTCATTTTGATATCAAAATAAAAGCCGAGATTAAATGTTGGCAGATTAGCATCATGCGCTACACCATCCATCTGGGACAAAGTCACCCCAGTCGTCAGCCCAAACTCCAACTTATCCGAGTTCAGTTTATCCCCCAGCAGCAAGGAAATTAAGACTTGCCCATGAGACACAGTCTGTATCATGAGTAGACAAGAGAGCAAGAAAAATAGCCTTTTCATAAGTTCAGATTTAAGATTTCTTCCCTAAAACTACTTTTTTTAGAGGCGAAAAGCATCTCTAGACATTTTTGTTTATTGCATTCTCTATTTAGCTGCTTTACAATGCATTGAAAATAAGCTACCTTCGCGGAATCATTTATTCATAGCAATACAGCAACATGGTCATCTTCAAGAAGTTCGCATTTGATTCCGCCCATTTCTTGCCCAATGTTCCTGAGGGACACAAGTGCAAGAACATACACGGTCATACCTATCATCTAACGGTATTTCTGGAGGGGGATTTGGACGAGGATTTTCAGTGGGTGATGGACTTCAAAGACCTCAAAGATGTCGTCAAGCCTGTCATAGACAAATTGGATCACAACATGATCAACGATATTCCAGGATTGGAAAATCCGACAGCTGAGCGCATAACCGTATGGATTTGGGATCAAATCAAACCACACTTGCCATTATTGAGTAAATTGGAACTGAACGAAACACCGACCAGTGGAGTGGTCTACGAGGGAAAATAACTATGAGTACACAGCAGCACGATATCGAAATCATGGCACCAGCAGGCTCTTACGAGTCACTGATGGCAGCCATCAAAGGAGGCGCTAATTCTATCTACTTTGGCGTAGAGCAGCTCAACATGCGCGCACGCTCATCCAACAATTTCACCCTTGAGGATCTCAAAAAAATCGCCAACATCTGTGACGAGAACGGGCTCAAGTCCTACATCACGATGAATACGGTGATGTACGATCATGACATGAACCTCATGCGATCGATCGTCGATGCAGCCAAAGAAAGCGGCATCTCAGCCATCATCGCGGCAGACCACTCGGTCATGAACTACGCCAAGAAAATAGGCTTCCCTATACATATCTCTACACAAGCCAACATCTCCAACATCGAGACCGTCGAATTTTACTCCGTCTATGCCGATGTGATGGTCATGGCTCGTGAGCTCAGCCTCATGCAGGTCGCAGACATCACCCGTGAGATCAAAAAAAGAGACATCCGTGGCCCCAAAGGCGAGCTCGTACGTATCGAAGTATTCGCGCATGGCGCACTATGTATGGCCGTATCGGGCAAGTGCTACCTCAGCTTACACTCAGACTTCTCCTCGGCCAACAGAGGAGCCTGCGTACAAAACTGTCGCAGAGAGTACACCGTCAAAGACGACAGAGGCAACGAGCTTAAAATCGACAATGAGTACATCATGAGTGCCGCTGATCTATGTACGATCGACTTCATGGACAAAGTCGTCGAAGCAGGCGTCTCCGTCTTTAAGATCGAAGGTAGAGGTCGTGCTGCAGACTACGTCTACACCACCACCAAATGCTACCGCGACGCAGGTGACGCAATCAATGAGGGTACGTATACCCCAGAGAAGTTTACGCAGTGGAAACTAGATCTAGAGAAAGTCTACAATCGCGGGTTCTGGGATGGCTACTACCTCGGTAGAAAAATGGGCGAATGGAGTGAAGTCCACGGTTCGAAAGCTACGACCAAAAAGATATTGCTTGGTAAAGGTGTCAAATACTTCAGCAAACTCGGTGTAGGCGAATTTCAGATGGAAACACATACCCTAGAAAGTGGCGATGACATCATGATCACAGGCCCTACTACAGGTATCGTCACCACCAAGGTAGGTGAAATGAGAGTGGCCAACCAGCCTGTCAGTCAGGTCAAAAAAGGTGACAACTTTTCAATTGCAATTGAAGAAACCATACGAGCCTCGGACAAATTGTACAAAATCATTCCTGCCTAAGTCCTATGTTCAAAATCATCCACTACCGTGACAAATGCATCGGATGCTACGCCTGTGTGGAGATCGCTCCAGACCGCTGGCGCATCTCCAAAAAGGATGGGCGATGCACACTAGTGGGATCTAAAATCAAAAAAGGCATCTACCAAGTGGATGCCTTTGACGAGGAACTCGAGGACAACAAACGAGCAGCAGCCAGCTGTCCCGTCAACATCATCAAAATCAACGGAAAATAAGTCGTATCTACCAAGTGAGTACTAGCTTCTTTCTATATTGAGGCATTCAAATGTCTTTGACAAAAGGTAACCCACTCTCAAAATGTACGATAAGATTTACCAATTCCTAAATAGGTTTTTCAAAGCTTCGACGCTGTACAAAGCGATGTTCAACCTATCTCCCATGTATAGAAGATCAACTGGACGCATTACTACCGTGAGCGATGATCTGATGCGGGTAGATATCAAAATCCCATTGAGCTACAAAAACAAGAATTATGTAGGGACGATGTTCGGAGGCAGTCTCTTCTCAGCTACAGACCCTATCTATATGATACAGCTGATGCAGATACTAGGCGATAATTATGTAGTATGGGACAAAGCCTCAACTATACGTTTCAAACGACCTGTCACCCGAGATGCTTATGCGGTGTTTTCATTTAGCCCAGAGGAAATCACAGCTATGAAACAAGCAGTCCTCGATCATGGAGAAACCGATATCGTCAAACTGCTCTTGATTACGGACAAAAAAGAAATGGTCTTCTCCGAAGTGGAAAAGACCATTTATGTGGCGTCTAAATCTTACTATAAAGAAAAAAGAAATCGTAAGCGCGATTTACAGCGCTAAACCTTCTCCTATTTCTTCCGCTCTTTTTTTCATTTTTTTTGACACTCTATGGAGATCATACCCCTCCATAATCGTAAAACCTAAATCTCCATCTACTACTACGAAAATCGAGTTTTCATTTCTCGTAGCTATGTCATTACTTTTGTGGGTTTCTTTCACTCCTTTGGCCTTCTTGCACAGTTCTTCATAGTAGACTACATCGTCGTACACTTCCTGCATTGTACCGCTGCTGACGGTCAATAAGTAATAAATCTCATCGTATTTTAACTCTTTAGAAAAAAGGTTGTAGACACGCTCTCCATTTTCTTGAGTCGTCTCTTCTATGGCCAAATTCTCACTTTTCCACAAAGTTTCTGTTTGTGCTTTCACAGCCACACTAGCTACCATGATCAAAACTAACAATGCTAATCTTTTCATTCTCTAAAAATTTATTCCCTAACACAAATAGAAACAATCCGAAGGTAGTAGCAAAAAAATAAACGCTTAATCTAAAAATTAGGTGGTTTCACTTATATGTTACGAATAGAAACTCATGATAAAACTTAATATTCAATACAAACAGCTCTAAAAAAATCACCATCAACCTACATAAGTTAACACCTCTTAAATCAACACAAGAGCCTCCTGCCCTTGCAAGCAGGATATCTTTGATATAGATATTACTAGGCTCAGTAAGTGCTCATACTGCAAAAACCTACTAGACAACATATTTTTGCTTCAAGAGTTCCGCTATATAAAAAGTGTACTGTACCCTCAAATCCATTCATGATCTTGTTTCAATCCTGTGATACGCAGACCTCATTTTCACCTGTGTGACTCACTCATCGAACAGGATCAATGAAACTCCAATTATCTCTCTTGGAGAGAGATACGAAATCTAGAGGCCGTCCTCCGTTCTATTTCTTTCAAAGACCTGTCTTATGACTTTGTTTGAAACTATATTTTTCACAATTTGAACGTCACAAAGAAACTTACAATGAACAAAATAGCTATGTACAAATTCCTTCTGACCACCCTCTTGATTTTCGTCCTATCCAACACCTTCGCACAGAAATACATGGATAATATTCTTTCCAAATCATGCGAGTGCGTAGATAAGGTCTCTACAGACCTACCTATGCAGGAGTTCAATCTACAGCTGGGCCTATGCATGATAGAGGCCGCACAGCCTTACAAAAAGCAACTCATGAAGGACTATGATATCGACTTAGAGAATATTGATTCGAATGGACAAGGAGAAAAACTAGGTAGAACCATAGGCGTGAAAATGGCAACTACTTGCCCTAACACCCTCATGAGGCTCACCAACAAAATGACAGCTCCCGAAACTGAAACCACTACCAATGTCGAAGCTGTAGGAACTGTCTCGCATATAGATCGTGAGCTTTTCGTTGTATTCACTCTAAAGGACTCCTATGACAAAGAAGTCAAATACTACTGGCTAAGCGCTGTAGAATCCCCAATCAACCTTGATCAAAACTACCCTTCTCTTTTAGGTAAAGACGTCAGCATCATCTACGAAACCCAAGAGCTTTTCGATCCTAATATTGAAATCTACCGTGACTTCAATGTGATTCAAAAGATAAGCCTTGCGATAGGGGATTAACTAAAACCTGCATAACTCATGCATAAGCCCAATCAATCCTCCACAGCAAATGGCTGGTTGATATGCTGTTAATATATCTATCTCCAGACATTTAGGAAAAATTCGAATCCCTTACTCCTGCTGTTGATCGCATTGCAAATGCTCTACCATGACATCCTCGTCACAGACGAGGACGATTAGGTTTCTCAGTATCTTATTTCGTTATGCTTTTTATCTTCCACTTTTTCAGCCCTCCGAATAGAAACAATAGTCCAATTCCTAGTGCAATTAATGAATATATAGTTTCAGCCATTGATGGTGTTTCTTGTTGTGAAATCCCAAATACTAACTCTCCTATTCCACGAAAAATATAGACCCCTGCAATTCCAAATATCCCTAATTTCAATAGTGGTAATTTTCTAAATTCATCGTCTGCTGAAAGTCCATAAAGTCCGAAAATTAGAAATACAACCGCAACAAAAATTGTTAGTAAATAGGGCCATGATGAATGTATTAGAGTAAGTTCAGCCATTTCCTCTCCGATTCCAGTTATTTCAAACATTTGCTCTGCCCAAAGCAATCCAATAATATGAGCAATGGCAATGATGATATTTATTACTCCACCTATTCTAAGCATTCTTTTTTGTCTTGTTTAATCCAAATAATGTAAACACTCCAATTGGAAGAAAGAGTATCCATTGAGGAACTAATAAACCATAATAAAAACTAGCAACGATAAATGGCAAACAGAATGATAAATTTAGATACCCAATCAATTTAATCATTTCAGTATTTGCTGCGTACTTTTTCCCAAACCCTGCTGACAATACAATGTATGAAGTTGCTAAAAGGATAGTAGTTACCATATTCCAAACACCAACTAATTGAGAACTTTTTTCAAGGACTAAAGATGTTTCAATCATCGGGATCACAAGGTCTAATTGCCCACCGATTAGATGCAGAAAGAATGTTATCAAATTTAAAACCCCTGCAATTATCCAATACTTATTTTTCGTATTCATAATTAGTACTTTATAAATTGGTTTAGTTCTTTTTTCACTTCATCAATATAATCCTTACCTTGTTCCTTATAGCGAATCGTTTCGTGATAACCGATTAAGTATTTGTAGAATAAGGTAGCTTTTGTAAGAGCTTCATTTTCTGAAAATCCCATTTCAAATAACAAACCCTTGGTGTAATTAATCCTTTGGTTATCTGTTTGGTCTATTAGAGACTGGATCGTTTTGTCTTTAAGAGCATACCTTTTTAGAAAAAAAACAAAATCTAAATATGGATCTTTCTTAAATGATAATTCTACTAGAGTTGTGAACTTTTCCTTAACTGATGATTGACTCTCTACTCTTGCAATTATCTTATTCGTATCTGCAGAAACCCAAAAAGAAATTATTTCGTTAACAAATTCTTTTTTTGTTCTGAAGTGCCAATAAAAACTTGATTTGTTAACGTTTAGTTTTTGAGCCATCTTTTCAACAACTATTCCGTTAATTCCGTTTTCAGAAAACAGCTTATATCCCAGATTTACCCAATCTCCCTTTTTTGCAATTATTTTCGGCATAATTAGACGATATCGTTTAATTATACAACAATAGATCATTCCTTTAATAAACGGAACCGTCTAGTAAAGTTTTTATAAAAGAAATAATTTTCGCTAGTGGTCTGGATCTGCTATTAATATATCTTTCTCCAGATATTTAGAAAAATTCGAATCCCTTACTCCTGCTGTTGATCGCATTGCAAATGCTCTACCATGACATCCTCGTCACAGACGAGGGAGATTGAGGATATTGTCTGTTTTTGTCTTTCCAAAAACCCGTGCGGGTTTGTCTCCAAGTCTGCGCGGATTTGATCTCAAGTCTGTGCAGATTCGGAGTAAAGTCTGCACGGGTTTCACGCAAAGTCTACGCGGATTTGTATATAACCCGTACGAGTTTCAAACAAAGCCTGTACGGGTTTGGTGTAAAGTCTGCCTTGGTCTGAAGCAAAGTATCAGTAGGTTTTTGGTAAAGCATCAGTAGGTTTGGGACAAAGTCTGCGCAGGCTTTTGTCCCAGTACTTCTACTACTCGATCGCAATTGTACTAGTGTACTAGGATAGACATCTATAGAGACGATGGGCATTTCAAATCCCCAATCAATGCGAACCCTGCACGGTCAGCGGCGATTAGCTCTTCTGCCCGTGCAGCTTCTTATAGTTCCACTTGGAGAGTATCGCCAATATCACCACGCCAGCCACGATCCAGTACACGAACTGTGGGATCGGTACGGGATCACCTTTGGCGTAAGAATGCAAACCTGCGAGGTAGTAGTTGACCCCAAAGGAGGTCATGATGATGCTAAAGAACCCTACTACACTGGCCAAGCTATAGACATAGAGGTCGTTGAGCTTCGGTACGAGACGCAGGTGGAGTATCGTCGCATACACGATCACCGAGATCAGTGCCCAGGTTTCTTTTGGATCCCAGCCCCAGTATCTCCCCCAGGATTCATTGGCCCATACCCCACCGAGGAAAGTTCCTATGGTGAGCATGAACAGTCCGATGGTCATGGACATTTCGCTGATGTAGCTTAATTCTTTCATGCTGTTGAACAAGCGCTCATTGCCTTTCTTCTCGACAATCATAAACACCAAGGTGAGTATTCCCAGCAATGCTGACAAGGCCAACGGCGCATAGCTACTCACGATGATCGCCACGTGGATTTTGAGCCAGTAGGATTTGAGTACAGGTACAAGGTTGGTGATCTCAGGATTGAGCCAATCCAAGAAGGCCACAAACAGCAGCGTCCCAGCAAACAGAGCCGCCAGCGGCACCACAAAATCAGACTTGCGGTAAAATGAGAAGCCAAACAACATCAGCGCCCAAGACACCAATATGATCATCTCATAGCCGTTGCTCCAAGGAGGATACTGTGCTGCATACCACCGCAAGATCAGGTTGAAGGTCAAGGCCAAAAAGCCCACAAAAACCACTGCGGTCAAACCGATCTTGCTCTTGTCGACCAACGAATTGTTCGGATAAAAAACCGAAAAGATCGCAACGGCCAATAGTGCGACACCTGTCAACCAGAAGAAAGAGAACAGGTGGTTGAACAACCTGAGTTTGTTGTACAGCAATTCTGCCCGCTGGATGTTGCTACTAGGGATCACGGCTGCACCTTTTACAATTTGAAAGGTACGGATGTAGCTCAGCGTCTCATCGGCTTGCGTCCAATCTTTGTCTCTACTGGCCTTGAGTACACTCTGGTAGTACATCGGCATGATGCGCTTTACAAATACAGAATCTTCTCCTTTGAACGCCTCTCCCTCGTATTTGTCATGAAACCAAGTATTCTCTGGATCGCCTTCTAGCGGAAACAATTTCAAGTAGTACCCGGTCAACCCTTGAAAGAAAACATTGAACCGCTCGTCTACATGGATCAGCTCCTTGTCCAAGTTGGATCGCTCTGCGGGTTTCTTGCGGTTGGCCTCTTCCACCAAATCCAATAGCAGGTAATTGCCTTGTTGGTCCAACAGGTCGGTGAAAGCCAAATATTTGGTTTCCTCTTTGCCTATCGTTTCGAGGATGGCCGCTCCTTTCTTCGGATCGATCTTGATGATGGGCACAGCCTGCCACACCATGGGGTTGATTTGCATCATCAAAAACTGCTGATCGCTGTTGAGCTTCATATCAGGCGTCAAAGCGAAAGACGAGCGTCCATGCACCTTTCTCAAGAATTCGGATGACAAGGTATTGACTGGTTTGATCCGTCCATCCAGATCCTGCACGAGCAACTCCCCAAAATCATTGGCTTTGTCCGCGGGGATATAACTGGATTTTATACTGTTGAGAAAGGCTTGTTGGTCTTGTTGACCCGCCTCCTGAGCAGATACGCCACTCCATAGTCCTAACACCAGTGCAACCGTAGAAGCGACCTTCTTGGCATTGAGTGCGGACAATTTCTTATTGATGGTTTGAAACCTAGAGTTCTTCCAAAACAGTGTCAAGAACATCCCGATACCCAGCAAAGTGTAGCCGAGATAGGTAATGTTCGTCCCCCACCAGTCGCTGTTGACCGAGAGCACCGTACCCAGTTCGTCGGTATCGTAGGATGCCTGAAAGAATCGATACCCACGGTAGTCCAGTACATTGTTCATGTAGATGTGATACGGAAACTGCTCCTCTCCATCTATGACCGTGACACGACTCGAATAGGACGATGGGCTCACTGATCCAGGGTAGCGTATCAACTCAAAATCATTCAATGCAATCTCAAAGGGCAGCTGTATGGGCTTGGGCCCGTAGGTGATGTCGATATGATACGCCCCCAATTGCACGTGCTGTTTGTCGCTGTAGTTGCCGTCAAAAGCAGGCAAAAGCACCTCATGCTGTATCTCACCATCTGACAGCTTGACAAACAGCAGATCATCCAGCGTCTTGGCCTTTTGCTGATCCTCGGACTGACGATAGACCACTGCGCTGTGCTCAAAAATCTCTGGTACTACGAAGGCTACTCCTTCCCCTTGGTACAGCGCGCGCAATTTCAGGTCTTGTAGCGTATCTGCAGGCAACCTACCACCTGACTGGGTAGCCATGATCATAAACGATAGCTCTACGGGAGACTGAATCTTCAATTCGCCATCCATGTCATAGATATTGACTGCTCCCGGTACGGGATTGTTGAATGTGACGGGGTAGTTATTGACCAGGATCGACCCGCCCGACTGCAAGTACAAATTTTCTCTACCGGTGGTGCCGGCAGTCACTACAGTGAGTACGGTACCTCCTGTTTTGGATTCAATTACTTTTTGTTCGGCCTGCGGCACAAAAGCGGCAGCCTCTACCGTCACCTCTCCATTTTGTCCGAAAGACAAGTCAAAGTCAGGTTGACTGAAAAAGGATAAATTGAGTTGCTGCTCGTAGGTCTCTTTGTAGTCTCCCTTGGTCACCTCGATCTGAAGGTAGCGCTCCTGCGAAACGATCTGCGAAGCAGCCTGCCCCTCACGGATACTCATGAGCCCCTCGAAACCATAGTAGCGTGTCACAAATGCCCCAATGAGCGTGACGATGAATGCGACATGAAACAAAAAGATGGGAAACTTCTCCTTACGCAGGAGCTTGTAACGAAAGATGTTGCCCGCAAAATTGAGCACCAACAAAAACATGATCACCTCAAACCACCAGGCTTTGTAGATCATCGTTTGGACGGCTTGCGTACCAAAATCGTTTTCCAAAAATGTACCGTAAGCCATCGCTATGGCAAAAAGCAAAAGAAGCACTGTTGTCAACTGATTAGAAAACAATACTTTAAAAATTCCTGATTTCATATGATTTGTATCTCCTTACTTCATGGAGACGGCCTTCTTCACCCCCATGCCTTCTTCACGTTTCTTAGCCTCTTCGAGCCACTGCGGTATGATATTTTTCTTAAACTCTTCCTTCTCTTTCTCCAAAGCTACACGATCGATTCCCATCAATTGTTGCGCCTTGTCCTTGGTGGTGATGTCTGGATAGGGCAACTCTTCGTTGTACCCCAAACTCGCCAGCAATCTGGCCAGCTTGATCCGACCTTGGCCTGCCACATCCATCGCCGAACTGACCACTCTACTCACCTCCACGGGAGAGTGAAAAGAAGCCCCATGAGACGCTACCGAATAGTCCCATCTCCACTGTGCATGTCGAATATCCTGAAGAATACTTTCCATATCTTCGTCGCTCGCGCCCAATTCCCATGCCTTGCCCGCTTCTAGGTGCAAACGAACTAAAATTTTCTCCAACTTCTCCATATTTTCACCAACCTTTTTCTGTCTTGTATAGACATCTGCTACCAAATCCTCTTTGTCTTGACGATGACAGACCTGACAGGAGTTGGTCACGTTGTTGAGAGGAGACTGGATATGATGGTCTGTGTACTTCTGTCCACCTTCTGAGGTATATGGCATGTGACAATCCGCACAGGACACCCCGCGCTTGGCATGTATGCCCGTGCTGTATATTTCATACCCTGGATGTTGAGCCTTGAGCATTGGCGCTTTACTCACCGCATGCGTCCAGTCACTGAAATTGATCTCATCATAGTAGGCCTCCATCGCCTCCACAGAAGTACCGTCTCTCCATGGGAACACCAAATAAGGCACGCCTTCTTTGCCCGGAAGGTTCTTGTTGAAATAGTACTCAACATGACACTGCGCGCACACCAGAGAGCGCATCTCTTGATGACTCGATGCATTGATATCCTTGCCCATCGCCTCGAACGCCTCGATCAGCGCTGGGCGTGTGATGCGAAGGCTCATGGTCTCAGGGTTGTGACAGTCGGCACACCCTATAGCATTGACGACTTCAGACCCCTTGTCTGCCCACTTGCCACTATAGAACTCGTCTATTCCGATCTCATTCATCAGACGAGGGACGTCTGGGCTCTTGCAGGTCCAGCAAGTACTCGGCATGGGACCAGTCCCAGGACCTGTAGGCCCTCCTGTACGAAGGATATTTCTAATATCATCTATAGCATAGGAGTGTCCCTTCGGCGCATTGTATTCTTTCGAAAAGCCATATCCAGCCCATAAAACTACCAGTCTAGGATCTTTCTCCAGCATATCAACAGGCTTGCTTCCGCCTTGGTAGCTCTGAAAGGTCGTGTCTTTGGTTTCCAAAAACGACTGATACTGTCTCGGAAAGTTCTCTCCCCACACTTGGTTTCGAGGTTCATTGTCGGCTATCTCTACCATGGGTTGGTAGGCGAACTTGGATTCGGTTTTTCTACTGATGATGCTATTGGCTAACAGGCTCAGTAAAAAGGCTGCTACTGCAGTCGCAAAAAATAAAAATACATGTCTTTTTTTGATAGAGGCCATGGTCGGGACATTTGGTTATTTAGAAGACTTCAATTGTTTTTTGATCCAGTCAGGGACAAGCTCCTTCTGCTGCTGACGGACGGACAACGGTTCAATGAACTGACCAATGGCCGCCAAGCTTTTCACTCTGCCATGAGGAGTCTCTCTGTGACATTCCCAGCAGGCTCTGCTGGTTCTATTTTCTTCATGATTATCCACCCAAGATGCCATTTTTGCATCGGTGACTTGATCGATATGGCACCTGATGCAATTGTTTTGTACTACATGCTGACTGGGTTCTCGCATGGTGATCGCCTGAGGCTCCATTCGCATCGTATAGATCGAGGCATGGTACAATCCATCCATTGCTTTGAAATAGTACTTGTTCACCACATTGTTGTGCGGTACATGACAATCATTGCAGACGGTGACACGCTGGTGCGAACTATGATCCCACGTGATGTACTCGGGAGTCATCACGTGGCAATTGATGCATGCCTTGGGATCGTCAGAGAGGTAGGATACCGCGTTGGACACTCTCAATACATAGAACCCTAAACCAGCCATCAGCCCACACAAGAGTGTAACAGGCACGATCCACTGGTCAGGCGGTACTATCTTATTTAGGAGGTTCATGGTACCATTAAGTTAATCCTTCTTCGAAGAATTAAAAAGCTGTGGTCGAAAATCTACCATGACCCAAGCCCAGTTGTTGAGTGCTGAGGCTTCACCTGTATACCCCGTCACTGTCCCTTTGATCTGCTCCATCGACTCAGTGGCAAACATCTGAGAATAGCCTAGGTTGATAGTGACTGCAGGATCCAGTTTCCAAGTCATCACTAGATCGATCTCTGTACCAAGATTGCTCGAGTAGGATTGTGACACGTCATTGACATCCACGATATCTACAGGACTAAAAAACTGATGAATATTGGCTTTGAGTGAAGAATTTGCTCCAGTCTTCCACTCTGTCATGATGCGGAAATCCAACAAGCCTGTGTTGTAGACCGTTCCCTGCATACGGTGTGGATTGCCCACATAGAAGTAGTCCATGTAGCCATAGAATTTATGATTAGATCCAAATAGAGAATTAAAAGAATGATCCTTCGATGATCCATAGCTAGTCCCTGACATGTAATCCACGGCAAGTTTAATGGGTGTCATGTCAGTCTTATAGGTCGCATAAGCTGCCAGCATGTGTGCAGAATTATCCACTCCCGCTCTATTCTTTCCCATTTGCAGATAGGATTCTCCTCCTATTTTCAAACGATCGTTTACTTTATAATCTAGCAGCAAGGCAAAACTCTGCTGAGCAATCCCACTAGAATCAGTCACATTCTGATATCCATTATTCAGAGCCATGGCATTGATTTCTAGCTTTTCCAACCTTTTGGTCAGCCAGACATACTCCATGTGTTTGTAATTAACGACTCCATCATAAAAAGTCCCTTGGAGCAAAGATGGTTCATAGGCATTTTGGTTGAATGCCCCCCCTATATCAATCTTCCATCCTGATTCCTGATCCTCATAAATCAACAACAGCGCATCGTGACTCCTGCCCTGTGGCTGCCAGTTCGAACTACCAAAGAAACGTTCGTTGTGATAGCGGATAATCTGCCGACCTGCTTTGAAGGACAATTTGTCTGAGAAGAAATATTGTCCCCAAGCCTCTGAAAAATGTAACGTATTGTTGTCGTCGGTTTTGTAGGGTTGATTGGTGGATCCCCACATACGAACATCCTGTGCAGTCACTTTGACCTTGTATTTTTCTTGAGTGAACCCAACAGACAGTCGTGTTCTTTGTTCTGTATAGAAGGCAGGGCCTTCATCAGGGGCATTTAGTTCTTTAAACCCATTTCGAAATTCAGCCCTCGGTCTGACTTGGGCATCTATGATAAATTGTGCTTGAAGATAAGAACTGAAAGACATGGCCAACGCTACGAGCCAAAGCTTGGAATATTTCATTCGATTAGACAGATTAATTTAATATGAGCCTAAAGATACAATCTATTTTATGTTAAAAAACAGATTAGCGATTGTCTTCTCAATAGAGAATCATTCTACTTTTTCCTCGTCACGAAATACACGCCGATAATCACCACTATCGCCCCAATCATCTGAAAAACCGTCAACCGCTCACCCAAAAATATCCAAGCCAATACAATCGTAGAGACAGGTCCAAAACTCGCTACAATAGAGAAGTCCGATGCTCCCAACAACTTGATTGCATAAGAGATCAGATAGGAAGGAATAACCGTCGAGAACACCGCCATACCTAAGCTCAAAGCATACACCTCCATCGGATAACTCATCAACTCAAAGTCCCCTACGAAACAATAATGAACAGCCACACATGCACAAGAAATCATCATCGCCAAAGAAGTAAACACCACTGGTCCCAATTTCGGAATTAACCAATCGCTCCCCACCAAATACGACGCATAAGTCAAAGCACTCAAGACAATCAGTAGCACCCCCGTGACATTGGATAGCTCAGAAAATCCAGGCTCTTGGAGGTACATCACTATGATCCCAGCATAGGTTACCACCACTGCGATCATCTGGTTTTTAGTAATCCGCTTTTTCAAAAAAAACCAAGACAGGAACAAAACGATCGTGGGATAAATAAACAAAATGATTCGCTCCAAACTCGCTTTGATGTATTGCAAGCCCAGAAAATCAAAATAGCTGGCCAAATAATAACCAAGAAACCCAAACAGTATAACCGCTCCAAATATCCTAGGCGTCAATTTTTCTTTCAATACAGAAAAGTTCCATGCAGCAATCGCTAGATAGATAGGAAGAGAAAACATCATCCGAAAGAGCAGCAAGGTCACCGTATCAATCTCATGGACATACGCTAGCTTAACCATGACGGCTTTAGCAGAAAAGAGTACTACACCCAAAAGTGCAATTAAAAACCCAAAAGATTTAGAAGAGAATGGCTTCATACAATGGCGGTAAGCCACAAATAAACAATGTATCTAGCACTATTGCATCGCCTCAGATACATTAATGAGCCACCTCAGTGACGAAAACATACTCAAGCCGTTACTAAAAAACTGTACCTGTTCACCTTAGCCTTTCAAATGAAGTGCTACCCATTAAAACAATCTGTCAAGAGACAGATTGTGAGTAGTTGGTGGACAGGATAAAAAAGTATAGATTTGAGCGAGAAAAATTACAAAACTGACTGTACTATAAACCTACCACACCAAACAGCATAGACAGATTTTAAGTAGCATTTATGGATTTTTATGGTATCGTTGGGTCTCTACTCACAGTGGGGCTTATAAGCGGTGGTTCTGCTATAATCTTCAAAAAATCAAAAGACTTTTTGAAGAAAAATGGCCAAGACGTAGGAGAAAATAATCCTAGCAGTTCAGACTATGACAAGTTGAAACTCCTTTTTGATCATACACAGAAAGAAGCCAAACTAGGTGTCTGGGATTGGGATCTGAACACCAACACACTGACTTGGTCAGATGAAGTCTATAATATTTTTGACCAACCCAAGATCATCACACCTAGCATAGAAGTCATACGCGCCATCATCTTTGAAGATGAGCTCGAAGACTATGACAATGCCATCAAAGACGCCATCAAAGGTGGATATCCCAGACGCATACAGTACCGTATCAAAACCCGAAACCACTTCATCAAACATATCTCAGAAAAAAGAGAGGTCATCAAAGATGCTGCTGGTGTACCCATCCGAGTGATTGGCACCATACAGGATATCTCGAAACAAACACAAACCACCAACTACCTATTCAAAACCAAAAGCAACTACAAACTCCTCACACAAACACTGCCAGTAGGAATCTATCGTTCTAACAAAAAAGGTGACGTACTATTCGTCAACCAAACCATGGTAGAAATGTTTGGCTACAACAGCGAAGAAGAGATGATGCACCACAAATGTGGCACATACTACTCCAACGAAAACTACCGAGACAACCTCATCGCTCAGTTAGAAACGGACGGAATGCTGATCGATTACAAAATTAAGTTCAAGAGAAAAGATGGAACTGAATTCATCGCCACCGAAAACTCACAAATCGAAGGAGATGAAATACATGGTGTAATCCAAGATGTCACAGAAAGGAATGCTATCGAAGAAGAAAAAAATATTTTGATTTCAACGTTACAGAGACAAAACGATGATTTAGAACGTTTTGCACACATCATCTCCCACAACCTAAGAATTCCACTCGTCAACCTCATGGGGTTAACTCAAATCATAGATGAAAGCAACCTCAACAGTGACAACAAGGAAATTCTAGACCTGATGCGTCAGTCAACAAACAATCTGGACATGATCATCAAGGACCTAAACAAAACCGTCTCTATTCGTGACAAAAAACACAAGCACTACCAACAGGTAAATCTCCAAGAATGTCTATCGACAGTCGAGCAAGAACTAGAAGAAGTTATCATCCTAAGCCAAGCACGAATAGAAACGAATTTCGAAGAGACGGATGAAATCCTATCTATACCAGGCTTCCTAAATAACATCTTCCTGCAGGTCATTGATAACTCTATCAAATTTAAGCACAAAGACAGATCTCCTATTATCAATGTGCGATATGAGTCCGATGAGTTAGAACATCGATTTGCAATAGAAGACAATGGCATGGGCATCAATATGACCGCCTATAAGGATCGTCTATTTAAGCTCTACGAAAAATTACATCCGCAAATCGAGGGGCGCGGAGTAGGTCTATATATGGCATACAATCATATCAATGCGCTAAAAGGGAAAATCACACTCGAAAGCCAACTCGATCATGGTACCACCGTCTTCATCAGCATCCCTAAAGAAACCCAGCAATAACACTTAGCATCTACTTACATCTACACGTACATTTTCGATGAACACCCCATTTTTCATCGATCAATTTCGAGCAATAGAGGATAGACAAATGTGTACATACAGCTATTATTGTATGTAGGAATTTTGCAGCCTCCTACCTAATATTAGCTTGATTCGAGAGATTACTGTAACCGATACACTTATCATGAATTGGATTAACCTATATGCGCTAACCTCTCTCCTCCTATGTACCAGCCTATCAGGACTAGCCGAATCAGACACGATGATATCTGGCCGAGTGATTGATGCAGAGACACATGCTTCCCTACCTTTTGCCAATATCGTACATGGACACTCCGGCACCACCAGCAACCTAGATGGGCAGTTTGTCCTGACTATACACGAACAAGTAGATAGTGTATACATAGAGGTAAAATACATGGGATACAAATCAGAGCAACTGACCTTGGCGGCAGGGACTACTGATCTAGTTATTGCTATGAATAACCAAACTCAAATGTTGAATGATGTCAAAATCTATTCGGCCGAAAATGTCATGGCCGATGTATATAGTCACCACCACCTCAACTACGAATATGAGGATCAACTACTAGAATCATATTACAAAGAGTCGATTCGCTACGGCGACAACTACTACTTCATCGCAGAGGGGATTTTCGACATCTACCTCCCGACTATCTACAGTGATAACGAAGTACAGGTCAGAGCAGAAAAAACAAGAAAGAAAGAATTTGTCTTACTCGACACAGTCGACATGCCTATGTTTAGTGGTCACGTCCATGATATGGTTCAGGCTGCTTCTAGACGAAAAACAAGCTTTTTAGATTCTGAAAACAAAGATGACTACTACTTCTCCAAGCAAGACCTCACCATCTACGATGGACGAGAAGTTTTCGAAATTCATTTTGAACCAAGAACCAAAAAAGGGACTGCCAGTGGTACATTATTTGTAGATTCTGAAACCAAAGCGGTGATCCGTGCCGAATACTATCCTATCATCACACATCAAGACTTTTGGACTCGTGTAAAATGGATAGAAGAGTACAAAGAGATCGATGGCACATGCTACATCCATAGAGTATCCTACCTAGGAGAATGGACGGTAGACGGTCGTACTTACAGTATGGAAGCGCTGATGCTAGTCACTGATTTCGAAACTATCTATGAAACACCCGTACTAGAAAACACTCTCGCGGAAGAAGCGATCTTCTTTCACGAAGCATCATCATTTTCAGACACTTTCTGGGAGGGGCACACCTACATTGCACTGAGTCAAAAAGAACGCCAGTCCTTAGCGAAAAAATAATTCCAATCTGCTGAACTAGTCATGCCTGGACTCAGTAAAGAGCAGGTCAGTGAAGAGAAATGTACTGTATGATTTTTAGCTTATGGTTATGTTTCAGCAGACCTAAATTCATGGCACGCAAGTCCTAAACTAAAAAGGCGAACCATCTGAGAGGGTTCGCCTTTCGAATGTGCTTATTTTTTCTCTTATGCAGAATAGTTGCTCAACATCACTGGCATCACCAGCATCAACAAATCTTCGTTTTCGTCTCCATCTACTGGAAAGAGTAGTCCTGCCTTATTAGGCTCTGAGAACTTCATACTTACCTGTGTAGAGCTAATATTGGCTAGCATTTCGATCAAGAACTTACCATTGAACCCGATCTCGATATCACTACCGTCATGATCACAAGATAGACGCTCATTTGCCTCATTAGAGAAGTCTAAATCCTCTGATGAAATCACCAACTCGCTGCCCGCTATCTTCAAGCGTACTTGGTGAGTCGTTTTGTTTGCATAGATCGCAATACGTTTGAGTGATCCCAAAAGCTCTAATCTATCAATGGTCATTTCATTATCGTTGTTCGACGGGATCACATTTTCGTAATCTGGGAAACGCTCATCAATCAAACGGCACACCATGTGAATCCCGTCAAATTTGAAGAACGCATTCGCTACGTTGTACTCTACGTTGACATTGGTATTGCCAGATGGCAATGTAGATTTCAATAGTGTTAATGCTTTGCGGGGGATAATCATGCTCGCACCAGCATCAGAAGCGATATCCACTCTTCTGTATCTGATCAGTCTGTGTCCGTCAGTCGCTACGAAGGTCGTATTGGTATCTGATAGGTTCAGATACACCCCCGTCATCGCAGGTCTCAACTCATCGTTGCTCGTCGCTAGGATGGTGTTATTGATCGCGTTGCCTAATACATCTGATGAGATATTAACCGAGCTACCATCTGACACAGTAGGAACTTTAGGGAAATCTGTAGCATTCTCGCCAGCCAATTTGTATCGACCATTGTCAGAGTTGATTTCAATGCTGTATGAGTTTTCGTCAATCGTGAAAGTCACCGGTTGCTCTGGCAGGTTTCTCAATGTTTCCAACAAGATTTTAGAAGGAACTGCGATGCTGCCATTTTCTTTGGCCTCCACTTCTAACTCCGTAATCATCGAAGTTTGTAAATCTGAAGCAGTAATCGTCAACTTACCATCAGCTATTTCGAATAGAAAATTTTCAAGGATTGGCACTACAGGATTAGTAGTGATCACGCCATTGATAGCTGCGAGTTGCTTCAATAAGTACGAGGATGAAACGATAAATTTCATTAGCTAAAGGAATTTGTTATGTTCTTGTTATATGAAAACACGAGGAAAGACACTCCTCAGAATTTGAGCCAAAGTTAATGATAAAATCCAAATAAAAAACCCCTAAAATAAAGCAATGAAAGGGGTATATCAGATTACTCTCTTTTGAACTGGCTAGGAGATTTCAACAGTGCCTCGGTACGCTTTTCATCCACTACGATCATTTCCTTATTGGCATCCGAATAAAGATAAAATCGCTCTCCTGGAATCTTGGCATAGATATCCAACACTCTATTCTTTCGCTGATCAATATCGGTCAATGACAAATGAGCAATAGGTGCTGTCGTCAACAAGCTATCATAGCGCGGATACTTCCCTGGACTCAGGTAGTCATTGAGTTGAAACTGCTCAAAACCGTTGAGATAGCTCATCAGCGCCGCAGTATCTATCTGCTGCACACCAGCGATACTAAAAAACCTATCCTCAAATTCCATTTTGAGATCAACTCCCTTTGCATAATCTATCGTCCACTCCTGTATGCTCCGGTAGTTGGAATCAAATAACAATCGATCTCTCCACTGGTTGAGTGTCAACTCGAATATCCCAGGGATATAGTGATGATATCCCGGTATCCCTACCAGATAAACCTCCTCCAATTCTTCATCAGCAAAGTAAGACTGCGTCTTCTGCAGGTTCCCTCCAGTATAGAACGTACGGCTCTCGTCTCCTAAAGAGATCGTTACTTTCTGTCCTGTCTTTTCGAGCTGTTGTCTCACCTCAGCTTTGTTCAACTGACTGACGGGACGCTGTACAGTCACCTGACTCATGATGCTATTGGTGATCTGCATCAGTGATGGATCGATCGCCAAGGTATCGTTGAGCGTCCAAGTATCCCCCTGACGAACGACATGTATGTCCTGATCCGTCGATTGGATATGAATCGCATCGATAGCCGCCGTGTCTGCAATCACAAAACGATCACGGTCGATCTGATCACTCCCTCCACGCCCATCAAACAAGAAGAGCACAGAAGATATCAGTACCAAGACCAATAATACTCCACCTAATTTTTGAACCTTACTCATTTGAACTTTGCATATTTTCTTTTTCTCAAATAGACTCGTACCACGCCATACGTAACGAGCAGTACGATAGGTAGCACCAGGTTAAACAGCTGCCACCACAGCTTTTCATTCGCCACCTTCACCTTGTCGAGCGGACGGATCGATATTTCTTTGGCTTTAGAGGTGATCACTCCCTCCTCGTTGAGCATATAATCCAGCGTATTGAGCACGAAATCAGCATTGGCAAACTTCTGCTGATTGTACGGGCTCAGTCCTAGTTCCAGTGGTTCTCCAGACTGTAGGTCAAACTCATTTCGGATCATATCTCCATCCGCACACACGAGTATTACAGCTTCTTCCCCATTCTCTTTGAACTTCGTTTTGTCCACGCCATCCGGCAAAATCCGATTCTTGTACAACGAGGTGAAATTCCCCTTGAGCAAATAAGAAGTCACCTGCGACCCTGCCGTAAAACGCTCAGGTTTGAGATTCTTTTGCAGTTCGTTAAACGCCACTTTGACGGGTGTAGAAGACACCATTGAGTACTGAGAAGTCATCAACAACGGTGTTTTGGTCACCCCATCCGCCTTGACCGTATCGATCGTGGAGACGAATTTCATCTGTATCACATCCAGATTTTTAGTGATCGGGTGATCCCCAAAAGTGTTGATATTCGGAAAGAAAGGCCATGGCAGCATGCGTATCTGTGGCTGATCCCCAGTCATTCCCGCTACGATAGGAAACTCCCCGCTGAAAATATCCTGCACAAAATTGCGATTGATGCGCACACCATACTTGAACAGCATGTCGTCTAGTCCCAGTTCATAAGGGAAAGCATAAGTCCCCTCTCCAGAGGCACTATCCATATTCACACGCAACGCATCGAGGAACAGCAATGCCTTGCCTCCCTGCATGATGTACTGATCAAGCAGGTATTTCTCTTGCGCACTAAATAACGTCGTAGGCTTAGGCAATATCACTGCATCATATACTGACAAATCCGCCGTACGGCTAGGTAAATCTACCTTAAACACATTGTACTTTTCGCTCAGTGCTCCAGTCAAACCAGCCAGATTCAGCGAGTCAGGCTCTTGATGTCCTAGGATCAAGCCTACATTCTTTTTCACATCCGTGGAAAGATTGCGAATCGCACTCACCAGTTCATATTCTATCCCTTCGATAGACTGGTTCAGCTGCTCCTCGGCCGATGCACCTTGATTTCCTTTGAGCAGCAGGACTGGTATTTCCTTCCCATAGTAGCTCACGATTGCCCCTGGGAATATTAGCTTCTCCGTCTTGTTGCCATCACGGGTATAGTTGAGGTTAGTAGGTTGCAGGCCACGTTTCATCAGCGAACGAAAATACTCGTTGCGCGCCTTGGTACTCAAGGCAGCAGATGGGTCTTTGAAGGTATAGACCACCTGATCATCGGAGTAATACTCCAACTGATCGAGCGTCTCCCGAATGGCTTTTTGCAGACGTTTAAATCCAGCAGGCATTTCTCCTTCTAGAAAAACCTCCACATAAACAGGCTCTTGCAAACTCTCCAGAACTTCTTTGCTCGCATCGGAGATAGAGTATCTTTTTTCTTCTGTGAGATCGATACGGATTGGAAAACGATCCACCAGCTGGTTGATGATCACAAGGACCATCACGCCTATCAAAAACTGCAGTATGTTGACTAGTTTATTCATGACCACTTCCTCGCATCTAATACCAACTTCGTCAACAGCAACATCACACCGATGACACTCAAGAAATACACTATATCACTCATATCGATCAACCCACGGCTCAATGCGCCATAGTGAAACACGATGCTAAGTTGCTGCAATATCAACGCAGAAGCACCCCAGATATCAATAGCCGCCAAAGACTCCAACCCCGAATACAACACAAAACTCAAGAACACCGCTACCACAAATGCCACCACCTGATTGTCTGTGATCGCTGACGCAAATACGCCAATACTAACAAACACTCCACCGAGCAACAGTAGCCCAATATATGAACCAACAGTCCCTGATATATCGAGGTTACCGACAGGCTTGCCTAGCTGATACACGGAGTAGAAATACAATAGCGTCGGCAAGACAGACAAGACAACCAGTACGAACCCTGCCAGGTATTTGCCCATGATGATATCAATAGCCGTCATCGGACGAGTAAATAGCAACTCATTCGTACCTGTGCGTTTCTCCTCCGCAAAAAAGCGCATAGTGATCGCTGGGATCAAAAACATGAATACATACGGCCCGAGGTTGAACAGTGTGCTCATGTCTGCATAGCCATACTCTAAAATACTACTCTCTGGGAACACCCACATCAACAGCCCAATCGTCGTGAGAAACACCGCGATCACGATGTAGGCAATCAGGCTATTGAGAAAACTATTGATTTCTTTGATGAATACTGCGAACATTAGCTCTCCTGCGTTAGTTGATGGAAAATATCTTCGAGCGAGTCTCCCTCCTCTTGCAAGCCGACCAGTGGCAGGTTTTGTTCGGCTGCTAGTTTGAAGATCGCACTTCTGGCCTCCTCACTGTTGGCAGCATGTACTTTGTAGTGTCCGTCCTGCTGATGCGTAACTTTCGTCAGTACATCCAGCCCTTCTAATACCGATACATCTATCGCTTGTTTGAACTCTACACGCAGTACCGCTTCGGTTTGGAGACCTTTGGAGAAATCCGCGATGGATTGATTCGCTATGATCTCGCCTTTGTTGATGAGGACAACTCTATCACACAACGCCTGAACCTCCTGCATGATGTGTGACGAAAAAATCACCGTCTTGTCACGAGACACTTCTTTAATCAGTTTCCGGATTTCTAGTATCTGATTAGGATCAAGTCCAGTCGTAGGTTCGTCGAGTATCAGTACCTCTGGCTCATGCAAGAGCGCATGCGCCAGCCCTACACGCTGGCGGTAGCCTTTGGACAGTTGTCCTAGTTTTTTGTTTTGCTCCCTCGTCAACCCACACTGCTCGATCACCTCTGCGATGCGAGCCGTAGGTTTAGACATCTGATAAGTCCTTGCCGAGAATTGCAAAAACTCATGCACATACATATCCAAATAAAGCGGATTGTGCTCTGGCAGGTATCCTATCTTTCGCTGTGCGGCGCGTGTTTGCTGGACGATATCCTCACCCGCTACGATCACTTGTCCCGCATCGGGGATCAGATAGCCGGTCGCTATTTTCATCGTGGTAGATTTACCAGCACCATTGGGACCGAGAAAGCCTAGGATTTCACCCTTATTGGCCGTAAAGCTAATGTCCGAGACGGCACGCTGCTGACCGTATATCTTGGTGAGATTTTCTACTACTATTGACAAGACGAAGTACTTATAATTTCCTATTGATTGACAAACTGATGCAAAACTATCATTGAAATCGAGAATTAATAATCTAGCCCTCGCTTTTAACCATATTTAATAGTTTTCGCACACATATGACTGACATCAATCCGATTCGATCAGCTCACGGATCAACTGGGTCATGGCTGGCTCTGCCTTCATGGCCGCTGCGATAATGTCTTGGATTTTGACCTTCTCGATATGCCCTGGGTAGCAGAGATCCGTCATCACGGATACTGCAAAGACGGGGATATTCATCTGTCGTGCTACGATCGTCTCTGGTACAGTAGACATCCCCACGGCATCCGCGCCTATGATACGGAGAAACTTGTACTCAGCTCTCGTTTCCAGATTAGGGCCATTGACTCCTACATATACACCACGGTGCACCTTGGTATCTAGCCGCGCTGCGATCTCCAATGCACGACCAATCAACGACTGGTCATAGGGCTCACTCATATCCGGAAAACGATCCCCCAGCGCATCGATATTTTTCCCGACTAGGGGATTCTCTGTCTGGAGGTTGATATGGTCCTCAAGGATCATCAGGTGACTCTTGCCATAGTCTGGATTGAGAGCCCCTGCTGCGTTAGAGATGAACAGTTTTTGTATCCCGAGCAGTTTCATGACCCGCACCGGAAAACTCACCTGCTGCATCGTGTAGCCCTCGTAGTAGTGAAAACGCCCCTTCATCACCACCACCTGTTTGCCTCCGAGGCGACCAAAAATCAGTTTGCCCGTATGGAACTCTACCGTAGAGATCGGAAAGTGAGGAATATCCTCATAGTTGAGCTCCGCGACGATTTCGATATCGTCTACCAATGCGCCCAGCCCTGTCCCTAGGATGATCCCGTAACTGGGTGTCCAATCCACCTTGGACTGGATATATGCGGTCGCTTCTTTGATCTGCTCGTATGCTGTCATCGTCTGTATCTGTGCTATAAGGTGACTCTTCTAAGTATCTTCTAACCTGAGTTTGATTAATAAATTTGGCTATAAGGCTTCCTACAAACTTTTTCCATACCTCTATAATTAAGCTGTCACCATACGATATCGCCTTAGATTTCTCCTAATCATCGCAATGACAAAAACATCTTGATTGCTCTCCTATTAGCGCATTTAAAAAATAGAACACAGGTTTCTAAAATGAAGCTGCGAATATAATGAGGTTTTCGTTGCGATGAAGAACCTATTGGCAAGCCCAAAGCAATTGCATTTAAACCAATATGCAGCCCCTCCAAGGGTTTAACCATAAAGTCAAGGCCCTAGTTTATACCCCTACTGTGCATTATAAATACCTAACCCTTGGAGGAGTCAGTGTTTTAAAAACGACTGCCCTGAGTAAGAGAAGCCAATTACCTAATTCTAGGGATATTGCACTTTGGGACGTCCCAAAAGTTGCGCACTTCTCGTACTTCTTATATTTTCGTAATCCTCGACACGCTCAACTATACGACTTAAACATTCATCATGTACCGCAGTTTACTGACACTCCTTTTCCTGTGTATGTTTTTTTGCGCATCCGCGCAAAAAAACCACCCCGAGGCAGCAGACCCTGGGTGCTGTAGCGCCAAAACGGACTCATACTACACCTACAACAGCGAAGAAGGTCGCGTCATCTACCAACTCTATGATGTCAATAGGGCGTCAGAGAAGAGCGTCTTTTATTTAGGGAAATTTGATCCTTGGAAGGAAAATCGAAACAATCCGTTTTTCAGTCAAACCTACATCACCCCTCCAGGTACGGTCCCTATCGCGGAGGGCACCTATGTGGATCAGACCGAGGTGACGAACATAGACTATCAGGAATTTCTGTTCTATGTAGTGAAGGACTCTGGCAAATATGCGGACAAACCCTACCTACCCCAGCTCGAAACCAAGTACCGGTCAAAGTACTTTCTGAATCCTGAGTTCTACTACTATCCCGTCGTAGGCATCCGCTACGAAAACGCACGCGCCTACTGCGACTGGCGCGCCAAAAAAGTCAACCGAAACTACAAAGAGGCACTCATCAAAGACGGCAACTACTACCTCTACGCTGGCAGACTCCCTACCGAATCAGAATGGAAAAAAATGGCAGGAATCCCATCCAAAAACATCTACATCAAAAACTACAAATTGGGCAATGATGAAAAAAAACACCTCGATACCGAATGGATAGACAACCGCTTCGCTAACCCTGCGCTGCTGGATCTGGATGTCTACTTTGGCTATACCCATCATTTCAAAATAGATACCGCTGAACCGCTAGGCATTGAGATCCCAGCCTATGCCTACAGCTTCGCGCCGACTACCTCAGGCATCTATAACCTGTATGGCAATGTCAAGGAGCTCGTGCAGGGAGGCTATGCGATCGGCGGAAGTTTCATGACCGCTTTCTCGGCAGACGAACTATTCTACCCAGATGACGTGCAGGCCTATCGCATGGATGTAGGCTTCCGATGCTTGACCGAAATCAAGAAAAAATACTAATAACCTGAGTTCGGTTTTAAATAGCAGTTTCCATAAAGGGCAAGGCTGTTTTAGCCCCCTCTCCAAAGCTTGCATAAAATAGACCTTAAGACCTTGGAAAGATATTCTGATTACGCAATTATGAATCGAATTCAGGACGTACCCTTGTCTTGTCACTTTCGATCTATTACCCTATTTTACTTTCTATTACAGTTCAAAGCATATTTCATATCAAGTTCATTGAATAGAGCATGCTTTGAGAAGAGAAATAATTAAAATACAATGCGGATATGTGACGTGGTGTCACGTGTTTGGTTGTTATGTATCATGGTTATGAAGATTTATAAGTATTCTCCTTACAATGAACAAGCTGTTGACAACTTAAAAAAATATGGATTGTGGTTTAACAGTAAATTCGAAGATGATCCAAAAGACAATAATTTACCAATAGGAGAATTCAAACCTCAAGAGTCTTTAGATGATTCAATCGAATTTTTCAACCAAAACCCTGAACTCTACAATAAATATTCAAAAATATTTAAAGAGAGTCAAATACCAAGAAGGTCAGACAAACCTTTTAGCGCGGAGGAAATGATGCAAGCGTTAAAAAAAACATATCACGGTATCACATGTTTCACAACGACGGGATACAGCCAGTACATGTGGAAGAAATTTGCTGCTAAGCATTCTGGATTTTGCATGTGTTTTGATACCGATCTTGATAAAGATTTCTTTAGAGAATTGTATACTGTGCAATACGAAAAGAACCCACCCAAAATAGACTTAATGGATAACGATTTGGCCAAGCAAATGGAAGTATACTCATTAACAAAAGGAGAAGATTTTATTCCAGAAAATGAAGTAAGATTATTCAAACATGAATCAGGATTACTCAATTATAAGAGTAGAAGCTTAATAGAGATCAAATTAGGTAAATTTTTCAATGACGAAAATATTTTCACTAACCTAATAAGGCAATTTTACAAGCATGATATTTCAATAGTAAAAGGTACATAATCGAGTAGACGGCTGACGGTCAAATGACCGTCAGCGTGCCTCTCACACCACCCAGCTCTTTTAAGTCTTAGCGCAAAGCGAGACTTGAAAGCATCTATACAGGACAAGTCTTCAGACTTGCTTACTCCTAATTGGCGATCTTCATTGGCTCAATACCCAGCCATAACCATGCGTTCATCAGGAGAGGGGAATCAGAAACCAGCAGGGGATTTATTTCATCACCCAAAAACCTTCAAAACAAGCTTTTGAGCAGGCTTTATGCGCTTTGGACAAAAGCTTAGCTTACCTGAGCCTGAAGGTAAGCTTACCAGAGCCCCAACCTAAGCTTACTACAGGGTGAAACTAAGCTTACCTCGACCCTGAGGTAAGGCAACATGGGAGCCGAACTAAGCTTAGGTTGGACAGACCACCTACAGATACCTTCCTAATCGGCGGACAAGCCTCGTCTCTTCGCCCTGTCGCAATGACGTAGTAAGCCCAATCCCCCAAAACATCCGTATTTCAGCCACTTGACTAGTCCGCAATAGGTTTCTTATTGCAGAATGCAGGTTTAAATGCAATTGCCCTGCGATTCATGCCGCTTTGTATCAAATGAATATTAGTTTTATCGATACGAAAGACAATCCTCCGATACCTATGACTACATCACCCATCACCAGCAGCCAACTCCCTTCCCCTAAAGGTAAATTCATCGTAGGGCATCTACCACAGTTCAAGGCGGATAACAAGCATCAGGTCATGGAACGATGGGTCGAGGAAGTAGGAGATCTATTTACCATCAGCTTGCTCGGCAAGAAGTTCATTGTCTCAGCCAAGCCAGAGATCAACAAAGAGATTCTGCGGTTGAGACCGGGGAAATTCAGACGCTTTGATAAGATCGAAGAAATCTTGAAGGAGATGGGTATTTTGGGTGTTTTCAATGCCGAAGGTGAGGCATGGCGAAAACACCGCCTCATTACCATGCAGGCTCTCAACCGGCAAAATGTGGAAGGCTTCTTCCCTACGATCTCTAAAGTCGCAGACCGACTATGGACCAAATGGAACGCTATGGCCCAAGCAGGAGAAACCATAGATGTACAAAAAGAAATGATGCGCTACACGGTAGACATCACCACAGAGATTGCATTTGGGTATCCCATGAACACACTCGAAAAAGGCGAGGATGTGATCCAAACTCATCTAGAAAAGATATTCCCGATGATCAATGCCCGAATCACCGCACCGCTCCCACTCTGGCGACTCATCAAATCCAAAAAAGACAAGGCTTTCGATACGGCCATGGTCGAAATCAAAAGCACCGTACACCAGCTGATCGAGGAAGGGAAAAAACGCTTGGTAGAGCATCCAGAGATCAAAGACCATCCAAACAACTTCCTAGAAGCCTTGCTAGTACAGCAAGCCAACGAAGGCACGTTCAGCGATGACGAGGTGTTTGGCAATGTATTCACCATGCTACTGGCTGGCGAGGACACCACCTCGAACAGTATCTCCTGGAGCCTCTACTACTTGGCACAAAACCCAGCCATAGTGGACAAAATCCGCCAAGAAGCCAATGACATCTATAGCAACTCCCACACCCCCAGCACATACGAGGAAGCCAGTGCACTGACCTATACAGATGCCGTCGTTCAAGAATCGCTCCGCATCAAACCTGTGACACCCAACCTATACATGACCGCCCTAGAGGACGTAGAGATAGAAGGCTATCTATTCCAAAAAGGCGAAACCATCATGATGCAAAACAAGGTAGCGCAGACGCATCCAGACAACTTTATCCGACCTGACGAATTCATGCCTGAGCGGTGGATTAGCAGCGGGTGTCCCATGCATGGTGGTGCACACAGTCCTGATATGATCCGAACCTTTGGAGGTGGATCTAGATTCTGTCCAGGCAAAGGACTCGCGATGAGCGAGCTCGTGATTACCCTCTCCACGATTTGCAAAAACTTTGATTTGGAACTAGCCGTACGGCCCGAAGAAGTGAAGGAAGTATTTGCTTTCAGTATGTTTCCAGAAAACCTCCTCATTAAACTCAAAGCGGTTTAATATTCCCCTCTCGTATTAAAAAAAACATCCATCAGCTCGGCGCTTGATACACAAACACTGAATTTATTATTCAATAATTAACAACGACCCTTCGAGCCTCCTAATCGTCTATCAATTGTGAGATTATTGGGTGATATTTATGAGATGATGACATTCACAAACAAAACATCTCGATCCATTTTCGTACTGCTGTTATGGGTAGCTGCGCTCCAGAGTCAGGCACAATCTAAGGTTTGGAATCCCGACAATAACGATGGCACCTACTCCAACCCCATCATCCATGCTGACTACTCAGATCCTGATATATGTCGGGTCGGCGATGACTTTTATATGACAGCCTCCTCGTTCAACGCAGTCCCAGGGCTACCCATACTTCATTCTCGAGACCTGGTCAACTGGACGCTGATCAATCATGCACTCCCTGCCAACCAAGACTCACATTTTGACACACCACAGCATGGCAATGGCGTATGGGCACCCTCCATTCGCTATCACGAGGAACTATTCTACATCTACTGGGGCGATCCTGATCGTGGAATATTCATGGTACAGACCGATGACCCGCGCAGTGAATGGTCTGCTCCAGTCCTCGTCAAAAAAGCCTATGGCAACATAGACGCATGCCCCCTATGGGATGATGATGGCAGGATGTATCTTATTCATTCATTTGCACATAGTAGAGCGGGTGTCAAAAGTCTACTACAGGTCGTCGAGCTCACCCCCGACGGTACACAAATCTTGGACAAGGGAACTGTTGTTTTTGATGGACATCAAGACCACCCAACGATAGAAGGGCCTAAATTCTACAAACGCAATGGGTATTACTACATCTTTGCGCCAGGCGGTGGCGTCCCTACCGGATGGCAAATCATCCTCCGATCCAAAAACATCTATGGCCCCTATGAAGACAAAATAGTCCTCGCTCAGGGCAACACAAACATAAACGGCCCTCACCAAGGAGGCTGGGTAGAACTCGACAATGGAGAAAGCTGGTTCATCCACTTTCAAGACAAAGGCCCCTACGGACGAGTGCCACATCTACAACCCGTCACATGGAAGAAAGGTTGGCCTATGATGGGGATCAACCCAAACAAAGAAGGAGTCGGCGAGCCTGTACTCAACTACTCGAACCCAAAGACGAACTACGGTAACGATCAATGGACACCTCAGGACTCAGATGAATTTGACCTACCAACCTTAGGGCTACAATGGCAATGGAACGCCAACCCCCGACCACAATACGTCAGTTTGACTACTCGACCTGGTCACCTCCAGTTGACGAGCCAGCCTCTCAGTACAGTCACTCAGAACCTCTGGATGTCACCCAACATACTAACCCAGAAAATCCCCGCCATGGATTTTCTCACTACCATCAAGCTAGATGTAGCACATCTAGCAGAGGGAGAAGAAACTGGTTTGATGATTTTCGGTATGGACTATTCGGGGATAGTCGTCAGGAGAACAAATGGGGGGCTTCAAGTAGTGCAAAGCATCTGTACCGATGCTCCAAAAAACACCACCCCTAGCTATGAAGATTCAAAAGACATCAAAGCATCTACCCTATGGCTCAGCGTTCAAGTTAAAAATGGGAAGGCCAGCTACGCTTACAGTATAGATGGGGAAGCATTCGACCCCATAGGTTCAGAACAAACCATGCGAGAAGGAAAATGGGTCGGTGCTAAAATCGCACTCTATGCAAGCAAATCCAACCCCAAAGGTCTTCCAGGCTATGCAGACATAGACTGGATACGCTTGTCCGCCATAGAATAATCAAAACAAGAGAGGCTCGGAATATTCCGAGCCTCTCTTGTTTTGTTACTGATATATGAGGTTTACTCTAACCCTTCTAAGAATCCAGTGTGTGCCTTCTTGACCGAGAAGTCATTGTTGTACATCAATGGCCAATCTTGGTGACCCCAAAAATCAATCAACCAAGTATCCTGATCTCTTAGCCCCCACACCGTCAGCGCGAACTTACTTTCCTCAGGGATGGCATTATAGATTTCTACTACTTCCTTGTACTTTTCTTGTAAATCCACCGCTCTTTGCACAGTCAGCTCGCTCATATCGTTGTTAGGATTCGCTCGTATGTCTAGCTCCGAAAAATGCAGCATAAGTCCTGTATCTGTCACCTTTTTGGCAGCTGATTCTATCGTAGCTCTGTCTGGGCCATTGTAAGAGATATGCATCTGAAAACCTATCCCGTCGATCGGTACATCTCTGGCGATAAAATCCTCCGCCATGTCTATCGTCGATCCTAGCTTCGACGCATCAGTCGTCATGTTGTAATCGTTGTAGAAGATCAGAACGTCTGGATCAGCTTCGCGTGTCCACTTGTAGCACTTTTCGATGTAGTCATCTCCCATTTTTTGTCTGAAGACACTGTTTCTCAAATTACCCGATCCATCTTCGAATGCCTCATTGACTACATCCCAAGACTTTATCTTTCCTTTGTAACGTGTCACAGTCGTGATTATATAATCCTTGACCATCGCCTCAAACTCAGCATCTGTACCTGCAAAATCTTCTACCCATGCTGGCGTAGAATTATGCCAGATCAGCGAATGCCCATGAATCTCCAAACCATTGGTCTCCGCAAACTCAACCAGCTCGTCGGCACGAGTGAAGTCATAGCCTGCACTTGAGGGGTACATCACACTCATTTTCATCTCCCACTCGGCAGTGATTTGATCAAACTCTTTCGTCAATATCGTGAGATAATCCCCCGTCAATCGACTCGTCTGCACCGCCATCCCTACAGAGAAAGTCGTAGCGACCTCCTTGAGCGCCGTCTCCGGCTCAGGGCCTTCTTCGTCTAAAGTAGTCGCCATGACCACATTAGAATAAGCCGATATCTCCTCTCCAACAACGGTTCTCATCCGTGCAAAATAAGGCGTATTCAAAGTCAAACCATCGACATCCAACAGCACGCCATAAGCAGTCCACGGATCATAGCTAGACACGAGGTTGTCAAACGCTTCATCTGTAGCGACCTCTACGAGATAGTTGTCCGCTCCAGAGACTTTGTTCCATGAGAGACTAAAACTCTCCTGCGTAATACCAGATGCTGGATTGAGCGTTGGAGGTACCACCTGAACGGCTTCCTCTTCCTTACCTCCATCATCGCTACACGAACTCATCATAAACAGCACCACCCAAACTAACAACAGGGTTACGATCTGTTTCCATGCTCTAAAATTCCTCATTACTTCTTTCATTTTTCTTCTTATTCACTTTAACAAAATAGCCCTATTCTACTCCACGTCTCTGCGTGCATAGAATAAAATTTAACTTAGATTGAGTTCTTTTGATTCAAAATAAAACACCACACCAAAAGCTCTTTATTGCTTATCCTTTTCTTCTAACAAGTATAACCGTCCCCCATTGTTGGCAACCACCACACCCGACTGACTGCCTAACTGAATTGCTACTGCCTTCTTGCTATCATGTGGAATAAAAACACCACTCTCGCTCATAGACACCACCTCAAAACCATCTTTTCCATCTCCTCTGAGTAGTAACCCCAAGCCAGCATCATTCCGTGGCGTCTCCACTTCGCTCGCATATAGATTTCCTACTAGGAGGATATCCAGTTTGTCATCATGATCAAAGTCACGGATGACTAAATCATTAACCGTACTCAATTGAGCCTCATTGGGCAAAGCAGTCAACTTCATCTTTCCATTTCCTTGGTTTTCTATATACACGCTAGCAAAACGCTCTACACTGTGATTCAAAGAAGTCTCCAAATCCTCCGCACCATACACGTCCACTACGCTTGCCTGAGAGAAAGACTGATAGTCCTTGAATTTCTTTTTGATACTAGGAATCTGCTGAGACGAACACCCACGCCCACGCACAGGGTATTCTTCTCCAAAATTATGATAGCTCAGTACGATATCCTTTTGGCCGTTGCTATCAAAGTCACTGGCGTAAATATTGAAACTCGCCTCGGGACTCGCCTGGTACTTGTAGTTCTTGCCTAGGTTGCCAAGTACATAGTCTAAATCACCATCTTGATCAAAATCGGCCTGATCTATACTAAACCACCAGCCGGTCGTGTTCCCCTCGAAATAATCCGCAGATTGATTGACAAAAACTCCATCACGCTGTGCAAACACGGTAATAGGCATCCACTCACCCACCAAAATCAAATCCTGAGTTCCGTCCTGATCGATATCTGTCCATAGCGCATCTGTGACCATTCCCACATCGGATAGTCCTGGCGCTACACGCTCAGTCACATCTTCGAATAACAGTTTACCAGACTCCAGTTTGTTTTCCAATACGTAGGACTGCCCCGCCTCTGGGTAGCTCCTAGGACTGTGTCGTCCCCCGACGAACAAATCTAAATCTCCATCCCTATCATAGTCATAGGCTCTCACACACGAGCCGCTTCCTGTCAGCTCTGGCTGTGAATCCATCGCCCGTTTTAGGCTACCCGCCTCATTGAGGTATATTCTATCTTGATAGTTTTGACTACCTCTTTCATAGGCATTTCCTCCACTAACCACATACAAGTCCAAGTCACCGTCTGCATCTAGATCTAGCCAAGCGGCATCCATATCCTCGTAGTTTTTGTCCCGTTCATCTTGAAAACTGACTGGACTAAATGTACCATCAGCTGACTGCACCATTACCTGTCCCAAAGAACCAACCGCTCCTCCTACATACACATCATCCAAGCCATCACCATTCATATCACCCACTGCTAGCGCTGGACCAAAATTGGACATCTTGTGAGGAAGTAAAACCTGAAACATAAAGTCATCGAATGCGTTTTCCTGATGAACAAAATCCATCTGAGCAGCCATAGTTATGTCCTCAAAAATGGTTTCGCCTTTCCCTTCCTTCTGTTTAGCTGGCTGTGTCGCTTCGTCCTGAACGAGCTTGATAGACGTATTCACTTCAATATCATTGAGCGTCTGCATTCGCCCATCAGGCCATTCGACACACAAAGAATCTACGAGCTGAGCAGTCCCCAAACCAAAGAGCAATTGAGGCTCTACAGAAGACTGAAATCCCCTAGCCAGTACCATCTCCATTACTTGCATCATGCCATCACTCCATACATAGGCTTTTGCACCGACACCTAGCGGATTAGCCGCAGACCCTTGGAATTTAACTTTCAGATAGCTTTTGCTTTCACTCGCATGATTTTGATAGATACCTACTGGCTCATCGATGTTATTGACGATCAAATCCCAATCACCATCATTGTCCAAATCTGCGTAGGCAGCACCATTAGAAAAGCTTTTGTCATCCAGTCCCCACTCTTTCATCCTTTTGGAGAAAGTCAAATCACCATTGTTTTGAAATACATAGTTCGTGATAGCCTCTGATGGCATTTTCTTTACGTTTTCGACAGGTATTTTGTCTCGCTCGGATGAGGAAGGAAAGTACACCTCGTCTTTCTCTAGTTTCTTAAAAAAGTCATTGTTATTGATATCTCGACGTGTGCCATTGGTAATGAAGACATCTTTCCAGCCGTCATTGTTGAGGTCGACAAACAAAGGTGCCCAACTCCAGTCTGTAGACGACATCCTGGCATACCAAGCCACATTGCTGAGTTGAGGTAAGCCATTTGCATCCAAGCCACGATTGAGCTGTAGGGAGTTGTACATATACTGGTGATGCAATCCCAAGTCTACCAGTTCGTAAAAACTAGCGGGGTTCATTCCTGACATATTTTCTTTGGATCGACGGTTGTCCTCAGGCGCCATATCGACTTGGATCACATCCATCAGACCATCATTGTTGTAATCAGCTATGTCTGATCCCATACCATAGAATGAAGTCTGTCGAGTCACCACCTTAGACTGATCGGTAAATGTGCCGTCTCCATTGTTCATGTAAATAAAATCAGGACTTGCAAAGTCATTGGATACGTAAATATCCTGCCAGCCATCATTATTTATATCCGCTACAGAGGCACTCAGTGACAACCCAAAATTGAGCACACCCGCTTCCTTTGTCACATCCGAAAAGCTACCGTCACCATTGTTTCGGTAGAGGTGATCTGAATCTTTGCTTTTAGCATTTCGGTTCATCTGGGCGTAGTAAAAATTAGGAGAGTCAAAACGTGTAATGGGATAGTTGGCTACATAAAGATCCAAATCTCCGTCTTTGTCATAGTCAAAAAACGCAGCTTGGGTACTGTGTCCTGTATCAGCTATACCATACTGCTCGGCTTGATCCTCGAACAATGGCACACCCGCATCATTGTTTCCCATATTGATCAAGAGAATGTTTTTACATAAATCGGTCTGACCTGACACACTGATATAAAGATCTACCTTGCCATCCGTATTGACATCACATATGGTCACACCCTGCATCCAGCGTGTATCACCAGCGGTCTGAGACAGTGCTGTAACGTCCTCAAAGGTAAAATCACCTTTCCCTAGGTAGAGTTTGTTATCCACCATGTTGCCAGTGAAAAAAATATCGTTGAACCCATCGCGATTGAAATCAGCGACAGCTACTCCCCCTCCCATGTAGATGTAGGGGTAATTGAAGTAATTGAGTGTATCTGTTTCGGTGAGGGTGTTTTCGAAGCGTACAGATGACACAGCGGGTGAGACCTTCTCGAATAAGGTAGTAGAGGGGAGAGGTTGCTTAGACTCATCACATGCGAACAGGGATAAGACCAAAAGGATAATTAAATACTGTTTGTAATTGTGTGCCATAAACCTCATTTGGTAAAAAAAAGGAATGGCTGATACCAGCCATTCCTTTACGATTATTACTCAATCTATTTAATAACCAAAATTCTGATCATCATTAGAAAGACTACTATTAAAATTAATCTCTTGCTGCGGGATAGGGAAAACCTCATGCTTTCCTGCTTCGAACCCGAAAGTACTTAGCTCCTGCTCAGCCAAACCCCATCGAACCAAATCCGGAAATCTCACCTGCTCACCAGCCAGCTCTACCATACGCTCATGTACGATCGCATCAAAAATCTGTGCTTTCGTACCTACTGGATATCCAGCGGCATCCATCACGGCGGTACCATAATTAGGCATACCTACACGGTCTCTGACCTCATTTAGATAACCGACCGCATCTGCTGCTGTTCCTACTTCGTTCTCGATCTCTGCCATCATCAACAGTACATCCGCATAACGAATGACCCTGAAGTTGATCCCAGATTCTTGATTTTCATTGGCATCCTTATAGTAGTTGCTATACTTTCTCCACGCTTGAGTACGCTGTACCGCTGGGTCTCCATAGGCAGGAAGGCTCACTGTCCCTCCAGCAAATGCATCTCCATTGAAATAAAAATTACCGCTCAACCTAGGATCCCCTGTTTCGAACTCTGCAACCAAAGCATCTGATGGATAAGCATTGTACCAGTCATTCCATCCATACTCCTGTCCACGGAAAGTACTGGCGATAAATCCACTACCCGAAGCGTCAGAATTCCACTGGTCAGACTTCCCTACAGCTATATCATAAGACACTTCAAAAATTGACTCTGCATTGAACTCAGTCTCTTCCAAGAAATTGTCAGTATAATCCGCTACCAAAGAATAATCTCCGAGGATATTGTTAAAAGCCGTTTTCGCAGCGCCATAATTGCCGCGATACAATTCCATTTTACCCATCAAAGCATAAGCAGCTCCACTGGTAGCTCTACCGTTTTCTGCATCACCTGCCGCGAACAACTTATCAGCAGCATCAGTTAAATCCAGTATGATCTGGTCATACACTGCACTCACGGGGCTCTTCGGTGTTCCTTCACCCGAAGTAGGTGTCGTGATGACCAACGGGATGTCTCCAAACCGAGTACCCAACAAGAAGTAATAATAAGCTCTCATGAACTTAGCTTCTCCGATAAAGTTATCCTTCATCGCATCAGTAAAGTCAGCCGAAACGATAGCTCTGATTTTTTCTTCGTTATCGATCACATAGTTACACTTGTTGATTCCACGGTAGCAACTCTCCCAGTATGCTCTAATCAATCCATGACTCGGATCGAAAGTAAAGTTCAAATACTGCACCTTATCTGCTTCCAGTTGTGGGTTTCCAGAATTCTCATGAGACATGTTATCCATAGAGAAAAACATCCCTCTAGAATACAATCCTCTCGTCTGAAGGTTGGCATACACAGCATTGACCGCAGACTGTGCTTGCGCCTGAGTCACCAAAAATGTCTCAGGAGACAAATCGTTCGGGTTGGTCAACTCCAACTTATCTTGATCACAGGCATTGAGTGCCAATAAAGACATCAATCCTGCTATTATATATCTGTTAAATTTCATAATGATTCCTGTTTACGATTAAAATGTGATTTCAATCCCTGCAATGAATGACTTAGGCATAGGGTAATTACCTCTATCTACCCCAGACTCAAAGTTGCCCGTAGGCTGTCCGTTGGCATTAGTAGGGGTAGAACCAATAGCACCAGGAGGAGAGTTTACTTCTCTATTGGAATAGGCTCCTACCTCTGGATCCAGTCCTGAGTATTTGGTAAATGTCAATAGGTTTTGCGCACTCACATAGACTCTACAGTTGGTAAAGATGTCACCTACCCCTCCTAGTCTCGTCAAGTCATAGCCCAAGGTCACGTTTCTTAATCGAGAGAAAGAACCATCCTCTACGAAACGACTAGATGTCTGTAGGTTAGTACCTGCCCCTCCAGCTCTAGGTATGGAATTGGACGAACCGTCTCCTGTCCATCTGTCCAGTACTGCTGTACCCGAGTTGAACAATCTCGGCATCCCTTCCAAATCATAGATGTTGGTATTGTAGATTTCGTTTCCAGAGACTCCATTAAAGAAAAGACTAAAGTCAAGTCCTTTGTAGGATGCAGCGAGGTTCAAACCGTATGTAAACTTAGGGAAAGGGTTGCCTATGAAGGTACGATCATCATCTGTGATTTCTCCGTTACCATCTACATCTACTATTCTAAAATCACCTGGTTCAGCATTGGGTTGCGTCGCATGAGCATCTATTTCTCCTTGATTTTGGAATATCCCGTCGAACTGCCATCCATAGAATTGGAATGCAGGATGTCCAACTTCTGTTCTAGAAATATCCTGTCCTTCGAATGTCGCTCCTGTGATCGCATCGTTTTCTCCTAGATCCAACACTTCATTTTTACTGGTGCCGAACAGCAGTGATGCTGACCACTGAAAGTCACCCTCGAAATCTTGGAATCCTAAATTCAACTCGACCCCTTTGGTCTCCATCTGCCCGATATTCTCTGTTACACTTCCATTATGGAACCCAGAAGAAAGTGGTAGTACACGTGGCATCAAGATGTCGCTACTCTTATTGATATAGTATTCGGCTGCTAAAGTGAACTGATTGTTCAACAAACCTAGATCCAAACCAATGTTCGTCATGGCGGTTTCCTCCCACTTCAAATCAGGATTAGCCAACCCAGAAGCAGTGGCTCCTAACGCATCGCCTCCATTGATTCCATAGTGGAAATTGGATACAACATTAGTAGAGTATAGATAGTTACCGATATTATCGTTTCCTGTTTTACCCCAGCTACCTCTTAATTTCAAATTACTGATGGCACTAACTCCCTGTAAGAATGGTTCTTCGCTCACTCTCCAACCTGCTGATACTGACGGGAAAGTACCCCATCTGTTGTTCGCACCAAATCTCGAAGAAGCATCCGTACGGATGGACGCCCCTACCAAATACTTACCATCATAGTTGTAGTTGATTCTACCCAAGTAACCTACTCTGATATACTCATTGGTATAAGAAGAAAGGTTAACATCCGTAGTAGAAACCTGATTCACATCATCCGAAATCTCATTGTTACTTCTCGCGTTCAGGTTTTGTGTGATCGTAGAAGTCTGCTCTGCTAGTGCTAGCAACTCTAGGTTGTGCTTTTCTGCAAAAGTCTTCTTATAGTTCAAACTGTTGGTGAAAATAACTGTCTGTAAAGACCCCTGACTATGACCTATTAGCGCAAAATTTTGTGCATGGGTCGCTCCATCACTATCATCATCGTACGATGGTTTGAATAATCTGTAATCGAAATTCTGGAATTCACCACCAACCTGCGATTTAAAATTCAATCCCGAAATGATCTCATATTGCGCATAGATATTACCGATAACCGTCATGCGCTTATCCGAGATAGACCCCATCTCCAAAACTCTTACTGGGTTTTCAGCATCTTGACCATCAATAGAACTGTTAGGCCCTTGGTAACCACCAAGGTTATTCTCGTTGTACACTGGCAAGTATGGTGCAGATTTGATCGCGTGTTCTATCACTGATCGTCCACCATTACTTGTTTCAGGATTTTGTTCACTGACAGAAATCGATACGTTCTCACCGATCTTCAATTTGCCTAGGTTAAAATTACTATTGGCTCTGAAGTTATACCTATCCATACCTGTACTGATGATAATTCCTTCCTGAGACAGGTATCCTCCAGAAATTCTAAAGGCACTGTTTTCACCTCCACCAGATACACCTACATTGTAACTTTGCATTGCGCCCTGCTGAAAAATCTCATCTTGCCAGTCCGTGTCATTTTCTAACATAGCTGAATACTGTGGATCGGTCATTCTGGTAGGAGCTCCAAATGCATCAGTTGCATATTGAATATACTCATCCGTATCCAGCAAGTCATATCGGTTGGAAGTCCACTGTGTACCTGCATATGCGTTGATATCTACAGTCACCTTACCAGCCTGACCGCCTTTGGTTGTGATCATAATCACACCATTAGACCCCTTGGATCCATATACAGCAGTCGTCGACGCATCTTTCAACACCTGAATCGACTCAATATCATTAGGGTTAAGACTGCCCATACCGGATGATATCACTCCATCGATCACATACAAAGGGCCGTTGTTACTGGTACTATTGAGACCTCTAATGGTCACAGTAGGAGATGTCCCTGGTGATCCATTGTTGATCACAGTCACACCTGCTGCTCGACCTTGTAGCGCCTGATCGGCTGTTGCTACAGGTACGGACACCACGTCTTTGGAGGATACTGAACTAATCGCACCAGTCACTTCTGATCTGCGCTGCTCACCATACCCTACTACCACTACTTCTTCTAGTGATTTCACATCGAGTGCCATGCTTACATCCACAGTAGATCTACCAGAGATAGGCGCTTCCTGTGTCAAGTATCCTATGAAACTAAACACCAAAGTGCCCGCTTCGTCTGCCGTGATGGTATAGTTACCATCCAAATCTGTCACTGTACCAGTCGCCGATCCTTTGATGAGGACGTTGACACCTGGTAGACCCGATCCATCATCGGCATCTGTGACTTTTCCTTTGACCGTAATGTCATCCATACTCATGGTTCGAGACGAAGCGTGCGTCATCACGCCTGTCATCAATAGACACTGTATCAAAACAATCGATAGCACTGCTCTTTTGAGAGCAATTACTTTTAGTAATCGTTTTTTCATAATAGTTTGCTTTTAGTAATTAAATAGTAAGTCGAATTCTCAGAATTCGATGCGGCTGGGACTACTCCAATAGTCCCAGCCTATATCTGTTATAGGATATTCACTGTTTTGGTTAACACTTGCGAACTCTTCGCATCAGCCACGCCTTCAAATCCTGGCTGCTTTCCTCCTACTATTACTTCCAACTCCCCTGGCTCTACGATCACCTGTCCGTCTTGTGTGATCTGTGCATATTGCTCTGCAGAGATTTCAAAACTCACGTTTTGGCTCTGCCCTTTTTCTAGCGCAATTCTTTCAAACCCTACCAGCGATCTCTTCGCTGCATTCGGGTTATTCTTTCTATTTGACACATACAACTGTACCACTTCCTCTCCTGCTCTGTCCCCTGTATTGGTCACGGATACTGACACAGTCATGACATCCCCCGCTTTGGTCTCCGCTACATCGAACTGATCATAAGCGAAACTGGTATAGCTCAACCCGTGACCAAAAGGAAACAAAGGCTCTCCTTCGAAGTATTTATAAGTTCGATTCGTCATGTCGTACGTTTTAAAATCTGGTAGATCCTCCGTTGACTTGTAGAAAGTCACAGGCAGTTTACCTCCTGGATTGTAATCCCCAAATAGCACATCGGCTATCGCCTCTCCACCAAACTCACCTGGATACCAGGCCTCTAGAATAGCGGGGACGTTCTCAGCAGCGAAATTCACTGCCAAGGCGCTCCCGTTCATCAAAACTACTACCGTCGGTTTGTTCAATTGATAGATTGCTTTTAGCAGCTTTCGCTGTGAAGCTGGTAGCTGAATGTCTGATCGATCTCCCGAATCAAACCCTTCTAACACTACAGGCATTTCTTCTCCTTCGATATCTGGCGTCAATCCAAGGCACATCACCACTACATCTGCTTGCTGAGCTGCTGCGATAGCTGGAGTCAACAGGTCTTCATTCAATTTTGCCCATAGCAATTGTGCCTGTGGATCAGCATGGAAGTTGTAATAATCGATTTTGATATCATACGACTGACCAGCAGTCAATTCCATATCATAGTATTTCATCGTAGGGTGGTGATCATCTTGGAAGTCAATTCTCAATTCACCGTTGATGTACACTTTGCCTACATTACAGGCTCTGAACCCAATACGGTAGGTTCCCGACTGATCTGCCACGAGCTGACCTGTCCATCTAACCGTAAACGTATCAGTTGCCAATTCTTTGATCGGTCTATCTAACCATACAAAGTCCACCGTCTCGTCGGTCCGTGAGATACTTGGGTCTCCCTCCCATTTTTCGTTCGGAAAATATTCGCCTTTCAGTCCATTCTTTTCACCAGACCTTAAATTCTGACTAGGGATGGGCGTCAACAGTGGCCAGCCTTCGGCTACTGCAGATCCTTTAGCATAGATCACTTTGGCATTGGGCAACTTCGACTTGATCCCTTGATAAGGAGTAACCTGACTAACAGGCGTACCATGGTAATTGCCTAACAGCGATTGCTTGTCATTGGCATTGGGTCCGATGACCGCCACAGTCGATACCTCCTTGCTCAGTGGCAATAAGTTTCCTTCGTTCTTTAGCAACACCATAGACTCTAAAGCTGCTTTCTTGGATAGCTTGTGATGCTTTTCACTCGCTACCACACTATATGGAATGCTAGCATAAGGCACCAAACTTTCATCATCGAACATTCCTAACTTGAACCGTGCTGCCATCAATCTAACGAGCGCTTGGTCTACTTCCGATTCATCGATGAGTTCTTTGAGTACTGCTTCGCTCAGGTTCGGGTCATAGGTATCTCCACAGTTGAGATCTGTTCCGCTTTTTACCGCGAGAGCAGACGCCTCCTCTGGCGAGTCTGATACTCCATGTCGATTAGGCATATAAAAATCGTTGATCGCCCAGCAGTCTGACACGACATAGCCGTCAAATCCCCATTCATTTCTTAATATATTAGTCAGCAGCAGATTGCTACCGCAACACGCCTCGTCTCTATATCTATTGTAAGCACACATGACAGACTGCACATTAGCTTCTTTGATCGCTGATTTAAAAGCTGGAAGGTATGTTTCTTTTAAGTCCTTGTCAGAGGTTTGATAGTTGTCTTCGTGTCTTGATTTTTCAGGACCACTGTGCACTGCGAAATGCTTGGCCGTGGCGACTACTTTCAAATATTTCGGATCATCACCTTGTAGTCCTTTGATAAACTCCACACCCATGCGGCTGGTCAAATAGGGATCTTCTCCATAAGTTTCCTGACCTCTGCCCCATCTCGGATCACGAAAGATGTTAATATTAGGTGTCCAGAACGTCAACCCTTGATATATCCCTCTTTTATTTTCGCTGATAAACTTATGATGCTTGGCACGTGCTTCGTCCGAGATCACTGTAGCGACATTAGACATCAGATTCACATCCCAAGTAGCTCCCATTCCTATTCCTTGTGGAAAAACCGTTGACACACCTGCTCGACCTACTCCATGCAAGCACTCATTCCACCAGTTGTATCTCGGGATACCCAAACGAGGTACCGCAGGCGCGTCATACTTCATTTGAGACACCTTCTCTTGTAAGGTCATTTGATTCACCAGGTCGATCGCCCTTTCTTCTGGGGCTAGATCAGGGTTCATATACGCATACTGGTAGGCATTCTCCTGACTACACATGGACAACCCCATCAACACTACTACCGCCGCTACTGCGCGTACTACTTTAATCATGTTCTTCATAAATTCACTGTTAACACTACTAGTTTTACAAAAATGAAATGAGGACAAAAAACAGAGCGACCAATGCCAAAACCAACAACCCATCCATCAGCCATTGCCATTTTCGCTTACTCTTCATTTTTATTCCTAATTATTTCAAAATCGTAGAAGCAATTAACAGAAGTATCTCTTCTAGAAATAGCACAAATCAAGCATATACCATCAATTTTGATGCGAATCAGCAGGCTCTATAGGTTTATGCATCATTTGTTTCAGTTCATGCATCATGCGTACTATTTCAGGCTGACCTAGAACACATATGGACTTTTCTTCTTTCATTTCCCTTCTAAAAAAATTACACTAAACAATGCCCACCTTAACCAACCACCTATTAATCAGTACAGTTACAAAAACACGCAGAGTATTTACAGTCGTCATTTGGGATATTCAAGCACCCTTGCTTACAGTCGTCGATTTACATTTGAGAAATAATTATTGACATAAACACTTTACAAATGAACTTTCGAACCATTGGAATTCTATGCCTATGCATGATGCTAGTTTTCGCTTGCTCTACAACAGAAGACACTTCTGAAGAAGGTGCCAAAACAGAAACGGTAATAGAAGAAACAGAGCACCCCACACTAAGTCCCATAGAGCAACATGGCAATCTACAAGTCAAAGGACATCAGCTACTCAACGAACACGGAGAAGTCGCTCAACTCCGAGGCATGTCTTTCTTTTGGAGCCAATGGCAGGGACAGTTCTACAATAAAACCATCGTCGATTATCTAGCAGACGACTGGCAGTGTGATATCATTCGCGCCGCGATGGGAGTAAACCACGGTGGATATATCGAAAACCCAGAAGTCGAACTACAAAAGGTAGATCAACTCATCCAAGCAGCTGTAGACAATGGTCTCTACGTGATCATCGACTACCACGCACATACAGCATCTGAAGATGTCGAGTCGGCAGTTGATTTCTTTAGCCAGATGGCAAAAAAATATGGACACCTACCGAATGTCATCTATGAGATTTACAACGAACCTCTAGAGGATTCTTGGGCGGATGTGCTCGTGCCCTATGCGCAATCCGTAATCGCTGCGATCCGCCAGCACGACCCTGACAATCTCGTTCTCTGTGGTACACGCACTTGGTCTCAGCGTGTAGACGAAGTGGCTCAAAAACCTCTAGAAGACAACAATGTGGCCTATGTCTTACACTTCTACGCTGGCACGCATAAACAAGATTTAAGAGATATCGGAGATCGTGCCATTGCTGCAGGCACCTGTATTTTCGTATCTGAGTTTGGTGTGATCAATGCCGATGGGGATGGAGACATCAACTATGCCAGTACCAAAGAATGGATGCAATGGATGGACAAGCACCAGCTTTCGTGGTGTAACTGGGCCGTCTCTGAAAAAGAAGAAGGCGCATCTATCTTCTTACCTGGTACGACAAGCAATCAAACACCTACAGCAGGAAGCCTAACCGAATCAGGACTATATCTGCGCAACATACTACGAAACAGAAACTACGACCAGCCTTAATAGAAGGCTTCACTCAGGCCGATAGGTCTGGGTGAAGCCTCTCTCCAGATTATTCCTCCCGCTTACTTAAGCAACACATTGATACGTTCATTTTTAAATCGCAAGAGTTAAGACTGAGGAGATCATTAACTAAATTATTAGCCGCCTGCTTTCTTTTCTTGAGCAAGAGGTTTTATCATTGCCTGTTTATTAAAGGTTAACAATTAGAATAAACCATATCACTATGTTTAAATCATTAGGTGCTTTCATCAGCGGGTTGTTTGCGTCAGAACCCAAGGAACTAATCGTTAAGATCTCCAAGGAAAACCAATCTGGGTTATACAAAACCCTAGAACTAGCTAAAAAAGTAGAAGAAGAGAAAAAGAAACAAGCCATTCTAGCTGAAAAAAGAGCTAAAATAGAGGCTGAGAAAAAAGCAAAATTAGAAGCAAAACAGGCTGCTGAAAAAGCCAAAATGGAAGCAAAAAAAGCAGCAGAAAAAGCTAAACTGGAGGCAAAAAAAGCAACCGAAGAGGCCAAAGCTGCTCAGAAAAAGAAAAAGTAAACCACTATCAACTTATTAACCACAGGTGCAAGCAATCGCTTGTGCCATTTACAGGCTTTTACTCACCGAGCGTCTTCCATATCACTCAACTCAATGTTGAGTGCCCGAGTTGAAATCTGAATTTCGATCAGGGAAAATGTTAGAGAAATCAGTAAAGACACTAGACTGGCTCCAAACAAATAATTGGCGATAATGTGGCTCTTTTGGAAAAGTGCAATCATACAAGCCACCGTCAAAAGGAAACTGAGTACCCCCATCGCCTGCATTCGCCTCACAAGATTTAACCTCTTGCGTAGGTTGTTGATCTGATCGACTACCAACTTCAAATCATTGTTTTTTTGATACTCCGAGTGCAATCCTCGAATCAAGGTAGCCAATGCTAAAAAGCGATTGGTATAGGCCAGTAGTAACAAGGTAATGGCGGGGAATAATAAAGCCGGTGTAGAAATATCCAGCTCCATCGTTAATTATTCTTCTCAATCATAGCGATCAACTCCTCTGCATCCCATGGTTTGCCCATGCTACCATCCAAGTCATAGGACTTAATCGCGTGGCGAATGATCTCATCGTTGACATATTCAGAGATAATGATCTTGATCATATCTGGAAACTTATCACTGACGATCTGAAGCATCTCTACCCCAGTCATACCAGGCATACGATGATCACAGACGATGACGTCATACTTTTCGTTCTCCAGTAGCTCCATACCTTCCTCTGCACTACCCGCAGTAGTTACTTGATACCTTCTTTTGAATGCTATTCTGAAGACATTGAGGTTGGCCACCTCGTCATCAACGTAAAGTAGTTTTTTTTTCTCTGCCATAAATAAATTTCTTATTCAGCTGGTTACCTGCAAAACTAATAATTCCAAGGATCAAAAGGCCTCTCGCACAGACAAATAAAATGCGTACTGACCATTATCCGTAAAGCCGACATCCATTCTCAAGTTCAATTTCTGATCTTTCATGGCCTGAAACCGACCACCAAATCCATAGACAAAACGCACATCCTCCGCATTCAGCTCCGAAAACGTGTCAAACACCTGACCCGCACCCGCGAACAACACTCCACCTAGCCGCCAAAATAAGTCCTGACGCCCCTCTACTTGAAAATACATACTTTGCCTGTCCATGTAGACATTGCGGTGATCAAACCCTCGAAGATAATTGTCCCCAGCCATCACATTAAGCTTATAAAAAGGCACATCATCCCCAGTAATGAAATTGGCTCGAAACTGATAGGCCAGTATATTCTTTGGTCCGAGCAACTCGAAATAATGCCTAAAATCAAAGTTGTAAGTCACATAGTTATACTCCCCTCCTATCGCACGACCATATAGCCCGATCGAACTCTTGAATAGCATACCTGCCGTAGGATATAACGTACTATTACGCGAGTCATAATTAGCCGCTGGACCGATACCAACATTGCGCCCGCCACTCACCCCGGTGGGGTTTTGCATCTCCAGCATCCCTCCATCATCTGGTTGGATATCGTTGTACTGTAGGTCAAAAGTCAATCCATAAAAGACCTTACTATTGAGCGGCTTTAGCGCCTGACCTACCAACTGGATATAATTGTTACCATAGCGTTCGTAAGCTTCTGGATCCGTATCATTGCCGACCCCATAATAGGAATCAGGGTACTTGTAGATACGTGAGATGAAATTGAGATTGATACCGCTCTTGAAGAAAAAATCGAACTCGGACTTAACCAATATCTGCTTATTGGTAGTAAAGACCACATAGGGTGTGATCGAAGTAGGACGGTAAAACTCACTCGTTTCACCTTTTTTTTCGTGATCCAAAACGACAAACGCAATGGCTCCTAAATTCAATTTGCTTTCTGGCGAATAAGCCACCACTGGGTAGAAAGCATACTTTTTCTTGTCTTTAACCGAGCTTACAATAGTACTATCACCCACCTGCCCCTTAACCACATTGGCTAGCAACAGGAAGGTGATAGCTATCAACCAGGCTTTCACGTTTTACTCGCTTGGAAGTAAATCTAACCCGAGATCATCCAACTGATCACGCGAAATAGGAGACGGTGACTCGATCATCACGTCTCTGGCTGAAGTATTTTTAGGAAAAGCGATAAAGTCTCTGATAGAATCTGACCCACCAAACATCGAGCATAATCTATCGAACCCAAATGCAATCCCACCATGTGGAGGCGCACCATATTCGAATGCCTCCATCAAGAAGCCAAACTGTGATTTAGCCTCTTCGTCGCTGAACCCGAGGTGCTTGAACATCAAAGCCTGAGTCTTCTGATCATGGATTCTGATCGATCCACCACCAATCTCCACACCATTGATCACCAAATCATACGCATTGGCCTTCACAGCACCTGGATCAGTATCCAACAGCGGAATTTGCTCCTCTTTCGGAGAGGTAAATGGGTGATGCATAGCATGGTAACGCTGCGTCTCCTCATCCCACTCTAGGAGTGGGAAATCTAATACCCAAAGTGGCTTAAAATTCATCGGGTCTTTCAATTCGAGCAAATCTCCCATATGCAAACGCAGATCATTCATCTGCTTTCTCGTCGCATCGATCCCTCCTGATAGGACAAGAATCAAATCACCTGGCTTAGCACCCGCTTTGTCCGCCCATGCTTTCAAATCCTCTTGCGAGTAGAACTTGTCTACCGAGGATTTGAAAGTGCCGTCTGTGTTACATTTGACATGCACGAGACCTTTGGCTCCTACCTGTGGCCTCTTGACAAAATCCGTCAATGCGTCAATCTGCTTTCTCGTCCAATCTGCACATCCTTCTGCACAAATCCCTAACACGAGTTCCGCTTGATCAAATACGTTGAAACCTTTATTTTGCGCCACATCGTTCAGCTCCACGAATTGCATCCCGAATCTCACATCTGGCTTATCAGACCCATAGAGTCTCATCGCATCATCGTACTGCATGTGTACAAATTCACCGACCTCTACGTCTAGTGCTTCTTTAAACAAGAATCTCGTCAAGCCTTCGAAAGTATCCAGAATATCCTGCTGAGACACAAAAGACATTTCACAATCAATCTGTGTAAACTCTGGTTGTCTATCCGCTCTCAAATCCTCGTCTCTAAAACACTTCACGATCTGGAAGTATCTATCAAAACCCGAAACCATCAGCAGCTGCTTAAAAGTCTGCGGTGACTGTGGCAAAGCATAAAACTCACCCTTATTCACACGGGATGGGACGACAAAATCACGAGCTCCCTCGGGAGTCGACTTGATCAGTACAGGCGTCTCTACCTCCATAAAGCTGGAGTCAGAAAGATACTTGCGAGTCGCCTGTAGCATTTTGTGACGAAGCATCAGTTTATCCCTCACCTCTCCTCTTCTCAGGTCTAGATATCGGTATTTCATTCGGAGTTCCTCTCCACCATCGGTATCATTATCGATGATAAATGGAGGTACTTTCGATGCATTCAATATTTCTAAATCGGTGACTTTGATTTCAATATCACCCGTTTCTATCTTATCATTTTTCGCAAAGCGTTCTACCACTTCACCAGAAGCCTTGAGCACAAACTCACGACCAATGGTTTTAGCCATTTCGATCACCTTAGTATCTGTTACGCCTTCTTCGAATATCAATTGGGTGACACCATATCTATCACGAAGATCGATCCAGACCATACCACCTTTATCTCTTACTTTTTGTACCCAGCCGCACAAGGTCGCTTGGCTACCCGCCTGTTCGGCTCTTAATTCTCCACATGTGTGAGTTCTAAGCATGCTTATTTTTTTTGTTTGTAAAAAACGAGGCGCAAATTTAATCATTGTAAGGTATTGGGCTTCATAGCGAACTACTTTAATTTTGATTTTTTCCGAGATGCAATATCCATATATCAAGACCATGCGAATGAGTCCATTGACCGAAGTGAAACTGCACAATGAGCCTTATATTGCGGGCACAAACAAGACATACATGCAACTATTTTTTATAAGCTTATCTATTTTAATCCAATCCTACACGCAGGATCTTAGCCCTGTACAGGTCACCGACAACATCAGCATGCTGATCCCCTCGGATTTCAGACCGATGACGGATGACGAAATCGCCAGTAAGTACTTTACCACCAAACGTCCTTTAGTACTTTATACCAACAGAGACCTCACCATCGATCTAGGTGTCAATCAATCCGTCACCCAGTGGGTAGAAAAAGACATTGAAATCATGGCAGATTTTCAAAAATCCAACGTTTTCAACCTCTATGATGACGTCAAAATCATCTCCGAAGGCACCAAAGAGATCAACGGAAGAAAAGCCGTCTACATGGAATTCATCTCCACTGTCAATCCAGACAAAGACTCGTTTCGCAACGAAGGCAGCATCCAAAAATACACCTATATCCAATACATCATTGTCGGCAAGCATGCTCTAGTATTTAACTTCACTAGCCCTTCTCAGCTACAGGAGGAATGGCAAGGAGCCGCACACCAGATCATGGACGATGTCCGCATCAAAGGAAAAATCAAATGATACAAGGTCTACACAGCGATGAGGCCTTCATGAAGGAAGCGCTAAAACAAGCACAGTACGCATTCGAAGAAGGAGAAATCCCCGTAGGTGCAGTAGTGGTCTGCGACAATAAAATCATTGCACGCGCCTACAACCAGACCGAGCGACTCAATGATGTCACGGCACATGCAGAGATGCTTGCCATCACCTCTGCAGCCAATTATCTCGGGTCAAAATATTTAACGAATTGTAAACTCTATGTCACACTAGAACCTTGTACCATGTGTGCTGGTGCTACATTTTGGTCACAAGTAGATGAAATCATCTTCGGTGCACACGACGACAAACGAGGCTACAGCAGACTGCAAGGACAAGTACTCCATCCCAAAGCCAAAGTAACAGGCGGCATCATGGAAAAAGAATGTGGTAACTTGGTTACATCTTTCTTCTCAAAACTGAGAGATTGACGTTAACAATCTTTTAATAGAATAGAATGATAAGTTTCTCTTTCATTCTGTTAAAGAAATTCTACTTTTACGAGTAAATAAATTTTGAACATAAAACGACAAAATCATGGCTTTCGAATTAGCACCTTTACCATATGCACACGACGCATTGGAGCCTAACATTGACAAGGCGACAATGGAAATCCACCACGGCAAACACCACGCTGCATACATCAGCAAGTTGAATGATGCCATCGCTGGTACGGATCTAGAAGGAAAATCTATTGATGAATTGGTTAAAAACCACAGTGACAATACTGCTGTCAGAAACAATGGCGGTGGACACTTCAACCACTCTCTATTCTGGTCAGTATTGAGCCCAGACGGTGGAGGAACCCCTACTGGAGACGTAGCAACAGCTATCGATTCAGCTTTCGGTTCGTTAGACAACTTCAAAGACGAGTTCGCCAAAGCTGCAGCCACTAGATTTGGCTCTGGATGGGCTTGGCTATGTGTCAAAGACGGTAAGCTAGAAATTTGTTCTACTGCCAACCAAGACAATCCATTGATGCCAGTAGCAGGATGCGAAGGTACACCTATCCTTGGACTGGACGTATGGGAGCACGCTTACTACTTGAACTACCAAAACAGAAGACCAGACTACATCGCAGCATTTTTCAACGTGATCAACTGGGACGAAGTAAACAAAAGATTCGCTGCTGCTAAGTAATTAGTTTCGCACATAATCATTTCGCCTTGCTAGATGCAAAATTTCTAGCAAGGCTTTTTTATGCCCAACACTACAAAAGTATAACACAAAAAAGCACCAAGGGATTCCTTGGTGCTTTTTACTTCCTCTCTAGAACGCTAAGGAACTAGATAGTTTATACTTTCAGATTATGCCTGAGCAACCTCTTTAGACACTACAGATACAAATGATCTGTTTTGTCTTCCTTTTCTAAACTCTACTACACCGTCAGTCAATGCGAACAATGTATGATCTTTACCGATTCCAACATTAACGCCTGGGTGGTGCTTTGTACCTCTTTGTCTCACGATGATGTTACCAGCTATGATTTTCTCACCGCCAAAGATTTTCACCCCTAGTCGTTTACTATGTGACTCTCTTCCGTTTTTAGAACTACCCGCTCCTTTCTTATGTGCCATGGTGTTATATTATTTTATGGTCTCAATCAATATTTTTGTCAAGGCTTGTCTGTGCCCGTTTTTCTTCTTGTAACCTTTTCTTCTTTTCTTCTTGAAGACGATCACTTTATCGTCCTTCACATGCGAAAGAATCTTGGCTGTAACTTTAGCACCCTTTACTGTTGGAGTACCTACTTTGACCGCACCGTCGTTATCCACTAACAATACATTGTCAAACTCTACGGAAGCGCCCTCTTCACCCTCCAATGCTGGAGCATAAATGAATTGGTCTTGCGTTACTTTGAACTGCTTTCCTGCTATATCTACTATTGCGTACATAATATTATTAAAATATGCCTTATAAAAATTCGGACTGCAAAACTAACACGAAACCTCCGCTTTCCCAATAGTTTCTCTAGCATTTTATCATGACAAAAAAAAATATTTTTTTTTCACTTTTTTCATACCCTCCAAAACACTCGTTTTAGATCAAGTTGTAATTTACAAATAAGTAGTATCACACTGTATATCATACATTTAACTTATTTTTCCACATAGGTCAAAACATCACTTTGGTACGGGTGTAGAGATTGATTTTTTGAGGTCTTTTTTTCATATTTGTACTGCTTGATCAAAGGACTCTTCATACCTACAGGTCAAGTAATTCAAAGAAATAATTCAAGAAGTGCCAGTGATCGATTTCGACAGGGTTTTTATGTCGAACGGTGACTCATTGCTATTGTTTCTAGGGAGAGACTTAAAGATATCGATTAAAAACAGCGTGTAATAAAACTATAATGGCGAATCAACATATTGAAAATGAACCTATACTCAGAGAGAATAAAGACCGGTTCGTTTTGTTCCCAATCGAGAAGAATGACATCTGGCAATTCTACAAAAAAGCAGAAGCTAGTTTTTGGACTGCTGAAGAAATTGACCTCAGTCAAGATCTAAAAGATTGGAACAATTTAAATGATGGAGAAAGGCATTTTATCACGCATGTTTTAGCGTTCTTTGCAGCCAGTGATGGAATCGTCAATGAGAACCTCGCGGAGAACTTTGTCTCTGAAGTACAGTATACTGAAGCGAAGTTCTTTTACGGTTTTCAGATAGCCATAGAAAACATTCACTCGGAAACTTATTCTCTACTGATCGATACTTATGTAAAGGACAATAAAGAAAAAGACAAGCTGTTTCACGCAGTGGAAACTATCCCTTGTGTAAAGAAAAAAGCAGACTGGGCGCTACGATGGATCGATAATGGATCTTTTGCTGAGCGCCTCATTGCTTTTGCCGCTGTAGAAGGTATTTTCTTCTCTGGCTCTTTCTGCTCTATCTTCTGGTTGAAGAAGCGAGGTTTGATGCCAGGATTGACTTTTTCGAATGAGTTGATCTCTAGAGATGAAGGGTTACACTGTGATTTTGCGTGTTTGTTATATAACGACCACTTGGTCAACAAACTTTCTGTGGAAACCATCAAAGAAATCATCTGTGATGCCGTAACCATAGAGAAGGAGTTTGTCACTGATGCGATTCCTGTCAAATTGATCGGAATGAACTCTGAGTTAATGTGTCAGTACATTGAGTTTGTTGCAGACAGATTACTCATGGAGCTCAACTGCGACAAAGTGTACAACGCTACCAACCCATTTGATTTCATGGAAATGATCTCATTACAGGGTAAGACCAATTTCTTTGAAAAAAGAGTGGCAGAATACCAAAAAGCGGGAGTCATGAACGATGGCAATGATGACTCTCCAAAATTTAGTTTAGACGAAGACTTTTAATATAATATTAGATAACCCCTTATTCCCTATCGCCTTATGTTAGTAATAAAAAGAGATGGTCGCCGCGAATCTGTGAAGTTCGATAAAGTGACTGCCCGAATCGAAAAACTCTGCTACGGTCTCAACACCTCCTTCATTGAGCCTATTGATATCGCTAAAAAAGTGATCAATGGAATCTACGACGGTGTAACGACTGTAGAACTAGACAATTTAGCTGCTGAGACCGCTGCTGCTTTGACAACTGTCCACCCGGATTTTGCCAAACTTGCTGCTCGTATCGCTATATCTAACCTACACAAGACTACAAGCAAATCATTCTCTAACACAATGAAGAGAATGTATACCTACATAGATCCTAAAACTGGCGAGAATGCTTCGTTGATCGCAAAGGATGTATATGGTATCATCAAAGAAAACGCAGCGCTACTAGACTCTTCTATCATCTACGATAGAGATTTTGGGTATGACTACTTTGGGTTCAAAACACTCGAAAGATCATATCTCATGAAGCTAGACGGCCAGATCGTAGAGAGACCACAGCACATGCTCATGAGAGTAGCAGTAGGCATTCACAAAGAAGATATCCCAGCGGCTATCGAGACCTACAACTTGCTTTCTGAAAAGTGGTTTACACATGCGACACCTACGCTATTCAACGCAGGTACACCTAAGCCACAGTTGTCTTCTTGTTTTCTACTAACAATGAAAGATGACAGTATCGATGGGATCTACGATACACTGAAACAAACCGCTAAAATATCTCAATCTGCAGGGGGAATCGGACTGAGCATTCACAACGTAAGAGCGACTGGATCATATATTAAAGGAACTAACGGCGTATCCAATGGTATCGTACCGATGTTGAGAAACTTCGATATGACAGCTAGATACGTAGACCAAGGCGGGGGAAAAAGAAAAGGAAGCTTTGCGATCTATCTAGAGCCATGGCATGCGGATATTTTTGATTTCTTGGACTTGAAAAAGAACCACGGTAAAGAAGAGTTGAGAGCAAGAGATTTGTTCTACGCACTTTGGACTCCAGACTTATTCATGCAGAGAGTTAAAGAAAATGGCGAATGGACACTAATGTGCCCGCACGAATGCCCAGGATTGGCAGAAGTACACGGTGAGGAGTTTGAAAAGCTATACACCAAGTACGAATCAGAAGGTAGAGGCAGAAAAACCATCAAGGCACAAGACCTATGGTTCGAAATCCTCGAATCTCAGATCGAGACAGGTACACCATATATGCTCTTCAAAGACGCTGCCAACAAGAAGTCGAATCAGAAGAACTTAGGTACGATCAAATCTAGTAACTTGTGTACAGAAATCGTCGAGTACACTTCTCCAGACGAAGTAGCTGTATGTAACCTAGCGTCTATCGCATTGCCGATGTACATCAACGAGAACAACGAGTTTGATCATCAGAAGCTATATGACATCACTTATGTGATCACCAAGAACTTGAACAAAGTGATTGATGTGAACTACTACCCAGTACCAGAGGCTAAGAACTCAAACATGAGACACAGACCTATCGGTATCGGTGTACAAGGGTTGGCGGATACATTCATGAAATTAAGAATGCCATTCGACTCTCCTGAATCTAGAAAACTAAACAGCGAAATCTTCGAGACAATCTATTTCGCGTCAATGACAGCTTCTAAGGACATCGCCAAAGTAGAGGGTGCTTACGAAACATTCAAAGGTTCACCAGTATCAAAAGGCATCTTCCAGTACGACATGTGGAATGTAACACCAACAGATCGATGGGACTGGACTAGCTTGAAACAAGAAGTGAAAAAGCACGGGGTTAGAAACTCATTACTGTTGGCTCCCATGCCTACTGCATCGACTTCTCAAATCCTTGGCAACAACGAATGCTTCGAACCTTACACGTCCAACATGTACTTGAGAAGAGTACTATCAGGAGAGTTCACTGTTGTGAACAAGCACTTGATGAGTGATTTGATAGAGCTTGGCATCTGGGACGACAGCATGAAAAACAGAATCATGAACGCAAACGGTTCTATTCAAAACATCGCTGAGATACCACAGGAGATCAAAGACATCTACAAGACGGTTTGGGAGATTTCACAAAAAGCGATCATCGATATGTCGGCTGACAGAGGGGCGTTCATTTGCCAAAGTCAGAGTTTGAACATCCATTTGCAGGAGCCTAACTTCGGCAAGATGACTTCTATGCACTTCTACGCATGGGAGAAAGGATTGAAAACAGGCATGTACTACTTGAGAACGAAAGCTGCGGCTGATGCGATCAAGTTCACTGTTACCAAAGACAAAAAAGTAGAATCAGAGGCAGCAGAATTGACCGATAGAGCTGGTCAAGCCAATTCAGATTTCGAATGTGTAGGCTGTGGTAGCTAAACACTTACTTACAAAAAGCAAAAAAAGAGTCCTAACAATCAGATTGTTAGGACTCTTTTTTTTGTTTCACAGAATAATTAATATCTTTTATATTTACAAATCGTAAATATAAAAGATATGACAACATTTACTTCTTCCCTACCCGATTCGCTTTTGCAACGTCTCAATGACACTGCTCAAAAACTCAAATTGCCTAAAAACAAATTAATCGAAAAGGCACTAGATATCTATCTAGACCAAATCAATAGGGCAGAATATGTCTCCTCCTATAAATTGGCAGGGCAGGATCAGGACACGATACTCATCGCAGAAGAAGGCATGATCGAATACATGACACAGCTAAGTGATACAGATGAAACAAGGTGAAATCTGGGAACTTTATCTGAACCCTGTAAAAGGTAGTGAACAAGCAGGGCGTAGGCCTGCTGTCATTCTCAGTGGAGACTTGATGAACAAATACCTGAAGGTAGTCATAGTTTGTCCTCTGACTACCAAAATAAAAAATTACAAAGGAAATATTGTCTTAAAACCAGACACCTTCAACAACCTCATAGAACCCTCTGAAGTATTGATTTTTCATATCCGATCGGTCTCCAAAGACAGATTACAGCACAAAATAGGCAACATAGACAAAGCCCAATTGGCTCAACTGAAACAAGGGCTAGACGACATACTACGCTACTAAAAAAAAGCCCATCGTTCGAAAGAATGATGGGCTTTTTTTAGTTGACTATCCTCATATCTTCTCAAATACCAACCTGTAGTGATCCATAATCTCCTCCTCAAAGCATACACGGTTTGGGCTGACTTTGAAAACGGCTACTTGGTGTCTAAACTCTTTATTGGTCAAGAACTTCGGGATCAACGAAAGATACAAGCCGTACTTCTTCAAATTGAACTTCCTGAACTTCTTTCTCCACTGACCGATCGTCTCGATATAATCCAATCGACCACTGCTCTGCGAAATCAGCTTGAAATATGGCTTAGCACAATCGATCACCATTTCAGGACCGTAGGGCAACCAAGACCCTGGAAACTCCTTGATCATCAGTGCAAGAACGTGCGAAGCAGAACCTGGCTCTGCATTGATATCGATCTCCTCAAAAGGTAGCATATTCTTGCTAAACGTCATCGTTTGCATATAGTACCTGCCTCCTACTGGCAGCAAATCATAAAGCACCTTGAAAAAATCCTTGTAGACCTGCTCCTGTTTGCCAGCCTGCCACTCCTCCACTGAACAAAAATGCTCCAAGCCTCCGATGCATGTAATGGCATCAAACGTACCATAATCCTCCGGCTTTACCGTACGGCAATCTCTCACTATCACATTGAATCCATTTTTCTGACAGGCATCTGCCTGACCCTGAGACAGTGTCAACCCCATACTGGTCGCTCCTCGTTCTTTAACAATATAACGCGTGAAAGGTGCCCAGCCACAAGCCATGTCTAGCACCTTGCTACCCTCTTTGATGTTTAGACTATCCGCTATGAACTTATGCTTTGCTTTTTGGGCATCTTCCAATGTCATTGAAAAATCGCCATCATATTTGGCACCACTGTAATCCCCAGTTTCGCCCATACTTAGGCGAAAAATTTTGTCAATCGTGGTATAGGTAAAGTCTAGGTCTGCTTGTTGAGCCATGATCTATATTTTTGGTTAGGTAATGGCAGGATTGCCACTACAGCTGTGGTAAGATATGAATAATACTAGCTACTCCTGAATTTTAGCGGCTTAATTACAAGCGCAACCTAGTATTCTAATACGGACGAAAACAAACTAGCTTATCCCCTTCTATATCTAAAGATGAAATCTGATTCCCAATCAACCTAGGTGCTAATATTCCCTCACCAAATTCACTCTGAGAAATAAACACACGCGCTTCATCCCATAGCTTCTCAGTAATAAACGTATGTAATACAGCGCTCCCCCCTTCTATGATCACAGATTGCACCTTTCGCCTCATCAAGTCCTGTAGCATTTCATGTAGGAAATCCCTACTATCCAGTTTGATATACACCAAGTTCCCTGACCCATCCGAACGAACTGTATTATAACAGATCGTCGGGATGGATCGATCCATGATTTTGTATCCCTCCACCAGTTCAAGATTTCTATCTATAAAAATCCGAAGTGGGTCAGTCCCATTCCAATCTCTGACGTTGAGTGTGGGATCATCATACTTCACGGTATTCTTACCTACTAAGATCGCATCCTCCTCAGCACGCCATCGGTGCACCAGTTTTCGCGAATAGCTGTTACTGATCCATTTGGAATCATAATTTTTTCGTGAAACAAAACCATCAGCTGTCTGTGCCCATTTCAAAACAATGTAAGGTCTCTGCTTTTCGACCACATGAAAGAACCGACAATTCAATTCTCGTCCGACGTGATCCAGCACCCCAACCTCCACAGCAATCCCTGCAGCTTTCAGTTTACCTATCCCTCCACCGTTGACTAATGGAAAAGGATCATGATTAGCGATCACGACGCGCTGCACTTTATGCTTAACCAAAAGATCTGCACATGGTGGCGTTTTCCCATGATGTGCACAGGGTTCTAGAGTTACGTAAACAGTGGCTTCTGATAGAAGCGACTTATCTTCCACGCTATGGACAGCATTGACTTCTGCGTGTCCTTCACCATATTTTTGATGCCAACCCTCTCCGATAACTCGTCCCTCATGGACAATCACACAACCTACCATAGGGTTGGGGCTCACACTACCTCTACCCTTTTCGGCGAGATCAAAAGCCCGCTGCATAAAATATTGATCAGAGGTTTTATTCATCGGTTAAAGATACTTTTCTTTCCATATTTTTGCTCCATGAAGGTCATCTTTCCCAAAGAAACACAACAATCCATCGTCCAACTCCTGTCTCCAAACTACGACACACCCGAAGCTTCTTCTTTGAGTTTTTTACTCCTAGAATATGTTTTTGGATGGACACAAACTTCTATCATCATCAATTCAGCACATACACCTACAGCAGAAGAAGAAGAACTGTTAGATACCAGCATCACACGTCTCCAAAACAACGAACCTATCCAATACATCATGGAGATCGCAGACTTTTATAGTCGTAGCTTTCATGTCAACGAACATGTACTCATCCCAAGACAAGAGACAGAGTCATTGATTCAATTCATCAAAGAATATCAACCTTGGACACAAGTCAAAATTGCAGACATAGGTACTGGATCTGGCTGTATTCCATGCACTTTGTATCACGAAATTGATACAAGCGAAATACACGCTTATGATATCAGCACAGATGCACTAGCGGTAGCAGAACAAAACATCCAATCTCTCGGTTGTCAAATTCAGCTACATAAAATAGACATCTTGAACGAGTCGCTGGCCGAATCCAACTTTGACATCATCATCAGTAACCCTCCCTATGTACTAGAGTCTGAGAAGAAATCCATGCATGCCAATGTACTAATCCACGAACCTCACTTGGCACTATTCGTCAAAGATGAAAATCCCCTACTCTTTTATTCCGAGATCGCAAAACAAGGCCAGCATGCACTCAAAAAAGGAGGTCTTCTCTTCTTCGAGATCAATGAACGGTATGCTATCGAAACAGCCGAAATGCTCCTCTCAAAAGGATATACCAAAACTCGTATCTTCCAAGACATCCATGGCAAAGACCGCTTCGTATCAGGAGAACTCAGCTGACCAACTCCTTCAGTGAGGCCACCTTTTGGAGGAACTGGTCATATACAGATGACAAATGTGAAGACTTTCTTACCCGTCGGTTTTGGCGATAGACCGTCAGTATCTTATGCCACCTTCCATAGATCAACAAACTCATGGCACCTCCTAATGCTGCGCCCAAAGCCCACCACCACGAAGCTGTCAAATTATAAGCTATCGAGGCATATATACCCCAAACCGCAGGAGCGGCGACCAATCCTACGCCAAAATATATGGTATCGGTGAAGACTACATCTTTGATCCCCTTCATGATTTTCCATGGGATGAAAATAACAGGAAGGTTCAAAACCAAACCTACCATCGCAAACGGGCTCACAACATAAGTCAATAAAGCCGTTCCAAACAGGTTCTTTTTATACTCAAATGGGAAAATGACTCCTCCCTTTTCCAACTCTTTGCTCAAGCTAAGCACAGCCTCTTTATCTTCTTCACTTGCTTTCGCACCCAATGCACGAGACTGCTGATTAATCAGAGCATAATCCTCAATAAGTCGCTGAGGATTTTGATTGTGAAAAAACACTTTCTCTAAATAGTCATAACCTTCCTCTGGCATAGCCGCATGATACGCTGGTAGTGCCTGTTCAAACTTATCTTTGAGCGCATCGATATTCGCAGATGTCTCTTCTTTCGATTCTACCTTGATTGCATCACCATAGTGTAGCACCACCGATGACCTAAATTTGGTCTGCCCCGAATAAGTCAGGCCTATCGGTACGATGTAAAGCTCCTCAGGTGCATCAGGTTGGTTCAACCCTCCCAATGCTATCCGAGCAATTCCCTTTTTCATGGGCTTGACCACATAGCGACTATCATGACTCCCTTCAGGAAAAAGCATCAAGGATTCGTTCTCCTTAAATGCATCAAAACATGCTCTAAATACTTCTTGATTAGCCTTGACCGAATTAACACCATCTCGGGCACGGTACACTGCCATGAGATTAAGTGAATTCAGAAACCGCTTGACAAAGGGATTTTTGAATACATCCGCACGAACCAGATAATGCGTCATCTGATACACATGAGTGGTCATCAGTAGCGGATCAACGAGCGCATTTTGATGATTAGCACCAAAGATCACTGGAACGCCCTTCGGGACATTCTCATAGCCGACTACTTTGATTCTCTTATAATAAAAATGGAGGCAGGTACGAACATATAACCAAAAGGAATAGTACCAAAGGAAACGTATGATTTGCATTAGTCAACAGTATTAACATAGTTCTCCCATTTTTCGATCACCGAACGGAAATCTTCTGGGAGCTCAGAATCAAATTGAACAAATTCGTTAGTAGCTGGATGCACAAACCCAAGAGACTTGGCGTGCAAAGCCTGTCGTGGTATAATTTTAAAGCAATTGTCTACAAACTGCTTATACTTAGTAAAGGTAGTCCCCTTCAATACTCGATCACCACCATAGGTCGCATCATTGAATAGTGGATGGCCTATGTATTTGAGATGAGCACGAATCTGATGCGTTCGCCCTGTCTCTAAGTTGCACTTGATCAACGAGACATAGCGCATATTTCTTAGCACTTCATAGTGGGTCACCGCATTTCGTCCAAAGTCTCCCTCAGGAAATGGCGCGGTAATACGACGATCTTTTAAGCTTCTACCTAAGTTCACATCAATAGTCCCCTTCTCCTCTGTAGGCTCTCCCCATACCAATGCGTAGTATGTTCGCTCTATACTGTGATCAAAAAACTGCCTCGCCAGACTCGTCATCGCCAGCTCAGTCTTAGCGATGACCAACAGCCCAGAGGTATCTTTATCAATACGGTGTACCAGCCCCGGTCTCCCATCATTATTAGGCATAGTAGGCAAATTCTGAAAATGGAAGGTGAGTGCATTCACCAAAGTACCAGACCAGTTTTGATAAGCGGGATGCACAACCATGCCAGGCTCCTTGTTGACGACTAGAATATGGTCATCTTCAAAGACGATATTGAGCGGTATATCTTCTGGTTCGATATCTGTCACATTAGGAGGCTCGGGTAGTTCTACAACCACTTCATCCCCTGGACGCACCTTATAGTTAGGCTTTACTATCTCACTGTTCACCTTGATAAAACCTTCCTTGATTCCATCCTGCACTTTATTTCTTGTGACGTTGGGCAGCTTATCCATTAGGAACTTATCCAACCGCAGCAGCTCCTGTTTTGGATCTATTGTAATCCGATGATGTTCGTATAATTCGCCGTCCTCTATGTATGTCTCTTCCATTGTCGGCAAATTTACTATTTCAAATCTTTAAAAGACAGTGTATGTCTTGCACTATTCCTCTAAAAAAATATCACAGTCGCCTTATCAGGTATATTATTCATCGAATTAGTTTTGCAATTCAAGTACCAACACATAACTTGGATTCATCAAAATATTCTATTTAAACTCACTGTAACATGAAAACTAGAAACCTTTGCGCCTTAGGAGTGCTTTTTGCACTAGTATTTGCTTTTTCAGCTCAGGCACAACAAGACAAAAAAGACGTCAAAGCACTAAAAAAAGAGCTCAAAGACAAAGCGATCAAAGACGCTAGAAAAGAAGCTAAAAGGATAGAAAAAGATGATTGGTTTACTCAGCCAGGCACCTTACCACTAGACAAGCAAATCGAAAAAGCTTGGATGAAAGAAGCTGAAATAGATGACTATGGTTTTCCGGCTTACTTTGTAGGCTCTGGTAGTGCGCTAGCGGGCACACAATCTGCTGCTAAACTACAGGCTTCTACAATAGCAAAACAAGACCTAGCAGGTAGAATCAGTTCTAGTATTGCAGCTATTATTGAAACAAATATCGCTACAGAGCAACTATCAGCAGAAGATGCCGCTACGATCCAGCAAACGGTCTCCGCATCTACTGAAGTGATTTCTCAAAAACTAGCTAGAGTCATCCCATTGACCGAGCTTTACAGAAAGCAGGACAAGAATTTCGAATGCCAAATCAGAATTGCTTATAGTCAGGAAATGGCCAAGCAAGCGGCTAAAGATGTCATTGCACAAGAGCTAGAAGACAAAACCAACGTAACCAGAGAAAAGTTAGACAAGTTGATGAACTTCTAATTCATAAAATTATTTAACCGCTTAGGGGAGTTTTTCACTTCCCTAAGCTATTAATGCTTTTTCTTCCAGATGAAATCTATATCACTACTTCTCCTTATCGCTCTTGTGCCCTTGGTAGACTCGCTAGCCCAAGCTCCTGTCTGGACCAACTACGTACATAGGAAAGCCAATTTTCCTGAATCTGAATATTTGGTCGGCTTCATGTCCGAAAACAACATCAATGGAGAACCCGAAGAAGTAGTTCTGGAGAGATTACAAGGCTATAGCCGCGAGCAACTGGTAGAAAGCATACTCGTCGATATCCAAAGTATCAGTACGCTCAACATCCACAACGTCAATGCAAATACCCACGAAGAATTCAAAAAAAACAGCACGTCTGTAAGTAATGCCTCAATCGTAGGACTCAAAACAGAAACCTACTATGACAAAAGAAAGGATATTGGCTATGCTATCTCCTATGCTAAAAAGAAGGATATCATCAACCACTATAGCAATGAAATAGCCAAAAGCCTCAACCAAATCAATACGCTCTACACGATCATTCAAAATCAAATACAAGCAGGAAACAACGAAAATGCCCTCAAATCGCTATTTGAAACACAGACCTTATTGAGAAACATCGAGCAGCAAAGTACCATGCTCATCACACTGACTGGAGAGTACAACCATCCAGCCATCAAAAGGGATGAATTCAATCAACACAAAATCAACATTGACAATGATTTAATCTCAATCCGTAACACCGATCAATTTAAACTCGATGATGCGGCGTTCTTTATCGCTTACTCTCTCAGTATACAGCTAGACAATACCGACACGCCTATTAGAGTCAATAATTTCACCTACGAGGACACGCCTATGACTAGCTCATTTTCTCGTCGATTAAATGCCAGTATTGAACAAAAACTCATTCAACAAGGATTCAAAGTAATAAGTCAGAACATCGACAATCAAGACTACTACGTTCTCAATGGTATATACTGGGATGCAGCAGACAAACTAAAGGTCTCCACCATACTAAGAGAAACCGCCAGTTCAACAGCCATAGCCAGTACAGACTGCTACCTCACCAAGAGTTTTCTCGATCAAAACCAAATCTCCTACAAACCGCAAAACTATCAAGAAGCGATGGTGTCCATGCAGCAGTTTGCAAAAAACGAAATCACTGATGGCGGGCTCAAAATTGACGTTTTCACGAACAAAGGAAAAGACAATTTGATCTTTGAAGAAAATGAAGAAATGAAACTATTCGTCAAAGCGAATCGAGAATGTTATTTAAGATTCATCTACCACCTAGCAGACGGTAGTAAAGTGCTGCTACTCGACGACTACTACATTAGCCGTGAGTATGTCAACAAGGCCTATCAGCTACCCGAAACCTTCACCTGCGCCGAGCCCTTTGGTTTCGAAATCTTACAGCTCAATGCACAAAGTACTCCTTTTGAGCCTCTTCAGACGCAAGAACAATATGGCTATAAATTTATTATCGAAGACAGTGAGGCCATCATTCAAAAAACCCGTGGTTTCAAAAAATCAACGAATACCGAAGTTCTAAAGGCCGAAAAACGCCTATCGATCACTACCATGACCCCCTAATTAACCGTTTCAATCAAAAGATATGAGATCACTACTATTTGTCCTCGTCCTCTCTCTAGCCGCTCAGCAGCTCTTCTCCCAAAAACTAATCATCGATAACCAAGGACATTCGGGGCTTGTACATGGCTTGGCTTTTACTGAACAAGGGAAAAAACTAGTCTCTGTCTCAGAGGACAAAACTGTAAGAGTCTGGGATGTAGTATCAGGTACATTAACCAAAACCTATAGATTCGAAATTGAAGACGGAGTTGATGGTAGAATATACACTTCGGTACTTTCCAAAGATGAACGATTCCTGTTTTTGGGTGGTTATTTTGACCATCAAGAAGGGAATCCAAGTGAGATAGGACAGATTCGTATCCTTGACTTAGAGGAAGAAAAACTACTACCAAGCCTAAAGGGACATCAAAATGTCGTACTTGATTTGGCAATCTCTCAGGACGGAAAAAAGTTAATCAGCAGCTCAGCAGACCAATCCATCATAGCATGGGACATTAGCAGCATGAGAGCTCCCGTACGATCGGCCACTATCACAGGGATCGAGAGCATCATCAACAGCATAGACATTAGCGAAGACGGTAGTACCATCGCCGCTGGTGACCAAGACGGAAATTTAAGAACCTGGTCTGTATCTGGAGGAAACCCCAGCAGGTCCATCGTCCACTCGGATGCGATACGAGATGTAAAATACGCTGGAAATCAACTCTACTCCGCCGGAGAAGATGGACAGATCATCAAATGGACAAAGTCAGGGAAATTCATGGGACCACTCACAGAACTCCCAGGAGCCGTCAACGCACTAGAAGTATCAGCAGACAACCGATATCTTACCGCCATGGGAAGAGTGGGTATCGTCTACGACTTATCTAACCGGACACTAATTACCCAGTTCAGCTACCATACCAATGCAGTAAGTGCTATCACCACCGCTCCTTTCACTACTTTCGACCAAGAGAAAGGCATCTATGTCGCATCTGCTGGTGGTGATGACAAGAACATTCTCCTATGGAACATCCTATCTGGACAACTCGAAAGAAACTTTGTCGGGAAAGGCAAAAGTGTATTCGGCGTGGGAATTGATGAAGCAGCCAACAAAATAGCCTTCAGTCAAAGCAATCCAACGGGCATCCTAGATGATGTAGTGCTAGAAAAAGCATTCGACCTAGAGGAACTGGCGCTAGACAGAAAGCTAAACCCTGAGAACAAATATCATCGCGCAACCCAAGCTGCATCCAATAAATTCATCAGTAAAGAGTCCTCTAATTCCATCAAAGTAGATGGACGTATGATAACTACTGATGACCGAAAAGACGGTACCGTACGTTCATTCACTTTCATCAATAAAGGCAATGCACTGGCTCTTGGCTCTTCCTATTCATTGAACAAATATAACGTATCAGGCTCCTTGTTGGGTAGTTTTCAAGGACACGAAGGAGAGGTATGGGCACTGGCTGATTTTGCATCTGAGGATCTACTCCTATCAGCAAGTAATGATCAGACCATCAAAATTTGGAATAATATTACTGGCGAAAACCTAGCATCTCTCTTCGTAGCATCAGACAATGAGTGGGTAATATGGACTCCTCAAGGATTCTATGAAGCATCTGCAGGTGGCGAGAAGTATATCGGATGGCATATCAACCAAGGACAGAACAATCTAGCTGTTTTTCATGACGTATCAGCCTTCGCATCCTTCTACCACAGGCCTGATGTCATACAGGAGATTTTGAAGCTTAAATCTTTTGACAAAGTAGCTCAGATGATGAATCTCTCGGACCAACCAGAAGAGAAAATCACTCCCCCAACTGTGACATGGATTACAGAGACTAACACTATTGTAGAGGGGCATACGACCACACTCAGCTTCGATATCACCTCCCCTACGCCAGTACATCAGATCAAAATACTAGCAGATGGGCGACCACTCATACACCAGTCTGAATTATCTATTTCTGGTGATAACCGCACCGAGCGTGTAGATATCCCAATAGAATTACCAGAAGAAACGGACAAAAGCTTTGCCTTCACGGTATTCGTCGCAGATCAAAACTCTAAAATATTATCTACAGAGCGCCATGTGGCCTTTGAACACATCGCACCAGAAGAAGAAAATGAACCTGACACTTCTAGCCCCGCAGCAGCTACACCTAGAGGTGAAGACGCCTCCGCAAGCAATGCCGTAACTACTTTAGATCCAGTGCCTACCAAAATCAAAAAGAGCAATCTGTATTTGGTATCCATAGGAATCTCCGAGTTTGCCGAGTCGCACAACAATCTCAACCATGCTGACAAAGATGCAGATGCGATAGATGAGCTATTCAAAGGACAGCAAGGCAAGATGTTCAATAATGTCACTAGCATTAAACTCACGAACGAAAAAGCTACCAGAGCGAATATTTTACAGAAGTTCCAACGACTTGAAGAATTCACCACTGTGGATGATTTCGTTATCATATTCATCGCTTCACATGGACTCAATGAGAACGACAACTTCTACTTACTACCCTACGACGGTAGTACCAAGACCCCTAGAATATCATGCATAGACTGGCGAGATTTTTCTGACATGATCGGAAATATTTCAGCGCGAGTCGTCTTGTTCATAGATACCTGCCACAGTGGCCAACTGGGCAACAATATGGGACAACAGAAAGTCAACAATACAGAAGCCGTTCGCCAACTCTCGGGGCAAGAATATGGAGTCGTCATCATGGCTGCTTCTACAGGTGCTGAGTATTCTTTTGAACATCAAGATTGGGGACATGGTGCTTTTGCGCTATCCATACTCGAAGGAATAGGCGAGGGAAAGGCAGATGTCAAACCCGATGGCGTAATTTATCTGAGAGAACTAGACTATTACCTATCCGAACGCGTACAAGAACTCACTGGAGGAAGACAGCATCCTACGACACAAAAACCGAGTTCTATCAGTAGATTGTCTCTTGCAGAGGTTCAATAATCTACATTATTTATTAAATTCAGGTATCAAAACCTTATAGCATGACAAAGCCCATCATTCCCACAGACTATCAAAGATTACATCTCAAGACGGTATTTGCCTTTATGATTTGTGACACACACATATCACAAGACGAAGTAAGCCTAATTAGACAAAAAGCCAAAGACAAGGTGTTTGGTGATCTGAAAATTGAAGATGAACTTGCCGAACTAATCGACCATGTCAACCGCAGAGGCATAGATTTTTTTGATGATTATTTCAAAAAAGTCCAACGAGTAGAGATGACAGATGAAGAGGAACTGAATCTCCTACAGTCCGCCATTCAAACCATAAAAGCAGATGACAAGATCACTCAAGAGGAAATTAATTTCCTAAAGATTCTGAGAGTGCTACTACAAGTCTCTAATGAGAGCATCGTTACTCGATTCCCTGAGGTTGGTCCCCAGTTTGTAGACAAAGATCGGTTCACAGATATCTACTTTAAAGAACTGTATGCCAACTATGCCAAACTAAAGACCATGCCCATCTTTGACATCAGTGATGTACAAGACATAACAGAAACCATCGATAGGAAATAAAGCCTCTTATACGAAAACATGCGTCATGGATTATGAGTAACGATAGTCAAAATCCATGACGAAGAACTTACTTTTAGGGAACTGCCTTTCTCATTTTACCGTTATAGTCGTAAATTGTATAGAACCAAAACAATCCCGACTATCCAAGCCTCCAATCCCAAATTCGCCAAAGATTCTTTGCTCTCTCATCTCAAAGAGAAATACTTGCAGATAAGAGCACAGTCCGAAAAGATATGTCAACCACTACATGTAGAAGACTATGTCGTCCAGCCTGTTGTCGATGTAAGTCCACCTAAATGGCACCTTGGACATACGACATGGTTTTTTGAGAAGATGCTCCTAGAGGCTTTCTCCAAAGACTACTGCGTCTATCATCCAGAATACAACTACGTCTTTAATAGCTACTATGAATCCATCGGCAAACGTGTCCTTCGTACCAACCGTGGCAATCTCACGAGACCTTCTGTAGCAGATGTCTATAAATACCGCGCATTTGTAGATCAACAGATGCTCAACTTTTTCGACACGAGAGAAACCCTCTCAGCCGAAGAGAAAACAATCATCGAAATTGGCCTCCAACATGAGCAACAGCACCAAGAATTGCTCCTATACGACATCAAATATATACTCGGCACTAACCCGCTATTCCCTGCCTATCAAACCAGTCCCAAACTACAGATAGAGACAGCTCCTAAACCATTAGGATTCTTAAATGTACCTGCCGGCAACTACACCATAGGACATGAAGGAGATAGATTCAGCTTTGACAATGAACACGGTCGTCATCAGGTCTACTTGCATGACTACCGTATCGGTGATCGGCTAATCACTAACCGTGAGTATCTTGACTTTATCAAAGACGGAGGCTATCGAAATTTCACCTACTGGTACGCCGAGGCATGGGACTGGGTACAGCGAGAAGATAAACAAGCTCCCTTTCACTGGCACTTCATCGAGGATTGCTGGCATAGCTACACCTTGGAAGGACTACAACCTATCAATCTAAACGAACCTGTTAGTCATATCAGCCAGTACGAAGCAGCAGCCTTTGCCAACTGGAAAGGCATGCGACTCCCTACGGAGTTCGAGTGGGAAGTCGCATGCCTCCTGCATCAACCAACCATTCCAGAGAATAGCAACTTCGTCAACCAAGAAAACCACCGTCCTCTACCCGCTACCGAAGGCAACTACCAGTTCTACGGCGATCTATGGGAGTGGACTAACTCCGCCTACTTACCCTACCCCTACTACAAAACTGAAGCAGGGCCTTTAGGAGAATACAATGGCAAATTCATGATCAGTCAAATGGTCTTACGTGGGGGCTCCTATGCCACACCTAAAGACCATATCCGACCGACTTATAGAAACTTTTTTCATCCACACCTGAATTGGTTATTTTCAGGTATTCGACTTGCACAACATGCCTGAAACCATCGAAATCATCCAAAACAAGACTTTCCTGAACGACACGCTCAAAGGTCTAAAAAGTAAACCAAAGACTTTATCATCGAAATATTTTTACAACAAACGAGGAGACGAACTCTTCCAGCAAATCATGAAACTGGACGAATACTACCTCACCGATGCAGAGTACAGTATTTTCGAATCCCAAAAAGACAATATCCTAAAAGCCTTTTCACCGAATGGAGAAGACTTTAATCTAGTCGAGTTCGGTGCTGGGGATGGATACAAAACCAAAGTCCTGCTTCAACACTTCGTATCAGAAGAAGCGCTCTTTGACTATATCCCCATAGATATTTCCCAACATGCACTCGATGGGCTCGCCCAGTCCTTAGCCCAAACAATCCCCGAACTAAGTATCACCCCCATGCAGGGAGACTATTTCCAAGTATTGGATAGACTCAGTCACTCCAGCACCCGTCGCAATGTCATTCTATTTTTGGGCTCTAACATCGGTAATTTCTCATTTGATCAAGCGCAGAATTTTCTCTCGAAAATCAGAGAAGACATCAATACGGGAGACCAGTTATTGATCGGAGTTGATCTAAAAAAAGACCCTACCAAAATACTAGCTGCATACAACGATTCGAAAGGCGTCACCGCTGCATTCAACATGAACCTGCTCAACAGGATCAATGAAGAACTAGGCGGCAACTTTAACTTAGAGGATTTCCAGCACTACCCATTTTATAATCCCGTAACAGGGGAATGCAAAAGCGCTATCATGAGCATGAAAGATCAAATCGTCCATATAGAAGGGGAAACCATTGCTTTCAAGAAGTGGGAAACGATGCAAACCGAAATATCAAAGAAATATTCTCTCGATGAAATCCAAGAATTAGCAGAAAAATGTGGGTTCGAAGTACGCTATAACCTTGAGGATCAGAACGGATACTTTGTAGATTCAATTTGGTCCGCAGTTTAATTGAATTTTTTCATGGATTATTCATCTTAAATCCTATTTTTGCATTCCATTTTAAGCGCACGTGGTGAAATTGGTAGACACGCCATCTTGAGGGGGTGGTGGACTTACGTCCGTGGAAGTTCGAATCTTCTCGTGCGCACACTTTATAAAACTGTGCTAAAGCTGAAATCACCAGAGACCAGCGACTCATATCGAGTTCGCTCCTATCCCAATCAGTCTCGTGATCTGCACACCATCAAAAACTACAAAAAACATGTCATTTAACACGCCACTACTCAAAAAAGTCTGTGAAATCGCTGGTGCTCCGGGGTTCGAGTCACGCATTAGAAACTTGATCATCGAAGAAATCAAAGATCATGTCGACTCCTACAGTATCGACAACATGGGCAATATCATCGCGATCAAAAAAGGGTCGACAGATAAAAAAGTAATGGTAGCCGCTCACATGGATGAGATTGGCTTCATCGTGAGCCATATCGACGACAATGGTTTCGTTAGATTCCAGCCATTGGGTGGTTTTGATCCCAAAACCCTGACAGCCCAGCGTGTAATCATCCACGGTCGCGAAGATGTGATCGGTGTGATGGGTAGCAAACCCATCCATGTCATGACCCCAGAGGAGCGTCAAAAGGTCGCCAAAATGGAGGACTACTTCATCGATCTCGGCATGAATAAAGAAGAAGTGGAAAAAATCGTGGCTATTGGCGATTCGATTACACGAGACAGAGAACTTATCGAAATGGGTGACTGTGTCAATTGCAAATCCATTGACAACAGAGTCTCTGTTTTCATCCTAATCGAAACACTCAAAAAAATCAAGACACCATCGGCAGATCTATACGCGGTATTTTCGGTACAAGAAGAGGTCGGTCTACGTGGTGCCAATGTAGCAGCACACAGCATCAACCCTGACTTTGGGATCGCTCTCGATACGACGATCGCCTATGACCTACCTGGTGCGCAACCCCACGAGTACGTCACCAAACTCGGTGAAGGTACGGCCATCAAAATCCTAGACGCTATGACTATCTGTGATCAACGTATGGTCAAGTTCCTCAGACAAACCGCTGATTCGAAAAAAATCAAATGGCAAAATGAAATCCTAGTAGCTGGTGGCACAGACACTGCTGGTATCCAACAGCGTGGCAAAAACGGATCAATTGCAGGCGCAATCTCTATCCCAACTCGCCATCTACACCAAGTGATCGAAATGGCGCACAAAGACGACATCACAGGATCTACTGATTTACTCATAGCAGCGTTGGAGAATCTGACGAGTCATGACTGGAGCTGGGAATAGCACATCAGGCTCGACCTTTTTCGTCTCGTGACACATGCTAGCGTATTTCCATTCTCTCTGAAATGGCTATTGTTCATTTCGGGTTTATATTGCGGGTGATATCATTGGTCTCGATCAAAATTTCGACAACTCAAGTAAACTATGGGATTCCGATCTGCACTCAGTAAGCCTTTTGCCAAGTACATCGTCAACGACCAGAAAAAATGGTCACTAGATGCCATCAATACGCAACACAAAACCCTAAAGAGCCTTGTCTCAAAAGCCAAACACACACAGTTTGGCAAGGATCATCATTTTGCAGATATCGAGACTTATGAGGATTTCAAGTCTGCTGTACCTGTGGCAGACTATGAAGGGCTCAAAAACTATGTTGAGAAAATCAAACAAGGAGATAGCGACATCTTATGGCCAGGCAAACCCGAATACTTTGCCAAAACCTCAGGGACTACATCGGGCACCAAATACATCCCCATTACCAAAGACTCCATCCCTAACCATATCAACAGCGCACGAAATGCCCTCCTCACCTATGTGCACAACTCAGGACAAAGCCAGTTTTTAGACAAAAGCTTGATATTCCTATCAGGCAGTCCTATCATGACCAAAACAGCGGGCATCCATACTGGACGCCTCTCAGGGATCGTTAATCACCACGTCCCTGGTTATCTTCGCTCCAACCAGATGCCCAGCTATGAGACCAACTGCATCGAAGACTGGGAGACGAAACTAGACGCCATCGTAGAGGAAACGCTTACGAAAGACATGAGCCTGATCTCAGGCATTCCACCATGGGTACAGATGTACTTCGACCGGATCACAGCCAAAACTGGCAAGGCGATCAAAGACGTATTTCCTGATTTTTCTCTCTTTGTATATGGAGGGGTTAACTTCGAGCCGTACCGTGGAAAGCTATTCGAAAGCATCGGCAAGACCATCGACTCAGTAGAAACTTACCCTGCCTCGGAGGGCTTTATCGCCTACCAAGACACGCTAGATCAGAAAGGGCTATTGCTCCTACTCAACTCTGGGATATTCTTTGAGTTCATCCCTGCGGATCAGTACTTTGATGACAACCCGCCACGACTCAGTATCGGAGAAGTGGAGCTAGGTGTCAACTATGCGCTCATCATCAATAGCAACGCTGGACTATGGGGCTACTCGATAGGCGACACCATAGAATTCGTCTCCAAAGACCCCTACAGGATACTGGTTACAGGACGAATCAAGCACTTTATCTCTGCCTTTGGGGAGCATGTCATCGGTCAGGAAGTGGAAAAAGCCATGAACCATGCCCTAGCTCAGCATCCAGAGGCGGAAATCGTAGAATTCACCGTAGCACCTCAGGTCACACCAGAATCTGGCCTACCCCGCCATCAATGGTTTATCGAATTTGATCAACCACCTGCTGACTTCAACAGTTTTAAATCCACGCTGGACAAAAAACTGACCGAACTAAACTCCTACTATGAAGATCTAATCGTCGGCAGTATCTTGGAAGAATTAGAAATCGTCGCGCTACAAAAAAACGCATTTATCAACTACATGAAATCGCAAGGAAAGCTAGGCGGACAAAACAAAGTCCCTCGCCTCTCCAATGATAGAAAAATCGCGGATGAATTGATGAATTTTAGATATTAGACACAAGACTTTAGATAATAGACATTAATAAGGAATAGCAGTCCCAATGACAATTTCCGATCCCAAAACCCAATAGATAGTTGAAGAAAACAATATCCATACTCGGCTCTACCGGCTCGATCGGTACACAGGCACTCGAAGTGATCGCAGCGAACCCGGAGCAATTCGTACTAGAAGCCATCTCGGCATACAACAATGCGGATCTACTGATCCAGCAGGCCTTGCAGTTCAAGCCCAATGTCGTCGTAATCGGCAATGACGACAAATACGAGCAAGTATTCGAGGCACTGGATCCGCACGACATCAAAGTATTTGCTGGCGAATCAGGGCTGTGCCACATCGCAGAGATCGAAGCGGTCGATATCGTCCTCACGGCTCTGGTCGGCTATGCAGGGCTAAAACCTACCGTACACGCCATCAAGGCAGGTAAAGTAATCGCCCTGGCCAACAAGGAGACACTCGTCGTGGCTGGAGAGCTCATCACCGAGCTGACTCAGGAGTACAAAGCCACGATCTTGCCAGTGGACTCGGAGCACTCTGCGATCTTTCAGTGTCTGACGGGAGAGGTTGGCAACCCCATCGAAAAAATCATCTTGACTGCCTCTGGCGGACCGTTTAGAGGCAAAGACAAAGCGTTTTTACAATCCGTCAAAAAAGAAGCTGCCCTCAAACATCCCAACTGGGAAATGGGTGCAAAGATCACCATCGACTCGGCTTCTCTGATGAACAAAGGACTGGAAGTCATAGAAGCCAAATGGCTCTTTGGGCTCACAGCAGATCAGATCGAAGTGATCGTCCATCCTCAGTCCATCATCCACTCCATGGTACAGTTCGAAGATGGCTCTATCAAGGCACAAATGGGGCTCCCAGACATGAAACTCCCAATACAATATGCCATGACCTACCCTGACCGAATTAAAACTACTTTTCCTAGGTTCGATTTTACAGAATACCCATCTTTGACGTTCGAAAAACCAGACGTAGAGACGTTTAGAAATCTGGCACTTTCGTTTGCAGCGATGAAACAAGGGGGGAACCTCCCATGTATACTCAATGCCGCTAACGAAATAGCTGTATCTGAATTCTTAAATGACCGTATAGGATTTTTGGAGATGTCCGATGTAGTAGAAAAATGCATGGACAAGGTCTCATTCATTGCCCATCCAAACATGGAGGATTACGTGGAGACAGATAAAGAAACAAGAAAAATAGCACTAGACATCATTAGTTAATGGAAGGATTGATCATGGCAGCCCAACTCATGTTGGGCTTATCAATATTAGTTGGATTACACGAATTAGGACACTTATTGGCCGCCAAGGCATTTGGCATGAGAGTAGAAAAATACTCCATCGGCTTCCCTCCTAAAATCTGGGGTTTTCAATACGGCGAAACAGAATACTCGTTTGGAGCCATTCCCCTCGGTGGATTTGTCAAAATATCAGGCATGATCGACGAGTCACTAGACACAGCGTCCATGTCTGCCGAGCCAGAGTCATGGGAGTTTAGAGCCAAACCAGCCTGGCAGAGACTCATCGTCATGATGGGCGGTATCATCGTCAATGTCATCACAGGCGTATTCATTTTCATCGTCATCACCTACAACAGTGGAGAGTCCTACCTGACCAAAGATGTACTCAACCAAAACGGGATCGCTGCCTATGAACTAGGACAAGAAATTGGATTCAAAAACGGTGACAAAGTACTGAAGGTAAACGGCCAGGACTACAGCAGATTCCAAGAGCTGATCAACAATGATGTGATCCTCAAAGAGAACTCCAGCTACACTGTACAGAGAGGCGACTCTGTGTTTACACTGACGCTCCCTAATGGATTCTTGAACAAGTATGCTGACAAGAAAAAATATGACGGCCAGTTCATCAGCTACCTCAAACCCTTTGAGATCAAGCAAGTGATGGCAGGTAGTGCCGCCGCGGATGCGGGTCTGCAAGAAGGCGATCGATTCATCTCTATCGAAGGTAAATCAGCCAACTATTTCTCAGACTTCAAAAGCATCCTAGATGCCAACAAGGAGAAAGAGGTCACAGCAGTGATCCAAAGCAAAACAGGTCAGACCAGAGAGGCCAAACTACAGATAGGCGAAGATGGGACTTTAGGTTTCTATCCAGAGATACTCTTAGACTTTGCTCATCAGGAGTACACCTTCGGAGAGTCTGTCAACAAAGGATCACAGCAGGCATTCAACGTGGTATGGGTCAACATCAAAGCCTTTGGCAAAATATTCCGTGGCGAAGTATCTGCCTCCAAATCTCTCAGTGGCCCTATCGGTATCGCTCAGATGTTCGGTGGACAGTGGATCTGGAGCAAATTCTGGTACTTGACTGGGCTCCTATCTATGGTGCTTGCCTTCATGAACTTCCTCCCCATCCCAGCACTGGATGGAGGACACGTGGTATTCTTGACTTACGAAATCGTCTCTGGACAAAAGCCCTCTGACAAATTCCTCGAAGGAGCGCAGAAAGTAGGCATGGTACTACTCCTAGGTCTAATGGTTTTTGCGATATTCAACGATCTATTTAAGGCCATCTTCTAAAGACACTGCGCATGTACAATGACACTTACCTAGCCCTAGACCAACCGTCTGGGGCTTTTTTATGCAACATTCATTCGTGACAATAAGAAAGGTAATGTCTTGGGATCAGTCGGTATGACTGGAGATACAAATCAATATTCGATATTCATTATTCCAATCATTGGAATAATGCCTCACAGACTCATAACAGGTGGTTATTTCAAAGAAAAACCATAACGAATTTCGAACCATAAATCTTGAATAACGGAGTGATCTGTCTCTTTGACTAATGAAATGTAGGCTCAACATGCCTGACTTCAATGCTGTTTAGATAGGCTTGAAAGAATCTAATATAACCGTGGGGAATCTGTCTAACATCTAAATAGCTCCTCAACGCACGTTTGGATACTATCCTAGACCAAGACACCTCCTCAACGCACGTTTGGACACTATCCGAAATCAAGACACCTCCTCAACGCACATTTGGACACTATCCGAAATCAAGACACCCCCTCAACGCCCGTTGGAGAGCCTGTAGCGATAGAAACACTTGTCTAACAGCCATTGTGCAGGCAGATCGGCTTGATTTGCTTATCGAACGCCTGTCGAGCAAGACACACAAAGTCTGATAGCTTCTAAACTAACGTTGTAGAGGTAGATTGATTCAGTACAATACTCTGACGGACGTGTAGGAGGGGAATAAACCTGTGGTAGGCGTGCAACCGATGTAACTACTGATGCGAACGCTATGTCGTTAAGTTTAGATTTTTATCCGATACGATAGGAGAAATCTAAACACAAACCCTTTCAGAATGGCTAAGATCCCTCCGTCGGGATGATACAATGGAGCGTATGCGTTTAAACCTAAATTCGATTTTAGCTTTCATTAAAACCGCTTCTGAAATGCATCAATTGTTCTTTGTCTTCAAGCCAGACAGACTCTTCCTTTTTTCATTGCCAAAAAAGGAAGCAAAAAGGCTAGAAAATTATAAACTCGCTATCGCTCAGACAGTATAATTTTCAAAAACCTTGAATTAAGAAGATGATTTATATCCTTTACTAATCGAACTCAGGTTTTAACTTAACGACATGGGGTGAGTTGAATAAATAGAAGAGCGCTTTGCCAGAAACAAACCTTACCCCACAGGCAGTAAACCAAGCATTGAAACAAAGTGAAAAATACCACTAGAGCCTCTTAAACCCTTCAAGATTCATCTTCACTTAGAAAGAAGTCTTGAAGGGTTGGTTGGGAGTATATAGAATCTGGATTGGTACTCCGTCGAGTTTTTAGAGGTGTCAGCACCTCTTTCATCTTGCCACTTTGGGTCTATTGCCCTATTTTACTTTCTATTACAGTCAAGGCATTCTTCATATCAGGTTCAGTGTTAGAGGGGTACTTTGACAAGAACAGTAATTAAGAAGAAGAATATGAAAGTTACGAAGTTGTTAGTGTTAATATGTCTTTTCAGCCATCCTCTTTTATCTCAACATTCCGTCGAATCCCAAATTGACCGTTTACATCAGTATGTCGGGCATTGGGTGAGTAGCATCCATTCAAATACGGATAGTGTTGCTGCATTTCCTCACATTAAAATGAATAACATCTCAAAAATGGACAAGCTCTCCATGCAGGTGGAAGTACTTCAATATCAAAAGGGAGAATACAATCCCCTACTCACAGAATTGATTGCTTATGATTCAAATAGCAATCAGATTATTGCTTTAGGACAGAATAAAGACGCTATAGTTTTCAAAGGAACAGGACGTTTTTCTAATGAAAAAGAATGGGAAATGCAGGATGTAGATATGTTGGGCAATTTTTACCTGCATGTCAAATTTGATTTTCAAAGCTTTTCAAATGTACTATTGGAGGGGTTTGATGAGTCTGGTAAAAGTCTTTGGAAAACCCGATATATTAAGTCTAACCCAAAAGATAAAAAAATCGGCATTCAATTAGTTTCTGTTCATCAAGATATGCTGAAAGACCCAGTGGGAACGTTGCAGGAGTTAGGACGAATGGGCTATAGTTATATAGAAACTTTTGTTTATAATGATGGTACATTTTACGGCATGTCACCTACTGAATTTCGAAAAGTGGTAGAAGCTCAAGAAATGCAATTTTTAGGCTCTATGACGTTTCATGACCTCCCTACTTCTGACTCTTGGGAAAGCTCTATGAAATGGTGGTCGAAATGTATAGACGACCATTTGGCAGCAGGCGTAGAATACTTAACGACCTCCAATAACCAACTCAAATCAGTTAAAACCAAAGCGGAATTGCAACGCTATTGCGACTATTACAATACGATTGGAAAATTATGTAAAGAGAAAGGTATCACCTTTGCTTTTCACAACCATGCAGATGAATTTGGGGTGATAGATGGGAGCCTAATATATGATTATTTATTGGAGAATACGGACCCTGAATATGTTCACTTCCAAGCTGATATTTATTGGATGGATATAGGCGGGGTGAAAGCGGTTGATTATTTTCAAAAATATCCCAAGCGGTTTATAAGTTGGCATATCAAGGATTATAAGGAGTTGGGCATAAGTGGGAAAATTAATTGGATGGAATTATTTCATCACCCTGATTTTGACGTGCCAAAATATATGGTCACAGAGGTGGAAGATTATTCTTACCCTCCACTATATAGTGTTCAGTTGGCTTGGGAATATTTATACTATCAAATATTGGATTAGACATCTTTGCCCCCACTCATCCTCGTTTCCGAACGAGGGCGGGTGGATTCCCCCAGTTATTTTGAATAGTAATACCTTGATCGATGACAGTATCGTGAAGCAGTTAGCTAACGAAATTTCAAAAAGCCGGATCCAGCTCGGTCGCATTCCCTAATGCAACCGACATCTTCTTGGCATTTATAATATCCATTGGCAGAGACCATACCCGATTTTTCTCTTCCAAATCCAAGGTACAGTTACGGTTTTCAAAACTTCCCTTTACCCTCACCCAAAGGTTGCTTTACCAGGACCCAAAGGTAAGCTAACCTATAGCTGGAGGTTAACTTACCTTTGGCTATTTGCTACTTTAAAAAAAGGAGGAGGTAAGCTTACCTTTTTGGGTATGCTCCCTTTAGCACAATCCCCAGTCACAGTCGGCTATTCTCTTTGGTTCGATTAAGCAATGAAACAACAATAACTCATAAATGATCGATGAGTTATACTGAAGAACGAATAGTAATACTTGTTATTTGCAAAAAAAGGTACATTTACCATCGACAGCATGACGAAGTGAGATGAATTACAGATTTTCAATTGGTATCAGACGAATGGTCTATATGATACTTTTTATTGGGCTAAATTTTAACGCCCTATCCCAAAACAATCGATACAATTTCCAAAAACTATCCTTAAATGAAGGCCTATCCCAAAGTACGGTTTTCTGCACGACACAGGACAAGAATGGTTTCATTTGGATCGGCACCCGTACAGGAGGCTTAAACAAATATGACGGGTATTCATTTGATCATTACATCAAAAACCCCGATGACAGCACCAGTATTAGTGGCAATGAAATCATATGCTTATTAGAGGATTCGAAAGGAAATCTCTGGGTAGGCACCAATAGTGATGGTCTAAACTCGTTTGATTATACCTCAGAAAAATTCAAGCGCTTTTACAGCGAAGGTCAATCCCCAAACACCCTAAATCAGAAGTCAATTAAAGATCTGATAGAAGATGAAAATGGGTTAATATGGATCGCAACCGAAGAGGGGCTATTCACACTGAATCCATCCGAAGAGTCATTTAGTGAAGTCTCAAATAGTCTATTAAAAACCACGCACTATGGTTTTGTGTCTGACCTTAGCCTTGGAAAAAAAGGCGAACTTATAGTAGGAGCTTCTCAAGGCTTGTTCGTCGTGGATATAAACAGTCGACTGACAAAAAAAGTATTTGACCACACGATTTTTAACCAAAGCTCGGATGACATATCGAACAGAATCAAGGACATCCTCTATGATGACAAGGGCAACATCTGGTACGGCACACACCGAAATGGACTCTACCAGATTACTGATTTTGACAACAATGAAGCGCAATTATATTCCGCAGAAGAAGGCTACAATATTTCAAGCACTTTTATCAGAACTATTGATCAAGACTCTAATGGCAACATTTGGATAGGTACTAATCAAGGGCTTAATCTTTTAAAGCATCATGAATCTGCCAATGACCAACCCGAATTCATACACATCCAAAGTAATGAGACCGATAACAAAAGTTTAAGTCAAAATTCCATCTATTGCTTTGATGAGGACAATAAGGGCAACTTTTGGATAGGAACCTGGAGTGGTGGTTTGAATTATTTGCACAACGAAAAGCAGAAGTTTGATCACTACAAGCATTTGTTTAATGTTGATTCTTCTTTGAGTAACAATTCGGTTACTAGTTTCTGTGCCAATGACAAGGGAATCTGGGTAGGCACAGCCTATGGAGGACTCAATCTTTTCGATCCCCAAAAGGGCACTTTCTCTTCCTACCAACAAAGCTCTTACGCCCACAAAGGGCTCAACAGTGACCATATGAAGGCGCTCACTATTGATGGAAAGGATAATTTTTGGATAGGAACCTACCAGGGCCTCCTGCTCTTTGATGATGACAAGGGTTCGTTTGAAACCATCTTGGATAACACTACGATCAATTGCATCACGGAGGGTAATGATAATGACATTTGGATAGGAACCAGTACACTTCTCAAGCTCGACAATGTCACCAAAAAGTATCAATCGTACCCTCATAACCCCGATAACCTTACGAGCCTTTCATCAGGAGCGATCAATTGTATATTCAAGGACTCGCAAGACAACATCTGGATAGGTACCAGCTATGGTCTCAACAAATACATCCCAAGTCTAGATCAGTTTGAACGATACATTCATGACAAGAACAACCCCAACAGTTTGAGCCATTATAACATTACCACCATCAACGAAGACTTGAATGGTAACATCTGGGTAGGTACTCTCGGTGGCCTCAATAGATTAAAAGAAGATAAAAAAAGCTTTGAACGGTATGATCAACGGCATGGACTACCTGACAACTCGATTAGCAATTTAGTCATCGATGACTCAGGTGTCTTTTGGGTGACGACTAACAAAGGCATGAGTAAAATATCATTCTCGATCGATTTCGAAAACATGTCCATCCGAAACTATGATATCTATGATGGGTTGCAAGACTATGAGTTCAGTACGAATTCATCCTATAAAGATGATCAGGGCAATATATACATAGGTGGGATCAACGGTTTTAATCATTTCGCTCCTACTGAAGTCAAAGACAATCAAGAAATCCCAAACATCATCGTGACACACTTTAAACTCGACAACAAGGAGGTCTCTATTGACGATATCAACTCGCCCCTTGACCGGCATATTTCCGAAACAGATTCCATCACACTCACACATAAACAAACGGATATTATATTCGAATTCGTAGCACTGAACTACACCTCTCCAGAAAAAAACCAATACGCCTACATGATGGAGGGGTATGATAGTGAATGGAAACAATCAGGCAATCGTCGACAAGCCTATTATACAAACCTACCCTCAGGCCAATACACGTTTAGAGTAAAAGGCTCCAACAATGACAACATATGGAATGAAAAAGGAGCCTCAATATACCTGAACATCCTCCCTGCTTGGTACAACACGTGGTGGTTTAGAACCATCGTCATCCTGATCATAGTCTCCTCCATTATATATTTCAATATATGGAAATCCAAAAAACACAAAAAGGACAAAGAGAAGCTTAATGATCAAATCAACAATGCCACCAAGCAAGTCATTGCTCAAAACGCCGAACTAGAGACACAAAAAAACAGTCTACTAAAAGCGGTTAGTGAAATCAATTTGGTCGTATCCGAGGCGGTAGAGTCTGGCAATTTCAAAGCGAGAATCAACCTAGACGGCATGGATGGCGAATGGAAAAATCTCGGAGTATCTGTCAACAAAATGTTTGAGTCAGTACTCAAGCCATTTTCTGAAATCAATCGAATCGTTGACGGCATGGCTTCTGGGGATTTATCCAAAAGGTATACAGATGAGGCAAAAGGTGACGTGGCACTGCTTTCGACGAATCTGAATTCAGCTTTAGACTCCCTGTCCGATCTGCTTTCTAATCTTAAAGAGCAAATAGCTTCGATAGGGAGCTCGACAGATGACATGACCCATACCACCGAAGAAATCAATAATAGCACCAGCGAAATAGCATCTGCCATTGCTCAAATGAGTAGTGGAGCACAGCAGCAAGTGGCGAATGTGGATCAATCATCAAACATCATAGAAGGAATATTGAAGTTTTCTAGTGACATGAAAAGACAAGCCTTTGAAATCAATGAAGCTACGAAAATAGGGGTTGAAAAGAGTCAGGCAGGTATGCAACAAATGGGCACACTGGACACCCAAATGAAGGACATACTATCTTACTCCGCAGAAACAACAGAAGCTATAAAAATCCTAACACAAAGATCAAATGACATCAATGCCGTCCTAAGAATTATAGAAGATGTCGCGTCACAAACCAACCTTCTAGCGCTCAATGCCGCCATAGAAGCTGCGCAAGCAGGTGATGCGGGGAGAGGTTTTGCCGTCGTAGCTGAGGAAATCAGAAAACTAGCAGAAGATTCGAAAGTGTCAACTTCCAAAATCCAAAAACTTATTTCAGGTGTACAAACGGTCACCTCTTCTACAGCCTCGCTCGTCTCCAAAATGAGTTCAAGAATTACAGAAGGAAGTGAGGCCACCAAACACTCACTTTCTGCTTTCCAAGACATTTCAACAGGGTATGAAGACACCTTAAAAAAATCTGAAAATATCGTCACCGCTACCAATCAGCAAACAAATGACCTAGGCAATGTGGTAAATATGATGGACGAAATAGTAGTGATAGCAGAAGAAACTGCAGCAGGTACTGAACAAACCGCCAGCTCGGCGACTCAACTTTCGGCGGGTATGGAAAACCACCTACAAAAAAGCAAAGAAGTGTCCTCCATCACCTATGTCCTACGTTCAGAAGTCGACAAGTTCAAACTGTAGCCTTCTCCTTCACTTAAAGCTGTCTTATAGCCTCTACATGGTCACCACCAGACAAATGGTCACTTTATTCCTTTGGCTGGTGGTGACCTTACGTTTTGGTTTCATTCAGTCACATTCCAAACACCATCTTCGATCAGCATCATCAAGCAGTTGGCTAACAAAATTTCAAAAAGCCGAGCGCCTAAGCTTAGCATTTTTCTTATCTTGTCGCCTTATCAATCCTCCCGTATTTGATGAAAGCATATTGCCTCCTTAGTCTATTTTTTCTTGCCCTCATACAGCCACTGGCTGCACAGATCCACACCTATACAGTCGACCTGAACAACACATCTGTCGGCTCTTACCAAACGAGCGTTCACATCGCTGACACCATCCACACCACGCAGCAGCTGCAGCTCAGCTTCGTCACCCTACAAGACAGCACCTCTATCTTCATCCAGACCCGCTATCAAGAAGACGCCATAGGTCAGCTACTATCCGCCACCAACGACATCAGCCTATCACCAGGAGATACGATTCACTCCACCTACTCGAACGACTCATTGATCACATCACTCGGTGATTCGAGTTACTTTCAGATGGTTTTGGGACCATACGGGACACAAAAAGTCAGTCAGAGCACACTCCATCATCTCCAAGACAGTATTAGGTTCCGTACCTACTCACCAGACCTCCATCAGGTCGTCACTGTATTCAGAACGCTAACCGACACCAAGGTCATTCGTGCCCAAAAATACTGGGTCATCCATGACTCCATCGCCCAACTGCCAGCTGTAGAGAGCCTCTACGATTTGGACTTCCAATGCTACGCCTCTCAACAGGCTGCGCCATTCGGCAAAATGGAAATACGTCCAACGAAAAAAACCGTACATACTTCTCCCCTTCTATCCCTACAAGATGACCAAAAAATCATTTCGTCCAACATCTGGCTACCCGATCCAAAAAACATCAATGCCATCCAACTCCTCATCACCACGACTGCCGGCGATACCCTAGAGACCAGCATGGCAGACAATCAGTTCTACCCACTCCCTACAGACAGCCTAGAACTAGCCCACTGTACCGAGTCTACACCCTGGATCAACAAGGACAATTTAGACTTGTTTTACATCGCCGATTCGCTATCACGAGACCTAGCTTCCTCATTAGAAATGGCACAGGCGCTAACTCTCTATTGCCGTAGAACAGCCCCAAAGTACCCCGCCCTAGCCCTCATCAGACTGGCGAGATCCATCGACCTCCCAGCACGCATCGTACATGGCTACTATTACCAATACGGCTATTGGGTCAGCGCGCTTTGGACAGAAATCGGGATCGACGAAGAGTGGCAAATCTTCAATCCCAACAGCCATAGCCCTATCAATCCCAGCCTATACCTACCTATGGTCAAGAGCGACCTACATGATGGGCTTGCCCCACTATTTCTGCATCCCAAAATCGCTGCAATACAAACCACCAACTATCTGCGCAATGGAAACCCTATGTCATCCTTCGAAAGTGAGGAGAAACAAAAAGACACGCACTACGAAAACCTGGGACTGGGACTATCATTTGACATCCCCAAAAAGTACACCCTCACCGAAGACACCACGGTCAAAATCAGTCCTCTACTCCTAGAGCTAAAAAACGACACACACCATATCACGCTGAACTATATCACGCCTACAGTCCTGTCCGAACAATGGATCGCGCAATACCTACTACAGCACACAGGGCAGCTGGATATATCACGTAACAAATACCTAAACTCGAACAATTATCAGGCTATTTCAGAGACCAAAGCGATACTCGTTATACCGCAAGGCGGCAGTGTTTTCATTTGGAAGTTTGAAGGGACTCAACCCGAAAACATGATTGATGCGATCTGCAAGAAGAACCTATTGATAAAAAACTAAATCTTGTCTCACGCCAGCTTAGAACTTCTAGTATTTTCAGCTCCATAACTTTCTAATCTTTCTATCTTTGTCGAAAAAACGGACACGTGCAAAAAGATTACAAAAGATACACCATTACTTCAGCCCTACCCTATGCGAACGGCCCGCTACACATCGGTCATATCGCAGGAGCGTATTTACCTGCCGATATCTATGTGCGCTTTCTTCGCGCCAGAGGCAAAGAAGTGACCTACGTATGTGGCAGTGACGAACATGGTGCTGCGATCACGCTACGTGCCAAAAAAGAAGGAACTACCCCACAGGCCATCATTGACAAGTATCATCAGATCAATAAAGATACTTTTGAGAAATTCGGGATTGACTTTGACATCTATCACCGCACTTCATCACCGATTCATCATGAGACCTCACAGGAATTCTTCACCAATCTCCATGACAAAGGAGAGTTCGTCGAGAAGCAATCAGAGCAATTCTATGACGAAGAATACAACCAATTCCTCGCAGATCGATACGTCACCGGGACATGTCCTAACTGTGCCTATGATGCCGCCTACGGAGACCAGTGCGAAAAATGTGGCACCTCTCACAACTCCACCGACCTTATCAACCCAAAGTCTACACTGAGTGGCAAAACACCTATCTTAAAATCTACCAAGCACTGGTATCTGCCGCTAGACAAATATCAGCCATGGCTCGAAAGATGGCTCATAGAAGGCAAACAAGGACAATGGAAACCCAACGTCTACGGGCAGTGTAGTTCTTGGCTCAAAGCAGGCCTACAGCCTCGTGCCATGACCAGAGACCTAGACTGGGGAGTAGATGTACCGCTACCTGATGCAGAAGGCAAAAAACTATACGTATGGCTCGATGCGCCTATCGGGTACATCTCTGCGACCAAAGCTTGGGCCGCAGAAAAAGGAAAAAACTGGGAAGACTACTGGAAGACACAGAAGAAAAAAGAAGATGAATCATGTTTGATTCACTTCATCGGCAAGGACAACATCGTCTTTCACTGTATCATATTTCCTGCGATCCTACATGCGCACGGTGACTACATCTTACCACAGAATGTACCTGCCAATGAGTTCTTGAACCTAGAAGGAGAGAAAATCTCTACGTCTCGCAACTGGGCTGTCTGGCTACACGAGTATCTCGAGGATTTCCCCGAGAAGGAAGATGTACTCAGATACGTATTGTGTTCTAATGCCCCAGAATCCAAAGACAATGACTTTACTTGGAAAGACTTCCAGGCCAGAAACAACAATGAATTAGTCGCTATCTATGGCAATTTCGTCAATAGAGCGGTAGTACTAACGCACAAATACTTCGACGGAAAACTACCCAAACTCGGCGCATTAGAAGCTGTCGACAAAGAGGTATTGATAGAACTAGCTGAGTTCCCATCGAGAATATCCGAGAGCATCGACAAGTTCAGATTCCGCGAAGCACTCGCACACCTCATGGACTTGGCCCGCCTAGGGAATAAATACCTCGCTGAGACCGAGCCGTGGAAACTCATCAAAACCAACGAGAAAAGAACTGGCAGCATATTGAATATAGCCCTGCAGATCGCAGCAAATCTTTCTATTCTATCAAGCCCATTCTTACCTCGTACTTCAGACAAACTGTCTCAGATGATCAATCTGGGAGATTTTACATGGGCGGATGCCGGTAGGTCAGATTTGCTATTCAGCGGCCAAAACATCGAAGCAGCTAGTCTGCTATTTGAAAAAATAGAAGACGAAGCAGTAGAAGCTCAAATTGACAAATTAGAAAAATCAAAACCCGTGCAACAAACAGTAGAAGACGTAGAGCCACAAAAAGCAGAAGCAGTATTCGAAGACTTCCTCAAAATGGACATGAGAGTAGGCACCATCCTAGAAGCGCAGAAAGTACCCAAATCGAGCAAATTATTACAGTTCAAGGTAGATACAGGGATCGATACGCGAACGATCCTAAGCGGTATCGCTAAGCACTTTACTCCAGAAGAAATGATCGGTCAGCAGGTAACTATTCTAGCCAACCTAGCACCCAGAAAAATCATGGGCGTAGAATCACAAGGAATGATTCTCATGGCAGAAGATGCTGATGGAAAACTAAGACTCGTCCAGCCCAATGAAAAGGTTCAAAACGGCTCACAAATAAGCTAAAAACTAATACTCAATCCCTGAGATCGTCTTCTTTCCTATACGATCTCAGGATTTGATAAATAAAATATATCTTTAAACCTTAAACACCTATATTCTAGTGGCGAGTAAAGATTAACTATGGCTGATAAGAAAGACATTACTGTATTGTACGTAGATGACGAAGAGCTAAACTTATTTCTATTTGAAAAAAGCTTTGAGTCTATCTATGACGTTGTGACTGCACTATCTGGAGTAGAAGGTCTACAGAAATTAGAAGCGCATCATGACAAAATTATCGTCGTGATCAGCGACATGCGAATGCCCAATATGAACGGTATCCGGTTCATCACACAGGCCAAAGAAAAATTCAAAAACATCGCTTACTTTATCCTAACAGCATTTGACTACAACGAAGAGATAGAAAAGGCTCTCGACGAAAAACTCATCCACCGCTTCTTCACCAAACCATTTGATATCGCAGAAATTCAAGAAGCAGTAGAAGAAGCCCTTTCAGAACTCGACCTGTAAGCCTCTTCAGGCTGATCCTTATTACTGGGAAAGATCGAAGATTATTTCGTGATTCAAATATTCGAAACCTACCTGATTCGGCTAGACATGTTTGTTGTTGCCTTTGCGAAAGTAACCTTCTAAAAAGCCATTGGGATAACGGTTGAAATAATAAATACCACGTTGCTCTCCCAAATCCCACAGGCTGATCCCGCATTCAGCTCATTCCTTTAAACATAAAAAGCCACCTGTATAAATACAGATGGCCATGTAATCAACTTCAATTATCTTATAAATTAACCGATAGAGATTCTCTTGAAATCTACTACTGTCAACCCTTTGCTCACACCATCAAGATACTGAGCAATAGACTGCTTGTTATCCTTTACGAATGCTTGTGGCAACAAAGTATTCTCTTTGTAGAACTTGTTCAATTTACCTAGAGCAATCTTCTCTAGCATCTCCTCAGGCTTACCTTCTTGTCTTGCCTGATCTTTTCCGATCTCAATTTCCTTCTCTACTACAGTAGAATCAACACCGTCTTTATCAACCGCTACAGGGTTCATAGCAGCAATTTGCATCGCTACATCTTTACCTGCCTCAGTCACATCTTTACCACCTGTGTTTTTCAAAGAAACAAGAACACCTAGTTTGCTACCCGCGTGAACGTAAGGAACGATTGCCTCACCTTCCATCACTTCATAAGCAATGATATCCATTTTCTCACCGATTTTACCGATCATGTCGATGATTCTATCACCAAAAGTATCATCACCAGACTTCAATGCTTTCAACCCTGCTGCATCAGCTGGCTTGTTTTCGAAAGCTGCAGTCGCTAGATCATTCCCTAACTTCATGAACTCTTCGTTCTTAGCTACAAAGTCGGTCTCACATGAAAATGCTACCACTACTCCAGTAGTATGGTCAGCGTTTGTTTTCACGAATACAACACCTTCGTTGGTCTCTCTGTCTGCTCTAGATGCAGACACCTTTTGCCCTTTTTTTCTAAGCAATTCGATTGCTGTATCAAAATCACCTTCAGCTTCAACCAAAGCCTTTTTACAATCCATCATACCAGCTCCAGTCATCTGACGTAGCTTGTTTACTTCTTGTGCAGTAATTGCCATTTGTAATATCGTTTATGTTTTTTTACTTCTATTTCTATAATCCCACTGAAAAATCAAACGGGTCTAAACAAAAATTGAATCCCATCAGTTTGGGATTCAATTCTTATATTTTTGATACTATTTCAAAATAGTATGATTACTCTCCTTTTTTGTCAGCGTGAGCTTTCGCTTCTGCCTCCTCTTTCTGCTTCGCCTCGTCCTTGTCTTTCTTTCTCTCTGCTAGAGACTCTTCCAACTCTTTACCAATGTGACTTACGATCAATTGGATAGATTTGAAAGCATCATCATTCGCAGGGATTGGAAAATCAACCTGATTCGGGTCAGAGTTAGTATCCACCATAGCAAATACAGGGATATTCAACTTCTGTGCTTCTTTGATCGCGATATGCTCTCTTTTGATGTCTACTACGAATAGTGCAGCTGGTAGTCTTGTCAAGTCAGCGATTCCACCGAGGATTCTTTCTAGCTTCACTTTCTCTCTGCTGATCATCAACTTCTCTCTCTTCGCCAAGTTTTTGAAAGCATCATCTTTCAACATCTTGTCCATCGAAGACATTTTCTTCAACGATTTTCTAATCGTTGCGAAGTTAGTCAACATACCACCTAACCATCTATCAGTGACGTAAGGCATTCTTAATCTCTTAGCTTCTTCAGAAACGATTTCTCTCGCTTGCTTTTTAGTCGCAACGAACATTACTTTTCGTCCTGATTTCACTATCTGCTTGAGTGCATTTGATGCTTCTTCGAGGCAATCAAGCGATTTATGTAGATCGATAATATGGATACCATTCTTCTCCATGAAGATGTATGGTGCCATTTTAGGATCCCACTTTCTCGTCAAGTGTCCGAAGTGGACACCAGCATCAAGTAAGTCTTTGTGCTGTAGTTTAGCCATTAAAGTTTACTTAATAATATATAAATATAAATTGTATTAACGCTTACTGAACTGGAACGCTCTTCTCGCCTTTCTTCTACCTGGCTTCTTACGCTCGACCATTCTAGGATCTCTTGTCAAGAATCCTTCTTTCTTCAAAGGAGGTCTGTGTTCAGGGTTGATTTCTACCAATGCTCTAGAGATCGCCAATCTGATACCTTCAGCTTGACCTTTCATTCCTCCTCCAGCAACATTAATATTCAAATCATAATTACCGTCTTCTTCCAGCAAAACCAATGGTTGCTTAACGATAGTTTGATAAATTTCAAAAGGGAAATACTCTTTGATGTCCCTGTTGTTGATCTTAACATCTCCTTTACCTGCTGACATATACAGTCTAGCTACAGATGTTTTTCTTCTACCAATGGTGTTAGTTACTTCCATTCAGATTAAAGTTTTATCTCTTTAGGAGTTTGTGCTTCGTGCTTGTGCTCTCCCCCTTCGTATACGTATAAATTATTGAACAAAGCTCTACCCAGTCTGTTCTTTGGTAGCATGCCTCTTACGGCTCTTTCTACCAAGATAGTAGAAGACTTTGCCTTCACTTGATTAGGGGTTTGAACTCTTTGACCTCCTGGGTAACCAGTATGCGAGACGTATTTTTTATCCGTCCACTTCTTTCCTGTCATTTTCACCTTGTCTGAGTTCACAACGATTACGTTGTCTCCACAGTCCACGTTAGGTGTAAAACCAGGTTTGTGCTTTCCTCTGATCATTTTAGCAATCTCACTTGCTAACCTTCCCAATACTTTTCCTTCAGCGTCAACCACTACCCATTGCTTGTCAGCTGTAGCTTTATTGGTGATTGCTGTCTTATAACTTATTGAATCCACTTTTCTATTGATTTTATAGTCAAAATCCTACTGCCCTCAAAAAGGGACACAAAAATAGAAATTTTGTTGACAAAAAACAAAGCAGAGTTCAAAAATTAAAGCAGTACCTTCATATTTCTCTCTGGGATCACCCAAATTTCTCAATCTTGCTGATTATCATGCTCAAATCCTTAGGATAATCGCATGAAACCTCGATCGCTTGACCATCAAATGGATTGATTTCAAGACTAAATGCGTGCAAGGCTACTCGATCAAACAGAGGTCTTTCTTCTTTCCCTTCTGCGAGTTTATATTTTTTCTTGATTGCCGACAAAAACACTGGTTTGCCACCATAGTAAGTGTCTCCACAAATCGGAAAGCCTAGATAAGCCAAATGCACTCTAATCTGATGACGTCTACCTGAGACAGGCTTAGCCTCCACCAAAGTATAATTCCCTAAGTATGCCTTGGGTCGGAATCGAGTCAGTGCTTCTTTTCCCTGACGTGGGTCTGTTTTGACTCGGCCTGAGCCAGCTATTTTGAGTGGTATATCGACCTGTATCGTCTCATCCATAAACCGCCCCTCTACCAGCGCATGGTATACCTTCTCTACATCTCTAGACTCGAACTTCATAGCTGCCGCGCGATAGGCTGCTTCATTCTTGGCTAGGAGTAGTGCACCACTGGTTTCTTTATCCAATCGATGACATACAGTAATCTCAGGATAATGCTCACGAAATAGAGACAAGACATTGTAATCATCGTTTCGATCCTCCAAGGTAGAAATGGACGCAGGTTTATTGATCACCAAATAATGGTCATCTTCATATACTATCAGATCTGGAATATTAATTTTCTTCAGCACTAGTCTTCTTTTCGGCAAAGAAAACCAAAGAAATTGAAATGGCGACTATTGCGCAATATACTTATCTAGCTCAAAACTAAACTCTGATCCTTCTCCAGGTGTGCTTTTCACATGAATATCACTATCATGAGCCTCCACGATGTGCTTCACAATAGACAACCCTAGTCCTGTTCCTCCAATCGCACGTGCACGACTTTTATCTACTCTATAGAAGCGTTCAAAGATTCGATTGAGGTGTTCGGGAGGAATGCCAATCCCTGTATCCTTGACAATGACCTGCTGACGCTTCCCTAAGTCTACCACAGACACTTCTACTACCCCTCCTTCATCCGAGTACTTGATGGCATTGGTGATAAGGTTAACCAACACCTGATAGATACGTTGCTCATCGGCTTTTACTTTGATGATCTCATCACGCTCATGATTCATCTTAAGTGTAATATCTGTCTTCTGAGCATTATTTTCCATCTGATCAAAGATCTCAAAAATCATCTCGCACAGATTCACTGGCTCCAGATGCATGGTAATATCTCCAGCCTCCATGTGAGAGACGGTTAGCAAATCTTGCACGAGCATGTCCAAACCGTCTAAGTTCTTAGCCGCTCGCTTGAGGAATTTCATCCGATTCTTCTTATCATCGATAGCTCCGTCCAGTAGCGTATGGACAAAACCTTGCGCAGCGAAAATGGGTGTCTTCAATTCATGAGAAACATCAGCCAAAAACTGCCGTCTAAATTTCGCTAGCTGCTTTAGTTCTTCAATCTCGCTCTGCTTACCGTGTGCATAAGCATAGATCTCTTCATGGATTTGAATGATAGAGCTATGTCCGTATTTCTTATTAGGCTCTAATTGGGATAAATCATTGGCTCTGATCTGCTCAAACATATTGTAGATGCTTCGGAGCTCTTTGAAAAACAAGAATTCCAAAACAATATTGATCAAGATATATCCTGTACCAAACGAAATGAAGAATACGAGCCAGTATGCGTAGTTAGGAATATCAGGCAACAGCATCAAACTACCTAAAACAATGGCAGCAATACACCCTGACAAAATAAGAGATAATCCCCTAGAGTTTAATAACATATTAGTTTACGATCACTCAGCATCAAACTTATACCCTACCCCTTTGATAGTAGCGATATAGCCATCACCAATTTTTTCTCTCACCTTTCGCACATGAACATCTACTGTCCGTGCCAAAACATAGACATCCGTACCCCATATATTATAAAGAAGCTCATCTCTACTAAAAACTTTGCCTGGATGCTGAGCTAAAAAATATAGTAATTCAAATTCTTTTTTTGGCAATGAGAACTCCTCATCATTACGCTTGACCGTATAGCTTTGTTTGTCGATATGCAAATCTCCAGCAGTGACCTTTTCCTCTTGATCAACTTCTTTCTTGGATCGCCTAAATATCGCATTGATTCGACTCATCAAAGCGCGTGGCTTAATAGGCTTTGTCAAATAATCATCTGCACCATTTTCAAAAGCAGCTACCTCAGAATATTCTTCTACACGAGCCGTCAAGAAAATAATAAAACTATTCGCTAATTCTTTGAATTCACGGAGCTGACGACAGGTCTCTACTCCATCCTGTCCTGGCATCATGATATCCAACAGAATCAAATCAGGCACAAAGGTCTTAGCAATTCTCACTGCCTCCATACCATTCTCAGCCACTTCTACTTGATACCCTTCCTTCTCTAGATTGTATTTCAGCAAATCCAAAATATCAATCTCATCATCTACAACCAGTATTTTTTTATTCACAGACATGTTTATTATACCTATTAATTGGTATTAATCTAAGATTAAATACCCCTCAAAACTTATACTTTTTATTCAATTACCGACCAAAAAAGGCAAGTAGTAACAAAATAGTAACATTATGGAAATATACCAATAGTATTTTGTTAGTGAGGTAAAACATAAGGCAAAACATTTTGAGCATTTATTCCAATAGGATTAAATAGGAATTACTGGAAAAATAAGCTTTCTAATATTAACTAACCCACTATGGAATGAAAGCACCATAGATTTAGGGAAAAATGAAATTCTCTACATTCCGAATCAAGACCTTAGATCGATAGGCACTAGATACTAGTATCCTATTGAAATTGATAGAAGCTAAAGCGAGATGTACTAAAGTCCATGGTTTTAACTCCAACTGTGACCAATAAAAATAAAACCATTGAACTACGATATGCTTAATCGTTTAAAATACAAGCAAACAACACAATTCTATCCATATAAAATCACAATATGACTCATGATTTATGCTCTATGAATCATGAGTCATAGCCCTCTCAAGCATTTTATTCGATCATTGTAAAGCAATCTTAGGTTGTGTTCAAGTGTTTCAATTCATCACTTCACTACAACTCTAGCTTGCAGCAAAAGATGACTTTGGAGTGACTAAAATATACTTCTATCGAAATAATTTTTCGTTTAGAGATTCACATCACCCATGTCTAGCCGTTCATTACCGACTACAAACCAGATGAACATTTGCTAATTAAATAGATTAGAATCATTAAGCTCCCAAACATGGAAGAAGGAATACTGTGGGGAATCGATCTGGGTGGCACCAAAATAGAAGGGGTAATACTCGATCAGTACAACGACAACAAAGTACTCTATCGAGAACGAGTACCTACTGAAGCCTCCAAGGGCTACCCACATATACTCAATCAAGTCAAAAAACTGGTGGATTCGATGGTAGCACATCATGGCTGTAGACCTACTCGTCTAGGTGTCGGCACTCCAGGTACAATGAATCGACACAGTGGCTTGATGAAAAATTGCAATGCTACAGCCATCAATGGGCAGCCCATGCAAAAAGACCTCACAAATCTACTGGGAATAGAGGTCAAAATGGCCAATGATGCCAACTGCTTTGCTTTGGCAGAAGCAAAATTGGGAGTGGTCAAACATCATTATCCCGACGCTCAAGTAGTATTTGGAGTCATATTGGGCACTGGAGTAGGCGGTGGATTGGTCATCAATGGACACATCATCAATGGACACCATGGTATCGGAGGAGAATGGGGGCACAATTTGTTGTCTGGCATAGAGGGCCGCCCGTGCTTTTGTGGCAAAGAAGGAGACAACGAAAGCATACTATCAGGCCCATCGCTCGAATGGTACTATCACCAAAAAACAGGAACGCAAAAGCCTCTCAAAGAAATCATCGAACGAGCTAGAGCAAAAACTGACTCAGTCGCTATAGATACACTCGACAGACTGACCGATGGATTTGCCCGAGCAATCAGTGTGGTCATCAACATCGTGGATCCTGATGTAATCGTGATAGGCGGAGGTGTAGGCAACATAGACGAGATCTATACAACGGGAGCATCTCGCATCCCTGCGTATGTTTTCAATCACGAATTTCAAGCTCCAATAGTCAAACCTGCACTGGGAGACAGTGCAGGCGTATTTGGTGCCGCATTTTTAATCGAAGAATAAATCAACACAGAGGTTCTTGATAGCAAAAGGCCACAAGAAGAAATAAATAATTATCATGAAAAATTCCATTTTGATCGTTGTCCTCGCTGGACTACTTGGCCTGGGATGCCAACAAAAGCAAAAAGAAGTATTCAACGTCGATCAGCAACTCGACTACTGCGTGGCACAAGCCAAAAAAACACTCCAACAGTTGCCCAACGACTCGGCTTCTATCCCTAGAAACATCCCACACGACAGTGATGAATGGACATTGGTCAAATACAGAGACTGGACCAGCGGATTTTGGCCTGGTACGCTTTGGTACCTCTACGAATACACAGGAGATACTGAATTGAAAAACGCTGCAGATCAATTCACCATGTATCTAGAACCTCTATCTGTAGAATCTGCCACGGATCACGACCTTGGATTTCAAGTATACAACAGTGCAGGCAACGGCTATAGACTGACGCAAAACCCTGAGTACAAAGAAATGATCCTAAAAGCCTCCGACACACTGGCTACATTGTACAATCCAGTTGTAGGCACCATACTATCTTGGCCTGTCAAAACTGAGTATCCTCACAATACGATCATAGACAACATGATCAATCTAGAGATGCTTTCATGGGCTGCAAAAAATGGTGGTACAGATTCGCTTAAAAACATCGCTGAGACACATGCCGACAAAACGATGAACAACCACTTCAGAGATGACTATTCGGCGTATCATGTAGTAATCTACGATACCATCAACGGTAACAAAATCAAAGGCATCACACACCAAGGCTATGCCGACCATACCATGTGGGCCAGAGGACAAGGCTGGGCAGTATACGGGTACACGATGATGTACCGCGAGACCAAGAATCCAGAATACTTGAAAACAGCACACCAAACAGCCCGTGTATATTTGGATAGACTACCCGAAGATTTGATCCCCTACTGGGACTTTGACGCACCCAATATCCCCAACGAGCCAAGAGATGCATCTGCCGCCGCCTTGGTCGCCTCTGCCCTATTGGAACTGTCCAAATACAGCGATGAAGAACTGGCACAAGAATATGTAAGCAAAGCCACTGCAATGCTAGAGGAATTGTCCACCAACTACCAAAGTGGCAACAAAAACTCGGCTTTCTTGCTCCACTCCACCGGACATATGCCCAACGGCTCTGAAATAGACGCATCTATCATCTATGCAGACTACTATTATGTAGAAGCCTTGCTGAGGCTAAAAAAATTGCAACAGGGAGAACCAGTAGTCAATTCTGTATTGGCCAGTTTCGAGCCAGAGCAGAACAAGTCATAATCACAGCAACAATTTTTTCGCCCAATATACAGAACCGACAATTGTCCAAAACCCAAACGTGGGATTCGGACAATGAACCGGGGATGGAATGTTGGTTCTGAATGGGTGAAAACCTGACAACAACAAGACAAGATGAACAAAAGACTAATATATTATGCAATCGTAGTAGCCATGGCCGGATTTCTATTCGGTTTTGATACCGTGGTGATATCGGGAGCCAATCTCCCCATCAAAGAGCTATGGCAAACCTCCGAATGGTTTCATGGCACATTCATCATGTCCATGGCACTCTGGGGCACCGTGATAGGTGCTTTGTTTGCGGGTTTTCCTACGGACAAATACGGACGAAAGAATACCCTAATCGGTATCGGTGTTTTGTATTTTGTTTCGGCAATCGGATCAGCACTCGCACAGGATCCATACCTCTTCTCATTTTTTAGATTTGTCGGTGGATTAGGTGTTGGTGTTTCCTCTATCGCCGCTCCTACGTATATTTCTGAAATAGCCTCAGCGAACAACCGGGGCAAATTAGGTGCTCTCTACCAATTCAATATCGTCTTTGGTATTTTGATTGCCTTCATCTCCAACTACCTGCTCGAAGGAGTCGGTGGAGCCAACGACTGGCGTTGGATGCTCGGTGTAGAAGGTATCCCTGCCTTGATCTATATGCTCTTGGTATTTGGGATTCCCAAAAGCCCAAGGTGGCTCGTCCTGCACCAAAACAACAAAGAAGCAGCGATGGAAGTACTTCAAAAAACATCTAGCCTTGAAGAAGCACAAAACATATTGGAAGACATCGTCGCAGATCAGCAGCCTGTAGGTAGCAAAAGAGAACAGGTTTTCTCCAAAAAATACCGTGTTCCACTCTTACTGGCCTTCTTGATTGCGTTCTTTAATCAACTCTCTGGTATCAACTTCATCCTCTACTATGCACCAGAGATTTTAGAAAAAGCAGGATTTGCTACTTCAGACTCCTTGTTTAGTTCCATCGCCATTGGCTTAGTCAACCTCGTATTCACCATTGCTGGGATGTATCTTATCGACAGAGCAGGCAGAAAACAGCTGATGTACATTGGATCGATAGGCTACATCATCAGTCTATTCATGGTAGCTTTTGGCTTTTATACAGATGCGTCGGCAGGGTTCAAACTTGCCTTCATTCTGATGTTTATTTCCTCACATGCCATTGGACAAGGTGCCGTGATCTGGGTATTCATTTCCGAAATATTCCCCAACAATGTACGTGCTTTCGGTCAATCTTGGGGCTGTGGTGTACACTGGGTATTTGCCGCTCTCATCACCCTATTTGGTGCCGTATTGATCAATGTATTTGAACCATTTGTGGTCTTTGCCTTCTTTGGTGGTTTGATGGTACTCCAACTGTTCTTTGTGCATCTGATGATGCCTGAGACCAAAGGAAAGTCACTAGAAGAATTGGAAAAAGAACTGATAAAATAACCTATACCTTGAGTTTCTTCCTTGTAGTAAGTAATGTTTTTAACTGTTGATTTATTGGTAATAAGTTTAGTAAATAGTAAATAAAGTTCGAGGGTCTAAGGTTATTTGAGGCTATTTCTCATCCGAGAAATAGCCTCTTTATTTTTGACACCCACCCATTTTATCTCTGGGATCAGATGTCAGCATAGTAGAAATATAAATCTTCAAAGGCTGGCTTTCGAAAGCAGACTTCCCATTTCATGAGCAGTCTGATGCATCGACTGCTTCAGCAAAAGCACTCTACTATCATCCCCCATGCTAACAGGATGCGCTATTGCATCAGAAAAACAAAAAGCCATACAAAAACAGCGTCTGTATGGCTTGATAAACTTTATTAGCTCTCCTTAAGTAACCTACTTCTAAGTTGAAAACCGTCTTCTCATCTCAACTCGATTGACATAGCAAATCCTGTATTGGCTTCCAGCTGTAGTACCAATTGATCTTCAGCAGTTAACTCCAGCTCTTCTATTTTCACATGGGTACGAGTCTCTATCGACTCATCATCAGTATATAGTTTAGCAACATATTTTTGTCCTCGATCGAGAAAAGAAAAATCTAAATTCACCGCTCTTGTCTCTGGGCCAGAGATTCCTCCAATGTACCAACTTCCCCCTTTACGTCTAGCAACAACCCCTAGTCTGGCAATCTCTGCTTCCAGCACCTTGGTCTCGTCCCAGGTCGTCGGAACTTGATCAAAAAACGCCAGCTCTGGCTCGTTACCGATATGCTTGGTATCCCCCCAAAGACCATCCAACTTTTCTGGAGATGCTGCTGGTTTGTCGTACCAATAGAGAAATTGCAACGGGCTAAACAAGCATACCGTTTTGGCCAGTTGAGAAGCATGAGAGCCCATCGTCTCCACGCGCTTGTTGTAGTAGCACACGGTATTGTCCGCAGCTCCTGCCAGCATACGCGTAAACATGGTAATCAGTGTATGTTCATTGCTTACGCTGGTTTCATCACCTGCTATACCTTCCTGAGTGAGCAGGTTTGGATAAGTTCGCGAAAAACCGGTCGGCCGATACTCATCATGCACATCTACGACCATCTGATACGCTGCGGCTTTGGCTATCGCCTCGTGCAACCAAGCGGTGGCTTGCTGACCCCCCACTCGTACGAAACCAAATTTGATCCCTGCTATGCCCCACTCAGCAAACAACGGCAGTAGCTCATCTAACTGTCGCTCCAGAGAACGTCGGTTGACATAGAGCATAACCTTAATTCCTTTGCTCTTGGCATAAGCTGTCACTGCTTTCATATCGAATGGCCCCTTGGATCGCTTAGGATCCAAAGTCACAGTCGTAGCATCCGAACTGTCCTTCATCTCATTGCCATACCATCCAGCATCAAAATGCACATACTGCATCTGATGATCTGCCACAAAATCGATAGCAGCCATAGCTCCCTGAGTAGTCAGGGTTGTTTCTCTCAAAACCTTGCCAGGTTCTATCCAGGATTCGTCCTCTATTGCGCTTGGAGGGTTGAGGTTTTGGATCAGGTAGTTTTGTTCTAGCAACTGGCCATGATCATCGGCCAGCATTACCACCCGCCAAGATGACTGTAGAGGTAGGTGGGCTTTCACCTTCGAATGCCCTTGACATTGACTCTTGAGTGCACCAGTGACCGTATCCTGCACCGTCTGCACCATTTTGCCATCCAGGTTCGACAAGATGCTCAAACCACCTGCAGGGTCTGCGCTAAAACTGAGCCGAGCAAAATCTACCAGCCTAGCTTCGGCCAAAGCTACGACCTGACTGTCCTGCTCTATGATCAATGGGCGTTCGGCCCCATACGGCAACTCACTCAGTGGCACACGACTATACTCCCCCTGTGCGGTCAGTTTGCCCGGCTCACGCTCGGGGGTCGTCCATACAGGAAAATCCTGTTCAAAACGGTAGTGGATCAGCTCATCGTCGATGGCAATATCCTCCAGTCCGTTTTGTTTAGGGATTTGATAAGAAAAAGCGACACCTTCGTCATAAGCACGGCAAGTCAGCAATACTTCTGCCCTTTCGCCTTTTAGACGAAAACTAGCCTGGCTATATCGGTTGGGTACTTGGCTCAACTCACCAAAACGAGTGGTCCATTCTTCCTCTACCGAAACACGCCCCAATTCACTAATTTCTACCTTAGAACCAAAGTCCAAATCCTCTGTAAGCAACTGCAGCGAAGAAGGCAAAATCACCTGACGACCTTTGTAAAGCACCGAAAAATTCACCAAGCCACCTTCCTCCTGACTGGCAGGGCTCAATACGATCTCACTATTTCCATTGGGAGAGGCCAACTGTAGTTTTTGTTCCTCGTCACAACTAGTTAAAAACATCACTAGCCCGAATACTATCAAAAGTGTTTGTTTTACTGTTTTCATATTTTATTGTCTACATAAAGCCTGAGCAGTAAGTAATCGTAACCCAAACGGGCAGATTACATGTTGTCAAACTATCCATTTTTGAGAAGTAAGAGAGACTAAAAAAGGCTGAAGGACACCCCCTCAGCCTTCACTCGAATTACTAATAATTACTTATGCTCACGGTACTGATCGATCTAGGCTTCAGATCCAGATTGACCTTCTGGTCTCCAATCTTCACGGTGCGGAGGCTGTTTTGCTCCGCGCCGTTGTAGAGTACGACGACCACCGTCCCGTCTGCTTTCTTGAAAGCCAATTGGTTCTTGCCTTCTGATTTCAAAAAACGATCTCCCGGCTGTACAAAGTGAGAAATATGCTTGAAAAGGTAGTACTCGTCGGTGTATTTCACTTGTTTACTGTCGCGATCTACTACGACCATGGAGTTTTGCGGCCAGCCCCAAGCACTGCTGCCTGTCTCGTCGAGGATCATGTTCCAATACATATAGGAGCCTGCTCCGCTATTGATGTAGTGCAGCAGGTCTTTCCATGACCTTTCCACAGAAGTCCAATCGTTTTCATGCTCGCCGCATTTGTTTTCGGTCTGCATGTATTGGAGCTGAGGGTATTCGTCATGAATCGTGGCTATCGCTTTGGCGCCACCCCATTGAAATCCTACACCTGCCAAATACTGCTGTGCTTTTTCGTTGTTCAACACTGTCCTGACATAATTGGGATCAGAGGCATTGACGCTGCCCAACCATATCTTTGATGCCACCCCGTCTTTCTCAAACTGTGGTCCAAGAAACTCACCAATAAAGTAGGCCATGTCTTCTGGTCTCCAAGTACAGCTCGGCCAGTTCGGCTGGAAGGCAATTTCATTTTGCGGCATGATGGCAAACAATGGCACCCCTTCATTGGCATAAACCGATACGAACTTAGAGAAATAAAGGGCGTAGGCTTCCAGGTATCTTTCTTGCATTTTGAAACCCGTCGCGTTGTTCAAAATCTTCGCTCCTGGGTTCATCTTGTTTCCATCTTTGGCATTGCCAAATTCACCGTTTCGCATCGCGTAGTGCTCATTTACCTTCATCCAAGCTGGCGGAGACCACGGCGACCCCCATACTTGCAAATCGGGTCTGACCTTCAAGGCCTCTTTGATAAAGGGGATCAGTATATATCTATCTCTGTCGATATTGAAATCTCGCATCGCAAAGTCCTCCGGCACGTCGTTGGAACTATAGTAGCTCAGGGCATAGTCACTGGCGCCAATAGGAATGCGGCACATGGAAAAGTTGGCTCCATCCTCCGAAAACATCTCCTGAAAGACTTTGTTTGACTCGGACTGTGGCAAATAGGACAGTGCGTCCCAACCTAGTTCGTTGAATGCCCCACCAAATCCATCCATCTCCTGCAAAGTCTCCTCAGGGTAGACTGATATGGTATTTTCGGCAGTAGCCTCAGTTTTGGTCATAAACTTCTTAGGCTCCACCCATCGTTGGCTTTCGGTGGTATAGACCATATCCACACGCTGCGCCATGCCCACTGTCGAGAGACATACGCCAACCCAAAGACCTATTAGACTATATTTTCTCATTGTTCTTTCTTTAATCGTTATTTATCAACTGTCTCCCTAAAGAGATAGGTCATCACTTCATGCGGTACCGGCGCTCTGCCTGATTGCGCATCACTACGAGCGCTGCTTTCTCTTTGTCCAGTCTTTCCCAGTCGAGGGATAAAAAGTCATCGACGGTTTTGATCTTCACTCCGTCCACTTCCAGGATCACATCTTCAGACTTCAGTCTTAGGGACTGTGCTTGTCGATCCATGATCTTGAGTACCATCACACCGGCGATCTCTGGCAGCCCGGTAGCAGACTGTTCTGCCATGGTTTCGATACTCTTGAGCTTCATGCCGCGCCATAGCACCGAGTTGACTACCGCCTGCTGGCTGGCCATGTCTACATCCGGTACTTCTGGGGTTTCGGCCAGGGATTTCAATGCAGGAACTTGCACCCCAAACTGATCCATCGGGAAATTTTCAAAACCTACAGCCAGTGCAGGAGATCCCTCTTCTACACGGTAGTCCAGACTGGCTGGATCTACAAAGAGCGGGTCTCCAAATCGACTCGCAGAATCCAACCCCTTGCTTAGAGATAGCTGCAAAGCATCCTCATTCGTAAAGAAATTTTGGTCTATCTCCTTGCCCCAACCTCTCTGACTTACATCCTGATGGGCTTTCATCGCTATATTCTGACGGATCACATCTTCGGAGTTGGCAAACCACACATGCGGATGCATGCCATTGTTGACCATTACATTGTTTTCTACCACCCGATCAAATCCTTCACGCAGTTTGATACCGCCATTGAGGCAGAGGTTGTTGTAGATGTGGTAGTTGGACGAGCCATCGTCGAGATCGATATCCCAGCCATGGTCGCAGCGGAAACGGTTGTTGCGAATGATGGTGGTATGGATCGCATCCCAGCCTGTCATGCCGCGATTGGCCATGGTCAGGCTGTCCATATATCGACGATTGGGGTGCCAAAAGCGGTCGCGTCCCCAGGAGTTGAACGAGCCATGATCGCCCGTTTCCAACACGGTATTGAACACGTCGTTGTACTCCAATACATGCCCGCCCCAGGTACCATCACCGATGTTGATGCCTGCACGGGGCACGTCGTATATGCTGTTGTGGCGGACAGTGATATCCATTGCCATGGCGATCTCCACACCGGCACTTTGTTTTTCCAACCGGCCGATGCGATAGATCAGGTTATTTTCGGCTGTACAATTCTTAGGATATTCGTTGCTCTGAGGGCCTTTGATAGTGTCCATCTCTGCCACGGGCACAAACTGTCCATAGCGGAAAGCCGGAGAGCGCACTGCGGACGCCTGCCCTACGAAGCATATAGCGCTGGCACCACACTCGTGGATGTGATTTTCGGCTATGTCGATCTGGCGGTTGTAGCCACTTACGAAAATCACATTGCCACCCAACTGGGTGAATTCACAGGCCCGTACCTCACAGTTTTCGGCTCCTTCGATGAAAAATGCCGCTCCTCTAAAGATCGACCAGTCGCTGCGGAGCAACTGCTCGTACTCGTTCATAAAAGTACGACGGGTATGCTCAAACTTGATCCCTGAGATACGAATGTCTGTCACAGGTTTTTCTTCACTTCCCTGTAGGGAAATGAGGTTTTCCAAAACGGCTCCTTCGAAAGTGGTAGACGCCATGTCCAGTCCTTGCTCCGGCCAATAGTACAGTTTTTTACTTTCTCGATCCAGAAACCATTCGCCCGGGCTGTCGAGTTCTTCGAATACATTTTCGACCATGCGGTACTGGTCGTGCGGCGCTGAGGGTCGGTTGTTTTGGTGTCCACCCTCTAGGATGGCCTGGCCCGTACTGTCTACTCCTGCTATCTGGTAGTGGAATCCTCCCCATCTACCACGGTGCATGGCATGAAAGTAGGCTCCTTCGGGATGCGACCAAGTACGGATGCGCTCAGGCGCGATGGCATCAGCGGCATGTCCCTGCCAGTCGCCACCCTCCTCGTCGTAGTTGGGATAGCGAGCGAGAATCTGTCCTCGGCCATTGGCATAAAACTGATCGAAATCTACACCTTCAGGGATGGGAGCTACCTGTATCTTTCCTTGATAGGTTTCCCATTTCAAGTCTAAGAGTACAGAACCCTTGATACTGACCTGATCGCTACCCGCTCCAATGATGTTCAGTCCGCTCTGGGCGGCAGATAATACAATAGGTTGAGTCAATCGGTAGATCCCGGCTTGTAGATGTATGGTAATGTCCTGAACTCCTTCCTCCTCCATGTAAAGTTCGGCCACCAGCAGGGCTTTTTCGATCGAATTGTAGGGATCAGTGGCAGATCCTGTGCCCATCGCCTGACCTTCGGGATTGACATAGATGATTCGGCCCGTCTCTGAACAGCTCCACAGCAAAGCGACTAACGCCCATAGCGGTAGATAGTAAATAAAAGTCTTCATAAGAAAAAAAGGAGAATATGAGTCAGCCAACTGCCAGGGCAAGCAGTCAGCTATTACTCATTCAAACAACTAATTAATATTCTATTTTGATCACAGTCGCGACTGGGTCTACAGCCTCAGCTGGCAGCATGATCACAGACTGGTCTGCATCCCACTCCAAGATAGTCGCAGAGTCAGCCAATAGGGTGATTTTCTTCGGCTTGATTTCGGTATTGATCACCAATTGGCCATCTTCTGGCCACTCAAATACATGGGCATAGACTATCCCGTCCTTAGCCGTATATCTTCCCCACTCAGGTCTTTCGTAGGGACTCGCCTTAGCTCCATAAATCGCTTCGCCATTTACTTTGGTCCACTTGCCCATGTCGGCCAGACGCTCTACACTTTCGGGCGGGAAGTTCCCCTTCGGATCAGGCCCTACATTGAGCAGAAAATTACCTCCTTTGGACACGATATCGACCAGCTTCTGGATCAGATCTTCACTGCTCTTCCAGTTGGTGTCGGATGGCTTGTAGCCCCACGACCCGTTCATGGTCATACAAGCTTCCCAATCCGCATCAATACCTGTATCAGGAATTTCCTGCTCTGGTGTCCCGAAATCTCCCGCAAAGTTGCCTTCTTTGTCCATACCTTCCATGCCATTGCGACCTTTGTCCACACGATTGTTGACGATCGTACGAGGCTGTATATCCAGGATCATGTTATACATCTCCTTGCCCATCTCTGTGGTATAGTCAGGAATCCAATCTCCATCGAACCAAACTACACCTATGTCTCCATAGTTGGTCAGGAGCTCCTGAACCTGCGGTTTCAGGTAGTTTTCGTAGTATTTGGGAAACTCAGGATTGAAAACGGTCTGGTCTTTCTGTCCCGCGTTGTAATTGGGGTACAGTGGCGCTTGAGCCTGGGGGTGGTGCCAGTCTACGATCGAATGGTAGAAGCAAAACTTGATACCTTCCTTCTCACAAGCCTCTGCCAACTCCTTGATGATGTCTCTCTTGAAATCAGAGGCATCCATGATGTCATAATCCGTCACTTTAGAATCCCACAGACAAAAACCATCGTGATGCTTAGAAGTAATCACGATGTACTTCATTCCTGCATCCTTGGCCATGGCTACCCATTTGTTCGCGTCAAAATCTGTCGGATTGAACTCAGCGACCACTTCTTTTTCATAATCTTCGATGGTATAGTCCAGCTTGTCCATGATCCACTCGGCACCACCACCACAAATGGTATCGCCACGCTGACCTCCTGGCACTGCATAGGCACCCCAGTGGATAAACATCCCGAATCCGGCATCTCGCCACCACTCCATACGCTCATCATCGCTGATGACTACTTCCTCTTCTGTCGCTTCCTTATTTTCTTCTTTCGCTTTTTGCTGACATGCCGCTCCGAATATCAATAGAGCTGCGCACAAGTAATTCAATGCTTTCTTCATCTTAATTTTTACTATAATAATTGTATTCCTAAGTATAAAAAGTGAAGGTACGACCTATTCTGATCAAGCCTAAATCCAACCCACTACTTCGTCAACTATATCTACTCGCAAGTTCAACAAAAGCAAAGCGGATGCTTATAACTATTGTGTCTGAACCAATCAATTATCGTTCAATGTAAAATAATCTCCATTTTTCTCTAGAGCAAGAACTAAAAAAACCATGGTTATAAATCCAACAATGTATGGTCGTGATGAGTAGTTCTCCTAGGCTGCTAGCCAAAAAACACCTTCTGGAAAAAGAGTAAAAAACACCGTAGAGATACTGGAGGAGCATCTAGGTAAAAGCAATCATTAGGGTTTACGAAAGCTGCTTTTTCATTTACTTTGCAAAACGTAGGCCAATTGGGATGATGTATGGACCAGGCACATTGAATGATCGAAGAAAACAAATGTATAGAAGCCATCGCAAATGGCAGCCAAGAGGCACTAGAGCAACTATACACCCACTATAGTGATCGCGTATACAACACATTGATCAGCTACACCAAAAACACTGAAGATGCCGAGGAGCTATTGCAAGATGTTTTTGTCACGATCTATCATACCGCACATAGCTTTCAATTCAGCTCATCGATCAGCACCTGGATTTACCGTATCGCTGTAAACAAATCATTGGATTTTCTACGAAAGAAAAAAAGCCAAAAAAGAGCAGGCATCTTCACCTCCATTTACCTCAAAAACAGTACGGAGATCAAATATGAATCCCCCGATTTTGTACATCCTGGAGTAAAGCTAGAAAACAAAGAAGATGCTAAATTGCTCTTTCGTGCCATCGACAATCTTTCTGAAAATCAAAAAACGGCCTTCATCCTGACTCAAATCGAAGGTCTACCTCACAAAGAAGTAGCAGAGATCATGGATCAAAGCAGAAAGAGCATAGAATCACTGGTACAACGTGCCAAACAAAATTTGAAACAAGCGTTAGAAAAACACTACCCAGACCGAGGGATCAAAAATAAAAACACGTCGAAATGAACATGGATAAAGACAATCGCATAAATGAGATCATGAACAGCCTGGAAGGGATACAAAGAGCCAAAGCTCCTGCTGGTGGTTTCGCTCAGATCCAGCAAAGATTGGTCAATGATCACCAAGCCAACGTCACCCAAGCTAAAAGTGGCTTTGGCTGGATGAAAGTGGCTGCAGTAGTAGCTATGGTAATTAGCATGAATATATGGGCGGTATCCAATTACTTCGATTCCTACAGTGCTGGTACAAATAACACGGATGGTTACTCACAATTAATCACTGACTTTAATCTATACGGAGATGAATAACAAAGCATATCAAATCGGTTTTTTCACCCTATTGGCAGTCAATCTAGTATGGGTGATCCTTTTTAGTTTTCGTCCAAAACCACATGCCAGACAGTCGGATATCAAAGATAACATCGGCCAGGAGCTAGATTTCAATCCAGATCAAAAGGCGGCTTTTGATAAAATGGCCATGCAACACCAACAAACTATCCGAAAAATAGACAAAGAAGAACAAGAACTCGTAAGCACATTTTTCGACCAACTTTTGCCAGATGCAGATCAAACAGATCATGATCAGATTCTAAGCCAGATACTTCAATTAGAAAAAGACAAAATCATGGTTACCTATCATCATTTTGAAGATCTAAAGGATTTGTGTAATGAAGAACAGGTAAAAAAATTTGATCAAGTACTACAGCACATCTTACCAAGGCTAACTCGATCATCTGGACAGCAGGGAAAACCAGAAAGGCCACCCTTTGGTCCTAAGCATTAGGTTCCAAATACCATTATCAACAGCATATCCTCCAGCATTGGGGGATTTTTTTTGTTTTTTTTAAACCATAGCGAGGGAATGAAACATGGTGTACGTCTATATCACCAAAACAGCAAACATGAAAAAAAGCAAAATCTCTCTATTCGTTCCTCTGACCCTTGCACTGATATGGGTAGCCTGTAAAAGTGACGACACCACTTCGAGCATGGAAATAAGCGGTGAAGTCCTATCGGAGCTCCCTGCCGCATTTGAAGTCTTCGACCAAGATAATGTAACAGTCATGCTCATCAGCGATGGTAGTGAAATCACGATTGAAACCAATGGCCTACCCAATCATGCATCACCCTACTGGTCCAACACTACTACACGCGAAATGGATGGTATCACCACAGCTGCTTCCAGCTCCAACCACCCACTCTTTGTAGAACCTACGGAGACCTCTTATGAACAAATGGCACCTGGCAATATTGACGACTTCAATGGATCATTTTCACTTACTGTAGACGCTGTCCCGAGTCTTGCTTCGAGCAGTTCTGCTACTGACTTAGGTGCCATTGGCATATCCGTCAGTGGAGCGGTGATATACAATGATCAAGAAGGGCCAAATGTACCTTTGGATGGTGCTGTTGGCTCGCTGGATTTTAATGGAGCCCACACAGGCCCACAAAGCTATCATTACCATTTAGAACCAACATCCTGGTCTGAAGATGATGATAATTTGATTGGCATTATTGCAGACGGTTTTTTCCTCTATGGCAGAAAATGCTCCTCTACAGGCACATACCCAGAAAATCTAGATGAATCTGGAGGACATACCAGTACTACAAAATACAACGCAGAAGGTGAGTATCATTATCATATTCAAAATGAGCTCTATTTGAATCAATATTACATATTGTTCCCTGGAGACTACCAAGGTAATGCTAGTGCGATACGCTAATCATATTTTGACTGGTCTGCTACTAGTACTGGCAGGCAATCTCTTAAATGGATGCCAGACACAGACATCAGATTCACCCCATATTCTCCAAAATGAAGATCAAATAACCATCGTATCTACTGATTCGATCCAGCTCAACAGAAATACAGGACTTGTTCTTCATCTTAGAGAAAGGTTTTCTGGTGTGGCAGTGAAATATTACCCAAATGGAGAAAAGGCGGAAAGCACAAGTTATCTAAATGGTAAAAGAAATGGTGTAAGAACAAAATGGTTCTCCTCAGGAGTGCTGAGTTATATGGCCACCTATGAGAACAACAAACTCGATGGTGAATGCAAGTCATGGTGGAGCAATGGAAAATTGCGTTCATTATCTCATTATAAGAATGGAATAGCCAATGGTACACAAAAAGAATGGTATTCATCTGGGCAGTTATTCAAAGAAATCCATCTCGTCAATGGGAAGGAAAAAGGTCTACAACGTGCCTGGCGTCCGAACGGTAAGCTATATGTAAACTATGAGGCTAAAAACGGTCGCATTTTTGGCTTAAAAAGAGCCAGTCTATGTTTTGAATTAAATGATGAAACCATCGTTTCCAATGATTAAAACCCTCTGCACACCCATATTGCTAGTCGCAATTGGCTGTACCACTCCCAAAGAAAAAACAAGTCGAGTAGATCATCTGCCCTACTACAGTGAAGCGACCTTCACTCCTCATTGGTTTGATGACTCAGATATCATACCGTCCGACTTCCACCGAATAGCCCCTTTTTCTCTCCAAAACCAACTAGGGGAGACTATATCTCTAAAAACAGTAGAAGAAAAAATTTATGTTGTCAACTTCTTTTTCAGTTCTTGCCCAGGTATCTGCCCTAAAATGACCGCCAATATGCAATTGATCCAAGAGGCATTTCTAGAGGATGATGAGGTATTGATCCTTTCTCACTCCGTAACCCCAGGATACGACAGTATACCTATCCTAAAGGAGTATGCTACTTTGAAAAGTATTGTGGCAGGAAAATGGCATCTATTGACGGGAGATAGAAATCAAATCTATAGTCTAGGAAGGAACCAGTATTTCGTAGAAGAAGACATGGGACTTCAGAAAAGTACAGAAGACTTTATCCATACCGAAAACTTCGTTTTAGTAGATCAAAGAGGATATATCAGAGGTATATACAACGGACTTAACAAAACTGCGATCAGTCAACTCAAAGCTGATATTATCACCTTAAAGTCAAAAAGATAAAAACCGAGGGATATTGACAACATGTACGTCTAATAGACTAAAACATAATAGATATGCAAAAGAACCGACTCATTTTAACACCTCTCTTGATGCTAACAGTACTGATTTCGTCAAATAGCTGCAAGGATGAAACTAATACGAACAACCCCACACAAGACACGGATGTAGGCACTATAGTAGATGTAGATTCTGAGCTATTCCTCCAAGGCACGACAGTTACTGTAGTAGACTGTACGCTTTCGGATGGTACCACTACTACTTGTTATCAAATCATAGCTAGCACTCCTACAGATCATGAAATGGGCCCTTGGTGCCCTGACAACATATCCGATGATGCGGAGGCTGGAGGTATCTGGATAGAAAATGGAGAAGTATACGACGTAGACGGGGCATTCATTGCCAATATGGCCAACTTCTACAGCGACGACACCTGGTTGATGTATGACGAAAATGGAGACATCTACGTGACCAATACCGAAACAGACTGTATCAATGCAGCCAATCCCGATGTGGGAGAAGATTACAAAAACTATTGCGTAGAATGTATCCCCGACTACATCACTGAATTGACCCGCACTTGGTTGATCCCGACTACACCGGTCAAACTTACTTCCTACGAATACTTTGCGGGCATGGGACCCAACTCATCTGGCCCCTTGGTAAGAGGTATCGCTTTCAATGGCGTAGAATTTTCCGCTTCCGCCCCAGTAGACAACATATTGAGTGCCTATACCTTGGCGCCTTTTGATGATGCAGGAGGGCACATCAACGTACACCAAGGCTATCACTACCATGCCGCCACAGGTAAATCTGCACAAATCTCTCAAGAAGACGGACATGCTCCTATGATCGGATATGCCATTGACGGTCACGGCATATTCGCACAACTCAACGAAGACAACACAGAACCCGATGATCTGGATGCCTGCCGAGGACACTATGATGACACTAGAGGCTACCATTACCATGTAGATGCTCCCGGTTCCAATAATTTCATCAACTGTCTGTATGGTGCATACATCTATTAAAAGAAGGACATGAAGAAAATAACTTTGTTCTTGTTGGGCATAGTGCTTTTGCTGAACTCAGCAAAAGCACATCAAGCTGATATCTCATCAATCACACTAGTACAGCACAATGAACAGTGGACAATGCAACTAAATGCAGCAGCGGCAGCTTTTCAATATGTAGTAAAGCAGCAATTTGGAGAAAATGCATATACCACTGCGGAAGAATTTAATCAGTTGCTAGTGAAGCATCTACGTAAGTCAATAGATCTTCGAGTCGATGGCAAGCAAGTAGAGGTCGGTCATGGTTTTGTACAACTCGCTCATGCAACTTCTGTGACCTTCGAACTGCATAGCATTCCCGTTTCGGTACAAGAAATTTCAATTCAAAACCAAGCATTCAAAAACATCCATCAGAGCTGCAGCCTATTTAGTATTTCTAAAGAGGGTTTGGAAAAGAAAGCTTTTGTACTCCATAAAGAAAATAACTATCGCCTTGATCTGGCTCTTCAAGACAACGCAATAGTCGAAAACACACAAAAGGCTACACAATCATGGCTAATGCTACCCAGTTTGGCTCTATTGGTAGGATTTGCTGTGTATTTTCTATGGAGAGGGGCCTACAAAAGGAAGGGATTGACAGTGACTCACCTCATAAACTTACTTTTTCGATTCAATATCGAGGGATCAAGAAAAGACTCACGTCTAAAAGAAAAATAAAAATAACATGAAAATTACAATCAAAACAATGGCGCTTGGTGCACTGATCATAAGCTTCACTTCATGCGCCTCTCAAAAAAATCAAAGCTCCAACAACGAACAACCCCGAATGTCACAGCAAGGTGGTGGTGGACAACAGGGAGGTCGTCAACAAGGGCCTCCTAGCTATGATCAACTACTCTCCGAAATGGATGCGAATGAAGATGGCATGCTAGCCAAGGATGAAGTTTCTGGCCCTTTGGCCAATGATTTTTCAAAGATAGACACCAATGAAGATGGTTTCCTTTCGGAAAGTGAAATCAAAAATGCTCCTCGTCCACAAAGAGGAGGAGGACCTAGATAAGTACTCCGAAAGACTCATCATTCAACTGACATTACCCAAAATTGATGCAGTAATATAATGATTTGGTTGGAGATGGTTTAGGTCGGGGCATACGTCCCGACCTTCTTTATTTTCCATTGGACAAGAACACCGCCGCAGGCAAACCCTCTCTATTATAGAGATTCACCCCAACGGGATTGGAAGCCCAGGCATAGCGCACCTGCACGGGCTTAGGAACTTGTGGACTATGTACTTCTACTTTATCCTTACCTTTGATCACGGCGGTCGCCTCATGCCACTGTCCGTCCGCTCCGGCAAGCTCGAAGTGCTTCAGGGCTTCATTCACCTCCTCCACGGGATTCATCAGATGTTTATTGGCTATCATTAGACCTGCGCCCACATGATCGAAGGATACGATGGCTTTTCCCTTCTTGAACTTAGCTTTTTCAAATAGCGGCCCATTCACCGCATCTACCTTCACTTGATGGTCATTGGCCAAGGCCCACAGTGCGAGACGCGATCCTGCATCCATTTTGTTGTGCGGATGTATGTCTTTGCCCTCTCCTATATCAATGAGCACGGCCATGCCTGTATTGGGCAACTCAAGCCCCTTTCGCATGGCATCATTGACCATCGCCCAGCCCACATCTGATCGCTGGTCTTTGGTGATATAATTGGCCAACTGCATGTAATAGAATGGAAAATCTCCCTGTCCCCAAGCCGATCGCCAGCTATTGATCAATGTCTTGAAATACTGCTCGTGCTCGTCTTCTTTGAAGTGCGAATTGCTCTCGCCCTGATACCAAATCGCACCGGCTATGTGGTAAGGTATCACTGCCGACAGCATGCCGTTGTACAGCGTGGCGGGCAGTTGCTTGTCCTCAGCCGGGTGCACCTTCGGCCATGGACGCGGTTTCTTTCGGTCACTGGCCTCCCAAGCTGCAAAGCGCGCTTCAAAATCCGCATCTTCGAAATCTTCCACACTCACGCTATCCGTAATGCGCCTGGTATGCCCCCTACTCTCTTCAAAATAGGCTTTCATCTCTGGATTGGCCTGATAGGCCGACTCAGGAATCCAAGGCTGGATACGCGTACCTCCCCAGGAACATTCTACCAAACCGATGGGTACATTTAGATGCTCCCGCAGTTTCTTCGCAAAAAAGTAACCTGTAGCCGTGATCTGCCCGGTCTGCTCAGGGTTGACGCTGACCCAATCTCCTTCAAAATTCTTCGCCTTGCCATCTAGCGCCGTGTTTCGCGGCACCTCGATGTGCCTGATCCAAGGATCATTAGCCCTAGCGATCTCTTCTCGCATGTATTCGACCAATGGTTGGTACTGGCTTTCCCGAGCATCTTTAGTGAATTGAGACATGGCAAAATCCATGTTGGATTGGCCCGTACACAACCACACTTCACCAGACAGCACGTCGCTAATGGTCAGTGTATTTTCACCTGAGACAGTCAGTTGAAAAGGCCCTCCTGCGTCTGGAGTCTGCAAAGTAGCGCGCCAAGTGCTGTCAGCTCTTGCTACTGCATGAGCATTTGCGCCCCAACTGGCACTGATGGCCACTGCCTCACCGGGATCAGCCCAACCCCATATCGGTACTTCGCTGTTGCGCTGCAGCACCATGCCGTCTACAAATAGTGAATGGAGCAAGATGTCTGCTTGCGCCAGCACAGGCGCAAGCAAGAACAGGACTACAATCTTTAGTTTTTTCATACGTACATGCTATCCTACCAAAAATCGTTACCCTTCTCGATCTGCATATTTTTGTACTTTTCGATAAAGATACTGTCCAGCTCTGGTGAGTCTTTGTACTTCGCACGCAGTTCGGTGAGTTTGTCTTTGAGCTCTGCGACTACCTCAGCGTAGGCTGGGTCGTCATAGACGTTGTTCATTTCGTTGGGATCGTTGAGGCGATCGTAGAGCTCCCACTCGTCGATATCATAGTAGAAGTGTGCCAGCTTGTACTCCTTGGTCACGATACCGTAGTGCCGTTTGACCATGTGCACGCTCGGGTACTCGTAGTAGTGGTAGTAGACGGCATCTCTGTCCCACTGCTCCTTGTTACCCGCGAGCAAAGGCATCAGGCTCTCGCCCTGCATATCGCTCGGTGAGTTGATCCCTGCGGCCTCTAGCAAGGTCTGCGCAAAGTCCAGGTTTTGCACCATTTCGTTTTCTACTACACCGGCTTTTATCTTTTCCGGCCATCTCACCATCAGTGGGGTTTTGAAGGATTCGTTGTAGATGAAACGCTTGTCGAACCAGCCGTGATCTCCGAGATAGAAGCCTTGATCTGAGGTGTACACTACGATGGTGTTTTCTGCCAGGCCGCTTTCGTCGAGGTAGTCCAGGACACGACCTACATTGTCGTCCACAGAGGATATGCAGCCCAGGTAGTCCTGCATGTATCGCTGGTACTTCCATCTCATTTTCTCCTCCTCGGTCATGTTGGGCCAGTTTTGCTCAAAGTCGGCATTGATCTTATCCAGAATCGGATCGTATTGCGCTTTTTGTTCGGCTGTAGCTCTTCCATACGGACCATAAAAACCGTTTTCGAATTCCTCTACTTTCGGAGAGGCCTTGTCGCCCATCTCCTCTAGTAGCTCAGGACGGATCTTGCTATCGTGGCTGTACATCATGTGTGTGAGCAAGTTCATCTCTGCAGTCTTAGCCGCTGTGCCACGATTTGAATAATCGTCGAACAAGGTCTCTGGCTCTGGGAATTGCTTTTGTGTAAACTCAGCAAACTTATCAGCTCTCGGCCACCAGGGACGGTGCGGTGCCTTGTGCATATACATCATCATAAAGGGCTTGTCTTCGTCGCGATCTTCTTTGAGCCAATCGAGGGTCAAGTCGGTGATCACATCGGTCACATAGCCCATGATGGTGGTGTCTCCCTCGGGCGTATTGAAGTCGGGATTGAGGTAATAGCCCTGGCCCGGCAAGATCATAAAATCATCCACGCCCTTGGGGTTGTTGCCGAAGTGCAACTTGCCAAACATGGCCGTCTGGTAGCCATTGGCCTGAAATATCTGAGGGAAAGTCACCTGCGTGGTATCGAAAGGCATCAGGTTGTCGATCTTGCCATTGATGTGCGTGTGCTTGCCCGTGAGGATCGTCGCTCTCGACGGAGCGCAGATCGAGTTGGACACACAAGCGTTGGTAAAAAGCATCCCCTCATCTGCCAATCGATCGATATTGGGGGTCTGGAGCAGCTCACTGCCGTAGGCACTGATGGCCTGATAGGCGTGATCATCCGACATGATAAAAAGGATATTGGGGCGCTTAGGTTTACTCGCTTCTTCCTTGGGCGTGCTACACGACCCTAGTGCCAAAACGCCCAATAATAGTATCAATTGATTTTTCATAAATGAATATATTCTATTGTTCTCTTTAGTTTAATGCTATTTCGCGGTACTCTCCGGGCTCAAAGTACTGTTCCCCTTGACCTTGATTTATGTTGACTGGTACTTCGTTGTGCAGGATCAATTTACCGCCTTTTTGAGTCAAAACCACATTCCCCTTTTGCTCTGTGTTGATTTCAAAACCCTTTCCTTTGAGCGTGGTGCCATTGCCCATGAAGTAGATCACATCTCCATTTTCTTCCGTTCCGATCAATGCATAGCTAGCATCAGTCGCCATGCCCTGATAAGTAGCCTCCTGCCCCTCTCGGCACGAAAACACAAAGTCCTCACGGCCCGATTGATGCGTCACCGCCACCCCTACAAACTCGGCACTTCCGCTCTCGTCTTCAAAGCCATCGATGCTCCTGATCTGCGAGCCCTCGCCCGACGTGTAAGGCTCATACACCGCCACAAAGGGATGCTCCCAAGCCTCGCCATGCTGGCGCGCCGCAAAGGTGAGGTAGGGCTGCTTGCCTACCTCATAAGGCAAGCCTCCGCCCCCCTTGAAGGCCTTGTTTGGGGGACTCTTGATGGCAAAGACTTCACGGCCTTCGGTTCCCTTCATCCAGAGCTTCATCTTCACATCGTCTTCTCCCTCCGGCTGATGGATCGTCCACTCCACTTGATAGTCTTCGTCGGTCTCCACAGACTGCTTGTCCCACATATAGTCGAGCGCATACAGATGCCCTCCGGCAAAACCCATCTCGTCGCTCGGACTCAAGTCGAGCAACTGGTCTGACTCATCGGTCAGCTCCATTTGTTGACCCAGATTGTGGTAATAGTAGTCGTGAAACTTGTCGCCCTTGCGCTGCTTGCGTGAGCGGAATATGTCGATGTAATAGCCTGTGGCCTCACCGGTCTTGACGATACTGACCAAGCGGCTCTGATCGCTGCGTGTCTCTGGTTCGAGAAAAAACACATCCGAATAGGTAATAGCCGGGTAATAGCCCGACCGCTGCTCGGACTTAGGATACTCCCCCATCAGATCAAAAGCGTGGTAGCTCAGCATCTCGGTATAAGACGAGGCTCCATCGACCATCACCGTGTTGTGCGCGGGAAACTGCGAATAGTACTCTAAGTATATCGGCTGTAGATAGCCAGCTCCCTTGCCTGGGTCTGCTCCCTGTACAAAACCCTTGCCGTAGAGCTCCATATTGATACCATTGGCGTGCATGTGATTGCCCAGCGAACCGTTGAGGGAGACCATCATGCCGTCACGTCCCTCACCCATGCGCTGCACGTGCCAGCTGACATTGGGCGCGTAGAAAGTCTGCGTGATGTAGTCAGCCCTTTCGCCTGCGGCATACTTGGGATTGAGCGCTAATGGCTTGGCTGCAAAAAAAGAGGAAATCTGAGGGCGAACTTTGCGCTTGTCCTCGCTTTTTCCCTCCTCAGCGAACAAGCGATACATGGCTGTATAGTCTTCTTCGCGCTGTTTGTCACCCGTCTGCTGGGCGATGCGGACCATATCGCTCATCGGCGCTGTGGTGACCGGCCCGTAGTAGGTATCCCCGAAGGCCACCGTTTGCCCATTGGGGAAGAGATACTGAGGCAGCATGGTCACTGCGGCATCCATCACCGGCATGTGGGGCAGCAGGTTGTGATCGAAGGTGTTTTGAAAATCCACCATAAAGTGGGTCAGGTCTTTGGTCACCCCCTGCGAGTAGCCGGGGCACTCCGCCCACACACCATTGTCAAAATCATAGCCATACTCCATAAACTTGGTGAGCGACCACTGACGCGCTGAGGTCTCGTTGAGGATGTAGTCGATGTAGTATTCGCGTCCTTTGCCATCGGCGTAATCGGCATTGCCTTGTAGCACCATGGCTGCTTTGAGGATGATCTTGGCCTGGTGCAGATTCCAATTGTTTTGCGGCACGCCGTTTTTGATAATCAGGTCGTTCCATTTCTTGATGGTCGCTTCGTAGTATTCGATTTGTCCTTGGTGCTTTTGCTCGATATAGGTGTGCAGAAAATCATATAGCTCTGCCAGCTCGATCAGGGTACTCTCATGGATCACCTGAAAACAAGTAAGCCCGACCAGTGTCTGGATGTGTCCGTGCAGCAGATCGATAGGCTCGCTGCGATAGTACATCCCCATCATATAGGTATCGAATAGATCGTACGCAAATCGGGCGTAGCGCTCATCTCCCTCCAGCCAATACAAGAAGGCTGCATCGCGTGCATAGCCCAGTATGCGCTGATTGTGGCGATGAATAATGCCTCCCGTCTCAGACTCATGCACCCACTCCATGGGGCGATCTTCTTTGGTTTTGTTGACCAAATAAAGCCCCCGCTCATCATCCATATAAGGCAGGATATCCTCAAGGGCTGGCATGGCATAGTCGGTCGTATAGTCACGTGAGCCCGTATATCGTACGGTCGGCACAGGCGCTTCCCCATCGGCATGAGAATAGTAAATCCCCTCTACATACACATTGTTCGCCTTGCTCTGCCAGTACATCATCAGTCGGGACACCATCCACTCCGGATCGCTGACATGACGCTCCACGTGCTCATCTATCCGATCGTGAATACCTGCCAGTACCTCCTGCGCCCAAGCTTCCTTTCGGATCGTTTTCTCTAGGTCTTTCTTCTCCTCCTGCGTGAGGTAAATACGCGGGTAGCCTTGCTCCAAGTTTTGCGGCAAGGGGATTTGGGCTTTGCCCCAAAAGGATAGAGACAATAGTAGCGCAAGTAGTATTTGTGGTCTTATCTTCATGACTCGTTCGTTAATCTATGTTGCTCAAAGGGCTATATCTCACTATAAACTCTCCCCTTGTCAGCGGCTCTACCATATCTACTCCGATCCGGTAGGCTGGTGCTCCTTCGCGCAAGTGCTCGACTGGCACTTGCTCTCCACTGAGGTTAAACTCACCCCCAACTGCAGTAACTACGGCTTTCAGTCTCGCACCATTTTCGGTCAGTATCACGGTGCTGTCATCAATGATCTGGTACTCGCCCAGCGTCATGATGGCCGTACCAAAGGTCAGTGGTCGAGAGGCCACAAAACTATCTGCAATCTCAATCTCACCCTGACCAGACTTGTCATTGCTCATGCGACGTGTGAGCTGCTGCAGCCCCTCCACCTCGTAGGCTGGTAGCAAGTTCATCTCTGCTCGGTCTACCTGATCTCCAAACTCAGTCATGGTGATTTGGCCTGCATATTCGATCCCGTTGGACTGTAGCTGCCCGTCGATCCTCGGCACAGGATGCCCCCAAGAGCTGCGAGCCGGATTGGTCGGTGCAAAAGCCCCCGCAGTGTAAGACGGTGCTCCTATGTCTCCCGCAGGTAGCTGATCACCCAGTGCGATCACATAGCTCCCTACGTCGCTGTGATTGTGGTTTTCGGCATTGTGTCCCGCCTTGATCGCGATGGACAAAGGCTGCTCCTGCTGTCCTCGTGAGATGATGATCCCATAGTCGTCGAAGTAGGTATGATCAGGCAGTGAAACCTCCGCTGCTTGATCTGAAATGTAGTTTTGATAATCTGCACCGAGTACAATAGACTGCACGGCCTCATCGGGCTGGAAGTAGCTCGGCTTTTGCGAGCCGTAGTACTTAGCCGCCATCACGTAGGCAAAATTATGTTCACTTTTGACCCGAGTCACCCCATCCGAAAATGGCGCATACAGACCGGGATGTATTTGATAGGTCTCTGGGAAGTTGGCCACCTTATTGAGTTTATCCGGATTATCGAAAGTGAATAGATCAATCTTTCCATCCGTATAGTCATAGAGTATCTCGGCCAGATAGAGGTAATGACCAAAGCCGTAACTCCAGTAGCCGGTCCCCTCCGAGCAGTAGCCGTCATCGCCAAATCCTGACATATAGTAGCGCATGCTGTTGATCGCGCTACCGATGGCCTGAAGTCTTTCTTCCTGGCTATCAGAAGTCACCATGATACTAAAGAGGGTGCCGCTGGTACAGACAGAGTTCCAATTGCTGGTGCTGCGAATCCATTTGTTGCTTTCCGGCTCCAGTTCTTTGGTAGACTGCAGGTAGGAATCGGTAATCCTCCATTGCAGCTGAGTCCCTATCTCTTGGCGCAGTGTGGCGGGCAGCTTGTCAGTCAGTACCGCATCGGCCAGGGTCAGCACCAAAGCGAATTTTCTCGCTCCCAGGTCGATCGACACTCTTTTTCCCTCCAGTACGGTATTATCCTTGTCGTCGTGGTTGGGGTGTAGCCAAGACTTCATCGCCAATATGGCCTGGGTATGCTCGACGATGGGGTCGAGGTAGCGTCCTTGGTTTTCCATGCACTCGGCCAGGATGTACTTTTCCAATCGATCCATGGTACGGTAGTAGCGCGGCTTGTAGATGCCACGGTTGCCCTCCCGATTGGCGCGGCGGTAGATTTCGTCAGAGATCGGCACTTCTGGCTTCTTGTCGATCAGCTCGGCGGCTTGATTGAGGTAGTATTGTCCCAAGTCCGTCTTGGCAAAATCTTTCCAATATCCTCGATCGGTATAGTCCGGCGCGGGCTGAAAGGCCTCTTCTGGCACGAGTCCTTTCAGCCTATCGAGCTGTTGTGCATTGGGATGTATGGCCGCTGAGTCTGCCAGCGAGAGGTATTCTGCTATATCTAGCGGTGTTTGCTCCTGAGGAGCGCAGCTATACAGTGCCAGAGCCATGAGGCCAAGTAGGATGAGCTTTTTCATGATTTATATTGTGGGTTCACCTTTCAGGTATTTGAGAGAAATCAAAAACAGGTCGGTCTCGCGGACGGTGAGTGTGTAGAACTTGCCGTCGTATTTGTAGTTGTTGAAGAAACCGTGACCTGCTCCTTCGTAGAGGAAGAGCTCGCAGCGCGCGCCAGCGGCTTCCATTTTGGCTTGGTAGTTTTCGGCAATACTGACGGGGATCAAATGATCCTCACGTCCCAAAAATACGATGGTCGGTGGTTCGTCGGCGGTGATGTTGTGTGCGGGCGAAATCTCCTGCCACCGCTCGCCCATGCGCTCGTGCTGGAAGCCTTCCGGCCCATTGTCGAAGACCGGATTGAACAAGACGAGGGCATTGGCTTTGGAACTGACACTCAAGTCCTCTCCTGCCTCATCCAGTCCCGGACACACACCACAAGCAGCTGCGAGATGTCCTCCCGCTGAGCCCCCCGATGCGACAATCTTTTTCGGATGGATATTGAGCTGTTTGGCATTGCTGCGGAGGAAACGAATCGAAGACTTGGCATCTGCCACCGCCTCGTAGGGTGTGGTTTGATGTCTGTTTTTCACTCTATAATCCACCAATACAGTCACCATACCTCTCGACGCAAAATATGCTGCCTGAGGTTCAAATTGCTTGATGGTGCCGCCATTCCATCCACCGCCAAAGAAGAAGACGAAGGTCGGGTACTTCTTTGACTTCTTGTAGTCGGGAGGATAGCGCAAGATCATATCTAGCGTGTCGCCATCGATGATTTTGTAAGTGAGACGGATCGGCTCCTGACGATCACCCGCCAGCGCCTCCACATCCAGCGCTTGCGACGTGGCGCCTCCGATGGCCACCACTGACAACCATACCACTAGGATTGTGTTTTTCATGCTATCGTAGCTCATCGCTTGTTTACTATTTTGATATTTTGTCCTTTGTTTTCCAGCACCTCACCATTGGTCACGATCTTGCTGTTGCTCACCATCGAGCCTATTTTGATCGGCATGCCCGTTTGGTTGATCAATGTCAGCTCCGAGGTCTCTCCCTCGCTATAGGGCGACATGGATTCGCCATGCTCGGGGTGGGTATAGCCTACCAAAATCGGCAGCTGCTTTTTTCTTTCTTTTCCTTTTTCAGCCATAAGTCTCACCTTGTTGTGGTCTCCTTGGATCGTGACCAGCGAATGCACCATACGATCCGACTCGGCAGGGTCTACGATCAACTCCACGTCTACTCCGCTGCCTTCGACAAACATCAATGGCCCGTAGTTGGCATCTCCCCGGCAGTGTTTGACCACTGCGCCATCGCCTATCCAGTAGGCACGCTCGGTACCGATGGTGGTACAGTTTTCCAGACGTATGCCTTCGTTGGTGCGCAGTTCGAAACCCGCTCGGGTATTTTTGGCTGTGCAATTTTTGAAATGGATGTTTTTGATCTGACCATAAGTGCGAAAGCCATCTTCGCAGAGCGACTTCATGTATCCCGGGGTGACGACATACTCTCCTTCCCGATTTTGAGTCCAGGTTCTGAAGTCCACCTCCACCGCTGGCCCTGACGTCTCTGCCAGGATGTCGTCGGTAGAGCGCAACTCGCCCTCGGCATAGCAGTCTTCGAAATAGACGTTTTCGGCATTCTTTTGCACGAAAAAGCAGTGACCAAAAGAGCGGTTGTAGATTTTGGAACGATAGACCTTGGTCTCGCTACCTGTGATCAGCAGGCCACTGTGCTTTTTGTGTCGGATCACATTGTCACCACCCTTACCAAACAAATCGCCATAGCCGTAGGGATACGAGCCTTTGACATGAAGCGTGATCTCCTCCAGTACGTTGCCCGTACCTGCGACCTGCAAGACTGTGCCGCCGGGTGAGGTGCCATCTCCCACGCATCGGATGGTCAGGCCTTTGATCGTGTTGTCACTGCCTGTGACCAAAAACTCATCGCTATGGATAGGCGGTCGTAGGGCTGTGCGTAGCTCCGTATCTACCACGATCTCTACACCCGTCAAATCAAAGACATTGTTGCTGCCTGTGAAGGTGATGTACTGAAACTGCTGACGATCGTGACGCACCCTCATGGAGTCCATCGATAGATAGTCTGTCAAAGGATATACGCCGGGCTCCATGGTGATTACGTTTCCGCTTTTGGCAGCATAATTGGAGAGCTGGGCAAGGGAATTAATCTTGATTTCTGCAGCTTGTAGTACTCCAGAAATCAAAACCAATGTAAATATCATTGCGCTTCGAATTTTATTCATAATCAATTCTATTTTCAGCCCTTCTCATTCACTTCATGTTAATCTAAAAAAGGCCGACACTGCAAGCTTTTTCCGGGCAAGAAATAGCTGCAGTCATCGGCACTTGAGAAAACTTACTCTTTGATAACCTTTATCTGCTTGAATGTCTTGCGACCACTCAAAATCAGAACATACAAACCAGGATTGAAGCTGCCAACATCAACACCTAGTTTATTCACGTTCTGATCAATTGTTTTTTTCTCTATCACTCGACCGTCCATGTTGTAAATCACCAATTGACTATATTTTGACTCAGGTACTGTTAGAGTTAGTTCTCCTGATACAGGGTTCGGGTAGGCAATGACCTGAGTGAGTTCATTATTTTGTGTAGAAAGCACCTTTTCGTTGGTTTCTAAATTTCCCACATCTGCAGCTTCAAACTTCCACTGCTGATCTTCGCTGGTCTCGTCCAGTTCACCAAGAAACACATTGGCTCCATCAAACCTTCCCATTCCTCCATCGATCACCAGTTCACTGCCTCGCTTGAGCAATCGAAAATGATCATTGCCCCCTCCTATTTTCATCCATTGCTGATTGACATCCTCCATCGCGCATTTGACCAAAGTCACATGCTGATCTACTACATTTTCTTCCCCGCCATAGAGGCAGAGATCAGTATCATATTGCTGATAGCTGTAGTACCCATTGCCTCTGTCTATTTCCTTCCAAGTCAAGTTGATATGATTGCTGTGTCTCAGCAAGGTTATCTCATGGTCTTCTTCTGAATCCTCACCTCCGTCGATCGCATAGAGCGTCGCGCTTCGTTTGATCATCTGAATAGCACCGAATGAAGAAGCGGCTCCTTCGTAAACTTCCACTTCTGCCAAAGCCAGTGTCCCAACACCTTGGATTTGGACACGTACGATATCTCCCTCAGCCCCCTGAGCATCTACTATCAATGAGGCCTCAGACAATGACTCTATGTACTGGCTAAAACGCAGTTCACCTGACCGTGTCAATACCTGAACGACAAAATTGGCTAGCCTATCGGCGTTGCTGTCTGTTCGGTTATATATCTTGATTTCTCCAACGGTTCGGATACTGCCTAAATCTACTTGCCACCAGGGGAAGTAGGTATTCGCGATGCTATGGGTCACCGAGTTGTTCAGAAAGACACCGTCTGTGCTACCATCTACGGCACGACTAGCGATTCCCTGATAGCCGGTAGAAGACTGACTCGCTGAGCGTTTGAAGGCCAAATTGGGGCTTTGACTTTCGTCTAATACCTTGAGGGCCAATGCATCCGTCTTGTCGATGGTACTGCTCTCGTAGTACACTTCAAAGGTCTTGTCTGCGTTTTTCTCCAAGTATTGGATTTGCATCAGGTGACTACCCGCTTGCAGACAAACTTTGGCACTTACCTCCTGAAGCGACGATCCTTCATGGTTGATCACCACTTGGCCATCGATCTTGAGAATGGCATGGTCGTCCGACTTGATGTAAAAAGTATAGCTATCATCCGATGGCGCTTCCAAAAAACCTTCTAAAACCAAGGCAAACTGGCTCAAACTATCCGCGGCACTGATACTGAGGTCGACCATCTGTCCTACGTGAGTCGCTGAGATAGCCGCAAAATCAGGCATCTCGTCATGCTCTCCCGAATAGAGCTTGTAGCACACCCCGTCTTTGGTCTCAGTAGGCAGATCAAAACTCTCCAATTCGACGCAAATCTCGTCGCAAGGCACTTGAGCGATGGTATTGTCTGTACCCAAATCGTTGATCACTCCACAGGATTGACCTGTGACATTGGAGCTCTTGTCGGATAGATTGATAGGAAAACCTGTGAGGTTTTGGATATCAATGTTGTTAGCTACAAAATCATTTTGATGAGGCAGGTTACCATAGAGCAAGCGGATATTGTTTTTGTCTCCACCGACTTTGATCGACATGCCATCAGGGTAGTCATCCAGATCGCCACGCAAGATCAGTTGATGTTCGCTACCGCCAATATAGGCGACTGAGCCTGACCCATTGTAATAGTCATCGCTAGGAGGCATCACGGTAATATCCGCATTGAAACTTTTATCATTTTCGTAGGTAGAAGCATATACAGGGCCGTAGATGGCGTCTGCTCTACAATTGATCACGTCACCCGACGCGAGTGAAAAGCCATTTTCACAACCAATAGCAGTACAATTTTCTACGAATTTGGTACCTGTAGCATGGGCGATGGTCACGCCTGTCCTCATATTCTTGACGGTGCAGTTTCTCACGACAGGATTGGAAGTTCCTCTCTCAATAATATCGCCATCTATCACAGTCGTACCTGCATTGTAGGCTCTGATACCTGCTTCTGCCAGACTGAGCATGTAGCCCGCTGGCAAACGGTAGCCCCATACCGTCATGAAGTCTACATTGTCGGCTGGGGATCCTGTCCCCTCTTCGAGGAGCATATCATCAGTGGTACGTACTTCTCCCTCTACATAGCAGCCCTCGATGATCGGATTGCTGGCGGCTTGCATAAAAATCGCATGGCCGTAAGAATGATGGATCAAAGTACAGTCTTTGATTCGGTTGGATTCGCCTCTGATCAAGAGTGCACTGTGCTTTTGGTGACCAATCACAGGACCCGCACCTTTGCCAAAAGCATCACCATAGCCGTAAGGAAAAGAACCCTTGATGGTCATATGAAACCCCTCGATCAGATTGCCTAATCCGTCCATTACGATGTTGCAGGCTGATCTACCAGGATTGTCGTGTACAGATCCGTCATCTACCATCGTCAGGTTTTTGAGCACATTATGATTGCCAACAATCTGTAGCTCGTTGACACTAGTACTACCATAAGCACTGAGGACAGCCGTCTCGATTTTGATAGTCACACCTGTAAAGTCATAGGTACTGTTGTTGCCTTCGAAAAGCAGCAGCACCTTATTGGTAGCACCGATGATTGTTTGCTCTTCGTACAAATCATTGACCACATCCGCAGCGGTGATTGTGTATGTACCCGGTGCTAGCTTCACATCTACATTGCTCTCTTTGGTATATGGTATGAACTCTGCCAGAGACTCGACAACTACCTGAGCTTGTGTCACTGTAGTGGTCAGTAGTACCAAAACCAAGCAAAACAAACCCACCAGTCCATTGCTCATTCTATTGATACTCTGGTAAAATTTCATTCTCATAGCTTATTTTATTTAGTAATTAAATCGTCTTTCATACTCTCCTCATCACGGTAGTAGATCGTGCACTACTCATGAGGATGCGCTCACTTAAATCTTTTCCACATCGACAAAGTAGGCTCCCAGTTCGGTTCCATCTTCCAGTGTAAACCATGTTTGGATTTGGCTATCTCCTTCTTCCAGCTCCACGGTAAACTCCACGAATTCGCTACAGCCATCTACTGCCGTACTCCTGTCCTTGTCCTGAACCAATATTCTCGCCTTTTGGATAGTAAGTGCTTTGCCTTTTTTGCTTTCGTCGACGCTGGTACCTGGTAGAGCTGGACGCACTGGATAGGGTGCATTGAGCATCATACCGGTCTCCACAGGCCACCTGCGCAGTCTTATTTTGTAGGTACCTGCCTCCGCAACTTTGATTTGCCAATAACCATTGTCTACATAGCCACTTCGGATATGGCGCTGGTGCCAGGGGCTCACCTTTTCTGTGTGCCAGTCGTGGCAGTATAGTTTAGTCGGATTCTCAGCCTCATGTCCTACGTAGATATAGGGCTGATCCTCGTAGCTGGGAGATATCTCTGCCCACCATTTGTCATAGTAAGCTTTGAACTCCGCCATTTTCTCAGGATGCTGATCGGCGATGTTCTTGCGCTGCTCGGGATCGGTCTCTAGGTTGTAAAGCTCAACGCCATCGATGAGTCGCCATTTGCCTTGCATGAGCGAAGTTCTGCGCCATGGTTCTGGCACCTCGATGCGCTGCGAGTTGGTGATCACGATGCGGTCTTCAAATTTCTTATTGTTACCCTTGATCAATGGCAACAGGCTCTGTCCGTCAAACTTCAGCCCTTTCTCCACTTTGAGTCCGGCCATATCCACTATCGTGGGCAAGACATCATAGTGTGCAGTGAGGGCATCGATGTCTGTGCCTGTGGTGATGCCACCGTCTGCCCAATGGATGAACAGCGGCACGCGGTGTCCGCCCTCGTACTTGCTGGCTTTGATGCCACGCATACCGTCGTTGAAGCCTTTGTTGACAAAGCCATCCAGGCGGTGTCCCTCTACCCGCGCTCCCTGAGCCGTACCATTGTCAGTCATGAAAATCAAAATGGTATTGTCCATGATCTCGTTGGCCTTGAGGAAGTCGACCAGCTTGCCGATATTTTCATCTACATTGGCAATCATGCCATAAAAAGCCGCCATAGGGATCGTACCGTCTTCTTCGTACTGCTTGTAAGGCTCTAGGTATTTGTCCTCGACGAAATAAGGCGAGTGTGCAGCATTGGTAGGTAGGTAAACAAAGAATGGCTCATCTTTCTTGTCAGCCATAAACTTCATAGCCTCCTCAAACCAAATATCAGTACAATAGCCTTCGTACTTTTCCAATTTTCCGTTGTGGATGTAGGTGTCATTGAAGTAGTCATTGTCCCAGTAGTCCATGGTCTGCTCCATTCCCCCACCACCGTGGGTGAGCACTTCTTCAAAACCTTTGTCCTCTGGACGAAAAGGGTAATTGTCCCCTAGGTGCCACTTGCCAAAAAGCCCCGTAGCATAGCCATTGTCCTGCATGATCTGTGCAACTGTGGTCTCTCTCTCCAAAATCATCGAGCGGCCATTGACCGTGTGCCAGACCCCCGCTCGGTTGGCATTGTGCCCCGTCATGAGTGCGGCACGACTCGGTGCGCAGGTCGGATTGACATGATAATCGGTAAAACGTACACTAGTGGCGTGCAGCTGATCTATGTTGGGAGTTTGGATGACGGGATTGCCCAAAGCGGCAATATCTCCATAGCCTTGGTCATCCACAAGAATGAGGATGACATTTGGTTTTTCTTTTGATTGGCTATTTGACGCATGGCACGTCAAAGCCAATGCACTCCACAATACTCCGAGGTATGCTACTCTTCTAATCATTCGTAATTTGTCTTCTAATCTCTCCATCACTTCCACTCTCCAAACGAGCAAAGACCCCTGTCTTGAATATCACGTAAACCGAGAGGCAATGGCTTAAAAACAAATCTCTGAATCTGCGTACGCTTGGGGTATTAACTATGGTTCAGAAGTGATAAATTATGAGTCTACAATCAAAAAAAGGAACCATCCCTACAAACTCGGCCATCGCTCTTTCTAAATTCTACACACACTAGATCCCTTTTCAAACGAAAGAGGCTGTTTCAGTAAAATGAAACAGCCTCTATATTGTATTCAGTTGTTGTTGTGAATATAAATATCCTTTGTCTACTGTTTGAGTACCTTCAATGAGAGAGGTGCTTGACCTCCGTACAATTTCAAGATGTAAACCCCTTGAGGAAATGTACTGACATCCAATATTTCCTGAGATGAACTCGGAGCAATCTTGCCTTCCTTCATGACTTGGCCATGGATAGTAAAGATTCTGTATGTACTGTACACCCCTTTATTGATATTCATCGTCATGGTCTCACTGGCGGGGTTAGGATAGACTCCCACCCCACTGGCCTCAGGGTCTGATGACAAAACCGGTTCTTCTATCGTATATTCTTTCACCGATATGTCAGTCATTTGGTAGGTCCCATTGGGGGTGCTGCTCGACGCTGTGATGATCACTCGTACGTTGTTTCCTGTGATCTCATCTGATGAAAATTCTCCATTGGAGTCCACTCCTGTCGATTCTAGCATAGCCAATACTTCTCCACCATCGACTTGATAAGAGACCTTGACAAAATCATCAGCTGTCAAACCACTAGTTGCCAACAATTTGAGGTAAATAGAGACACTCGACACACAAGAAATATCGATCGGTTCCGAGGTGAATTCATAGGTTTGATTTTTGACTACCACTGTGGGCATCGTCCAGGGCAGTTCACACCCCGCTACGCTATATACATTGAGTTCCTGAGACGTTTCTACAGGAGCATATTCCCAACTCCCCTCTTGCGAAGCAGTAATTGTCGTAATCCCATTGCTGACAACATGAACTTTCTCCGCTACGATGGTAGCTACCGAAGGATTGGAACTGGTGTAACTCAGTGGACGTCCTGAGTCCACCGTAGCTCCTGGATCAAAATCATCATCTCCCACCACTACTTTTGGAAACTCAGGGAAAGCAATCACCTGCGCTATTTTTTCGTGTGCGGCCCCTGTATACACCTCAGAGATGAGCTGTTTCACTACACTACCTCCTTCGTACATCACCGAGATGGAGTTGCCCCCTGTCGCCTCAAAATATTCGATGTACAAATGATGATAACCTGGATTGAGACATATCGTCCCTGACCGTTCGTCTTCAGCACCATGCAAGCCATCATGGTCTATTATTTCCATGTCGTCGATGTACAGTTTGGAGCCATCATCCGAACTGACATAAAAAGTATAATCGGCCTCTTCCTCTATATTGATATAACCATCAAAGGTCATGGCGAAATAATTATCAACCCTACTCGGACTAAGACTGATCTGGTCCAGGTTGCCTGCTTCCACTGGGGTCAGTGTGGAGAAATCCGGTAGCGAGTTCCATTGTCCTTCGTAGTACACATAGCTGATCCCCTCCTCCAGATTATCCGGCGTCTCTACGGGTTCATTGCCGCAGGCACCAGTAGCATATGTTTCGCTAAGCACTTGTTTGCTCACAGTAGGGCCAGCATACATGACAGCTAGCGCCTGGTCTCCTGCATTGTGAAAGTACTCTACCACTATCTGGTGATACCCCTCGTCCAGACAAACCTCGCCAGAAGCCTCTACCACATCATGTACCCCATCATTGTTCACTACTTCCACTCCATCGACAAGCAATCGAGACCCATCGGCAGATTCAGTATAGAAGGTATAAGTACCATTGATAGGAACAGAAAAGTGCCCCTCGAACACCAAAGCATATTGCTCTCCATCTACCCCTTCTATCAGCCCTATCTCATCAGCGATATCAGTAGCCGCTGGTGACAACCGCTCAAAATCTGGTAGATTGTCCCAAGTACCCTCATAATAACTGTAGTTGACGCCATCGACAAAACGATCCGACGCGTCCACAGCTGCTAGCCCTCCTTCACATTCATGTGGACTGCCATCTTCGATACTTATACTATTGAGTACAAAAGAATCTGAGGTTCCACTGATGCTGATTTTCATAGGCTGTACACCTTGCCTCAAGATCACATCATTGGCAATCGCCAAATCCTGCCAATCATCCAGGCCAGTTGAATAGCCCACGCCATTGGGGACCGTGATTTCCTCGGTCACCTCCTCATTGCTGAATGAAAATTTAATTTTTCCCCCAGCACTCGCCGATGCGTAGCGAATGGAGATGTTGTACAGAGAAGTAGCTGGTACCTGTACGGTATAAGTCACCCATTCTCCATCTTCTAAACTTTCCACTTGGTAACCGCCCTCTGAGCAAACAGCGATATCCACTCCTTCGTCTGTACGATATTCTCCACTTGTATTGGAGTCATCCACGTCATGATACACTTTCCCCTCACCACTGAGCGCAAAGTGATCGAAATTTTCCGCTTCAATACTTCCCGGTACCACATTCATCTGATACATGGGCAACCCGTCCTCATCATAGCCACTCACTGGATCTCCAGGGCTGACACGACGAAACTTCAACCCACCCCAACCTGGGTAATCAACAGCATTTTTTCCATCTTCTACACCGATCTCTTCTGTCATCACCTCAAAACCTCGCTGCATCCACTTATAATCTTCGCTAGGGAGCATCATTCGGTCTTTGTAATGCCCCAAGTTCATCTCATAGATGGGCATTAGCGTATTCGTGCCTCTTTCAAAATTTTCTGGTTCAAGGTTATTCGCTACATAAGGATTGATTTTCAATGACCTCCATCTCCCTGATCTGTCAGTCCTTTGAATGTATTCTCCGCTTTCTACCGTAGGCTCCCAGGGCTCTGGTTGATCGGGATAAGCATGCTCCCAACTCAAATTGTATCGCATGGTAAACTCCAAGCCCAACAATTGTCGGTTGTCTAGGTGACCATAGAGATCATCTCCTTGATTCCATGCCATCTCAGAGATACAATTCATGATCAAAACTCCCACTACCGTATGTGTCTGGTCTCTTGAGCTTTCCTGGCATTGGCCATTTTCATAGATGTAGTTTTCTATTACTTCATTATAGCCATAATCCTCAATTTCATTACCTATACTCACCTGTCGAAACTCTTCGTAGTATTCATTGCCTGTCGTCAATGGCTCTGTAACTGGTGGCCCTGATGGATAAGGCAAATCATCCGCTCTATGCGGCAATCCTTTGAGGTATCGCAAGGCTCTTTCGTAGATTATTTCATTGTCTAGAAAAATACCCATCGCCATGAGTGACCGATAGGCAAAGAGTCCTTGGTTGCCATGTCTCGAAGGGTCTCCTTGATACACTCCCCAATAGAAGGTAGTAGAACCCGTCGGGGTTTCGGTACCAGACCATCCTGGGTACACCAACATATCGCCAAATTTCTTTTGGTCTTCTTCTGACCAGCCATTATAGGTATGTTTGATGATTTCCGCACCTTCACACATCTTCCAAGGTCCACGTCCCTGAGAAAGGGCTATCCCACCAGTACTGGTCAGATTCACCCAAGCATTGAAGATTTCAACGCATTTTTGCGCGTGTCTTTCGTCTCCTGTGATGTACCACATCAAGGCGTTGTGGTAGGCGGCATAGCCATCATTCAAAAACCTGCTATCAGCCGCATTGTCCAAAGTGGTGATGGTCAAATTACCATTGACATTGTAATTGTAGCTGGCCGAACCTTGCTCTTTGAACTTTTCGAAACTGCTCGCCCATGGCTCCTCTCCCGCCTCGACCATTGCTTTCATCCGATCCAAATCAGACTTCTTGTGAGAAATACCTGGATGTACCAACTGCGCCATGGATTGGCTACCTATCAATAAAATAACTAGGATCAAACACAATCTGCTCCATACGGATTTTTTCATTACTTGTAACTTTTCTTTCATATCATACTCATTTTTTGTCCTCTACTAGAGAATAGTCAAACTCCGATCATACGATCAATTTCATGCTAATACTATAGTCCTATCGGGTAGTCATGAATCATAACATTCCTCTGGTATTGTAGCAAGATCAGGGAAACTGGATTACTAGCGTATCCTTCATGGGTCACTACGTATAAATCATCATCCAAAAAGTATGTTTGGCTTGATAATGAATAAATATCATGGCAGATGTACACTACATGTACACCTACCATGATTTTCATTTATCTATTGTTTCATGACCTTTAGGGTCTTAGCTGTGCTATCACCCTCCAACTTGAGTATATACACACCCGAATGGAGTGCATTGAGATCAATATCCAAGGTTTGCAAATCGGGATCAATATCCCCGTCTTTATATACTTTACCATCTATGTTGTAAAGCACAAATGATCGATAGGCATGCTCTGATAACTCAACAGTCAAATGATCACTTGCAGGATTGGGGTAGAGCTTGAGCTCTGCTGATTCTAAAATCTCTGGTTCCAGATTTGAGATTTCTCTAGCGCTGGAGCTTACAGCATCAAATCTCCAGTGTTGATTCTGATTATTTGTGTTCATCGTATAGAGATACACATTTTGATTATTGGCACCCCCATTTCCTGCATCAATCGCATAATTAGGGGCATTCCTTTTTTGTAAAAGGTAATGGCCACCCCCAACATTTACTTTCTTCCAATGCTGGTTTTGATTATTGTCAGAGCAACTCCATAAATACACGTTTTGCCTATCGGCACCTCCGCTTCCACCATCTATACAAAAATTGGTTCCCTTTTTCTGGTAAGAATAGTAGCCATTGCCTCTATCAATTTCAGTCCAGGTAAGGTTATTATGATTGACATTTGTATACAATTCTATAGAAGCACCGTTAGAGTTATTACCTCCACCATCTATCGCATAGCCTGTGGCATTGCGTTTAACAAAACGGAAATCTCCTCCGCTGCTATTGCTGCCGCCTTCACAACAGTTGAGCGGATTCACAATATCATATCCATTGGCACCTCTGTAAACACTCACCTCATCGTATGTAACGGTTCTAGTTTCATTGTTCACATAATTTGCATTATCATAAGCATATATACCCCATGAACCAGGCACAGAATACGACCCATTAACCTGGCCACTGGCGGCCGTCTGATCACCGAACCCTAAAATCAGGTCAGATCGGTCTAACTTTAGTTCATCATCTATCCACACCTGAGCAATACCTTTGTTGTATTCCCTTAACTTGATACGCATCACAACTCTGACAAATTTGCCTTTTGGAAAGTTGTTTTGGATAACCTTGTCATAGGTGGCAGTGATATTATACCGGTGTTGCAGGATCAACTGCCCGTCACTATTATATTCAAGATGAACATAATGGTTTGCAGCGCCATCCGGTCTAAAACCCCAAATCTGAAACACACTCATTTCTGTATTGGAGCTATTTGCAAATGTATTGGTGTGAATTTTCATCCAAAACCCTGTCCAGAATTCCTGGGTATATGTCCAATCATTATTATCAATCCTGAACTCTGATTTTTTGGAAGTGTTGCCACCATCATATAACCCCTCCCACCAATCACATTGAATACGATTGCTTACAAAGTTTACCCTGTTAGACATTGATGAGTATGTACGCTCAAATGGACCAAAGTCTCCATTAAAATCATGCCCTACATATGTTTGGGCATTTGACTGATGAGACCACATTAGGCATAGCGCCAATGCGGTCAAAAGAAATAGTTCTTTCATTTTGAATAGATTTAAGTTAGAGATTATTTATTCAATAATTTTTTTAATTACTCCTTTATGATTCTCATGCTTCTACTGGCATTGTTTCCGCTGAGTTTGAGGACGTACAGACCAGCATCAAGATGATCCATTTCTATCGTCAGCTTGCTCATATCATCCGCTACCTTGCCTTGATTCACCACCATGCCATTGACATTGTAGATCACGAATTGTTGGTAGTTACTTTCTGCCAATTGCACCGTCAGTCTGGAACTTACTGGATTGGGATAAAAACTGAATGCGCTAGACGCCAACTCATCCAGAGGCTCATCTCGTAATCTTGCGCCAGCACTGACATCATCAAACCTCCACTGCTGATTTTGATTGGTTGTGCTTGATGTCCATAGATACACATTCTGATCTATTGCGCCATTATTTCCACCATCAAGAGAGAAGCTGGTACCGCGTTTTTCTAGCCTGTAATGTCCATTACCGGCGTCTATTTTCAGCCAGTGCTGATTGTAATCATTGGCGTTGCAAGTCTCGAGCGTTACATCCTGACCATTGGCCCCTCCGCTACCTCCATCGATACAAACTGTGCTATTCAACTTTTGGTAAGAATAATACCCACCTCCTCGTGAGATTTCTGTCCAGGTCATGTTATCGTGCTGCACATAAGTATACAACTCTACACTCCGGCCCTCTGCACCACTGTTGCCACCGCCATCGATAGCAAAACCCGTTGCGTTCCTTTTGACCAACTGAAAATCTCCACCAACAGTAGAGGCGACTGTACCATATACCTGCACCTCAGCCAAAGACAATGGGTTGCTAGAACCGTTGAGTTGTACCCGCACTGTTTCGCCCTGTGCCCCGCCTACTTGGATGGTCTGCGATGGATTAGGATAGGCACTGTAGGTCTGACTCCAGGTAGTCGTGCTACCATTCATCACGGAGACGGTAAAGTTGCTCAGCCGATCCATACAGCAGTTGGTCCGATTGTACAAAACAATCTCATCGACCTCATAGGTACCTCCCAGGTCTACTTCCCACCATGGGTTCGATTCTGCGTTGGTATGCGTGACTGAGCCATGAGACCATACCCCACTCGTATTGCCATCTACTGCTCGGGAAGAGAGCCCTCCATGCGCGGTAGAGGATTGCGAAGTGCTTTTACCAAGTGCTATATTGTCGTTGGTGCAAGTTTGGTAATTTACCGAAGTACCTGTACCATTGTCTGTGACCGTGCCACAAGTAGTGATATCGGTATTCGTGGCTTTGTCTCCCACCACGATGGCATAGTTGGTATTGTTGGTAAAGGTGATATTGTTTGCGTTGTGATAGTAACCTTCGGTGGTAGAACCATTGCCAGTCATGAACCGATGGGCTTTTCGCTGACCACCGATGAGAATATCGATATTGCTCATCGTAGAAGTGGTCCCATCGTGAATTGTGACCTCATGATCTGTACCTGCAAAATAAATGGCTGTTACTTCACCGCTCAATGGGGTGACATGATTGTCCAAAAGTGTGATTTCAATGTTGGAGTTACTTCTAGCGACATCTTCTGATAGCAGCGCGCCGATAGAAGCGTCACCATCGCAATTCACCACATTGGTGTTGGCTCCTACCCAATAGCCTGTTTCGCATGCCAGTACCGTGCAGTTCTCGACATATTTGGTCCCTGATGCCCATCCGATCGTCACGCCTGAGCGCATCTTGACTACTGTACTGTTCAGTACTGTGGCGTTAGTTACCCCTCGGTCGTATTCCACACCATCTATGACAGTCTCCCCTGCATTGTAAGATCGGATGCCGTCTTCTTGCAAACTGAAATAATAGTTGCCAGTGATGTCATTCAAATTAAAGCCCCATATCGTTTGAAAGTCGACATTGTCAGCAGGGCTTCCCGAACCTTCCTCTGCCAATACTTCATTGGTAGACCGCAATTCTCCTTCTACATAGCAGCCTTCTACGATCGGATCATTCGCTCCCTGAAAAAATATACCGTGTCCATACGAGCGACAGATAAAGGTAGAGTTCTTCACATGGTTGGAATTTCCTCTAATTAAACAAGCGCTACGCTTATTGTGGGCAATGACATTACTTCCACCCTTGCCAAAAATATCTCCATAGCCATATGGGTAAGAACCCCTCACCGTAAAATGACATCCCTCCAATCGGTTATTGGCACCATCGAGTACTACATTTGTCGCTCTTTTGGTAGGCTGATCATTCACCGAACCATCATCGACTACTGTCAGGTTCAGTATTACGTTATCACTACCTATGATACGAAACTCATGAAAATCCACATTGCCTACAGACTGTGCTGTTTTGGTTTCGATGTTGATCGTGACACCTGTAAAATCATACGTGCTGTTGTCTCCTTCAAAGAGGAAAACATTGAAAGAATTGCCTAGGTGAGTCGTGCCTTGCCAGTACTTGCCAATAGCCCCAGTACTCACATCATTGGCTGTCACACTATACGTGCCAGGGGCGAGTTTGACGTTGACATTGTCGTCATCCAGATAGGGGATCAATTGACTCAATGAACTGACGGTCGTCTGCGCGTAAACAGTCGTCATCGTGAGCAATAACACGGCCAGTGCCACCAGCCGCTTTAGTTTGCTATGTACACAATCGTACACAGCATGAGTAATAGTCTTTCGTTTCATGCTTCTTTTTGTTTAGTTAAAAATTCATAATATGCTTATCTCAAATATTCTGATAAGCACAGAAAGAATGCATGACTCATGAGTCAATATTGATAACACATGACTCACAAAAAACATGAAAACAGCTCATTTTTAACGTGTTACAAGCATTGTATAACTAAAAACAGGAAAATCAATCGCACATACTGATGTAGCAACGAGCATATCGCTCATGATTCAAAAACAATAATACATGACTCAGAAAAGTAGGTGACCTGCCACACTCATAGCCGAACATCGTCAAGACGATACTATTTTGGTCTTCCTTGGTCACATTTCATAGCGGAGTGGATGACAAAGTTGTGTTAAAATGCTTTGATAAAAATAATAACGAATAACCATGTCGACATGCTATACCAAAAATCACATATCTCCCCTCAATTCATTGATCCTCTTGTCTGCTGGATCTTTAATATGCCTAACATAATCTTTGGAATACAGGCTGGCCAACGAAGGATATTGATCCAACAACTTGCCATATTTGATCCATGCCAAGTCATATTCGTTTATCCATTTTTTTAAGGCACCCCTGTCGAGTCTTGCTTCAGCATCGGAGATATGAATCACACTTCGATAAATTTCATAAAGGTGCAGTCCATACAGCGATGAGCCAATGGCATGTTCCCGCATATCATCATTGGGCCAATTTATAGACTTTGCCAGTTCCACAATTTCCCTCCAAATTTCCAACGATTCATCTTTTTGATTTAGGTTTCGTTGTTGTCTTTGTGGATTTTGGTTGGATTTGGGGAAACCAATGCCTTGATCTCTTGTCCACCATTCATTCATATCATGCTCTACCGAATTCCTACCTCTAACCACAGCATCGGCAGACAAAAGGCACATTTTTCTAAATTTTTTAACTTCTGATTCTTCCAATCCTAGACGATCAACGGCATACCGCTTAAAGACTTCTTCCTCTTTCTGATCGGGTTTTTGCGCCCACTGCGCCATCACCCAAGCATTCACATCTGCCCACATTTCGTTTTTGATATAGGGGCCATCCCAGCCCCCACCTCTCGACCATGTAAACACCCCAGCAAACATCTCTGGCTTAGTTTGGGCAAACTGGCGTATGGAATTAAATTGTTCCTTTGGCATACCTCGATGCTCCTCAAACCCTTCTATAACACCATTGGCTATATAGTTGGGATAAGCACCCTTGCCCTCATACTCTCTTGAGCACTGCACCTCTATCATCTGCTGATGTCGTCCCATACCTATAACTTTGCTAAATGGTGTGGAACGATGAAAATCCCCTTCACAATGCTTGACACTCATGATCAAATTGTGATGTGGGGTTACCTCATCACTTATGGCCATGTAGGTATCTGCATCTACGTCAAACGATCTCCATGACCTAAAAATGAGTTGTTTATCTCTTTTGACACAAACCTCCTCTCTCAACAACTGCATCAAAGGAATAATGGTCTTTTGAGCATTGCTCTTGTCTTGAATGTGCCCTTGATGATAGGGTGCATCATGCAGGTATGTTTCTCCAATCCGTACCACCAATCCATCCATCTTTGGAAATTGAGAAAAAATCTCATCAATCTGAATGCGAAGCAATTTCTGAGTAATACTGTCTTTAGGGTCACCAAAAACTTCTTCTATCCCATATTTTTCAATTAACCGTTTGGGGAAAAGCATAAGATCAGACATGGCATAGATCGACAGTCCCTGTGCTTCGCACTTTGCATGCATGGCGTGTATCATTCCAGCCTTTTCATCCACCCACTTTCGAGCTGGTGTGCCTTTTGGTAGTATATCTGGATCCAGAGACTCCCAATTAATTGCCAAAGTAGGAGATTCAAACAGGAAATATACTTTCCCATTATACCCCATTTCTTTGATCACAGACGGATCTACATAAGCACTTTCGTAAGGAGGTTCACCTGGATTGTGATGTACCATATCCAGTATCAATGAGCTTCTTGTTTCTTTCTTCCCTTCACTAGAACATCCCAGAATCAATATTACTCCGAAACAATATATCACATACAGCCAGCTCGTTTTCTTCTTCATTATTCTATTATTCAGTATCCACCAATGAGTCTTTTGAAATCACTCTAAGCTTAATCTTATTGACTTCAGAAGACAACTTGATTATTTCTTGCCTTTGTTTACTTTTCGTTGGTTGATATCCTTTTGGAACTATGAATATCCCTGACATGCCTTCTGGCAACTCGATCGTGTAGTTCACTTTTTCGTTAACCTGCTGATGCCGCGCGATTATATTCCCCATGATGGTAGGGGTTTTGATCTCAGAAAAAGTCAACTCCCCCAACTGGGGTTGAACCTCCACCTGCTTGAACCCTGGCTGAATAGGAGTGATTCCCCAAAGGTGTCGTACGACAATGTTCAATGGTGCTGTGCCCCATGCGTGGTTCCAGTCAAGATTGGGTTTATACTTCATATCCCAGGCTTCTAGTGTCATGGTAGCACCCAGTTGGATCATGTTCCACCAAGACCGATCAGTGGTCGTGTCGGTCATTAGCTTGAAAGCATATTCGGTTTCTCCGGCCTGATATAGAGCTTCAAGCAGGTATTGCGCACCATATACGCTACAAGCCATGCCACGGGTTTTGATAAAATCTACAACAGTCATTTTGTATTGATCAGGAACCAATCCAAAAGCCAGTGGCATCATGTTGGCATGCAACGATGAATGTGAAGACCCCTCTCCATCAATATAGACTCCTTTTGCTTTGTCCAACAGCTTTTCGTTGATCATTGTACGAACCATTTCAGCCTCTTTGGCAAACCTTTTGGCATCATCACTTTCACCAAGCATCCTGGCAATCTCGGTCATCAAAACAAGGTTGTGGTAGTAAAAAGCATTCACCACGGTATTGATCTCTACCCCCATGTCATAGCCGTCCCTTTCACCCTCTTCTGTTGCTAGCTTCCAATAGGAGTCTTTTTGTGCTGGAGGCCAGTCCACAATATCCCGAACCTTCGTTTTGGGGTCTTTGAAACCGAGTTTTAACATGAATGCAGAATCCAAGCGATGTGATCTGCTGGAAATCAGTCCATCTTCCCTAGCCAAATCATGTAGTGTTCTGACTTTAAGTACTTGATAATGTTTCCTGATCAAGGTCAAATCGCCCGTGTACATGTAATCCTGATAAAAGAGCATTGCCGTATGTAACAGCCACTCCGTAGGCCATGTGGGATGGTCTATAAAATATTCGTTGGTCCGTTTGGCAATGGCATAGTTATCATCCACGCTATAATGACTGAGCTGGTTGATATAAGCATCTGCCTCATATGGAATTCTTTCCCTATCACCATCCACATAATATCCAGTAAATGTAGTCGCTTTGATGGTGTGCTTGCAAAGATTCCATACCTGATCCAGTGTTTTATTTGACGAAGAGAAGTAACCTGCCGTGTCATCAAATTCCGCATAAATAGCCTTTTGAAATAGCTCCATGTCTTCTATCGGAACCTGCAGATTTTCTATTTCACAATACCTAAATGGCATAACCACTCCGAGTGAATCGGGTAGATGAATTGCTCTGTCATTTGTATTTCGTTTATCAGATTGAAGCTTGACAATGTAACCCTGTCCTGCTAACAGATTTCCCATCACTATCTTCTGGTAACGTATTGTTCCTCTAGGGTTTCTATCAATTTGATTGTCCGATAATTTTTCCCCCAGATGAATCACTAAACCTCCTGCATGATTACTCTTTAGGCTGAGAGAGACCGTTCCAAAAAAAGACTTGCCGAAATCAATTAAATAATGATCTGGACCAAGTTGAATTATTTTTTCGGGGTGCTTATAGGAGACCATCAGTTTTGGATCTCCAATCTGCTGAGCGGTGCAACATAATTCCCCTAAAAAAAGTATCATGAAAAGCCATGGAATTATAGCTGCGCTAATGCGATGGTGACATTTCAGATTCATTTTATGACTTCCCATCGCTTGGATTGTCACTTCTTTAAAATCTTCTCTTTGAAAATATGATTATTCTCTCCTTCGTCAATGACCTCCCCTGCGGAGACACCCGTACAGTTTCGACTGTTGTCGTCGAGTACGACAGGATAGCCAGAGAGATTGTGCAGGACGATATTGGAGGCGGAGTAGTTTTCATCTTTGCCTAGCATACCGATGGTGCGGTTGTCCCCTCCGATATTGATTTTGAGATTTTGGTCAGGATCGGGTACTGCATTGCGTAGTGTGACTTTGTGGTTGCTACCTATGATGATGGCTGCATGGCCACTTCCGTTGTAGCTCGCCCCTTCATAGGGCAGCAGGGTGATGTCTGCCGTCATGCCCTGGTCACTTGCATAATCCACACCCAAAGCCGGCCCATGCTGGGTATCGGCATAGCAGTCCACAATATCTCCCGTCCCTATACAAAATCCTCTTTCACAACCTATCACAGTCGTGCCAGATACATACTTCTGACCCGTCGCATGGGTCAGTGTGACCCCTGCGCGCATATTCTTGACCGTGCAGTTGATGATGGTAGGATTGGAGGTACCCCGGCGGTATTCTTTTCCATCGATGATGGTCTCGCCTCCGTTGTAAGCACGGATCCCCTCTTCGCCCAGACACAGCCTATAGCCCTTGGGCAGATCATAACCCCACACAGTCTTGAAATCAACTTTGTCTGCATCAGATCCGCTTCCCTTTTCTGTCCACATGTCGTCTGTAGAACGCATTATACCTTCTACATAGCAGTCCTCAATAATCGGCCAATCGGCAGCCTGCATGAAAATGGCATGGCCATAAGACCGGTGTATGATCGTGCAATTTTTCGCATGATTTTTATAGCCTCTTACGAGAAAAGAAGAATGCTTCCTATGCGGAATCACGCTCTTTCCTCCTTTGCCAAAAGCCTCGCCATAGCCATAGGGATAAGCACCCCTGGTCGTGATATGAAAACCTTCGACTCGGTTGTTCGCCCCATCCATCACGATATTGGTCCCGCGGCGAGTAGGTGCGTCGTGTACAGACCCTTTGTCTATCAGGGTCAAATTCTTGAGTACATTGTGATTACCGATGATCTGCATCTCGTAAAATTCATCCCCATTCGGGAAAGAAGAGAAAACCTCGGTCTCGACCTGAATGGTCACGTCCGTAAAATCATACACACTATGGCTGCCAGTAAACAGCAATAAAACATTGGAGTTGTTCTTGATTTGCGTTTGTGCATTGTACTTGCCCTTCTTTACCTCTTTGGCAGAAATGGTGTAGACTCCCGGCTTGAGTACTACCTCCACACTATCCTGAGTCAGATAAGGCATCAGCTCCTCAAGGGAATTGACGGAGGTCTGGGCAAACGCATTCAGGCTCACCACTAGGCTCACCACTAGGCTGACCATGAAAACAGACAGTTTCATTTTATCATTCATCTTTGTTAAATCTAATCTCCTATTGATCTATTTTTCTCGATACGATACGTCCATACTCCCTCGAACCAGTACTCGATATACTAATTGATAATGAGTCGTTGATCTTGCTTCGCTTCTTTTATTATTTCACCCTTACTGTTTATCTCGGTATCCTTCACGCCTGGATAAGAAAGGACTTTGCAGTTTGTCTGATTATCGAGCACAACATCTGTGGCGAGGGGCGTGGCTTTTTTATTAAAGTTGCCATACCCTTGCCATGAAGCCAGCTTGATGGCCATCGACGAGGGGATGTAGTCTTCGTTGGCCGTTTTCACGATCACGTGGTGGCCTTCTCCATTGATCTTGGCCAGTAGATCGTTGGCCATCCCGTTACGGCTGTCGAGGATGTTCATCTCTACATAGGCATTTTTTGCGTTGGTATAGGGAACACAAAAAGCCTCTGCATACTTGGCATCCGCGCTGCAGTTGATCAGCGTGTCGGCATTGCCCACATTGTAGCCAGTAGCCACACAGTCGCGCACCACACAATCAATCACCTTGTCGCCTGACGTACTCAGGCCCGTGCAGATCCCGCGACGCATCTGGGTGACCGTACAGTTCTTCACGGTCGTATTTTTTGTTTTGTGGCCGTTGTACTCTGGGTACATGCGTATGCCATCCTCACTTAGAGAAATAATCTCTCCTGGCATGATCTTTCCGTCTTCGCGAATCAGAGTACCCTCTACATAGCCGCCTTTGCCGGCATAAAAATCTCGGTCAAAAGCATAGCCTGAGGTTTCCGCCAAGATGGCATCAGTGGTGCGGAGCAGTCCATCCACGTGACAGTTTTCGATCAGCGTGTTTTCCGCTCCCTGCAGAAAGATGGCATGCCCCATGGCGCGCATGTGTACTTTACAGCCCAGCAGTTTCACATCCTTGGCGGGATAGCCTACACGGATGCCGTTCATCTTGCGTACATCACCACCTCCTAGGCCATACAAGTAGCCAAAGCCCCAGGGGCTAGAACCGGTCGTGCGTACCTCCACATTTTTCAACACATCACCCTCTCCCACGATATTAAACATCTTGTTTTTGCTTTGTCGGCCCGGTGTATCGCCATAGGTCTCGATATACAAGCCTTCGAGGGTAACGCGATCGCCCGACACCTCTATGGCACAGTACATACTATTGCCATCGTCGCTTTTGGCCAGGTCGGGCCGGCTAAAGAGCTTGGTATCGACCATAAACCTCACCCCTCTGAGATCGAAATAGGCATCATCGCCCGTGATCCTGATGAACCGTATATTGTCCGCCTCGTCGATTTGGTAGTTGCCTGGCTCCAGCTTGACCCGGACGTGGCTTTTGTCGAGATACTGCTTCCATTCTGTAAGGCTGTAAACGAGTATCGTATCGGTTTCACTTGGCTTTGTCTTGGTCTGGCACGCGGCGAATACTATACACACCGCCAGTACCCCAAATATTTGCTTCATCATTGCTTTTTTGATTTCAAATCCTCCTTGTCATTTACTACTGGGATCACCATGTTCCATGTTTTCGTCCCATTGCCAAAACCACCTGGGCCGTCCATGGTGGCAAAAAAGATATGCGTCGGCTGGCCATCCTCCACAAACACAAATGGTCTTTCGAGCTGTCCTTGCTTGATGGTCTGGCCATTGTCCCAGGTTACTGTGCGGGTGTAGGCCAGCGGGTTTTCGTCCAGCACCCAATGGATGCCATCCTCAGAGTGCGCGAGCACGCCTCCATGGTGGTTGCCATCGCCGATGATGTCTCCTGTCATGTCTTTGGCAATCATGTGAAAGCCCTGCTCATCACTCCACAGATGTGGATCTTCCACTTCACCGAATTGCTCGGAAGAGAAAACAGGCTCATCCCCCACCACGGTGTATGCCCCATCATAGGCAGGCGCGGTGGCCACACCGATAAACTGTCCGGTATGCGTGATTTCATCTTCGCGATAGCTGCGCCCTTTGAACAGCAGGACGACGGATCCGTCCTCCTTGAAGAGCGGAGAGGGATTGGACGTGAGGAAACTGTAAAAGCTATCCGGCTTTACATCCAAAATAGGTTCGTCGAGCCGCTCCCAAGGACCATACGGGCTGTCGGCTATGGCCAGTCCCACCCGCTTGCGCCAGCGACCAGCGATACACCATTTGCTCCGTAGGTCGAATGCCGCCACGTTTTCCTCTATCACCTCCTCGAATGGGTGTGTAGATCCCATGTAGTAGAGCAGATACTTGCCCTTGTGTTTGACGATTTTGGGATTGTGACAGGATCTACCATCCCAGTACTGGGCTCCTCGGGACCCCAGTGCTACTTCGCTGAAGCGGTATGGCCCCTCGGGCGTATCCGACACGGCATGTACGATCTCCGACCTGATCATCCACCCCGGGTGAAAAGGCAGGAACTTGGGCCATCGTGAAGCGTACATGTGATACTGTCCGTCTTCCCCCTTGACCACCGAGCTGCCCCATACCCAATAGTCCTCCATCTGCAGGCCTCCCTCGACAGGTGCTATGCCTAGATGGAGCCCACTATCCTCTTGAGCATCTACCCTCAGGTAGCTGACAAGAGACAAAATAACAAGAAGTGTTTTTAGTCTATTCATCGGTCAGTTGTACATAGTTGTAATAAACGGCGCCCTCCATATCGCCAGCGGCATTGTAAAACCAAGTCTGAACGAAAGCCGGCCCTTTGGGCAGATTTTCGACCCTAAACTCTACACCATCGGCCTCTGAATCTGCTTGTTTGGTCTGGTCTACAAAGACCTCTTCACCATTCCATATTTTGACCCGTGCTGTAGCAATATCCAGTGCTTGACCAGGACCCGCAGCGCTCAGGGTTGTTTCTTCCTCGATCTCTTTGGGCCAGCGGCGCAGATCGAAATCGTAAGTCCCAGATTGATCAAATTCGACCGCAATAAAGCCACTACCCGTCGATCCTTTTTTCACATTGTCCTGATTCCAGATGACCGTACCATGAAAATCATGCGCCAAAAGATGAGACTCGGGCTCTTCTTCGCTGCCTACTATGATGCGCGTGTACTCGTCTGATCGCGCATCGACCAATTGCCACCACTCTTCGTACTCCTGCTGTAGCTCAGCCACCACATCGGCATGATCAGGATTGTCAATGATATTGTTTTCTTGTTTGGGATCTACCAGCACGTCGTAGAGTTCCCAATCCGTATCGCTACTGTTTCGGATCAAACGCCATTTATTCACAATTTGATCTCCCTGCCAGTTGTCTTTTTTGACTGATAGCTTTTTGTATTTCTGGGGAAATTCCGTCCACATATCGTTGATCGTGACCGCTCTGTTTTTGTAATCTTCAGGATCATTGATCGGATCTTCGTCCAAAAATTGCAGAAAACTGCGCCCTCGGATTTTGAGTTTCTCTGGTCTGTTTCCCAAATCCTTCAATCCCAATACATCCATAAAAGTAGGCAACCAGTCTATATGGGCAGTCAGTACGTCGACCTCTCGGCCTTGGCCTTTGCCTCCCAGGTTGCCATTGGGCCATCGAACAAAACAAGGCACCCGTGTCCCGCCATCATAGTTGGAGCCTTTGCCTCCACGCAGATAGCCCCCGGCACCATTGTCAGTAGTGAAAACCAAAATGGTATTGTCCGCAATACCTTTGTCCTCCAAAAATTGCAGCAAGCGCCCGTAGTTCTTGTCAATGTTCTCAATGGTACCCACTTTGGCACTCACACCTTCGCGCGCATCTGGTGGCATCACATGTGGTGCGTGGGCCGTACCTAGCGGTATGTAGGCAAAGAAAGGCTTCTCCTTTTGGATGTTTTCTTCCATAAAATCCATGGCTCGGTTCATGAAGAAATTAGTCGTAAAAGCTCCTTCTATACCATCGTCTTCATCGGTCATTTTGACCAACTCATCGTTGACCCACACGCTGGCGGTTTGATTGGTATTGCCCCAATAGTCAGGCTGCTGTCCCGTACCTCCACCTTTGATCCAAGCTACATGCTCAAAGCCACGATCTTTCGGACGAAAAGGGTAATTATCTCCCAAGTGCCACTTGAAAAACAAGCCTGTCGCATAGCCGTTCGCTTTGAAGATATCCGCCATGGTGATCTCATCGGCTCGCATCATGTTGCGGCCATTGATCGTGTGCCAGACACCTACTACATCGGCAGGTCTACCCGTAAGCAGCGCTGCACGAGTAGGCGAGCAACTCGGCGAGACATGAAAATCCGTGAGTCGAACCGACTCCTTTGCGAAATTGTCAATATTGGGCGTCTGAGGTGCATTTTCTTTGTAGTATGAAAATGCGCTGTGACTGATATCGTCCGGCATTACGAAGATGACGTTGGGCCGGGAATCTTTTTGCGGCAATGATGTCGACTCACAGCCTACCAACGCCAGAATCAAGCAACCTACTACTAGAAACTGCCCTATTGTATTTTTCTTTTTTCTTTTTTTCATTTTCCTATCAAAGTAATCTGGTCACCAGCCTGCATCTCGATATCATAGACATTACTCTTAGGTGGTGTGTACCCTTCTAGCTTGGCCTTTTCGGAGATCAATGGCTGCTGGATCTCTGGCGTCTGGTAGAAAGCGTTGGGATTTTCTCCTTTCGCTTTCTTTAGTTTTTTTCCATCCAAGGACAATGCACTGTATGACCTGACTCTAAGGTTGCCATCGAGCGTAGCACGGATTTTAGCCTCCACCAATTGTCCCTCGCGCCACTCTATAGACTCAATCACAAAACCTCCTCTGGCCCTGAGCCCGGTCACCTTGCCCTCAGGCCAGACATCGGGAAGCGCTGGCAGCAAATGGATCGCTCCGTCATGGCTCTGCAACAGCATCTCGGCTAGTCCGGAGGTGAATCCAAAATTGCCATCGATCTGGAACGGTGGGTGAGCGTCTAGCATGTTGGCATAAGTACCTCCCCCCTTTGGTGAGTCGGGTCTGCCTACAAGTTTGATCTGTTCGCCCATGAGCTTATAAGCATGGTTGCCGTCGAGTAGTCGCGCCCAGAGGTTGATTTTCCAGTTCATCGACCAACCGGTAGATGGGTCACCTCTGTAGATCAGCACATTCTTGGCCGCCTCGAAAAGCTCCGGATTGCGGTAAGGCGATATCTGATTGGAGGGTTGCAGAGCGTAGAGATGCGAGACGTGCCTGTGCTTGTCTTCAGGATCATCCCAGTCCTGGATCCACTCCTGGATTTGCCCATGTTGACCGATTTGGATCGGTGCAAGCTGCGGCAAGGTCTGCGCTATTTCATCAATCATCTCGGCATCTTCTCCTAGCAACTTGGCCGCTGCGGCAGTTTTGGTCAGGATATCGAAGACCAACTCATTGTCCATAGTAGCGCCGTACTGGATATTGACCATATTGGGAAAATGCGCTGGACGGTTTTCGGGCGAGGTGGAGGGTGATATAATCAGCCATCCATGCTCCGGCTCAGGCACCAAGGCACTCAGACAAAACTGTGCCGCCCCCTTCATGGCCGGGTATACTTCTCGCAGATAGGTCAAGTCTCCGCTATACTGGTACTTGTCCCATAGGTGCTGCGACAGCCACACCCCGCCCATAGGCCATACGCCCCAGGTAGCACCATCTACAGGTCCGCAGATACGCCACAGATCTGTATTGTGATGGGTGACCCACCCGTCAGCGCCATACATGACCTCAGCGGTCTGCTGGCCTGCTACGGACAGTTCTTTGACCATCTCGATCAACGGCTCGTGCATCTCCGACAGGTTCGTCACCTCTGCCGGCCAGTAGTTCATTTCTGTATTGATATTGATGGTGTAGGCACTCTTCCACGGTGGGTTGAGCTCGTTGCACCAGATCCCCTGCAGGTTGGCTGGCTGCCCACTAGGCTGTGATGAACTGATCAGCAGGTAACGTCCGTATTGAAAGTACAATGCAGCCAGAGCTGGGTCGTTGACCGTACTAAAGTTTTTGATACGCTCGTCGATGGGTTTATTTGCTTCTTCGGTCTGTCCCAAATCAAGCGCCACGCGATCGAAAAACTGCTGATAATACTGTGTGTGTGTCGTTTTTAGTTCTTCATAAGTTTTGCCTTCTACAGCCTTGAGATAGCCTACTGCACGCTCATGCTGATCGGCAGACACGTCGAGATAATTGACAAAATTGGTAGCTATCGACACATAGACCGTCACGCTATTCGCTTCTCGGACAGTCAGCGAGGTATCCGATGCTATCAGCTCCCCACCCTCGGGCACAAATTTGACCCTTGTTTCGAATTTGATTTTTCCTTCGGTACCTGCTGCATCTTCAGGCAGACGTTTGCTTTTTCGGTCGTTGTTTCGACCGACCATTTTCAACAGATCATTGCCTTCAGTGGATATCGTCACCAACTCCGGTTTGGGACGGTCCATGGTAGAAGTGAAGCTAATCTGCCCTGGTTCGCTCGCCGTGAGTCGCACGACCAATACCTGATCGGCAAAAGATGTAAAAACCTCGCGTTGAAAAGCTACTCCACCTACTGTATAGCTTGTCCTTTGGATGGCCCCACTGATATCCAGCTCACGATAATAGTCACTGTAATTGTCATGACCGTCAAACTTGAAATACAGGTTGCCAGCGGTCTCGAAAGGCATGCCGTGAGAAGTCTTGGAGATTAACTTGTCGTTGGCCAGATTATGGGCTTCCTTGTACTTACCGTCAAAAAGCAGTTGGCGCATTTCGGGCAAAACATCTCTGGTTTCGGGGTTGTCATTTCGATGTGGCCCTCCTGACCAAAGCGTACCTTCGTTGAGTTGGATATTCTCCTGCTCAGGCACACCGAAAACCATGGCACCTAAGCGACCATTGCCGATAGGCAGTGCCTCGTTCCAGTTGGGTGCTGGCTCGTCGTACCACAGTTTCAAGTGCTCTCTATCTGACTTCACTTCCATGCTGGATGGAGCACAAGACCCCAATACCAGCAAAAAGACTAGCCCATATACGTACTCAATATTTCTTTTCATAATCCCTTAATCAATCTGCTCGATCAGCACCAAGCTCCATGGAGTCAGCTCCCGATCAATCTCTATATTCCCCTTTTTATCCGCCGTGACAAGTTCCGTCTTTAGGTTCTCTGCATACTGCTTCATCACCTTGATCTGCTCACGTGTCGGTGGCTCTGGCTTGCCCATCGATTCCCAGTAGTTGTAGATATTGCCACTTTCCCAATCCAACACTTCTAGTTTGAACTGTGCCCCTGGTTTCAAATCAGTGAGTTTAAATTTCAGTTGTCTACTTTTACCATTTTCGTATTTGTCTATTTTTCGGATACTTGAAGGTACTGCTTTGTAGTGATCTTCTGGGTAGTTGTAGGCCAACGATACAATCCTTCCATCGCCAGAATCTCGGCTCACGAAGAGGTAATCGTTTTTATAAAGTTGCTCATCGCCCAACTGATGCAACATGCGGTAGGCATGATACGAGGGCTTCACCAGGCCCTGATAGTTGATCATACCAAATCCGCCATGAAAGATGCTTTCTCCACCGCCTTTTTCCTCAAAAATATCGGTGAATGTCCAAAAAGCCAGCGAGTTAGTCAGTCCAATACAATCCAAGTTGACCTTGGTGATATAAGCTGCTGGAGGCAAGAAGTCATGCATCGCATCGCGGCTATTGGGGCTGGTATTCCACTCTGTGAGGTGGATTTCTGCATCAGGATAGGCACTTTTTTTGATCACCTCATTGAGCCATTCTATATCGTCTTTTGTGGAGTTTACATATCGTGAAAAATCTTTCCCTTTGCCCGTTGTGGGGTTGAATGGGTAATCCGTAGGGTAAGGGTGGGTAGATATAAAATCCATCGGGAGTTTCTCTTCTTCACAAAAGGCTAAGAAATCTTCAATCCAAGAGCCTTTCCACTCTAAGTCGTTGATATTGTCTGCAGTAAAGGTGATCAAATCACCATCTCTACTCTCCACCTCTCCGTCGTACCTGCCATCTGCTACGAAGTTGCTACTCGATGGCCCTCCTACTTTCAAACGCTCGTCTACCGATCGCACAGCAAGTACAGATTGTCTATACAACTCAAAGTACTGTGACTTAGTCCCGTCGAAAAAACCATAGTATAGGTTAGGTTCATTCCATACCTCGAAATACCACGTGAGCACCTCGTCAATACCATAGCGATCCACACAGTGCTGCGTAAAGGCCTGTACCAGATTGTGCCACTCATCGTACTTAGACTCATCGGGTGTGATGTTGGCTTTCCACCAAAACTGCGTCTTGCTGTTTTCGGCTGCTAGAGGGGTAGGAAAAAACGCCAACTCCACAAAAGGTCGTACGTTCAGATCCAGCATACGATCAAACAGATCGTCGATGTACTGCCAGTTGTAGGTGATCTTACCATCCTTCTCGAAGACGGGGAACATATCGTCGTGGAAGATGCCATGGAATCGCACATACTCGAATCCACAGTTCTGCTGTACCATCTCCAGCTGCTCCAGCCATCCGGCACGCAGGCCTTCGTTGGCTCGCCCTGCCCCTACACTCTTGCTCCAAAAGTGTTCGAACTTTTCTCCTTTGGACTTTGCACTTACAGTGACCGGTTTTTGTGCCCAGGTCATGCCAGCTTGTGCCAGCACCAATAGTAGTAATACTATGTTTTTCATATCAACTTTACTTCTTTATTCGTCTTTTCTAATTCACCCGTCCAGGAATCCTAACCCCAGAAGGAAATTCTTATTTGCTTATTTCATCGTCAAACACCTGCTCCAACTCGATGTAGTCGATGGCCAGCTGCCCTTCGGAGGGTTTCCAGTTTCTTTTGAAAATTCTCACCTGATTGTCACCTGCTTTGAGCTCTACGATACCAAAATCGATCGTGGTGAACACCGTGGATTGGGGAAACTTAAACTCCCGGTACTGGTGACTATTGATCAGGATGTCGTGGTTGGATTCACCATCAGGCGAAGCGTACCTCACTTTGAAACGGTACTTGGCCGGTTTGGCCACTTGCGCCAGCATGGTCACGTGATCGTAGGGGTTGTCGAAGTTGGTCACATAGCCCTTGCCGCTGTAGCCTTTGATCCAGGTATCTACAAAGACATTGTACAGTTCTCCGCCAGCAGCAAAACCATTCTCCGCCTCCAGGTGTATGGTCGTTTTGGTGCGTTTGGCTTTGCCCAAACCTTCTTTGGAAGGGACTATCGGGATGATGTTTCCTTTCTTGTCGTACTCCAGATAGTCTGCCATCACCGAACGAGTTTCGCTCAAGCCACCAGACAGCCAGGCGCTGTGATAAAACATGATGTCTTTCCCTTTGTAGGTAACAGTGCCTCCATGATTGGTACCACTTTGCCCTTCGAAATCGTCGATAAATACTCCCTTATAATCATAAGGACCCAACGGCTGATCGGCCACTGCATAAAACATCTTCTCAGGCCATCTGCGTGGAGTCAGGCCTGGATAGGTCAGATAGTATTTGTCTTGACGCTTGTGCACCCAGGGCCCTTCGAATACGTGCGTGAGTTGTGAAGTCAATTCCACATAAGTCTCTGGTTTGATAGACATCAAGTCCTCATTCAACTCTGCGGCGAAACATTTTCGGTCATGCCCCCAAAACAAGTAAGGTGTCCCTTCGTCGATAAAGATGGCCGGATCCTGACCAAACTCTACCCCCTTGATATAGCCCAGATCGGTGAATGGTCCCTCAGGCACATCGCTCCGCGCCACCCCAGTACGAAACAGCCCAATTCCGGCTTCTTTCATACAGTAGATGATATAGTATTGGCCTCTATAATAAGCAGCATCCATTGCCCAGGCGTGACTCTCGGCCCAATCGACATTGTCTAAATGCAGGATACGACCATGATCCGTCCAGTTGACCATATCTGTGGTAGAAAAAGCATGGTAGTCTGTCATGCCATAGTGGTTGTTGGATCCGGGCTCGTCGCGCGTGGTATAGACCCATAGCCGCTCATCATTGGGCCAGACGTGTGGTGATGGGTCGGCGGTGTACAAGTGTGTGAATATGGGGTTTTGTGCATGAGCCATCTCAATTGAAATCATGGCCATGAAGAAAAAAATATGCTTTCGAATCATGCTAGTTTGATGCTATAGTTTTGGCAACATGTCCTTATCAAGTTAGTTTCTTGATGAAAGTCCATTATCGCCCTCCTTTAAAATTTAAAGCTAGTGACGACACATGGACGAGGGCATAACTTATGGCTCAAATAGCTACATATATGATCCAAAATAGCACTTATTACTTTGAGAGCAATTGTTTCACAGAAGAAGACCCAAAGGTTTTGGCTTCACTCACCTAGCACTGGGAAGTTTTATTCATACGCGCAACGATTTTTTTCACCTCTCATAAGAATACTTCGAAGATTCTATTTCATTGTCAACTCCAAGATCTTCTACAGCTCCATTGGTTATTATCTTATTGCGACTCGCTTTTGCATTCAGCTCTACAGGCATATCAGTCGAGTTACGTAGCACTACACCAGAGGTAGGAGTCGAGCCCAAAGGGCTAAAACCATTGTTAGCAGGTGGTCGTGTGGTGCCGATTCTGATGGGGTGCGATTGTCCTCTTGTCATATTTCTCCATTTGCTTAGGGTCACCTGATGGTCATAGCCAGAGATGAGTGCTAGCGCATGTACGGTAGTCTGAGATTCAGTGGGCAGAAGAAACATCTCCACATGGGATGGTTGATCTCCATACACGTACAACAAAGGACCATGGGCAACATCACCACGGCTATTTTGGACCGTGACTCCTCCTACATTGTAGCCCACTTCACACCCTATGGTTTCACTATCTTTGATCAATACATCGTCTGTGATCTTCCCAAAAGCAAAACCGATCCGTGTGTTTTTTGCCTTACAGTTGACTGCTGTCACGGCTCCAGTTTTGATCCCTTTTACTCCACCTTTTCCGTACATTCGAAAGCCACATTCGTTAAGTGACTTGGTGTAGCCTCTTGGGATCAACTTCTCCCCGCTGTAATTAGTGTATACGGATGCAAAGCTATTGTCATACGCCAATCCAGAAGTTTCGGCGAGCATCGCATCGGTCGTTCGGGTCACACCTTCAGCGTAGCAATTTTCGAAATAGACATTTCGACCGCCCTGCACAAAAAAGCAGTGACCAAAGGCTTTCGAATAAATAGAACTATCTACTATGCTGTCGTTGAGTCCTTCGATACACATCCCGCTATGCTTTTGTAAACGAACGAGTGCTCCTCCACCTTTACCCAACAAATCGCCATAGCCATAAGGTGACGAACCACTGATATTGAGTGTTACCTTCTCTATTTTTACATTCTCTCCTGCTACAGTCATGGAATGACCTCCTTTGAATGTAGGATGATTTCCAATATCTGTGACTGTCAGCCCTTTGATGTGGACGTTGTTTCCTCTCACATATAATTCGATGACTCGAGCCTTAAAAATGCTCAAGAGTTCGGTATCCACTTCTATAGTTACTCCTGTCAAATCAAAAGTATTGTCACTACCACTAAAATCGATCATGGCATATCTGCCTACACCATCCGGTTTCGTTTTCTTCACCACTTTGTCGGTCAGGTATTCCTTCATTTGGTACACGCCAGGTTGCATACTAACGATATTTCCATCCTGAGCTGCATATTTGGCTAATTCAGTGATGGAATGGACCTTTATTTCTGCTGCCTGTATTGCGCTGTGGCTCAACAGTAATCCAATGATCCAGTAACCTATTTTTCTATTCATATCTTTCGTTATTCTGCTTTGCCCATGACACTTCGCAATCGCTTTTCTTTGTCCTCACTCCAATAGTCACAATCGAGATTGATAAAAACGGAGGTATAGGGGATCGTCATATTGGTTTTGAGAATCAATACCTTAACATCTCCGAGGCACGATCCAATTGTTCAATAATCTGTTCGTGCGACATCTCAGCAACTTCACTACTACCCAATAACCTATCTAAATCCTCCTTGTAGCTCCCTACTCCGGGTGCATCCTGATCGGTCACAAAAGCCAACTCTTGATCGAACATAATCTTTGGCCTTACATGAGGACTTAATTCAATTTGCTGCAATACGTAGGTCAAAACTTCTGATTGGCTTTCACCTGTTACCAGTGTGGTAATCCCTTTCGAATTTTGTGAAGGATAAGCCGAATCGGCAACCACAATCCAATTGCGATGACCCAACTCAGCCAACTGAGTATCAAATGCTGATTTCCAATCGTTTTGACATCCACAAAAGGTGCTGATTATCAAGGCCAGCATCAGACCAATTTTCTTTCTTTCTATATTCATCAGCTTTCTAAAATCCGTTGTATTGTTTATCTGATATCTAAAACTGCCTTTTCGCCCGCCTCAATTTTTAGTGGCTTTTCGAATATCAATTGGGTCTCATCGGTCAAAGAGAAAGAGCTCAACAACACCGACCCATGAGCTACTGACAGCTCTACTTGAGAACCAGACTGTGTACACACGCCCCACGCACTGCCATTGGACCAAAACATACTACCTTCGAAAGGGGCAAAAGCCATCGACTGATCCACCGCAGAATATTGAAAACCTGACAGTGCCAACACAGCTCCCCAACTCGCCATGGCGCGGGCATAATTATGTCCGCATTCTGCCTCATTGAATGGGTTTCGCTTTAGACCATCATAGCGATCTCTGATATTTTTGATATTCAATAGTCCATCTTCGGTTTGCTCTTCGTATAGCATCCCTACAGCCGCAGTGTATTCAAATCCCGTCATGGCTTCTGTGAAATAGGGGAAGGGGTGTTTCGGACGATCGCCCGGATAGCTGGCCATCACGAGGGATTTTTCATCTCCTAGCACAAAGGAACGCATGCTGTTGAAATCCGAATTGCTATCGTCTCGATAGTTGTATTTCATGATGCTTTGCAGAGTGGTTTTTACATTCTGCTCATCGGTAAGGTAGCCCAGTCCGCATATGTGTGCGAGATATTGCCCTACCAGTTGATCCACCAGACATCCTTCGCCTAGCTGGTAATCCGGATTGCCAAGATCCTTGGATTCTAACCCCTTGAGGAGCGATGGTGCGATGTCATCTATACTTTCTGGTGCTTCTATCAAATGGATATAATATTCGCCATTGAACAGGTTGTCATCAATCCATTTGCTGCCTTTCTCAAATAGTTTACGACAGGTTTTAGCAAATTTCACATCTCCGGTGTATCTGGCCATTTCTTCCGATGCCCGCAGTGCTCCCAGATACCAAATGCCCATTTGCGGATTGGGACCAAAATACTGCACATCCATCGTATTGTGCTGGCATCCGTCCATCACGCCGTCTTTGTCGGCATCCCAGCCTCCATCTATCCAGCAGTATTCCATGGCCTTTTTTACATTGGGCCAGAGTTTGAGCAATAGTTCATCGTCTCCACTCAACTGCCAATCCCGGTACATCCGCATAATGCTTCCCATTTGACCATCTGCTGCCGTGCGATCAAAGTAAGTGGCTCGCTCCAATGGCAATCCGACGCGGAAATTCAACATACCCAAATCATCGGTGGCGTGTCCAAACTCGACTTCTCGCATCGAACGAGACAGTCCGCTAAACAAGAACGCTGTGGCCTGCTCGTAATTCCAAACATGTGTACAAGATCCATGACAAATCCCGCCTACATTACTCGTGCCTTCCCATCCGAAAAATTTACCGTCTGCTGTTCTAAAACAGGTTTGGGTTCGTAGCGTACTGCTGTTGTACAGGGCGGATTCTTTGACTACATCTGGCAAATCGCTATTCACAAAGGCATTGACAAATTGCAAAGACTTCCCTTCAAGTTCGGGGATTTGAGGAACCACTTTTTCCGCTACGTCCCAGGCATCAGCATACTGGGTTGCGTAGTAATTCGTCAACCTATTGTCTATACCATCGTCTAGTGGAGACCAACTCATACGATTAGGAAAGTGCCAGGTGAGGTAAAAAGTAACCTCTCTACTGCTATTGGCAGGCACGGTGACCTCCACTGCCAGCGAGCCCATGGGTCTATCCTCCACATTGGAAGAGCGGCCTTCGAGCTGCCCATCGGCGCTAAAATCATCCCAGTAGTCCAGCCGAGCATTGCTCCACTCGTCCTTGCTCCAAGAGGTCCGGTAGGTGATCTTTTCGTCTACTGAGGTAGTCAAAGCCATCGTTCCCCAGGCATCATCGCCTTGGTCTACGCCCTCAGAGCGCATGTATATTCCCTGTACCCCGTTGTCCTTGCGGAAATCGTTTTTATTATCTTTTGCGCCAGTAGCGGTCCAAAAACCTCTCCCTTTCATTTCTTGATCTGATCCGTCCATACCTATGAAATTGGGCATGTTGCCTGAAATAGAAGCCTTCACGGCTTGATCCGTGGGATTAGTCAACTCATAAGTGAGCACTGCTATCGGTATTCCGCTGGCATCAGCATCTCCAGGGATGTAGGGATTAAATGCTTTTATTCTCACATCCAGAGGCATATCGCTGTCCGAAAGCAACACCTGTCCAAAGGGATAGGCTGCCTTGAATATGCACGAATCGAAACGAGGGAAACCATGGTTGGGTGTATTGCTCCCAAAAGGGCCTTCGTATAAAGACACGTCCAGGGGTCCTTCGAGCGCCCGAGTGGCACGCTGGCCATCGGCTGTCTGGGTGAATAATGCAAAAAATGGCCCTATGTATCCACGGTGCTCACTGGTAGGTATATAACCATTGGCTCCAGTGTTCATAATCGCCCAATCTCTCAAATCTCCCCGACCTCCCAGCGATACCGTACCCGTCCCGATACCACCGATCGGCATGGCGATTCTGGCGATATGGTCTTGATCGTAGCTAGTCAATACTGGCCAATCTTCGGCAGGCATTCGCACCACTTCTTGGATCACTTTGTGAGTCTTCCCTTCGGTGTCTTTCACAGCCTGTGCCTGTACCTGTACAACTGCCAGAAGACTCAAAATGTACAACCCCAATTTCCTTTGCATGGTTTCTTTCCTTTATTACCTATTCCTTATTCGAAAGACACATCTTTCACAAACTCATTGATCGTGACCTGATCAGCCGTCACCTTTTTGCCATCCAATACCACATTGTCGAAAATCACCCCTTCGATGGTATGCTCTTCGTCAAAACCGATGAGCTGCATACTGGCATGGTCACGGATGATGTAGGGCTTCCAATCCGAACCGTCCTGAAATCCCGTGAGGGTCGTGTCTATAGGTGCGGAAGTCGCCACGATGTCTTTGAACAACACATTGCGCACATTGCCACGCTCCTCGCTCTCAGTCCAGCGCGTCTTCCCGATCCAGCCTGAGATCAGCCTGCGGGCTTCTTCTACTCTTATGTTTTGGAAGGTAACATCGCTGATCAATGCATCATCGCAATGGTAAATGCGCAAGGCAGTCTCGCGCCCTACGTCATGGATCACGTCACAGTCTTCGAAGAGGATATTGCTCACATTTTCATGAATCTCCGCGCCTATGCTCAGGGCATGCGCCAGCTCGTTCCATACTACGATCTTTCGGGTATGTATGTCTCTGACCTCTCCCTTGCCGGGAAAAGACTTGACCACTACGGCATCATCCAAGGTGCGCATGAAGCAATTTTCGACCAGAACAGTACGGCTATTGGAGATATCCACCCCGTCGGAGTTGCCTCTCCAGCCGATGATCTTGACATTGTCGACATGCAGATTGTCCGATGCCTGTAGAGGGATCGTCCAGTGGCTAGGGTCGACGATGGTCACGCCCTCGATGCTCACCTGATCGGAGTGCTGCGCAAAAATGGTATAGCGTCGTTTCTTTTTAGGGATGGCGGATTGATCGATGATCCCCCGTCCACGAATGGTCATATTCGTGCCCTCCAAAAAGAAAGTAGGCGGTGTCTGGTTCTGACCGATTACCTTCTCCATTTTCGCTTCGTCAGGATCTACCACGGCGCGCAAGTATGCCCCTCCAGCCAGATAAACGGTCTGACCATCCTTTACCTCGACGTGGGTTACCTCATGTACGCCCGGGCCATAATAGATCACATTGGGATCGTCTGGACTCGGCACGTTTTGCTCCATAGGGTTGGCAAAAATGTGCAGAGACTCATGCCAGTCTCCATTGAACTCGATCGTCAAATGTTGAGGTTGAGCCACCTCAAAGCTGACCGTATTACCCGCTATAGTCGGTTCGATCCCAAAAGAGCTAGGCAATATTTTTACTGAATCAACAGGTTTGGGATAGGTAACTGTCACCTGTACTGCTTCAGCGCCCATGTCGAAAGAACCAAAGGAGGCAAACCCAAACTTGCTCCTTGAATGATTGAGACGTGGAACCGGGTCTTTGGTGGCGACTTTGGTTTTGAAAATCGGTACTTCCTGCCCCTCCACAGTCACCTGATAGGCTGCGGACAACTCGATACCCTCTGGAGCTGCGTAGACCTTAACTTTAGTCTCCTGCTGCTGACAAGCAGTGCCCCCTACTATCCACCCGACTAGCATCATCATGCTCAATGTTCTTTTCCTTCTACCAGCGAATAGTTTCATGTTTGTTTTCATTAAAGATTCCTTCACAGTTGTCATTTTCTAATTCGTACTTTCTGCTCTGATCATTTTTCCATCCTTCCATTCTTCGACGCTTACTTTTATTTCTCCTTCTTCGGATTCCATATCAGAGATAAGCAATTTCTGCATGCGACCATCAGTCAGCGTCACAGTGAGTTCGTTTTCATTTTTGGCTTCTACCGATTCGATCATCGATTCGCTTTGGTACGGTTCTATGATCGTGAGGTATCTGGTTTGAGTGCCCGTCGTTCTTACTGCCATGGATTTCAACCTTGCGCTTTCATCACCCAGAGGAAAGTCTCCTCCAATTTTTGCCTCAAATCGTTCAACTTCCATTCCACTCAAGTCCAAGGTGATGACCGCTGCTTCCTTGTTATTTTCAGCCTGTGCAGGAATGGAATTATCCATCGGCTCACCTGCTATTTTGATCGGTCCCCCATAGTAATCCTTACCCTCACTAGCTGGACGCAGTACATTTTCGTATTGTGCAGGTAGAGATGAAAGGAATACTTCAGTACCATCTCGCATTACCAGCTTGGCATCTCCCCAGAATATGGTGTTGTTGCGGATCTGACCTGGTGTCTTGGTAGTCAGGATCAATTGTTTCCTTCCAGATACATCCAGAGATACGTCCTTGCTGCCCAGGATCCATGCTCCCGTGCTATCACTGAGTAGCTCCTGACCATCGGCACTGACTGTATACCACAGTTGTTTATTCACATAAAAACCTTCCGTAGACGTACCGATCATGATTTCTGCTTTGGGAGGCCAGGCCTTGATCACGTCGATTTGGAGTGGGCCGTCTAGGCTATGTGGCAGGCGCACGCCTTCATTGTCACAACCTTCGCCCCAGCACATTTCGAACTTGGTACGGGAGACGCCCTCTACCTCGTACCAATTGCAGTCCGTGATGAATTGTCCACTACCTAATGGATCCGTATTCATCTGATTGGTATGCCTGACCAGCTCCACCTGATCTGCCTCGATAGCTCTAAAACCCTTGGCTTGAAACATCCAATCAAACTCGTGATCCTCTTCGCCTTTGAGATAATCGGCCAGTAGGATATAATCGTCCATTACGACCATCGCTCTACGCTGCATAACTGGCTCAGTAAAACCAGTCACTTCAGAATAAGCTGGTGCATCATCTGGCACGGGGATCGACCTACCCTCCTCCCATACTTTCTCGGCAAAAGTCTGATCACTGTTGTAATGAATTCCTCCATAGGGTGCATAGCTCCATTTAGAATTCGTTTCTAAAGCGGTCGCCTGCATCATTTCTCCAGAGTGAAAGAGCAATCTTGCGTTCTTGACAGGCTGTTGCATTTTTTGATCCACAACCACCATGTTTTTGTTGAGTGATACCTGCTTCCAAAACTTGTAGAGGTAGCTACCATAGCCGTACCAGTACATCAAAGTGCCATAAAAACTGCGACCGTAACGACTCATATGCACCAGATTGGTCCTGTCGAAGTGGCCGTGATAGCCCCCATGCGAACCGTAGTGCAGTGCGGCCTGGATTTGCTCGGACTGCTCTCGGTCTTCGGTTTGGGAACGCAATTGCACAATCCCCATGTTGTCCGCATAGGCCGAAACGCTCATTTTCTCAGAATTCACATCTGGTAAATTGGGCAAGCCATAGAGCAGGTCTCTTTTATCCCCTCGGTTGATCACCGCTGCATATTCAGGATCCCCATAGAGGTAGTAAGCCAACTCGTAAGACTTACCAGAGAGCTTGCCCTCTACCGCATCGTTGACTGCTAGTAGCACCCCGCGAAAATCAGCAAAAGGAAGTGCAGCATCCCACATATCCTTGATCCCAACATGGTTTTTTTCGATCTTCCCCCACTTTTCGAACTCCATGCCCATGATGCCGCTTTCGCGTCGACTAGAGAGCAGGGAGAAGTGTTCGGTGGTACCAATCGGGAAGGTTCTATCTTTGAAATTGATACCCCAGGGCTCTAGTGCCAATGCTATTTCCGAAAACTCGGTCGCCACCCAGGTATTGTACCCAACGGCGCATTCGTACCACCAGCCGTCGCTCATGATTCCGTGCTCCAAGTGCTTGTATATCCCTGTAGGGTTGGTCAATAGCTGATCGATCAGATGCCAATCTTGTAGATTCAAAGCACAGTACATAGCTGCCGTGAGCTCGGCCACATTCCAGTTGCTAATAGCCCCTTTGGTGTTGCCTTTCAGGGTTTGAGTAGCGAAAAGTCTGAAAGTTTCTGCTGTAAGGCGCTTGTCTTCCTCTGTTACTTGAGGACTCGTCCTGATCATGTCATACATTCGGGCTACCGACTGCCAAAATTTGCCTTCACCTACAAAAGAATTGCTTCCGCCCACTAGAGTAGCAGGATATCCAGTTTGTGGATCGATCAAACGGCGCAAGAGCTTCAGGCATTTGGTCACGTAGGCTTCATTGCCAGTCAGCTGATAAGCGATACCGCAATCGAGCGCACCATAGGCACTTGTGTTAAAAACGGAAACCCCAAGCGGTCTGTCATTTATATCGGACAAATCAGCTCCAGTAGGTGCCTCCCATTTTTCGGCTTTACGTATGTACTCTTCTAAACCTTCTTTGGCCCAATCGTATTTTTCCGCTTTTTGCCTAACCTCTTCCCATCCTTGAGCTGTAAAGACAACATTTGGGAATGGCACACTCACCGCGGTTTTGAATGTCAAGGTAGCCTCTCCCTCTCCATTGGCAATAGCTTTGATGACTTGCGTTTCGCGGATGCCTTGTGGCAAATGATCTGGAACATCTACCGTAAGGATACATTTCTTCACTTCACCCGGCGCTAGCTGTAGTTCCGATGGCTCGATACTCGCCTGCATCGACTCCCAACCCATGGTCTCTATACGCATCTGGATACCCTGTGGCCGATCGGTAGTATTGCCTACTTCGAATTCGTACTGAACCTGAGCACCCGCATCGACGGACTTGCCCTGAATACCTGCCTCGAGGTAGGTGGCATAGCCCTTAGTGACTTGAACGTTTTTAATCTGATACTCCGAATTATCCCCTGCACCTACCGATAACAATACATGCTTGACCGCAAAAAGTGTGGCCCATCTTTGACCAGCATCTACATCGAACATATCCCAAGGGATGTACACTTTCTGCCAGCCTTGACCTACCAGTTCTACTTGAGCTGTACTTACGGGATTGAGGTCTCCATAGTCGAGCGAATCCACTTTGAATATAGCTGTGACTTGTGCTCTGTTTTCCTTCTTGAGATAAAGATCGAATTCTAGCCCACTATAAGATGTCCAATCGGCAGCATCTCCCAGAAACGGTCTTTTGATTCCAGGAAAATAGATCCGGTTTTGATCCGAATAAGTGTAGGTGATAGTGTCTCCAGCAGCGAGCCACGCTGCCCCTTTTTTAACCTTCGATACTCCTGTCCAATCCGAAAAATCTCTGGCGCCTACCGGATCGGTTGGTTGCGCATGTATCGCTATACCCGACAAGAGTAATAGAAAAAGCAGAACGCTCGTTTTCATCAATAAATGTGTTTTGTCTCTTAATTTTTGTATCATTTCGAACTTTCTTCTCTTACCAATTCACCGTTAATATATTCCTGAGTTGACACTTTAATATCCGTACCCTCTCCTTCTAAGTTTTCGATAAGGATCCGCTGAACCCTACCATCATTTAATACTACTTCTAATTCCTTTTCACTTTTGGCACGTACAGATTTTATCATAGACTCACTTTCGAAAGGCTCAATCACTGATAGGTATCTTGCTTCTTTACCTTCGGATCTTACAGCCAAGGTTTTTCTTCTTGGTGTTTCGTCTCCGAGTGGAAAATCTCCACCTATTTTGGCTTTGAAAGCCACTACGTCCATTCCAGATAAACCGAGACTTATACTTGCATTTTCGTGGCTATTTTCAGGCATCCCTGGTATGGAGCTTTCCATCAATTCCCCCGATATTTTAATAGGACCGCCGTAATAATCTAAACCAGGAGAATCCGGCTGTAGGATGTTTTGGTAATCTAGATCGAGCGATGATAGTAGCACTTCTGACCCATCGGCCTTCACCAACCGGGCATTTCCCCAAAAGATCGTATTGTTTTTAACTCGACCTTGTAATTGGGTACTGAGTACCAACTCCTTTTTTCCTTGCAGCTGGATGTCGATCTCTTTGCCTCCTAAAATCCACGCTCCTGTACTATCGTTTAGCAGGGTTTCACCATCTGCTTCTACCGTGTACCACAGTTGCTTATTGACGCCATGCGATTCGGGAACGGTGGCTATGGCTACTTCATTTTCCAAAGGCCAAGCGTTGAACACATCGATTTTCAATGGGCCATCTTCGCTGTTTGGTGCTCGAGTACCTTTGTTGTCACACTCATCGCCAAAACACATCTCAAAGCTGCTGCGCGCTGTTCCTTCAGTTTGGTACCAATTGACGTCTGTAAAAAACTGGGCTGCTCCCAATGGGTCTGTACTGAACTGATTGTCGTGGCGAAGGAATTCTTTTTTTGGTGCGCTGATCTCTTGAAAACCTTTCATCTGAAACAACCAATCAAAAGTGTGCGCTTGATCGGACGCTAGATAATCCGCTAGAACCACATAATCGTCCATCATTACCATCACACGACGTTGGGTAACGGGCTCCGTAAAATCATTGATCTTGCCGTATTCCGGAGCATTTTCTGGCACATCGATTGAGCGGCCTTCTTCCCATGTTTTTTCTGCAAAAGTCATCCCCTCTTTGTAGCTATACACAATACCGCCGTAGGGAGGATTGCTCCATCTGGCTCTGGTCTCCACGGCAGTGGCTTGCATCATATCGCCCGTGTGAAAAAGCGTTCTGAAGCTTTCTTTGGGTTCCTGCATTTTCTGATCTACTACCACCATGTTTTTGGTCATTGAGGTTTGCACCAAAAATTTATAGTTGTAGCTGCCGTACCCGTACCAGATCATTTCGGGATTGAAGAAACTGCGACCATAGCGCATCATGCTCAGGAAGCTAGTTCTATCAAAATGACCGTGATACCCGCCATGAGTGCCATAATGAAGTACCGCCTGAATCTGATCTCTCTGTGCGCGTCCATCGGCTTGTGAGCGCAATTGAACCACTCCCATGTTGTCGGCATAGGCAGATTGCGTATTTTTCACGGAAGTAACTTGGGGCAATTCAGGCACACCGTACAGCAGATTTCTCTTTTCGTTTTTATTAAGTACTGCGGCATATTCTGGATCTTTGTACAGATAATAAGCCAACTCGTAAGGCTCTCCCGTCACACGGCTTTCTTGCGCATCATTCACGGCAAACATCACCCCACGGTAATCAAGGAAAGGCACCAATGCATCCCACATATCTTTGATCGAAACACTGTTTTGGTGCATAGTCCCCCATTTGTCGAAATTCATACCGTACAAACCTGGCTGCATTCTTTCTGGTAATAGCGAATAATAGGGTGTGGTACCGATGGGCACCTCTGCATCTATAAAATTGATGCCCCAAGGTCGCAGTGCGATACCTATTTCCGAAAACATGGTGGCGCACCATAGATTGTAACCCACCGCGCATTCGTACCACCAGCCATCGCTCATGATGCCTTGAGAAAACTGTCTCAAGATACCTGAAGGCGAGTGAAGTGTCCAATCTACCAAGGTCCAATCCTGAATAGCCAAGGCACAATAAAAAGCCCCTGCCAACTCACTCAGGTCCCAGTTGTTGACTCCTCCATCATCATTACCCAACTGTGCCGTTTCGATGTACAACCTGAATGTGTTTTCGATCAGCTTATGATCTTGCTCGGTCAATAGACCTGATGTTCTAATCATGTCGTAGGTACGCGCTATATCTTGAAATATCCCGCCTTCCTTCACAAAATTGTTTTGGTTGACACGCAACGTAGTGGGGTATCCCGTTTCTGGGTCTATCAGTTTGCGGAGAAAGTCCACACATTTTTGGGCATATTCTTCTTTGCCCGTCAGTTGATAAGCAATCGCACAATCCATCAATTTTCCTCCTTCATTGCTATGAAAAAGGTATTTGCCCTTTTGCGCATTCATTGAAGGTATTTTATCAGCGATATCGGGCACATCCCATTTACTGGCTTTCTCTTCATACATCTCAAGCTCAGCCTGGGCCCAGCTATAGTTTTCAATTTTATCGCGCACTTTCTGCCAATTGTCTGCGGTGTGAACCATGAAAGGCGACGGTACCGTGACTGCCGTGGTAAATTCCATTGTTGCTAAAGCACTGCCGTCACCATTGGCGATGGCCTCCAATCGTTGCTGCTCTCGCACGCCCACAGGGAGAGTTGCTGGCAACTGTACCGATACTTCGATTGTCTTTATCTCCATCGGATTCAGGCTTACCACCGATGGGCTCACACTAGCCTGCATCGCTTCCCATCCTACTCTTGGGAAAGTCAGTTGGACCTTTTGCACCTCACTGGTAGTGTTGCCGATTTCTACAGCGTACTGTACAGCATCCCCTGCCTTCGCAGATTTACCTCGAATGGATGCATCCAAATAAATACGCTCCCCTTTGGTCAATACTATATCCTTGATTTTCAAGCTTTGATTCTCGGTAGAAGTAAGTTTGATGGAAAAATCCTTCACGCCTTGCAGCGTACCTCTTTGGCCTTCTGCCAAGTCGAACAATTGCCACGGTACATAGGCTTTTTGCCAACCCGAGCCATAGAGCTGAATGACGGCACTGCTTTTGGTTTGTAGTTTTCTGGTATTTTTCTCGTCTACCTCAAAGGTCAGCTCTATTTCCGCATTCGATTCTTTCTTCTGATATATTTCGAATGATAGCCCCTGATAGATACTCCAATCCGCACCGCTATAAAAATCTCTAAATCCTTTGTCTGAGTTTTCACCATCTGGATAGCTAAAATCAATGCGTTTTCCGCTACTTACCATGGCTTCATTGCCTTTGACTTTTTCTATGCCAGACCAACCCGAAAAATCCGAAGACCCTATATGCGCGATAGGCTGTGCCCTTGCCCCTATAGAGATGAGAAAAACAAAAATTAGTAATGCAGTTTGATTTAGTTTCATAATTGTGATGCCTTAGATGGCTTGCTGATAAAGCTCTTCTGTTCGTTTTCTTAATTCCTTTAAAATCTCCTGATGCTCTGGGCTATCTGCCAGATTGTTTTGTTCTGATGGGTCTTGTGCTAAATCATATAGCTCTTCGATTTGAGGCGTGTGCTCATAAAAAACAATATACTTCCAGCGGTCCATTCGGATGCCTCTGCTACGGTAGGATTTGTTCTCATCGATCAACTTTTGGTTGATTTCATCTACATTTTCCTTGTAGCGTTCTTTGAACATGTCTACTAAAAAAAGATCCTCCATCAGCACTGCATCACGCCACTGTGTCATGTCTTGTGATTGATCCAAAATACCACTGATATCTCGGCCTTGCATACTAGCTGGTGGCTCCAGCCCTGCAAGTGACACAATAGTGGGTGCTACATCTACGGAAGAAATCAGTGCATTTTCTCTCCGCTGTTGTTGCGCTTTTGGTTTTCTACCGTCGTACACTATAAAGGGAGCTTTCACCGATTCTTCATACAAGAGGCACTTATCAAACAAGCCATGCGAACCTTGAAAGCGACCATTGTCACTAGTGTAAATGATTATCGTATTGTCCAGGATCCCCATTTCTTCTAGCTTCTGCATCAAAAGTCCTACCTGCTCATCTACCGAATAGCCTTGGGCGGCAAATCGACGCACGAGCCGCTGATACATTTCGGGCGTAGACGAACGCTGGCGGTGCAGATATACCCCCCTGGCATTCTCCCTGACTACCTCGGGCAAAGCTTCATTGTCACCTTCTACCCAATTGTCAGGCACGGCAAACTCATGATCCTTGTATGGCTCAAAATGCGGCCAATACACATCGCGATCTCTGTCGTGCTTCACGGCATAAAAATTTACCGACAGACAAAATGGTTGATCAGCGGGCTGGGTATCTAAAAAACGAAGCATGGCTTCACCCGTGCGCAAAGTCCTTCCAGAGTTTTTGCGCCCTTCACTAAATATCCCTGACAGCACTGAGTCTTCTTCCGGCCAGGTGACCAGGCCTTTGTGATCGTAAGTCTCACTCCCAGCAAAATAATCGAACACCCCACCCATCTGCTCCCGATAGTGATGCTCCTTGGGCGTACTCGGGCGGGTTGCTTCGTTGGTTACAGTGAAGCCGACTTTGCCTACAAAGCCCGTGCGATAGCCTGCTGTTTTCAACAGTGCAGGATAGCTTTTGGTAAAATCCGCTTGTGATAACGTGTAATCGTTAGGAGCCACAAAGCCCACGTTGTGATTGGAGTTGTAGCGGCCTGTCAGCATCGTGACCCTACTGGGCATGCATACTGCCACGGCATAATAGGCATTGTCAAAAGTCACTCCATCGGATGACAGCTTGTCGATATTGGGCGTGTTGAACTCTGGACGGCCGTAGCAACCCAGATTATCCCAGCGCTGATCGTCCGTCATCAGAAAAATGATATTGGGCTGAGTGCTCGTCTCCTCTACCACAGTGGCAGGAGAAGTACAAGCACCCAGCAGCAACACCATAAGTGCGAATATGTATGCCGGCTTTATCAACAGTCTATCACCTTATAATCTTGAAAGAATCCGAGGCATTAGGTCCTTTCAGCATAAGGATATACATCCCCTCATCCATCGCTCTAAAATCCACCGACAGTTGCTGTGCTTGATCTGCAATCTGCCCCTGACGCACCACACGACCATTCAGATCATGGATCCAAAATTGTGAATAGACAGCAGCAGGAAACTGAACATTGAGAACATCTACCACCTGATTGGGATAAACACTCACTTGTCGAGATGCAGAAGTGGAAAGAACTTCATCGTCTGTTTCAAGATTATCCACGTCTGCGGCTTCAAATTTCCATTGCTGCGCTTCGCTAGTATAGTCCAGTGCTTCAAGGTAGATATTGGCTCCATCAAATCTGCCACTCCCTCCATCGATCACCAGTTCTGTTCCTTTCAGTTGTAGACGATAGTGTCCCTCTCCTCCTCCGATTTTGAACCATTGTTGGGATTCTGCACTTTCATCACATGTTGCCAGCACGAGATCGTCCTGATCATTGCCAGCCAAGCACAATTCGCTTCCGTATTTTTGATAGGAATAATAACCTTCTTCTCGGTCTAGCTCTGTCCAGGTCATATTCTCATGATTGCTGAACTTAAGCATGGCCACAGAATGTCCCGCTTCGGTTTCTTGTGCGCCACCATCAATGGCATATAGGTCAGAATCTCTCTTGCGCAATTGAAATTCACCACCGTGTGTAACCTCAGTGCCTTCGTACACTTCCACTTCGGCTAGCGCTAAGATCCCCACCTCAGTTTTTTCTATCCTGATTACTTGACCCAGTACACCTTCGGCATCTACTGTGACAGATGGCTCGGTGAGTGGCTCGATATACTGACAAAATAGAGTCTGCCCCTGCTCGTTCAACACGCTGATCGTAAAAGCACCTAAGCGATCCGAACAGCAATCTGTGCGATTGTAGACGTTTATTTCTCCGATAGGATAAGTATCTCTCAATTCGACTTGCCACCAAGCATTCGTTTCTTCATATGTGTGCGTCACCGAATTGGAAGCGAAAGCCCCATCAGTATTGCCATCGACCGCCCTTATAGCCAACCCTCCATCTGAAGTAGAAGGTTGTGTTGCATTGGCCAGATAAGCCAAATTATCGATGGAAGCAAAATCATTACCGAATACATCCAAGGCCGTGGTCTTTGCTACATCGTCTGATTCGTAAGAAACGGAAAAGCTCTGATCACTATTTTTTTCGACTCGAACGACTTCTAATGAATGAAAGCCCTCAGCCAAACAGATCTCTCCAGATGACTCGATTAGACCTAAAGTGCCATCGTAGCTCACTACTTCTTTGCCATCTACGATCAGACTTGTTGGATCATCGGATGATACATAAAAAGTGTAACGACCGTCAGCAGATACTTCGAGTGTACCGTCAAATGCCACCACAAATTGGTTCAAGGTGTCTGTAGCGGAGATGTCCATATTTGCGATCATACCTGTCTTAGCAGGAGTCATCGTTTCCAAATCTGGTATCGCATCGAAATCTCCCTCATAAATGGCATAATTGATCCCTGAAGTGGCATAAGTAGGAAAGGCCACACCTTCCTCGTACACACATGCCGTAGCACAATCGACATCCGACACATCGTTGTTTGTGCCGTCATCGGTAATGGCACCACAAGACTGACCTGTCACACGAGCACTATTCGGTCCCAAATACATCGGGTAATTAGTCAGGTTATTGAAATCGATATCAGTTGCTGTGAAATTAATGGGAGGAGCTGTACTACCAGACAAGAATCTGTGAGCCAATCTTTCACCTCCAACTACAACTTCTACATGATCGTGCAAATAGGTCGTCTCGTCATATAGCACCACATTGTGTCCCGAACCCGCGTAGTATATGGCTGTAACCTCGCCATCCACGGGAGTCACATAATCATCCATCAGTGACAATTCGATATTGGAATTGCTACGACCCACATCCTCAGAAAGTAAAGATCCAATTGAAGCATCTCCACGAGAATTCACCACGTCGGTATTCGCTCCGACCCAGTACCCTATCTCACAAGCCAGGGTCGTACAGTTTTCAACATACTTGTATCCTGATGCCCACCCGATAGTAACACCAGACCTCATTTTCACTACAGTACTGTTGGTGACGGTGGCTCCAGTTACTCCTCTTTCGTACTCTATGCCATCTACGATGGTCTCTCCTGCATTGTATGAGCGTATACCGTCTTCCTGTAGACTGAAATAATAATTGCCCGTAATGTCTTTTAAATTAAACCCCCAGACTGTTTCAAAATCAACATTGTCTGCAGGTGAGCCTGTACCCTCTTCGGCGAGCACTTCGTCCGTAGAGCGCAACTCACCTTCTACATAACATCCATCTACCCTAGGATCAACAGCTCCCTGAAAAAAGATTCCGTGACCATAAGATCGACAAATGAAGGTACAGTCCTTGACCAGATTAGATTTTCCACGAACCAAGCATGCGCTGCGTTTGTTATGAGAGATGACAGGACCTCCGCCCTTCCCAAAAATATCCCCATAACCATAAGGGTAAGAACCTTTCACCGTAAAGTGACAACCTACCAGCTTATTGTATGCCCCATCCAAAACCACACTAGTAGCTCTGCTAGTAGGTTTATCATCTACCTCTCCATCATCCACCACGGTTACATTTTTTATCGTGTTGTTGCTTCCTAAGACACGAAATTCATAAAAATCAATACTTCCAACAGACTGCGCTGTTTCTGTCTTGATGTAAATCGTAACCCCGGTAAAGTCATAGGTACTATTGTTCCCTTCGAAAAGGAATACATTGAAAGTACTCCCCAGATACTGGCTACTAGTCCAGCGTTTGCCAATCACACCATTGGCTACATCGGCCCCTGTAACCGTATAATCACCAGGTGCCAATTTCACATGAACATCGTCCTGCTCGAGATACGGTTGCAGTTCGGTCAATGAATTGACCGTCGTTTGAGCCATCAAACCCGTACTGCTCCAAAGCAACACGGCTAGTAATAATAGTTGTAATCTTCTCATGCTGATTATCGTTTATAATTCTACTTTTCTTCCCTTGTATTGTATTTTTTTCAAGTCTCCGTCTCCGTCTCCGACCACTTCTACCATCATGTCCATTGGGTTTTGTTCAAAATCGATGTAGTCTCCGTTTCCATTTTCGATGGTCAGGCTCTGATCGGCCTGGTCGTACGCAAACACAAGCTCTGAATACTCTCCCTGCTCATAGTCGTAGCTTTCATTGTCGTCTAGGTACAGCACATACTCGGCATCCTCGCCTGGATAGATTTTGATCGTGAGCGGCTCATCTGTCTCTTGCGTGGCGTATTGTATTTTCGGGCCGAACGGTATGATCGATCCAGCTTTCACGAAAAGCGGTGTCTGATCCAGTGGCGCGTCTACAGTCACGGTTTGGCCTCCGGGTAGTTTCTCTCCTGTCCAGTAGTTGTACCAATCACCGGCTGGTAAATAAATGTCTTTTTCACGCTGCTCGTACTCGGTCACTAGCCCCACCATGATCGACTCGCCAAAGAAAAACTGGTCTTTAATCTCCCAAGTCTTTTTGTCCTCTGGATAGTGATAGGCCAATGGACTCATGAGCTCGCTACCTTCCCGCGTCACGCGCCATGCCTGCGAATAGATGTAGGGCATGAGTTGGTAGCGCAAATCGATGAACCTACGCGCTGTACTTTCGAAAGCTTCGTTGTAGCGCCAAATCTCCGTCTCTGACACATAGCCATGGATGCGAAAAATCGGGCTGAAGGCACCAAACTGAAACCAACGCGTCAGCAATTCGATAAACTCGGGGTTGGTGTATTGATCGTCAAAATCCGGATTGATGGATTTAATATCGCGAAAGAAACCACCAATGTCATGCGTCCAGTACGGTACACCCGCCATCGTAAAATTGAGTCCAGCAGCAATCTGTTCTTCGAACTGCTCCCAAGAAGCCTCTGTATCGCCCGACCAGGAGGTTGCTCCATAGCGCTGCTGTCCAGCATAGGCCGAGCGGGTCAGGTTAAACACCCGTTCATTGGGAAATTCCTTCCTTCTGCCTTCATACATGGCTCGGGTTACTTCCAGTGAATACGTATTATGTACTTGCTCAAATGGCCCTACGGCTGTCATGGCCTTGCTGTCTTTGACGCCCTCTGGCTCAGTGCCATCCAACCAGATCGAACTGACTCCCAAATGAAACATCGAATCACTTAGCATCCGATAAAAACGATCTGCAACGCCCTGATCATAGATATCTACATAATTGCTACTTGGGATTTTCGTCAGGTCGTACTTTTCTTCCAAAGCCTCATTTTTTACCTCAGGCCAAACCGAAACCATCAGTTTCATGTTCAAATCCTTGAGTTCATCTACCATGGCCTTGGCGTTAGGGTATTTGTTTCTATCCCACTCTGGTCCTTTCGTACCTTTCGGCCAATAAAACCAGTCCTGCACGATGTAGTCTACCGGTATTTTTCTTTCACGCATCTCTCGGGCGTTTTCTAGGATTTCGGTCTGATCGTGATAGCGCTCTCGGCACTGCCAAAAGCCATAGGCACCTTTGGCAAACATCGGTGTACTACCTGTCAGTTTATGATTAAGAGCAATGGCCTCCGCCGGATTATCTCCCGCTACGAAGTAGTAGTCGATGGCATCACCAGTCTGACTGCTAAAAACTGTTTTGTTGAAATCCGGCTTGTTGTAAAGTAGACGTCCGGGCATCTTAGCTCCTGTGTTTTGGAATACCACCTCGTAGGTCCTGCCTGCTTCGAGGTACTTTTTGCCAGAATACCTCCTCGGCATCCAAATCGTAGAATAGTTGATCACCTCATCGCCATCGATGGTCACTTGGATCTCGCCACGCATACGACCGTTGTTGTCGCTCAGTGCTAAAAAGGTGTACTCTCCCGTTTGATCCGGAGTGAAAGTGGTGCTTCTGATGTTTTTTTCTTCAGCTTCCACTGTAGCATAGGCTGCTACGTTTTCCTTTTCTCCTGTAGTTGGTACTTCTTCGTTTTCCTTCGAGATTTGAGCTTTCGCTACGGCATCAAACTCAATTTCATTTTGTGGTTCGTTGAAATCCGTCAGGCTGTAGTTGTTCCAGTAGATGCCATAGCCTTTGGTAGAGACCAAAAAAGGAATCGCAATCTCTTGGTTGTATTGCTGGAGTCGGATCGGTACATTTTTCCAGTTCATGATGCCGCTCTGAAACTGCCCCAACCCGTACAAAGCTTCCTCTCCTGCTACAAAAGCCTGCGAAAGGACATTGCCTTCAGCTGTAGGATTGAGATAAGTCCTGTCATTGGTTTCGGACAGCAATGGCTTGCCGTTTTTGTCCTCATACTGGATCGTACCATCACTGTTGACCAACACTTTGATCTGATCGGTAGTGATCGTCAATTGGTCTTTGGTTTCTTCGATGGTCCATTTTATGTCCTGAGGTTCCAGTACCGTCACATAATCCGGAACATTAGAAACAGCTGCTCCAGGCATTTGCTTCGTCACATGGACAATCGCCTCGTCTACTATTTCGATCTTTAGTTCGAGACTATCATGTTTGATGGTAAGCCCCTTGTCTTCTTTGATTACTTCATGGATAAACTTTGAATCACAAGCATTTAAAGCCAGAATCAATAGCAGGCCCAAAAGCGTCTGGCCATGATAGTTCAGTTGAGTAATTTTAGTCTTCATGTGATTTTTTACTAGCTATCGTCAATCTTCTATTTTGCTCAGTCGGTACACTTTGAAATTGTCCAAAGTCATGTGGTTGTGCACGGTACGCAAACCGAAATGCCCTTCGGTATAAGGTCTCGGATCTCTATAGTCGTATATCAAGGTATCATTTCGATAGTATTGGATCACATCATCGAATGCAACGAGACGGATCTTCTTCACCGTATTGGGCTTGATCAGGTAGACAGAATCTGACAAGTCGTGCTCGGGCAGCAAAGGCTTTTCTCCATTCCCGGTATATCTTCTAAACCGGGTTTTGGTATTGAAATGGCCACCCATACCTACATAATACAGGCTAAGTGAATCGTAGTTGGGGAAGCGACCCGTACGAAAATCAGATTTAGCAAATAGGTCGTCAGGGTTTTCGCTATCGGTAGCCATCCAGAAACAGTTGAGATCCGAAGCTCTATCGAAAATACCGTCTTCTTCCTGACTCTTGGTGGTGTCTTGCAAGACCACCGCCTCATATTCGATCATGATGGGGCCTTCTAATTTTTCTTTGAACCAAGCGGTGCAGCCTCTCCAGTCATTGATTTCTAGTTTTCCGTCTTTGTGATAGACACTGCCGTCTGGCATTTGCTCCACTTTCCAGTTATCGATCCCATCTGTAAAATCATCACTATGTATCAGTTCGGCCTTTACTGTCAGGTCGTCGGTTAATTGCAATACTGAATCACCAGTAGTTTGACAAGACCAAACAATTCCAATCAGGAAAAGAAAAATAGTATAGTTTATCAATCTGTTCATCTCTCGTTTGTTTTAATTTTTATGTTCTGACCGTTCCCAAACATGACTTCCTTCCAACAATGCCTGATACTCCTTGTTGAGGATCACCTTCATGCTATCTAACTGCTCTGGTCGATCAGCAGAGAGGTCCTTCCACTCGTTTTCATCTTCTGTCAAATTGTAGAGTTCAAAATCCACCAGCTCGGCATTTTTGACCGAATCGACATTGCCTGGGTAGACATTTTTGATTTTGGGCAAGTAGGCCGTATCGTATTGGAGACGAGCCATTAGCTTCCAATCGCCATCGCGCATCGCCACCACACGATCGTTGAGTGCGTTGTAGAATGCCCATAGCAAGGGTTTTTCTCTTTCCATCTTACCCGTCTTCAGGAAATTGGTAAGCGACTGACCATCGAGCGTACGGTCTGGGAGCTCTGCCCCGGCCAGTTTGCAGAAGGTAGGCATCAGATCCAGTGCTGAGACTACCGCGTCCGACTCACCATTGTAGGTTTCCCCTCCCATCCAATACACGATACCGGGCACTTTGAAGCCGCCATCGGTCGTCCAGAGTTTTCTACCTTTCAATCCATCCGTAGTGCCATAGGAATGTTTGGCTTGGGGATACCTAAGCAGTGTTTCCGGTCCATTGTCGGAGGTAAAGACAATCAGGGTATTGTCATGGCCATTGTTTTCGAGGTATTGGACCAGGCGCCCTACGGCGATATCCACATTTTCCACGTTAGCGAAATATTGTGCCTGGTTCTCATTTTGCGCATGCGCCAGATACTTCTGCACCAGTGCTGGCGGAGAGGCGATCGGTACGTGCGGCTCGTGAAAAGTCACCTGGAGGTAAAAAGGTTGATCTTTCTGCTGCTGGCCCAGCCAGTCCATCGCCTCATCTACTACGATCTGACAGCTGTAGCCTTCGATCTCGCCTACTTCCTGTCCATTGCGCACGAAGTTGCGCGGGTTTTCGTGGCTTGGCGCGGCATTGTTGTGTGTAGCAAACCAGTGATCAAATCCGAACTTGTCCGGCGTAGGCTGTTTTTCTGGATCGTTGAACAATGAACTGCAGTGCCATTTGCCCGACAGGCAGGTCGCATAGCCCGCTGACTTCATTTTTTGCGGAATGGTCTCCTCATGCGCCTGCATGTGCACCAAGTCACGGTTGTTGGGGCGAGGGTTGTGGCCGCCGACTATGAAGTCATATATACCGGCACGGTTGGGGCTGCGTCCGGTCATCAACCCCACACGAGAGGGAGAGCAGACAGGTGCCGCTGAGTAAAAATTGGTCATGCGTATGCCTTTGGCCGCCAGCCCGTCCAGATTGGGCGTCTGGATCATCGGATGGCCATATGATGACAAGTCTCCATAACCCAAATCATCGCATAGAAGCACCACGATGTTGGGCTTTTCCTGCAGTGTAGATACCTGCTTTTGCTTATCGCATGAAAAAACGAATAGCGACACAGTCAATAAAATGGCCAGTTGTATTCTTTTCATAGTGTTGTCTTTTGATCCCAGAGTCTATAGGGGTCATCATGCGCTATCATTTGCTCTAGCAGCAGTGCCTCCATCTCTTTTCGTTTGTCGGCATATTTTGGATTGTTGGCCAGATTGGTCTGCATCTCGGCCTCTTTGCCGTGCTCGGGCAGGTATTCGTTGGGATTCTCGGCCAGATTGAAAAGCTGGGTTTCTCTCACCTCTCCATCCATCACGTCGTATTTGATCAGCTTCCAGTCGCCCTGGCGTACGCTGCGCATCCCCGGCTTGGTGCCTCCGCAGTACACACCATACTGTACCTCTCGCACGGTCTCCTTTTGTCCCATCAGCACAGGCTTGAAGCTCACACCCTGCACGGTCTCTGGGATATCAATCCCGGCCAAATCGCACAGCGTAGGCAGTACATCTAGCAAGTAGATGTTACCCTCGGCACGCTGCCCGGCCTGGATACCTGGTCCGCTCACAATGAAAGGCACGCGCCAGGTATGCTCGTACAGGTTTTGCTTGCCCTGCAGACCATGACGTCCGATAGCCATACCATGATCGGAGGTGTAGATGATGTAGGTATTGTCCAGCTCTCCCATCTGCTCCAGCCTGGCCAATACCTTCGCCATTTGGCTATCGATATTCTCCGAGCAGGCGTACTCGCGTCCCAGTTCGTTGCGGATGGTGTTTTCGTCCCTTCTCTTCCACACACCGCTCACACGCTCTTCGTCGCGTAGCTCAGGGTGCCCATGAAAGAAAGGGTGTGCCGACAGATAGTTGTCCTGCAGCGGCGGTTGTTTGGGGTTGGCTGCCGGGATGCGTTCTTTGTCCTTGTGATTAGTCGCTCCGTATTTGGCCAGCAGCTCAGGGGTGCCGTTGCGGGTATCATGCGGATGCGAAAAGCCAAAGTATATCATAAAAGGATCGTCCTCTCCGGCCGTCTCACGCTCTCCCAGATAGTCGAGTACCTGCTGGGCATGCCAGGCACTGCCCGACTCCTCGGTACCGCCGCGCTTGGTGGCGTCTTTGACCACCGCAAACTGGCGGTTGGCCCCTGGGTAGGAGTTGCCCTTCTTGCAGGTACGCATGGTCTTGTATCCGGCGCGATTGAAGATCGCCGGCAGTGACATCGTATCGAGTGGATGCGGATCGGTCTGCTTCTGAAACTCCGCACTAGGTGGCAAATGCCACAGCGTGCGCCCCGTCATGATCATGTGCCGCGAAGGGGTGCACACCGCGCCGTTCATCGAGCCCATGTGGCGTGCACTCTCGATCACCATGCCCCCAGAGGCCAATCGATCGATCGTGGGCGTCTCCAGGATCGAATTGGGATCGTACTGCTTGAGGTCAAATGGCGACTGATCGTCTACCAATACAAAGAGAAAATTGGGACGCTTGCTCTCTTGCTTTTGCTCCGATGGCTGACAGGCCACCAGAAGTAGCAGCAAGCCTGCGATGTACCCGATATTTTTGATCATGTCTTTCATTCCAATTTCTATTTTAGTCTATCTGCTGATCTATAGCTGCCGGATACTCCTTGGCCTTGCCTTTTTTCAACTTGATACGGATCGGCTGATCGGCACTGTAGTACAAATGTCCATCCTCCCATCGCAGCTCTGCTGTAGCTGACTCTCCCACTGCTTCGAGCTGATATTTACCAAATTGCAACTGCTTGCCTTGCCCGAGAAACAAGTACTCCAGCTCTCCCTCCTTCTGTGATACTACCCCCAATCTACCTTGAAATTGCTGTTTCTTGCCTCCTTCATGCACCTGGTCATCGGTAGCCTGATAGATGGTTTGCTCACTCATCGCTGAGGTCACCTCTAGCTGAACGAAGGTCGCTGAAGCCGCTTTCGTCTCCACTCGCTTTACGCTACTTTGATCTCCTGCGTAGCTGTCGAATACGGCTACAAACGGATGTGCTGCGCCATTGCTGCCGTACTGCTGTACCAGCAGGGTTGGAGTATTTTGTGGTGCCTTGTTGACCTGGCCTGGCGTCACATCAGAGCGAAGAGTCGTTGGTGGCGCATCCATTTGATACAGTGTACGCCCGGCTCCTCCTGTCATCCACATCGTGGTGCTGATAGATGGCGATACTCGGTCTATCGTCCAGGTGGCTTTGAAGTCTCCCTCATGAGCGACAGCCTTTGTCTGTTCAAAAAACGAATAGGCCTTGTGCGGTGGATTGGCGATCTCCGCGTCGGTCAGTACCAGTGGCTCTCCTGCCAGGCTTTGTAGGGTCAGCTCATCGCCCAAGTTGTGATGCAGGTAGTCATTGTCGTCCAAATCCGAACGAAATATATCTACATAGTATCCTGACGTAGGAGAAGTGCGAATCATGGCGATCACTCGTCGCTTTTCATCGGCCGATACATCGGCAAACGAGCAGTACTTTGAGATCACCTCGTCGTTGTAAAACTGCCCCTCGGGTACCGCCGGAGACATGGCATTGACAGTGATGTCACCTTTCTGATAACCTTGGGTGATGGTATTGCTACCGACGATGTTGCGATGATAGCCGGCATCCTTCGACCAGTAGGACTCATAGGCCGAGGCGTCAGGCGCCATCGCCCAACCCTGGTGGTAAAACTGCCAAGCCAGACCATTGGGCGAGAGATGCCCCCCTTTCTTGCCTCCGTAGAGGGTAAACATCATGCCATTGTCCTCGTCATTGCCATTGCGTAGGATCATGTGACGATGAAAACGCGAGTAAGCCGCACCGTAATAGGGCAAAGTCGTCTGGTTGGACTGGATAGGCTGATTGAGTACGATGCTGCGCCATTCGCCATCGGCACGGTCGTACTGTCCCATTTCGATGCCTTTGTTGATCACGGTCTCTACGTTGGCCACATACTCGTCGCTCCCTACCCAAGAGTAGTAGGTCAGCAGTCTCTCAAACACATCGAAACCCAGCGGACCACCGCGCATATCACCAAATACCACGAGGTTGCCTCGCGGATCCAGCCAGCCAATGTTAGCCATGGCTGCTTTCTGAATGATCGGATTGTCTCCTACTGTATTGACACCCGCCTTATACAGCGGCATGGCCATCTGTAGTATCGCTCCGATCATGCCTGAGGCATAGCCAGGAGACTCAGGCCATAGCCCCGTGTCAGGATCATAGTTTTGCAGGATCTTGGGTAGTGCCGCGTGATACTCAGTGGATATCTCCGTATAGTAGGGGATATAATGTTCCTTGCCTTTGCCATCGGCATAGTAGTCGTCAGACTCCAGCACCAGCATACTCGGTATGATGTGACGGTAGCGGTTTACGTTCCAGTTGCCCTTGTCGCCACCGCGTACGAGTCCGATCTCGATGAACCGCTTGAACACCACGCTAGCCAAATCCGTGACGGTCATATCCAGCGTTTGGAGATGCTCGTGCGGGTGTGCACTCATATAATCATGTACAAAATCATACGTAAAAGCTGCCGGTTCCTGACGATCGTCATGGATCACCTCATAGTCGTAGTAGCCCAAGATACCACCCGGTGCATATCCCCCTGGGCCATTGGAAGACTCCTCTGGATCCAAAGGCGGCTCCATGTAATAGGTACCCAGCAGCCAGGCCCACAGAATGTCCGATGAAAATTTGGCGTATTTTTCGTCCTGCGTGAGATAATAAGCAAAAGCCGACTTCTCTGCCAGCTTGAGGATCTCCATATTGTTTTGGCGGATCATGTGTCCTGACTTCTTGTAGGGCACTAGTATACGGGTCGTATCTCCCGAGGATCGACTCACGCCCCACATATCACCCGTGGCATTGTATGGGGTACGCTCTGCTAGCGGCACATTGTAGTAGTCATTCCAGCGACGCATGCCGGGGAGGCGTACAGTCGGTACTGGAGCATTGCCTTCACCATAGTCCCAGTCTTGATTTTTGATATAGCATTGGGTGTATCGCTCACCATCTTGCCAGTACATGGCCAGGCGAGATACGATCCAGTCTGGGTCTGTCTGGTGCCTATTGGCAAAAGGCTCTACTTCCTGGAGCAGCTTGTCCCAGCTGGCTTTGGCCCAATCTTCGCTTTCGATTTTTTGTTGAATAACTCCCCGATCTTCTGTACTGACGTACAAAGCGGGATGCTGGCTTGTACTGGTAGTCTGTGCCAGTATAGGGAGGTGAAATAGGAGTACCAAAGTCCAAAGCATAGGTTTGAACCATGATGACCATGTCATATTTTCTTTCATAATAAATACAGCTTTACAGCCCGTAATTTCAGTCAAAAGCAAGGTTTTGGCTATCACTCATCGTTCGAGACCGATAAATTATGTGTCAAAATCTCCAAAATGAAGGCTTTTCTCTGATTGAGCAAGACAAATGAATTAGTATACGAAGTATGACTGACAAGCCAAGCTCCAAACACTTGTCCGCTTGGATAATTTACACTTAAACTGACTACAAAAAAAGGGCTTCCTCGTTAGAGAAAGCCCAAGTTCATCTAATATGAACCAAAAAGGGTATCGTAATGTGATGGTTTAGAAAAAGAGCAAAGTAGCCACTTTGCTCTTTTGTATTTGACTAAACTTTCACAAACCAATTAATGATTTTCAGCGTATGCTTCAAGCTCTTCCATCGTCTTGAAAGTAATCACCCAGTCCACAGAGATATCGGTACCAGGCACAAGCCCAACTCCGCCTCTATTCTGGAAGCCCCACTGATCAAAGGTCACATTGCCGTCAGCATCCTGCGCTGTGGCATAGTTGGCATCTGCTTCGATACTTGTCGATCCATCCCAGTAGTACACATCAGTGTATCCGCTAAGTACAGATGCATCTCCATAGTTGCCATTGCCAACACTTGCATCTGAATTGGACGCAGTGAGATAAGGAAGCTCTCCATAAAGATTGGCCTTCATCGCTATAATCGGGTACTCTGGAGAGTAAGTAACTGGTCCTACATAATCAAGAGTAGTCACACCATCAGGGTAGCCCGTAAGTGCAAACTTATTGCCGTCCCAGCATCTGAATATACCCACACGAGCTGCAGTCAAGGTGGTATAGAAAGATCCATCTTCTTGCCACTCTGGTGTATTTCTATGATCCATAAACTCTAGGTTGAGATAATCCTCTTCTGTCCAATCTGGAGCAGGACGAGTATCCATATCAAATTCCCAGAAAAGTTTACCCGCAGGGTAATTTTCAACTACCTCCGATTTCATCAATTCAATGGACTCGTACGATCTAATCCAATCTACATCGTATCCAGACTCTGAAGAGCGTGCTTCTATATGGAAACCAAACTCTCTGAATATAGTCAATCCATCCAGAGTCTCTTCACTACCATCGGCAGCTACAAGTGGCAAAGCACTCAAATCCCAATACAAGACGTCACCCGCTCCAGAAACATAGTTATGGGTATTGTACTCTGTTCCAAATACTCCAATATCACTAATGATCTGCAAATCAGCATCTCCTAATCTCGACATTCTAATAGCCAAAATAGGGAAAGTAGCCACATCAATGACGGTATTGCCATCATACATGAGGTCAGCCTGACTTCCTCCTGCGAATTCAACATGCAGTTCACTACCTGATACAGATTGAGTAGCTCCCTGCTGAGCCATCCACCCTTCATTGTCCGTATCAAATTGCGTTTCAATACCTACAAATGGGAAAGTAAACTCTTCGGTTTGAAACTGCTGAGGAGCCACTACCACAGTCAATGGTCCTGATATCGCCAAAGGCACTTCTACCTCTATCTTTGTGTCAGCAACTGACAGTACGGTCGCTTCAGCTGGTGCATCTATTCCAGAAAAGAAAACCTGCACATCAGATTCTACAGTACCGAAGTTCTTACCATATATAGTCACAATATCTCCCACAACACCTGACACTGGTGCTATTGAATCAATCACTCCTCCAGGCAATACGTTGAATACCTCTGAAAATGCCACATCATGTGTCCAAACAGTAACCATCAAGTCATTCTCTCCTGTCAAGACCTGAGACGGTACTCTCACCTTGATTTCTTCATTGGCTACACTTTCTATTACCTCTGCCTCGAATTCACCAAAAGTAACTGTGACGGCATCTGCATAATCACCAAAGTCTGTTCCTGTAATAGTTACCAATGCATTGGGCTTTCCAGCTTTAGGAGAAAAATCTCCTAAAGTTGGTTCTGGATACTCCTTGTATCCAACCTCTTCTGGTTCGCAAGCACTGTAGATCGCCATGATCCCAAATACCAGTGCCAGCACTGCGATATTATTTTTTATAATCTTCTTCATTTTTCATGTTTTTTCGTTGAGCAAACTGCTACTACCTTACCACTCTGGATTCTGAGTCAACGCCTTGTTGAGGTTCAACTGTGCAGTCGGTAATGGGAACAAATAGTCCTTTCTATCGAAGCTACGGTTAGATGCTGGGTCAATGACCGTAGCTCTAAGTAGTGAACCCGTACCGTTTTCTACTTCCTGCTCTCCATAGATGTATACCGAAGGGTCATAAAGACTACCATCTGCCTCGTACAAGGTCCCTTCAACTATCGCTCCCAAGATTGGCGCATTCAACTCCTGTTCAGCGATTCCCCATCTTTTCAGGTCGTTGTATCGGCTGTTTTCCAAAAACAGTTCTACTGCACGCTCTCTTCTTATTTCCTCGAGCATGTCGAGGTTATAATTAGAAACCAAAGCATTGGTCAAATCCGCTACTCCTGCTCTTTCACGAATCTTATTGATCGACTCATCCAGCTGTGCATCGGTAATCGTACCGTTCAACTCGAACAATGACTCTGCATAGATCAAATAAACCTCAGCTAATCTCAAAAGTGGAAAATTGAAAGATTCCTCATTTACATTTCTATACGTAGGGTAGTTCCATGATCTAAACTTCTGACCCAATATACCCGTAGGGTTACCCTCACTAGTAGGGGGTGACAGAGCAGGAGAACCTCCCTCTGGGACACCATAGTAGTAGGCATTCATACGAAAATCTCTATTTTCGAACTCATCAGACACAGTGTAATATCCTTGAAACTCGGTTGACTTATCTACTGGCAAGCCATCCACACATAGGAACATATCCATGAATTTTCTACTTGGTGCAGTTCTACCGTCTACTACGTGACTTATATTGACTCCACCTCTTCTCAAGACAAAATCATAGATTCCTTGGATGATAAATTCATTATTGGTTGACTTGTCTAGTCCAGCAGGATTAGAATCACCATCTTCTAGGTTGAACAAATAGTAGCTACTCATGCTATCAAGCTCTGTATTATGATTCCATAATTCATAACCACCATTGTCCATCACATCTTTAGACAAAGCAATGGCTTCAGTCAACATATCACCTGTAGAAGGGTAGTTATCAGGCATTGCACTTCCAGCGCCAGTGTTTACACCATCTCCATCAGTGGTGGTACCCACATACTTTTCCCAAGTTGCTTCATATAAAAGCACTTCTGCTTTGAATGCTTCCGCGCCCCATCTACTTATTTTACCCTTATCACCAGCATCTAACTGCTGTTCTGTAGGCAAGAGATCGATAGCCACATCCAAATCCGACAAGACTTGAGCGATTACTTCGTATCGGCTGTTTCTAGGACCAGAAAGCTCTGGAGAATCCAAATCCAATACAGAGGTCACGATCGGCACTCCACCAAATCGCTGTAGCAACAAAAAGTGATGCCATGCACGGAAGAAATACGCTGTACCTATCGGTTGCTCAATATCCTCCACATTACCGTCATATTCGTCTGCTTTTTTCAGGATCATGTTGACATCACGCAACCAGTAATACCAATTCGACCAATATTTATCTTGCTCTGGCACGATCAAACTGCCTCTGCCTTCATCTTGAACAAAGGCGATCAAGTCCGTACCAAAATCCATAAAATCTGCATAGCCTACCTGATAGTCATTACTCAACCCTGAGCCTTTGACCTTTTGCAAACCAATCAACTGTGTATACAGGCTATTTGCCGCTGCATCGAAGTGCTCAGGAGTCTCGAAATAAACCGACTCAGTCACACTATCCAAAGGATCCAGTTCCAAAAACTTATCCTGACATCCATATATGATGGTCAAAACCACCACCATTGATATTTTTATATAATTCTTCATGTTGTTTTCGCTTTTAAAGTTCCAAAACTAGAATGTGATATCTAGACCCAAAGAATAGGTTCGGGTGAACGGATATATATCGCTACCTGTCTCACCCATTTCTGGATCATAACCATCTTTGATAGAAGTAGCTTCCCACAAATCATTACCAGAGAAGTACACTCTTGCTTTTCTCAACCTGATTTTTTCCAACACAGACGATGGGAGAGTATATCCCACTACCAGGGTTTTCAACCTGATGTATCTGTTGTTTTGCAATGCAAAATCATTGTTCAACCAGTTGTACTCTGATCGAGTACCATTAGTAGTCAAACGTGGATAATCAGCCCCTGTATTGGTTTCTGTCCAAGTAAGTCCCTGATACGAGGTAGTACTCGTAGACCATATCGCTCTGAAAGGATATGACATGTGACCTGTTCTTTGGATGTTTTGGTTCAATACGCCTTGGAAATTAGCTGTAAAGTCAAACCCTTTCCATCTCATGTTGGCATTGATACCATAGTTGTAGTGAGGTGCTGCATCTCCCATGTATCTTACATCACCGCCTTCGTCCGAAATGGCAGAAATATAACCATTGCCATCCGCATCTACTTTGATAATGTCTCCTGGTCTAAGAGCTTGGGCTGCATTGCCTTGTACTGGCAGCTCTCCCTGACTAGTAGCCGTATACTCCGCATAATATGCGTCTACTGCTGCTTGATCAGCAAAAAGTCCATCGGTCTGGTACATGAAATAAGAATTGAGTGGATAACCTTCACGCTGAGCTACTTTGCCCGCATTGTATGAGTCTGATCCCTCTAGCTTAACAAGCTCATTGGTACTATTACCCATGTTAACAGACACGCCATAGCTGAATTCGCCGATTTGGTCTTTATAACCCAATACTGCTTCCCAACCTTTGGTCTCCAAGGTACCTATATTGGTCTTAGGTGCATTGCCCCCCAATATTGCTGACAAAACTGGTGTCGACAGCATCCCTTCGTTTTCTTTGATATAGTAATCAAATGAACCGTTCAGCTTATGATTGAGTAGGGTAAACTCAGTACCAAAGTTGGTCATTTTTACACGTTCCCAAGTTCTCACATTGGTAGTAATCCCGCTCACACGAGCAGTATTTTGTACAGCAGGAGTAGACCCAAAAGGTATCGAACCTGTACTGATGGTAGATACATAGTCATTATTATCAATACCTACTTGGTTACCCATTTCACCATAACTAGCTTTCAATTTCCAAAAACTCAAAACAGGATTATCTCTAAGGAATGCTTCCTCTGTCAATACCCATCCAGCAGATGCTCCTCCATAGTTAGCCCACTTATATCCTTCTGCAAATTTGGAAGAACCATCTCTTCTGCCGATGAATTCAACCAAGTACTTACCTTTGAATTCGTAGTTGAATCTACCCACATAAGAGTAGAGTCCCCAGTGTCCAGCTCCCCCTTCATTTTGCATGAGGTCTTGAGCTGCCACATCCAGGTCATACACTCCTTGATCTTCGAGACCTGTACGCTTGCCCATCAAGTCCCTATTTTCGCTGAGATCAGCAGTCACACCGATCATAGCCGATACGTAGTGATCTTCAGCGATTGTCTTCTCATAGTTCAAGAAACCACCATAGTTTTGGTAAGTAGCGTCATTATAAGTGTTTTTAATTGAAGAACTCGAATTGACCATTCCTATCTGATCTCCAGCCCACGTATAGAGAGGTACACTCAAATAAACTTCGTCTGTACGACCGATACGTCGGTTGACCGACCCCAACACTTTGAAATCTAACCCTTCGATGATGTTGACATTCAATCCCAAATTAACTTTCGTCAAATCTTCTTTGACGTCTTTGGTACCACCGTCGACTACTTGACCTACGGAGTTTCTGCCTCCTACATTAAAGTTGGCATACCACTGGCCATAAGGGTTCTTGGCAGGAAACACTGGAGGATCATTGTACACACCTCCTTGTATACCTCCAGATGGACTAGAGCTATTGGTCTGCTGATAAGTCATCCCTGACTGAAAAGTAATTCGATCAGAAAGCTTATGCTCAAAATTGAAACGAATATTGTATTGCTTTTGTCCGTCGTATGCGATTTTTAGAGGCGCTCTGTTGTCTGCAAAACCACCCGAAATTCTATACTTTGTTTTGTCATCTCCACCAGATACACTCAAATTGTGCTGCTGCGAAAAGCTATTGCCATAGAAATCATTGAATCTATCTGAACTTTCCAAATAGAGATCTCCCCAAGCTGTCCCTGGGTAGATTCTAGCTTCGCCATTGGCCATACCTTCCATGTTTTCCAATGTGGACCATCCCCAGTAGTCGTTCGTACCATCTTGCTCTACAGCATCGATGAACATTGAAGCATACTCCTCCATACCTGGAGTCGGAGGACGAATACCTATCGTGTTGAGTCGGAAGTTGTTGCTATAGTCTACTGTCATTCCACCAGACCCTTTCTTGGTAGTCACCAAGATTACACCGTTGGCTGCACGCGAACCGTAGATAGATGCAGAGGCATCTTTCAACAAACTCACAGACTCGATATCGTCAGGGTTCATGTTGTAGAATTCACGTAGTCCTACTACAGGTACTCCGTCAATAATACATAATGGATCACCACCGTTGATAGAAGTAGCTCCTCTGATCTGCATCGTGATGCCTTCATTCCCCGGACGACTCGATCCTCGAGTCACCACTAGACCTGGAGTCTGTCCTTGTAGAGACAAAGCTGGGTTCGTAACAGCACGATCCTCAAAGGTAGCTGCAGTTACCTGCTCTACCGCCCCAGTCAAGGTAGCTTTGGTTTTCTCACCGTATCCAACGACAACCACTTCTTCTAGGCTTTGTGCATCTACCTCCATGTTGACACTGAACTGGGTACGACTACCCACAGTTATCGTCTGCGTACGGTAACCTATAAAAGAAATAGAAAGTTGAGAATCTTCTCCAACTAAGTTCATGTTGAATTCTCCATCCAAATCAGTAGTAGTACCATTATTTGTACCTACTTCCATGACGGTAGCACCAGGCAACCCCATACCCGTTTCATCCAGTACTTGCCCAGATATCTGAGCGCCTTGTGCGAATACTGAGGCTACTGACAGGCATGTCAGTAGCAACATGATTGCACCCGCTTTTAGGCGCAATCCAATGCTTTTAGTAATAGTTTTTTTCATAATTTAGTTTCTTAATATGCTTATTATATCTACGATGTAGACATTCTAATTGTATTGATTAGTCCACCCGAAAAGGGTTTCTCTCACAACTCCTTATCTCTAAGAGTCTCAACTTTCTCTTTACTTCATACGCTCTGCTTTTTTAGTAATCAATTCATTTCAAGTCGCAATCCTACAGATTGACAACTCAATTCTAGCTGATTAACTAATGACGCTATATAATTCATGATTCATAGCTTATAAAACATGATCCATCATGTAAAAAAGCAGCTATACGTGGTTTTTTCGCACATTATAATTCCAAATGTGAATGAAAAAAAAATCAGAGAACGAAAATTTATAGCAGTATGGACACTAAGTTAAAACCACAGCAACAATACAATCACGCTGATGCGTCATCACTCTTGCTTGCAAATTCGTTGGGAGTCATCCCAAACAGCTCTCGAAAGGTTTTAGAAAAGTATGCGGTAGAATTGAAGCCTGACATAAAGGCGATTTCTTTGATAGAGCCCGTTCTCTTCTTCAAGAGCTCAGCAGCATGCTTCAATCGAATGGTACGAATAAAGTTGCTGGGGTTTTGACCTGTTAGTGAATTGACTTTTCGGTAGAAATGTGAACGACTCACACCCATTTCGGTCAGTACATCTTCTAAACCAAAGTCAGAATCACTTACATGCTCTAGAATTACTTTGGTTACATCATCCAAAAACTTCTCATCCAAAGAGTTGGTAGTCAATTCGCTTGACGCCATTATTCCTGTCTGGGACACAAATTTTTCTCTCAGACGCTTTTTGGATTCCAACAGGTTTTTGATCCGAGCACGTAGTACGTTGACATTGAAAGGTTTGGGCAAGTAAGCATCGGCTCCTATTTCATAGCCTTCTATCCTGTCCTCTTCCAAACTACGTGCAGTCAGGAGTATCACAGGAATGTGACAGGTATCGGTGTTGGTTTTGATATTGCGACACATTTCAAAACCATCCATCTCTGGCATCATCACGTCACTGATCACGATATCTGGATAAAATTTCTTGGCCTTTTCAAGGCCTTCCTGACCATTGGCAGCTTCCTTAATTTTAAACTGGTGCCTCAGTTCATTCTTCAGGTGTACCCGCAACTCTTTGTTGTCCTCTACAATCAGGATGGTTTGATACCCAGATGTATCTGCCGTTTCATCCGAATCCAATACATTCATATCCGAAATCGAAATTTCATATTCCAAGGACTTGATGCTATTCATGTCAAAATCCTTGATCGTACGCCTGACTTCTTGGTTTCCCTTGAGCGCGTCTTGAAGTTGCTTGCTTTCCAACGGTAGATTCACTGTAAAGCAACTCCCTTGTCCATAATCACTCTCTACGGTGATCACACCATCATGCTGCTCGACGAGACTTTTGGTAAAATTGAGTCCTATCCCAGTACCAGAGTTGGTATTGTCGATGTGAAAAAAGCGATCGAAGACAGCACTAAGTTGCTCTTTCTTCAGGCCTATCCCTGTATCCTTTACTTTTATTTCTACGGATTCACCCAATTTGCGTGTCCCAAACAAAGTCCCCCCAACATCTTGTTTGTGATCGACTATCACTTCTACTTTTCCTCCCTTCGGAGTGAATTTGAGTGCATTCGACAGCAGGTTGGATAGCACTTTCTCTATCTTGTCCGGATCGAACCAAATAAACATGCCATCAATAGTCGACGAAAACATCATTTCAATCTCCTTTTCTCTAGCCAGATCTTCAAACAACTTCGTGATGTCCTTGGTGAAAGGCACAATGTCCCCTTTTATAGGGTCTAGAGGAGCCTTACCCAAATCCATTTTCCTAAAATCAAGCAGTTGATTGACCAAGTTGAGCAATTTACGTGCACTTCTTTGGATGACAAACGCAGAATTCTTGACGATCTCAGGATCATTGAATGAAGAAATGATCTTATCTACTGGGTTCAATATAAGCGTCAGAGGTGTTCTAAATTCATGAGACACGTTCATAAAGAACTGCAGCTTCATGTGATCCAACTCACGCTCACGCTCCTCATTCACCATCTTGGTGTAATATTTGAAAAGCATCCATGTAGCCAATGAGGTCAAAAGAATATAGATCGTATAGGCCCACCAGGTTTTCCATGGTGGTGGAAGTACTTCGAGCCATAGAACGGTAGAAGCCGCGGTACTCCAGTCCCCATTCAAAGAGGCCTTCACCTCAAAACGATAACTCCCCGGCTGCAATCCAGAGTAATTCGCCATGCGGGTCGGTCCCGCCTGTACAAAGCTCTGATCTGCTCCATGTAATTTGTAAGCATATTTGACACGGTCGGGATTATGCATGTGCAAAGCGACAAAAGAAAGGGTGATGTACCCTTCGTTGTGCTTCAAGACTATTTCTTTGGACTGATCCAATGCGTGCTCTAAAATGACCCGTCCATTCAACTCCTCTCCAGCATGTATGGAGTGATTCAAGATTTTAAAATCTATCAATATGGGCAATACTTGTAGCGTATCCTGGGCAATGTTGCGAGGATCAAAAAGGTTGAATCCGTTGATTCCTCCTGCCAATATTCGACCGTCCTTGAGTCGGGCAATCGACTTACTTTGGTATTCCATCCCCTGCAATCCATCACTGACGTTGTAATTTTTGAAACTTTCTGTTTCAAAATCGAAACAACTCATTCCACTTTTGGTGATGAGCCAAAGCTGCTTTTGCTCATCCTCCTCCACTCCTATCACTAGATTGTTGGGGATTCCATCTTCGGTAGAGTAGGTCTTTTTCAAATTGAGAGCAGCACTCAATCTGTGCAGGCCCAAATCAGATCCTACCCAAATATCCCCCAAATGATCTTCTACGATATCATTGATCAATATGCCTGTGACATTGGGTTCATCGACTTTATTAAAAACCAACCCTTCGCTCAAATCGCCAGAGATATCAGCCCAACACATACCTCTAGACGTGCCTACCAAAAGTCTCTCATGTGAGTCTATGTATAATGAAAACACATAATCCCCTAAAATACTGGTCGAGTCATAGGGCGTGTGTTCAAATTGTACAAAGCTACCCGTCCGAGGGTCCAATACATTGAGACCTTCCTCTTGCGTCCCTGCCCATAATCGGTGCTTTTGATCTTCTACTGCACACCACACTGAATTTTGGGCAATGCTAGTAGAATCAGATTGGTCATGTTTGTAATGGACATAGCGCTTGGTCTCTGGATCAAACTTATTTAACCCCCCATCCAAAGTACATACCCAAATATCCCCATCATAGCATTTTTCCAAATACAGGACCTTATCAGAACTCAGTGAGTTGGGATTTTTGGGATCATGTCTAAACTGCTCAAACTCCCCTGACATTTCATCAAAATAATTGATACCTGCACCATCCGTACCTATCCACAATCGCCCCTTTAGGTCTTGCATGACTGCCTGTGCTATTCTAATATCAGAATCTTTACTCTTTTTGTAGAAGTTGTGCCCGAAAGCTCCTTTGGACAAATCCAACTTAACCATCCCTTCGTTGTATGTCGCAATCCAGAATATACCATCCTGATCTTGCAGCAACTTGGACGCTTGATTGTTGGGTATAGAGAAGGGATCACTAGAATCATGCTGCATATGATGCAACAGTTTCCCTTGAGTATCCACTACATAGACTCCATGGTCGGAGGTAGCAATCCAGACGTTATAATCTTGCCCTTGATAGATGTCATATATCGCTATGCTTTCCTCTGCAATGACAGGGTTTTCAAAAACCTGATTTTGGTCCATTACAGCCAACTGCGACAAGTTATTGCCTACCCATACCTTGCCTCCCTTATCTACCATCAACGCCTTAGGCAAGTGATCTAAAGATTCTCCTCCATTGTTGGGGATGGTGATTCGTTGAAAATTGTCCTGATCAGGTCTGTATCTATGCAAATGGCTTCCTCCGGTCACCAACCAAACATTACCTTGTTCGTCAATATCTATACGAGAGACATCATTGTCATCCAAGGAGGTCTTGTCCGAAGGATGGTTGACATAGTGAGAAAAATGAAGTGCTTGTTCATCGCCTGAGTCAAAGCGACTCAATTCTGCCTTGCTCACTCCATTTTTAGTAGCCACCCAAATTTCATTGGTTAACGGGTTGTAATCAATGTCATTGATGACGTCACGCGTATTGATGTGAAAAAGATTTTTGTCGTATAAGTGTATCCGTCGGAAAGCCCCCTTTTCGTGTCGATATATGTTCAAACCATTCTTGGTTCCTACCCACAGGTTACCATATTTATCTTCTTCGAGAGCATAAACTCTGTTGTTGCTAATGGATGTGGAGTCGCCAATGATCGGACGAAAAACCTCAAAACCATACCCGTCATAGCGGTTGAGCCCGTCGATCGTCCCAAACCACAAAAAACCACGGCTATCCTGAAACACTTCCAAGCATGTACTACTCGACAATCCCTGCGGTGTAGAGTAATTCTCAAATTTGAGATTGGAAAATTGGGGTTGTGCCCATGCCAAACTACAACTCAACAGCAACCCTACGACCAAATGACACTTTCTATTTGCTTTCATAATCCCTCCAAATCAATGCTGCAAGCAAAGTAGCCTTTACCGATTGCGATTGTGTCCAATCTAATCTTTTTTCAATAATAATAAATCTCTCTGCTGCTAATGATGAAGTCATCCTGAAACACAGCATGACTTCATCTCACCTTAAAATTAGGAAAATCCTCGACTCGTTCACAACAAATTTGCTCCATTACTTGCAGCAACTGTGTTTTGAGCATTCCTATGATATGGTCTCCACCTTGGCTACCCAGCGCAGCTACGCTATACATAAAGCTCCTGCCCATGAAAGTAAACTCCGCTCCACTGGCCAATGTCCTTGCTACGTCTGGACCTGATCGAAGACCACTATCCATCATGACCTTGATCTGACCTTTGTATTTCTCTGCGATACGAGTCATCGGCACGATACTCGACTGCCCTGCGTCCAACTGTCTACCTCCGTGATTGGAGACGATGATCCCATCCAATCCCAACTTGATAGCCTTCTCAGTATCTTCTTCGCTGGCAACTCCTTTCAATACGATCTTTCCTTTCCACTTGTCACGTATGGCTGCTATTTTATCCTCGTTTAGCCTACCCGAAAACGTTTGATCCATGAATTTACCGAGTTGCTTCATGTTTAGATTCTTGGGCATATAGGGACGAAGTGTCTCGAAATTTGGCTGACCGTTGATCAAAGTTCTCAATGCCCACTCTGGCCTCCCCATGATCTGTAGCATGTTGTTCACAGTCATACTTGGCGGCATGGCCAGCCCGTTGCGAATGTCTCTGGGACGAAAACCAAAAGTAGGTACATCGGACAGCAATACTAATACTGGACAACCGGCTGCATCTGCACGTTTGAGAATATCGTCTCTCACCTCATCCTTGGCTGGATGATAGAGCTGAAACCACGCCCGCCCCTCGGTCAGTTCGCTGGCCTTTTCGATACTCATGGTAGTGACAGTACTGAGAATAAACGGCACATTGTGCCGAAAAGCCGCCTTGGCTAAAATCTCAGGAGCCTTGGGCCACATCAAGCCCTGCAAGCCCACTGGAGCGATCCCAAACGGCGCATCGTAGGTATGCCCAAATAGTTCGGTAGACATATCCGAATGCGTGTGCTTGGTCAAGTACTGAGGGATCAATTCCACATCTCGAATCTCCTTGGTATTCCTCACCAAATTCACATCCTCGTTGCATCCTCCATCGAGGTATTCAAAAGCAAATCGAGGCACTTTTTTCTTCGCTCTTTTGATCAAATCGTCTATCGACGGGTAACTGGAGTTATATGCCCACTTGCTCATAGTTCAAATATTTTGTTCATTACTACCCATTTTTCTCCCTTAGCGGCAAAGGGCAATCGCTTTTGGTATTGATCCATCAGTTCTTCCCATTCTTGCACTTTTGGATTGTTCTGATCCAAAGCATTCTTCTTTTCGAACGAAAAATCATCCCTTGCCTCCACGGTCATCACCAGTCGATCTCCCACATGATAAATTTCCATCCGCTCGATACCGGAATCTATGATGCTTTTCTGCACCTCCGGCCACACAGCCTGATGATGCTCTTTGTAAGCCTGGATCAATGAAGGATCATCCTTCACATCTAAAGTGAGTGTATATTTTTTCATTTAATAAAAGCTTATTGGTCTTTAGGTCAACGCTCGGTTTAGAAAACCAGGCTACTTCATAGGTACCTATTTGCAACACGTAATCAAATTTTCCCTTTCATCACACGCATGCCATAGCTGGCGATAAACAGGAAGCACAACAAGGGTAGTACGAAAGAAAAATTGACTTCTGGAACACCGAGAATCTCAATATCCGAATACCCTGCTCCTCCCAAATCCAATATCATCCCTTGTAGGGTAGGCATCAAGGCCCCTCCCACTATCGCCATCACCAAACCTGCTGCGCCAATCTTGGATTCGTCCTCACTCAAGCCTTCCAAGGCAATACCGTATATCGTCGGAAACATCAGAGACATACAAAACGAAACCATCACCAAACAATACAGCCCAATCATCCCTTGGATAAAAATGGTCCCCAAGACAAATACAATAGCAAGAGCCGAAAGCAGTGTGAGCAATTTGCCCGAATTGATATACCTCAACAGAAAGGTACAAATAAAACGCCCCGAGAAGAACAGCACAAAAGCCGCAAACTGATAACTGCCTGCCGTGACACCATCCACTCCGATCGATTCGGCATACTGGTAGATATAGGTCCAACACATGATCTGTACACCTACATAAAAAGCCTGAGCCAACACCCCCTGTGCGTAGTGCGCCCTTTGGACCAATGTCTTGATGATCTGCCAAGTACTCAGGCTATCTTCTTCATCTTTGCTCTCTGGCATTTTGCTAATGACAATCAGTACAAATACAGCTATCACCACCAAACCTAGCGCCACGTATGGATCACGTATGACCATCAAGTCAGACTGTCGGATCGTCGCTTTGGCACTCTCTGACAGCCCACCAAAGTTGACGTCATCGGACTGAAGTTTGGCTAGCACGAAATTTTGCGCCACTAACAATCCACCAATCAAGCCCACTGGATTGAAAGCCTGAGCCAGATTCAACCGACGTGTGGCGGTCTCCTTGCTTCCCATAGATAGGATGTAGGGATTGGCGGTGGTTTCCAAAAAAGCCAGTCCAAAAGTCAATACATAGAGTCCCATCAAAAAGAAACCAAACTGCTGGGTAACGGCAGCCGGATAAAACAACAAGGCTCCCGACGCATACAACCCCAGACCGATCAATACGCCTGTTTTGTAGGAGTACTTGCGGATGAACATAGATGCAGGCAAAGCCATGGTAAAATAACCACCGTAAAAAGCCAACTGTACCAGCGAGGCTTGAAAATTGTTCAATTCCAATACCTTCTTGAAAGCCGACACCATCGGGTCGGTCACCGCATTGGCAAAACCCCAAAGGGCAAATAGTGAGGTGATTAAAACGAAAGGTAACAATACCTTACGTGACACCACTGTTTCATTCGTCTTCATCATGCTTTTTTGCTTTATAAAAAAATGCTAATCTCTGCATTTTCAACTTTATCTTTTGACTCAGGTAACTGATCGGTCAAAATGTACATAACCACCATCTACAAACAGCCACTGACCCGTAGTATGAGCACTTCGCTCTGAGAGTAAAAATACCGTCATTGCAGCTATTTCTTCTGCTTCGGTCATCCTTTTTCCTAATGGTATGTTGCTTACAATGTTCTTCAATTTCTCCTCTCGGTTTTCGAATGTGTTTAACCAAGTCTCATAGAGTGGCGTCATTACCTCTGCAGGGATCACAGCATTGACCCTCACATCGTAGGGAGCCAGTTCTACCGCCCACTCTCTAGTCAGTGCGAGTTGAGCACCTTTGCTGGCGGCATATCCAGATGTACCTCCTTGACCTGTTACAGCCGTTTTGGAACTTACATTCACTACCGACCCTTTGTGTTCTTTGAGCTGTGGCAGTGCGTAGTGCACCATATCATAATAGTGCATCAAATTGGTCATGACCGATTGACGAAACCGTGCCGGGTCACCCTCTTCTAAGCCAGCACCATCATTGACTCCTGCATTGTTGACCACACCATCGATGCGACCGAGTGTAGCGATGGTTTCCTCCACTACACGCTGGCAGACCTCTGCTTCGCCCAGTTCTGCAATGATATTGAGGCATTGACCTCCCGCTGCTTTTATCTTCTTTTCTATCGCCTCGCCTGCAGCGACGGATCGCCCGACTACCACAGGTATAGCGCCTTCGGCTGCCAGCTCTAGCGTAATCGCCTCGCCGATCCCTTTGGCTCCACCCGTTACGATGAAAACTTTATTTTTTAGTTTTAAATCCATGTTTTTCTTGTATTGAGTACTGCGTAATTAGTATTGAGGTAGGCTGTAGAATTTAGCAGCCGTGCCTCCCATAATATGCCCCTGTTCTGTATCTGAGAGTTGGGAGATATGGGACTGGAGTAAGTCGTATATTCCCGAATAGCTCCCTGCCAGCAGACATACAGGCCAATCCGAACCGTACATCAAGCGCTCTGGCCCAAAATGCTCCAGACAAAAATCGATGTAAGGAGTAAAGTCCTCCCTTTTCCAATTTTTCCAATCAGCTTCAGTCACCAGACCTGATACTTTGACTGTCACATGCTTTCTTTCAGCTATGGCCTTCATGTATTTGGCCCAGTGATCGAAAGATGCCTCTTTGATCTGAGGCTTGGCGATATGATCGATCACCAGCGGCATCTCTGGCAGTTGATCGATGAATTGCAGCGTCTCTTCCAGCTGTCCCTGATGCACCAACACATCGTAAGTCAAGCCAAAATCCGCCAGCTTCTTCACTCCCGCCATGAAGGCCGGATCCATCATAAAATCATCCGGTTCAGCTTGCAAAATATGTCTTACGCCTTTGAAAACCACTTGTTCGGTATAACGCTCCAAGTCTGCAGACAATTGATCCGATCTCAAATCAAGCCAACCCACTACACCTCGAATAAAGTCATGCTTATTGGCTAGAGACAAAAGGAAATCTGTCTCCGCCAATGATTGATCTGCTTGTACGGCTACACATCCATCTATCCCCTTGTCCTCCAGAAGAGGCTGCAAATCCTCGGGCAAAAAATCCCGCTGTATCACAGCCATTTCTTCGGTGATCCAGGTATCCCTCAGCGGATCAAACTGCCAAAAGTGCTGGTGTGCATCGAGTCTCATGCGTCTGGGTGTGCTACAGCTGTTTGCTTGGATGTACCCAGACCATCGATACCCAATTCCATCACATCTCCTGGTTTCAAATAGACTGGAGGATCAAATCCCAACCCTACGCCTGCAGGTGTACCCGTGGAGATCACATCCCCTGGTTCCAAAGTCATAAACTCTGACAAGTAACTGATCACAGTCGGGATATCAAACACAAAATCTGACGTATATCCATCCTGAATCTTCTCGCCGTTGAGCTTGAGCCATAGGTTGAGGTTGTGTGGATCAGCCACCTCATCAGTACTCACAATATAGGGTCCGAGTGGCGCGAATGTATCGCAACTCTTGCCTTTCACCCATTGACCACCACGCTCGAGCTGGTAAGCTCTTTCGCTCACGTCATTGTGTAGGGCATAGCCGCCAACATAATCCATAGCCTCTTCTTTGCTCACATAACTAGCGGTCTTGCCGATCACCACAGCCAATTCGACTTCCCAATCGCTCTTTTCGCTTCCTTTTGGGATCACCACATTGTCATTGGGACCACACAGACTGGATGTTGCCTTGAAAAAAATCACAGGCTCTTTCGGTACTTCCATACCACTTTCTTCTGCATGTTTCCTGTAGTTCAATCCGATGCATATGATCTTGCCTGGGCGATAGATCGGTGCATCAAACTCAGGGGTCTCTATCGCTTCCAGCTGACCTTTTTCGATCAACTCCTCTACCTTGCTAAAAGCATCCGGTGACTCGAAAAAATCCCTGTCGATATCTTGGACGTGCCCTGCCAAACTATAGTGTGTATCACCAGTACTTACACCAGGCCATACTTTCCCATCTTTTCTATATCTAAATAATTTCATGATTCTTCGTATTTTTTGATTGTAAAAATTCTCTTATCTCATAAACAGTCACTCGCTGTTTCTCAAAACATCTCTTTGCATGTGACTAGTCAAACTAAAAAGGCCGCTCGGATCAATTGCCATTGAGCGTCACAAAACCTCCATCTATCGGAAAATCTGACCCTGTAATAAAAGACGCCTCGTCTGAGCATAGATACAGTACCAAGTCACCGATTTCTTGTGGTTTACCCATTCGACCAATAGGCTGTGTTTGTGATAATTTTTCGAACATTTCCCCTTCCTTTCCTGGGTAATTTTTGGATATAAACCCATCCACAAATGGCGTATGGACCCGAGCAGGTGATATACTATTGCATCGAACCTGTTGCCCTAGGTAATCTTTGGCAATCGACAAGGTCATGGTATGCACAGCCCCTTTGCTCATCGAATAAGCAAAGCGATCATTGAGGCCTACATGTGCACCAATCGAAGACAGGTTGACGATAGCTCCCCCATCTCTCATCTTTGCAACACCCGTTTGCAAGCAGTGGTACACGCCTTTGACATTGACAGAGTAGACCCTATCCAAATCTTCCGCAGTTGTATTTTCTACATTGCCTACATGCGCGATACCCGCATTGTTGACCAGTATATCAAGGTTTTCTTCGCCTACTGCTCGATCAAATGCCTGCTGCACACTCTCCAACTTGGACACATCACAAGCAATGGTTTCAGCGTCTCCACCAGCTGCCTTGATCTCATCAACGACCAACTGACCTCCCTCTTCGTTGAGCTCGAGGATGGATACCTTCGCGCCATTTCCGGCCAACGATAGTGAAATCGCTCTACCGATACCGCTACCACCACCCGTGACAATGGCACGTTTTCCTGTTAAATCAAATTTTTTCATAGTGACACTCCTCTTTTCCAAAGTATAAAATCGTTTTGTTCTAAGTCCATCGCTTTGGTTTTCTCACCACTAGCAACGGCTATTATTTTTTCTAGAATCTCTTCTCCTACTTGTTCTATGTTTTTTTCACCACGAGTAATTGGCCCTGCATCCAAATCTATGATATCACTCATGCGTTCGCGAAGGCTCGTATTGCTAGATATCTTGATTACTGAAGCCAATGGATTGCCTGTCGGTGTACCCAAACCAGTAGTGAAGAGGATAATACTCGCACCCGATCCTGCCAGTCCTGTGGTAGATTCCACATCGTTGCCTGGTGTACATAGTAGATTGAGTCCTGGACGGGTGACTGGCTCTGTATAATCCAACACATCGCTCACGGGTGCTCGTCCTCCTTTTTTCGCCGCACCGGCAGATTTGATCGCGTCAGTAATCAAACCATCTTTGATATTGCCAGGCGAAGGGTTCATGTCAAAACCTGAACCAGCCGCTTTGGCTTGTGCTTCGTAGGCCCGCTGAATATCCACGAACTTCTCTGCCACACGATCCTCTGTACATCGATCAATGATGTCTTGCTCTACGCCGTTCAACTCTGGAAATTCACTCAATACCGTAGAAGCCCCCAGCGCCACCAACAAGTCTGATGCATAGCCTACCGCAGGATTGGCAGAAATACCTGAAAACCCATCCGAACCGCCACATTCCAGCCCTACGACCAGTTTGCTCAGTGGCGCTGGCTTGCGCTCGATCTGATTGGCTTCTTTGAGTTGCTCGATCGTATCAGCAATGGCCTTTTTGATCAACTTCTCTTCCGATTGGATGACCTGCTGCTCCAAATAGATCACTGGCTTGCTTGCCTGCGGATATAGCTCCTCTTGAATCTCTTGAAACCACTGCACCTGCGCATGTTGACAACCCAGACTCAGGACTGTAGCCCCCGCGACATTCGGGTGCTGTAGATAACCTGCCAGCAAACGCAAGAGCGTCTCTGCGTCACCACGTGTACCTCCACACCCTCCGTCATGGTAGAGAAATTTGATGCCGTCTACATTTTCAAACACTCGATTTCGCAACGGTATCTCTTGTTCCATCACCCCACCGATTAATTCATGAGCATACTGCAAATACTCGTTGGGCTTTTTGTAGCCCAACGAGGACTTCAAGGTCTCCTCAATGACTTTAAGGTTGCGGTTTTCGCAGAAGACCAAAGGAATGAAAAGCCAGTAGTTGGCCGTTCCCACCTTCCCATCTGGTCGATGGTAGCCCTGAAACGTCCTTTCCTCCCATGCCGAGACATCTGGAGCTTGCCATTCGTATTTTTTTCTATTGTCGAGTGAGATGGGATCAGCGAAATGCGTCACATTCTCTATCGTAATCATCGTACCGATGGGCAGGTCTTCGTTCGCGCTACCTACAGGCACCCCATACATGTATATCTTATCGCCCTTGCTCAAGCACTCGGTCAAAAATTTGTGCTTCTGTGGCACTGGCTGAGGCACATCGATAGCCACACCATCCACCTCTACCACTCCTGGTTTCAAATCCTGTAGTGCGACCAGCACATTGTCTCTGCCATCAATTCTCAGAAATCTCTCGTTCGTCATGCTCCATTTTTATTTCTACTACTACATAATTAGTAAAGCCAATTAACTGTGGCAATGAGAAAGACATTAAAGAGCTGCGCACACATGTGCACAACTCTTTATAGACCATAGCACGAAGATTAGAAGTGATAGTATAGCTTCATTAATAAGTCAAAAGGAAAATACTGTCCCCGATGGGGCACGTTTGCAACGCGTTCCTTATTCGATGATTTCAACCCCGAAGGGGCAGATTTGGCACCAACTAGATTAGTTTAACACTAAGTGTAGGTTTCATCTACACTTCATTATCTACACCACCAACCAATTCCACTTCACAAACCCGCATTTGAAAAATGCTAAACTCTGCTCCTTACAAAATACAAAGGCGTAGAAAATTCTACGCCTAGTGATCTTTTCTTTTTTTGCTATTTCATTCTACGCCCAGTCGAGGTATTTTCTACCCATGTGTACAAGATAGTCACATCCTGTAAAACATCAACATTGGGCGGACGCCCTTCTACATTTTGGGTCGCAGCGGACGCTAAGACCAGAGGGAGCGTGCGCTTAATTAGTCACATTGCAAAGGCTAAACCATGCCATCCTCGTTACAAACGAGGATGAGTTGGGTTCACACCCCATTCATCATCAATAAGGAACAGAAAAGTAGCCCTGCCAGGGATCGAACCTGGATCAATCGTTTAGGAAACGACTATTCTATCCGTTGAACTACAGGGCCAGAGAGGGACAAATCTAAAAATCCATTTCTAAATAAGCAGACTTTACCTCGTATTTTCAATGCAGGTCTAGTGAACCGCTAAGCGTACGACTCGATCAGTGCCTTGAGCTGTCCCTTGTCCGCTGTACCGGAGTGGCGCCAGAGGATTTTGCCTTTCTTGAACAAGATCAGCGTCGGGATGCTTTGAATCTTGTACACCTGCGAAGCTTTTTGATTCTTGTCCACATCGACCTTGATGACTTTCCCCTTGTCGCCGAGCTCTGTAGATAACTCCGCCAACACAGGAGCCATCATTTGGCAAGGTCCACACCAGTCTGCATAAAAATCCACCAACACAGGTTGGTCACTATTGATCATATCTGAAAATGTCGCCATGTATTTCTTTATTTTATTGTTCTACCAGATTGAAGCAACGACGTGCTACTCCATCACTAGACTGCAAACAAAAAAGCGTCAGCAAGAGTTTCTCCTACCGACGCTTTTCCAGTACATTTCAATTCTTTAAAACTCCACTTTGGGTGCTTTCTCTGCACCTGCATCAGACTGGAAGTAGCCCTTCTCTTTGAAGCCAAAGATTCCTGCATAAATTCTACCCGGAAAGTCCGTGACCAATATATTGTAGGCATTGACCGCATCATTGAATCGATTGCGCTCTACAGCTATTCTATTTTCTGTCCCTTCGAGCTGCGCCTGTAGTTCGGAGAAGTTCTTGTTGGCCTTCAAATCAGGGTAGCGCTCCACCGACACTAGCAGTCTCGACAGTGACGAGGACAACTCACTCTGTGCCGCCTGAAACTTCTGAATCGAAGCAGCATCCAAGTTGGATGGGTCGATCGTCGTACTTGTCGCTTTGGCTCTGGCATTGATGACCGCCTCTAGCGTGCTCTTCTCATGATCCGCATAGCCTTTGACCACACTCACCAAGTTGGGGATCAAGTCCGACCGTCGTTGATACTGCGATTCTACCTTGGCCCACTGGCTTTTGACCCCCTGCTCGCCACGGTTCATACTATTGAACGTTCCTTTGATACTGCTGTAAATCAAGAATATGCCTACAACAATGACTCCTATTATGATATACGACTTTTTACTCATGTTCTTATTGGTTAAGCAACAAATCTAGCTAATTTAGCTGCAATGAAAATCAAGAATATTAAAACTCTTTTTGTCCTGACGGGTTTCATTTTTACCCACTTTTTTGTGCTCGCACAGGACGATGTAGCCATCCCCGAACTCACCCGACAGGTCATCGACCAAACCGCCACTCTTACTCCGGCGGAGATCGGTTACATAGAGGACAAACTCGGCCAGTTCAGGACATCCACAGGCAGTGAGATCGCTATACTCATCGTCCCAACTACTAGTCCCGAGACCATCGAGCAATATAGCATCCGTGTCGTAGAGGCATGGGCACTGGGTAGAGAAGGGATCGACGATGGCGTATTGTTGCTCGTCGCAAAAAATGACAGAAAAGTACGTATCGAAGTGGGCTATGGGCTCGAAGGAGCCATCCCCGACATCTATGCCAAACGCATCGTAGACAACATCATCGTACCCGAGTTTCGCAATGGCAAATTCACCACAGGCATAGACGAAGGGGTAGACGCCATCATCCAGCTCGCCGAAGGCGAAGACCTCCCAGCCGTCACTCAAGCCCAGCAGAGTGGCAAAAGAAACTCCAACTCCTTTGGGGGCGTACTGATCGCCGCATTCATCGTCAGTGTGATCAGTGGCATGATCAAAAACAAATTTGTCAAGACAGCCATCTCCATCGTACTTGCCCTCGTAGTGGGCTATATCTTTAGCAGTATCGTATTTGCAGTGATCGCATTTGTGATTTCCTTGATATTCGGAATCGGCAGCAGAGGCGGTGGAGGCAGCAGTGGTGGGGGCACCTACTACGGTGGTGGCGGATTCTATGGCAGCAGCGGAGGATTCGGCGGTAGTAGCGGCGGTTTCGGAGGGGGCGGTGGCTTCTCTGGTGGAGGCGGCAGCTTCGGAGGCGGTGGCGCATCCGGCGGCTGGTAGTATTATTCCCAATCATAGACATCCTATCATGAAAAAGAAATTTACATTCTCAGAAGACGACAAACAGATCGTCAAAGAAGCTATACAAAGTCTCGAAAATGAATCTTCGGGAGAGATCGTCATCTATTTTGCACGAAACAGCGACGAGTACAACGAAGCGGCTTGGAAACTATCCGCCATCCTCGGTGTAGCAGGAATAGTGATCCTCGGGACCATGTCATGGCTATGGCTCCTGCCCGAAAACTTCACTATACTCTACACCAGCATCTATCTATTCGCTTTGATGGCGCTCGGATTTATTCTATTGACTTTCGTGCCTTCACTACGTCTGGGCTTCATCCCAGATGGCGTCATCGCACACCGTGTATTGACCAAGGCTCGTGACATGTTCTTGCAAGAAGAGGTCTTCACGACCATAGACAGGACGGGCATACTCATCTATGTGAGCGAACTGGAGCATCAAGTCCAAGTCCTCGGAGACAAAGGCATCAACGCCAAAATCCAAGAAAACGACTGGAGCGAAGTAGTCGGACTTGTAGTAGAAGGAATCAAAAGCAACCAAACAGCCAAAGGGTTGGCAAATGCCGTGCTCAAGTGCAAAGATTTGCTGCTAACCAATGGGTTCATCGTACGAGAAGACGACACCAACGAACTCTCTGACGAGATCAGAATCGAAGATTAGTTGAGCGGTAAGATTTTTTAGACACGCTTGATGGGAATCCAAATCTCTTCTTCCGAGTCTGGATCGTTGTTCTTATACTTCGCTCCCAAGACTTCAAAATGCGGCCTATCGTCCAATTCGTAGCGCGAATTGGGCAGCCATCTGCCGAAGATGTACTCAAAAACACTGTGATCTGCGCTGGATCCCTTGTAGTCGAATACCGCATACGCTCCTCCTGGCAAAACGAAAGACTCCATCCCTTCGGGGATCATCCCAAAATCAGAAACCTGAGTAGTTGCCCACTTCTCAAACTCACGCTGGGGATTAAAATTCAAGAAGTGGGTAGCATCGTATATCTGCATGGACACCACGTCCTTAGTCAAGCTGTTTTTGATTTCACTCCTCCTAGGCATGAATGAACCCCAAAGTTGCCCCGTACGGTTGTTGGCCATACTCATCTTGAGTCGCACGCCTACGAGCTTCTTTTCTTCCAATTGTTCTATTCTTGGCTGCATATCATTTTCACACTTTTGGGATTAAAACTTAAATATACCCACCCATCATCCTTCCACAAAAAAGTCCACAAGGCAAATACCCTGTGGACTTTGATATGTTAAATTCACTACCGTTTACTATCAATGTGGCAAGTACTTCTTCACTGCTCCATAGAGGAATGCTCCAATCGTAGCGCTCAGAATCACCACCAAAAACACAGGAGCACCATGTCCCACGATGATAAACATCGGGCCCGGACACGCCCCCGTCATCGCCCAACCTAATCCAAAGATCGTCCCTCCAAATAGCAACGCCTTGAACCCATTTTCCTTGGGTTTAAGACTCATGAGCTGACCATCCCTTCCTTTGAGCTGAAGCTTCTTGATCAATAAAATAGAGATAGCCCCCACGACTACTGCCGATCCAATCACGCCATACATATGAAAGGACTCGAACCGAAACATCTCATAGATGCGGTACCATGAGATCACTTCCGACTTACTCAGCACGATTCCAAAAAATATACCTGTCAATAAATATTTGATAAATTTCATCTTGTGTCGTGTTTTAGAGTGCCAATAAATGAGGTAAGACCAAATGCGTCATGATCAATCCACCTATAAAAAAACCAATGACAGCCACCAGTGATGGTAACTCAAGGTTACTGAGCCCCGTGATCGCATGCCCTGATGTACACCCACCTGCGTAGCGCGTCCCAAAACCTACGAATACACCACCCAACACCATCAACAGACCACCCTTGAGCGTGAACAATGACTCCCAAGAGAAGAGTTCCTTGGGCAAATAATCTACCCCAGCATCGATAATCTGAAACTGCTTCAAGCTATCGACCGTAGACTGGGAGATCGCGACGGCAGTATCTGGTGTCAAATACTCATGTGCGATATAGCCTCCAATCAACGTTCCGAACACGAATACCAAATTCCAAACTTTATCCTTCCAGTCCACTTTGAAATAATCCACGAATCTCCCTGCTCCTGCTATGGAACACATCGTCTCTAGATTGCTCGATATCCCAAATCGCTTCCCAAAATACATCAAGACCACCAACACCACGGCGATCAAAGGCCCAGCCACATACCAGGGCCAAGGCTGACTTATCCATTCTATCATTTTTTTCTCGTTTGCTTACTGTGAATACACCTTTCGGCTAAAATTAGTTTCCTCCCCAAGATCGAATCAGTGAGATTCCTTCAATTCTTGTACTATACCATTGAGTGACATCCATCCGCCCCCATTGTAGGCAGTGATCCCTGCAGACTTGGCCTGAGAGGTAGCCCTCCCGCTTCGCATACCACTCGCACAGCAGAATACCACTGGCTTCCCTGCAGCTTTAAGCCCCTCCAACTGACTACCTATTCTATCCAAAGGATAATTGTGCGCTCCAGCGACATGTCCTCCCTGAAACTCTGCAGGAGACCGCACATCGACGATCACTGCTCCGTTTTTCAATGCTTCTATCATAGCTTTCTTTCTCTTTTTCCCCAATCCTAATAAATCCAATAATCCCATTCTGATTGATTTAAATATCTATACAACAAAACTAGCGCCTCGCAGCATCTCATGTTGTAACATATGTTACGCTATGACAGACCCAAACGAAAAAAAGCCTATCGCATTGCTGCAATAGGCTTTTTTTCGTTTCTTAAAGCAGAACTACTTCGCGTAACTGATTGATCTCATCTCACGGATCACAGTCACTTTAATCTGTCCTGGATACTGCATATCGTTCTCTATTTTAGAGGAAATACCAAAAGACAAATCCCCTGCCTGCTTATCTGATACATTCTCTGCGTCGACCAACACGCGCAACTCACGCCCCGCCTGGATCGCATAGCATTTGTGCACCCCTTCAAACCCTAGTGCTAGCGCTTCTAAGTCTTTTAGACGTTTGATGTACGACTCCATGACTTCTCTGCGAGCGCCAGGTCTAGAGCCAGAAATCGCATCACAGGTCTGGACGATTGGCGAGATCAATGAGGTCATTTCTATCTCGTCATGGTGTGCGCCGATAGCATTACAGACTTCTTTGTTTTCCTTGTATTTTTGCGCCAATTCCATCCCTAAGATCGCATGTGGCTGCTCTGGTTCCTCTGGCCATACTTTTCCAATATCGTGTAGCAAACCTGCTCTCTTCGCCAGTTTCGCATTCAGTCCTAGTTCTGAAGCTAAAGTCGCACAAAGCTTAGCTACCTCTCTAGAATGCTGTAATAAATTCTGTCCGTAAGATGATCTGAAACGCATACGCCCCACCATCTTGATTAGCTCAGGGTGAAGACCATGTATTCCTAGATCAATCACCGTACGCTCTCCGATCTCTACAATTTCTTCCTCTATATTTTTAGTGGTCTTCGCTACGATCTCTTCGATTCGCGCTGGATGGATACGTCCATCCGTCACCAATCTATGCAGCGACAGTCTCGCTACCTCTCTGCGTACAGGGTCAAAACCTGAGATAATAATCGCCTCTGGTGTATCATCTACGATAATTTCCACACCTGTAGCGGCTTCTAGCGCACGAATATTCCGTCCCTCTCTACCGATAATTTTACCCTTAATGTCGTCACTCTCGATATTAAAGATAGAAACACAGTTTTCTATCGCATGCTCGGTAGCGGTACGTTGAATCGTTTGAATCACGATTTTCTTCGCTTCCTTCGTGGCGGTCAGTTTCGCCTCTTCTATGATATCCTTGATGTGGGATGATGCCTTGGTTCGTGCTTCATCCTTGAGCGTTTCTTTTAGTTGATCTATCGCTTCACTTGCGGACAGATGTGAGATTTTCTCTAAGGCTAGTGTTTGTTCTTCCTTGCGTTTGTCTATCTCTTCTTTTCGCCGTTTGACGATCTCCATTTGCGCCTCTAGATTTTCCTTTTGGCTTTCTAGTTCTGCTTCGGCTCGTTTGTTCTGCTCGATCTGCTTAGATAGGTTACTCTCTCTCTGCTTGACCTTGTTTTCGTTAGCAATGATTTGATTTTTCTTGCGATTACTCTCCTCTTCGAATTCGGATTTAAGTTTGAGAAAACGCTCCTTTGCTTCTATTTCCTTCTCTTTCTTTATATTCTCCGCATCAATTGTCGCTTCCTTCAGGATGATCTCTGCTTTACTTTTTGCTTCATTTATTTTTTTACCCTCAGCTCTTTTAGCTAAGATTTTGCTGATAGAGAAACCAATAATGATTCCTACCAGCGCTACAACAATATAAATTGTACTTTCCATGATGTATATATATAATTAATCATGGTATAGGTTTACGACAACACGACTTGAAAGTGAATATATTTAGAGTGCTTCAGAGATTAAATGGTTGAGTTTGCTTATTTGTTCCATGGCTGTTTCGTCAGTCTCCTGTCGGTTTTCTGAGGTCTGTAGCAACTGCACATAGCAATCTATCGCTACCATAGCCAATAAATCCTGCTTGTCATCTATCTGAAACTGATCCTGATAGAATCTCAGCCTTTCATTTATTTTTTTACCCGCAGCACGTATTCTAGCCTCTTCTTCGGCCGATACCTTCATCGGGTACTCTCTGTTTCCAATCTTTATTTTTATTGATAATTCTGTCATTGAGGCTATTTATTCGCTCAAGTGAGCAATACACTTATCAACTTCATTTATATATTCACTCAGCAAGTTGCTTAAAGCTTCAGTGTCATTCTCATCCACTACCATGCTATTCACAATTTTACTAATTTTATCTTGATTTTGAAAGCTCGCCATTTTCTCGTCTTTCTCTTCCAAGTGTAGTTTAAGTTTTTGGTTTTCAAGCTTGAGCATCTCTATCTCAGCATCCTTCTTTTTGAAGTCACTTAGCAATAAAACCAACTTCCTTTCCAGTTGATTCAGTTCAGATCTGAGACGACTTTCAGCCATGTTATTTTCTTATTATTGCGTTCAAATTCTTTTCAAAACTATCGATCAAGGCATTCATCGTCTTGTCGATCACTTTATCATTCAAGGTCTTATTTTCATCCTGAAGGATAAAACTCAAAGCGTAAGACTTCTTGTCCTCTCCGATATTCTCTCCCTCATAGACACTAAACACATTGATCCTCTTGATCAGTTTTCTTCCTATCGTCTGCGCGATCTCCATGATCTCACTAAACTCGGTTTTCTTGTCTATCACGAGTGACAAATCTCTTCTCACCTCTGGGAATTTTGACACCGCTTTATACAACGTTGTCTTCCCGTACTTTTTGAGCATTTTAGACCAGTTAAACTCAGCATAAAACACGCTCTGGTTCACACCTATAATCTTAGTCAATTTCGCTTTTAACTTCCCAAAAGACACCAAAACCACATTGTTCAGCATGATATCCAAACCATACTCAAACCCTTGACTCTGTGTAGGTACTGATTGAAAATCCGCTACGCTGAATTTATCTAATAATTTATGTACGATCGATGACAATTCATGAAAATCAGACGTCTTTTTATCCACATTCCAACTTTCCTCTGACTGATCCCCAGTCAAAAACAATCCAAGCTGCTGTTCCTCTTTATACTGATCGGCTTGTTTCTGATACACTCTACCAAATTCATAGAATTTCAGATTCGGTTGCTTCCGATTGATATTGTGCTTGAGCGCTTCCAAACCTGAGAATATCAGGGTGCGTCGCATGATTCCGAGTTCTTCACTTAGTTTGTTGAGTACTTCGACATTCTCATCAGCTTCCCAGTATCCTGCCTTCGCTAGATACTCAGGATTGGTGAGAGAGTTGCTCATGATCTCATTCATGCCAAGTGCAGAAAGGTACAGTCCTGTCTTTTCCTGAATTTTCTCTCTATCTGGAGTGGGAAAATTGGCCAAGTAGCCTGCTGTGGAATAATCCCCTAACTCAATATTGTTATAGCCATAGATGCGCAAAATCTCTTCGATCACATCCGCTTCACGCGTCACATCGAATCGATATGGCGGCACATCTACTTGAAACCCCGTATCGGATTCATGACTGACTTTTATATCTAGGTGCTCCAAGATGGATTTGATTCTCTCCTTAGGTAGCTCGACACCTATCAGCCTATTGATATTGCAATACGACATTTGGATAGTAAAATCTTGAACCGTCTCTGGGTATATATCTATGATATCAGAGCTCACTTCTCCACCTGCCACTTCTTTGATCAAAATAGCTGCCCACTTCAAGGCATCTACCGTAATCCTCGGATCAGTACCTCGCTCATATCTAAATGACGCATCGGTTTTCAAACTGTGTCTCGTCGCAGTATTCCTCACATAGTCAGAAGAGAAATAAGCAGACTCTAGAAAAATATCTGTAGTGGTTGACTTGACCCCAGATTTAACTCCTCCAAACACCCCTGCGATACACATCTCTTCGGAGGCATTACAGATCATAAGATCTTTGGCGGACAATTTTCTTTCTTTCTCGTCCAATGCTACGAAAGGCGTACCCTCCTTTACTGTCTTGACGATTACTTTATTTCCTTTGATTTCACTGAGATCAAAAGCATGAAGCGGCTGCCCCAACGAATGTAAAACATAGTTGGTCACATCTACGATGTTATTGACAGGAGTCAAGCCTATGCTGTTTAATCTAGCCTTGAGCCACTTAGGAGAATCTGCCACCGTGACGTTAGCGATGGTCAGTCCCGAATACCGAGGGCATGCTTCTGCATTTTCTACTTCGACTGTTATTGGTTTGCTTTGACTATCTACCTTGAAAGAAGACAGATCTGGAAACTTCGTGGGACGCTCAAAAGCAGCTTTGAGATCACGTGCCACACCGTAGTGAGATGCTGCGTCTGCACGATTAGGTGTTAGTCCTATCTCGATGACCGTATCTGTGGTAGGTTTAAACAGTTCGGCTGCAGGAGTACCATTGGGCAAATCAGTGTCTAAAACCATAATTCCATCATGAGAACTCCCTAGACCTAGTTCATCCTCAGCGCAGATCATCCCGAGAGAAACCTCTCCTCTAATCTTTGCCTTCTTGATTTTGAATGGGTCGCCTTCACTAGGATATAGCATAGCACCAACAGTCGCTACTACTACTTTCTGTCCCGCCGCTACATTAGGTGCGCCGCAAACTATGGGCGACAATTCATCTTGTCCAATATCTACAGTAGTCAGACTCAGCTTATCCGCATCAGGATGCTTGGTGCACGTTTTGACCTCACCGATCACCATCCCAGCCAAACTGCCTTTGATTTCTTCTACCTCTTCTAACCCTTCTACTTCTAATCCTGTATTGGTCAAGGTCTCTGAAATGACGCCTATTTCCTCTCCTAGATCAATATATTCCTTTAACCAATTAAGTGAAATCTTCATTTATATAAATAAGCTTTTTAGCTGCGGATAAAACAAGCCGTAAAATTAAGAAAATAAGGGAGTCTGAGCGGTAGAATTAGCTTCTTCTTTTTCGGATAAGTGTAGAGGCAAGCACAATCGCCATTCCGAACACCATCACCAGATACATCCACTTCGGATCACCCAGTCTGTAGGATCGCAAAAACTCAGAAGTAGCCAAGAAAATCAATAGAAATCCACCGAGGATTCCTAGGCGCTGCATAGTCTTAGGCTTCATTCTCTAGTTCTATAGTATTTTCCCAAAGTCTAAATTGTTCAATATCTTCTTTGATGCTATTATACACCCAAAAGATAATGGCCAAATCATCCGTCAATCCCAAAGCTGGGATAAAATCAGGAATCATATCTAATGGCGTGATAAAATAAAGCAATGCACCAACTGCCAATAACATCGTACGCCATGGCAATTCACTGTAGTGCCCTCTGACCTGCGCCTTGATCATTCTCAAAAAGACACCCACCTTATCTACTAGGTTAGCGATCTTGTCACTATTCCCGATTAGATCCGTCAGTCTATGCGTAGTGGTACTCAGTAGGTTATTGATTCTATCATTATCCTTCAACAAGCCCTCAGCTTTATCCTTATACTTTTTAAATACTTTTTCCTTGTTCATACTCATTCGAATTTAAAAATTCTGTTGTATTTCCTCTTTGATAAACACCAGTGCATAATCAACCTGAAGATGCTCTCGCTCCATCACTCTCTCAAAAACCTTTCTAGCCAAATCTATGCTCTTGGCATCCTCTCCTAAAGAACTCGCACATTCATTGACTATCATCACGATTTCTTCCATGGCACTACTGACCACTTCCCAGGCCTGCACACTCATGTACACCTGCTGAGAAACATTGTGAGAAAACTCTTCACGAACTTCGTGCAACAACACTTGATGAAACTCTAACGCACTCATTTCGCCAACGTTTAGTCTTACGATTAAATTCTTGGGCATGATACGCTCCAAAAACAGGCAAATCCGTTCATAAGCAGCCAGTCTGATGGGCAATACGACTTCAGTATTTTTTAATTTGATCTCGATCAACTTACTATCATACTCCTTTCGGATAAAAAGCCTCGTCATCAAAAACATAGCGTAAAGTACTGCGCCTGCTGGCAAGATAATTTTTCCGAATTCTATAAGTGCTTCCAATTAAATTTCGTTTATGTCTAAGTCAAAAATAAGTAATTTTGTCTTAGCAAAGCTACAAATCAATTCATGGATATAGAACCCGTCAACATCACCGCCAAAGCCGTCATAGAAGTCAAAAACATCATGGACAACAAAGGCATCCCCAAAGACTATGCACTGCGCATAGGTATCAAGGGAGGTGGATGTGGTGCGATGGGGTATGTGATAGGTTTTGACAAGGCCAATGATGCTGATATCAGCTATTCGCAGGAAAACATCCCGATTGTCATTGACAAAAAACACGTCATGTACTTAATAGGCCTAGAGGTAGACTTCATAGAGGAATCTGACGCGAGAGGCTTCAGCTTTAACAAGCCTGGCAACAACTAATTACTAAAGGTTCTCTAATCTGAGTGTGACAGAAGCTTTGTGACACACTCCTTTGATCGGAGGGTTGTGTTTACTCACGGTAGACTTCACTGATAGTATTAGAGGGAATTTTTCGAGGATTTGATGATTAATGGACATGGATAGCGTCTCTAATAATTTGGTAGGGACTTTCATAATCCCCTCTACGAGGCTGTAGATGATCTCATAATTGACTGTAGCGTCCAAATCCCCATCTTCAAAAGATTTTGGATCGGCAAGCTCAACTTCTACATCCACAGTATATTTATTTCCTATTTCTCTTTCTTGCGCATAAAATCCATGATGCGAAAAAAAGTCAAGCCCTTCCAGCTTTACTAGCATGTAATTAGTCTTCTAATTGATCGAAAAATGACAAATCCTTATTGGATACTTTCTTTTCTACCACCTTGGCAGCTGCTTTGGCTGCAGGCTTGACAGGCGTCCCCGCTTGATCACGAGAGATTGGGTTTTGATCCGAGATATAATTCTTCTTCACCTGTAGCTCATCATCTTCGGAATATTCAAAGCTCGAAGATTGATCCATATCCAGTTTAGCCTTAGGGATGGCTTTAGGAGTTGGTCTATTATACTCCTCTGCATCAAAATTAATTTCTTCCGCTTTGCTTTCCACTCTCTCGCTAGTCTCTCGAAGCATCTGTTTCACTTTTTTGAGATGCACTTCGATACCAGACTCCTGATACTTAGACTTCTCCACCTTACTCATCAGTTCACTAGACATGATTTTGAGTTGGGAGATCGCTCCATCTCGCATATTTTCTATGACACGGTAGTTCTCCTCGATCTCTTTCACCTCTTGACTCATCTCTTCGATGATCTCCTTCGCTTGATCTTCTGCCTTATCGATAAGTGCACGCGCTCTATTCTTGGCTTCACTGACCATTGCCTCAGCATTGATCTGCGTCTCCTTCATGTGTAGCTCAGCGGTCTTATTGGCTTGATCAATTACATTGGCTCCTGTATCTTCTGCTGTCTTTAGCGTCCTGAAGAGGGTAGTTTCTACTTCTCTCAACTTCTGCACTTCCTTTTCCAGCTTGGAAACATCCCCTTTGAGATCTTTGTTTTCATCCAACATTCTCTCCCACTCATGGGATAAAGAAATCAGAAATGCTGTGACTTCTTCCTTGTTGATACCACGGAAAGCCTTTTCAAAAGATTTTTGTCTAATTTCTAGAGGAGTAATTTTCATAACTTAAACTTTAAACCCTTTCCACAGGAATCCCTGTAGAATCGCTTAATTAATGAAAACCATTAAAATATGAGCTCGGTCCCCACTAATTAAAATTACATAATTAGTACGTAAATACTGGTGGCTTATTTATCTATAAGGGCGGCTTACTGTGCAATAATACGCATTATTTTGCAATATTAATATCCCAGACGGATATAGAGCGGTCGTCACTACATGAAATCAAGAATTGTTTAAACCCCGACCAAATCAGCTTGTTAACAGAGGTCAAGTGCCCTCCATGTCGTGCTTTGTCTATGACTTTAATCAGACGACGCTGTTCATAGTCCCATATCTTGATCGTCTTGTCCATACTAGCTGTAGCAAAATACTGATAGTCAGGCCTAAACACCACATCATTGATCGCATACATGTGCGCATTGATACTTTCCAGTTCGTTCTCCTGCTGAGACACATCCCAGTATTTGAGTCGTGCATCTCTACTAGCAGTCAATAGCACTTGATCCTTTACGTGATGAGCCAATCCGAACACCGACTTCTCGTGTACCATCGTTTGATTTTCGATCTCAAAAGACTTCAAATCAACTCGAATAATCTGCCCATCACTTGCTCCTACGAAACATCTATCGTCTATAACTAATATCTCTCGAAGGTTCTTTTCAGACATGACTGAACGCTTAAGTACTTTTAGCGACTTCATGTCAATAATGAAGAACTCTCCTTCTGCACATGCTACCAAAACAAGCCCCTGAGTGTATTGAATATCATAGATTGCCAATTTACCTAACTGCAACGACCCTGCTTCTGATCGATCTGACAACCTGATCAAATGAATCCCCTCATAGTTCTGACCAACAATTAGAATATCATGCTCTGGAACATAGCAAAGCGCATATACCGAAGAATCCACTTTTGCAATCAATCTACCGTTCTCGTAGTTATGTAGATCCCACTCGATCACATGCCCATCTCCCCCAGAGGAATAAAACAGATGATCTTCACCCCCTGGCTCTATGGTATATACAGCATCTTTGTGCCCCGTATAGGTATGAATTTTGGTTATTTCTACTTTGGGTAGTGTAGACATAAATTTTACAACGAAATAGCTTCTTTGATTTTTATCGCAGTTTGAGCCAGTTCCTCTGAACCAGGACATAGTTTAGGTCGAGCAAAATTCATGTCATCCATTACCTGGATAGGAATCAAATGCACATGTGCATGTGGCACTTCCAGACCGATCACGGTCACACCAATGCGCTGACATGGGATCACTTGTTCTATCCCTGCCGCTACTTTTTTAGCAAAACGATGTAGTCCCAACATAGTGTCATCAGGAAGATCAAAAATATAATCAATCTCCACTTTAGGCACTGCCAAGCAGTGCCCTTCTACCAACGGATTGATATCTAAGAAAGCAATAAAGTCATCTGTCTCTGCTATTATATGTGCAGGAATCTCACGATTGATTATTCTGGTAAAGATGCTCGCCATGATAATTACAATCCGATTTCGAGTATCTCAAATTCAATATCACCTGCAGGTGCCTTGACGATAGCTTTCTCACCGATTTTCTTGCCCAACAGTCCTTTACCTAATGGAGACTCTACTGAAATTTTACCAGATTTGAGATCAGCCTCTGACTCAGCGACTAACGTATATTTCATTTCCATGCCACTCTTCACATTCTTGATCTTGACTGTACACAGTACAGATACCTTCGTCAAGTCGATCTGTGACGAATCCATCACTCTAGCGTCTCCTACAACTACCTCGAGTTTAGCAATCTTGAGTTCTAGCAAACCTTGAGCATCCTTTGCTGCATCGTACTCTGCGTTTTCACTAAGATCCCCCTTGTCACGAGCTTCAGCGATCTGCTTAGCGATATCTGTTCTTCCTTTTGTTCTTAATTCGTTGAGCTCATCCTTGAGCTTCTTCAATCCTTCTGCGGTATAATATGATACTGCCATTTTTTTTCTTATTGATATATATAAAAAAGAACGGCCTCATTTCTGAAACCGTTTCTTCATTTTTTCTACAAGCTTGAATGCAAAACTACGCAAAAACCAACAATAATCAATGATTACTGACTTACGCGTTGTTTTGCTTTTTGATCAAGTTCAATGCAGAACCTGCTTTGAACCATTCAATCTGACCAGCATTATACGTATGGTTTGCAAGGATGTTGTCCTCCGATCCATCGGCGTGCTTCGCTACAATCGTCAATGGCTTGCCTGGTGCGAATTCTTTTAAATCCACAAAGTCAAAAACATCATCCTCCTGAATTTTGTCATAATCTGCTTCGCTAGCGAATGTCAACCCTAACATCCCCTGCTTCTTCAAATTGGTTTCGTGGATTCTGGCGAAAGACTTCACCAATACTGCGATCACACCCAAGTGTCTTGGTTGCATCGCGGCATGCTCTCTAGACGAACCCTCTCCATAATTATGATCACCCACGACAATCGTCGGGATTCCTGCTGCTTTGTAAGCTCTCTGCACATCTGGCACAGCACCATGCGACCCATCCAACTGGTTCTTTACACTGTCTGTTTCTCCGTTAAACGCATTCACAGCACCTGTAAGGGTGTTATTAGAGATATTATCCAAGTGACCTCTGAATCTCAGCCATGGCCCTGCCATAGAGATATGATCCGTCGTACACTTCCCTTTTGCTTTGATTAACAGTTTAGCTCCCGTGATATTTTCACCATCCCATGCGGCAAATGGAGACAACAATTGTAGGCGCTTGGAGTCGGGACTGACTGCTATCTCAACACCTGAGCCGTCAGCCGCTGGTTCCTTATAGCCTGCATCCTCTACATCAAATCCTTTTGATGGCAGCTCTTCTCCTTTTGGAGGGTCAAGCTTCACTTGCTCCCCTTTGTCATTGGTCAAAGTATCCGTGATAGGATTAAATCCCAGATCACCAGATATCGCAATAGCCGCTACCATTTCGGGAGAGGTTACAAATGCGTGCGTATTTGGGTTACCATCTGCTCGCTTGGCAAAGTTCCTATTGAACGAATGGACAATGGTGTTCTTTTCCTTTTTATCAGCTCCAGCACGATCCCACTGCCCAATACACGGCCCACAGGCATTGGTAAATATCCTTGTTCCTAGCTTTTCGAAAACATCAAGAATACCATCTCTTTCAATAGTGTATCGCACTTGTTCTGAGCCAGGGTTAATCCCAAAATCTGCCTTAGGCTTGAGACCTTTGGCTACAGCTTGCTCAGCAATTGATGCAGCCCTGGACATATCCTCGTACGAAGAGTTGGTACACGACCCAATCAACCCCCACTCTACTTTAGTAGGCCAATCGTTGGCTTTGGCTTTCTCTGCCATCTCTGCAATAGGTGTAGCCAAATCCGGTGTAAATGGGCCATTCACGTGAGGAGAAAGGGTGTCAAGGTCAATTTCTATTACTTGATCAAAGTATTTTTCTGGATTAGCATATACCTCGTCATCCCCCGTCAAGTGCTCTCTCATGCCGTTAGCCAAATCAGCCACTTCTGCACGGTCGGTAGCTCTCAAGTATCGCTCCATTGAATCATCATAGCCGAAGGTAGAGGTCGTCGCTCCGATCTCTGCCCCCATGTTACAGATGGTTCCTTTCCCTGTACAAGATAGGTTTTTAGCTCCTTCGCCAAAGTATTCGACGATCGCTCCAGTACCGCCTTTTACAGTGAGTATCCCCGCTACTTTCAAGATCACGTCTTTCGCTGAAGTCCAGCCGTTCATTTTACCCGTTAGCTTGACACCAATCAGTTTTGGGAATTTCAACTCCCAAGCCATGCCTGCCATTACATCTACGGCATCCGCTCCACCGACACCTACAGCGACCATTCCTAGTCCTCCAGCATTCACAGTGTGTGAATCCGTACCGATCATCAGTCCACCGGGGAAGGCATAATTTTCTAATACCACTTGGTGAATGATCCCTGCTCCTGGCTTCCAAAACCCAATTCCATACTTGCTAGAGACAGAATCCAGAAAATTGAATACTTCATTGGAAGTATTGAGCGCATTTTGCAAATCTGCTGCTGCTCCGATTTTCGCCTGAATCAGGTGATCACAGTGAACTGTCGTAGGTACTGCGACTTTGGGTTTGCCCGCTTGCATAAACTGCAAGAGTGCCATCTGAGCCGTTGCATCTTGGCAGGCAATTCTATCTGGCGCAAAATTCACATAAGACTCCCCTCGTTTGTATTCCTCGTTTGGCACACCATCGTAGAGATGCGAGTAGAGAATTTTCTCAGACAGGGTCAGCGGCTTACCTGTCAATTCCTTTGCCTTGTTGATTCTATCCCCCATTTGAGAATAAACCTTTTTTATCATATCGAGATCAAATGCCATAGAAAGTATTTTTTGCTTTATGAATTGTATTCCAATTTAACAATAAACGAGATATAATAAAGGGAGTTGTGGGATTGATCGCAAAGAAAGGCTGTTCTGCTAGGACTAGGGATTGCCTGATCTACGTGTTCGTGCCTCTCACTGCATCAGGCAATGGCGATGTGTTGTAAGTAAAGGTCAGGGTTGGTCAAGGTTTAGCGGAACGCTTTTCCACCATCCATTGCATGGTGGAAACAGGGTGGGCTTTCACCTTCTGTCCCTCACTTCATACATACCAGCACCTACCCCTAATCACAAAAAGTGCTTTTAAACGGCGCTAACCCAATCGTCCTCGTCTGTGACGAGGATGCACTGGTCCTAAGTTTGTAACTTAGTTATTCTATCAAAACACATGAAATCAACCCAACTTGACCCGCATATTGTCGAGCCGAACTAAAGATGTAATGCTCTGGCTCTGATACGATCAATGCCTCAACTGGATTGTGATGAATGTAATGCAGCTTCTGTTCCATCAGGTGATTCGTATCCAATACGATTGCGTGATTGCCATCTCGCCAAAACTTATACTTCTTGATCCGTTTCAAGAACTTGCCCGCAAACTCAAATCGATACAGCATCCAGTCTCTCCTACTTTCTGGCTCAGTAGAGACACCTGCTATGATAGCTTTGGCTGTGAACTTCTTAAAATCTCTGATGATGTCAGACAAAATATAGCCCTCTTTGGCAGAGGCGATCAAATGCAAATGATTACTCATGACCACCCAAGCATATAAAATTAACCCCTTATGTGATTGGCAGTAGGATAGGCTTTCCACTATTTTCAGCCTATGTTCCTTTCTGGTAAAAACATCAACCCAATCCACCACCGTTAATGTCAGAAAGTAAATGGCTTGTTGATCTGCTATTAAATATCTATCTCCAGACATCTAGGGAAGATAATGAAAAATGCGAATATTCTTACTTGTGGTTATTTATCGCATTACAAATGCTCTACCATGACATCCTCGTCACAGACGAGGACGATTGGGTTCGACTTTACAAAAGTCGAACAACGGAAATGCTTTTTATTCCAAATCAGTGTGGCCACCTATTGATAAAGTCCATATCTTCATGCTAAGTAGAAGCACACATTTTTAAGTAAAGAAATCAATTATACCTATTCTATGTCGTTAGCAATCATCGGATGCCTTCTGTTAGTAACAATAACACTACTCATAATCAATGCCGAGATATTAGTAATACTTCGATCCAATTTAAAAAAGAAAGATGCCCAGCCATCTAGTTATGGAATATTCATCATTTATGGCTTCTTAGCAATTGCTGTGTTCATGGCCTGGAGATATTTCCCGAATATTATGCCCATATTCGGGTTCGATAATAACACTAATATGGGTGATAACTACGGTATTTTAAACACCCTTTTCTCTGGATTTGCCTTTTTAGGATTATTACTCACCATTTCTCTTCAAATGCGCGAGCTTAAACTTCAAAGACAGGAACTAGAAAAGACAGTTGAAGCTAATGAGTCCATTGCATTAATGTCTTTATTGAACATAGAAAAGCAAGAACATCAGGATTTACTTAGAATCCGTCCAAGGTGGTCCGTTAATTATGATGTAAATAACTCAGAAGTTTTATTTACACTAAAATTAGAGAAAAATACGTCTATGATTTTAGAAGTACTGTTTGGTGAAGAAAAGCCAATTAACACTGTGGGGACTGAATTATATGAAACTTTTAGTGTTGATAGCAAAACTGAGTTCAGGTTTAAAATAAAAGGAAAGATTGATAGAAATAAAGATTTTAAAATAACATATCAAGATATTGATCATAATATGTATGAACAAACATTCGGAATTCCAATTGAAACTGTCATTTCACACATCCCTAAACTTATAGCCAAATCAGAACGATCTGAAATGGAAAGAAGCATCAGCGAAAAGACCAAGAACCTTTTGAGCAAATGGAGGTAGCAGTTATTTATCGCATTTGCCATGCAAGGCATAATAAACAGACCTAAAAGAACCTCTCTATTGTGACCGTCAATATGGCAGTTTCACTGCAAAAACACCCGCAAAAGTCCCGTTTTATCCTTCCCAAAAGTGGGGATGAAAGAACCTCAAGTGATTCTCAAAAGAAACACGTGTGTTTGACCGCCGAAACACACGTGTTTGGAGCTCGGAACACGTGTGTTTGATCGATCAAACACACGTGTTCAAAAAAGGAAACAAAAAACCTCCCTCACGCCTTTTAAACGGCGTTTTTATTAGCTCTTGGGTATGAATCCACAGCAAGTAATGTCTTTGACCTATCTATTAGGGGGGGCTAAAAAAAAACGGACATTCTGTCCGTATCTAGTTAGTCCTAAAAGAAGGGTAATAAAAAAGCCTGTTCTATTCCTAATAGTGATCAGGAACAAAACAGGCTTTAAATATATTCTCTATCTCGTGACTACTTCATCAGCAACTTACTCGAAGGCTTGAACTTCGTCAAGTTGATGCCTTTCACTGCTGCTTCGTATTCAGCCAAATTAGGCGTCCGACCCAATACAGTAGAAAGTACTACTACTGGTGTAGACGAAAGCAATGACTCTCCTTTTTTCTCTGTCGAGTCCTTCACGACTCTCCCTTGGAATAGACGTGTAGAAGTCGCCATGACCGTATCACCTGGCTCTGCCTTTTCTTGGTTACCCATACACAGGTTACAACCTGGGCGCTCTAGATACAGCATGTTTTCGTATTTGGTACGAGCAGCGCCCTTAGGTGCGTTATCGTCAAACTCAAAACCAGAGTATTTCTTTAGTACATCCCAGTCACCTTCGGCTTTCAGTTCATCTACGATATTGTATGTAGGAGGCGCTACCACGAGTGGCGCTTTGAATTCTACTTTTCCTTGTTGCGATTCGATGTTTTTCAACATTTGCGCAAGAATTTTCATATCGCCTTTGTGTACCATACACGAACCAATGAAACCAAGATCCACTTTCTTGTCTCCACCATAGTACGACAATGGTCTGATCACATCATGCGTGTATCGTTTAGATACGTCATCGTTGTTTACGTCTGGATCGGCGATCATTGGCTCTACGATTTGATCCAAATCAACTACTACATCCGCGTAATACTTGGCGTTTGCATCTGGAGTCAACGCCGGCTTCTCACCCGATCTGATCTCCGCTATTCTCTTGTTGGCAATGTTAATCAATCCTTGAAGCACTTGCTTCTGGTTGTCCATGCCCTTATCGATCATGATTTGGATTCTACCTTTTGCGATCTCTAGCGATTCGATCAAAGTCTCATCCTCAGAGATACAGATAGACGCTTTCGCTTTCATCTCTGCTGTCCAGTCGGTAAACGTAAAAGCTTGATCAGCAGTCAACGTCCCGATGTGCACCTCGATGATTCTACCTTGGAATACGTTCTCTCCGCTGAATTGCTTCAACATCTGCTGCTGCGTGGCATGTACTACATCGCGAAAGTCCATGTAGCTCTTCATGTCCCCTTTGAAAGTCACCTTCACTGATTCTGGAATTGGCATAGAAGCCTCTCCCGTAGCAAGTGCAAGTGCAACAGTACCTGAGTCAGCACCGAAAGCCACACCTTTTGACATTCTCGTGTGCGAGTCACCACCGATGATGATCGCCCAATCGTCGATCGTGATATCGTTGAGTACTTTGTGAATCACGTCGGTCATCGCGTGATATTCCCCTTTAGGGTCACGTGCTGTGATCAAACCGAAATCGTTCATGAATTTCATCAACTTAGGAATGTTCGCTTGCGCTTTGCTATCCCAAACTGAGGCCGTGTGACAACCCGACTGATAGGCTCCGTCCACGATTGGAGAAATCGTAGTAGCAGCCATAGACTCCAATTCCTGAGAAGTCATCAACCCTGTCGTGTCCTGCGACCCTACGATGTTTACTTCTACACGTACGTCAGACCCCGCATGCAATACTTTGCCTGGAGTCGTTCCCACAGCGTTTTTGTTGAATATTTTTTCTACAGCAGTAAGCCCTTGTCCCTCGTGAGAAACCTCTTTTGACGGAGCAAATACCACTGGCGCTTCGATACCTAATGTCTTCGCAGCGAATGTTTGAATCTTCTTACCAAATACGATGGCATATGATCCACCCGCCTTGATAAACTCTACCTTCTGAGGAGTCAACGAAGCAGATATGTCCATCAACTCTTGATCTCCGTTGTAAAGTTTCTTCTTCTTCGTATTGATTGTAAGTACTGTGCCGGTAGCTACAGAATATGCTTCTTCCAATACCGGTTCCCCATCTGCATCCATGATTACTTTACCGTCAGCATCCGTCTTTTTTACCCAGTTTTTGAGGTCAATCCCGATACCTCCTGTCACACCTACAGTGGTCAAGAAGATCGGCGAAATGCCGTTAGTACCAGCAATGATCGGAGCGATATTGACGAAAGGAACGTATGGACTTGCTTGGATACCAGTCCATAGCGCCACGTTATTGACTCCTGACATCCTAGACGAACCGACACCCATGGTGCCTTTCTCAGCGAGTAGCATGACACGCTTGTCAGGATGCTTTTCTTTCAGAGCAGTCAGGTCGCTTTGCATTTGCTTGTTGTGCTCGAAGATACACTGACCGTGCAACTCACGATCTGATCTAGAGTGGGCATCACCTCCTGGTGATAACAAATCTGTAGAAATATCTCCTACACCTGCGATGAAAGTCACGATTTCGATTTCTTCTTCTACATCAGGTAGTTCAGTGAAGAATTCCGCTTTTGCATAACTTTCTAACAACTCTTTGGCGATGGCGTTACCGCTTTCATACGCCTGCTTCAAACGATCGTAATCCGCATCATACAAGAATACCTGCGTTTTCAGCACCTTAGCAGCTTCTTGCGCAATAGATGCGTCATCAGCAAGCGCTAGGTCAAGCAGCACCTCAATAGAAGGACCACCCTTCATGTGAGACAGCAACTCAAAAGCGAAAGTAGGTGTAATCTCCTCTACTACCGATTCACCAAGAATGATCTCTTTTAAAAATTTCGCCTTCACACCAGCAGCACTTGTGGTACCTGGCAAAACGTTGTAAATAAAGAATTTAAGAGAGTCTTCCCTGCTAGCGTTTCCTGAATCTTTAATTTGTGAAATGATTTCACTTAGCAATTCAGCACCGTCAATTGGCTTTGGGTGAAGCCCTTCACCTTTTCGCTCTTCGATCTCCTTGATGTAATCGTTGTAATGAGTATTCATATTTTTGAAGTCTATTCAATATCTAAAGGTGGACACCTAAAAGTCGCAGCCTGTACAACCAGATTCCTTTCCTCCGTAAATTAATTGAAGCAATTTTTAGATTTTATCATCTCAGAACCTAAAACCATATTGCTCAGTTTGTTTTTAAAATTAATAGTTGTATTTGGGGACAAATGCTTGTTTTGGGTCGCAAAAGTAAAAAACATTCAAGGTATTTTGAGTGAATTACCTACAAATAACTACGTAGAACATTTTACAGTTAATAATCTAGATGAATTCTAAATAACAAAAGCTAACCTGTTTTCACAACTAGCTTTAAACAAACAGTGTTCGTACACGGAGTTAAAACCAGCCAAGCCTATATGAAAACCCTTACTCCTTCATACTCACGATTTCACTCAGTGCAAAACGTAGCATTTAACCCAAAAAACTTCACTCCTCTGACCTCCTACTCATCAACCCAAATTTGATCTTAAAAGCTGTTTTATCATCCAGAGTCACGTACTTTGCAACACACATCAGCCTCGGCTGAAACGTCATTAAGCGCTGTTAGAATGAAAGAATCAAAAAAATCACGTCCTCCCAAAGCCAAACTACACCCCAGAAATCAGCATCAAGGCCAGTATGACTTTGCGCTTTTGATCAAGTCGAACCCTACGCTAGCAGAGTATGTCAAACCCAATGACTATGGCACTGATTCTATTGATTTTTCTAATCCCAAAGCTGTCAAAGCACTCAATCAATCGTTGCTCCAGCACTATTACAATATCGATCTATGGGACATCCCCGAAGGGCACCTGTGCCCGCCCATACCAGGCCGTGCTGACTACATTCACCACATGGCTGATCTATTATCCAACAATGGCGTGATCCCAAAAGGGCAAAAAATCCACTGTCTAGATATAGGCGTGGGAGCAAACTGCATATACCCACTGATTGGAAACCATGAATACGGTTGGTCATTTGTGGGGTCAGATATTTCCCCTGAATCGATCCATTCCGCTCAGATAATACTAAATGCAAACCCAAGACCTAAAAGCGCTATATCCCTTCGACTGCAGGCCAATCCAAAATTCCTCTTCACAGGTATTATCAATCAAGGAGAGGTGTTTGATTTAACGATATGTAACCCTCCGTTTCACGCCTCAGCAGAAGAAGCGCTCCAAGGATCGAAACGAAAAACACGAAACCTCAAACAAAAAAGAAACACAAAGACGGTCTTAAACTTCGGAGGACAAAGCAATGAGCTATGGTGCAATGGTGGAGAAAGGGTTTTCGTCTACAACATGATTCAAGACAGTATACAGCATGCTACATCTTGTCTATGGTTCTCCACACTACTCTCCAAAGAAAGCAACCTCATCCCTACCCGTAAAACACTAGAAAAAGCAGGTGCAGTGGCTATTAAAGTCATCCCTATGGGACAAGGCAACAAAACCAGCAGGATCGTGGCATGGTCTTTTCTATCTAAAGAACAACAAGACACATGGAAAAAACTCCGCTGGCCAAAATAGCAATTTGCAAGACCGCTATACCGACCATCGATACTAAAAGAGTGATCCACATCGTTTACCATAAAAATGCTTTAATATGAAATACACAATACTACTACTCTCCGCATTACTACTAACCATCTTTAGTTGTGATGAGCTTGACAAGCTAACACAGTTCAACATGAAATACAGCGAATCGATCACTGTACCTTCCAGTACTGTCATTGACTTTCCCATTAATCTATCCACTCCTTCGATCGAGTCAAACACTGAATCAACCTTTGCGGGTAACAATACAAACAAGAATCTAATAGAGACAATTCGTTTGGACGAAATGACCTTAACTATTCAATCTCCTACCTCTGGAGATTTCGGTTTTCTCGAATCAGTACAGTTGTTCATCAATGCTGATGGACTAGACGAAATAGAAATCGCTTATCTGGAAGAGGTCCCTGAGGACGCGAGTAATACAATATCACTGGAAATCACAGGGGTCAACCTCAAAGATTACCTCCTCAAAGACTCCTTTCAGCTCCGAATGAAATCAAGCACCGACGAAACCATCGAGTCTGATCATGAAATCCAGATCAACTCTACTTTCTTCGTCGACGCGAAGATTTTAGGACAGTAAAGACATAGAAAAAGCGAAGGGATATCCCTTCGCTTTTTCATTTTCTTGATTATTTCGTCTTGAAATGGTGTTACACATTGAAACGGAAATGCATGACATCTCCATCCTCTACCACGTATTCTTTTCCTTCTATAGCCAACTTACCTGCTTCTTTGCATCCATGCTCAGTTTTGTACTGTACATAGTCTGGTATTTTGATCACTTCTGCTTTGATAAAGCCTTTTTCGAAATCGGTATGAATCACTCCAGCAGCTTGCGGTGCCTTCCACCCTTTCTTGATCGTCCAAGCCCGAACTTCAGTCTCCCCAGCTGTGAAATAAGTGATCAAATCCAATAGACCATAAGCTGCTCTAATCAGCTTATCCAATCCAGATTCCTTCAATCCATACTCTCCTAAGAACATCTCTTTCTCTTCTGGTTCGTCGAACTCGGCGATCTGTGATTCGATCGCTGCACTCACCATCACGACTTCAGCATCCTCATCAGCTACAGCTGCTTTGAGTGCTTCTACGTGCGCATTACCTGTTAGTATCGAACTTTCTTCCACGTTGGCTACATAGATCACAGGCTTCACAGTCAGCAACTGCATATCAGCTATCGCTTCCTTTCGCTCAGGAGTCAACTCAAGCGAACGAGCGTTCTTACCAGACTCGAGCAAATCCTTGTACTCTTGTAGTATTGCCACCAAGGCTTTTACCTTGGCATCACCAGACTTGGCGAGTTTGACATTCTTATCTATTTTCTTATCAACAGACTCCAAGTCCTTGATCTGCAATTCTGTATCAATCACTTCTTTGTCAGACACTGGATTAACCACACCATCGACATGCACGATATTGTCATCATTGAAGCATCGGGTCACATGAACGATGGCATCCACCTCACGGATATTCGCTAGGAATTTATTCCCTAACCCTTCGCCTTTGCTTGCTCCTTTGACCAATCCAGCAATATCTACGAACTCCATGACTGTTGGCAAAACCTTCTGAGGACTAACCAGCCCTTCTAGAATCCTGAGTCGTTCGTCGGGTACCGTGATCACTCCCACGTTGGGTTCGATGGTACAAAACGGAAAATTAGCTGCCTCTGCTTTGGCATTGGATAGCGCATTGAAAAGAGTAGACTTACCTACATTCGGCAACCCTACGATTCCACATTTCAACCCCATTTACTTTATTATTTTGATACTTGAAAAACTTGATAACTATTGAACCCGTCTCTGATTTCCATCACTGATACCCGAATAATCGTGTAGACTGGAATGGCTGCAATCATGCCCGAAATCCCCGCTAAACTAGCGGCCGCAAAGATAACAACAAATATCTCTAACGGATGTGCTTTGACACTTTTAGAAAAGATCATAGGCTGCAGTACCACATTATCCATCACCTGCACTACGGCAAAGACTGATACGATCTTTACAATCAGTATCATAGTAACCTCATCTAACGCGAAATGACCACTAGAAGACAGCCCTACTAAAATCCCAAAAACAGACCCGAGCAAAGGCCCTAAGTATGGAATCAAATTGGCCAAGGCAGCAAATACAGCAATCGTCAAAGCATAGTTTACCCCAAAAATAGACAAGCCTATTCCTGCAATAGAAAATATTGCCAACATCTGTAGTAGTAAACCTATGAGATAGTTAGACAATAAATGTTCGATTTTATGAATTGCAGATATAAACAACTCGAAATACTGATTGGGCACTATGGAGATCAGCAATCTGCTAATAATTCCATTTTCTAGAAGGAGAAAAAATGTAATAAAACTCAATGCCATAAAGGAAACAAACACTCCACCTGTCATGGTCACTACATTGTTCAAAACACTTTGAAAATTAATATCTCCGAGTACTTCTACCGTAGACCGCTTGATTGTCGAAGTGAAAGTGTGGTCTTCTGCACTGATCAGATTGTACTCTATCAAAAACTCCTCAGTTGCGACGATCGGCTGTGACAGGTGCTTGTACACTTCATCAAAGCTAATACTCGATATCACATTGATTTGCTCTACAATCAATGGAATGAAAAGCAAGATGAACAGTGCTATGACACCAATCACACTACAAAAAGAGAGAAGAATAGCCAGTACCCTAGGCACTTTCACTCTAAAAATATACGTTCGACTGATGAAATTCGTCATCGGTCGAAGAATGGTCGCTAATACAATGGATATACAGATATACATGAAAATATCTGAAAACAACCATGCACTAAAGATGAACAGTGAAGTGATGAGTATGAGCGACAGGAGTGTACGATTGATCATGCGTTAAAATAAAAAAAGCCCTTGGTGGTATCCAAGAGCTTCATGATTTCTTTAAGTGAAATTATTAGTCCCAATTCAGGTCTGAATTACCACTGGTAACACCTACCCTTTCTGATTTATGGTTTTCGTCTTGTTCTTCATTATCCTCATCGAAAGCATCAAAATCCACTTCTGGCATCAGCTCCTCTTTGACATGATCAACGGTTTCGGTGAATGCCTTCATAAATTTGTTAAAATCTTCTTTATACAAGAAAATCTTATGCTTTTCATAGAAGAACCCATCATCCTTGTACCTACGTTTACTCTCTGTGATCGTAAGGTAGTAGTCATTAGATCGGGTCGCCTTGACATCAAAAAAGTAGGTTCTTTTCCCTGCCCTTACCCTCTCTGAGAAAATCTCAGTTCTTTCGTTGTCTTTATTCTCTTCCACTTTTCAGTTTGTTTTGGTTTCCGACAAGTCGGTTCACTTAGTTGATTAGTTTTTCTAAAACATCCAATATAAGCTAAAATAATTAACAAATCCAATAGGACACCCATAATCTAAATCGATATATTCACGCCCGAAAACCAGCTTACTAAATCCTCCTATTTTATCTACATTACTTGATATATGTAGACTATAGTCGGTAATTTTAAGTTTGAACAAAGAATAACCTAGAGACCTTGAAGCTAGAAATAGACATTAATGCCATCAAAGAAACAGCTAACATAGAGCTGCTAGCCAAACAAATGGTGGAAGGTTTCATCACTGGGCTACACAAATCTCCCTACCATGGTTTCTCTGTAGAGTTCGCAGAGCACAGCCTCTACAATTTCGGAGACAGCACCAGAAACATTGACTGGAAAGTCTACGCCAAGACCGACCGACTCTATACCAAAAAATTCGAAGAAGAAACAAATCTCCGCTGTCACATCGTCCTCGACACCTCTTCATCGATGTATTATCCAGAGCCTTCTTTGGGTAAAATTCGGTTCTCAGTACTGGCAAGTGCAGCACTTGCGTACTTGCTTCACAAACAACGTGATGCCGTCGGACTGTTTACCTTTTCGGATCAGATCACTTTCCAATCCGAAACACGATCTACAGGAGCACATCTGCACAATCTACTCGGACATTTTCAGCGCTTATTCGAGGAAGTACCAGAACATCAAGCTACCGCTGTAGCACAAACCCTACATGAAATTGCTGACAAAATCCCACGTAGATCGTTGGTGATTTTATTCTCAGACATGCTACATAATCAGAAGGACGAACAAGAGACTTTTGCTGCCCTACAGCACCTCAAGCACAACAAACATGAAGTACTTGTCTTTCATGTCAACGATAGTCAAACTGAGCATGATTTTGATTTTGAAGACCGACCTTACAAGTTTCAGGATCTAGAAAGTGGAGAGATCGTCAAGCTAAGTCCCGCTGAAGTAAAGTCGAGCTACAAACAGCAGATGAAAGAATACATGACCGAGCTACAGCTCAAATGCTCACAACTCAAAATAGACTTTATCGACTGTGATATCCATCAGAGTTTTGACAATGTACTATCACAATATTTGATTAAAAGATCAAAAATGAGATAACTCATGGAAAACCAACGCAACAATGCCATCGCCAATGCGGCCAACTGGATCATCATCACCGTCACAGCTTTGGCAGTACTCCTTTATTTTGGAAACTTCCTGAAAACATTTGCTATGGCAGTACTGATCTGGTATCTGATCAAAAAACTCAGAGACACGATCGGCCTGATCAAAGTTGGAAAAATCAAATTACCTAAGTGGCTCATCACCACCTTGAGTAGTGTGATTGTGTTCTTGATTATTTATCTTATTATTCAAATCATCGGCTCCAATATTCGGAAGCTTACTCAAGAACTTCCCCAACATAGCGAAAACATCAACATTGCGCTTCAATACATCGAGACTCAGTTTGGGATCGAAGACCTTTCTCAAAATTTCTCAAAATTCATCGAGAAATACCAAACCGAGATGTTGGGATACGCAGGATCTTTTGCTGGGGCAGTGGGAAAATCCCTAATGGTGATCGTCTATGTTATTTTCCTCCTATTGGAAGAAAGCCTCTTTGGTATCAAAATAGACAAAGTCCTAAAAACAACACAACGAGGAACCAACATTCAGAAAATTGGAAGTGCCATTACCCTGCTTTTTGACCAGTACCTGTCTGTCAAAATTTTCACCAGTTTCCTGACAGGGTTATTGAGTTATTTTGCTCTGCTAATTCTAGGAGTAGAACTAGCGGGACTATGGGCTTTTCTAATTTTCCTATTCAATTTCATCCCTACCATAGGATCAGTAATTGCAACCGCTTTCCCTGCACTGTTTGCCTTAATGCAAAACGGTACTATGAACATTTTTGTCTTAGTTCTCATCTTGGTGGGCGGTATCCAAGTCCTCGTAGGGAGTCTAATAGAACCCCGCATCATGGGCGAAAAACTAAACATCAGTCCACTGGTAGTTATATTGGGGCTTGGCCTATGGGGGTTCATCTGGGGAGTGATAGGCATGCTACTCTCTGTCCCCATCACCGCCACGATGATCATCGTATGTAGTCAGTTCGAGAACACCAAGCCCATCGCTATCCTGCTATCCAAAAATGGAGACATAGGATTAATCAAAAAAGAAGTTGAGGACATAGAGGTAGACGAAAATCTATAACAGAGATGTTGAAATAATCATTTTACCATTTCTCAATCCTCAGTATCAAACCTATCAGAGTTCTATTTCATAGAGCAAAATGAATTTTTACCTTTGCGGAAAAAATTGATGATTGCATGGTTTGCAAACTGGAGAAAAAAGAAATTGAAGAAATCAATCCATCCAACATACTGCCTCAAACACCCTACTGGGCAAGAGTTAAAGACAAGCAAGGGTTTCAGCCCAGCGGCTTTCAACTAACTGTATCAAAAGACCTCCTACACAATAATTCAGATTCAAAAAACACTCAGGACGACCTGCTCGTATTGATCAAATATATTAGTAGCGATCTGTGCTATGCATACGTCCCTCACGGCCCTAAACTCGAGCCTATCCTAGAAAACCAAGGCTTGTTTTTGGAGCAATTATCTGAGACGATCAAACCCTATCTACCTGTCAACTGCGTATTTATTCGCTATGATCTTCTGTGGCAAAACCAATGGGCCATAGAAGACGACTACTTTGACACATCTGGACACTGGCAAGGGCCACCTCAAGACCAAGTGCAGGAAATGAGAGTAAACTATAAGACGCACCACTGGAACTTAAGAAAAAGCACCAGTGACATGTTGCCTAAAAACACCTTCTTCCTAGACTTGACACAAAGCGAAAACGAGCTAATGTCCAACATGCGCTACAACACACGCTACTGCATCAAAAAAGCCATCAAACATGGGATTCAGGTCAAGGAATATGGAGTCGAGCACATCAGTGAATGGTACAAGCTCTATCACGAGACAGCACTTCGTCACGGCATGCCGCTGCAAGACGAAAAGCATTTTGCAGACATCTTGAAAAACCAAGACAACAGCCACAAAGGTGTCAATGTCAAAATGCTCATGGCCGATATAGATGGGAAGTATATGGCATCCATGTTTTTGGTCTCATCCCATAGACGTGGCAACTATCTATACGGCGCATCATCCACCAACAACAGAATGGCCAGCTACGTGCTACAATGGGAATCCATCAAAATCGCGAAATCCATGGGCTGCACCGAGTACGATATGTTCGGTTCTGCTCCCAACATAGACAATGCCCACCCACTACATGGTGTGCATATCTACAAAAAAGGATTTGGCGGAGATCTACATCATCGAATGGGCTGCTGGGACTATCCTTATAGTCAGCAAGAGTATGACCTGTTTCGACTACAAGAGCTGGGCAACAACTAGGCTTTTTCCTTACGCATAAAAGTATCTAGATTTTTGCGAGCGGTTGCTCGTAGCTTATTCTGAAAGAAAGGTGTCCAACCCATGGTATAACCAAGAGAGCCAAAAGCCATTCGTGCCCATCGATAGAGATCAAATCGGTCGGTGTGAGCAACAATTAATCCATCCTTGAACACAAAGCTTGCGTGAATTTTATTCGATACTTTTCGACCCGTTTTGGAGAAAGAATAATTAGCACCCCAGTCAACACTCCCGTGTTCTCCTTCGGCAGTCACGTTATCAAAAAATATCTCTAAGTCCGATCCCGCCTTGATTAGCATCTCCCACATGGCACATGCCTCTTGGTAGTTCAGCACACCAAAAACAGGGTCTTCAAATCTAAGATCAGGGTGATAACATTCCTTCATTGCATGCGCATCCTTTTGACTGAATGCCTTATAAAAATGCTCTATTAATCCAATATGACTCATGGTTTCATCTTTAACACTTTGTACAGTAATTTATCAAAACCCCGGTCAGACATAAACATACGAGGCAAAGTATATTTCAAAAATTTGTTTCTGACCACCAATCGAAAAGTCTTGGGTTTACGCTGTGTAAACGTTTTGAAAAGCAATTCGCTTAAAGCCTCCACCGGGATCGCTCCACTGGCTTCTCGCTCGGTAAGCTGATAAAACCGCATCAAGGATTTGCCATATGGTGACTGCTGCAGCTTCTCACTAGGCTCCTCTACTTTATCCCAAATCGGCGTTTTGATCGCCCCTGGATTCAAAACCACTACATCTATCCCAAACAACATCAACTCTCTCCGCAATCCTTCGGAGTAGGCATCCACAGCTGCTTTCGAACTACCATAGGGCGTCATAAAAGGCATTCCGCTACGACTAGCCACCGAACTGATATTGATAATCTTTCCAGGATGCATCACGCCTCCATCCTGCGCACCCAGAAGTGGCAGAAAGGCATTGGTCACCGCTACCAGTCCGAAAAAATTAACCTCGAACTGTCTGCGAAAATCATCAGCGGTCAAACACTGAACAGGTCCTGTCACAGCAATCCCCGAGTTATTGACCAGCAACTGAAGCCCTTGGTCTCCACACTCGCTCGTCACTATTTTGGCAGCCTGATCTATCGCTTCCTGATCCGTCACGTCGATGAGTAAAGGTCGAAAGAATGCTCCAAACCGCTCCACGAGTTGATCGGCATCTTCCATTTTGCGCACACTACCAAAAACTCTATAACCCTCAGAGATAAATTTCTTGGTAGCATAGTAACCTATCCCTGTTGAGACCCCTGTGATCAGAACATTACCCTTCATCTTATTTCTTATTTAGTACCCGTCTAAAGTTATCACAAAACACGGCAGTAGACACACCCACATTCAAAGACTCTGCACCACCATAGGCTGGTATCTTCACTTCCTGATCCAACTGAGCGATCAGTGCTGGAGCTATCCCCGTCGACTCATTACCAAACAGAATCAAAGCGGGTTCTTTGAAACTCACACGATGTATATCGTCTCCATTCAGCGTCGCACCATAGCATGTTTCCATTTGACCTACCACCTCTGACAAATCAGCATACACCACTCTGACACGTGCAAAAGATCCCATCGTAGCAGAAACCACTTTCGGGTTGTAGCAGTCCACCGAATCAGGTGAACACACGATGGTATCAAATCCATACCAATCTGCTATCCTAATGATAGTGCCCAGATTACCAGGATCTTTAACCCGATCAAAGCCCAACATAGATCGACTATAATCCAAAGCGTGTTCTTGAGGAATTTCGGCGATGGCCAGTGCTGCATTATTATTGGTGAATACACCGACCTTACTCAGTTCCTTCTCTGACACCACGGTGCAGGCGACAGCTGCCGCAGCGACCTCCTCTCGATAGTTACCCATAAAGGTCTCCGTGACAAAGCACCGATCGACCCTCAATTCCGACCGAATCAACTCTAGCACATTTTTTGCCCCTTCGACAATAAAACGGTTTTCGAGTTTTCGAAATTTTTTTAATTGTAATGATTTAATGAATTTTGATTCTTTGTTTGAGATCATTCAAATAGAGTCTTAAAAGCACGTTTATTTCTACTGTCAAAGCGTACCCAAATACTGACAATAGTTTATATTCAAACTTACATAGAATCTTGCTGATAGCATACAATAGATATTAATTCCAAAAAGACCACAGGTCTACTGTTCTGACTAGTATTTTACAATTGTCCGCTCCTATCATACAGCGTAGCTTTATTCATTTGGCTATCCTGCTGACCCTGTCTGTGGTCGTGTCATCCTGTATGGGTCGCCGCTACCTAGAGGATGGAGAAAAACTACTCGTAGATCAAAAACTAGTAGGTGTCAAAAAACTGAATACTGAAGAAATCCAATCGCTCTATGCCAACGAGCCCAATGACAAGATTTTGTTCATCCCATGGTCACCCTATGTAGATCTCTACCAGCTCGGAAAAAAAGCCTACGATTCGAGCAAATATGAACAACGAAAAATCAAGTTCAACAAAAAGTATCCGCAAAAAATAGAGAAGGCTATTCGCAAGGAGAAAAAGAAGAAAGAAAAAAGACTGCGCGAGAAACTAGGCAAGAAGATCGCCAAGCAAAACCGAAATATCACAGAAGGAAATCAAGCCATGAGACTGGGCGAACCACTCGCTATTTATGATTCTACCCTTGAGGAAGAAACCGTGTACAAAATCAGGCAATACCTGCATTCCAAGGGCTACTTCAATGCTGAAGTCAGACACGAGAAAGAAGAAACTTTTAAGCTCGTCACCGCGACCTACATCATCGAACGCCAAGCCCCCTACATTATTGACTCTATCTACTACCAAGTAGCAGACTCGTTAATCAACGAGCTTTTGGCGGATCAAATCTCAGAATCTACCATCGTCAAAGGAGAAAACTACGAACAAAACAACATCACCAATGAGCGCGAACGCATCAATGAAATCATGCTCAACAATGGATACTACGATTTCAGCAGGCAATACATCCGCTTCAAAGTAGACTCATCTAGTCTAGGAGACAAAAAGGTAATCGTCGGTGTACACGTCGACAATCCAACGGATCAAACACATCACAAAGTTTTTAGATTAGATTCCATCATCTTCAATACTGATGCGGACATCACTGGCATATCCTCCCCCAGGCAGTACAATGAATACAAAGGGGTAACCTACCAGTTTTACAAGCGCCGGTATCACGAAAAAATTCTCGACTGGAGACATTTCCTATATCCAGACAGTGTCTATAGCAAAGCCAACACCATTGAGACTCAAAAGCAGCTATCCAACCTAGATATATTCAAATTCATCAACATCAACTATGACACCACGGGAGGACAGTTCATCGCCAACATATTTACCAGCCCACTCAAAAAATATCAAACCTCCACTGAGACAGGCCTCAGCGTAAGCCAGGGGCTACCAGGACCGTTCATCAATGCATCCATCAAGAATCGAAATACTTTCAAGGGTCTCGAAACAACCGAACTAAGTGGACGAGTAGGTTTCGAAGGGTTGACGGGTGCGACAGAAACAGACAAGCCTTATTCGAGTTTGGACTATGGCGCGAACCTGACACTGACCTTTCCACAGTTTATCATCCCAGTCGGAGGCAACATCAAATCCCAGCTCGGGCGATACAACCCCAAAACCAGACTCGCCTTTGGCCTCAACTACAACTCTAGGATCGAGTATCTGCGAACCAACATCACAGCCGCCTGGGCCTACACTTGGCAGAACTATGAGAAGCGTCGCAGCTATGTACTCAACCTCTCTGAGGTCAACTTCATAGATTCAAACCTAACCAATGAATACCGCGAATTCCTAGAAGATCTCGAAGCGCAGGGCAACAATCTGATTAAATCATTCGAACCCTCTTTTGTCAGTAGTACATCCTTTACCGCTACCTATAACATCAACGAGTACGGCAATAAAAAAAGCACCTCATCCTATCTCAGGTACAAAGTCGAAACAGGCGGAAATATCATTCAGTCCTTTGACAAACTAAGTCTAAGAAGTGACGTAGAATTCTTCAAGTTCGCCAAGATCAATGTCGATTTTCGTCGGACATACCCCCTTAATTCAAAAATCACGCTAGCCTACCGCATCAATACTGGCGTAGCACTCCCTTATGGGGATAATCAAACGCTCCCTTATGAAAAGTTCTACTTCGCTGGAGGTAGCAATAGCGTACGTGCATGGGAACCGCGACGACTCGGCCCTGGCTCTTACCTGCCCGTAGACAGCCTAGGCGTCTACAACAACAACATCGAACAAACTGGCGAAGTATTGCTAGAAGGAAGTGTCGAGTTTAGACATCAACTATTCGGTCCGATACATGGCGCAATGTTCATAGACATGGGCAACATCTGGACCATTAGAGAAGACTCTAGTAGACCAGGTGCCAATTTCGAAGCAAATGACTTCATCAAGGAAATCGCCGTAGGAGCAGGATATGGGGTCAGGGTAGACTTCTCTTTCTTGATTCTCAGACTAGATGCCGCATGGAAACTGATAGAACCAGGCAGATACAGCCAGACGGACTCCTACGAGGGACAAACATTTGATCTACCAGACGTACCAGGATACCAACGACTCGTCTGGAATCTAGGGATAGGCTACCCATTTTAAATATTAAAAACATGAATAAAGAAACGATAGAAAACTGGTTCAAAGAACTGCAAGACCAAATCTCTACCGCCATATCGACAACCGATGGCAAGGCCCAGTTCGAAGAGGATATCTGGACACGCCCCGAAGGTGGTGGTGGGCGTACCCGCATCATCCGAAATGGACACATCATCGAAAAAGGTGGCGTCAACTTCTCTGCAGTCAGTGGCCCCACACCAGACAAAATCCTCAAAGCCCTTAACATCGAAGCGTCAGACTTCTATGCCACAGGCGTCTCTATCGTCATGCACCCCCAGTCCCCCATGGTACCCATCATCCACATGAACGTCCGCTACTTCGAGATGAGCAATGGCATCAGCTGGTTTGGTGGAGGGATAGACCTTACTCCACACTACGTCGACCGTGCAGATGCTGTCCACTTTCACCAGCAGCTCAAAGACATCTGTGACCAGCATCACCCCGACTACCATGCACAATTCAAGACGTGGGCAGACGACTACTTCTACATCAAACACCGAAAAGAGACACGTGGGATCGGTGGTATATTCTTCGATAGACTCAGTACCACGGAAGACATCTCTATGGAGGATAGATGGGCATTTGTCCAATCCGTGGGAAACACCTTTGCTCCGCTATACACACATTTCATGACGAAGAATCACGCAATGGCATTCGGCGAAAACGAGAAGCAATGGCAATATCTCCGCAGAGGCCGATACGTGGAATTCAATCTCGTCCTAGACAAGGGCACCAAATTTGGTCTTGATACCGACGGGCGTACCGAATCCATACTCATGAGCCTCCCTCCTCAAGCCAACTGGGAATACAATTTTGAAGTACAACCCAATTCCAAAGAAGAAGAGACTCTCAGTCTACTCAAAAAAGGTATCGATTGGCTATAAAAACCACTTTACAAAAAAAGCGTCAAGGTTGCCCTTGACGCTTTTGATATTGTTAGACGATAGATGAGGCTTAGAGCTCCAATGCGTCGTTCATTTTTCTAACAGCTGCAGCGCTAGCTTCGAATTTGGCTTTTTCATCGTCGTTGAGTTTGAAGTCGATCACTTCTTCCCATCCGTCTTTGCCTACGATCACTGGTACACCGACACAGATATCGTTTTGTCCATACTCTCCTTCTAGGTATACAGAGGCAGTCATCAGTTTCTTTTGGTCTCTGACGATCGCTTCTACCATCGCAGCACCCGCAGCACCTGGCGCATACCATGCAGATGTACCGAGTAGGCCTGTTAGTGTAGCTCCACCTACCATAGTTGCTTTCGCTACTTCTTCTAGTTTCTCTTCAGAAAGGTAGTTAGATACTGGCGTAGAGTTGTATGTCGCGAGTCTCGTCAATGGGATCATAGTCGTGTCACCATGTCCACCGATCACTACACCTTGAATATCGTTAGGGTTGCATTCTAGTGCTTCAGATAGCCTGTATCTGAATCTTGCGCTATCGAGCATACCACCCATTCCGATTACTCTATTTTTCGGTAGGCCACTTGATTTAGCAGATAGATACGTCATAGTATCCATAGGATTAGAGATTACGATGAGGATCGCATCAGGAGAATGCTTGATAAGGTTCTCAGTTACCGTTTTTACGATACCCGCATTGGTACCGATCAATTCTTCACGAGTCATACCTGGCTTTCTTGGGATACCAGATGTGATCACGACTACTTTAGATCCAGCAGTTTTGCTGTAGTCTCCAGTAGTACCCGTTACTTTGGTGTTAAATCCATTCAAAGTTGCGCATTGGTTCAAGTCCATTGCTTTCCCTTCCGCAAATCCTTCTTTGATGTCAAGAAGTACTACTTCGTCAGCCAATTCTTTCATGGCACAGTATTCAGCTACGCTAGCACCTACGTTACCAGCTCCTACTACGGTTACTTTCATTTTGATATGATTTAAATATTTCTGTATGTATTTTGATGCCCTCATGGCGAAAGTAGTTAAAAAAACATCGCTAGAACAGGGTATTTAGCCATTTATGACGAGAATCAGGGATTATTGTCATAGACACTGCTCAATTGGAAAAAACCAAAATTGCTGCGGTACTCTTTGAATATATTACTGGTGTATTGGTTGTACAATTCGGCCATGGAGGCCATGATTTTCCCTTTGATCTCTGGGTGATTATCAAGAATTTCAAAGATGTTGATTTGTGGGATCACATAGAGTTCGGCTTGTTCAGAGGTGACTGTGGCGTTGTAGATTCTTTTGGTGTGTTCTAGGAAGGTATTGTCTCCAAAGGAATTACCCATCGTGATGCTAGACAATTGTTCAAAATTGTCTTTGATATCTATGGAGAGAGAGACTCTGCCGCCTTTGATGATGTAGAGTGCATGACTCGGATCTCCACTAAAGAATACTACCTCGTTCTGTTTGTACTTTCTCAGGTACATATAGGGAATGAATAAGGCGAGTTCATCATTGGTTAGCTTTTCGAACTGTTTGATTTGGGAAAGAAAATTGAAGTATTCTTGTTCCTCGGCATTGTACCTTTTCTTGAAGGGATTAAACATTTCTGTCTTGTTTTATGATGAGTACACGTTGGGTAGTGTCCGTGATTTTGTATCGGTTATCTATTCGTTGGCCAGCGATCCAGATGATCTCTTTATCGGATTCAAATAGCAGTATTCTACTTTTCAAGTTTACTGGAATTTTCTCATCAATCATAAAATCACTTACCTTTTTTTGAGCTGTCATCCCGAGTGGAATAAAACGGTCTCCCTGCTCCCAATTCCTGATTTTAATCGGAAACGCGAGTAAGTCTGCATCCAAAAAAGCATAGTCAGATGAGCGTATAATCTCGACTGGCATGGATTCCTGACTGATACTAAAGTACTGCCCCTGAACCGAGATTTCAGTCATGTCTTCAGTCAAAGCCGCTTCGTCAGTGGGACTATCTAGAGGTGTGATCACCAGTTGATCTCTGTCCACGACGAGTACAGATTCGTCAGACGAAAAGCGTTTGCCAGGGATGCTACTACGCAACGCGACGATAATAGCTTTGCACTGCTCTATGTTGAACCCGTAGGGACGTAGGATATCTTCTAGGATGACCAATCCTCCATTTTTGACATCCATCCAGCTCATGTCAAGTTTTTGTGCGCCGTTTTTCATGGACGAAAACTGCTTAAGGACCGACTTAGTTCTCGACTTGAGGAGCGCTTCTAATGACTCGAAGCGCTCTTGGTTTTGCATGTAAGTCTTCTCTAGTGAAGGATTAATCTTTCGCAATTCCGGGATGACCACATTTCGAATTCTATTTCGATGGTATTTATTGCTGGCGTTAGAACAGTCCTCTCTCCAGGTGAGAGCATGTGCTTCAGCGTACTTATGAATTTTCTTCTTAGTGGCAAAACTAAGTGGACGGACCGTTTGTCCGTTTTTCTTTTGGATTCCCCGCAGCCCAGCGATGCTGGTTCCTTTGGTGAAATTAAAAAGACTGGTTTCGATCAAGTCATTGGCATGATGGGCAGTGAGGAGGTAGTCCATTTGATGCTCCGACATCAGCGTATCGAACCAAGCATAACGCAGGTCTCTTGCCGCCATCTGGATGGACACCTTGTTGGTTTGTGCGTAGGCTTCTGTTTCGAAATGCTGCGTGTAAAAAGGCACATCCATCGAGCCACTAAGTGCTCGAACGAATTGCTCATCCTGATCTGAATCTTTACCTCTGAGTCCGAAATTACAGTGCGCGACCGAAAACTTATACCCCAGCTGATGTAGGAGATGACAGAGGACGACAGAGTCTATTCCTCCACTGACAGCTACGAGCAGTCGGCTTTCTTTGCCGAACAGCCCGTGGGACTGAATATATGCCTCGAATTTTTCTGATAGATTTGTCACCGTTGTTATTTTAGATCAAACTTAGGTTTTTTTCGTTATTGATACGAATTAGCTTTGTGCTCTACACACATTAAATATGCGTCGAATAAAATTTCTATTGATAGTCCTTAGTGTCCTGATCGGGGCTCATCAAATGCAAGCCCAGCGCAAGAGCAAAATTAGATACAAGGCGCAAAAACTAACCAATGCACAAGAGGAAGGAGAGAAATACAAAAAGCTGATTGGCAAAGTAGTATTTACTCAGAACGAAACGATAGTCTATTGTGATTCTGCCTACTTTTTCAAGGATGAAAACATCATGGAGGCTTATGGTCGTGTACGCATCAAGGATGGAGACTCGGTGACGATCACTGCGCGAAAGTTGATCTACGAGGGAGATACAGAAATGGCGCTACTAAGAGAAGATGTGGTCTACCGTAGAGGGAAGAAACGGATGTACACCGACTTTCTAGACTACCACATGACAACCGAGGTAGCTGAATTCAAAAACGATGGAAAACTAGTCGACGAACACAATACGCTCACAAGTAGCTATGGGATATACTACTCCAAAACCGAGAAAGCCTACTTCTACAATGACGTACTACTCGTGTCTCCAGATTTTAATCTCAGAACAGATAGTCTGGAATACTCTTCCTATACTAAAGTGGCTATATCGACAGGCCCTACCTATATAGACGATCGAGAAGGAACGACTGTAGACTCCAAAGGAGGCACCTACCGTACACTACGAGAACAGACTACCTTTGCCAAGGGAACCATCGAGACCCGAAACTACATCTTGGTGGGGGATGATATATTCATTGATGAGTTCAAGAAGTTCTATACCGCTAAAGGGAACGTCGTGATGACCTCTAAGAAGGACGATATCGTGATCTTCGGGGATGAGGCGCTCTATGACAAGGAGCAGGGCATCAGTAAGGTGTATGGCAAACCCGTGATGAAAAAAATCATGAAGGATCAGGACACTTTGTTTATGTCCGCAGACACCTTGGTTGCCATAGAAAATGTCGATAAAGACAAGGAGCGTGTACTAGGCTACTATGACATTCTGATCTACCAAGACGCGCTCCAAGGCAAATGTGACTCCATTGCTTATTTTCTATCTGACTCGACAATACACATGTACAGAGATCCGATTCTCTGGAATGAGAATAGCCAAATGGAAGCTGACTCGATAGATTTAATTTTCAAGAATGATTTGATCTATCAGATGAACTTGAGACGTCAAGCTTTTTTATCATCCCTAGACACGATGGGACAGCACAATCAGATCAAGGGACGCGAGATGATTGGGCGCTTCGATACGTTAGGGCATATCTCGACGATGGATGTCAACGGTAACGGGGAGAGCCACTACTTTGTCCTAGAGGGCGACAGTTTATTTATTGGGATGAACAAAATCTTCTGCAGCCGGATGAAGATCAACTTCGAGGAGAATAATATGCGAAATATTACTTTCTACAACCAGCCCGAAGCGCAGTTCATACCTCCACTGGAATTGGTTGTTTCCCAGCATTTCTTGGATGGTTTCAGTTGGCGTGTCAACGAAAAGCCTTCGAAAAACGATGTGCTAACGCGAACGATTAAGGATGCTTCCACCCCAGAGCCTGAGAAATCCAGCCTAAAGGATAGTGCCAAAGCAATCAATGACGAAATCAATAAACGCGTGAGCCCAGAACAAAAGAAGGAATTTCAAGACAAGGCTTTGCAACGAAAGCCGAGATAAACGCATTGTTCATAGTAAGTTGGGTTTGCGTCCCGACAAATTAATTGAGGATATTATTTTAAAGCATACTATATTTGCAGGCTTATGCGAAAAACAAGTGTTTTTGGGGTTTTTGTAGTGTTTTTAGGCTTGATTTTGGCTACTTCGTGTAGCGAATTTCGTATGCTTCAAAAAAGTACAGATTGGCAAGGGAAGTATCAGGCGGCTCTCGCATACTATGAAGAAGGCGAGTATTACAAAGCCAGCGTCCTTTTAGATCAGGTTTTGCCGATCATCAAAGGAACTGTGGATGGAGAGAAGGCAAGTTTTTATAGAGCTTACGCCTATTATCATCAGGAGCAGTATATCCTGAGTGCTAGTTATTTTGGAGAGTTTGCTAGAGTCTACTCTAGGAGTGACTGGGCGGTAGAGTCTGCTTATATGGAAGCTTACTCGCTGTATCTACAGTCTCCAGATTACAATTTGGATCAGACGAGCACCTACAAAGCCATAGATGCATTTCAGATTTTCTTGAATCGAAATCCTTACACGGACTATACCGACAAGGCAAACGAGATGATCAATGAGATGCAGCAGAAGTTGGAAAAAAAGGCGTTTGAGAATGCCAAACAATACCACAAACTGGAGCGTTGGGAGGCTGCACGAGTAGCCTTTGAGACTTTTGAAAAAGATTTTCCAGACTCAAAACTCAATGAGGATGTGATGTTTTTGGCCATAGATTCGGAGTATAGCTATGCCAAACAAAGTATCCGCGCAAAGCAGAAAGAAAGATTTGGAAAAACCATCGAACTCTATCAAGAGTTAGTAGATGAGTATCCTAACAGTAAGTTTATAAAGCAAGCAGAAAAGTATTACATCGATTCTGTGGAACAAATTGATAAATTATCAAATAGATCATAATATTATGGCAATTAATCCTTCAATAGAGACAAGAAATGTCGCTCAATTATCTGAAGATACAGGTAACGTATACAAGTCAATAGCGATTATCTCTAAAAGAGCAAGACAGATATCTGCGAATGTCAAAGAAGAGTTGAGTGGTAAACTGGCAGAGTTCGCTTCGACTGTTGACAACTTGGAAGAAATCTTCGAAAACAGAGAGCAAATAGAAATCTCTAAGTTCTACGAAAGAATGCCAAAGCCAAGTAAAGTAGCTATCGAAGAATTCATAGAGAAGAAGATTTTGGCTAGAGATGCCGAAGTTGAAGAAGGCGGAATCAACGTATAATACTCCCTCATGGAGGGGAAAAAGATACTTTTAGGTGTATGCGGCAGTATTGCCGCATACAAATCTGCACTACTGGTACGTCTACTAGTCAAAGCAGGTGCTGAAGTGAAAGTCATTATGACTAACTCTGCACGATCTTTTATCACTCCCCTCTCACTATCTACACTTTCCAAAAACCCTGTTGCTACCCAGTTTGTCAAAAATGATGCTGGGGAATGGGAAAACCATGTCGAACTAGGGCTGTGGGCTGATCTCATGATCGTTGCACCCGCTAGTGCGCATAGTTTGGCCAAATTCGCACTGGGATTGTGTGACAACCTACTCTGTGCTACTTACCTCTCAGCTAGATGTCCTGTAATGATGGCGCCTGCCATGGATCTAGACATGTACCAGCACCCATCCACTCAGACTAATCTGAAGACACTTCAGGCGCATGGCGTGAGACTCATCGATGCGACACATGGCGAACTGGCCAGTAGACTCGTTGGGACTGGACGCATGGCAGAGCCAGAAGATATCATGGTAGAGATTCAGCAGTTTTTTGCTAAGTCCAGTAGGTTTGAAGGCAAACGGGTGATTGTCACAGCAGGACCAACTTATGAATCAATAGACCCAGTTAGATTCATTGGGAATCATTCCTCCGGAAAGATGGGGTTAGCGATTGCGCATGCGTTGGCTGACGAAGGTGCTGTTGTCCGTTTGGTCGCAGGACCAGGCGATTATGTTATTCATTCAGATCGTGTACAATTGACCAAAGTGCAGTCTGCAGATGATATGTATGCGGAGGTAGAGAGACAATATACGGATACAGATATCGCTGTTTTTGCGGCAGCTGTGGCAGATTACAAACCAGCCGAAGTGGCGGATCAAAAAATAAAAAAGACTGGAGAGTCTATGACCATCACATTGGTCAAGAACAAAGATATAGCGGCCGAAATGGGACAGCGTAAAAAGGCTGGTCAACTTAATATTGGTTTCGCTCTAGAGACTGAGAATGAAGAAACGCATGCGAAACAAAAGCTAGAGAAGAAGAATTTTGACCTCATCGTACTCAATTCTCTCAATGACAAAGGAGCTGGTTTTTCGCACAACACCAACAAAATTACTATCTTCAACCGAGAAGGACAGTCCATGGCTTATGACATAAAGTCAAAGCAGGAAGTGGCTGTGGACATCATAAATGCAATATATGACTTGGTATAGATTAATCTTGGTAGTCTTCACAACGGGCTTTATGCTTTCGAGTAGTAGCGCTCAGGAACTAGACTGTAGAGTGGTGATCAATGCCAAGCAGCTACAAACCACTGAACGTCGTGTATTTGAGGAGATGGAGACCGAGTTCTCTCGTTTTATCAATGACCGCAAGTGGTTGGACGGAGAATTTCAAACCTACGAGAAGATCAAATGTGCCATCATGATCAACATGGAGAGTCAGCCTGATGTAGCGAACTTCAAAGCCAGTGTTCAGATCATCTCCGCCCGCCCCGTATATGGCACCAGCTACGAAACGTCGATGATCAATTTTGCCGATCGCAATTTTGATTTTGAATACACCGAGTCCCAGCCGCTCAACTACAGCGAAAACTCATTTTCCTCTAACATCACTTCTATGCTGGCTTACTATGCCTATATGATTTTGGCCTATGACTATGACTCCTTTCAGAAGCTCGGGGGTGACGCTTTGTTTGAGAAGTCATGGCAGGTGGTCAGTACCGCACAGCAAAGTGGCTATGGAGGATGGGATCAGTTCGATAATCTTCGAAACAGATACTGGTGGTCGGAGAACTCCATTGATCAAGTGATGAAACCTTTTAGAGAGGCGATGTACCAGTACCACAGAGAAGGATTAGATATCATGAGCGAAAAGCCCGAGGAAGCCAGAACCAACATACTCGAAGCGCTCAAGAAAATACAAGAAGTCAATCGATCCAAGCCACGTTCCATCATGATGATCACCTTCATGGATACAAAAATGGACGAATTGATCAGCATCTTTTCGGAGGGCGATATGAATACCCGCAGAGAGGCCTATGAAATCCTTAAGACAATTGATCCCGCTCGGACTGACGAATTCAAAGAGATTTTGACCAACTAGAGTCAATTATTTTTAAATTCGCTCTTTCATTATTGTCGTACGCTTCAGCAAGATACCACCATGATTTCTAATCTTTCCATCAGTAATTATGCCCTCATTCGTGAGCTAAATATAGCGCCACATAGTGGCCTAAATATGATTACTGGAGAAACAGGTGCTGGTAAGTCTATTATGCTGGGCGCAGTAGGCTTGTTGCTCGGCAACAGAGCAGATGTCAAGGCACTATTGGATCAGGAGACGAAGTGTATCGTCGAGGCGGAGTTTGATGTGACCAAACTTAAGTTACAGACGCTTTTTGACGAAATGGATCTGGAGTACGACGATCACACGATTATCCGCCGAGAGATTAGTCCGAAAGGAAAATCCCGTGCTTTTGTCAATGACATGCCTGTGACCCTTGACGTACTGAAGGTTTTGGGGCTCAAACTAATCGATATTCATTCGCAGAATGAAAGTCTACAGTTGGGCAAGAAGGAAGTAAAACTACAGGTGATCGACGATTTTGCGCAGAGTCAACCTCAGCTGGAAAATTACCGAAAGGTATATACCGCCTACAATGAATGTAAGAGTAAACTGGAAAGGCTGCAAGAGAAAGCCAAATCAGCCAAACAAGATGCAGACTATAAAACCTATCTATTAGACGAGCTGGTCAAAGCCGAACTCCAACCTCAGGAACAGGAAGAATTAGAATCAGAACTCTCCGTACTAGAACATGCAGAGGAGATCAAACTGCAACTAGTGCAAATCCATACTCAATATGACGAGTCGGAGATCGCTATCAACGACAGACTCAAAGAAACCGTAAGCGTTCTGCGCAAACTGTCTACCTATAGCACGCAGCTGGGGAGTTTGAGTGAACGGCTGGACTCAGCAGCGACAGAGATCATCGATGTGATCGCTGAGTTGGGTCAAGTCCAAGAGTCGGTAGAGCATAACCCTGAGCGGATGTCAGCGGCGCAGGAACGGCTCAATTTGATTTTCCAACTCCAACAAAAACATCAAGTCAATACCGTACAAGGTCTATTGGACATTCAGGCCAGCCTAGAAGAGGAAGCATCTGATTCGCTCAACTTGACCGATGAAATCGCTGCATTGGAGAAAGAGCATGAACAGCTCAAGAAGCAACTCATGCAGTCAGCCGAGGTACTCTCTGATAAACGCAGAGGGCAGATCGATGAGTTCTGTATGCAGATCACCACGATGCTCAAAGTCCTCGGGATGCCTGACGGTTTTGTAGAAGTCGCTTACAAGCGTGTCGATCCATGGAAGATGGGGATAGACGAAGTAGAGTTTCTGTTCACTGCCAACAAAGGGATTAGTCCAGAACCACTCGCCAAAGTAGCTTCTGGAGGAGAATTTTCACGCTTGATGTTTTGTGTCAAGTATATACTCGCCAACAAGACCGCTATGCCGACGGTGATTTTTGATGAAATCGATACGGGTGTATCTGGAGAGATCGCAATCAAGCTGGCACAGATGATGAAGAAGATGGCTCGCAATCATCAGTTGATCGCAATCAGTCATCTCCCACAGGTAGCAGCCAAAGGAGACCAACATTATTTCGTCTACAAAGACAACCATTCAGACAAAACACAGAGTGCCATCCGAGAGCTAGACGATCAATCACGGCTAGAGGAGATTGCCAAAATGATAGGAGGAGACAACCCATCGCAGATGGCGATCAATAGTGCACGAGAACTCATTGGCGAAAAATAGAAAAGCAAAGTCAAAGACTTTGATATCTTTGCCACCAAATAGGAACAAACGAATAATCAATAAAAACATAATCACATGGCTAACAATCTTTTAGAAGGGAAAAGAGGTATCATCTCTGGAGCATTGGACGAAAACTCAATCGCTTGGAAAGTAGCTCTCAAAGCCAAGGAGCAAGGTGCTTCTTTTGTCTTGACCAATGCACCGATTGCATTGAGAATGGGGGCAATCAACAAGCTCGCTGAGCAGTGCAACGCTGAAATCATCCCTGCGGATGCGACATCTGTAGAAGACATTGAGAACCTGTTTTCTAAATCTACTGAGGTACTTGGTGGCAAACTCGATTTCGTACTGCACTCTATCGGGATGAGCCCTAACGTGAGAAAAGGCAAAGACTATGGCAACCTCAACTATGATTGGATGCTAAAGTCTATGGACATCTCTGCGATCTCTTTTCACAAGATGATGGCTGTAGCTGAGAAACAAGATGCAATGAACGAATGGGGATCTATTCTAGCGCTATCGTATATCGCTGCACAGCGCACTTTCCCAGACTACTCGGATATGGCACAGGCCAAGGCCATGCTAGAGTCTATCGCGCGTAGCTATGGTGAGCGTTTTGCTCGTTTGAAGAATGTAAGAGTCAATACAATCTCACAGTCTCCGACGATGACTACTGCCGGTTCTGGTGTTGGTGGATTTGATGTATTCATGGATTATGCAGACAAGATGTCTCCACTAGGCAACGCCTCTGCGGATGCATGCGCAGACTACTGTGTGTCTATGTTCTCTGATCTGACGAGAATGGTGACGATGCAAAACTTGATGCACGATGGTGGATTCTCTTCATCAGGGATCACTGAGCGTCTCGTGGAGCAATTGAAAAAATAATATAGCTAGAAAGAGTCGAGACGAGCATCTCGACTCTTTTTTTGAATTACCCATTTCTATAGCCGATGATAGCTTTCCCTAATGCTAAAATTAACCTAGGTCTCAATATCCTCTCCAAAAGACCCGATGGCTATCACAACATATCTTCTTGTTTTGTCCCTATCAGCTGGTGCGATGCATTAGAGATTGTCCAGGCTGATGCTTTTTCTTTTACTTCGTCAGGGTTGCCTATCCCAGGTAATACGGCAGGCAATCTGGTCGTCAAAGCCTATGAAACGCTCCGTCACGATTTTGATCTCCCGCCTGTACAGATGCACTTGCACAAAGTGATCCCCATGGGAGCTGGTATGGGAGGAGGTTCGGCAGATGGTGCCTACGCACTCCGACTACTCAACGAACTCTTTGATCTCCAACAGAACTATCAGCAACTAGAACAGTATGCTGCGAGCTTGGGTGCTGATTGTCCGTTTTTTATCCGAAACCAGACACAAATGGTAGGTGGAATAGGTGATGAATTTGAGACCATCGATCTAGATCTGTCGGGATACAAAATGGTAGTTATCTACCCAGAGATACATGTCGATACCTCATCGGCCTTTCGGGCGATTAGACCGCAAAAGCCTACGCACATGCCAGCAGATGTTTTGAAACTGGCGATAGGTGAATGGCGAGATTTGTTGATCAATGATTTTGAACAGCCTGTATTTGCAGCACATCCAGAGTTAGCTGCTATCAAACAAGGTTTATATAACCAAGGTGCGCACTATGCCGCCATGTCGGGTAGCGGAAGTTCAGTCTATGGGTTATTTGCTACAGAGGCGACTGTGACTGTGGATTCGAAACACAAAAATCACCACGAACATATTTTTTAACTTGAGTTCGATTAAACCTTGAATACAAATCCTCTTCTATATGCTTGATTCAATGTTTTTGAGAATTATACTGTTTGAGCGATAGCGAGTCTATAATTCCCTAGCCTTTCTGCTCCCTTTTTGAGCAATGAAAAAAGGAAGAGCCTGTCTGACTTGAAGACAAAGTATGATTGATCTATTTCCGACAAGGGTTTAATGAAAGTTAAAATCGAACATGTTTTTAGATTCACTGTAGCCTGTCAAGTACTTTTTTTGAGACAAATCAAGAAAGAATACACACACGATGTATATTAGTGTGTATTTCTAAATAGAAAATAACAAGACAATGAGAATTACCATACTAACCTTTCTAGTTGCATTTTCCCTACAGGTGATGGGGCAAGAAAAATCCCTAAGTGAGAAGATAGGAAAAGCTACACTCGAGCAAGTAAAGAGTTCCATGGGTATCTATGAAGATGAAGAGCTGTTGTCTTTCGTGATGACCGTGGGTAAGAAACTCGAAGCGCAGATGGGAGATAAAAAGAAATACGATTTCAAATACTATTTGGTGGATACCGAAGACCCAAATGCCTTTGCTACTGCTGGTGGATATGTATTCGTGACCAGAGGACTGCTGGCGATCATTGATACTGAGGACGAATTGGCGGGTGTGTTAGGGCACGAGTTTAGTCATGTGCTACTCAGTCATAGTGAGAAGAAGCTGGCGAGAAAAATAGTCCCTACCCTACTAGAACTGCCTGGCAATATCGTCGGAGCATTATTTAGTGAGACAGTTGGCGCCTTGCTTAACGCACCGATAGAGTTGACCTCTAACACCGTAGGTTCGGCGTTTGACAGAGGACAGGAAAATCAAGCAGACAAGGCTGGACTTGCTTTGGCGGCCAAGGCTGGGTTCGATCCTGAGGCACTTTCTAGTGCCTTGACGAAGTTAGAGTTTTATGTAACCACCCTTTCGGGTAAAAAGAGCAGTTTCAGTCTCTTCGATGATCATCCATTGACAGATAAACGATTGAAAAGCCTTAGTGAAGAGTTGTCTGTAATGCCGGATTTTGAGGGAACAGATGAAAGCATCCTGCCAGACTTGGACGGACTGGTAGTGGGGCAAAACCCAAGAAATGGAGTAGTCACGTCTGATAATAATTTTTTGCACCCAGATATGAATTTCGCAATGCAGCTGCCTACCGAATGGAGAACTAAAAATACACCAGAGTCGCTGACCGCTGTGGATCAGAAAACTGGAGCTGCTTTGGTTTTGGGTTTTGATGGAAAGCACGAAACCCCTAAGGCGGCTTACAAAGACTATGTCAAGGAGCTGAAAGGCAAGAAAGGACTGATGCTAACGGTGGACAAGAAAAAGGATGTCAATGGTTTTGAAGCAGTGGAACTGTTCGTCGAGTCGGGCAAAGATAAAATCGTCATCACATGGATCAAGTTCGGAGAAATGGAAGGCGTACTACAACTGATGGGCACTGCAAGCAAAGAGGCACAGATGGACAGTGTTTTAGCCTCTATCAATTCCTTCAATACGATCACAGATAGCGAAAGAGGTCAGGTCGTGACGACTCGTCTACGATACGAGGCAGCGCCTGATATGACCGTAAGTGAGTATGCAGTACAGAAGGACCTCACGGATCACTTGGTCTTGCTAGAAGTGATCAACAGCACGACAAAGGACGAAAGAGTCAAAGGAGAATTCATCAAGTTCGTCGAAGAAGAGCCTTATAAGCCTTAAATGCAAACTAGGGTGACAGGTAAGAATGATTACTCATTTATTAAGGTAAGGGATGATGCATATCCCACGGTCACGCGTTTACGCTCTGCTCAAACGTCCGCTATTCGGGATATCTTTATGATTATTCCTGAATAAGGTAGAATTGCGGAAGTGTAAAACCCGTTGCTCACCTTATTTACTTAATACCTTAAAGAGAAAATGTTAAACCATGTTTCCTGAAGACACCGCTTTTGCATCCAAATGGCGTCCTATGAGAAGACCAACAAACATACCGAGTGAAATGCCCAGTGCAACTCCTGTAGACAGCTGATGACTAGATAAAAACACAATTCCAAAAAGCAACCCGAAAGTCATTCCCAAAGAACTTCCAATTTTTGTATAATACCCCTTGGTAGTTAATGAAAATGTATCTTTTAAATATTTTTCAAATTGCGTAAGTGCTTTTTTATAATACCTTTTATTGTGATTAGCCGTAGCGTTTAGATTAAGCCTTTTCAATTCTGTTTCTATCGCATCAATTTCCGTGGCTAATAATTCTCTTTCTTCTAAACTGGTTAAGATTCGAATGAATTCGTTATAAATCTTGATTTCAGACTTTTTACTTGTCTGGGAAACTATAGTTTGAAAATAGTCAAGTGCTTTTTTTAATGTCATGATTTTAACCTTTTCTTAATTAGTAGCTAAAGTCAAAGATTATTACACCCCATTGAAATATTCTTTAAAAGAATATTGTTTTATAAATACATTGAAATAAACGTCCTCATCCAATAGAATATCCAATAGTCCATTTAGCCCTTTCGGGCGCAATCCGTGACGACTACCAAACTCCTTGCATCTTCTATTCAATCAACTCAATCCATAATAGTCCTTTTCTTCCTTCATAACCTCTGGTAGAATTGTACAAATAGGCAGATGCTTCATTTACAATTTCATCATGCACTGGATTTTGATGGACATCTTCCAACTTCTCATCGATTAAGTTATTACTGCCCAAAATAATTGGATGATTGGCATCTCGCCAAACTTGATACTTATCATTTTTTGAGTGTAGATGGTCATTTTCCGGGTGTAGATGGTCATTTTTTAGAGGTCAGTGGCTGTTTTTTGTATGGAAGTGGTCGTTTATTGATCAGTGATGGTTCTTTTTTACTTGACAGTGCTCATTTTTTATCCGACAGCAGTCATTTTTTTATCAAGAACTGTCATTTTCTTTTGGCTAATGGTCATTTTTTGATGAGATGAGGGTGTTTTCTGACTACCTAGTGCTTGTTTTCGCGAAATGCGTTTATTTTTTTTTAGACTTAACAGGTTTCAGAAACCTGTCAGACCTTTTTTGCATCATAGACTATCTTGACTGCACCCAACCAGCCCCTGCCCCACGCCCAAAGTCATTACAAACACCCTTACAACAACAAAAGGGCAGCATGATGCCGCCCCTTCATTCCTCTATGAGGATTCTACTTTTTCTTTGTTATCTCAGTGCGACTATCTTGTCCTGAATGTGTGAGGTATCTACGGTCGCATCATCTGCTTTCAGTGCATTCATAGATTTGATGTAATGCATCATGGCTTCTCTTTTCAGGTTACACTTGCTGTAGTAGTCACCCATTACTTCTAGATTATATGGAGCTTCTTTGATAGCTAACGACGCTTCGATCCATGTTTTGGCTTTGGTCATCCCAGCGTCCTTTTTGATCAAATAGTCTGCTTGCTCTGCGAGCAACATCCAATCGTCAGGCGCACCATTTTCTACCGCGTCTACGGCCTTTTCTATCGCCTTCTCTTTTGTCCCTCCGGCAAAAGATGTAGTGGTGATCATTAGTATTGTTGCAATTACAAGTGAGGAAGTTTTGATTAAATTTTTCATGTCTTTATGATTTTGGTTTTTGATATCTGACTCTATCATGACCAACGACGTGCCAAAACACAAAACAACTGTACATCAATCAGTTACAACTAATCCCTAGATAGACCGCTCAAAAAATCGAACACAAAACCGTCCCATAACGAACGCATCCGAACACAAAACCCTAGATAAAACTATCCGTAGCAGGCACCTTACGAGATGGGGTTTGGGTCTACAACGAAAAAGGAGAGTGTAACAATAAATTATTGTTACACTCTCCTTTTTCAAAATCAATATTAGGATTGCTAGAATGTAAAATTCAATCGTCCGAAAAAGTAGGCTCCATCCGATCCCATCTGAACAGAGTCATTAAATCCTCCTTGATCCGTCCATCCATCAAACTGAGGAGTAGGATATTTATTAAGAATATTATTTCCTCCAATGGTAAATTTGATCCCTTCGGTAATATTATACCCTACACTCATATCTACTGTCATTATCGCCTCATAAGTATCTGTAGCAACTGCATAAAGCGCTTCTGCCTCAGTATCTGTTGTCGGAGGTGAGTCTACCCATTGAAAGTCTTGAAGTTGAACTTCACTAAACTGTGTCAAGTTTACGCTAGCTGTTAGCTTTGGGGATGAGTAATTTAAATTTAACCCAAATTTATAATCAGGAGCAGCAGCCTTCAAATAAGCCTGAGAAAAAGGGCCAAAAAAGGTATACTCATTCAAATCGCCATTATGAATTTCCTCTATGGTCAGCTCATTGATATTCCCAATCAAACCTACCTGAAAGTTACCTTTAGCACCTAGTTCCATTCTATAAGAGAGAACAATATCTACTCCTTCGGTCTTCGTATCCACTCCATTCGCAAAAAACTGAGCCGCTTCAGCACCTACGTTTAGACTAGACGCGTCGAAATTATCAGTCAAGATAATTCTATCATCCACCGAGATAGAATAAGCATCCACAGTAGCTGTAAAATCGCCCTTTTCATAGGTTATACCTACACTGTAGTTTTGAGCCGTCTCTTGCTTTAACGGCTCGATTCCAAATGCACGAGTCACAGTACTTGTATTAGATGCGAGTAAAGTACGAATCGATGTACCTGCTACTATGTTGTTAAAAAGTAAATTGTAATGAATCTGGGCTAAAGAAGGAGCTCTGAAGCCTGACGACGCTGACGCTCGTACTGCAAGGCCATCTAGTATTTCATACCGAGCGGCTAGCTTATAGTTAAAGGTTTCTCCAAAATCACTATACTCCTCGAAGCGCAACGCTCCACTCACCGACAAATCTTCGATGATATTCAGTTCTGCATCTACATATATTCCAAAATTAGTACGTCCTTTATCCACTTCATTAGAAGGACTATACCCTGGAAATCCCTGAGATCCCCCTGGCAACTGATCGCCATTGCTATCCACTGCTGGGGTCTGCTCAGCTGGGATAGAAATAAAAGTCCCATTCTGATCGTAAATACCATATGACGCTTGCTCTCCAGCAAAAATCTCAAACTGCTCAGTTCTATACTCTAAACCATAAGCGATATTGAGTCCTGATGCGATATCTTCAAAATACTTTGTAAAATCTATCCCTGTTGTATTCATAGAGAGGCTGTGTCCTCCTGCATCAAATTCAGTAGGAGATGCTGCTCCTAACGAGGCATTGTTTGAATCTTTGATCAAATAATGAAAATTGTTCTTCCCGTAATTATTGAAAAAATCAACTTTCCATCCATTGTCCATATCATAACGAACCCCTGCTGTAGCTGATATGTCAGTAATTACAGAAGTAATTCTCGGCGTAAAACCATTAGGGTACAAACTAGGTACCGAACGATTGTCTCCATCATCAAAACTATCTCTAGAAAACGCATAAGCATCCGTATCTCTATAGTTACGACCACCATAGGCATAAAACTCTATACTGTTTGTAATAGGAACCGCCGTATTGACCATGAAATTAAACCCATCAACACCTGCTGTACCATAGCCTTTCCGCCATTCATAACTTGGTCGGAGCGTTCTATCCTTAGTCAGGTATTCCGTAGTGATATTAGCATACCCACCTTTGTCTCCGATTTTCATCCCATAGTTCAGATCAATCTTCATCGTATTACCATCAAATGATTTCTCCTCTCCATCTAAGCGGTTCTTACCATTAACATTATAAATAAGTGTCTCCCACCCATCTTGGGTATCAAATATCTTTTGCTCATAATCACCTCCTACATTTGTACTGTAAGCACCATAAGTAACTCCACCAGTCACCCCTTCAGTTTGATCTTTCAAGACGATATTAATAACACCTGCAATAGCATCTGATCCATACTGTGCAGAGGCGCCATCTCTCAATATCTCAACCCTCTTAATAGAAGATGCTGGTATAGCGTTCAGGTCTGTACCAGAGTTTCCCCTTCCTCTTGTACCAAAAATATTAACAAGTGATGATTGGTGTCTTCTTTTTCCATTGACCAAAACTAACGTTTGGTCGGGACCTAAACCTCTCAAAGATGCTGGATCCACATGATCTGCACCATCAGACCCTGATTGTTTGGTAGCATTAAAAGATGGGGCCGCATATTGCAGAATTTGATTAATTTCTACACGCCCTGTATTAGCAGACAACTCTGACACATCCAACACATCCACTGGAACTGCAGAATTCAATTCCGAACGATTGGCATTTCTAGATCCCACGACATACACCATCCCGAGCTCTGTCGCATTTTCCTCTAGCGTTATAGTGTATTCTGTTTCCCCTCCTACAACCTCAAAAGTTTCATCTGTATAACCGACAAAACTCACTGTAAATACATCTCCCTCCTTCGCTTGGATAGAGAACTTCCCATCCATATCCGTTACTGTACCCAAGCTCGTTCCTTTGATCACAACTGCAGCACCAAGTACTGCTTCTTTATTTTGGTCTAAAACAGTCCCTATAATCATGCTGCTTTCCTGTGCATGTGAGACAGAAAAAATACTTATGCTCAGAAACAGCAATACTCCAAACCTGAGCAAGGCTCGAACATAGCTACTAATTTGGTTTTCACTGCTTAAAAACAGTCTTTCTGTGATTTTTATTATCATGATTTCCATAGTTGTTTTTGCAAATGAAGAACTTCAAAAACCGCAATAACCGAATACCCATCACTTAAAATCACGCAACACAAATCACCCATGAGAGTGAATAAACCTACAGTCCTATAGCTTTGATCTGGTTATTATTTTTGAAGTATGAACGATCTTAAAAACTATTTCGCCATTCACCAAAGCCTTGGTTAAAACGCAGAAAACGAAGTGTTTTACTCCACAAAAGATAATGAATAAAAACTACAAAATCAGAAAAGCATACCGATACCAAAACTGACTACAAATATTAAAGTACTCAAGGCTAGTTGTTTTAGATACGGATCTAACTCAGTAGCACTTGTCTTGAAAAAAACTGCACGAGCATTAATAACAAATAGCGGTATAGTACCACACCATAAAAATTGAACAGGAGATTGATAATTTATCAATACAAAACACAATGCAGCTAACACACCTCCTAATAAAAGAACCCAATGATAATAGACCGCCCTTTTCCGTCCAATACGTACAGGGATCGACCGCTTACCCGCTTTCTTGTCCGACTCTATATCACGGATATTATTGACATTAAGTACGCCGGTGGCGAACAGTCCGCAACTGATCGCAGGCAAAACAGCCCACGTATCAAAAGACCGAGTATACAGAAAGTACGAACCGAGTACTCCGACCAGTCCAAAAAACAAAAACACAGAAATATCTCCCAAGCCCATGTAGCCATAGGGATTCTTGCCAGAGGTATAGGTAATCGCCGCATAGATAGACAATAAACCAACGCCCAAAAAGATCGAGACATAGATCAGCTGATCAGCAAAAGCAACATAGAGCAATGCTAGACCCGCGACCAAAGAAAGTCCAGCGAATAGCACCATCGCTCGTTTCATCGCTGTGGCGCTAATCGCTCCAGTCTGCACGGCACGCTGTGGTCCCTGTCGGTCTCCACTATCCGCTCCATGTACCGAATCCCCATAGTCATTGGCCAGATTGGACAGGACCTGCAAGAAAACCGTGGTGAGAATAGATAAACCAAAAATATCCCAGGAGAAAGCGTTGGCTTTGACAGCCAAAAAGCCTCCCATGATAATACTAGACAGAGCCAAAGGCAGTGTCCTTAGTCTAAATGCTTCTAACCAATGCTTAATCATCTCTCTGCTATTACATTCTCTCTGGTACGTGGATACCCAGTAGCGACATACCTAGTTTAATCAATCGAGCCACCTGTCCAGATAACTGTACTCTAAACGCCACCTGCTCCGCTTCGTCTTCGGTAAAGATGGCCTGTGCTGCATAGAACTTGTTGTATTCCTTGGCTAGATCATAGACATACTGCGCGATCACCGCCGGACTGTACTCGTCAGCCGCGAGCTGTATTTTGTTTTGGCACTCGGAGATCAAATAGATCAGCTCGGCTTCATTAGCAGTGAAAGTGATGTTATCTGCAACGGCTCCTTCTGCCACTCCCAGTTCCGCCGCACGTCTCAGGATCGCTGAGATACGCGCAAAAGTGTACTGTACGAATGGGCCAGTATTCCCTTGAAACTCTATCGATTCTTTGGGATCAAAAAGCATACGTTTCTTTGGGTCTACTTTGAGTAGAAAATACTTCAACGCTCCCATACCGATCGTGTCGTAGAGTACCGCCGCCTGCTCATCACTAAAGCCATCGATCTTTCCTAGCTCACGGGTATGATCCTCCGCGATCTGAATCATCTCTCCCATCAGGTCATCCGCATCCACTACAGTTCCTTCTCTTGATTTCATTTTGCCAGATGGCAAATCCACCATCCCGTATGACAAATGAAAACATCCATCCGCCCAGGCATAACCAAGCTTCTTTAGGATCAGAAACAGCACCTTGAAGTGATAGTCCTGCTCATTGCCTACAGTGTAGACCAAACGCTCTAGCCCTGGGTACTCTTTGAATCGCTGGATAGCGGTACCGATATCTTGCGTCATATAGACCGCTGTCCCATCGCTACGACGAACGATTTTTTGGTCTAGTCCTTCGTCCGTCAGGTCGATCCATACAGAGCCATCTTCCTTTTCAAAGAAGTGACCAGTAGCTAATCCAGCCTCTACGGCATCCTTGCCTAGCAGATAGGTATCAGACTCATAGTATAGCTGATCAAAATCCACTCCCATCTGCTCATAGGTCTTGTCAAACCCATCGTAGACCCAGCCGTTCATCGTCTCCCAAAGTGTATACACTTCTGGATCTTTGGCCTCCCACTGACGTAGCATCTCTTGCGCTGCGAGTAGCAAAGGCGCTTGCTTCTCCGCCTCCTCTTTGGTTTTGCCTGACTCGACCATCTCAGCTACCTCTGCTTTGTATGCCTTGTCAAACGCCACATAGTACTTACCTACGAGCTTATCACCCTTCAGTCCAGAAGATTCGGGCGTCTCTCCTTCTCCGAACTTTTGCCAGGCGATCATGGATTTACAGATATGTATCCCTCGATCGTTGATGATCTGTACCTTCACTACATTATAACCTAGTGCGTCGTAGATTTTAGCCACCGAGTATCCTAGAAAGATATTTCTCAAGTGCCCAAGGTGAAGAGGCTTGTTGGTATTAGGCGAAGAGTACTCCACCATGACTGACTGCTCTTTTTTCTCTCCCAAACCATAGTGCTCATCCGCCATCGCTTCGTTGAGTACTTGCAACCATGCTTGATCTGCAATTTCGATATTCAAAAAGCCTTTGACTACATTGAAACCTGATACAGTTGGACACTTCTCAGTGAGGTACTCACCAATCTGCTGTGCCGTGTCTTGAGGGCTTTTCTTGGATATTTTCCCATACGGGAAAGTCACAAAAGTATAAGCTCCTGCGAACTCCTTGCGTGTAGGTTGTAAGCCAAGTGTAGATTGCTCTACCTCATGGCTGTATAAGTCTTGTAGCGCAGACTGTAGCGCTTTTTGTATATCTAAAGCAATATTCATAATCTATGATTTCGGAAGGAAGATCTCTGCCATCATGCATCGGGCACTGCCTCCTCCTAATGTTTCTATCGTATTAAGCGAACTATGGATGATCTCCTTGTTGTACGCTAAAATTCTATCTATTTGACTTTGGTCAAGACTGTTGTAGGCTGTAGACGACATGACCATCATCTTTTCTCCTTCATGGTTCTCGACCTGGAGCATATTCCCTGCGAACTGCCCCACCTGTTCTTCTGTGATTTCGATGATTTCCTTGTCTGACTCCTCCAGTGTTTCGATCACTGCATCTCTGTCCTCCATGTCATCTATAGCGTCTAGACATATCACCGCAAACTCATCTCCCAGACACATCATGACATTGGTATGGTAGATGGGAAGCCGCTCGCCATTCACAGATTGATTCGCCACAAAATCAGCGATGCGAAACCCGAACTGTTCCCTGAATGCCAACAACACATCGGGGTTGGTTCGCTCTGAAAGTGCAGCATACGCGATCTTATTTTCTCGATCGAGAATTAAACTGCCCGTACCTTCTAGGTATTTCTCTACATGTTCGAAATCCGTAAGGTGAATCTCCTGTGTGATCTCAAACCCTCTCTCTTCTAGGATATCGAATATCTCTTCGCGGCGCTCCAGTCTTCTGTTCTCTGCAAACATCGGATAAACACCTATCGTACCGTCATGATGAAACGACACCCAATTGTTCGGAAAAATCGAATCTGGTGTCTCAGGCTTGAGCGTATCATTCACGACGACCACCTCCACGCCTGCAGTTGTCAACTTATCTACGAAATCATCGAACTCCTCCAATGCCTTGGTCTGAATATCTTCTTGCGCTTCTTCTTCTGGCTTGTTTTGATAATAATTATTGACGGCTGTCTCCTCGTTGAACCGGAAGCTCACAGGTCGTATCATCAGTATGCTGGAAGTTGTATTTATTCCCATTAGTAGCTTCTTTTGAGTGGTAAAGTAGAACAACGAAACAATCCTTCCATCTTAGAAATCTCTGTATAAGGCACACGCTCTACTGTAAAACCACGCCGTTCGAGCTCGGTATTCAGCCGATCAAAACCTGCTTCACTCACGATCACTTCTGGTGATATCGAAAACACATTGGAATTCATGTGATACATCTCATCTTGCGTGATCTCAATACAGTTGTCCGCCCCGAACTCTGCTACTAACCATTCGTAATCGGATAGATTTTTGAATCCCCCCTTATAGATAATACACTGATCTCGCCCGATAGGCTGAAAACAACAATCCAGATGCAATGCATTGGCCTTGGCATCTGTATCCGATTTTTTCAATTCGAAACCTATCACCTCATAGTTGGAAAAATGCTGCTCCAAAAACTCAAGTCCTGCACGATTGGTTCGACTCACCTTGTAGGCTTGATAGTCCTCCTCCTCTGAATAGCCGACGAATAAGCGACCTTTCCAGGGCATCACATCACCACCTTCCGCATGCGCCCCTTCGGGCATCACTAGGATATCCTCTGGGCTCACCTGATCGATCAGATAGGCTATCCCATCCTTTTCGTGCTCTCTGTCTTCTATAATATTAGGCATAACGAAAGTCTCGTCGATCACCATACCGATATCGCGGGCATACACCTGATTGGTATCAGCTAAGGTCTCGGGACGATATACTTTGACATGGTGTTTTTCCAGCACTGCTTTGAAAGCTTCGTTTTCGCGGATTAAATCTTCTTCTTTTGGGAACGTCCCGTCGATGATATGTTCTCGCGATTTAGGATCGTAGACATGTGCCAGATCAGGAGTCCCTCCTAAACTCATAGCCGTCCCCAGCACCACAGCTTCTAGTGGTGCAGTTTCGTCCTTAATCATCAATTTTATCATTATTGCTCATTTTTTGGGTCTGCAAATTTAACCGTATTTTATACAAAACATTTCAAAGTCCGAAAACATAAATAATTGATGGTGGTTTTTCATTTTTTGTGATATTTGTAGGATTTAATAAAGCAAAACGTTGACTCCAAATTAGATGAATAAATACATAGACCTGATAGACCAAACCTTTTATTTCCCCACGAAAGAATTTGAAGTAAAGGATGATAATTTGTTTTTTCATGGTGTCGACCTTCAAGCAATCATCAACGAGTACGGAACTCCTCTCAAACTCACCTACCTCCCTAAAATCTCCGAACAAATCCAAAATGCCAAACAACTATTCAAAGAGGCAATGGAGAGAAAAAACTATCAGGGGAAATACACCTACTGCTACTGCACCAAGTCTTCGCACTTTCAGTTCGTGGTAGAAGAGGCACTCAAAAACGACATCCATCTAGAAACTTCGTCTGCTTATGACATCTCCATCATCAAAAGTCTCTACGCCAAAAAACAAATCACGAAAGAGACCTATATCGTCTGCAACGGATTCAAAAGACCGCTATATGTGGAGGAAATCAGTGGCCTGCTCAATGATGGTTTCAAGAACTGCCTCCCCATCCTAGACAATATGAAGGAGCTCGAATACTACGAGCAGCACGTCAATGACAACTACCAGATGGGGTTGCGAGTGGCCTCTGACGAAGAGCCGAGCTTTAGCTTTTACACGTCCAGACTAGGGATACGCTACAATAAGATCGTGGACTTCTACGAAGAGCGTATCAAAGGCAAGACCAAAGGACAGCTCAAAATGCTGCATTATTTCATCAATACAGGGATCAAGGATACCGCCTACTACTGGAACGAACTGAGTCGCTTTGTCAACAAATACTGCGAACTCAAAAAAGTATGTCCAGAAATCGAGTCTATTGATATAGGAGGTGGATTCCCAATCAAAAACTCACTTCACTTCGAATATGACTATGCCTACATGGTCGATCAGATTGTAGAGCAAATCCAAAGCATCTGCAAGGAGCATGATGTTCCTACCCCTAATATCTTTACGGAGTTCGGGAGCTATACCGTAGGAGAAAGTGGTGCTAATATATACTCTGTTTTGGACCAAAAACTCCAAAATGACAAGGAACTATGGTACATGATGGATGGCTCATTCATCACACACATGCCAGATGTGTGGGGTCTGAACACCAAGTTTACCATGCTGCCCATCAACCTATGGAACAATGACTATCACCGTGTCAACATAGGTGGGCTGACCTGTGACAGCATGGACTACTATGACTCAGAGGCACATATTGCAGAAGTTTTCCTCCCTAAAATTAAAAAAGAGCAATCGCTATACTTTGGCTTCTTCAATACGGGGGCATACCAAGAATCACTCGGAGGCTATGGCGGGATACAGCACTGTCTGATCCCTGCTGCCAAGCATGTGATCATAGAAAAAGATGCTGACGGAAACATGGTTTCAAGATTGTTCGCCCCCGAACAAAGTAGCGAACAAATGTTAAAGATACTTGGCTATTGAAACCGTTGACTCCTAAAACCGTCCTAATTTAGCCACTAACACCATAGAAAACATATCCTTGAACGATAGTCTAGTCATAATCCCCACCTTCAACGAGAAAGAAAACATCCAAGCCATCATACAAACTGTGATCGATTTGGATCAAGGCTTTGATGTATTGATCGTGGACGATGGATCACCCGATGGAACAGCGACCCTAGTCAAATCAATGATGGAGGTGCACCCGCAGATTCATATCATCGAACGAGAAGGAAAACTTGGCTTAGGGACTGCCTATATCACAGGCTTCCAATTCGCGATAGATCATGGCTATGACTACATCTTCGAGATGGATGCCGATTTTTCGCATAACCCTGCCGATCTGATCCGTCTCCGAACTGCCTGCCGAGAAGATGGCTATGACATGGCCGTCGGTTCTCGCTACATCTCAGGAGTCAATGTCGTCAACTGGCCTATGGATCGTGTACTCATGTCTTACTTTGCCAGTATCTACGTTCAGTTCATCACTGGCATCCCCGTCAAAGACACCACAGCAGGTTTCAAATGCTACCGACGAGAAGTCCTCGATACCATCGGCCTAGACAATATCCACTTTGTGGGCTATGCATTCCAAATCGAAATGAAATTCCAGGCATGGAAGTACAATTTTAAAATCACCGAAGTACCTATCATTTTCACAGATCGCACACTAGGGCACTCCAAAATGAGCCGAGGCATATTCAAAGAGGCTGTTATCGGGGTGATACAAATGAAAATCAAGAGTTTGTTCAAAAAGTATATTCGCTGATAGAAAATACTTATCATCCCATCTCCTAATTTGATTCAATTTTCTGATCCTAAGGTGCTGTCTTTGCGTTATTTGTAGTGAATAGAACTTAAACAAATAGATCATGATCAAGAATCAAAATATTATAGACCAGTTAAACGGGTTACTGTCAGATTATCAAATCTTCTATCAAAACCTGAGAGGGTTTCACTGGAATATCCAAGGAAAAAACTTCTTTGAACTCCATGTTAAATTCGAAGAACTCTATACCGAGACCAATGTCAAAGTAGACGATATCGCAGAGAGAATCTTAACGATAGGCGGCACCCCGATTCACAACTTCCAAGATTATTTGGATACTGCAGAGCTAGTCCCTGTAAAGAATGTCCACGATGATGAGACTGCAGTCAAAACCATCGTCTCCAACCTAGAAAAAATCATCATTAAGGAGAAAGCAATCAAAGAAGCCGCAGGTGCCGTCGATGACAGTGGTACCGAAGACCAAATGTCAGCCTTCGTCGAGGAGCAAGAAAAAACACTCTGGATGTACAAAGCTTGGTTGAAATAATCAAATAAAGCATTCCTACACAAAGCCATCTTATCAGATAAGATGGCTTTTCTATTTTAGTAATCCTTTGAGAATCGTCTGCTTTACCAAACCTGCCGTGTTTTTCACTCCAAGTTTGGACAAGAGGTTCTTACGGTGCGTATTGACGGTATGTTGACTAATAAAAAGCTTTTCTGCGATTTCTTGAGCCGTAAACTCTTCCACGATCAAATGTAAAATTTCCTTTTCCCGTTTGCTCAAAGCAGTCTGGACAGTACTGCTAGTCGTAGCAGACGAAAACAGGCTCTCTGTATACTTCTTTTGAACCTCCTGCGAAAAATGCTTGCCCCCAGTAGCTACTGTTTTGATAGCCGTTAGCAATTCGTTTTTCTCTGCGTTTTTTAGCAGATAACCATCCACCCCTCCTTTGATGAGCTTCTGAATGATATCAGGATCATTATGAGTGGTCAGTACCAATACTTTCGCTTGTATATTTCGCTTTTTTAACTCGGCATTCAACTGTATCCCATCCATATGCGGCATACTCACATCTGTCACCACTACATCTACCGGTGCGTCTTTCAAAGTATCGATTACCGCTCTAGCATCCGTTAGAACACCCACCACCTCTACCTGTTCGTCACCTACCAGTATAGACGACAACCCATCCAAAAACATTTGATGATCATCTACGATTAGTACTTTTATACTTTTTTGCATTCCTATCTCTATAAAAACTGTACGCTACCAAATCTACGCCACCACTGGAACAGTCAAGTCGATGTTAACAATCGTCCCTCTCCCTACACTCGAATCGATATGCATTGTCCCTTTCAATGTTTCCAATCGGTGTTTGATATTCTCTAAACCGATCCCTTTGTTCTTTTGAGAGCGATCAAACCCTCGGCCATCATCCTCCACGATCAGATTGATTTCTCTATCATTTTTCGTCAGCGACACCTCTGCAGACTTTGCGCTAGCATGTTTCACTACATTTGCGACGAGTTCTTGAATAATCCGATACAGATCCACTTTGAACTGAACTGGCATATCATTCAAATTCAACTCCTGAGAGGTGACGAGCTGAAAATCTACCCCCGTAGCATCTGCTATCTCATGCACATAATCCTGTATCAAAGCGACAAACGGAGCACTCATAACCTTGAACGGTGTAAGGTTGTGCGACAAACTCCTGACCTCTTCGTAGATATCTCCCACCGCAGAAATAATCAGATCTAGCCCTAACCCTTTGCTATCTTCAACATGTCTTAAGTTCAATTTGACAGCAGCCAAAGAACCCGCTACTCCATCATGTAATTCCTTGGCTATACGAACTCTCTCCCGCTCCTGACCTGCCAAACTTGCCTTAATGGTTTTAATTTCGTTTTCCTTTAAAATATCTTTGATTACTTGTTGATTGATCTCGTCATTCTTCTGCGCCAACAACTGACTTGTCTTTAGTTTTTGCGCATACACGAAAATGAAAGAAATAAGCACAATCGACATACACACACTGCCTACTATGGCCACATTCCTAATTAACTCGTGCTTCTCCAAATTAGCCTTTTGCATAAGTTGCTCGGATTGCAACATTGCTATTTCCTTTTCTTTCTTCTCTGATTCATACTTAGCAAGAACTTCCTCTAACTGCTTATTCTTATCTAAGGAATACAGGGTATCCTTCATTTGGGAATGAACAAACATATTATCATAGGCCAGTTTGTAATTTCCATATGCTGCTTGATTAATAGCCATATTGGCAAGAATGAACACCTCATTACTAAGCTCATATTTTCGCGCTAATTCAAGACTCTTTTGATAGTAGTCATCTGCCAATTGATAAGACTTCAACTGATTATAGATCAACCCAAGCATATTATATGGGTGAACAAGTGCTATCTCATTGCCCTGACTCAAACTGTAATTCACTAAGTCCAAACAAAAAGGCAATGCTTCTTGAGCCCGCCCTTCTTCCCAGTACAATGAGGTTAGATAATCAACAATCACATAAACACTTGCACTATCCTGCACCTGTTCAGCTAAGTTCAATCCAAATTCATAATAATAGCTTGCACTATCGAAATGTCCCTGTTTTTGTTTTGTCAAACCAATGTTCCCCAAAATTGTAACTTTTGCTTTCATCGAAGGATTCATAGCCAGAGCTTCGTTAAAATACCTTATAGCCTCTTCATAGTGAGACTGCTCTTGATGTACAATCCCAATGTTATTTTTTATTTTAAGAATTTCCTCTTTAATCTCCAGCTCCTCAGCGTATCTTAAGGCTATTTTATACTGTTGCATTCCTGTCTTATGCTCACCCATATTACGCAACACATTGCCCATTGTCTTATGCAAGACCATCAAATATTCCCCATCTCTCGAAACCTCAAAAAGCTCTTTGGCACTCTGCAAATAATCTAGAGACCGTTTGTTATCTAACAAACGATAGTACATCTCCCCTAAGAGGAAATAACTCTTTGCTAGTCCCAAATCATAACCTGCTATTTTACTGAGCTCAACACTTTTATGTAATAACACCTCCATACTATCAACATCATAAATCAGTCCCTCTGCACGAACTATTAAAGCGTCAACATCAGCTTTTTGATCAATTATTTGTGCAAATAATTGGCCTTCTGATATAGAAAACACAAGGATAAAGAGGAGTAAAACAGATAAAATAAGTTTGTTAATTTCTAGCATTTGAGGGGTTAAACTCTATTCATTTTTCAAAGATAACATGACACCTCACTGAGCTCACTAAAAATAGTGATTCTTTTTTTTCGCTATTTATAGCGATGCATAGAGATAACCAACAATCTAATATTGCAAAGTATTATTTAAAAAATCATATATAAAGATGAAAAGCACACTATCAAAAATTAGTTTTATTGCAATGACACTATGTGTCGTTTTCGCAACAAATACTTCTGCTCAAAAACTAGGCAGCTTCGGTAGCCTTACAGAAAAAACCGTTGGCCCAAAAACCATCAAAGTACCTTATACAGATGTCGTATCATACCTCGGCTATGCAGCTGCTGGCAATGAAGACGCTACTGTAGATGGTAAAAAATTCTACTACATCTATATCTGGGTACCCGCAGTAGCTCCTGAACTAGGTGTGAGAATGATGTCTCCAGTCGGAAAAACCAAAGTAAAAAACGCTATAGAAGCGGCAGACTATGCAGATCACGCAGGTGACAAAGACTATTTTGACACCTACATCACACTAGAGCGATCTACTATCATCTCTAAGGATGACATCAATGAAGCCGCTGTATCTAGTGCTAAATGGACAACACTAGAAAGAAATGACGACAGCAGCGAGATGCCTAGTCAGCCAAGTGGTAGCAACTACAACTCACTCTTGAGATACAAAAGTGAAGTAGGTAACCCGACTAAAGCACTTACAGTAGGTCTATACAGAGTAGGTTTCACGACATACAAAACAGGTGAAGTCAACGGTACATTCCTAGCAGAGGTAGCAGCACCTATCAAACTCCCAGGTGTAGCAATGGCCAAAACACTAGACGAGTTGAACAAGCAGATCAACCAATAATAACAATCTATTCGAGTCCTCAGTTTTTCTCCGCCTAACCCCAAAACTGAGGACTCTACACATACAGACTGGTTTTTTTGATACGGCACTCATTGACCTACTAACCTCGCCTTATTCTAAAGAGCCAGTCATTTTATCTTTTCAATCATGATCGAAAGCTATTTATCTATCGGGCTAGGCACCCTCTCACTGATCCTTCTATTGGTCAAACACCTACTACAGGCTAACAACTCCACACTCCATACGCTACAGGCTATAGTCAGCATGGCTTTTAGTGCAGTGGGGCTTTACACTATTCTATCTCTCACACTATCCATAGAGTCTACTGAGCAATTAGACGCACTTTTGCTCCTTCGTATCGGTACCAATTTGACAGTTGTCACGCTGGGAGGCTTCATTCTTAATGACGCCATCACTTCCTTCAACCTGACCGTATCGCAGCATCTTAAGCCCACAGCACTACCTTATCAGAAGATTCCCCTATTCCGTACCTTCTTGAGTTTGTCTAGTATATCACTTGGAGTTATTCAAATGTATGTGAGCTAAAGCGCTTCTATAGTACCCAAAAACTGATTTTTCTTTTGGTATCCGACGATGAGTTCGTGTGAGCTCAAGTCGGGATCAAAAACCACCATGGTTGGCAACCCAGTAATCCCTACGCCTTGCGCTAATTCTTTAGCAGTCACTTTTTTCCCTCCAAACATAAATTGCTCAGGGCTATCTATATCTAATTTTACAGGATAGAAACTTGCATTCATTTTCTCAGCTACCTCTTCGTCCGAGAAGGTCGTCTGATCCATTTTCTTACACCAGCCACACCAAACCGCCGTAAAGTCAACAAAAATCGGTTTTTCCACACTGGACTGCATCGCCTGCGCCTCTTCTACACTATACCACTGGATGGCTGTATCTTGTGCCTGAGTATACAATATCGTAGACAGGCCAATGACTATGGTAAAGATTAATGCCTTCATATTCTTCCTTTTAAAATGACTTTATGATTCGGAAATCTAACGACTCCCTTCTTTTCAAGATTCGTTTCTTAGATATTTTTATTCGATGGATTGAAAAAGGAAACAATTCATCCATTTTTCGTCAGCGGCACGTTAATTTAACGGTGACAATTTTTTGACGCATGTACATCAATCTATCAGGACTTAACATACTCGTCACAGGTGCGAGCAAAGGGATCGGCAAAGCCATCGCGACGAAACTCGCCGAAGCGGGTGCTACCATCGCCGTGCATTACAACAAAAACATGAGAGAGGCCGAAAACCTCGCGCAAGTTCTCGGTAATGAATCCCGTGCTTTCCAAGCAGACCTATCTCAGCCAGACGAAGCTGCAAACCTCTTCGACCGAGTCGTCCTAGAGATGGGTAGCATAGAAATCCTCGTCAACAACGCAGGAGTTGCCATGCCTGTCAACATTGACGCAAAGGAAACCGACTGGATGACGACTTGGAATACGACCATTCAAGTCAATCTCACCTCCTGCGGAGTGTTGTGCAAAAAAATTGTGGAGCATTTCATCAAACGAAACGCCACAGGCCGAATCATTAACATTACTTCTAGGGCTGCCTTCAGAGGAGATACCGCCGAGTACATGGCGTATGCTGCATCTAAAGCGGGGTTAGTTTCCCTCACCAAAACGATAGCACGCGCGTATGGCAAACAAGGTATCAAAGCATTTAGCATCGCTCCAGGGATCGTCCGGACAGACATGGGAAAAGAAACCATAGAAAAATACGGCAGTGAACATGCGACAGGAGACCTAGCACTGGAACGCCTCACCGAACCAAAAGATATAGCACCCATGGTCACTTTCTTAGCCAGTGGTATGGCAGATCACGCCACAGGCAGTACGATTGACCTCAACGCTGGTAGCTACGTTCACTAAAGCTCAATCGACCCCTATTACTAAAAACAAGAATAGGAGAAAAAACAGCATAAAGAGATAGAAAAAAAGATCTATCCTAAAATACTTCTTGTACTTGCCATAAAAGTCTTTGAGGTTCATTTGCTATCTCTTATTTGGGAAATCAAAATTATATCATTCTTAGAAATTTTGGGTAGGGATATCTTTCTTAAATTTGCAATCCAAAATTGTAACATTAAACACAAAATGATATGCCCAAAGGAATATATCCCGTACCTACCCCTGTCAATGAACCCATCAAAAGCTACAAGGCAGGTAGTCCCGAAAAAATAGCACTAAAGGCTGCCGTCGCGCAGATGAGGAGCGAAGAGCTAGATGTACCGATGTACATCGGTGCAGAAAAAGTGACCACTGACGACAAAGTCAGAATGGCTCCTCCCTATGATCATCAGCACACCCTGGGCTACTTCAACCGTGGAGATGCGGATCACGTCGAACAAGCCATCAATGCCGCACTGGGTGCTAAAGACGCTTGGCAGAGCCTATCTTGGGAACACAGAGCGAGCATTTTCCTAAAAGCAGCGGACTTGTTAGCAGGTCCTTACCGAGCGAAGATCAATGCAGCAACCATGCTGGGACAATCCAAAAATGCATTTCAGGCGGAAATCGACTCTGCATGCGAACTCATAGACTTCTTGCGATTCAACGTGCACTTCATGACACAGATATATAGCCAGCAACCGATTTCCTCTCCAGGGATGTGGAATAGGCTAGAGTATCGTCCGCTCGAAGGGTTCATTTTTGCCATCACACCATTCAACTTTACAGCGATCGCGGGCAACCTATCCGCAGCGCCAGCGATGATGGGCAATACCATCGTATGGAAACCTGCTGACACGCAAATCTACTCTGCGCAGGTGATCATGGAAGTATTCAAAGAAGCTGGATTACCTGATGGTGTCATCAACTTGATCTACACTGACGGGCCAGTGGCTGGCGATGTGGTATTCAACCACCGTGATTTTGCGGGGCTACACTTTACAGGCAGTACAGCCGTTTTCCAACAGCTCTGGAAAACCATAGGAGAAAATGTAACCAAGTACAGAACCTATCCAAGAATCGTCGGAGAAACAGGTGGAAAGGACTTCATCATTGCACATAAGTCTGCTAACCCAAAAGCTGTTGCGACGGGTATCGTCAGAGGAGCATTTGAGTTCCAAGGGCAGAAATGTAGTGCTGCATCACGCGCCTACATCCCACAAAACATCTGGGATGAGACGAAAGCTAAGGTTCTATCTGATCTAGATACAATCACTGTAGGTTCTCCTGAGGATTTCACCAATTTTGTCAATGCAGTGATCGACGAACGTGCATTTGATAAGATCTCAGGCTACATCGACAAAATCAAAGCCAGTGATCATGCCGAAATCATCGCAGGCGGTGGCTATGACAAGTCCAAAGGCTACTTCATCGAACCTACAGTAGTCGTGACCAAAGACCCAATGTTCTTGACGATGTGTGAGGAAATATTTGGTCCAGTCATTACCATCTACGTCTATCATCCTGAGCATTTCGAAGAGGCACTCGAACTCGTAGACAAAACCTCTGACTATGCACTGACAGGAGCAATCTTCTCAGACGATCGCTATGCTATCGAACTGGCTACCAAAAAACTGCAAAATGCTGCAGGTAATTTCTACATCAACGACAAGCCAACAGGCGCAGTAGTCGCACAGCAACCATTCGGTGGCGCTAGAGGATCAGGCACCAATGACAAAGCAGGCTCTGTACTAAATCTACTCAGATGGGTGTCACCACGTACAATCAAAGAGACTTTTGATGCTCCACATGACTACCGTTATCCATTTTTGGAAGAAAAGTAGAATAGAAATGGTGTTTACATTTCGTGTTCTCACCAAGTCAAAACACAGTACAAAGTCCCTATCTAAATGATAGGGACTTTTTTCATGTCCAAAAAACACTGATATCTCATCGATTTCAAGAGATTTGCAGCCTATGGTAGAACTATTCGGATATACGCTGAGCTACTCAGCCCTCGCCTCATTTTGTGTAGTAGGTATATTAGTTGGGATGTCGAAGACTGGAGTCGCTGGTGTGAGCAAACTAGCTGTACCACTACTAGCCGTAGCTTTTGGTGGTAAAGAATCGAGCGGACTTATGCTCCCAGTACTCATCATGGCAGACTTCATAGGTGTCAAGTACTACCACCGACATGCCGAGACCAAATACCTATGGAAACTTCTGCCTTGGACAATCATAGGCGTGCTGGCAGGCACCTATTTTGGTCAACAGATAGATGACAAGACCTTCCGCATCATCATGGGTGTGATCATATTCCTCAGTCTCATCGTCATGCTATGGATGGAGCGTACCAACAAAGAAAAAATACCTGACTATCTATGGTTTGCTGCGCTGATGGGGATCGTGGCTGGGTTCACCACGATGGTGGGTAACTTGGCAGGTAGTGCCATGGCACTATATCTACTATCCATGCGTCTACCCAAAAACCAATACATCGGTACAGCAGCTTGGTTCTTTATCTGTGTCAACGTATTCAAAGTTCCTTTTCATATCTGGGTCTGGGAGACCATCACATGGCATTCCTTTCTTTTAGATCTCACCCTTATTCCATTCATTGCTATTGGAGCCTTTGTAGGAATTAAAATCATCAAGAAAATCTCAGATCAGTATTTCAGATGGTTCGTCATTCTGATGACCACTGTAGCAGCTATTTTCATGATTTTGAGCAGTTAAAGTATGTTAAATCACGCTTTAACTACTGAATATCAGCCAACTATGCAGCCTCTATGAATATTTATCATTTGATGGCTTCAAATTAATTCAGTATTCTTGCGTTGCTAAGTATAGGGAAACGAAAAAACGCCAGCCTCCCACCCTATTCTCTAACGTTTTAATACTAAAATCACATCAGTTCACTAACCTACTGAATGTGCCAAAATCATATGATTAATTATAAATTTAAAAGCAAAGAAGAAAACGATTTCTGGAGTGTTCTTAGAAAACGAGTAAATACCTACTTCAAAGAAAACAATCTAGAAAAAGATGCAAACAGACACATGGTGATCAAATCGATCGCATTGTTCTCGCTCTATCTCACGCCATTCTTTATCCTCATATTCGCAGGCATTACGAACCTATACATCCTGATGTCTCTCTGGGTGATCATGGGGTTAGGCAAGGCATTTATAGGTACGGCTGTGATGCACGATTCTATACACGGCGCCTATTCTAAGAATAAAAGTTACAATAGCATTGTCGCCTTCTCGGCTGCTTTGGTTGGTGTAGATAGATTGATCTGGAAGATCCAGCACAACGTCATACACCACACCTATACCAACATTGAAGATACCGATGAGGACATTCTACCTAGGTTCTTCTTCAGGTTCTCTGAGCATCAGCCCAAGCGGTGGTTTCACAGATTTCAGCACATCTATGCGCCGATATTCTACTGTGTACCACTACTGGAGTGGATCACAACCAAAGATTTCGTGAAGGCTTTTGAATATCGCCAAATGGGACTCATCAAAAAAGGAGCTGAATTCAGGAAGGAGTTTGCAGGAATTTTCTTCCGAAAACTCATGTACTATGTCGTGTTTCTAGTACTTCCCGTCCTTATGATTGACATCCCTGTAGGAACTACTATCGTGATGATCATCGTATCTCATGCGGTGACAGGCATCATGTTAGCTCTGATTTTTCAGACCGCACATGTGGTTCCTAACGCCAGCTTCGTCAAGGCTGAAAGTGAAAACCTAGATACCTGCTGGGCATCACATCAGATCCTGACGACCTCTAACTATGGGATGAAAAACAAAATTCTGACTTGGTTCGTAGGAGGACTAAACTTCCAAATCGAGCATCATCTCTTCCCTGACGTATGCCATGTACACTATCCCGCTATTGCTAAAATCGTGCAACAGACCACCAGCGAATATGATCTACCCTACTATAGCTTTCCAAGCTTCCGCTCGGCAGTCGCAGGGCACTTTGGTATGCTCCGGGATTTAGGGAAATAAGAAATACTATAAGTAATGAATCGACATCTCGTCGGTTCATTATTCTCCAGCCTTCAATACGATCGTTATTTTAGTCCCCACCTCTACTTGACTAGCAATATTCAGTTCGCCATTAGATTTCTCGACAAATTCCTTGACGAGATTGAGCCCCATTCCGCTCCCCTTCTCATTGGCTGTCCCTCGTTGCGTCGTGAATGTCGACATAAATAAGATTTTATTGAGCTGCTCGGGAGTCATTCCTACCCCGTCATCTTGAATACTAAAAAGTACATGACCTGACTGATCCGACACTGCTCCTGCCATCGTGATACAACCACCTGCGGATGAAAATTTGACTGCATTGGATATCAAATTGCGTATAATGGCTAAAAGTGCATTTTCGTCCATCCATACCAAAACATCCTCCTGCACCTGATTGTCTACTTTCAGCGATTTATATGCTAGCTGATTATTAAAAAGGTCTACACAATGCTCCACAGCACCTTTGAGCTGGACGGACTTAGGGTTGAAAGCAAACCCGCGCTGCTGTGCGATCGACCAAGACAACAAATCATTGAGTAGCATACTCACCGAATGTGACGCGTTATTTATATCTACAACCAGACCGTGCGCTTCCTTGCTATCCTCTTCTAATTCGTCCTGCAACATATCGACTAGCATCTGAATATTGGCCACTGGTGCTTTCAGGTCATGCGCTACGAATCCAAACAACTTATTCTTGGTTCTATCAGCCTCTGCCAATAGCTCCTTGTTTCTGTACAGCTTGTATGCCAACACAAACGCAACCAACAATAACGCCATCAATACAGCACCAAAAAGATACTGCTGTACGATGATGGTTTCCTTATCGGCCAGTTCTCGACCTCTCAATACATTTTCCTGTGTCAGCACTTCATTGCGTTTTTCTTTTTCCTCCAAATCATAACGCCCCATCACATCTAGTAATTCTAGGTTTCGATTGACCTGAGCCAACGAATCATCAATCTCTGCATACCGTTCGTGATATTGATAAGCCTGCTCATACTTACCCTGTTTGGCATAGCAGTCCGCTATCAGTCTCAGAATTTCAGGCTTTTCACGTGTCTCATGCGTGAACCTAACCAGATCTAAACTTTTTTGAAAATGATCCATCGCCTGCTCATATTCGCCCAACTGGGTATAGCTCACTCCCGCACTATAATGGACAAATATGAGCCCTGAATTAAATTGATGTGCCTGAAGGATTTCTTCTGACTTCTCAAAATACGTCAGCGCCTTATCATAGGATTCCAAGTAGTTATAAACCTCTCCTATATTGGCATAGGTAACACCCGCATCCAGTTCATTTCCGATCTGAAGATTCATAGAAAGTGACTTCATATAAAAACGTATGGCCTGCTCGTATCGCTCCTCAAAAAAACGCACAATACCTATATACTCATAACAACTTGCTAGCCCCACCGAATCATAGCTAGCCTTCGCCATATGCAATGTGGATTGATAGATATCCTCTGCCTTGTCCAATTCGCCAATACTGACATAGATACCTGCTAGTATGTGAGACGAACTAATCAATGATGCTGTATCTATCAAGGCTTTGTAAATCCCTATGCTCTTCATGGCCGAATGGATAGATTTCACATTGTCTCCATAGCGCCACAGGATATGAGACATCCCCTCTAGAGCAGTAGCTTTTTCGTGCATCATGCTATCTTCCTCAGCTCGCCTTAAGGCTGTCTGATAGGTCGTGTATGCCTTTTGAAAGTCCCCTTGCTTATAGAGCAAATCGGCTATTTTATTATTGATTTGTACGAAAACAGTACCTGAGACATCATCGTGATATGACAGTACCTCTTCATACTGACTAACCGCACAATCATAGTCAGTAAGCCTAGCACAAGAATCCGCTCGCTCAATCATGACATCTATTGAATGTCCCAGACTATTGAACGAAAACATCATACTGGCCACAAGCCCTATGTAGATATTCCACCTCATTTATCGTATTTACTCCAGCTCTCTGATATTACCACAGTTTATTAAAACCATCCCAAAGTACAACATTTCACCCCAACCCTTTAAAACTAATCCTAACGATGACTATATATTTTTTGAGCATAGCTGTAAGTTTCCATTGACATAGCCACTAAACAAGAAAAACTTGAATGAGTAGCGATTTTTACACTTCGTCCATTTTACCCTTTGCGGCGATCATCATTAAGATATGTCGTGCTTATACCAATACGCAAGAAGATTTCGAAGACTATTACCAAGAAGTCTCTCTACAGATTTGGCGCAGCAGGGACAACTTCAAAGCACAGTCTGAATGGTCTACGTGGGTCTATCGCATTTCGCTCAATGTATGCCTCACCCTACTCAAGAAAAAAAAGAAAAATGGGCAATACTTCGCATCAGATACGCTACCAGACATTGTCACAGAGGACAGTCGGGCTTTTGCAGACGAGTCTCTCAATGCGCTCTATGATGCCATACGCCAACTCTCAGAAGTGGATCGAGCGGTGATCTTACTCTACTTGGAGGAAAAATCCTACCAAGAAATCGCCGACATCATCGGCACCAACGCCAACAACATAGGCGTACGAATCAATCGAATCAAAGAACGTTTAAAAATCTTATTAGATGGAAAAGTCAATTGAAACAATCTGGAAAAATGGTTTTGTGGATAGCCACGCACTCATCGCTCCCAAACTCAACAATCTCTACAACCAAAAGTCTCAAGACATTGTGGAAAAATTTAAGCGCATGTTCAAGCTCAACCTATGGGGTCTAGTCATCCTATCGGCGATTATGCTACCAGTGAGTTTTGCCTTGCACATGCCCTATATGGGCGTCCCATTTTTCATCATAATCAACCTCACGGTATTCATCAACTACCGCCTGAGCCAATCGCTCGGTGATCTGGACAAGAGTACCAACAGTTACGAATACCTCCTTTCGTTTCACAACTGGATGCAAAAGCAAATCCATATCAATGCACAACTGTCCCGCATACTCTATCCCATGATCTTCCTATCGATGATCGCTGGCATGTGGTTCTTGGATTTTAATGGGCAGACCATGGGTATAAAACTCACCCAAAAGCTACTAGACTCCTTTCCTACTCTACACCTAACCTATGGTATCCCTACAGTTTTCTGGGCAGGTCTGGCTGTGATATGTGCTGTTATGTTCGTTCTAGGCGGCAAAATCTATACCTTGGACCTCAAGATCGTCTACGGACGACTGCTCCAAAAACTAGATGAGATCATGGCAGATATGGAGGCATTAAGAAAAGAAGCAGACACGCATCCATAGGATTTTGCGACTTAGCAATTATTTCTTATTCTTGTCAGTACAAAATGGATGATACAACTATTAAATTGTACCATTCTCACAAACAAAAACCTAAACACCACCTACAATGAAACGAGTATTATCTCTGAGTATCGTCCTCTTACTGGCAGTCCAGTCCTTTGCTCAAACCTATATCGCACTCGTCAAACCCGACGGTTCTAAAACATGGGGCTACACCACCAGTGATGGCGAAATGATTATTAAACCCATCTCGAAACGCTGCGTCGAATTCTCCGAAGAGGGCCTGGCACTGTACTACGAGAAGCCCAATTTCAAAATCATTAATATCCAAGGAGAAATTATTCCTTCTGAAATCAAAGAGTACAGAGTAGTTGAACTTTTTGGGTTCGGTATGAAAGGCTATTCAAATGGACTATTGGCAATCAACGACGATGGAAAATGGGGATATTTAGACACAGAGGGCAAAACCGTAATCACTCCACAGTACGACAAAGTATCGGTGTTCACCAACGATAAAGCCATAGCCAGAAAAGATGACAAGTTCTTTATCCTAGACATATCGGGCAGCGAAACCAAAGTTGACATTCCCAGCCTAATCGATCTCGACCCTTTCGAAGGAGATGGCCTGGCTCCATACAGGTTAGAAGACAAAACTTGGGGATTTATCAACGCAGACGGCACTGTAGCTATCAAGGCACAGTTCGGCAGTGTAGGTTACTTTAGCGATGGACTCGCATGGGCCAGAGGAGCCAGTGGTCTCATAGGTTTTATCGATACATCAGGCCAATGGGTCATCGAGCCTCAGTTCCAAAGTGCCAAAGAATTTGATCCATCGAGTGGGCTAGCCAGAATCAAACGCAACGACCAATGGGGATACACCAATAAGTCTGGAGAAATCATCAGAATCAACGATACAGAAAAATGGGAAGACTTCAGTGATGGATTAGCACTCGGTAGGAAAAATGACAAATTTGGTTTCTTTGATGTCTCAGGTCAATGGGCTATCGAACCGCAGTACGATGGAGCACGTTCTTTCTACAATGGTTTCGCAGCAGTCAAAAAAGGAGATCTCTGGGGCTATATCAACACAAAAGGAGAATGGGTCATCGAACCTAAATTTTCAGGTGTCAAAGATTTTCAGAAGATCAACTAAACAGTACTAGGTCAGGAGGTGTAGACCTCCTGACCTAGTACTGTTACTGTTGCTAAAAAACCTCATTCAATCCCATGTACCAGTTGAAGCCTTCACCGTAGGCTACATCGAATGTAGGCCCAGATGCTATACTCGTCGAACCCGTCCCATACTGATAGCGTCCAAAATCCGTCTGCCGGACAACATCCCCACTGTCCTCATAGATGTCATAATAGTAGTCCAGCGCATACCCACCCCCAACATATACATACTTGACCAGACGCTTGCCCAAAGACATATACGCCCGACTTAGCTTATATTTTATTACAAACAAACTATCCTCATCTGTACCTCCTCCCAGCCCATAATTATCTTGAGCCTCTTGGGTCAACTCTAGTTTCCCAGGAATGTTCCAATTGTTGCCCTCTAGCCAAAGGTTAGAAGTGACTTTGATATGAAAATAGGAACTAAAATTCGTGCTAGGGTAGAGCGTTATATTAGAAAAATTAGTCGTCTCGGGATCCCCTAAATGAAAAGAAGCATTGACCACCGAAATCGAAATATTAGGCCCACCACTACCTGATGACAAGGGCATCAACGAAAAGAAAACACGCTTGCTATCCTGACTTCCTGATGCATTGAGGCTATCTCGATTCTTCTTAAAAACGAAATCAAGGACATCTCTTTGTGCCCGAAGACTGTCTGCTACCAGTACATCTTCCTCTTGAGAGTATGCCTGCCAGACAAGAACAAATAAGAAAATACAGGTGATTGATATTCTCATATCAGGGGGAAAGTAGACAGTTGCAGTTCATGACACAACTTAAGATTTCTCCTTCAAGAAACAAAGCAATCTACCTCCCGATAAGTTTGAATACATGAGCAAAAACGCCCCCCTCTACAAAATAACATTATCCATAACAGATGCTTCTCAGGTCACTATCAATCTAGACGAAATGGAACTAGAAGCCTTTTACCGATGCTAAATAGTCTTCAAAACGTACTGAAATAATCTCATAAGCGCACAATAATTAGACAAATACCAATCAGTTATTGATATAAGAGTAATAGTAAATAACACTATCTCAATAGAATATAACATCTACCACATACAAAATGACATATCCCCATTATCAAATGATTCAATACCAGTATAAAATAAGTCTGTCTCAGCAAAAAATCATTTAGTGTCATATATAAACAACATAAGCTCACTACTAGTTAACTAACTGACAATGATATGTTTCCAATTTTGAGTATTCTGTAATTTCTACTTAACTTTATTGTAAGACCAAACCAACACAACGATGCTGACACTTCAGATATCACGATTGATGCACATCCGTGGCATCCCGAAACCATATAATTATTTGAGAAAGCTAGGGCTGAGTCACAATGTGGTGCACCGCATGCTCGCCGACAAGGCCGTGGGTATCAAGATGTATCAGCTCCAGCAGTTGTGTATAGCGCTGCACTGCACGCCGAACGATCTGATGGCTTGGGATAGTGCGGAGACATCTCTTGCGCCTAATCATCCAATAACGGAGCTAGACCGACCCAGTGAGAATGGGCTGACAGTGGCGGAGCTGCGCAAGATGCCTCTCGAAAAGCTCGATCAGATCAAACAAATCCTGAGAGAGATGGAATAGTGACAACCTGAGTTCGATTCATAAAGAAGGCTTTTGAGCTTCGATAGGCTATTATTTTATAATAAAAAACAATAACAAATTTCGAACAATGAATCTTGAATCACGAAGTGATCTACTATCTCTCCCCAGATATACAGGGTGATCCTCAAAGATTCTCTTTTCAAGTCATAGACAAAACGTATCACATACTAAATCCTTCAAAAAAGCCCTTGAAGAGATATTCAAAATCTAACTCAGGCTGATAGAAAACTATAAAAGCATCAAGATGGCTCTACCCTCTATGTAGTGAAGACAATGCGCCCAGTTGCTATGCAGTACGGTTGCTTAGCGCTAAGCTGCTTCATTCACTTTCTTTCCCCAGAGGTATTTGCGCTTCCTCCGACTTTTGTGGTAGGTATTCGTTATTTTCGAGTCAGCATTTATTACTTATGACAAATTGGTTTTACCTAACCCTATTCGTCACTTTCGTGAGCTGCTCTCATCACAAGACTGTAGAGAACACTGCCCAAGTCAGCGACCTGCCAACCCATTACAATAACAAGCTCAAAACAGGGCTAGAACATGATTCCTTGCAGTACTTTGCGCTACAGCTGTCCAGCATCATCGAGATGGACATCCCTGATTCGCTCAAACGTCAATATCGCTATGTCCAGTTTCGATACTTGTACCGACTGGGCGAGGTAGATTCTGCGATCCACGAGCTACGCAGAGCGACAGATTATGCAGAGGAACCTCACCTATCGGAGAGGAGTGCCTTCTACTATCGGGCACTTATGAATGCCTACTATCTTCAAAACGACTTCCTCAACGGGCTAGGTACTGCGGAGAAAATGATCAGTATGCTTGGGGAGCAGGATTACAAAAGCAAAGCCCTCGCCTACAACTATATCCAGCGCGTGTACACGAGCATGGAAAAGCATGACCAATCCCTGTCCGCCAATGCCCTTGCCTATGACATGTTCGAGCAGGCGCATGATACAGCTAACATGATGGTGAGCAAAATCAGCAGGGCTAGCATCTACTTTGGACAGCAGGATCTCGACCTAGCACTCAATACCCTGAGCGAAATCAACATAGACTTAACGCAACTGAGTCCTAACATCAACTATCAGTACTATGGCAATTTAGGCGCTATACAGTTTGAAAATCACCTATATAGCGACGCGCTACAGACGTTTCACAAAGCAGCCTACTACATCGATCTACTACCCGCCAATGTTAAAACCTCAGCCTTGATCAACAACTACCTCAACCTATCCCACACCTACTACGAACTGGATCAGCTGGACCTGAGTAGTCGCTACATCGATTCGGTGTTTTGGTATGGTATAGATGACGCCCACTACCAAAATCAAAAAGAGGCACTCAAGAAAAGGCTGGAAATCGCTATTAGGAAAGGAGAATCACCCCAGCAGGTCTCTAGCCAGTTGGACTCCATCTTTAGCTACCAGGAGGGCAATTATGAAAACCGCATCAACAGCGAACTGATCGAACTCAAAAACTCATTTGCCAAAGAAAAAGAGTTAGAAGCTGCCAAAAGAATTGTGGAGATTGAGAACATTAGTTTTCAACGCAACCAATACCTCCTACTGACACTATTGCTCGGTGCTATCCTAGCCACTACATTGATCGTATTCTACTACAGACAGCGAAGGTTCAGGATGGAAAAACAAAACTTTCTCCTCCACCAGCGACTGCTCCGTTCGCAGATGAATCCACATTTCGCGTTCAACAGTCTCAACCTCATCAAAAGCGAAATCAACAAAAACGCAGAGGTATCTTCCCGTTACATCGTCAAGTTTTCGCGGATTCTACGTGCACTGTTCGAGAACTCGACCAAAGACTATGTCTTAATAGAAGATGAGGTGCAGTTGCTCGAAGATTACCTCGACATGCAGCAGTTTAGATTTGCGGATCGGTTCGAGTATGAGATCATCAATGACATACCCGAAGATGCCGAAATCACTATCCCACCGATGTTGCTCCAGCCCTTCGTCGAGAATGCCATTGCGCATGCCTTTAAAGAAATAGAAGAAAAAGGTATGATTTCCGTGATGCTAACGTTAGAAGAGCAATCAGTACAATGTACGATAGAGGACAATGGTCATGGGTTTGATATCAAAGCCCTCCGTCCCGATTCTTCAGTCCAGCTAATTGATACTTTTTTGAGAAAAATGACCGGCCATGGTGTTTCCATCCTCAACAAACAGGAAGGCAATCCAGATGACCATGGAACAATCATTAAATTAAAGATTCCTTTTAAACTGTTGACAGCATGATCAAAGCCCTTATTATAGATGACGAGAAGCATGTCCGTGATGAAATAAAAGATAGACTCGCAGATCAATTTTCGCAAGACATCCATGTAATAGACGAGGCGCCCAGTGTTGCAGAGGCGCTTACTAAGATTAATATCCATGAGCCTGATCTGGTGTTTTTGGATATTGATATCATAGGTGGTACGGGATTCGAAGTGATAGAGCGGTTAGAAGAGGTGAATTTTCAACTTATTTTCATCACAGGGTTCAATGACCAAGCCATCAAGGCGATACGTATAGGTGCGTTGGATTACTTGCTCAAACCCATCGATGACGAGGAGTTTAGCAATGCCGTCAACCGCGCCATCAAAGCTTTCAAAAATGATGATAGTATCCACGACGCTGTAGATGTCGCCAATCAGTTCTACAATGGCAACCATCAAAACAAAATCGTACTGAGAACACTAGAGGCACATCACGTAGTGTATTTAGAGGACATTATCTTTTGCAAATCGGATGGCAACTATACGACTTTCAACACCACAAAGGAGAAAATCATGATCTCCAAACCACTAAAACTAGTAGAGTCCCTGCTCAATAAGGCAGTTTTCTTAAGATGTCATCAATCCTATGTCGTCAACACTTCTTACGTGACCAAATACACCAACGAAGGATGCCTAGTCTTAAAAAATGGAGAGGAAGTACCCGTAGCGTCTAGACGAAAAGATGCGATCCTAAAAAGACTTTTCTAGTCAACTCTTAGCGAATTTGAATCCATTCGCTTCATATATGAATCTACAAACTTTAATAAATCGTCATCGCCTACCTTAGCCTGACTTAAAATCAAAAACCATGAAAATATACCCATTTATCCTACTAATCGCCGCAGGGATGCAATTCTCATGCGGAGATCAATTGATCGATCCTGTACTCAACCAAACCATCAATAGTCCGTCACTAGAAGAGTACACTAGCGAAACAGAACTCAATGAAATTTCACAAGAGTTCATGTACATGACCAGCTTTCTGATCACACGCAGTATCATCGACGATGAACCTGCCAGAGACTATTTCAAAGAAGTCATGATAACCTCTGAATCTGATCACTTTGATCTGACAGACCTCATCTCCGTGAGTACAAGCAATATGAACCCTTTTCAGGAAGAGCTCTATGAGCAATTCAAAACGTACAATTATGAAGTCATCTATGACACCACATATATAGAGAAAGAGGAAGTGATCTCGATTCGAGTGGTTCCACCTGTCGCCAATCCAGATCCAGCAGAGGATGTATTCCCTCACCTCGCCACTGCACAACTCAAATGTTCATTCCTAACTTTTCTGACAGAGGCAGGTGGCAATAACTGCCTAGAACTGTACTTTCCTAATATTGAAGTTTTAGGACCTGCAATTAGCCTAGAAGATCACTCAGATAGAATCCGCAGCACATGGCACCCGATGAACAACGAAGAGTCTAATGACGGTATGGAGCTCAACGAAGACGGAGGAGAATATCTATTTGTCGACAATAGTGTATTCGAAGATCACGTATTCCTCATGGTACTCAGACCAGAAAACAACTCAAACTGTAACTATGGCAACATAGACTTCACTAATTACCTATCTAATTAACCAATTATCGCATAATGCTGATAGATCTGAAACCAGCATTTCGCCGTACATTTTAGACCTAAAGTGTACGGCGAAAAAGCAATTGAAAATGGTTTAGGTTTATCAGTCTAGTTAGTGACTGACTATAGCCCCCTGAAGCATCCAATGTTTCGGGGGGCTTCATTATTGAAAACACCTCTGCCATACCTCCTGACTCCCCCCTTCACAAGTACACTTCTGTCTATTCATCCAAAAGCAAAGTAACGAAGGTTATGAAGGCACGTCAAATCATCGTATCTTACACATTATCAACAACAAAAGAAATGTAAAGGTCGTATGTCGCACGTAAGGTTTCATGTTTTAGTATTACTTTTTCTTCCGGTTTTCCTTCAATCATGTTTCGAAGCAGACAAATATAAATTAGCGGCATTATCACCTGAAACCACCTACTACAAAAATGGTTTGGCAATACAATCTGTACTGAGCCAATCCAACATAGAAGTAGACTTAATAGATGACAATAGCCTGGGGTCATTGGAAAATTGTAAATTACTACAATCTGCTGCTGCAGATTTTGCAATTGCTCAAAATGATGTTGAGATCACTCATTTTATGAATAGTGGTATTTCGATAAAAGACATCAACATCAGAACGGTACTACCTCTCTATCCTGAAGTGCTTTTAGTCATACACCCAGATAGCATCAACCCCAAAAGTATAGAAGAACTTGTCGTAGGGAAAAGAATTGGTGTGGGGCCTAAAAATAGTGGAACCTCTATTTTCTTCAAGAATCTACTGGCGCACAACCAAATACCTGAAGATGCATACACCATTGTAAACACTCCTTGGTCTGAAAATGTAGTCTCAAACAAAATAGATGTTAGCGTGGTTATGAGTGGTCTCTTTTCCAACTTCATAAGAGAGCAACTAAAAAAAGACGTAGCACTATTTTCTTTTTCAAATATTAACAACTACGGAAAAGGATCTGAAGTAGAAGGATTTGTATTAAATTATGTAACCTCTCGACCTTATGTGATTCCAAAAAATGTTTTTGGACTTCAACCTGTTAATCCAGTAGTGACTTATGCCATTGATGCGGTTTTGTTATGCCGAGCAGATATTGATGCATATACGATACAGAGCGTGGTAGAAGAGTTAGTGACACAGCGAAAGATATTAGCTGATCATGACCCACTATTAAACGGCATCACGGATGATTTTAAAAATAGTTCAATCAATTTCCCTCTACATGAGGGGACTCAATTGTTCTTGGATAGAAACAACCCTTCTTTTTTCGAGAAATATGCCGAAGTTATTGGGGTGGTTTTCTCCATCTTGGTTGCCTTTTATGGTTTGAGTTCCACCCTCGTTCGTATCAAAAGAAAAAAGAAACTAGATCGCATTGAAGAATTCTATACACAACTATTAGAACTTGAGAATCAGACCGATTTTAGCTCCCTAAGTTCAATAGAAACGGGACTTAATACTGCAAAGGAATTGCGTAGAAAGGCGGTACACTTACTGACAAAAGAAAGACTAGAGGCCAATGAGAGCTTCAATATTTTTATTCACTTACATGATACGCTTGTTGATAAATTTTATCATAACAAAAAGAACCTTCAAGTGAAGAATAGCTAATGTCAGTTTGGTTTTGGAATGCATATTCATTCTGGTAGAGACAATGCCCGTTTTAATAGATTCTTACTATCATTAAGTTTCTATTCGCATTCAGATGAAAAACCTAACGATACTACTACTGACATGTGTCTCACTTGCACCGCAGCTTGTATTCGCACAACCCAAATCACTCTCTCCCACACAACAACAGGATTCCATTACCATCAAATCTCTGCAAGGTGAAGCATGGCAATTGAAATACTCAGATCCGAGAAAAAGCATGTTGTATCTCGACTCTGCCGCGATACTGGCCCAAAATGTATCTCCTAAAATCACAGCTGATGTGATCTACTACAAAGCTATGATCAACTATCTGATCAATGACTACCCTATAGCTATAGATCAAAGCCAACAAGCATTAGCCAAATATGAGTCCGTCGAAAACCACTATGGACAAGCAAGCATCTACAACCTGCTCGGACTCATCAACCAACGCATCGGCAACTACGACGATGCGGTTCATGCATTTCATCGATCCCTCTCAGAAGCTGAATTCGGTGACAATCTGTATGCCCAGTCCAACCCCATTCACAACATTGCTCTGGTCTACCTCGATATGCACGAATACAAGACCAGCATGGAATATGCCCAAAAGGCATACGCTATCCGCCACCAAATCGGAGACAGTACGTTGATCGGTCAGTCGCTGCAAACCATAGGAGGACTGAGCTACCACCTACAGCACTATGACCAATCTATCTCGGAACTGAATCAATCGATCGCCATATTTGAAAAGCATCAGGATTGGAGTTCGCTATCGATTTCCTATTCTAATCTAGGGATGACCTATCAAGCGCTAAAGAACTACGAAAGGGCTAAAGACTACTTTCACGAATCAGCGAAGCTTAGTAAACAGGTCGAGGATGATGAGGGACTGACGAGTGCTTTGGTCAATCTCTCCAGTGTATCTGTAGATCTAGGAGACTACCGCACCGCAGCGGCATATGCTCGTGAAGCCATCGAGATCACCGAGAGATTTCAGCTACGGCCGACGATGAAAGATGCTCTTGAGCTTTTAGCAATAGCCCAAGAGAACCTAAACAATCCAAGTGCTGCGCTACAAACCATGAAACAAATCATGGCGCTATCAGACAGCCTACTCAACTCCGAAAAGTCGAACCAGATTGCAGCACTGGAGACCAAGTTTAAAGTGAAAGAAAAGGAACAAGAGATCGCACTACAAAAGGCAGAACTTGAAATCAAAAATGCTCAGCTCAAAACCAACCGCTATTTACTGATCATACTGACCGGAGGAACCCTCCTCATCCTATTCATCGTCTGGCAACAAAAGAAGAAGTCCAAACTAAAAGAACAAGCGAGGCTGTCTGAAACGGAAAACAAAGCCAAAAAAGATCAAATCACCGCAGCACTCAATAGCCAAGAGCAAGAAAGAAGTCGCTTTGCCAAAGACCTACATGACAACATGGGGCAACTCATATCGGTCATGAACTTGTCTATAGATCGATTACAAAAAGCTCCCAATATTGTCCCCTCTGAGCGCACCAAAACCTATGAACTGTGCAACGATATTCTTGGAGACATGTACAAGGAGCTTAAAAATATTTGCTTCGACCTCATGCCTCAGTCTCTCACCGCACATGGTTTGGTCAATGCACTACAGGAGTTCGCTCTGCGTGTCAACTCCATTGGTGATTTGCAAATAGAAGTACTAATACACGGTGGAGAGAACTTTCCCGCTCATGAAAAATCGGTCGCACTCTACCGCATTGCACAAGAGTGGATCAACAACATCATCAAATACTCGGATGCAAAAAACATCACCCTACAGATCATCCAAGATGAAGAAGAAGTCCTCCTCATGATAGAAGATGACGGAATGGGGTTTGACCAAAAATTACTCATTAGTGGAAAAGGTTATGGGTGGAAAAACATCCAATCTAGGGTAGCCTTCATCATCGGGTCTCTAGACTTAGACACGCAGTCTGGGCGTAGGGGCAATACCTTTACTGTAGCCATACCTCGGTGGTATTTCATCTCTACAGAAGAATTGTCCGAATCACGCTATGCTATCAACTCATAGCTGAGATGAAACGGAGCAGCACTAAGCCCATGCTTTCCTTAGAAAATCAATCCAATTTTGGCTCAGGATGCCATTAATATCCGTCTCCGTATACCCTCTAGACTGCAAAATGCTAGGCACTTTTTGCAGATCGGCTATGGTGTCAAGATCCTTTGGCCCTTGCTCTGTACCGAAGGCACCGTCCAGATCAGTCCCTATAGCTACATGCTGAGCACTCCCTGCCAACTGGCAGATATGATCGATGTGATCCACCATCGTTTCCAAACTAACATTCATTTCCACAGGGGTGGAGACTCCACGTTTCCAGTCAGGCACCATCATCCAAGCATCCAATGCTGCGCCGATGACAGCTCCACGGCTGATGAGTTCCTTGAGTTGCTCATCCGAGAACTGGCGATTGTGAGGAACGAGCGAACGGCAGTTGTTATGACTCGCCCATACATGACCACTAAAGTTATCCATGGCCTCCCAAAAGCTGTCATCACAAAGATGTGTCGCATCCAATATCATCCCTAGACGATCGATTTCTTTGATCAAAGCACGGCCTTTCTCTCCTAATCCTCCCGTAGCATCTGTACCTTGTGCATAGGTACCTGGGCCATAATGCGCTGGTCCAATAGCACGGAGACCCTGAGCATAGGCGCGCTCCAAGTGGTCTATGGTGCAAATAGAATCTGCTCCTTCTAAACTTAGAATATAACCAATGGGAGTTCTATCATCAGGCGCTTCCCACAGGTTCAGATGAGCCTCTAGCCCTGCCAAGTCTTTGATTTGTACCATCTCGCCTGATTCTTCCATAGCTTTGTACCATGCCAGTTGTCCCTGAGTTTGTGACCAGGCTTGTTCTGGCGAGTTCCACCCTGGTAGGGTACTTTTTGGTTTGACATAGCGAGCGATCTGAGTAGCCACACAGAGTCCCACATTTCCTTTTCTCATCTCTGGAAAAGAAACAGTTCCTCGCCCACGGTCGGGCTTATCGGTCATTGCGTGCTCGCTTTTTCTGATCTCCTCTACCGTCCATCGCAGATCACGATTCCACTCCATGGCGTTCATCGATAGGTCTAGGTGTGCATCAAATATTAAAGATTGCTTCTTCATCTGAGATTGTTTTTTTGTTTGAGCCAGTTACTTATCTGTATTTTTAATGTGAGGAATCAAATAGCTATAACGTATTCCCTCTCGACCGAGCAGTCACAGCCCACTGTCCGATGACGCTATTGTTCTCTACTATATAAACCTGATCATGTAATGCCACCGTAGGGCAGATATGCGTTGGGATCGCATAGACAGCTTGCCCTATAGTCATACTACATTCTGGATCTGTCAATACCAAATGCTCTTCGCTGTGCATGAGTGTCTCATGAGGAGTTTGCCCTAATAAGTAAATACGTGGGTGCACCATTTCAGAGGCAACTGCTTTGTGTCCCAAATCCAAACAGCACCGATCGACAAGCGGTCGACTCACTACCCTAGACAACAAAACCGCAGCAGGTAAAAAATCTAAATCAGGAAAGGCCTTGTCATAGCCCCCATCCCACAGCAAAGGTGTCCCAGGGCTAAGTACGCGATCTGTATGAACAGCATGAATAGGAAAAGTGGGAGTACCACCAGCAACGATGTTCGGAACCAAATACCCCGACCGCTCTAGTGCTTGTTTCATCTGCAAGACAGGTTCAAAATCTCGATGACATGCATCCGTCCGTAATCCCAGCTCGGTCTCGTGGATGTGCCCATCATACACATGAAACCCCATCGGTTCTACAAATGAATGATCATACATCAATTGATACAGTGCCTCTGCGCCAGGACCAGGCACAATACCCGTTCGGTTCATTCCATTGTTGATATCTAAATAAAGTCTGATTGGACTCTGGCGAAGAGCAGCCTCTTCGGCAAGCCCTTTGAAGCTAGTCTCATTGTCAACAATGATAGAGAGACTTGCCTCTGGGTATTGATCCACTAAGTCAAAATAACGGCTGACATTAGGTCCTGTCAGCGAGTAAGCTAGTAAGACATCCGGAGCACCTGCCCCTAGACACATCTCTAGTTCTGACAAAGTCGCGCACTTGAATTGGGTAATCTCCATATCGAGCTGAAGTTTCACTACTTCAGCCATTTTGTGGGTTTTGACATGAGGTCTCAGTCGGTGCGTACCTCCAGCGATCTGAATCATCTTCGCTATATTGGCTTTGATCCGATCGGGATACACTACCAGTGCAGGGGAGCTACACGCCTCTTCATTGGTGATCTGATACCACTGCATATTTTCGTTCATTCTAATTCAAAAATCGCCTCTACCTCTACTGAGATATTACCGGGCAAAATCATACCCACTGCACTTCGCGCACCCAGCCCATTGGCACGACCAAATACCTCTGCCATGAGTTCGCTAAAGCCGTTCATTACATAAGGTTGGTCAAAGAAATCCGGTTCGCTGTTGACCATCCCCAATACCTTGATCATACGCTTGATGCGATAGGCAGGGTCGAGATGTTCGATCAAGGTAGCCAACATCGTGAGTCCTACTTGCCGTGCCGCTTCTTTGGCTGCATCTTTATCCAGCGCACTCCCTACTTTTCCTTTGATCAACGTCCCGTCTGTGAGACAAGGGCCGTGACCCGACACATAGAGCATTTTGTCTACGATCACTAGGGGGACATATACACCACCAGGTGGTGGAGCGGGAGGCAAAACCAAGCCCATCTCTTCTATTCTTTGTTTTAAATCCATCTATATAAAATTCTGTAAAATCAAGACACTAACCAACCCCGTCACAGAAACAATCGTCTCCATTACAGTCCAGGTTGAGAGGGTTTCTTTCATCGTGAGGTTAAAATATTCTTTGAACATCCAAAAGCCACTGTCATTGACATGCGAAAACATTAAGCTGCCAGATCCGATGGCCAGCACCATCAGCTCCCCCGAGACCGTAGTAGTACTCAGTATAGGTAGAATGATCCCTGCAGTGGTCAGTCCTGCCACTGTCGCCGAACCTACGCTCACCCGAATCGCCGCAGCAATACACCACGCCAGTAGTAATGGAGACAAAGAGGAGCCTTTGAGAATTTCACCGATATACTCGCTCACACCACTATCGGTCAACGTCTGCTTCAATGCACCTGCTCCCCCGATGATCAACAGGATCATCGTGATACCAGAGACTGCTTGGACGAGGGATTTCATCACATCATCCATTGATTTCCCTCTCTGTATCCCTAGCGTATAGATTGCTACTAGGACAGACAGTAACATCGCCAACAGTGGATTGCCCCAGTAGGAGGAGATCAATCGAAGCGTATTGCCTTCAGGTAACAAAAGCTGAAGTACAGCTGATGAGCCAATCAAAACCAAAGGGAAAAGTGCCGTCACAATACTGATCCATAGACTTGGTAGTTCTTCTTCTGGAATAGGTGTCAGGTCAAAAATATCTTTGGGAGGTGTAGGGTTGATACGCTTCAAGGTACGAGAGAACAAAGGACCAGCCAAGATGATGGCTGGGATAGCTGCGACCACTCCATAGATCAATGTCAGCCCCAAATCAGCATCAAACATAACCGCAATAGCAGAAGGTGCAGGGTGCGGTGGCAGGTAGCCATGGGTCACAGAGAGTGAGGCCAACATCGGCAGCCCTACATACAATAACGGCAGACGAGTGGTCTGCGCTACAGCAAATACCAACGGTACCAAAATCACAAAACCAACAGAATAAAACATTGGAATCCCGACGATAAACCCTGTCAGTACAAGTGCCCATTGGATATTTTTGACACCAAACAAGTCAACCAAAGAAGTCGTAATACGCTGTGCTGCACCACTATCAGCGACCAGTTTGCCCAGCATGGCTCCAAATCCCAAAATGATAATTAAAAACCCGAGCGTATTTCCTATCCCAGTCTGAATGGAAGAGGCGACTTGATCGAGTGGCATACCTTGCCCTAACCCTACGACGAGGGAGACAATCACAAAGGATATAAAAGCATTGAGACGAAAAACAATAATCAACAGGAGCAATACAGCGATCCCTATCAAGGCAACAACTAACGGCATGAGATATAAGTTTATATGATGAAAAAACTCAATTTAATCCGAACGATAAAAAAAAATCGCTGAACAGCCGTTTTGGGGAGACGATTAGCAGGGGCTTTCTTCCCGAATTGCGTAGCTATTTATTTCATCAAACTGCTTTCTGAATCGATAATGAACTAAATAAGATTATTGGAATAAGCGTATTTGATCAGCCCTACCAAAGAACTTGTTCGGGTCTTTCGGAAGATATTTTTGCGATGGGTCTCGACTGTTCGTTCACTGATGAATAAGGCTTCTGCTATCATCTTGTTGGTGTACTCCTGCGCTACCAACCGTAGAATCTCACGTTCTCGGTCTGTCAGGCTTTTGGGCTCCCTATCTTCGTGGAGCGAAAGCAATATCATACGATTGATATCGTCGCTCATATATTTCTTACCTGCTCTGACTTCCGAAAGCGCATGAACCAACTCATGATGTGAGTCGCGTTTGAGCACATAGGCATCTACTCCTTCTTTTAAGATTTCCTTGACCAGATGTGCTTCATCGTACATACTTAGCATAATCACTTTAAGGTTGGGCTTATGCTTTTTGACACGTCGGATCAGTGCCAAGCCGTCTCCGTCGGGCAATTGAAAATCTGTAATCAGCAAATCCACATCCGTCACGCGGAGATCAACAATCGCTGCTACCATCTCCGTGGCTCTACCTACCACCTCATAACCATCAAGTTCACCTATCAATTTGGACACACCATCCAACATCATAAGGTGGTCGTCTACTAAATAAACACGAATCGAAGGATTAGAAAATCCTAAGTAAGAAGATATACCCATGAAGTAAAAATACTTTTACCTTCCACTGAACGCCATCCCCTGCTAGCTGTAGTTTATGATCCGTGCCAGCCCTGATGATCTAGCAGTACCACTTATTCTCCAGGGAATGGAATGTAGCTATCATCATTCGCTATTTTAGGAAATACCATACTCTTCCAATCCGCCTTCGCTTGATGCAATCTTTCTTTACTATGAGACACAAAATTCCATAATAGGTAGCGTTCTTCTGGCAAGGGCTCTCCACCAAACAACAAAAGTTGAGTGTCTTTTTCTAGACTTATCTCGCATGCCTCGTTGGTCTTGCTGATCAGCATTTGGCCTGCCTCCACTTTTTCATCTTGGTCTGTGATTGATCCTTTTACAATCACAAACGCTACTTCACCGACCAGTTGATCTCGTAGGTCTAGCTTAGTAGCCTCCTCTACATATATGTCCACCATAAATAACGGAGAATAGCCTTGCAGGGGAGCGGATTTCCCAAAAGCGTTGCCTGCAGCTAATTTAAAAGTAAGTCCTCCAGATTTCCACTTTGGTAGTTCTGTACTAGGGTAGAAATCGAAACGTGGTTCCATTTCCTCCTTATCCTTAGGTAAGGCGACCCAAATCTGATAACCGTGCATTGTTATTATACCTGTACCTCTTTCACTCTGAGGTGTCCGTTCGGTATGCGTCACGCCACGTCCAGCTGTCATGAATCCCACATCCCCTGGGCCAATTATCTGCTTACTACCTACGCTATCACTATGCTCTATCGATCCTTCGAAAAGATAGGTCAATGTACTCAGCCCAATATGCGGATGCTGGTCTACATCTATATAAATACCATTGCCCATTTGGGCGGGTCCCATGTGATCTATAAAAGTAAATGGGCCTACTTGTCTTTTTTTACGAAAGGGCAGCAATCGCCCAACCATGAATTTGCCCAAATCGGCCTGACGCTCATCGACTAAAAGCTTATTGTTTGCCATGTTATAGTTGTTTTCAAAAAACTTAACTCCACGATTTAACTATTGATCTGATTAGCATAAACCTGCACGGATCTACATGGAGTGTACAGACTCAGCTGCGGCCTCCCTTCCACTTCTACAGTAGTATGAAACACACTGGCATCACACCTCGCATGTCCACCAAACGCAGTGTCATCACTATCCAGCACGATCTGAAAAGTCCCTGGCTGATTGATAAAAAACCGATAGTCAGCCACAGAACTAGACGTGCTAAAATTGAAAACGAAGATCAAATTATTGCGTTCAAAAACGATGACCTGATTGGTTCCATCCATATTGAGCTGCTGTGCAGGCTGAGCGGACAATACTTGATACCTTTTGAGCAAATGAATCATAGCTCCATCAAAATCATTGAGCTGTTGATATTTCAATTGTTCATTGTCGACCAGAGACCACTGTCTACGAGCATATTTATAACTCCAGCCATTACCTTCACGAGGAAAATCTATCCACTCGGGATGGCCAAATTCATTCCCTATAAAGGTCAAATACCCTTCGCCACCTAATGCTCCTGTAAAAAGCCTAAGCATCTTGTGCAGTGCCATTCCACGATCTATCACGGGATTCGCATCTCCCTTGGACATGTGCCAGTACATCTCCTTATCCATCAGCCAAAAAGCTAAAGTCTTGTCTCCTACCAAAGCCTGGTCATGCGACTCGGCATAGGCGATTGTTTTTTCTTTGTAGCGGCGATTGTTGAGCACATCCCACATCTCGTATATATCCCACTCCTCGTCTGCTTTGTGTTTCAGGGTTTTGATCCAATAGTCAGGAATACCCATTCCCAGTCTGTAGTCAAAACCTATTCCACCATCTTCTACAGATCGACACATACCTGGCATGCCACTCATGTCCTCAGCGATATTGATCGCGCCTGGTTTCAGCTCATGGGTTAGCGTATTGGCGAGTTGCAAAAAACAGATAGCGTCCCAATCCACCATATCCTTGAAGTACTTGTCATAGTGATCAAAAGCCACTCCCTCTCCATGGTGATGATAAAGCATAGACGTCACTCCGTCGAATCGAAAACCATCAAAATGAAACTCTTCGATCCAATACCGTACACTGGATAGTAAAAACTGTAATACTTCGGTGCGAGAATAGTCAAAGAGCTTGGAGTCCCACCCCGTATGGTAACCTCTACCTCCCTTATGGAAATACTGGTTATCCGACCCGTCAAAATCATTGAGTCCCTCAGCGATGTTCTTCACTGCATGTGAATAGACAGCATCCATGATGACTGCTATTCCTAGACCGTGTGCTTTATCTATCAGGTATTTTAGATCTTCGGGAGTCCCAAAACGTGACGTAGGAGCAAAGAAATTGGACACGTGATACCCAAATGACCCATAATATGGATGCTCTTGGATCGCCATCATTTGCAGACAGTTGTACCCGAGCTTGGCGACACGTGGGAGCACTTCATCGGCAAACTCGACGTAAGTTCCTACGCCTTCTTTCTCTTGCGCCATTCCGATATGACATTCGTAGATGACAGGGTTAGTAATAGCCTTTGGGCTAAATTTCTTGTCGGACCATTTAAATTTTTTCTTGGGAGCCCATATCTGCCCTTTGAAATCATAGGTTTTCTCATCTTGCACTGCCCGCTTGATATATGCAGGCAGTCTGTCTCGGTCTTGAAAACCATTTTGCACCTTGACCTTGAGCAGGGATTCATGCATCAGTGGGTGTTCGGAATGATCCGCTACAAACACCCCCCAAGTACCATGTTCATCTTGCGTCAATGGGTGGAGTTCAGCGTCCCAGTCGTTGAAATCACCGATCAGCGCAAGCCCATCTGCAGCTGGTGCCCACTCGCGATACCACCAGCCTTTGGCCTTCTTGTCATAATTAAACCCATAGTAGCTATCGCCCGATGCAAAAGACTCTAGTGAACCATGGCCTTTCTCTATCTTCTCTAGACGATTGCGATAAAAGTCATATCGTTGTATAATATCTGCTTCGTAGGGCTTGAGCCACCCATCGTCTGCTACTAAACCAATTTCTTTTTTCATAGAAGATGTACGCTAGTCTTTATTTTCTCATAGATAGCAAATGATATATCACCACTGCTTTATCCATACAAGATATGATTGATCCCTCGTGAATCGAAACATCTGATCCAATATCTTTTACACAATGCTACTACCGTAACCAGTCCAGTGCAAACCCTGCATTTTAACGGCACTTTTATGCTCTGACGAGGAAGTATTGTTGTAAAAATGAAAGCACTACTAGCTGTAGTTTAGTATCAAGTATTTTCACCTTTTTAGTTGAAAAGGATGCTCAGGTATTTATCAGAGATAACCTTTTCTACATGTTCAGAATAAGCTTGTTGGTTACCGAGGTGCAAATGGCACAAGGCGTAAATGAAGTGGACTGTTTCTGATTCGGGCGGAGCTAGACGCTCTATTTTTTTTAAGCTTCTTTTATGGTTTCCTTCCATTGCCTCATTGAGTATGAGCTGTGTTTTTATGTTTACATCGTCATCTGTTTTCTTGTCTATTTCTTCATAGTAGGCTGAACTTATTTTCAGTAGACCCAATCGGATTTCTTCATGGCTAGAGGAAAGTGCCAGTGTCTGATAGAGGTTAGCGATGGTCTTCCAACCCTCTATGTCTAATTGGTTGTTATTTCCAATCAATAACTGTTTGATCGGGACTTTATATGGAGGTAGCGCCTTGAAAATGGACAAGTAGTGTGCTTTTCCTCTGTATCCTTGCTGACTCCATATCGTGTTCCCTATGGGGTCTGTAACTAGAACAGATGGAAGGGCGCTTACGCCGACTCTATTGGTTAGACCCCTGTCTTTTTCAAAGTCAAGTCTCACAAAAATGAATTGATATGAGTAGGCTTTCATGTCCTCGCTTTCCCAGAGTTCCTTATTCATTACTTTGCAAGGTTTACACCATTCGGCATCAATATCTATGATAATCAGTTTCTGTTCTTCAATGGCTTTTTGTTGAGCAGAAACAAGTGATGCTTCCCAGTGAGTTTGGGCTTGAGTTAATGAGTGAACAAACAATAACTGAAAGGTGATTAATAGAGATTGTCGAAACATGGGGTCAAATTCTTCAATACACTTGCTGATTTTTACTTCGTTAAAGTTAACTCCTCGGTTTGGATCAATGGCACATCAGATTCTTTTGTTTTATGGTAAGAAATTGAACAATTGTTTCTGGTGATGTATGAGAAATTCGAGGTTTTAAAGTCAAGATAGGATCGTGGTACTTCTATGTATCCAACCTCTATTTCGTCTTTTTTGATGAGAAGCATGTTGATCCAGTCGATACTTTGAATTTTTGAAACCTTATCCATATACGCTTCATCCTTGAAATATAACAAGTCGAGTTTTGAATATGGAGGGATGATAATAATAGTGTCCCAGTTGCCATTATTGATATAACAAAAATCAACGTGTTGATTTTTGTTAATTTGAATATCAGTGTGTCGTATTTCGTTGCCTTTCTTTTGGCATGAAGACAATAGTAGGATAATTGCTACTATTTTAGGGAGTTGGTACGAGCTCATTTCTTTTTATTTTTCGAAGGTTCCCATTTTTCATTGACTCGATGGATTTAATCAATAAACCAACATTTACAAAATGAGGAGTCAAATTATCCGTAGAAAGGGCAAGTAAACTAAAAACATCTCTTCCTTTTTGGTTATTGAATAAATCCATTGCTTTTTCCAGATTTGGATTTGAATTAAAGTCTTCGTGTAAATCCCCAAGTGTTTTTGATAATTCAATACTCAAGTCTTTGCATAGGAGTGCATGTAAATATGTATGACGTAAAGCATCATATTGATCATTGTGTAAGCTTGAACTTAAAGGAGCTAAATTCTGTATTGTTTTTTCAGCTCTATAAGCCGATTTTAGATATACTATTTTTTGACTTGGAGTAAGATTGTTGTCAAAATAATTAAGCTCATTTTTTGTCATTCTTGGAACATATTTATCTCTAAGGTAGTTACTAGGAAGCTGATCTAAATCTTTTTCCACTGAACTCACATTATTAGAAATAATTAATTCAGTAGTCAATTCTAATCCTATTTTTTCACCATTCCCTCCATACTTTTTACCAGTAGGACTACCGCTACCCCCACTACCAGTTGAACTGCCATTTCCACCGAATGCGCCACCTCCATTTGTAGGTGACTCTATTAACTGTCCTATACCGAGTATACTGCCTCCACCTCCATTGTCGCATGTACAAAGAATCGTCTTGTCATGACCAATCACGGTACCAGTGATTGGTCCATATACAGCCGTACTACTCATCTTACAGTCGCATTTTGCTTTGTCGTTTGTTCTCGCATTGGAGGAAGCGATTTGTTGTTTACCTGCTTCAAAATACTCTGTAGCCTGAATGCTTCTGTCCAAATTTAGAACATTGAGTTGTCCAGAGTAATTTTCGAGAAAGAGTGTTGCAAATGCTACAATGTTATCAGGGATGTATTGTAGGATGTACCCAATGTAGCCTTCAGAAGAGGAAACTAAGATTAAAAATTCGACCACCGTAGGGTCTTCAGTAACTAAACGAATGCTGTAGTGTGAAGCGGATTGTTCTGGGTCACTTATTCTTTCTATAATTTGCTCTAAATCCAGTATACCAAACTTAGTAGTGATATATTGTGCGTTTCGTCGAAGATTTGGGTCTCCTTCCCCTAAAGTCCAGATTATGTCTTCTAGGCATTGATCTTCAGATATACTAGTGGTTTTGAAAACCGATTGGAAGTCTTGTGTTACTTCTGGCTCTAGCTCATTATCAGTACAGGACAAAATGGTTGAAAGTGAAAGGACTAATATTAAGGTCGGCTTAAGATGTTTCATTGTTTTTCTTAAATACTATGCTTATAACTAGATTGTAATTATCACAAACGTGCTTGCTTTTTAATACAAAGTCAAGTACAATGATTGCACTTAACTCTATTGTAATTTAGTTTACATTTTCTTTAATCCATGGAGTAGTGGGGAAAGAATGTTATAAATCACATTTTATTCACTAATTAAACGCATTTTTCCGAGGGCAAGACGTACACTCCGTTCATTATTGTTTTCTTTGCACTCTTCAATACAATCTAATATGGCGAAGAAAAATAATTTCAAGAATCGAATCGGCGTTGTTTATTCTACCGAGGATAGCTTTGATTATACTGAAAACGAAGAACTAGAGGAAGAGACATTGGCCAAGCAAGATCAACAATTGAGAGTCCTGTTGGACAAAAAGAACAGGGGTGGAAAGCAAGTGACCTTAGTTACAGGATTCGTGGGGATGACTGGAGATCTCAAAGAACTGGGCAAACTGGTCAAGTCAAAATGTGGGGTAGGAGGCAATGTGAAAGATCGAGAGATCATCATCCAAGGCGATCTCCGAGACAAGGTGGTTCAGATCTTGGAGAAAGAAGGATATAAAGCAAGGAAAATTTAGAATTGAAATTAGGTGCAAAAACCCGTGACTTTTTACGCTATGACTATGGTTTTTCTAAAAAGAAACCTATATTTGCACTCCGATTTTTTTCAGGATCGATAAAAGACGAGAAATCATGTCAAGAGTTTGTCAAATAACTGGTAAGAGGCCAAGAACAGGAAACAACGTTTCCCATGCGAATAACAGAACGAAGAGAAAGTTCCTTCCAAATCTTTTCAAAAAGAGATTTTATATCCCTGAAGAGGATAAGTGGGTGACTTTGAAAGTATCTTCTACTGCATTGAAGACCATCAATAAGCACGGAATATCTGCTGTATTGAAAAAGGCCCAAGATAAAGGTAACATCGTACTATAATATTAGATTAAGATGGCTAAGAAAGGTAATAGAGTACAAGTAATATTAGAATGCACGGAGCACAAACAAAGTGGTCAGCCGGGTACTTCTAGGTACATCACTACGAAAAACAGGAAGAACACTCCTGATAGAATGGAGTTGAAAAAATTCAACGCTGTTTTGAAGAAATATACTGTTCACAAGGAAATTAAATAACGATGGCTAAGAAGGTAGTTGCAACGCTGAAAAAAAAGGACGGAGTAAAATTCGCCAAAGTGATCAAAGCTGTAAAGACTAAGTCTGGTGCTTATTCTTTCCGTGAAGAGATCGTGACAGAAGATAGAGTAAAAGAAGTACTCTCTTCTAAATAAACGATTCTAAAATATTAGAATGGAAGTCTCCTGTTGATTCAGGAGACTTTTTTTGTTTTCGGATTTTTGATGAAAAATCATGTATTTGCTTCAAATGTAAGTTTGATGTATCTCGTCATGACCTTTGTTTGCAATATTCCGTTTATTTTTGATCAGACCCGATTAATATATCCATCATGAGTTTATTCAAAATATTTTCTAAGGACAAAAAGGAAAGCCTAGACAAGGGCTTGGAGAAATCAAAGGAAAGTTTCTTTAACAAACTTGGGAAAGCTGTCGCGGGGCGATCAAGCGTCGATGATGACGTATTAGATGAACTAGAGGAGGTGCTCATCACCTCAGATGTAGGTGTGGATACTACAGTCAAAATCATCGAACGTATCGAAGCACGTGTAGCCAAAGATAAATACCTGAATACGGATCAGCTCAATGTGATTTTGAGGGAGGAGATCGCAGGGTTACTTGAAGAAAATAACACTACGGATGGCACAGACTTTTCGCTACCTACGGACAAGAAGCCTTATGTACTTCTAGTGGTAGGGGTCAATGGTGTGGGAAAAACTACGACGATAGGAAAGCTCTCGGCTCAGTTTAAGAAAGCGGGTAAAAGTGTGATCCTAGGTGCTGCGGACACTTTTCGTGCAGCAGCTGTCGATCAGTTGATCCTGTGGGGTGATCGAGTCGGCGTGCCAGTCGTGTCTCATGGGATGAATACAGACCCATCTGCAGTAGCATTCGACGCAGTGAAGCGTGCAGTGGATGAGCAGGCGGATATCGTGATCATCGATACAGCGGGTAGGCTGCATACCAAAGTCAATCTGATGAATGAGCTGACAAAGATTAAAAAGGTGATTCAGAAGTTCGTGCCAGAAGCACCACATGAAATCATGCTTGTATTAGATGGGAGTACAGGCCAAAATGCTTTTATACAGGCTCAGGAGTTTACTAAAGCTACTGATGTGAGCGCGCTAGCGATCACAAAACTCGATGGCACTGCCAAAGGTGGAGTAGTTATCGGAATCTCAGATCAATTCAAAATCCCTGTTAAATACATAGGAGTAGGTGAAGGAATCGATGACCTCCAGGTCTTCAACAAAGTTGAATTCGTCGATTCGTTTTTCAAGAAGATTTAAGCTTTACCTTGAGTGGTTTCTTAGGATGATATAAAATTAAGGACTGTTCTGACAGTATGTTTTGTATTGAAAAAGGTGATTTCTCTATTTATGCTTGTCTATTTCACTTACGTCAAGTGATAACTTATAGAGTACAAAATATACTTAACTTCTCCATGCCTCAATACAAAGATCAATTAGATCGAACTGTAACCCTTCCTGAACTGCCTCAGCGGATTATCAGCCTAGTACCTTCGCTGACGGAGTTGCTATATGATCTCGGGGTGGGAGATCGAGTGGTGGGAATTACGAAATTTTGTATACACCCTGAATCGTGGAGAAAGACCAAAACGCGAATAGGAGGCACAAAACAGCTCAAGCATGATGTAATTGTATCACTAGCCCCTGATCTCATCTTAGCCAATAAGGAAGAAAATACGAGAGAAGATGTGGAAGCCTTGATACCACACTACCCTGTCTGGGTGAGTGATATCAATGATCTGTCGGAGGTGCTTGAGATGATTCGAACTGTTGGCGAAGCTACAGGGAGTCTGTCACGTGCAGTATCGTTGGCAGATGAGATTCAAACCTCTTTCCAGTCTCTCCCTCAGACCAAGTCACAGCGTGTACTCTACCTCATCTGGCAAAATCCATGGATGACTGTTGGCCGTGATACTTTTATAGATGATATGTTGCAGCGCTGTGGATACGAGAATGTCGTAACCGCTAATCGCTACCCTATCTTGACGGACGAGGAGATCGTTGCGTTGAGACCTGAAGTAGTGATGCTCTCTTCTGAGCCTTTTCCTTTTGGCGACCAGCATGCTGAGCGTATTCAAACCTTGTTGCCAGATAGCCAAGTGCTACTCGTGGACGGTGAGATGTTTAGCTGGTATGGTAGCCGTCTGTGTCTGAGTGTAGCTTATTTTAGCCGTTTGATCAATAGGATTACTCGACCGTCATAGGTCTGAATTTGCAACAAAAACAGACAAGCAGCCAACTCATTTTATGATCGGCAACAGCATATGCAATATTCTGCACTATTCTTTCGCTACAGATAATGGTAAACACCCAAGCTATGTCACCATATAAAACAAAATCTAGTCGATTGGATAGTAGTCATAAACTCCTCTACTAACACGTTAGTCTTCAATCTCCGAATGGCACTCCCTCCCATCCTCATAGGTCACAGGGTAGTTTTGGCTATTTAGAACCCGAAACATTATCTTCACCAATAAACATCAAAGGAAACTTTGACACATAGTACAAACCTATAGAAAAAAAGTAGCTAGCCTTTAAAAATGAAACAACTCATCAAAGACATTTTAGAATTTGTAAAAACCACAGTGATCGGTGGTTTCTTGTTGATCGTTCCCTTTGGTGTCCTGATCTTCTTATTCGAAAAAGCACTAGTCATCTTCCGCACATTGGTCTCCCCTATCTCGAACCTCATCCCTATAGAACACATCGGAGGCATCACGCTCAACCGCATACTGGCTTTCTTTCTGCTCCTATTGCTTTGCTTCTTGGCAGGACTGCTAGCCAAATCTCGACGCATCAACAAACGAAAAAACTGGCTAGAACAAAAACTCCAGTCCGTCATACCGGGCTATTCATTGATCAAAGGCATGACCGAAACCCTCGCAGGGCTAGAATCTGACAAACGAAACGAAGTAGTACTCGTCGACATGGAAGAGGCTTGGCAGATTGGTTTTTTGATGGATCGAATCGATGATGACCTTAGCGCCGTGTTTTTACCCGGAGCACCTAGCCCACTATCTGGAGAAGTGATGCTCGTTAAAAACGAACGACTCAAAAAAATCAATATCTCAGAAGCCAACGCCATGAAAATATCCAAAAAACTGGGACAAGGCTCTCACAAAATCCTACAAGGAAAGGTTCATGCAGGCATGTTTGACAAAACCAATGACTAAAGCCATATCAGGGCTACAGGAGTATCCTCTGATTTGCTTATATTGATCCTATGAACAACACGCCCCGACTCTCATTCACAGATCGCCAGCGAAAGTTTAGCAGGCAGTTTACGAGTTCTTGGAAACTCAGGCTATTCCTCATCGCCAAACTCCCCATGGGCTGGCTCAGCGGCATGAAAGTCATCGAAATCAACGAAGACCAAGCGGTGACCACAGTCAAGCACCGCTGGCTCAACCAAAACCCATTTGGATCTATGTATTTTGCAGTACAAGGAATGGCAGCAGAACTGTCGACAGGTGTACTCGCACTGACCGCTACACAAGGTGTAAAGCCTAAAATACTAACTATCATTGTGGAGAATAAGGCGGAGTTCCTAAAACAGGCCAAAGAAAGAATCTACTTCACCTGTGCCGATGCACAAAAAATGCTCGCAGGAGTAGAACAAGCCAAAAAAAGCACAGAATCCGTGACGGTATCTGCTCGTGTAGAGGGGAAAACAAAAAGTGGAACACTGGTATCAGTGTTCCACTTTTCTTGGAATTTCAAAAGGCTAGATTAAGTTCAGCCGAACTTTGCCTGATAATCCTCGATACTTTGATTGACGATTTGCATCGCTACTTCCTTGTTTTGGAACTCTTCCACTTGTACCGATTTATTTTCCAGTTTTTTATAATCTTCGAAGAAGCTTCTTAGCTCTTTCACAAAGTGTGGGGGCAACTCTGAAATATCACTGTAGTGATTGACACTCATGTCATTAGACGCTACTGCGATGATCTTGTCATCAGCCTCTCCTTCGTCGAGCATTCTCATCACACCGATCACATTGGCCTGTACGATACACATCGGCACCACTTCGATCTGAGACATGATCAAGATATCTAGTGGATCACCATCGTCACAGTATGTACGTGGGATGAACCCATAATTGGCCGGATAGTTGATCGAAGAGTACAATACTCTATCTAACATCAACAGACCACTCTCCTTATCTAATTCGTATTTTGCTCTAGTATTCGTTGGTATTTCTACGATACCTGTTACCACTTCTGGTGCTCCTTGTCCTATTCGGACATCATGCCAGGGGTTTGCCATAAAATTTAGTTTTATTGATTGCGGCGCAAAGTTAGTACTTAGATTCAAAAGCCACACATATCCTACTAGAAATGACAGACAGGTTGCGACTTTTAGACTGTTACAGATCCTTGAGCAGCTTATTATTTTTGGATTTACATTGTTCTTCTTTGAGTTTCTTCATGTACTCCTCGACCACTCCTACTTCGCTGATCTTCTGATCGTAGAGCCCTTCGACTCCTACATTCTCCAGTCGATTGATGACATAGTCGATATCGATCTTATTGATATCTCTAGAAGGCAAGTACACATGATGAGACTCCTCGTCATGTAGGCTTTTGGTTAGCATCCCAGCGTTGACCAGTCGGTTGACGGCATTGGAGATAAAGCGGTGTGGAATTTCTAATTTCTTACATAATAGCATTTTGGTATAGGGTGGTTCACCCGACTCAAATGCCTTAACAATGGCCATCATGACGGTAATGGCTATTTTTCTTTTTTCCGAATAGCTAAACTGTATCTTTCTTTCCTCTGGAATAAACTCCTTCTCATTTTGTATCGCATAAGATAACTCTCCTCCTATAAAGACAATCGTCCAACTAAGCTGCGTAAAAAAGAAAAAGACGGGCAATACGGCCAAACCTCCGTACACTGCACCATAACCACCCATCAAGAAAGAGAAATTGATAAAACCCCACTGCGCTAACTGGAACAGTGTCCCTGCAATCATACCTGCTATGACCCCACTCTTGAAGGTTACCTTGACATTGGGCATGATGATATAGATCAGTGTAAACAATAGCCATATCAACACAAATGGAGACAACTGCACAAAGAATGCTGCAACTGGCGTGAGCAGATCCTCCAACTCACTGATTCGACTAAAAGACCTAATTTTATTCTCTATAAAGATGGTAACGCCACCAGAAAGGATCACCAGTATCGGAGCAAAAATCAGTAGAGCCAGATAGTCCGTAAACTTCCGAATCAAATTTCTAGATCGCTGCTTGCCCCATATATCATTAAACACCTCCTCTAGGTTATGCAGCAGTCTCATGACCGTAAAGAACAAAACGATGACCGAAACGCCGACGATCACGCCTCCTTTGGTATTGTTGAGCATCTCCTGTGCAAAACCTAATATGGACTCCTTGACCACATCCTGCCCGAGGAACAAACGATCCAACTCCTCCTCGATCACGCCCTCCAGCCCAAAGCCTTTGGACACACCGAGTACAATCGCCATCAAGGGAACGATAGACAACAGACTGAGATAAGTCGTGGCAGACGCCTTAATCGCAATGTTGTCCTTTTTGATTTCGGCTATCACGATCATGATGATGCGTAGTACTTTATTTCTAAACGCGACGAATCCTACCTCATCAGTAGACTTCCAGATGTCCGTATTCACAAAGTCCCGCGATCGTTGCAGTTGAACTTTAAGCCTTTTCATGATTAGTTGTTGTATTGGAACTTACCCATTTTAGAGACATTCTTCTCATATAAATAAGTCATGATACCATCCTTTAGTCCCACATTGGGTACGATGATTTCGGTGGCTCCTGCCTGCTGCATGGCATTGATATAAATGCTCGACGCAGGAATAATCACATCCGCTCTATCGGCATTCAACTTCAATTTATTCATTCGCTCCTCATAGTCCATATTTAGAAGTTTGGTTCGCATGGCGATGAGTTGATCGAGCTGTACGACTCCCCCCTTGACGCCATTGATCAGTTCGGAGAGCTTTTTAATGTTACCTCCTGTACCTAGCGCGACGATATCTTCATGATCTGGCAGGTGATCTTTGACCCACTTGTTCATCTTGTCCCACATATCCTTCTTCTCAGCAGTCTTGAGTGATCGAACAGACCCGAGGTTAAATGATTTTGCAGCAACTTTTTCCTTTTTCTGGTAAAGGATCAGTTCGGTACTACCTCCACCCACATCGATATGCACGTTATTTTTGTCGGTGAGATGAAACGCGATGACCTTGTTGATCATGTCCGCTTCCATGGCACCAGAGATAATTTTAATCTCCAAACCACAAGCATCCTTCACACGCTGGATAAGTTCCTTGCCATTTTTGGCCTCCCGCATCGCAGAAGTCGCACAGGCAAAACACTCATCAACGTTATATAAATCTACGATAGCTTTATATGCGGTCATCAACTTCACAAAACGCTCCATCGTCTCCTCACTGAGCGTATGATGTCCCTCGAACACATCCGCTCCCAACCTGAGTGGGAAACGCATAAAATGTAAACGCTTGAATGTGGTCTCGTCACCATACCGAATCACATTGGTCACCTGAAAACGCACACCATTGGATCCGATATCTATTGCTGCAAATTTCATATACTGAAGTTTTACTCTGCCTCCGAACTAGCAGTTTGTTCCATTAAGAAAGCTTTAATATAGTCATTTAAATCCCCATCTAGCACGTTTTGCACGTCTGTTCTTTCTACGCCCGTTCGTGCATCTTTGATCAGTTTGTAGGGATGTAGAACGTAGTTTCGGATCTGACTACCAAAATCGATCTTCATCTTGGTACTTTCGATCTCATCGCGTTTGGCATTGCGCTTTTCCACTTCTTTTTGATAAAGCTGTGACTTGAGCATACGCATGGCGTGCTCCTTGTTGGCCAGTTGCGAACGTTCGATTTGACAGACGATCACGATTCCTGACGGCTTATGCGTCAGCTGTACTTTCGTCTCGACTTTGTTGACATTCTGACCACCGGCCCCACCTGATCGTGAGGTATGAAACTCTATATCTCCTGGGTTGATTTCTATCTCGATAGAGTCATCAACGATAGGATACACATACACCGATACGAAAGAAGTATGACGTCTCCCCCCCGAATCAAAAGGTGAGATTCGCACCAGACGATGTACGCCAATTTCAGATTTCAAATAGCCATAGCCAAACTGCCCATCAAACTCGATGGTCGCAGATTTAAGCCCAGCCGTTTCACCAGCTTGGTAGTTGAGTTGTCGGACTTTGAACCCATTTTTCTCTCCCCACATGATATACATCCTGTGGATAATCTCTGCCCAATCTTGACTCTCGGTTCCGCCAGCACCTGGGTTAATCTCCATCACTGCCCCGAGTTGATCTTCCTCTCCACTCAGCATACGCTTAAATTCGAGATCCTCTAATGCAGTGATTGCCTTTTTGTACGCCGCGTCTACTTCGGACATCTCTACCTCATCGGCTTCATAAAACTCATAAAGCGTCTCTACATCTTCTTTCAGTGTATTGACGCTTTCATATCCATCTGTCCAGACTTTTTTAGCTTTGATTTGTTTGAGGACCCCTTCGGCTTCTTTGGGATCATTCCAAAAATCCGCCTGCATAGTAATCGTCTCTTCTTCCTCTACTTCTTTTACTTTGACATCATAGTCAAAGATAGCCCCGAAGTGCTATCACTCGGGCCGTTAATTCCTTCAATTGATCTCCAGTCATTCTCTGTGTTTTTCTAAAATGAGACTCCAAATTTATACAGTGTCCCCGACATAGCACAACTTAACTGGAATTCAATACGGATTAGTTCAGACATAAAAGATAAGAACAAGTATGGAGTATTGCTTTTCTAAGCTGTCAGTTGCCTCCTCTCAAAACAGCACTGTAACAAAATTCAAACACGCCGTTTTTAAAATGGCTAAAAGAGGTAGACCTCAGCACCTAGTCCATCATAAAAGACTAGGCACTTAAGGTTTACTTCTATTCATCACCTATTTATTTCATCAATGTTATTTTCCCTTTTTGCGTGTTTTTATCAGGGCAAGAGATCGTATAGTAGTAGACGCCCTGTGGCAAGGACTTACCATGATCCGTTCCATCCCAGTCGTTGTTGTAACCAGAGGATTCGAATAGCACCACCCCCCTACTGTTATAGATCGTTACATAACAACCGTCTAGTAGCCAATTGCCTTTGATCTCCCAAAAATCATTCTTCCCATCTGAGTTCGGACTCATGAAATTATTGACTTCTATTTGTTCATTCACCGTGATGGTGATCTCATCGCTAGCCGAGCACCCTGTGTCACTGGTCGCCAATAGCGTGTAAGTAGTCGTTCGCGTAGGTTGAGCGACAGTGGTCAAATCAAAAGGATCATCCAAGCCTTCGGAAGGTGACCATTCGAATAGCGTCGCTTCAGCTGCACTAGAGACTAGGCGGTGAAAGAAACCAGCATTAATCGTAACATCAACTCCTGCATCTACCTTGACAACAGGATGCCTTGTGACAGTGAAAGCACAAATAGAAGTGTTTCCACTCGCATCGGTAACGATATACTCATTGGTCGTCACTCCTACAGGAAAAGCCTCCCCACTCGCTATACCAGCCGTTTGAGTAACCGATAACACTTGACAATTATCAGTAGCAGTAGGCTCCTCGAAAGTTATAATCTCCTCACAACTTTCCACATCCGAAGGACATGTGATCGTAGGTTTGGTGTTATCAGCTGGGATCACACTAAACGTGCAAGTCTCTGTGTTGCCTGCGCCATCTGTAGCCGTCAGTGTGACCACCTGGTTCGCAGTAATCACTGTACCTACTGCTGGGGATTGTGTGATCGTAGCAGTTCCGCAATTGTCAGCGGCAGTTGCCATAGTCGTGTAATCCAACAGCGTATACTCACAGTTCGTGTCGAAACTCACGTTTTGATCCGAAGGACATGTGATCGTAGGTTTGGCGGTCAGTGTGATAACTTGGCTCGCCGTGATCACTGTTCCAACGGCTGGGGACTGTGTGACCGTCGCAGTTCCGCAATTGTCAGCGGCAGTTACCATAGTCGTGTAATCCAATAGCGTGTACTCACAGCTCGTGTCGAAACTCACATTCTGATCTGCGGGGCACGTGATCGTAGGTTTCGTGTCATCTGCTGGAATTACATTGAAGGTACAGGTCTCCGTGTTACCATTTCCATCTGTGGCGGTCAGTGTGATGACTTGGCTTGCAGTGATCACTGTTCCAACGGCTGGGGATTGTGTGACCGTCGCAGTTCCACAGTTGTCAACGGCAGTTGCCATAGTCGTGTAATCCAACAATGTGTACTCACAGCTCGTGTCGAAACTCACGTTTTGATCCGAAGGACATGTGATCGTAGGTTTCGTGTTGTCGGCTGGGGTCACGTTGAAGGTACAAGTCTCCGTGTTACCTGCGCCATCTGTGGCGGTCAGTGTGATAACTTGGCTCGCCGTGATCACTGTTCCAACGGCTGGGGATTGTGTGATCGTAGCAGTTCCACAGTTGTCAACGGCAGTTGCCATAGTCGTGTAATCCAACAATGTGTACTCACAGCTCGTGTCGAAACTCACGTTTTGATCCGCAGGGCATGTGATCGCAGGTTTCGTGTTGTCGGCTGGGGTCACACTAAACGTACAAGTCTCCGTGTTACCATTTCCATCTGTGGCGGTCAGTGTGATAACTTGGCTCGCCGTAATCACTGTTCCAACGGCTGGGGATTGTGTGATCGTAGCAGTTCCGCAATTGTCAGCGGCAGTTGCTATAGTCGTGTAATCCAACAGTGTATATTCACAGCTCGCGTCGAAACTCACATTCTGATCTGCAGGACAAGTGATCGTAGGTTTCGTGTCATCCGATGGGATCACGTTGAAGATACAAGTCTCCGTGTTGCCTGCACCATCTGTGGCGGTCAGTGTGATAACTTGGCTCGCCGTAATCACTGTTCCAACGGCTGGGGATTGTGTGATCGTAGCAGTTCCGCAATTGTCAGCGGCAGTTGCTATAGTCGTGTAATCCAACAGTGTATATTCACAGCTCGCGTCGAAACTCACATTCTGATCTGCAGGACAAGTGATCGTAGGTTTCGTGTCATCCGATGGGATCACGTTGAAGATACAAGTCTCCGTGTTGCCTGCACCATCTGTGGCGGTCAGTGTGATAACTTGGCTCGCAGTAACCACTGTTCCAACG
>NZ_MIER01000001.1:0-43690 GCF_003590315.1 Reichenbachiella sp. MSK19-1 | reverse complement strand
CTGCTCCGTCTGTCACAGTTGCTACTACTTGATAAGTGTTGCCATCTGTGAATGTTCCCAAAGTACCACTCGCTGGCGTAGCGGTCTCTGTGTCTACACTCCAGTTACCACTTGCGTCAGGGGTTACCGCATACGTTGCGCCGTTGATCGTTACTGTCATATTTTCATCTCCAGGCAAAGCTGCCCCTGTGCCTGTTGTTCCTGTGATCACTGGTGTTGTGTCTGAGGTTGTTTGGCTTACTACCGTGGGTACGGTTGGATCCGTCGTGTCTATCACTAACTCGTCGGTGCTCGCATCTGTGGCAGTGTTACCTGCTCCGTCTGTCACAGTTGCTACTACTTGATAAGTGTTGCCATCTGTGAATGTTCCCAAAGTACCACTCGCTGGCGTAGCAGTTTCTGTATCTACACTCCAGTTACCACTTGCGTCAGGAGTGACTGCATACGTTGCGCCGTTGATCGTTACTGTCATCGTCTCGCCGGATGGCAATGCTGCGCCGGTGCCTGTTGTTCCGCTGATCGCTGGCGTAGCAGTTTCTGTATCTACACTCCAGTTACCACTTGCGTCAGGAGTGACTGCATACGTTGCGCCGTTGATCGTTACTGTCATCGTCTCGCCGGATGGCAATGCTGCCCCTGTGCCTGTCGTTCCTGTGATCACTGGTGTTGTGTCTGAGGTTGTTTGGCTTACTACCGTGGGTACGGTTGGATCCGTCGTGTCTATCACTAACTCATCGGTGCTCGCATCTGTTGCTGTGTTACCTGCTACATCAGTCACAGTCGCTACTACTGGGTAAGTGTTGCCATCTGTGAATGTTCCCAAAGTACCAGATATAGCAGGAGCCGTTTCTGTATCTATACTCCAGTTACCACTTGCATCAGGAGTTACATTATACGTTGCGCCATTAACAGTCACTCTCATATTTTCATCTCCAGACAAAGCTGCGCCTGTGCCTGTCGTTCCACTGATAACAGGTGTCGTGTCACTAGTAACTTGACTAACTACGGTTGGTACAGTGGGAGCTACTGTATCTATTATTATCTCATTGGAACTTATGTCCGTTGCTTGATTTCCTCCTCCATCTTCTACAATAGCTATCACTTCATAACTGTTTCCATTAGAAAATGTACCCAAAGTACCACTCGATGGAGTTGCCGTCTCTGTGTCTACACTCCAGTTGCCACTTGCGTCTGGGATCACTGCGTAAGTCGCACCATTGATTTCAACAGTCATAGATTCGTCAGCGTCAAGTTCTACACCAGTACCAGTCGTACCTGTGATAACAGGTGTCAGATCATTGGTTATTTGGCTCGAAACTGTAGGTGACGTTGGTGCTAAAGGCACCACAGCCTGAATAGCTGCAGTATTATCATTAGTTGCTTCATCATTGGCTACTGAAACTGGTACATCAATCGTTACATCATCAGACATATCTGGTGTAATATCAAGGGTATAAGTACTCCCATCAACGACTTGAAAATTGGACCCAAACCCATTGCTAATGACTACATCAGTCAGCACAAAATTGGAAACATCCTCGTCAAAACTAATTGTGACTGTAAAAGCTGAAGAACTAGAAATCACTGATGGTTCATTTTGAATATCTACCGTAGGAGGTGTAGTATCTATAGTCAGTTCGTTAGAAGTAACATCTGACACTTCACACCCAGAGACTCCTGCAGTAACCAACACTTCATTGACTCCATTCACGTCTGGATTAAAAGTACCAGCATCGGGAGTCACTGACTCTGTATCAATACTCCAATTGCCACTTCCGTCTGCTGACAAGTTGTATGTAGCACCTGCCACCTCTACTTCAAGAGACACGCCTGCATCTGCACTGCCAGAAATGATAGGTGTTGGATCATTAGTCACTATGTTTTGAACAGTAGGTACCGAAGGAAACCCAATCACTGAAATTGTAAAACCCTCGCCAATACTTGAGCAAGATGTTGATGAATTTGTGACAGTAATGGTTGCATTGTAAACATCAGGATCAGCACCTGTTGGTATGTCAATCGTAATAGGACTACTTGAAAGTGAAGCACCTAATACATCCACAAAACCAAAAGCCTCAGCTGTCCCATCAAAATCAATGCTATAAGTATCTGGAGAGTTAGTCGTAGCACTGTATACCAAGTCTCCAGATGCAGCTCCTGCACACACCTCTGGGTTTTGCCCTAATGTGATCGTAGGACTAGCAGGATCACTCAGAGTAACAGAAGCCAACTGATTAGAAGAACAGTTATTTAACGTGACGCTAATGTCAGTATAAGCACCTGCTGCAAGATTTGAAATTGTTAAGTTCCCACTCCCATCAGAAGCCAATGTTTGGGAGACCAAACTACCCAAAGTGTAGTCCACCGTGTAGGTAGTTGAGACATTCAAACCTGTCAACTGAATACTACCATTTGCCCCTCCACAGGTACTAGGATTTACTAAAGTTCCTTCAGCTATAACTGGATTGGTAGGATCCGTCAAGGTCGTGGACAAAGCATTGGACACACAAGTACTGTTCGTAACGGTGATATCTGTATATACTCCCTCTGCTAATCCAGAGATAGTATAATCTCCCGAACTATTCGCTGTAAAAGTTAACGTTGTGACTGGAGATCCTCCTATTTGATAATCCAAGTCATACGTAGTGTTTTCAGCCAAATTAATAATTTCGATAGAACCATCTACACCACTACATGTCGTAGGCGATGCTACTGTACCCAACTCTATATCTGGTGGGTTCAGTGTTATGCTTGCTATGGTATTCGATTGACAATTATTACCTGTTTCAGTGACACTAATATTGACATATGTGCCGGCACCCAGATTGTTGATTTGAACAGCTCCTGTCGCGTCAGCCGTCAAAGGGGTAGCAGAACTAACCAAGCTCCCTTCTTTGGTATATTGATAATCATAGTCATTGTTAAAAACTAAACCACTCAAACGAATATAGCCATCCGTAGAAGAACATGATGACGGGGATTCTTCAGTATCATATATAATAGTAGGAGCCAAAGGATCACTCAGGTTATATGGTCCCTCTAGCACGTTAGATGTACAACTAGATGAGGTTACTGAAATATCTGTATAACTACCCGCTGATAAACTATTGATTGTCAACTGACCGCCAGAGGCAGCAATAGTACGGCTAACAGGTGTACCGTCTTTCTCATAGTCAACAGTATAAGAAGAAGATCCTGACAACCCTCCCAATCTAATGTATCCCTCTGTCCCTCCGCATGTGGTAGGGCTAAAGGTTAGCTGATGAGAAATAGTAACAGGTGTAGGTTCACTAAGCACTACAGGCCCGGCTAGTACATTGGATGGACATGAAGGCAAGTCTGCATAGATATCCGTATAAGATCCATCATTGAGTCCTGAAATGATTGCTTCTCCACTCGCATTTGAATTCACATTAGTAGACACATCCACATTGTCTTTTTTGTACTTAATCGTATAGGCTTGAGAAGCTCCCAAACCACTAATCTGAATAGAACCATCAGTCAAATCACACCCGCTTGGGTTTTGATTCATATCCAATGCAATGGTATTAGTAGGGTTACAAGCGATAAGCACACCTGCAGAGGGATCACTTTCACAAAATGCTATGTCAGGATTATCCATGGTGACAGTAGCTATCCCATTGGCATATAATACTGCCGAAGGCACATCCAAATCCTCAATAATCCAAGAACCAATAGCTGCTACTGCACCCTGAGGAACAGAAGCTACTGCTCCTGGAATTTTCACTCCATCTATATACAGTTGAATGACATAGGCAGACGTAGTAGAAACAAGGACTTCACCTTCTAGCGTAGCATCGCCTGCAACAGGGTCAGATGTGATTACTAATGAGTTAGTAGGGTCAGGTGTTTTTGTACGTACCATCACGCCTGCCGAAAAATCTCCTTCTGGCTCACTTAAGTCTACATTTTCTGCCGTGGCAAATACCCACTGACCTGCACTGATAGATAGTCCTTCGGCCGTCCAAGACCCTGAAGAGAAAACTACTTGACTAGGAGTGACTTCACTTTTAGTACCTGTTTCGGTACTTGCTACATAAATTCTTATGACGAGGTTAGTTGTGCTTTCAGTAGTAGATCCGCTCACTTCAGTAACGGCACCTGCTGCCTCTATACAAAAATCATCTGTAATTACCGGTGCATCTGAAGGAGGCGCCAATACTTCCAAATTCACTTCATCAGACGTCAGGTCTGTACAAGCATACGACGTACTAGTAATTACTACTCGATAATCATATCCATTGTACGTCAGTGGCAAATTGGTAATAGACAGACTACTGGTAGTCGCACCAGAGTAACCAGGAGCAGATCCGCCGTTGGTTATATCATTCCATACAGAGCCATTAAATTCTTGCCATTGATAGACCAAGTCATCGCCAGTAGCTGATACTGAAAATGTAGCATCTCCATCCCGCGTCGTACTCTCTGCTACAGGCTCTCCAGTAATGTTACCAGCTACACCAGCAGTAGTTACGTAACTATTGGTGCCGGTATAACCTCCCTGACCATCTACCCTACCGTCACCATCTGATGCTACAGGCGAACTGCCCAAAATACCGTCATTATCCGAATCTGCATGTCCTGCTTCGACGACATCATAACAGCCATCATCATCACTGTCTAAATCTTGGTGGTTAGGAATCCCATCACCGTCAGTATCATACACATCTGGAAATCCATTGTTATCACTATCAGTATAGACAGTTGTAGATCCATCCCCTAAACCATTGTTGTCCAATGCATCTCTCCAATTTTCTAATCCATCACCATCCTCATCTCCATTAGGTTCATTACCTCCTGCCTCGACTATGTCATCTATTCCATCATTATCATCATCCAAATCTGCTGTATCGTCAAGCCCATCACTATCAGAGTTTGATTTATAACCAACTACTTGGTTGATAATAACCCCCGAATCATAAGTGCCGTCACCAACATCCGCAATTGCAATTTTGAAAGTATAAGTCGTGTTTGGCGTCAGGTTATCTATACGACCATTGAGTAAAGTGGTCATTCCATTAAACTCTATATACAATGGTCCTGGTACACCTTCATTATTATCTATATAATAATTGGATTTAGTCAAATCAGCCGCAGTGCCATCCTGGGCACTCCCACAGACTCCCCCATTTACAGAATTGACTGCTACGACATTGCCAGACTCTGGTACAAGCGCAATATTCTGGGTACCTGTAATTCCTGGTCCTGAGACGAAAAAACCAAAGACATCATTGTATTGAGAACATACATAATCCGGATATTCTTCTGACCCAAACTGATACGAAATAATAATAGCGTCCACATCGATCCCAGTAGTAATTTCAAACTGAAAAATCGCTGCATCATATATGCCATTCGCATTTATCGCTACCAAATCCGAATCACTATAGGTATTACCCGTATTCTCAGACGAGTTCGCTGCATCATTGGACGACAGAGCTGTCGTGACACTTCCAGTAGCTAGAATTATCCCCGAATCTACACTCAGATTAGCTCCGCTAATACCATTAGAGAAGGTACCATATTGGGCTCCCGCATCACCAGGATTAGGGAAAGTTCCGTTAGCCAAAGTAACACCTGTACCTTCTATGCGGCTCATCAGAGCGTTAGCACCTGCGCTTCCATCATCAATAGTGGCTTGAGCCATCACATTGAGTCTGAGTCCGGCATACAATAGGAACATGCAAAATGACCACTTCGCAAAAAATGCCCTCTTATTAATTTTTGAATGATTTTCTTTGGTAGAGAAATGAGTTTTCATAGTCTTCGTATTTATGAACAATCAATATTAGCATAGGGACACCCCTTATATGGGAGGACTCGTTGAACGATGAGGATTACTCGGTGAGATCAAACACCCTCCAGATCGGACTATCCCTACATTTAATTGCTACGTGACTCTAACTGACTCTTAGAAAATCAAAGTTCATGGGATAGTATATCCCTAAGTGTAGCTGTAATCGATTCGTATGCTCTAGTCGCTTCTTCGATACTTTGCTCTTTAGATATGCCCTGACCGAGCATGGCTTGCTGTGCACTTTCGATCACTTGATCCAAAGCTGTATATTCCAAAACTTCATTGCTCGTTTTGATTCCATAACAAGCCTCCTTCAACATTTTTTCGTCAAGTTCCTTCATTGCCTTTGAGAAACTGCTCATAAAACCCTCATACTGATCTAGGTAATGCTGAGTCAGTTCCTTTTTAAAATCAAGGTCTCCTTCTGACAACTCGTGTAGACGAAGACTAATTGGATCATTAATAGGACTTACTAGTCGCTTAAGGACTTTACCAGTATTTTTCAGAATTTTCTTATATAATTCTTCTGGATTAAAAGGCTTAGTTATATAATCTGTCATCCCTAACTCCTTCACTTTTTTTCGTACATCCAACAGTGCAGATGCCGTCAGTGCGATGATAGGCAGGTTTTGTCCATAGGTAGTAGACAGCTTTCTGATCTCTTGTGTCGCTTGATACCCATCCATTTCCGGCATTTGAAGATCCATCAATATGAGATCATAGCACTCGATCTTTGATCTCTCCAGTGCCAATCGTCCGTTTTCTACAAATTCCACCTTCATCCCCCATTTTTGCAAGAATTTTTCGAGTACGATTTGATTGGCTCGGTTGTCTTCTGCGACAAGTATATGAATGTCTCGATCTGCTACGTTTTCAAAAACAGACGACCCACTTTTAGTATCAGGGAGAACGTCTAACTCATTGCCTATCGGCAGTTCAATATCGAAATAGAATATAGAACCATACCCTAGCTCACTGTCTAAACTGATCTTACTCCCCATAAGCAACAGGAGCTTTTTGGTAATAGCAAGCCCTAAACCTGTTCCACCAAATTTTCTGGTAGTGTCATCACTGGCTTGTGCAAAATTTTCAAAAATCACGGACTGATTGGCTGACGCTACACCGATACCTGTATCATGTATTTCAAATCGGATTTGCGCCACACTCCCTTTCCTTTCTATCAAGGATATATCCAACTTGATAAACCCTTCTTCCGTAAACTTGACGGCATTGCTGAGTAGATTATTGATAATTTGAGTGATTCGAACTGAGTCTCCTACAAACATATTTGGCAACTGCTCATCATAGTTCAGGACTAATTCTAGGCCTTTTTTGTCCACCTCTGGCATGACCGACTGCTTCAGATTTATCAACACTTCTCTCAGGTTAAAATCTACCTTTTCAAAATCAATCTTGCCAGACTCTATCTTGTTATAATCTAAAATATCGTTAATCAACGAAAGGAGGTTTTCACCAGAAAATTTCAATAAATTGAGATGGTCAAGATGTTTTTGCTCCAATTCTTCCATGAGCAAAAGATTTGTTACACCCAGAATAGCATTCAGTGGTGTTCTAATTTCATGACTCATAGTCGAGAGAAAATTCTCCTTCGCTTTAGCTGATGCTATCGCTTCTTGCTTGGCATTTTCTGCAAGCCGCATGGCTCGTTGGATGGCTTCATCAAACTTCCTCCGTTTAGAGATATCTCGGGTGGAGGACTGTATCGAGACGACTTCTTGTTTCTCATTATAAATAGGCTTAGCATAAAATTCCACCCAAACATAACTGCCGTCCTTCTTACGTAACCTCGATTCTATGCCCGAAAAACCATACTCATTCAATGATTTAACATCTACCTGACTCTTAAACGTGTGAAACAAATCTGGATGAATCAGATCGTAGAGACTTACCCCTATCAATTCATCTTGTTCATAACCTAACAAGTCTTTGACTGATGACGATAAATATTTATATCTACCATCGGGCTCATGCAGACAAATCATATCTGCGGAGTACTCTGAGAGCCATCTATACTTTTCCTCACTTTTTTCCATCCGGTCTCTGGCTTCCACCAGTTCTTGGATATTTCTAGCTACACCATATATGTGTATACCTTGCCAATCATCAAACTCTATTTCTACAGTTTGTCCTACCCAAACAGGCCCATTGACACCTTTCATTTTAAACTCCAAATAGGAAGAAACTTCTTTGTTCTTAAGTATTCGAATGTAATACTCCGTCACTCGCTCAATATCAGATTCGTAAACCAATTCTGAAAAATGCATATTGAGTAGCTCATCCTCTGGGAAACCAGAAATACGTATCAGTACAGGATTGACATAAATAAACTTACCCTTCGGATCAAGCTCATATACCATGTCTCCAATTCTCTCCAGTCGATCTCTAAAAGTCTGCTCCGTTTGAGACTGAGCGACTCTAGTTTCTTCGAGTATTCTATTAGATTTCTTTAATTCCAAAAGCGCACTCACCTGTCGAGACAAAGCCCAAAGTGCTTCTTTTTGTCCCTCAGTTAGAGATTTAGGCTGATGATCTATTACACAAAGAGTCCCTAGCGCATAGCCACTGGATGATACCAGTGGCGCACCCGCATAAAACCTTACATGAGGCTCTCCTGTCGCCAATGGGTTGTCATGAAATCGCTCATCTTTGAAAGCGTCTGACACTTCGAGCAAATCCTGAGGTGAATGAATCGCATGTGCACAGTAAGCCAAATCTCTCGGTGTCTCTGACACATCTAATCCGTGATGCGACTTGAACCACTGCCGATCTTGATCGATCAAACTCACCAATGAAATCGGCGAGTCACATATCTGGGCTGCAATCTTCGTAATATCGTCAAAACTCTGCTCTATGGCCGTGTCGAGAATCTGATACGAGTATAACTCATCCAGCCTTTGTTTCTCATTAGTTGGTTTTTTTGGCGATATCATGAATTCATTTTCTGACTTTAATAAACGGTGCGATCTATCTAAAACCTCCCATATTCCCGTTTTAGAGCATTTCGATTTTACTCAGTAGTTCTGGTTTGTATTTAGCACTTACGGGTACTACATTATCTCCTATAACCAGACTATTTTGATCGATATTATCAATTTTATTAATCTGAACAAGGTAAGACCGATGCACTCTCATAAACAGATCCTTTGGTAACTTATCCTCTATACTACTCAACTTGTAATACACGACGTGGGTCTTATCTGCGGTATGTACTTTGATATAGTCTCCATACCCTTCTACATACAAAATAGACTCAAATTGCACCTTTGTAAGTAGAAAATCTATTTTCATGAAAACTGCATCACTACCCGTTACATTTTTCTCCTTCAGCGCTATGTTGTCCTTCGCCTTGGTTACGGCATTCATAAAGCGCGCATAACTTTCAATCGGCTTCACCAAATAATCTGTAACGTTAAATTCGAATGCTTCCACTGCATACTTTACCTGCGATGTGATGAGAATAATTTCTGGCTTTTTGTTCAATGACTTGATAATGTCCAAACCACTAATCTCTGGCATTTGCACATCTAGAAAAACAATATCTGGCTCCAATTCTATGATGGCATTGGTCCCCTCTACGGCACTCTGATATGACCCCAGTAAGGTCAAAAAACCTGTTTGATCTATGAGTGATGTAATGATTTTTAATGCAATAAATTCATCATCAATAGCGACACATGTTAACTTCTTAAGCATGGTTGTTGTTTTGGTTAGTTAAATTTCTTCTTTTAGTCTTTAAAATCAAGATTGATCATATTTCTAAAAGTTACTAAAACCACAGTTAAATCAATTGACTTTTCAAAGTAATTCAAAATAACACCTCTCGTCTACACCCTATCTAGGTATAGATTCTTTTCAATTCTTCTATTTTGGCACTCGCTTCGGTGACAAATGGCTCCAAATGTGCTTGAAGAAAATCAACATCCTTGTTGATCGCTGCTGCTTCTATCTCAAATATTTTGGAGATAAACTGCTTTTGTTCTAGGTTTTCAAAATTAGGTTTGACCTTGTGCGAAGTACGTGCTAGAGCATCATAGTCTCTGGCTTGGTATTGCTTCATCATTTTTTCCAATTCAAAAGGTACCACATCCAACACTCCTTCGATGATGTCCCGCACCATTTCATCATCCTGATTGGTTATCTGATACAAATATGGAAATTGTGCTCTGGAGATTTGCTTCACCTCAGCATTCGACTTTTTTTTCGTAGGTATAGGTTCGAGCATTTTTATCTCTTCGATAGGACATATCATTACCAATACACCACCTTCGATCTTAAGATCAAAAGCACCATTTATTCCTATGTATTTGCGTACTATCCGCTGTAGTGCATCAGGCAGGTGATTAGACTTAAAAGTAAGCCTAATTGATCTGGCAGGCTCGTCATAAGCAAAAGTCACTCGTACTCGACCATCAGGTTGCCCATCGTTGATAATACTGAGTAGACGAACAATACCGATATAAAACTTATGCTTGTTTCCAATCACGATAGATGATTCGAACTCTTTCTCAAAAACCAAATGAGCATCTGACTCACCAAGAAAAGTGTCCTCTACCGCCGCTATAATTTGGTCTATCTTGAAAGGTATATTTGTTTCTTTGAACTCAGTAGCTACCAGTTGGTTGACGGCATACTCCAGATACCCTGTAATGATACCCATGCTCAACTGGTGCCTCTTTTTAGTCTCGGGATCTAAATGCTCACTACTTGATTTAGACAAAAATTTTAGCCCTGAAATCGGCGTTTTAATCTCGTGATGTAACCTGCTATTAACAGTCTGATTTGTATCCTTCTCTTTCTCGAGTACTCGCACCAGTTGACGCAAGTCACTGTTCTGCTTCATCACTCCCTTTTCGTCTAATTCTCGTTCCGTCATCTTTTCGTACATCTGTGTGCGATCATATATCAGCCAATGCAATTGGAGTTGCCCCTCAACAAGTACCTTTTCTATGCGGTAATCATTAATGAGGGCTCCTTTAAAAAAGGAATCTGAAACACGGAAGTAATTAATAATCTCTCCCTGTTGTAAAGCCAATATTTGCTCTCTTTTACTATTTAAAAATTGGCTTTCCTTGAATATGAGTCCTTCAAAACCAGAGAGTTTTTCCAATGTATCACATGAGCCAATAAAACTTCCATCTTGGTCTAAGACCACCAATTGCGTCTCATTAGCTACAAGCTCCGATTTGTATTGGGAATATTCCATGTTATCTATTCTAAACTGTACTGCTCTTGATCCTATTGAAATTCACTAAGGCTACAAGGTATCAAATGATTACACTTCATATTTATTTTCTCGGTCAAAGCCCTCTCTTTGTAGTCGAATGCGTTCTTATTTAAGGTGAAATTCACATCAATTCAAGGCCGCTTTTATGGCATTCAAATCTTCGAGGATTTCGTGACAAGTAACTTTGATCTCGTCGAACATCTTTCGCTCCTCCGTTTTGGTAGATTCCAAGGTGTCAATTTTATCAAAAAAGGCATCCATACTAGTAATGGACAGTGCCTCATTGCTCTTACTGATTTTTTCGCAAGCTTCTTTTAGTTGGGGTATATTGTCACGGATCACGGCTTCTGAAAACTGAATTCGAAATGCCTTATAGTGGCCCAAATAATGCCCTACCAGTTCGCTTACAAAACTCGCATCCCCCTCAGCATAATTCATCAATTGCTGATAAATAGCATTCTCAGGTAAGTTTATAAGGTTTTTGACATTCACCACATGATGATATTTAATAATCTTCTTGTACAGTTCTTCTGGATTGAAGGGTTTGGTTATAAAATCTGTCATACCTAGTTCCTTCACCTTTTTTCTCACTTCCATCATCGCTGAAGCACTAAGCGCAACAATAGGCACCTGCTTGGCATAGACAGTGTCCATATCTCTAATAGCTGTTGTTGCTTGATAGCCATCCATTTCCGGCATTTGCAAATCCATCAAAATCAAATTGTATGCTTCGGACTTAGCCTTTTCCATGGCTACCATTCCATTTTCAGCGAAATCAGTTTTAACCCCCCATTTATCCAAAAATTTCTGCAATACAATTTGATTGGCTCGATTGTCCTCCGCAACTAATACTTTGATGTTTTTATCTGCTACATTGGTAAATATCATTTCGGTAGGTCGATTCTGGGATGAGATGGACTCATTGTTCCCGATAGGAAAAGTCACATCAAAAGAGAATACAGATCCTAAGCCCAAATCACTATCAAGTCGAATCTCACTTCCCATCAGCTCAAGTAGTTTTTGGGTAATAGCCAGCCCTAACCCTGTCCCTCCAAACTTTCTAGTGGTATCACTACTCGCTTGCGAAAAATTCTCAAAAATCATCGATTGATTGGACTTTTGGATACCAATCCCCGTATCCTGCACTTCGAAATGAATTGTTGCTTGTTCATCATCGCGCGATACCAATGACACATCAAGCTTGACAAAACCCTCTTCGGTAAACTTGATGGCATTGCTCATCAGGTTGTTGATCACCTGAGCAACTCTGACCGAATCCCCTACAAAGACGTATGGCAATGACTCATCATACCTCAATATTAGCTCTAATTCCTTCCCTTCTATTTTGGTGGACAAAGTTTGTTTTATACGGATCAATAGTTCTTTAAGATCAAAATTAACTTCCTCAAACTCTATTTTCCCTGCATCAATCTTATTGTAATCAAGGATATCATTGATCAGTCCAAGGAGGTTTTCTCCAGAAAACTTCAATAGCTCTATATGCTCCATATGTTCCCTTTTCATATCCTCGGATAATAAGAGATTAGTAACTCCCAGTATGGCATTGAGTGGAGTTCTGATTTCATGGCTCATATTGGAAAGAAAATTCTCCTTGGCCTTCGCCGAAGCTATCGCTTCCTGCTTAGCTACCTCAGCCAACTCGGTGGTTTCTCTAAGCGCTTCTTTGTAATTTTTATCCACGGTAATATCCCAATTAGTCCCTATCATCCGTAGCGGCTGCCCTTTATCGTTACGCTCTACCAAAGCCAACGCTCTAATGTGACGAACAGATTGGTCTGGCCATATTACTCTGAATTCTATATCAAATTTTTCCGTCCCCGATATGGCATTTGCTACCTCCTCATCTAGGCGCACTACATCATCTGGGTGCAGTGTTTTTCGCCAGTCTTCATATTGATTAGTAAATTGTCCTTCCTTCAAACCATAGAGATCGTGCATAATACTATCCCATATCAGCTCATTATCTGCTATTTCATACTCCCAAATCCCCACCTTAGCGGCCTGAGTTGCGAGCGTTAGTCTATCTGAGGCGTTTTTCAATGCGTCTTCTACTTCTTTCCTTTGCGTTATATTCTCAATCTGAGACACAAAATGTAGTGGCTGCCCATTACTACTTTTGACTAAAGAGACACTCAGCAAGACCCACAAAATCTTTCCGTCCTTGCGGAAATACCGCTTCTCCATTTGATAGCTATCAATAACGCCATCTATTAATTCATGTAACTGATTAATATCTCTTTCTAGATCGTCTGGGTGAGTAACATCCTGAAAGGTCAATAGTTCTAATTCTTCTTTACTATAGCCTAGCATCTCACACAACTGTCTGTTGGTACTAAGCCATTTTCCTGAAGTAGAGACCAACGCCATTCCTATGGCTGAATATTCGAATGCTTGCTGAAATTGTCCTTGGCTTTGTTCCAGATTTTCTTTTACCTCATCATTTCTATTGAGTGTGCGCACTAAGAACCAAGTCGTGATCAAGAAAGCAATGATGATCCCAGTAATCAGAATAGAAATACCTAGCTCCGAACTCATCGTTGTTCTCGGTGCTAGCATTAATCGTAAGTAACCAAAGAAGACTGGAATAATTATGACTAGAGGAATCATAATCTTGGCTACTCTACCACCCGAATGTCGGCTCACAATGACTTTCATGAAACCGCTCTCAGAATTGAGCAACAGTATACCCACTGCTGCCAATATAAAGCCTACTGCTGTGTGCAGTGACATAGGCAGCTCTGTCAATACTCCAAAAAACTCTCCTACTCCATACAAATACCCCAGAACTGAGAAAAAACCTACAATAAACACCCCGAGCAGCAAGGCATTGGCTATTTTCTTATATTTCTCGATTCCTGACAAATAAATAGAAATCCCAAGTAAAAGAAACCCCACAGCAGTATTGGGCGCCATACTGTTAGAAACATTACCTACCATATCTGTGGTTAGTTCTCGTGCAAACAACACCTGATCTATTTGAAAATCAGAATTCAGAAAACCACTTATCAACTTTGCTACACTTATCGAGATCATGAGACCTACGATGAGTATGACTCCTAAATCCTTGGACTGGTCAGGCACTTGTCTCTTGCACAAACGAGAGTGACCTATACCTGATAGCATAAAACAAAAAGCAGTCAAAGGGTTCATTGCCACCAGCCCAGAAATAGGCCGCTTCAAAAACTCCACATCAAATATCCAGCCTAACATAACTAACGCACCTACTGCAAAAGTGGCATAAGAAATGTATAGTGATGTTCGCCTTAATAACCAAGGATATTGATTTTCAACTTGGTGGTTAATTTCAGGTACAGTCATAGGTTGTCTTGGGTTGATTAACCCTAATTTATATAATAATAAGAAATCGATGCTCCTCATTGAGGTTTTCTATTCCATCCGTCATTGACGACTCTGATCATTTGGGTTCTCTATCAATATGAGTACGTGAAAGGTACGCGCTGCAAGCCCACACCCAATGTCGCTAAGTTAAGCGTCATGCTCCGGCTAGACCGGGGCATCTCCAGTTCTGGTGGCAGGGAGATTCTCCTATCAAGTAAGGGGAAAGACGAGTTGACCAAAAAGCGAAGGCTTAACTTAACAACAATGAGCCCGCACCGGCAGTGCTGTGAGCGGGAGTAAAACGACGAGGCAGCGTCATCTACCTCGTCAGCGTGTACTTGAGAATCGACTACTAGACTACTAAACCTCTTCTTCTGGGGCAGGGGCGCTTTGGCGGTTTTTCACGGTCTGGTTGTAGCTCTCCACCAGTTGTTCGATCTGGGAGATCACCCGATCGTAGGCCTCACTGGGGTTGATCACTGCGTAGGCAGAGAGATGCTTTGTCAGTGTGAGGTAGGCCGCCTCGGTCTGCTCACGCACCTCGGCAAATTTCTCTTTGGGCGCATCGGCATACGCCTCGTTTCGTTCCAGATACTTGGTATCGAATAGGTCGTTGGCCGTCTTGAGCTCGGCAAACCACTCCGTGAGATGGAGCGCCGCAGCAGCCTCGGTCAGACTGGTCTGAGCCTCTATCTCATCGATCATGCTACGGATACCCGCCGTCTCCTCAGGGTAGCTCTTTCGATACAGGTCACGGCCATGCTTGTCGAGTAGTTTGCGCAGTGCCTCACAGGCAGTTCTGCTGGTCTCAGCATAGTGCTTTTGATAGGAGTCCACGTTGGTATTGATACCGATCAGGGCATCGTCTCTACGGCCATCCAAGTCTTGGATCTCCGCTGTGATGGCATTGCCTTGATCGAGGATAAACAGTTTTTTGAGCCCTTGGAACCGCTCATCGAGCAGACTGACCTGCGGCGCTACATTGAGCGCGGTGGGGTCGTTAGCAGCAAGGATCGTGAGGACATTGTCGCTGAACTGTACTGTTTCAGCATTTTTGAAATGATTAAATAAAGGTTGCATACATGTGATTGGTTTAAGATTGGTTTTAGTTTATGACTAAAAATATCTCAATACACGCTGTGATACAAGTGTTTACATGACTAAAAGTAAGTTTTAGCCTTCTCGTAGGCTGCAGGGAGGTATTTAGCGCCATGGATTCCTTCTCGTAGGCTGCAGGAAGGTATTTAGCGTCGTGGATTCCCTCTCGTAGGCTGCAGGGAGATATTGAGCACCGTGGATTCCTTCTCGTAGGCTGCAGGACGATATTTAGCACTGTGGATTCCTTCTCGTAGGCTGCAGGAGCAAATTCAGAACACTTGAAAAAGCCTAAGTGGCAGTAAAGGAAGGAACCCAATTAAAAATCCATTAGATTAGAGAGGAATATAAGCAGGTATGTTGCACAAAGCGATACTTGGTTGAGTGTTGTAAGCAGGAATAAAGAGTATGAAAATATTTATATCACATTCTTCAAGAAATAAAGATTATGGGATTTTACTTGTGGAACTTCTTAGAAATCTTGGCATCAAAGAAGACGAGATAATATTCACAAGTAATGTCGCATACGGTATACCTGTTGGTCAAAACATTTTTCATTGGCTAAAATCCCAAATTGAGGAAAAACCGTTCGTTATATATTTACTCTCTGAGCAGTATTATGAAAGTATAGCCTGCCTCAATGAAATGGGAGCTGCATGGATAATTGAAAATGACCATGCTGCTATATTTACTCCAGATTTCGACTTATCAAGTGAGGAATTTCAAAGTGGTGCCTTAGACCCTAGAGAGATTGGATTTTATATAAATGATGAAGAGAGAGTTTTATCATTTATCCAATTGTTATCAAATAGTTTCAAACTTTCTAACAATACAATTTTGATTTCACAAAGTGTGAAAAAATTCATTACTGAAATTGGCAAGGTTAAATCGGAATCAAAACTTAATCAGCAACCTTCTAGAATTCCAATTACTCCTAAAAGAGAAAAAATTGAGACTGCAGTAGCAGAAACTATATCCAAAACTGAACCTGTACAAATCGAAAAAGGAGATTTATATTCTAAATTTTTAGGCTTAATAAGAGCCAATAGATTAAAAGTTGATGAATTATTACTTCTACACTATATCATAGATACTAGTAAAGTAAAGCTAATGACAGGCTGGCAAAAAGAACATGAAGTTTCTAACATTACTGAATGGGAAAAAATCAACGATATTAAAGACGTTTTATCCAAAAACTACGCTGGGGTATTAAACAGATTTGAGTTAAGAGGATTTACTGAAGTTTCTGCAGTTACGAATTATGGCAACCCAAAAGAGATAACTATCAAAAATGAAATTGCATCTAAAATTTTGGATTTGCCGAATGACGTAAATCTAAAAATTGAAGCTATTGTAAAAGATAATTTCTACGAACATCCGGATGAAGTTGAAGAAGATGATGGACTTCCTTTCTAATCATCTCGATTGCGATTGCGTCTTTCTGGCATTTTAAATGCCTCTAAAATTTTCAGTCGCATTCGGAAATGCGACCGAGCTGGAACTTATTGACAAAATCCAGTAGATTAAACATTTCCCACTGGTCGTAGCATCCGCTAAGCCCCATCTACCCGTGCTAGCACGAACTACAATTTTATCAATATAGGACCACTCGCGCTTTCCGGGCGTCACCAATAATTCCAATCACATACTTTATGTTCTCAACCCTTGCTATACTTGGTGTAAATATGCACCAGAAGGAAAAATTATGGGACGACAAAGTATATCATTTACAGAGCCAAACGACGAATGGATTAAGGCGCAAGTTGAAAGACAAGAGTATTCAAGCAAAAGTGAACTTATTAACGACTTAGTTAGACAAGCACGAAACCAGCAACAGGAGATTGACTATATACGCATGAAACTTGAAAGAGCAGAAAAGTCTGGCTTCACAAATGATTCCAAAAGCGACATCCTAAGGCAGACAAAGGCTCAATGATAACAGAATACAGAATTAGTGAAGTTGCCAAAGAAGAATCGACAGCCTCAACAAACTAGGACAAAAAACATAATGCTAGTCAAGTAGACGTCCTCTAGTAAAAAGGACAATTGACCCCTGAGAATAGCGGATAAAAAATTAGTTTTGCGATCCAATATTTATATCTATGTACAAGTCCATTTTACGTCCCTTACTTTTCAATTTCAATCCAGAAAAGGCTCATCATCTGACCTTCTTCTTTCTCAAACTGGCTAAAAACATTCCTTTCGGGATTGGCTTGATCAAACTCTTTAGCCCAAGAGTGAGGTCTACCCCTCAGGAGCATTTTGGTCTCAAGTTTCCAAACGGGATCGGCCTAGCCGCTGGACTGGACAAGAATGCTGAGGCTATTGACGCTTTTGCTGCGCTTGGATTCGGATTTGTAGAGATCGGTACGGTCACCCCAAAACCACAGGCAGGAAACCCAAAACCACGACTGTTTAGACTCAAGGAAGACGAAGCACTCATCAACCGCATGGGCTTCAACAACGATGGTGTGGCTGTCATCAAAGAGAGACTCAAAAAAAGAAAATCCAAAGTGATCGTCGGGGGCAACATTGGCAAAAACAAGGTCACCCCGAACGAAGAAGCGGTCAATGACTACTTGATTTGCTTCAAAGAGCTATATCCAGTCGTAGATTACTTTGTCATCAATGTAAGCTCACCCAACACGCCTGGGCTGAGAGAACTCCAAGAAAAAAAACCACTGACAGATCTGCTATCAAGACTGATGATCGAGAATCGGAAAAAGAAAGAACAGAAACCTATCCTCTTAAAGATCGCTCCAGATCTAACAGATAGCCAGCTGACCGATATCATCGAGATCATCAAAGAGACCAAAATCGCTGGTGTCATCGCCGCTAATACGACAATCGATCGATCAAACCTCAAGACGGACTCAGACACCATCGAGACGATAGGAAACGGGGGACTCAGCGGAAGCCCAGTCCATGAAAAATCCACAGCTGTCATCCGCTATCTATATGAACATTCGCAAGGAGCGTTCCCAATCATAGGCGTAGGTGGCATCAACTCCGCAGCACGTGCTGAAGAAAAAATCCAAGCCGGCGCCTGTATGGTACAACTATACAGCGGCTTCATCTACGAAGGCCCTCAGCTGATCAAAGACATTAGCCAAAAGCTGTAGAGCATTGACTCGTCTAGCAGACTAGATACCGAAAAATTTTGTTGTCAAATTGTTTATTTTACGCTCTGAAAAAATACTGAATGGCTAAGAACACATTTAAGAATCAGAAAGAAGACAAAAAGTCCTTTAAGCTCAATCTACCTCAACTAAACCTTGGTTTTTTGGAAGATCGACGGTTGCATTTATCTCTAGGTTTCTTAGCACTCGTATCCAGTTTATTTCTACTAACTGCATTCTTTTCTTATCTATTCACTGGCAAAGCTGATCAGAGCATCATCGGCAATGTCATCGATACAGGGGTCAAAGCATCTGGTATAGAAGCCGAGAATTGGCTTGGACTATTTGGTGCCTATGCCTCTCATTACTTTATATACAACTACTTTGGGATTGCATCATTTCTCATCCCGCCATTTCTCTTCCTTATTGGATACAAAACCGTCTTTAGACGAGAGATTCTACCTATCTCTCAGTCATTTTATTTCGTGTTATTCTTCTTGATCTGGATCAGTATCCTCATTGGTTACTTTATGATCAACTCTGAATCCATCTATGAATGGGGTTTTCTTGGAGGTGGCATAGGATTCGAACTCGCAGCACTCATGGATAGCCTCATGGGCTGGGGTACACTGCTATTCTTGATCTTAACCTTTGTCGTATTCACCATCTACTTCTTGAACATCACGCAAATGACGGGGTTATCTAGTATTAAACTCCCCAAAGATCACGCAATAAAGGAAGAGAAGTCAGCAGAAGAATCGAACGACGAAGAGGAAGCGCTTGATTCGGTCATGGATGACGAAAACTACGACACGTTACCAGACGAAGAGTCCGATGACATGGTATTGATCAGAAAGGAGGAAAAATCAGAGGACGACACCAATCCTGACGACATAGCTGCCATGGTCGCCTCTATTAAAGAAGAAGTAGAGGAAGAAGAAGCACAACTCAAAAAAGAAAATGAGGAAAGCTGGTCCGTAAACAAACCAAAAACACCTCCAAAGAAAGAGGACAAGCCAGGACTAGTTCTAGATGTCAATATTCCAGAAACCCCTCAGAGCAAAACACCTCCCTCTCCTATAAAACCAAAAGAAGAAGGAATAGCATTCGAGGCAGAGATTAACAAAACACCTGAAAAGTCTGCTGACAAACTAGAGAACTACGACCCAACCTTAGATCTAGGCAACTACCAATACCCTACTCCAGACCTACTCACCGACTACCCTAACAACGGCGTGCAAGTCACCAAAGAGGAGCTAGAGGAAAACAAAGACAAAATCGTCGAGACACTGATCAACTTCAAAATCGGTATCTCCAGTATCAAAGCGACCATTGGCCCTACTGTAACCCTTTACGAGATCATACCTGAGGCTGGTGTTAAAATCTCAAAGATCAAGAACTTAGAAGATGACATTGCACTAAGTTTAGCTGCGTTAGGGATACGTATCATCGCACCTATCCCTGGCAAGGGCACAATAGGTATCGAGGTACCAAACACTAACCGCGAAATGGTAGATGTTAAATCCGTACTCTTCACTGAAAAGTTCATGAAGAGCAAAGCAGAGCTACCTGTAGTGTTAGGAAAAACCATTTCCAATGAGGTATTCGTGACGGATTTAGCCAAAATGCCTCACCTATTGATGGCAGGGGCTACTGGACAAGGTAAGTCTGTCGGATTGAACATCCTACTGACCTCTCTAGTCTATAAAAAACACCCTTCACAACTCAAGTTTGTTTTGGTAGACCCAAAAAAGGTGGAACTCACACTGTTCAACAAAATCGAGAAACACTTCTTGGCTAAGCTACCAGACACAGAAGATGCCATCATTACAGACACTAAAAAAGTAATCCATACGCTCAATTCTCTCTGTATCGAGATGGACAACCGCTATGACATGCTCAAAGATGCGGGATGTAGAAACCTCAAAGAATACAATAACAAATTCGTCGAGCGGAGACTAAACCCTAACAAAGGACATAAATTTCTACCCTACATTGTACTCGTCATCGATGAGTTAGCAGACCTCATGATGACCGCCGGTAAGGAAGTGGAGACCCCTATCGCTAGGCTCGCACAGCTAGCGCGTGCCATTGGCATACACCTAGTAGTAGCCACACAGCGTCCATCTGTCAACGTCATCACGGGTATTATCAAAGCCAACTTCCCGGCAAGGTTGTCCTTTAGAGTAACCTCCAAGATTGACTCACGAACGATTCTAGATGCAGGTGGAGCAGAGCAACTCATTGGTATGGGAGACATGTTACTATCACTAGGTTCTGATATGATCCGTCTACAGTGTGGGTTTGTTGATACACCAGAGGTCGAACGAATCTGTGAGTTCATCGGTGACCAGCAGGGATACGAATCTGCCTATATGCTACCAGAGTTCGTGGGCGAGGACAGTGACAGCGGTGCGGTAGGAGAAGTCGACCTCAAAGACCGTGACGTACTATTCGACGATGCAGCCAGACTAATCGTCATGCATCAGCAAGGCAGCACATCTTTGATCCAAAGAAAACTCAAACTAGGCTACAACCGAGCAGGCCGCCTAATAGACCAATTAGAAGCAGCAGGTATCGTCGGAGCATTCGAAGGTAGCAAAGCCCGAGAAGTCCTCGTTAGCGACGAATACAGTTTGGAACAGTTATTGAATGAATTGAACGGATAATAAAAAATAAACCAAAAAAACAATGAAATTTATCATCACTAGCCTACTGCTGTCAGTACTCTTCATAGGGCAAGCTTCTGCACAAAAAGACCCTAAAGCCAAAAGCATTTTGGACGAGATGAGTAACAAATATAAAAACATCCCATCCTTCAAGGCTGACTTCACTTACAACATGGAAAACCCAGAAGCGGACATCAATGAAGGCTTCAAAGGAAAAGTAAGTGTCAAAGGAGAGCAATACAAAATCAGTATGGAAGGCCAAGACATTATGTTCGATGGAGAGAACGTTTGGACTTATCTCAAAGAAGACGGAGAAGTTACTGTTGCTCCATTCGAAGAGTCAGAAGAAGAAATATCACTTTCCAACATCTTCACACTCTACCAAAGCGGGTTCAAGTACCTATACCTAGAATCTAGAGATGGTGGAAAAACGGATGTAGTAGATCTCGTACCAGAAGATTTGAACAAAAACTATTTCAAAATCAGAATGCAAATCAATGCTGCTACTAAAGAACTCAAGACATTCAAAGTGTTTGACAAGTCAGGTAGTAGATATGTATACACCATCGTTTCGTTCCAAGAGGACAGTTCCCTTACGGACGCAGACTTTACTTTCAACAAAGCAAAGAATCCAAACGTAGAGGTAATCGATTTCAGATAACCACATGCGGTATTTAGATACTAGGCTCTGTGGGAACGCAGAGCCTTTTTTATTGGTTTTAGAAAAAACATTCCATGTGCACAATTTTCCTTTCTTGGCAGCAACATCCGCAGTTTGATCTCATAGTAGCTGCCAATCGTGACGAATACTACAGACGCCCCACTACACCCGCACACTACTGGCAAGATGCTCCACATGTCTTTGCCGGACGAGACGACATAGGTAGAGGCACGTGGATGGGCGTCACAACGAACAGAAGATTTGCAGCACTCACGAACTTTCGTAATTTGGATGCTATCTCCGACAATGCCCCCTCACGAGGTGGCCTAACCAGCGATTTTCTCAATAGCACCACCAGCCCTCAGGATTACCTAGCTAACATTCAACGCGAAGACCTCAACCACAATCCATACAACCTATTAGTGGGAGATAAAGATACCCTTTGCTACTATAGCAACATGTCCAAAAAAATCATTCACCTAGAACCTGGAATTTATGGATTGAGTAATGGGTACCTAGATGCCCCTTGGCCTAAAGTAACCGAAGGAAAAAAAGAGTTTATACAGGCACTTAACATGCCGTCCCAAGATGAGTTATTAAGTATACTCCAAAACAAAGCAGTAGCTGCTGACAACCTACTTCCAAAAACTGGAGTGCCCTATGTTATGGAGAAAGCGCTCTCTGCACTATTTATAGAGCTAGCAGGCTATGGCACACGCTGCTCTACCATCATCATGAGAAACAAAAAGGAAACGCTATTTACAGAAAAATCTTACCCGCTAGAAACGCAAGTAGAAAGACTCATCACTGAGATGATACTGACTACATAGCCTCTATGGCTTTGGCCTTATCAAACAAGCCAAGGGCTTCATTATATATTTCACTCGTTTGATTCCAAATAGGATAGAACCCGTTGTTGTTCCAAATACCACGAGCTATCTGTGCTTTGACATAGAGCTTTATCAGTTCCTTAGAATGTCCAAATTGCTTGGCATTGTATTTAATATCGTTGGTTTCCGCTACTTGGATCAGTTCATTGAGCATCACTGAGTTAATAGCAAAAGACTTAAAATAATAATCATATCCCATATCAGTCAGTCTCTCCTTGTGATCTTCCGAATACTGTAGCGCATACTCTCTTATAGAGTTAGAGGTAAAAAGCTTATTTAGATACGGGGAATTACCCACCGTATCCAATGGCACGTAGACATCTGGAATGATACCACCGCCTCCGTACACGATTCGCCCTTTGGCCGTCTTAAATTTTAGAGAATCAATCACACTGACACTATCTGCGTTATACATCTCACCAGACTCATAGCGACCGTAGATATCGTGGTAGTAATCATCGATCCCGTCCGTGTATGCCTTTTGGATCGATCGTCCACTAGGGGTGTAATAGCGGGATATTGTCAACCTCAGTTCCGACCCATCACTCAGATCGATCGGCATCTGTACGAGTCCCTTACCAAAAGACCGTCTACCTACGATCAGCCCTCTATCATTGTCCTGAATAGCTCCTGACACGATCTCCGAAGCTGACGCACTCCCTTCGTCTATCATTACGATCAAAGGCTGCTTTTCGAACGATCCTGTTGTACCTGCTCTATGTTCTTGATTGTATCTAAACTCCTTTCCTTTCGTGAACACAATCATAGGATCACCTGCCAAAAATTCATCCGCCATTTTGATCGCTCTATCCATGTATCCCCCAGGGTTACCAGTCAGGTCCAAAATAAGCTGTGTCATACCCTGCTCCTCCAGTCGAGACATAGCCAGCTGAAACTCATCAAATGTAGTAGCCGTAAATCGATTGACCTTGATATATCCAGTCTGCGCATCTATCATATAATCTGCATCCACAGAAAACTGAGGTATCTTATCACGCGTAATTTCAAAATCTAAAAGCTCATCGACATTCTTTCGTAGCACAGTCACAGTTACCAGAGAGCCTTTTGGTCCTCTGAGCCTATCTAACACACCTCTCGTTCTAATACCTATACCTGCTACGAGCTCTTCATTTACCTTGATAATTTTATCTCCCGTCATCAGCCCTACAGCCTCTGAGGGACCTCCACTGAGGGGTGCTACGACATAGATTGTATCCCTAAAAATATTGTACTCAATCCCTATTCCTTCGAAGTTACCTTGTAACTGAGAGTGGCTCAGCTCTTGCTCCTCTGCTGGGATATAAACGGTATGAGGGTCGAGATCTTTGAGCATTGCAACAATCGCATCATCGACTAGTTCATCTTGATCTACCTCGTCTACATAGTTCTCGTCGATATAGTTGAGTATCTCTCGAAACTTGAAAGCACTCTTTCGAGAGTTGACCGTATCATTACTACCCCCGGTAACATTAGCACCTATAAAGATACCTGCAGCAATGGCCACACATAATAACAAAGGAAGACGAATCTGGGAGGTAGTGTTTTTGATACTCATAGAATACTATTTTGAAAGTAAAACGAATTTACTCCAAAAAAAGATATGAGAAAACACTAGAAAGACTAAAGGGAAGGGAAATAAAAAAGACTGGAAAGTATCAAACGTCCCAGTCTTTTTCGTGGTTACTTACTTTTTCGTTTGGCAGGACAAATGCACATACAATTGCCGCCACAAACAACACGATGATTAAGCCTAACATTGCCATAACTCTGTAGTGTTTTAGTTGAGCTTCAAAGATATATCCATTCCTTATCTGGACAAAGAAACTACCTATCATTATTTCATCATTACGAATGAAACCTTGCTAAATAAGTGGTATTCAGTAAACTTATAATTAGGTAATTCACTGATGTAATTGAACATCGCTTTAGCCTAATATTGAACATTATTTTGTAATACATTGATAATCACGGTGGACAGACAAATTTCCTTATTTCTAGTTTATTTTGAAGACCACCAAAAACAACTAAAAAGATGAATCTTCCGGCATTAGAATCAGAAATTGCAAAAAAGATCCACACGTTGAATGTAGATCAAAAAGTAGACATCATGCAATACATCAACCGTATAGCAGGTACTACTACCAAGGAGAGCTATAGAAATAAGGCTATTAGAGAAATCAGAAGGGCACTAAGTTCTATCTGAGAATTAGTCCTCGGATAGAACTATTATTTCGTCCTTCTCAGTAAAGTTGATATATTCTGCCTTGTCAGGATTGACAACTACACCATACTGCTTCTCGACGTTCCTGCTGTTTGCCAAGATTCTGTAGCCTATTGCTACTTGATTGAGCTGGGCAGCAGATTCAAGCACAGTATAGAAATTGACAGGCTTACCAGGAGTCACATACTCCTTGGCAGGCTTGATGTATATCTCCGAACCATCTGCATCGAATAAATCCTCGAACACACGCATCAAAAACTTGTTCTCAGACACCTGAGTCATCAATAGACTAAGTAGCTTATCACTAACAATAAAGTCATCCGCACTGGTAATATCTGCGAGCTGACGGTTTTTCATATCGATCATCTCACTCACGAGATTCAAATGTTTCTCCGTACGCTCTGCTATACTTCTGATATGAAGCAGGGTAATCAACGTCTGTGCATCCGCCTCTTGTACAGGGAAGTGCTGCTCATAACATAGCAACATGATATAATCGAAACTAGGGATATTAAGGTTTTCGAGCGTCTCTCTTTCCGTAGTTTCTGCTTTGACAAACTCAACAGACAAATTTTTCAAATTTGATTTGAGCTTCTCTATGACAGGAATAGGATCCTCAAATTTTGACACGATCTTCAGCGTAGAACCAAACGGTGCATACTGATCGAGCTCACTAATAATGTTCTTTGCACGATCATTCCATCCGATAATAAGAATTTTTTCATCTGCTTGGCTCGGGTCATCAGGGTGTACAACACGAGACTCATCAATCTCATAGTCAGTTCGCCCAGAAGGAATTAGCGTATCATCATCTTCAGTGATACCAATAACTTTGTCTCCATCGTTAAAAACCGTATCCATCGGTGGGTTGATAGCCACTGTACCATCTGCAAACTGAATCCCCATGATGGCAGATTTCTCATAAGCAAATATGATGTCTCTAAAGGTCTTACCTACCAGCACTTCTGTCTTTTCGTCTGTGAAGTAAATCTCGTCACCATCATAATCCATGAGCTCTATATAGACTACACTCAGTCCCGATTGCCTACTAGTCTGTACCATGATTCTAGAGATGAAATCATCTGACAAAATCAACTCGACCTCATCCTTGCCTACCATCTTAGCCACCTCAAGGTTTTTACTATCAGTAATCTCCGCAGTAATGTGGTATGGCTCAGAACGCAACTCTTCTCTCCTAGGGTTTGTCACGATCGCTACGATCGTTTTTATAATTTGTGAATCAGAGTTCTCGTTATCCTTATCTAGGATGATGATAGACTTAGAATCGAACGGGTTCGCAATATGAATATCATCTATATCAATAGGATCACCCGTTCTGCAGATCACACGTGTATTACGTGTATCTCCGACTTTCAATTTGATCTCATCTTCCATCTCCACCTTATCCTTGTCTGCAAGGATAACAATGACGCCTTCTTTCAAATTTTCGTTTGCTTCAATCAGCTCCGAAATGATAGTAAATATTTTAGAAGACCAACCTAAGATCAGTGTATGGTTTCTTTCTATAACAAATGAACGTCCCTTTCTTAACTCCTCTATTTTGGTCAGGATACCATTGGATACCAAACCAATAAGTGTAGACAATACCACTACCCCAATCAGTGTCACGAAGAGCAGATAACTACGCATACCCCAGTCACTATCTGTATCCCCTAGTGTACCAGGGTCCAGCATGTGTATCATGTTTTCCCATAAGGAATCAAAGATGGTGAACGAAATAGATTGGTCAGGATGTATCCCCGAAAGAATGAGGATCACGGCTAGAATAAATACTAATACCAACGTAAGAAGAGCTAATCCTCCTATCAATGTACCTGTACCTTTTGATATATAATTATCAAAAGCATATTTCAATCTAGCTGTTAAGGGAGCTGTTTTACTCATGTATTCAGACGTATCTAAATATTTAAATCAAATAATTTTCCATAAACCACTCAAAGCCAAGCAGAAATACACTAAGCAATGCAGGTTTGACAAGTGGCAAAAATAGTTCAATATTGGAATTATCAGGACTTTAATCAAATTATATCTTTGCATTCTAATCTAACTCTAATCCCTTGCTTCACCTATACCAAAAGCTATCTGTACATCCTAAAATAGTATATTGGCTAACAGTGAAATAAGACAATATTTATGCACTCTCAGCAGTAGTTTATTAGTCAACCGCGTATAAAATGGATCAATAGAACTTGAATTATACAATTGCACTCTATATTTGAATCCACACCTAGGCACGATTTCTGTAATGATCTCACGAATGAAAGCTACATATTTATTATCGCTAACTCTTTTACTGATAGCCTCCCATTCGACGAGTCTGAATGCTCAAAACTACTCCCTCAATGTCACGGAGAGCCACTTCACAGTAGGAGGTCAAAACTATCAAGGATACAGTACTCGATTTACCCTCCCCTACAAGCAAGTCAAAAAAGTGTGGTGGCGCTATATTAAAGCAAAAACCTACATATACAACCACAAGACACACTACACCCTCACACTACCTGCCAAAGGAGATGCAAACACACCTGTAACCTTCGTCTCCAAACTGGAAAAGGGAGACTACCGCGGACCACTACTCATGGTCGCACCAGCAGACGAGAGTTTGAATCCCCAACAAAGTACTGCCTTAAAGAAGGATTTGAAGTTCCTCTTGATTGATTTCAAAATAGAATACTACACAACTATCCTACAGAATCAAATCGACAAACAGGAACGAGCCAATCGCAAAACTAGCAAAGACCTCCACCGCCTCAGGCGTAGAAACTCTCCTCATGCGGATAAGCTAGCCGCACAGCTAGAAGCAGGTCAGCGCCAACTCGATGCACTCAAAACCTCTCTCAAGCAGATAAAATAAAAGCCGATCCATCAGAGATGAATCGGCCTATCTTAGGGTAGATTGGTTTTTGGTGTTATTGTTATTCGTCTTTCTTTATTAGATAGACAGCTTATAAGAGACATTAAAACTTGTACCAGGGCTATATCTAGTATAAGGCTGGTTACTTGCCTCATAGCCTACATAATCTATTCTTCTTTCAGAATTTAAAATATTATCAATCCCTATACTTATACTTGATTTTTCTTCTTTGCCCAATGACTTATTCAAGTTAAAGTTCAAGCTATGGAATGACTGCTCATAAATATCTGGGAATATCCCTCCACCTACTATCGTCAGCGTGGCTCCTCTTACATTGTAAAACATACCCGCATCTATACCTAGGAGGGAATTGTTATAGCTAATACCCCCATTCACTATATAAGGCGCTTGTCCTGACATAGGTCTTGTATTCTCAATTGTCTGACCATCTCTGGCTTGATTAACTCTCGAATTATACTCCGTTTCAGTCATTTCAATTTGAGATTTAACTAACGTCAAATTCCCATTCAAACTAAAATTCTCCATAAAACTTCCTGCAAAACCTAAGTTCTTTCTAAACTCCAATTCTACGCCCAACACAGTTCCATCTCCAACATTTCTTGGTTGGTACTCCGTACTAGTGGCCTGAAGTGGAATTCTAACCAATTCGATTGGATCTTGGAAAGTCTTATAAAACACACTCACAGAGAGAATTTCATCTCTTTGCATATAAGTTTCCCATCTCAAGTCGAAGTTATTAATCTTACTTTCATGAAGATTTCCATCCCATGAACCATCAAAAGCATACAGACCTCCGTCAAAAATCCTATTGGTCAGGGGATCAATAATCTGCGCAAAAGAAAGCTCCTTAAAAGAAGGTCTAGCGATCGTACGCGAATAGGATCCTCTTAGATTCATCGATTCTGTAACACTGTAGACCAAGTTAACTGTTGGAAAGAAATCAAACCCATCCAATACTACTTCATTATCGAGGTTTCGGCCATCTCCATTTTCCCCGAAGTTAGCATACTCTATATCTCTACCTGTATGTCTTTGAACAAATTTCTCAGCTCTTATCCCTACAATAGCTTTCAGGTTATCCAGCGGGTTAAACTCATTGGAGATATAAAAACCCGTATTGTTCAAATTTGAATTGTAAGCATTCGGGTTTGGTTCATTGTTTCCTGTCTGGAAATACACTGTACCATTGGGGTAAATATTTTCATCCAATAATACGTTATCAGGATTAGCATCAAAATCAGGCTGTGAACCAAAGAACTGTAGGTTGTAAATTAATATTTCATAGTCCCTATTTTTGTAGGTATGACTCACACCAAACTTTAGTTTTGCGTCTTGACCCAATATCTGATATTCACGGGTAATATCTACCCTCCCTACCAGATTAACTTCATCTAAGTATCTCCATGTTCGACTAGGGTTCCCTCCAGCACCTGGCGAAAATAGTGTGTCACCAATATAGGTAAATGTAGTCCTTCTGATATCTGGATCCTTTATATTCGAAAAGGTTGATGCCAATTTCCAATCTACATTCCAACTTCCGTCGGAGTTATTATGCTCCCCATTGAGCATCAAATTGGTCAATCCTCTTTGAGTATAGCCCAAGTTGTCAGAACCTGCAAGATATCCAGACTGACCAACAGCACCGTCTCCGTCATTGTCAACATCAAGCTTAAGAGCTGTCGATTCTCCATTTTGAAGATGCATCACCATCAATTTATACTTAGACTGCTGAGTTTTGTAGGCAATACCTGCCAGCCCAGCTAACAATACATTGGATTCTCCTCTTTCACCATTTTGAATAAGTGCATACTGTAGCTCGTTTCTAGATTGGTCTTGAGAAAGTTGATACTCACCATATACTACGTCATCAAAATACTTGGTTGAATTTTTATACGAAAGGGAAAACATGTATCCCAGTTTACCAGTACCTACAGAAGACTGATCGGCATAAGTAGCACTCAAACCATAATCCATGAAACTTGTCGATCGCTGAGTAGCTAAAGATGGGTCAAAACTCTTAACAAAACTATTGACTTCCTGTTCAGAATGACCACTTATAGGCGTTGGCACAGTTGATTCCCTAGCATAAGCTGGCAAGCTTCGCTTTCCACTATCAAACCCCAGCCAATCAGTGCTACTACCTTCATAGGTCAAATAGTTATCATTAAAATGCATAGACGGGTTAAAACCTGTACTTACAGAAATATCAAAAATACGCTCATCAGGAAAATCTTTGGTTTCAATATTGACCAGTCCTCCAGTAAAATCTGCGGGCATATCGGCAGTGAAAGATTTGGCTACCATCATATTATCCAACAATGAGGTTGGGAAAATGTCGATCTGTAGACTATTTCTATCAGGATCCAAACCTGGTATATCTACATTATTCAACATTGTTTTGGTATAGCGATCACCAAGCCCACGAACAAAGACATACTTACCTCCTTCTACAGACACACCAGTCACACGTTTCACCGCATCACCTGCATTAGAATCACCAATTTTATCAAAACTAGCAGCAGAAATCCCATCCATCACGGCAGGAGATTTCCTTTTCATCGTAAGAAGAGCAACTTCTGAATTTTTAATCATCTCAGCTGACACCACTACAGCCTCTAAGGTCTCAGCAGACTCAGCCATCATTATGTTGTGCAACACTGTGGTCTCACCTGCCTCTATGACTACATCTGTAACATTGACTTTTTCAAAAGAAATAAATGAGAATTGCAGGTTATAAACACCTGGTGCAAGATTAAACTCAAACTTCCCATCAAAGTCGGTCACTGCTCCTTTGGATGTACCTGCTACAATAGCTGTTACTCCAAAAAGAGGTTCTCCATTTGACCTATCAGTCACAGTACCTCGAACCGTCCCAGTTTGGGCAAAGACAGAGGAAATGGCACCTAATAAGAGTACCGATAAAATAATTTTTTTCATTTTCTGAATCACTTTAAAATCTTGCGCAAAACTAGATTCTCCATAAGGGACATTGGCACTTAGTGTTTTATCAAATATTTAAAAGTACCCTACTACTTATCAAAAGAGTTAACATTTAGATAACAATGAAAACAAAAAAGCCCCAACCTTTCGGCTGAAGCTTAATTCAGAAAATGATTTTTCTATATACAGATTTAGAAATCTATATTAAGTTTTCTTTGTTCTTAAAGACCAATTTCAGCTAATTTCCCAGCCTTAGCAGCCCAAGTCCATCCAAATTTTGAAGCATCAGCTCCTACAGTGTTTGCATTTTTAGCAACGATTGAAACCGTAACATCACCGAATACATCAGCAACCTCTACACCATCAGCCAAAGTGGCTTCCCATCCGTCAGATGTACCACAACCACTTCCATTGTATGAAGCAATACCATCTACATAATCAGCAGCCATACCATAGAAGTAAACATTTTTCACCTGAGCATTGGTATTATCATCCCAATCCACCAAACTAGCCAAACCAGTGTTGCTTGCATAAACTGTTCCGTTGATGAAAGTATGACAACCTGTGCTAGCAGATTCCCCTTCTGGACCATCAAGCTCAAAACCTGAACCGCCATCTCTTGGATCTATAATGATAAAGTTGTTTAAAGTACCAGTCCAGTCCTGATCAGTATCAAGTGCATCATCAGAAGAGTTCCAAACCAATACATTAGTAATATCTACAGTACCTCCGAAAATTTCAATTCCATCATCTTGATTAGCAACTACTTCAATATTCTCGATTGTAGTTCCAGAACCTACACCACCTAAGCTTAGGCCATTAATCTCGTTACCAGGAGCTATTAAACTACCTGCGTTACGAATAGAGATGTATTTCAAAACACCAGAGTTATCTTCTGGATCAGAACCTCCATAAATTGCATTGGTATCACTTGAAGGAATACCTTCCATAGTAACTTCACTTTGATCTTTGTCACCTGTCTCCCAGTTAGAAGCAATAATAGGCGCACGTCCTAAAACAAGAACACCACCCCACAAACCATTAATATCCGAGTTCAAATTCGGACTCACAGTGTTACCAGCAGCAACATCTTCAGGAGTAATCTCATCTGCAACAGACGTGAAGATAATTGGAGCATCAGCAGTACCTTCTGCCATCAACATTCCGCCACGTGCTACCATAAGTGCAGTAGCGTTTGACCCTGTACCTGCTTGTCCTTTAATGATTGTTCCAGCCTCGATAGTCAAAGTAGCACCATCCAATACAGTAATTCTACCACCTAACTCATAAACATTATCACTTGTCCAAGTCTCATCAGCAGAAATATTTGCTTCTACCAATACATTTCCATCGACACCATCACCATCGCCATCGCCATCAATAGACCCACCGTCATCTTCAGAACATGAGATCATAGAAGCCATGACACCTGCCATCATTAAAAGAGATAATAACTTTTTCATTGTTTTAATTTTTAAATATTCCAATTGTATAGTTTCAATTTTGTTTCGCAAAACTGAATCAGGACGACCAGACCATGATGCACGAACTAGTTATGTTTATGTTAAAGAAGGTTGATGCATTGTGACGGCTTCTTTACGTGTGTTAAGAATTTGTGAAGCGATCATAAAAAAAGCGCCTCCAAGGAGGCGCTTCGTTATTTCATATCATTCGAGAGTATTATCAACTCTCCATATTGCTTTATTTTTATCGATTAACGTTGATTTTATTCAGTAGTGTTTTTATCAACGCCTGAGTCGTGACTCCATCTGCTTCTGCTTCGTAGTTGAGAATGATACGGTGATTAAGCACATCACCTGCTACCTCTTTGATATCCTCTGGCAATACAAAATCTCTCCCGTCCAAAAAAGCTACCGCTTTAGCAGCTAGATTCAAATTGATCGATGCACGTGGTGAAGCACCAAACTGGATATAGTTCGCCTCCTGCTCCATGCCATACGCTTTAGGATCACGTGTCGCAAAAATCAATTCGATGATATATTTCTCTAGTGACTCTGAAAGGTTAACTTCATTAATCGCCTTTCTGATTTCAAAAATATCTTCTTTCGATAGGACGGTGTTTACTTTATTATCAAACTTCATATTCGACATACGACGCATGATTTCTAGCTCATCTTCTTTGGATGGATAATCTACATGGACTTTCATCATGAATCTATCGACCTGTGCCTCTGGCAGTGGATACGTCCCTTCCTGATCTACTGGGTTTTGAGTCGCTAGCACTAGAAACGGTCTATCTAACTGAAAAGTAGTCTCACCTATCGTTACTTGCTTCTCTTGCATCGCCTCTAGAAGTGCAGATTGCACTTTGGCAGGAGACCGGTTCACCTCATCTGCCAAAATCAGATTTGAGAAAATTGGCCCTTTCTTCACTTCGAAGTTAGACGCCTTCTGATTGTAAATCATCGTACCGATCAAGTCCGCTGGCAACAAGTCTGGCGTAAACTGTATCCTTTTGAAGTCCAAATGCAGGACATTGGCGAGGGTATTGACTGTAAGAGTCTTGGCCAAACCAGGCACACCTTCGAGCAAAATATGCCCTTGGGTAAACAGTCCTATCATTAGGCGGTTGACCATGTACTGCTGTCCTACCACGACCTTACCTACCTCATCATAAACTTGTTTTACTTTCTGCTGTAGATCTTTCTTCTCTTCTGTACTTGCGCTTGTTTCCATTATTTAGCTATTCACTATTTTCTTCAAAACTCAACAAATGTAAAAGACTTGGCTATTTTTTGAAATACATCACCGGCCTTGACCAAGGACTTTCACCCTACACGACAATAGACTTCATCTCAAAACACGACAAAAAGCCCTCCACAGGGCTCAATCAGCTAAAAACCATCCCTTCCATCTGGCGGTTAAAAATTGTTAAATCTTATTGATGGGTTTCTTTGAGTAGATCATTGACCGTTTTGACGGGGTTAAAGGTAGAGATCGGAACCTCGACAAACAACGTATTCCACTTCGCCATCGCTCCATTCCATAGACCTGGTAGCTCCATCGCTTTCAGATCTTTACCGTTCTTTGACTTGCTCGTAATAAAGCCCGTTTCGTCATCACGGTATTGTAGCAAATCAAATTTCTTCCCTTGATAATCTTTGGTCGCACAGATAAGATCTACAGGATTGAAATGTGTAGAATTCTTAAGCATGGCAGACTTTTCTGCATTTTCCAAATCAATCTGTGCAGTCTCCGCGATTTGTAGCGATGCACTACCGTCGGCCTCTTTGACCCAGAATGGCCCTCCGCCTGGTTCTCCCGTATTCTTGACCATTCCACAGATCCGAATCGGCCGATTGAGTCTGGTCTTCAATTCAGCAACTTGCTCATCCTTTGACAGATCGGCAAACCCAACACTTGTTTTCAAGAAGTATTTTTCATCCAATTGTTTGGCGACTGCTACAGGATCATTTATACCATCTTTCAATAGACCAAAAACCTCGTTTTGGTAGCCTACGAGTAGTCCTGCCAAGGCCTGCTTATATGCATAAGTATCCGCCTTGAGACGATCAGGTACTACATTATCTATGTTTTTAATGAAAATAATATCTGCATCCAGATCATTAAGATTCTCTAGCAAGGCTCCATGCCCCGCAGGACGAAACAGTATCGTGCCGTTCTCCTCACGGAATGGCGCATTGGCATGATCTACAGCTATGGTATCAGTAGATGCTTTTTGCTGTGAAAACGTAATGTCGAAAGTAACCCCAAACGCTGATTCAAACCCAGGCTTTACCTTTCCGACCAAATCTTCAAACTTGGGCAAATGCTGCGGCGATACCGTGAAATGCAAATGCACCACTCCATCTCCTGACTGTGCATAGTGCACGCCTTCCACGAAATGTTCTTCCAGTGGTGTGCGAGCACCTTTTTCGTATGGATGAAATTGCAAAAGTGCTTTGGGCAAAGAGCCATATTCCATTCCTTCATCAGACAGTAATTTGTCTACTACTTCGTGCGCTGGCGCGGCATTGACATCTTCAAAATACGATGAGAGCTTATCATAAAATGCAAAATCGGCCAACCCTTCCATAAAAACCTGAGCGGCCTTATTTTCTGCTAGGTTTTGATCCGCCACGAATGCAAAAAGATCTTTGAACATACGTGTCGCTGCACCTGATGCTGGCACGAACTTTAGTACCTTTTTATCAGCCTTTGCTTCCTGATATTCCTTAGTCAACGCCTCGACCTGCGCCTCCGAAAGATGAATAATTCCATCCCCCACAGCAGCTGCTCGTTGGACATCCAGATAGGGAAACCCTTTCTTGAAATTTTCGATTTGACGCTCGACATTGCTCAAATCACTCCCTCTCTCCGCTATAAATATCTTATCTTCTTCGTTCAACATTGTTATTGTTGGTTATTGGTTTTATTAGTTTTCTATTGGAAATTTCTCACATGCCAGGTCATAGGCATGCTCATAGTGCTTGATCAGGTTGACCCAGTCAAACGCTTCAGAAAGATCCTCTGCTTTATTTCTTGTTTCTATTCGTTTTCTACTACTACTCATCACGAAAGTGAGCATCTTTTCGGACAGTTGCTCCGCTGCAGTATCATAGTCTTGATTGGCACGCTCTATCATATAGAGGCCATGTTCCTCATCCCCCATCGGTAGTCCCTTGACATAGTCCCCGAACCCAGATAGGTCGGAGGTCACAGCAGATACTCCCCGTGCCAGACACTCGACAGGTGTATAGCCCCATGGCTCGTAATAGCTCGGAAAAATCCCCAGATGACACCCTCTCACGAACTGACCATAATCCATCCCAAACAGTGGACTCGTCGATGATATAAAATCTGGATGGTAGACGATTTTCACCTTGTCAGACTCATAGTTGAGTAGATTGGCACTCCGGAGATAACTAAGTACTTGATCATCTCCATCATTGATCAGATTATGCGTCACGACACTGGGCAGTCGATCAGACTTCCACGACTGTATCGTACGTCTATAGCGCAGCTTCCAGTAGTCATCCACCAGCTCGTTGAGTACTGGCAATCTATGGTCAGGATTCACGGCTGCCGCCTCGAACAGACGCTCTTTCAACTGCTGCATGATGGACTCACAGTTGTGATCGATCTCCTCCATCACTGCTCTAGAAGTCATTACTTCCTGATTAATACTATGAAAAGGCTGCTTGGTCACAAAGAACATAACCACCGTCTTGTTGACGTTTTGCTCTTTCATCTTATGATTGAGGCGAGCCAGTGCCTCCAAGGTTAGATCATATCCCTTATTTTTAAACTCAAAACGTCCTGAAGTAAAAAAGTAAATGACATTATCCAGATCAAAAGAATAGGACTGAAAAAAGTGTCCCATTACAAAATGGTTGATCTGTTCCTTGTAACGGTGATGTAGATTTTGCACCTCATGAACCACTGAGAAGCGGTCTATATTGAGGCCATTCGGCAAAATAGCTTCCGGACTCCTGCCTAGCAAATGCACACATTCTTTGGCAGTCACTTCACTCACTGTCGTCAGCACATTAGCACCATGCGCACAGGCTCGCTCCAGCCGAGCGATAGTATCTACATTAAAGTTCCGTGCTTCAGTCTCCCAGTTCAAATATGGCAAATGATCATAAAAATACGGATCATTCATCGCCAAATACCGCCCCAGTAGAGTTGCATGAGTCGTGAAAATCGTTTTGATAGGAATCTGCTCTCGGCGAATATCAGGAATAGCAGTCCCAGCCATCCACTCGTGAAAATGTGCCAGCAACTCCACCCCTTGCTCCAAACATACTCTAGCAAAACGGGAAAGGAACTCATGCACCATATACCCAAAGGCCATCACCTCATCTATCAAAGAATCGTGATGAGAAAACTCGATGTGATGGTTTTGCCAATAGTAATATTTGATATTTCCCAACTCGTGCATAACACTATGCGGATTCAACAAAACAGTCTGTGGCCTACCTGACACCAGCCATGTCCCGAACTCCACATCCCAGCCCATCTCTCTGAGTTCACGCGCTACCTGTGCTATCGGGCTATTAGAGTATGGATCTGGCTCGAAATCAGAACTAACGTTAGAGTTGATCTTTGGCCCCAGCAGGAGATAGTTATCCTTCCACTTATCGACCATCACAGGTGCTTTGGATCGGATGACCGTATATATGCCTCCGACTTGATTACACACCTCCCAAGCCACTTCGGTGAGCATTTTATCTTCTAGTTTTGGTTCTTTGCTTTGTTGGATTCTCCCGCTCATGCTTCTTTGTTTGAGATTTGGGAAAGATAATAAGTCTTCCCGGACAGGCAGAAACTTTGCCTTACATTTTTCCCTGCACTGGCACTATTTGTAATTTATATGCGGTTTGACAGTTTCAAAGCATCAAAATACCACCGACACTTCTTCTTATTCTGTCAATCCCTGTTTATTCCATTATTATTTTAATAATGTTACCCTATATCTACTATCTTTTTAATGCAAGATGGAGGATTAGAAAAGCTCTTTTTATGAGAAGTGAAAATTTCACACATTATTAATCTGGGCGGCAACTAAATCAAAGAGATAGAGTTGAGGAAAAAGTATATTTGTTTCAATTAAATGAATTGAAAATGGAAGAAATTTCAGGGGGAACCATACCTGTAGATAAATCAAGTGATTTTTCAGGCAACTATATTGACAATTTCAAAGGCAAGGATGCAGAGGAGTTTTACTCAGGCAAATACGCCTCTTGGGAAAAGAAGAATGACGCTTTCATCATCCATGGCACGGGTGCTTCGTTAGAGGTCACGGTAGTGCATCAGGACATCATCAAGTTTCGACATGGCAATGACGGCTATTTCGAAGATGACTTTTCCTATGCGATAGATCCTGCATTCGAGCCTAGTAGTACCGAATACAAATTTGAGGAACTCAAGGCAAGTTTCCTTATCAAAACTGCCACGCTCCGCTGCTATATCAATAAAGAAAACCTCTCCGTCAAAATCACCAACCTAGTAGGTACCGTAGTCTTCCAAGACGAAAAAGGCTACCACTGGCAAGATCACAAGTACCACGGGGGCACCATCAATATTTGCACGAAAGTGCTCCACAAAGGAGAAAAATTCTACGGACTCGGAGACAAGACTGGCAAGCTAAACTTGATCGGTACCAAACGCGAACTATGGGGTACGGACTGCTATGGCTATGGCAATGATACCGACCCTGTCTACAAGAACATCCCTTTCTATATGGGCCAGCATAGCCAAATAGGTTATGGCATATTCATGGACAATACATTCCGCAGCTTTTTTGATTTCGGTAAGGAAAGGGACAATGCCTGTAGCTTTTGGGCACAGGGTGGGGAGATGCGATACTACTTCATCTATGGACCAAAACTCATAGATGTGGCGCAGAAGTACACTCTCCTCACAGGTACAGCAGCATTACCACCTAAATGGGCGCTAGGCTACCACCAGAGTAAATGGAGCTATTATCCAGAATCCGTCGTGCGAAAACTGGGCGAGGAATTCAGAAGTCGCAAAATCCCCTGTGATGTCATTCACCTAGACATAGACTACATGGATGGCTTCAGGTGCTTTACTTGGGATAAGCAGAAATTTCCTAAGCCAACAAAAATGATCGCGGACCTGAAAAAAGATGGATTCAAAACTGTCGTGATCATCGATCCAGGTATCAAAATCGACAAGAAATACAAAGTCTACCAACAAGGTAGAAAAGGCAATCACTTTTGCAAACGCATGGATGGCGCGCTCCTCAAAGCGAGTGTATGGCCTGGACCATGTCACTTCCCAGATTTCACGAGAAAACTCACGCGAAAATGGTGGGGTACGCTCTACGAAGGGCTCATCCATGACGGAGTAGACGGGGTATGGAACGATATGAACGAACCTGCAACTTTCGAGGATGGCACCTTTCCCAATGATGTTCGCTTCGACTTTGATGGACACCCATGTAGCCACCGCAAGGCACACAACGTTTATGGGTCATTGATGGCACAGGCTACCTGCGAAGGACAGCAACGCTACCTAGACAACAAAAGAGCCTTTACCATCACTAGATCAGCCTATGCGGGTGTACAACGGTATGCGTCGGTCTGGACAGGAGACAACTCTGCCAGCTGGGAACAGCTCAAACTAGCCAACATTCAATGTCAGCGACTCAGTTCATCAGGGATTTCTTTTGCGGGATCAGATGTAGGCGGATTCATCGGCTCACCCAACGGCGAGCTCTTTACGCGATGGATACAGATGGCGGTTTTCCACCCTTTCTTTCGTACCCACTCTTCTGGAGACCATGGAGACAAAGAGCCTTGGAAATTCGATGCGCAATATGTAGATATCGTCCGCCAGTTCATCGAGATGCGCTACCGTATCTTGCCTTACATATACACGACCTTTTGGCAGTACAGTACTTCAGGCATACCAATGTTACGCTCACTACACATGGAGGCGCACATCGATCCTGAGACCTTCTACAGGGAAGAAGAATTCATGCTGGGTGATCATCTTTTGATCTGTCCGATCTCTGAGGAGAAAGCTGTCAGTAGACTCATGTACTTACCTAAAAGTCACTGGTACAACTACTGGACAGATGCGATCGAAGAAGGACAGCGAGAAATCAAAGTATCTGCCCCTCTTAACCAGATCCCGCTATTTGTACGTGCAGGTGCCATGATTCCTGAACAACCTACCATGCAATATGTCGGTGAGATTATCGTCGAGGAGCTCACGCTCAACTTCTACAAACCTTTTGTAGAAACAATATCGAAACTCTACGAAGACAAAGGCGACGGCTATGAATATAAAGACGGACAGTGCTCTGTCAAGACATTCGTTTCTACCCCATCGGACATGAGCAAATGGAAAATCAAACAATCCTGCGAAGGACAGTTTGATACGGAATACCACCAGTACATTGGCAGGTTCCATGGACTGGATGACAAACCCAACTCCATCATGGTAGATGGCAAGGAATGTCTCGCAGATAGCGAAATGGTAAACGGCGTGCTAGAACTGAAACTTTCGATCAATTTCAACGAAATACTTATAAACTAAACCCTCTTCGATCATGAGTATTAAAAAGCAATTTTTCAAATCCAAGGATCTATGCAAGGTCACTTGGACGATCAACAAAAAAGAAGCAAAAGACATAGAGAACATTTCACTCTCTGGCAGTTTCAACAATTGGAGCCTACAAGAGAACCCTTTTACAAAAATGAAAAATGGCGACTTCAAACTCGTCATGGAACTACCTAAAGACGTTAGCTACGAGTACCGCTATTTGGTCAACGGGACACAGTGGGTCAACGAAGAAGAAGCAGATCGCTATGTTGACAATGGCGTCTCCAATGAACAAAACTGTGTTTTAGCGCTCTAAAAACTAATCCTAACCTTGGCAGATCAACGGACTTTTCTGCCAAGGTTATCCACCTTCAACCAAACCATCTCATGAATAAACTAAAAATCCTTATGCTAGGACCTGGCGAGCCTAGCGCTAAAAATAGCGGTCTCGGTATCGCCGCTCATGAAATCTCCCAATACCTCTCGCATCACAGCACGCTAACCATTATACAGCCAGATGACATGGAAGCGTTAGACGCTATCGAGAACAATATTTCCCTCTCCAAACAAAGAGTAAACCTAGCGGACTTCAGCGATTTCAACGTCATCTCCGAAATCTCTAAAGTCAACATCGAGACGGCTATCTCTCCCTACTGGAGTGATCAAAACACCAGTCGTACACCCAACAAACAAGAAGCCCTTAAACTGCAAAACCAACTCAATGATTTTTCGAATCAAATCGCAGAGGCTGCTGGCCAAGTAGACTATGATGCGGTCTATGCACACGACTGGATCACCTTCCGAGCAGCCATAGACATAAAACGTAAACTCGGCAAACCTCTCATCCTACATGTACACTCCTTGGACTATGACCGTAACTGCGGAAATGCAGGATCATGGGTTTTTGACTTGGAAAAAGAAGCCTTCCAAAAAGCAGACAAGATCATCTGCGTCAGTCACTACTCCAAAGACATCATCAATAGCCACTATGGGATCCCTGAGAACAAAATAGAAGTAGTACACAATGGATGCAAACAGCAAGACTACCCATCATACAAAAGTCCATTCAAAGAAAAAATCGTCCTATTCGTTGGTCGATTGACCGGACAAAAAGGACCTACTAAATTCTTAGAAATCGCCGAGAAAGTAGATGAGCTCTACCCTAACAGCCGCTTTATCATGGCAGGAGAAGGTGACCTATACAAATCTCTCATCGAAGCAGGCGCACACTCAGCGGTCGCCAGTCGATTTCACATCACAGGCTACCTACAGGAACCAGATATGATCAAGACCTACGCCATGGCAGACGTATACTGCATGCCTTCGGTATCCGAACCGTTTGGTCTCACAGCACTAGAAGCCGCTGCTGCCAAAGTCCCCATGGTACTGTCCAAAAACTCTGGTGCGTCTGAGGTACTGACCAGCGCGCTCACAGCAGATTTCGACGACAGTGACAAGTTCGCCAGACACATCGTATCCCTGCTCAAAAACGAAAAAGTAGCGCACCATATCGCTAGCGAAAACAAATCTCTACTTGATACACTGACATGGGATAACTCCAACAAAAAAATAATGCGTATCATTGAGTCTACCACCTCATGAACAAAACACTATCCCTAGCACTGATTTTTGATTTCACCTACTCTCTGGAGTCATTTACCCTTTTTGATATAGGGCATCAAAAGCCCTACTTCAAACCCATCCAGTCAGAAGAGAATTTCATGATTGCCTATCAGGGGCAACATCGTGAGACTCTCCATGAGGCAGTTCAGCTAACTACTCAGGATGACACGCCGATCTCACTCTACTTGTCAGGTTCTTTCATCACGCTGATGTCTAAATTCGATCCAGAAACCATCACCCTGATCAAAAACGCCTTAAAACAAGGCAAACTATCCCTGCTGGGAGGCACCTACCATCACAGCCTCGCTTCTATCTACTCCTTTAAAGAGTTCATCTCGGATATCAAAACACACCAAAAACTACTCAAATCTACCTTTGATTACCATACCAGCTACTTTTACAATACCGAAAACATATACTGCAACGATATCGCTGACACACTCCATGAGCTAGGTTACAAAGGGTTATTTGCAGGAACGATAGAGTGGTACCTATGGAAAAATAAAGAAATGCGCCTCTTCCATGCCACGAACCAGCCCGAACAGTCAGTTTTCCTACTGGACAATGACAGAGGAGACAGTCTCTTTTCTGATCCCGATAGACACACACATTTTCTACAGTTCGATCCGCAGACAATTAGTTCCTTCGGTGGACTGAAAAGCATCGTGCAAAAAGCCAGACAGAAAGCCAAAATCCTCTCCCTAGATGAGCAAGTAATCAATACCCAAGACACTACTCCCTACAATATCAAATCCCCCGTCATGGGCAGTGTAAGAGGACTTAGCCTAGAGTCATTCCATAGCAATGCCTTACAAAATCGCGCCCTCAAAGAATACTACAAACTCGAAGACCCTGTCAAAAAAACCAAAGACCCAGACATGCTCCACGACTGGGCGTCACTCGGCAACATCCAGTATTTCCTACAGATGTCCAAAGACGAAGACCAACACCTTCTCCCCTACGACTACTACAATATCTACATGAATATCCTCAACGACTTTACCCTACGACTGATCAAATGACTACAGATGTAATTATCTTAAAGAGACACGTGATTAATTTAGCACACCTCTTCTTACAAAATAATATCAAAAACACACGATCTTCTTGTTAAGAAATGGTTCGCACCACCAATACAAAATAAAAAACACAATATAACCTTCCTTCTAATGACGCTCTGGAGTGTAGGTTTTTACTTTAGTGTATCCGACTTAGAAACCAGTGTTTCAGCGTATCCAGCCAGTTATTTGACTATGGAAAATATCGAAATAGTATACCTCAGAAATTAACACCAAAACAAAACCTAGCATTCTATCTCGGAGGACAGTACAGCTCGTATCGGATCAGTCTGTATCTCTGGGGGGATGTTATAATTAATTTTCTTTGCCAGAAAAATGAGCATTGGAAAAGGAGTTATTGAGTTTGTTGTTGCCGAGGGTATGTTGGATTATTTCGAAGTGGTTTCGATGAAGCTAAGGGAGAAGCAATATTTCATTTACCTAGAAGAGAAAAGAATATTCACCCCGAACAGTTTAAAGGGGATAAGTTGACCTCCATAGGCTTTTATGATGAGATTACGATTCAGGATTTTCCAATCCGTGGTAAGCCATGTTACTTGAGGGTAAAATGCAGGAAATGACTCAATAAAGACACGGGTAAGAATGAAAACAGGGTTTGGAGAATGTCATTGATGAGATAGCTAATAAACGTACATAAAACAGATCTCTCCGTATTCATGGGGAGAGGTCGTAGATCACTTCGTGATTCAAGATTCATTGTTCGAAATTCATTATTTTTTTCGTGAATAACCATCTCTTATAAGTCCTTGAGGTTAATTTGAATGATTGGACTAAAATATCGAACCCGTCTATCGAGTTTATTCCTCCAACTTTACCGACTGATCCAGTCTTTGAGCTAATATTTATGGATCAAAAAAGTATAGACGAAAAAAAACCTTGACTACACTGTAATCAAGGTTTTGATAAAAACTGGCAACGACCTACTCTCCCACGTATTACCGGAGTACCATCGGCGCTGAGGGGCTTAACTTCTCTGTTCGGAATGGGAAGAGGTGGACACCCTCGCAATAGTCACCATAATGTCTTAATGAAATA